>JAFQHI010000025.1 GCA_017398045.1 Alistipes sp. | reverse complement strand
ATGCATCCTTTATTACCGCTGGCGCAATGGGTGGAAATTTGGAGCGCACTTTGTGGCGCTGCATCATACTCCCTTAAGCTACCTTAAGAAACTTTACACTCTTCGCTCTTCGCTCTTTCCTCTTTCCTCTTTACTCTTCATATCTATCCAACGCATCGGCCATCAGGCGGCGACCCAACTCCGAAATCTCCTCCGCCTTGGCATAATCGGCCAAGTCGCCATAGGCATCGAAGGGCATCCGTACCACCACATCGGGCCGGTGGAGCGCAATCGAGAGTTCGGTCTGGCGGTGGTTCATCAGGCTGAACGAGCGGTCAATCAGGTTATAATACGAGCCACCATAAATCATGGCCGTATCTTCATCATACTGCTCCGTGTAGTTCCACCACTCACGTAAGAGCGGCAAGGCATTGGCACCCACATAGCGCACCCGCTCGACAAAGGTGGTATCGGTCATCGCCTGCGCCTGTTCCCACACGGCTCGAATCTCGGTACGCTTGCGTTGTTCGAAGTCCTCATCGCGTTGCAGGGCGGTGTGTTCTCTGGCCAGCGTCTCACGAATACGCTCTACGTTGATATCGTTCACATCGAAGGCCACCAACAAATCCCCCTCTTGTCGCACCACCCTATCCAAAGGCAGGCAGTTGGCAATAAAGCCATCGATGAGGGTGGTCAGGCCATGCGGCACGGGGCGAAAAAGCGAAGGAATCGAGATGGAGGCGCGGATGGCCGTAAAGAGTTTTCCGCTGTCGAACACCACCTCTTCGCCGGTGTATAAATCGGTCGCCACGGCACGAAACGGTATCGGCAGGGTTTCGATATCGACATCGGGGACCACCTCCATCATGGCAGCAATAATCTTTTCGCCCTTCACGAAGTGGTTTTTACTCATCGAAAGGTCCATAAGCGAAAAGACTTTCCACCCATCGAGCGTAAAGAGCCACTCCTTGAATTCGCTCAACCGACCCGCTGCATAGACGCCACCAACCAACGAGCCGATGGAGGTGCCGGCCACGGAGGTAATCGTATAACCACGCGCCAACAACTCTTCGATGGCACCAATATAGGCAAAGCCGCGGGGGCCTCCGCTCGAAAGGGCCAATGCTACATTTTTACGCTTCATAGCCACTACGTTTTTTAGGATGATAGACAAAGTTAGCATTTTTTTGTTGATTCTTCCGCCATTTCTTTTTAACTTTGTTCTTATCAACCAATTATTACCTGATTACACCATGAAAAGATTGCTAACCCTGTTGCTGCTCATGACGGCTGTCGGCTATGCCGTCGCGCAACCCCAACCCATCGTCGTTGACCTCTGGCCCAATGGCGCACCGAAAGAGAATGGTCTGACGGGGCCTGAACAGCCCCTCGAAAACGGCCGTGTCGCCAACATCTCGCGTGCCACGCTCTACATCTACCCCTCGCCTACGCCCAACGCTCCGGCCATTATCTCCTGCCCGGGTGGCGGCTATCGTCGCTTGGCCATGAACCACGAGGGCCACGACATGGCCACCTGGTTCAACAAGCAGGGCATCACCTACGCCGTGCTGAAATACCGTATGCCCAATGGCGACATTTCGATTCCGATTAGCGATGCACTGGAGGCGATTCGCACCCTGCGCGTGCGGGCTTCGGAGTGGAACATCGACCCCGCAAAGGTCGGCATCATGGGGGCCTCGGCCGGAGGTAATCTGGCTGCCCAGGCCGCTACGCAATTCACCGCTAAAGAGAACCGCCCCGATTTCCAGATTCTCTTCTACCCCTTTATCACCATGAGCAAGTGGCACGCAAAGTCGCTCCTGATGGGTGACGAGAGTGACGAGGCGGTCAATCGCTATTGGGCCTCGAAGCAGGTCAAAGTGGATACACCGCCCGCTTTCCTGCTCTGCTCGGCCGACGATAGGACGGTGCCGTGCCAAAACAGCATCGACTACTTCCTGGCTCTGCGCGAAAAG
The DNA here is from genome assembly GCA_017398045.1 of Alistipes sp. Lineage (GTDB taxonomy): Bacteria > Bacteroidota > Bacteroidia > Bacteroidales > Rikenellaceae > Alistipes. Next base: position 432,098 of record JAFQHI010000025.1, on the reverse strand, counting down.
AAGATTCAGGCCGCCCTACACATCTACCCTTCGGGAGGCCACGGCTGGGGCTACGAGGAGTGGATGCCCTACAAACGGGAATGGACAGCCGAGTTGGAACAATGGCTTGAGCAGTGGACCAAGTAACAAAAAAGATGGAGCCGTAATGCTCCATCTTTTTTTTGTCACTCTTCGAGCGGTTCGAAATGCTCCTTACCGACGCCACATACGGGGCAGGTCCAGTTGTCGGGAATCTCCTCGAAAGGAGTTCCGGGTGCAATTCCCGAATCGGGGTCACCCAACGCAGGGTCGTAAATCCATTCGCAAACAATGCAACGATATTTTTTCATGGTCTAACGTGTTTTGTGCAACCACACCACGCTGCAAAGACCATACAAAAAAAGAGGAAAGCACAACTCTTTCCTCTTTGCTCTTCGCTCTTTCCTCTTCGCTCTTTCCTCTTAATTCACTTCCGCGAGATTCGCCTTTTCGAAACGATAGCCCAACCGTTTCAGCTCCATGGCGGCACCGATGCGGAACATAGCGCGGGTCGTGCGGGCAAAGACGTAGAAGGCCTTCGTACTCTGCGCCTCGATTTGCTCACGACGAATCAGCGTGATGGCCAGGTGGGCGCAACTGCGCATCGTATCCTCGATGGCCTGTGCCTCATCGCTCCCGAGCGTAAGGCCCAGAATCTCCTGCACGATATGTTCATCCATATCATCAAAGCCCTCCTTGCCGTGCAACTTCTCGTAAGGCTCGGTTGCATATGAGGCCCAATCCTCGTCCCAACGGTTCGCTACGGCCATACCGACATAACCGGCCCAAGCCATGGCGGCAGCGGGATAGTCGTTCAGCTGGCTCACCGCATCGGCCATATAGTGCGGGGCATACTCCTTCCACCGCTCGTCAATATCCTCGGACGAAAGCAACGTACCCTCCAGGCGACCCTTCGAGGTGCAGAGTTTCAACAACTCCATCTGCATCTTCTCCTCAAACTGATTATAAAACTCTTTCTCTTCCATAGTGACTACTCTTTGGCGCAAAGGTACAAAAAAAGGGCTGTTCGGCAAATATTCCGAGCAGCCCTTCTATAATAAAAATAGGTATTACTCGACCCGCAGACGAATCGTTGCCGGTTTCAGTCCCTTGGCCGAGACCGTCACCTCCACATCGCCCGCCGTGGTACCGCTCTCGACAATCGCCGTGAGTTTGCCACTGAAGAGTTTCATATGGGGCAGGTGGAAGAGTTCGAGCGAGGTGGGGTCGCCATTGGCCATGGCACGGAATCGCGCAGCTCCCGACACCTCGACCTTCACTTCGCGGCTCTCGGTCGGCACGGGATTTCCCGCCTTATCCACCACACTCACGGTGAGGTAGGCCAAATCTTCGCCCGACTTTTCGAGCGTTGTGCGGTCCGCCTCGATGAGCAAACGATACCCCTTACCGGCCGTTACGACACGCTTTTCAGCCGCCACATTGCCTGCCTTGTCGTAGGCCACAACGCGCACCTCACCGGGTTCATATTTCACCTCGTTCCACATCAGGCGATAACGCTCCTGGTGCGTGCCGGGATTTTTCGCACGACGCCCCTGGCTCTTGCCGTTGATGAAGAGTTCCGCCTCGGGGTAAGAGGTATAGACAAAGATAGGGGTTACCTCACCCTCACGTCCCTTCCAATTCCAATGCGGCAAGATGTGGAGAGTCTCCGCCTCGGTGTTCCAAATCGAGCGATAGAGCCAATAACGGTCCTTGGGAATCGAGGCCAAATCGATGATACCGAACATCGAGGAGTGGTTGGGCCAGGCATCCGTATCGTAGGGCGAGGGTTCACCCAGATAGTCGAAACCGGTCCAGACGAACTGACCAATCAGCCACGGGAAGTCATCATTGACGGCAAAATCCAAATCGGGCAGATTCGACCACGAGCAGCACTCCAAATCGTAGGACGAGGAGTGATTGTCGGGATGGATGGCATTCTTCAGCTGCTCGACCGGGAAATGATAGACGCCACGCGAGCTGACGGTCGAGGTGGTCTCCGAGCCGAGAATCAGGTTCTGCGGCAGGGTCTTGTAGCCCTCCTCGTAGTAATGCACGCGGTAGTTGAAGCCCGCCACATCGAACTGCGCAGCAAAGCCATTCTTCAGGACGGTCGGGAATTGGTCCATGCCGCACGTCACGGGGCGCGTAGGGTCTTCGCGGTGGCAAATCTCCTGCAACCACGAGGCCACCTTATAGCCACCCGTTGTGCGTTGGGTCGGCACCTCGTTACCCACCGACCACATCACCACCGAGGCGTTGTTGCGGTAGTGGCGCAACATATTGACCATATCCTTCTCGGCCCACTCGTCAAAGAAGCGGTGATAGCCGTTTTGGCATTTGGCCACATCCCATTCATCGAACGGCTCGAGCTGCATCATAAAGCCCATCTCGTCGCACAACTCCACCAACTCCTCCGCAGGCATATTATGCGAGGTACGAATGGCATCGCAACCCATCTCCTTGAGCAGCGTAAGCTGACGACGGATGGCCGCTTTATTGACGGCTGCACCCAACGGACCGAGGTCGTGGTGCAGACATACACCCTTGAATTTACGCAATTTGCCATTGAGGAAGAAGCCCTTGTCGGCACGCAATTCGATGGTGCGCACGCCAAAGCGGGTCGTATAGCTATCCGTCTCGCGTCCATCGTAGATGACGGTCGTATGGGCCGTATAGAGGTAGGGCGTTTCGGGCGACCAGCATTTCGGCTTATCCACGGTCAGGTGCTGCTCGAAGGGCATCCCATAGTAGAGGTTACGGCTGTCGCACTTCTCGCCGACCACCCTACCCTCGGCATCCCGAATCTCGGTACGGAGCGTCACGGGGCTATTGGCAGGCACCCCCTCGATTTGGGTCTTCACGGTCACCGAGGCATATTCCTCGCTCACGTACGGTGTCGTAATCTGCGTCCCCCACACCGGCACATGAACCGCAGGGAGCGTCAGCAGGCGTACCTTGCGATAGAGTCCTGCACCCGGATACCAGCGCGAAGATTGGGGCTTATTTTCGAGCAGCACAACCACCCGATTTTCGCCCTCCTTGACCGCCTCCGTGGCATCGCAGTAGAACGAGTTGTAGCCATAGGGCCAATAACCCACCTGCTTATCATTCACAAAGACCTGCGCCTCGCTCATCGCGCCATCGAACAACAGCACGTAGCGGGCATCATCGGCCTTATCGATGCGTAGCGTTGTGCGATAGCAACCTTTGCCCATATAGGGCAGGCCACCCGTGCGACCCGTCTTTTCGGTTGCCACCTTCTCGCCATTCTGCACCACCGCCACCTTTTGCAGGTCATTCTCGCGCGAGAAGGGGCCATAAATCGCCCAATCGTGCGGTACGCGCACCTGCTGCCAGGCAGTTTGTGCCGTCACCTCATGGTCACGACGAAACTCCCACCTGTCGAGCAGCTGTTCCTGGCGCACACTTTGTGCCGAAAGTGACAACGTGGCCACAAGGGCGCACGCTGTTACAAACCATCGTTTCATAGGTTACCTTCTTATTGCTCAACACCATAGCGGTCGGCCTCCTCCTCCAAGAGGGCCTTCAGCACCGACTCCTTGACCTTGATAATCGTACCGTGCTTATGGCCTGCCGGAATGAAAATCTCATCATCAATCGGTGTAAAGCTCTTGAAATCGGTCGTCTTCACCGCGCCAAAACGTGCCTCACGATAGACATCGAAATAAATCAGCCACTCACCGCCTACCTCAATGGCGCAAGCACCCTCGGAATAGGTCGGAGCAAACTTCTCGGTGGGGTTCGTGTAGGGGCCTTCGGCATCCGTAGCCTCGACACAGAACAAATCGCTGTAACCGGGCTTGCGATTATCTTTGATAATGAGGCGATAATCACCCTCGGCCTTCTTCACCACAAAGCCGTCAATCGAGTTGAAGCCCGGATCGTAGAAGGGCTTTTTGGGGGCAAACTCCACAAAATCCTTCGTCGTAGTGTAGTAGGCACGGTGACAACCATTCTGGCCGAGCTTGTCGGCCTCGGTATAGTTCTCGGGCAGAATCGACGACGACCAGACAATCATAAAATGCTCCTTCACGTCGTCGTAGAAAATCTCGGGGGCCCAGACATTGTTCGTCTTCTCGCCCTGCATCACGGGGATGATACGCTGCTCACTCCAATGGATGAGGTCTTTCGACGAGGCGTAACCAAAGCCCAACTCACCCGACCAGGCCAACGTCCACACCAGGTGGAACGTCCCATCGGGACCGACCGTCACCGAGGGGTCGCGCATCATCGACTGTGGTGCATATTTTCCCTTCTCCATCCGGTTCGAATGGTAGTTGTAATATTCGGGAGCCTTGTTGCCAATCATCGGCTCGAGCCACGACCCTTGCAGGCTGTCCCAATGGTAGCCGTCGTAGCTATACAAGAGGTGCAGACCATCCCAAGCCGGTTCACGGTGACCGGTGAAGATATAGACCTCACGCTCGGTCTCTACGGGTGCCGTGCAGGCCGCAAACGCAGCCACAATAACACCCAACATCAAAGTTTTCAGTTTCATATCGGTTAGTAATTGATTATTATTTCCGTTAATTGACCCGCCAACGCGAATTTTTAGAGATTTGATAAAGAGGAGCAGCCCAATGGTTGCGCAACCCAAAGCCACGAGCTTGCCCATTCACCTCCTCCATAAGGATAATTTCACGCGTCGCAATATCGAACAATACAGCATAGAAATAACCACGCTCGTTGTACTTATGTAACACACGGGCAATGAATATCATTCCACGACCGGCTTTTTGTTGCAATTCATAGCCACGCACAATGGAAGGGACATCCAAAATTGGAATCTCCGTGCCATAGGAAACTACATCACTAAAAGAGGCTCTCTGCGTATGAGCCAGCATTGGCTGAAGGTCCGTCTGATAGGTACATCCCAGCATCTCCCCAAAATGGTATTTATCAGCTTCTGTGTACATCAGACGGTTGATTCCCATAAAGGCAGTTCTAAACTCTTCGGCCGTACGCATTTCCCCATAGGATTTCACTTGCGTAAAATCTATGCCATAAAAATAGACCGGCTTCTGCGCTTTGACACCACCAAGCATCATAAGTGCAACAGCCAAGAGGAGGACTCGTTTCATCGAGGTCGTATTAAAATGTAAGAAAGAAAAAAGGATTTAAGGGGTCATCCTACCAACGCATGATACGCCCACTTAAATCCTTTCGAAACAATTTACTCGTGCAGATACAGCTCCCAGCCGAGGTAGTTTTCCACGGCATCCTGCAGAATATCCACTACGTTCGAACGTACCATAGCAACGTGATGCTCGAAGCCGTTCTTGCAGATATACTTCAGGAGCTTTTGCAGGTTCTCCACCTCCGTAACGGCAATACAGCCGGCCATCGGATAGGCATCGTTCGTCATGCGACCCTTACCCAGGTAGCTCTTGATGCAGCCCAGCGTATCGTCGGTCGAGATGCGGAAGAAGGTGAAGTCACCCTCCGTACACTTACCCTGCACGGCACCGAAGGTATTGACCTTACCCAGCGTGCGACCCAATACGCCCAGCGTATCGAGCGAAATCTCGTTCTGCACAAAGCTCTTCGGAGCGTTACCGCAGTGGGTGCAGACGCACTTGTTGCGGTCCTCGGCGAAGTTGTTGTTCCAATCAAGCAGCGTCGAGGGCTTACCGGCAGCCAGGGCCAGGGCATACATCGACACGGCACCGGCGATATCCGTCTCGCAAGCGCAAGGAATCAACTTCTCGCTCAGCATACTCATCGTCGTACAAGCGGCACAACCGTAGTTCATCTCCAGCGAATCCCAGCACTGGATGGCGGCAGCATCGCACTCGTTGGCGGCCAACCAATCCTCCACAGCGGCCGAGAAGCGAGCCATACGAATCACCTTGTCGGTATGAGCAGCGGGAATCTTGGCGTAGGCCTCAATCTCCTCCATCTTCTGCTTCAAGACCGAAGCGTTCTCATCGTAACGCTGGGCAGCGAAGATAATCTCCGACAAATCGACCGGCACAACCGTGATACCCGTAGCCTGCAAGAGCTTCTCGCTGGCACGGCAGGTATTGAAACCGAGCGGGCGCGTACCAATCTGGCCGATGCGGGCATGCGTCAGTTTCTTCACCGTGCGGCAGGTGGCAGCAAACTTGTTGATATCCTTCATCAACAGCTCCGAGTGAATCGAATAGGTGTGAAGCTCCGTATCGGTGAAGGGAATACCATATTGATAGAGGTTGTTGCAGACCGAAATCTTACCGCAGAAGGCGTCACGACGGCTGTCGAGGTCGACCTTGTCGTTCTCGTCGTCGCAAGCCTGCACCAGCACAGGTACATTCAACTCGGCACGAGCGATGGCGTTGATAATACCCACCTCAAAGCCGAAGTTCGGCAACGAAACGATGATACCGTCAATCTGGTCACGATACTCGCGGAAGAGCTTGGCGCACTTGCGACCATCCTCCACCGTCTCCATCGCGCCATCCGTGAGGGTCTCGGCAACATCCAAAATCACATATCCATAACCGGCCTTCTCCAACTCCTCGCACAACGTCTTGCGCACATCAATGGCCAACGCCGAATTGAAATAGGCACGGGTTCCGATAATCAGACCAAAGGTCTCTTTTCCAGGTTTTGTAGCTACATACATAGTCTTTAGGTTTTTGATTGGTTATACTTTTTTCGGTTATTTTCGGTTAATCAGTTTCACGGCATCAATCCAACCGCCGTGCAAAGCCGCACGCTCCTCTGCGCCCATCGTCGGCTCAATCCGGTTATCCGACGTGCGGAGCAAGGCCACCTCATCGAGCGTCTTCCATACGCCACGCGCCAGCCCGTTCATCACCACGGCACCCAAGGCCGAGGCCTCCTCAATATCGGCACGGTTAATCGTAGCGTTGAGCATATCGGCCTGGAACTGCATCAGGAAGCGGTTTTTGGTCGGGCCGCCATCCACGCGCAACTCCTTGAGCGTCACGCCTGCCTGTCCGGTCATCAAATCGACCAAATCCTTGATTTGATAGGGAATGGCCTCCAACGCGGCGCGTACCACGTGGGCCTTGGTCGTCGAGAGGGTCATACCGGCAATGATGGCCTTCGCCTCCGAATTCCACCACGGTGCGCCCAAACCGGCAAAGGCCGGAACGAGATAGACCCCGTTTGTGGATTCGACGCTCGTAGCCAACGCCTCGGTCTCGGCCGGCGAGCCAATCAGTTGCAGCTGGTCGCTCAACCAACGTAACGTGGCACCCGTGCAGTGGATGTTGCCCTCAAAGGCGTAGAATACCTTCTCCTTGGCGGCAAAGCCGACCGAAGTTACCAACCCCTCGGGAGCCGCTACGGCCTCCTCGCCAATATTGACCATCACCGACGAACCGGTGCCGTAGGTTGCCTTACCCATACCGGCCTCGAAACACATCTGTCCGGCCAAGGCACCATGCGAATCGCCCAGCACACCGGCAATCGCAATTTCCTCGGGGAACAATCCCTCAACGGTCGTGCAACCGAATACGGTATCACACGGACGCGCCTCGGGGAGCATCGAGCGGGGAATGGTAAAGAGGGCGCACAGCTCCTCGTCCCAATCGAGCGTGTGGATATTGAAGAGCAATGTACGCGAAGCGTTCGTATAATCGGTCGCATGGACAGCCCCGCCCGTGAGTTTCCAAATGAGCCAGCTGTCAATCGTACCCATGCGCAGGGAGTCGGCCTCGGCACGGGTGCGCACACCCTCTACGTTGTCGAGTATCCACTTCACGCCACTTGCCGAGAAGTAGGGGTCAATCAACAAGCCACTCTTCTTCAGGAAGGTCTTTTCGTGGCCCGCCTCCTTCAATTGACGGCAAATCTCGGCACCGCGCTGGCACTGCCACACCACGGCATTCGATACCGGTTTGCCCGTTTCGGCATCCCACACCACGACCGTCTCACGCTGGTTCGTAATGGCCAACGAGTAGGAAGCCCCCTCTTCGGCAAGCCCCTTTGCCATGAGCGAACGAATCGCCTCGATGGTGTTGCGGTAAATCTCCTCGGCATCGTGTTCAACCCACCCGGCCTTGGGGTAATACTGCTTATGCTCGACATTGACGCGCCCCATGAGACGACACCCCTCATCGAAGAGAATCGCCTTCGTGGCCGATGTACTTTGGTCGATAGCTATGATATAGTTTTTCATCCTTTGCGCCGGCTTGCATTACTTAATCAACTCCAAAGCCGTCTCAACGATACCCTCGGCATCGAGCTTGTAGTAGTGGAAAATCTCCAACGGTTTGCCATGAACGACATTTTCGTCGGGAATACCCAGGATGCGCATCTTCACGGGGCAATGTTGTGCCGTCAGCTCGGCCACGATACCACCCAAACCGCCATACATACTATGCTCCTCAACGGTCAGAATCTTTCCCGTCTCGCGGGCTGCCTTCAAAATAGCCTCCTCGTCGGCAGGTTTCAGGGTGTGCATATCCAACACACGCGCCTTGATACCCTTCTCGCGCAGCATCTCACCAGCCTTCAGGCAGTGATATACCGTCTCACCGCAACCGATGATGGTCAAATCTTCGCCATCCATGAGCATCGTTGCCTTGCCCAGCTCGAACTCGAAGTCGTCGTTCTCATAGACATCCGGCACGGCATTGCGACCCACACGTACATAACCAGGCTCGGGCAGTTTCACCAGCTTTTGTACCAACTTGCGCGTCTGGCGGGCATCGCAAGGCAGATAGACATTCATTCCGGGGAAGGTACGCAGTGCGGCAATATCGTGCAGGCTGTGGTGCGTAGCACCCAATGCGCCATAAGCCACACCGCCACTCACGCCCAGAATCTTCACCGGATTCTGCGAATAGGCCACATCCACCTTCACCTGCTCCAACGAGCGGGCTACATAGAAACAGGCGGGACCGCAGACAAAGGTATTCTTACCCGACTGCGCCAAACCGGCAGCGATGCCGACAGCATCCTGCTCGGCAATACCGCACTCCACGGCCTGCTCGGGCAACTCCTTGAAAAATTTGGTAAGCGTCACCGAGCCACGGGCATCGGTCGTTACGGCCACAATATTCTTATCCTCTTTTGCCAACTCAACGAGCGTGTCGGTAAAGCTCTGGCGGCAAGGTACACTCTTAATCTCCATCTTTTGTGTAGGTTTATTCGGTTAATGACTCGATGCGGGCCTCAATCTCGGCGATAGCGGCCTGATACTCCTCGGCGGTAGGTACACCGTGGTGCCACTTGAGGATATTCTCCATCAGCTTCACGCCATTACCCTTTGTCGTGCGCGAAACGATGAGGTGCGGTTTGCCGTTCGTGTAATCAATCTTACGGAAGGCCTCGACAATCTCCTCCATCTTATCGCCGTTAATCTCCTGCACATCCCAGCCGAAGGCCGACCAACGCTCACGAATCGGCTCCAATGCCATCACATTCTCGGTCGTATCGCTGATTTGAAGACCGTTACGGTCGATGATGGCCACCAAGTTATCGAGCTTGTAGTGGCTACCGGCCATGGCGGCCTCGTAAATCGAGCCTTCGCCCTGCTCACCGTCACCCATCAAGACGTAGGTGCGCCACGCCTTCTTGTCCATCTTGGCGGCAATGGCCATACCCACACCAATCGGAAGGCCGTGACCGAGCGCACCGCTATTGACCTCGATGCCCGGTACCTCGATCGTCGGGTGACCGGCCAGCGGGGTATCGAATTGACCGTAGGTGTCGGTCAGCTCCTTCGAGATAAATCCGCGATTTTCGAGGACACTGTAAAGTGCCTCCACACAGTGACCCTTACTCATCACAAAGCGGTCGCGCTCCTCCCACTTCGGATGCTTGGCATCCAGGTTCATCACCTCGAAATAGAGGGCCGTCAGCATGTTCATCGACGAGAGACCGCCGCCGATATGGCCGGCCTTGGCAATCTGGACAATCTCGACCAGACGCTTGCGGTTCTTCTCGGCCTGCAACATCAGTTCTTTTGTCTGCATATTGGAAAGTGTTTTTAAGTAAATTGCTTTTTTAACGTATAAAGATAACGAGAAAATGGAGAACCGCAAAACGATTGGGGTGCAATTCATCAAAAAAACACTATTTTTGCGCAGAAAAAGCAACAAAAACAAAACGCATGAGCCACACGCAAAGCCCTTATCGTGCCGCACTCTTCGACATGGACGGCACGCTGGTCGATAATTCCGAGGTCCACGTTCGCGCCTTTGAACTTTTCTGCAACCGCTATCGCGTGAGCGATTGGCGCGAAAAGCTCAACCGTGCCTTCGGCATGGGGTCAGACGATATCATGCGTATGTTGCTTCCCGAAGCCGTTATCGAACAAAAGGGGCTAAAAGCCTTGGGCGACGAGAAGGAAGAAATCTATCGCGAAATCTACGCACCGGAGATTCGACCCGTTGCGGGGTTGGTTGCGCTTTTGGAGCTACTGAATCGCTCCGGAATCCGTTGCGCGGTCGGTTCGTCGGGCTGTCGCGACAACGTGGAATTTGTGCTTGACAAATGTAACATCGGCACCTTCTTCGAGGCACGTATTTCGGGCGATATGGTCACCCGTTGCAAACCTGAACCGGAGATTTATATAACCGCAGCAAAGGCCTTGGGTGTCAAAATCGAGGAGTGTATCATCTTCGAAGATGCAAAAGCCGGATTCGAGGCCGCAAAAAGAGCCGGCGCGGGGCTTATTGTCGGCATCTCGACCACGCTGAAAAAAGAGGAAATCGAGGCGGAAAATTTGGCCGATATCGTGGTGGAAGATTTCACCGAGATTGACACCATTTCGAAGTTACGCAAGTAGCTTTTTCACACGTCCAAGACGCACCACGCGACGAATCACCCATGAGGGAATCAGCCCGCCACAAAGCACCATCGCCTTGGCTGCCCAGCCCGGAGTAATTCGCTTGCGCCCCTTAAACAAAGCCCGCAGCGCACGATAGGCCACCTCCCGAGGCGCAAGCAAAACCCCAAAGCGCAACAGCCATTTTCGCCACACGTCATCCAGTTCATAGAAGGGGGTATCGACCGCTCCGGGGCAGAGCGCGGTGACCACCACCCCATCCTGCGCCCACTCATCATGCAACGCCTCGGCAAGGCTCTTTACGTAGGATTTCGTAGCCGCATAGAGGGCAATCGAAGGATAAGGCAAGGAGGCAGCCGCTGACGAGACCCACAGCACATAGCCCCTCTTTTGTGCGCGCATCGACCGCCCAAGCGTATGCACCAAACGGGTATGGGTAGCAATGTGTAGTCCAAGAAGTTGCTCCACCTTCTCTTTTTCCAGCGAAGCAAAACCTCCGAAAGCGAGCATTCCTGCATTGCAAATCAGCACCTCTACAGCCACTGCCTTCTCTCCCAAAATGGCGAGCAAACGGTCCGCCGCATCCGCCTCGGCCAAATCGAGCGTCACCGCCTCGGCCATCACACCATAGGTTGCCCGCAGCGTATCACATAGCGCACAATTCGACGCCTCATTCCTATCCACCGCAACGATAGCATACCCGCTTGCAGCCAACAGACAAGCATATTCACGCCCCATGCCGGAGGCCGAACCGGTAATCAATGCATATTTTTCGCTTGGAACATCCATCGTTTCACGCTTTTTTTTATACTTTTGCGACCAAAAATCGATAAGCTATGTTTCGCGCACTCTCATCCATTAGCCTGCTGGTCATTTCGAACACCTTTATGACCTTGGCCTGGTATGGCCAAATCGCCTTCAAGTCCAAATTCGAAAAGTTGGGGCTTGTTGCCATCGTCCTCATTTCGTGGTGCATCGCCCTTGCCGAGTACAGCTTCATGGTACCTGCCAACCGACTCGGTTCGGCCGCCTTCGGAGGCCCCTTTACGTTGTGGCAACTCAAGGTGATTCAGGAGGTGATTTCACTCTCGGTCTTCACGCTCTTTATGCTCGTATGTATGCGAAGCGAGGCTCTTCGCTGGAACCATATTGCCGGTTTTGCCTGCCTGATTCTGGCTGTCTATTTCATCTTCAAGCGGTAGCTTTCCGCTGACGCAGGAGCCACATCCCGACCATCACGAAAAGGGCATTATAAAGCAGCAGTTCGAAACCGATTTCGACCTGCCAACAGGATTTGGCAACATACTGCAAGAGCGCAGCCAAAAGGGGTGCTACAACGGCCGGCAACCACACCCAACGGTCACGCACCTGCCATCGACTCCACAGACCGAAGAGGAACATACCCAAAATAGGGCCGTAGGTGTAACCCGCGATGCGATAAATCAGGTTAATCGCACTCTCGTCGGCCCAATAGCCAATCGGCAGAACGACCACAAAAAGCAGCAGGGCAAGGGCCGTATGTACGCCGATTCGAAGATGCGATAAGCGACTCTCTTCAAGTCTTTTTCCCTGCATTATATCAACCGAAAACGAGGTAGTAAGGGCCGTCAACGAGGCACCCACCGACGAGAAGCCCGCAGCAGCAAAGCCCACCACAAACAAGACCCCCACAACAAGCGGCATCGCAGCATCGAGTGCCACCCGCGCAAAGAGGTTATCACTGCGTTCGGGCAGCTCAACACCGAATCGTTCGGCATAGGCGTAGAGCAAGAGACCCAGCACCAACATCAGGGCAATCAACACGGCCTGACAAAGGGCCGTCAAGAGGATTGTGCGTTGTGCATCGCGCAACGAGCGGCATGAAAGGTTGCGCTGCATCATATCCTGGTCCAGTCCCGTCATTGCCAGCAAAAGCACGACACCGGCAAGAAACATCTTCCAAAAATAGCGGTCGGAGGTTGCATCTTCAAAGAAAAAGAGTTGTGACATGGGCGATTGACGAATCGCCAGCCACCCCTCGCCCAACGACCACCCCAAGGCTTGCATCAGGGCGACGATGCTCACCCCGGCCGAGGCCAAAATAAGCAACGTCTTCAGCCAATCGGTCAGCAACACCGACCGGACTCCGCCGCGCAACGTATAGCCCCACACCACCACCGTACAGAGCAGCACATTGCCCCAAAACGGCACACCCAACCGCTCGAAGAGCAGGAGCTGCAAGGTGGTGGAGACGATATAGAGTTTCAAAGCCGACGCGGCCACTTTTGATAGGACGAAAAACCACGCTCCGGTGCGTTGCGAGCCAAGGCCAAAGCGTTGGTAGAGGTATTCATAGAGCGACGTAAGGCGCAGGCGGTAGAACAAAGGCAGGAGCCAAAAGGCGAGCAGGAGCTGACCGACAGTGAATCCGGCCACCATTTGCAGGTAGGAAAAGCCATCCTCGGCCACCGACCCGGGGACCGAAAGCAACGTGATGCCCGACATGGCGGCCGTAATCATGGCGGGCCACACGGTGTACCAGGCGGCTTCGCGTCGTGCCGTGAAGAAGAGGGCATTACTCGGCCGACGAGCCGCCAAACGACCCACCCCCAACAGCAACACCACATAACCGGCCAAGGAGGCCACAATCACGGCAAAAGATGTCATACGATTCGCTTTATGGCACAAAGGTATAAAGATTGTAAGATTTTCACCCGCAAAAACAACGATTTTACCAAAATTTTGTTTGCATTTCTCATTTTTTTCTTATCTTTGAAAACTAATACGAAACAGTAAACCATCAAAACACGATATTATGGCAAGAGTGCTTAAAATCAGAGACCTTTCGTTGCGAGACGGACAGCAGTCCTCGTTTGCAACACGCATGAAGCAGGCGCAAATCGACCGATGCCTGCCCTACTACAAAGACGCCAATTTCTACGCTATGGAGGTTTGGGGCGGTGCCGTACCCGACTCGGTGATGCGCTACCTGAACGAGAACCCCTGGACACGCCTTGAGACGATTCACGAGGCTGTCGGCGAGGTGTCGAAACTCACCGCCCTGTCGCGTGGTCGCAACCTCTTCGGCTATGCCCCCTACACGGATGAAATCATCGACGGCTTCTGCCGTAACGCCATCCAGAGCGGTTTGGGCATCATGCGTATCTTCGATGCGCTGAACGACGTAAATAACGTAAAATCGACCATCAAGTACGTAAAGCAGTATGGCGGTATTGCCGACTGTGCCGTTTGCTACACGGTGGACCCGAAATATCCCGAACCTTCGTTCTTCCAAAAGCTGTTGGGCAAGAAGAAGCCCCAGCAGGTATTTACCGACGCCTACTTCCTTGACAAGGCCAAGCAGATGGCCGCCCTCGGTGCCGACATGATTACGATTAAGGATATGTCGGGTCTGATTCCGCCGCGTCGCGTAGCTACGCTCGTCAAGCTGTTGAAACAACATCTGTCGATTCCGGTCGATTTCCACACCCACTGTACGCCGGGCTACGGTTTGGCCTCGGTATTGGCTGCTATCGTAGCAGGCGTGGATGTAGTGGATACGAACTGCTGGTTCTTTGCCGGTGGTACGGGCGCACCGGCCATCGAGCTGATTCACGTGGTTTGCCAGAAACTCGGCATCGACCACGGTGTCAATATGGAGGCTGTGGCCAAGATTAACACCGAGTTGCGCGAGATTCGCAAGGAGCTGAACCAATCGGTATTCGGTGCCGAGAAGCCCGAGCCGACCTACTTCAACCCCGTTACGGACAAGCTCCCCGCCGAGATTGACGCCCTCTTCGACAAGGCCATCAAGGCCGCGCAGGAGGACAACGAAGAGGCCTGCATCGATGCCTGCCGCAAGATTGAGGCTCACTTCGGTTTCCCCGCCCCCAACGAGCTGGTTCAGAAGGCCGAGATTCCGGGCGGTATGTACTCGAACATGGTGGCCCAGCTCAAGCAGCTCAAGGCCGAGGAGATTCTGCCCCGCGCCATGGAGTTGATTCCGTCGGTACGTTTGGCTGCCGGTCTGCCCCCCTTGGTAACCCCTACCTCGCAGATTGTGGGCGCACAGGCCGTCAACTGCGCCATGGACGAGAAGGCCGGTCGTGAGATGTACACGAACAAGAGTTCGCAGTTTGTGGGCCTTGTGAAGGGCGAGTACGGCAAGACTCCCGTGGAGATTGACCCCGAATTCCGCCTGAAGATTTGCGGCGTAAGAGAGGAGACTCCCTACGATATGTCGAAATACCAGATGCAGCCCAACCCCGAACTGCCGGAGGCCGGTGGCGTGAAGTTGGCCGAGACGGAGAAGGAGGTACTGCTGCTCGAGCTGTTCCCGCTGGTAGCCAAGAACTACCTGACGATGGTCAAGAAGCAGGCCTACGAGGCCAAGAAGGCGGCCGAGCCGAAACCCGTCGAGGCAGCTCCCGTGGTGGAGGAGAAGAAGGTGCAGCCCATCACGGGCAACACGGTCATCTCGCCCCTGCCGGGTCGTGTGATTGACATCAAGGTTGCCGTCGGTGACAAGGTGAAGGTCGGCCAAGAGGTAATGGTACTGGAGGCCATGAAGATGGAGAACGCCATCGAGAGCGACTACGCAGGTACGGTGAAGCAGATTCTGGTAGCTGTCGGCGATTCGGTGCCGACCAACGGCATCCTGATTGAAATCGAATAACCATAACAAGCATCCAAACACTAAAAAATAAATTGAGACAATGGCTTTTTTGAAAGAATTTAAAGAGTTTGCCCTCAAGGGCAATGTAATGGACATGGCCGTCGGTGTTATCATCGGTGGTGCTTTTGGTAAAATCGTCACCTCGCTTGTGAACGATATCCTGATGCCCCCGATTGGTGCTTTGCTCGGCAACACGGATTTCTCGAAGCTCAACGTAGTGATTAAGGAGGCTGTCGAGGCAACCGACACGACTGCTGCCATTCCGGCCGTTACGTGGAACTACGGTGCCTTCATTCAGCAGTGTGTCGATTTCGCCATCCTCGCGTTCTGCGTATTTATGATGGTGAAGGGCATGAACAAGCTGATGAACATGAAGAAAAAGGAGGAGGCTCCCGCCCCCGCTCCGGAACCCGAAGAGCCGAAGCCGACCCTCGACCAGGAGCTGCTCGCCGAGATTCGCGACCTGCTGAAGGAGAAGAAGTAATCCCTTCGCGGCCTCAACCGAAAGCCTCGACCCATGTGCGGTCGAGGCTTTTTGTTTACTGGTGGGAGAAAGGGGGTTAAGGGTACTTAAAGGGGCTTAAGGGTACTTAAAGGGGCTTAAGGTGCCTTAAGGGATTCACCTCTTTCCTCCCTCCTCTTGTATTGTTCCATGATGTAGGTCGTAAAAATCGGCAGGAAGAGCATACCCGCCATGGGGAGCATCACGGCCAACACCTTGCCGATGGGCGTTGTTGGCACGGTAGGTGCGCCTGCGGTTGAAAGATTCATCCCTGCCCACCACAGCGCATCGCCAAAATTATCGGGTTGGCCCGATGCCTGCCCCTCGAAATCGTAGAAAATCAGCGCAGCCAGGTAGGTGAAGAGCAACACACCGACCAAATAGGTAAAGAAGAGTTGATGGATGCGGTGTCTATCAATCCACTCGAGGAGGATATAGACGGCCATCACAATCACGGCAATCGGCAGCAGCGAGACCACCATCGACCAGCCACGTGGCAGAACCACCCCACTCCACTCAATCACATTGAGCCACGGAATCGAGCAGAGCAGATAGAGCCAATTCCGACACACATAGTCCCACCGATGCGCAGCAAAGAGGAGGTTGAGCAGATAATCGAGCAGAAATAGCAGGCAAACCGCGAGTTGAATCGTGAGGTAGGTAGCCGACAAACGCCCGCCATCCCCCTTCAGAATCTCCCACGAAAAGGCGACAAGCAGCACCCCACCCGCCACCACACGCAGCCAATGCACCGTGCGCATCAGCCAATTTCGAAGCAACGCATCCATCTCGCCACACACAAACAAGCCTCGCTACTCGATTCAAAATCAATACCAAACACAAAACGAGCGCGGAAAATGTATTTTTTTTCGCACAAAGATGTTGCACAAACCGTTTTTTTAACTTATCTTTGCACTCGCTTTAAGAGCAATGGCGAGATAGCTCAGCTGGTTAGAGCGTCGGATTCATAATCCGAAGGTCGAGAGTTCAAGTCTCTCTCTCGCTACAAGACAAACGAAACACCGGACTTCAGTTCGGTGTTTTTATTTTCTGGTGTCACCTGCAAGTTTACTTGCAAAGGTGTTAGCAGGAAATAAAAGCGATACATAGTATCGTGCTTTCGTGCAGGCTTGGGCTGTTTCAAGAGGTAGAGGCTCATCAAGCAAAGCGAAGCACAGATAAGTCTCTCTCTCGCTACCAAGGCGGCAACTGAAAGGTTGTCGCTTTTTTATTGCGGGGTTGCTGTTTTTTTGTGCGAAGAGTTCAAGGTCTCTCGCTTTCCCCGGCACCCCATCGTAGAAAAAAATTATTTCGAAATTTGAATCCTAAATTTTGATTTCCACGCGCGGTGTGTTATCTTTGCAACGCTTAACACAAGCAGGGCCCATAGCTCAGTTGGTCAGAGCAGCGGACTCATAATCCGAAGGTCGTGGGATCATGCCCCTCTGGGCCCACAAAAAAGGTTGCCAATCGTGGCAACCTTTTTTGTGTAGTGTGTAGAGCGGAATGGGCAGAAAAGGGTGTTAAAGGCTCGTAAAGATTTTCTCTCTCCGCTTCGCTCTCTCCTCTTCGCTCTTTCCTCTTTCCTCTTTCCTCTCTCCTCTTCGCTCTTTTCTCTTTCTCTCTCCTCTTCGCTCTCTCCTCTTTCCTCTTTATTACTCATCGGCGCGTGCCAACTTCACCGTAAAGTGGCGCATCAAGGCCGTCTCCCACGTGATTTTCATACCGCGCGTAATCGTATCACGACGGTCAAAGACATTCTTCAGGGCCACGGCAATTACATCCATATGGTTGTTCGTATAGACTCGACGCGCAATGCAAAGGCGCAACAAATCGAGACCACCGAAGCGATTTTCGCGCGTAATGGGGTCGCGGTCGGCCAGGATATAACCAATCTCGCAACCGCGGATGCCGGCCTCGAGATAGAGCTCCACGGTGAGCGTCTGGGCGGGGAACTCCTCCTTCGGCACCTTGGTTAGAATCTTCGACGCATCGACAAAGATGGCATGACCACCCGCAGGTCGCTGGTAGGGAATCCCGAACTCATCGAGGCGGGCGGCCAGATACTGCACCTGACGGATGCGCGTTTCGAGGTTGTCGAACTCCGTATTCTCGTCCAAACCCACGGCCAGGGCCTCCATATCGCGGCCATTCATACCGCCATAGGTCAAATAGCCCTCAAAGGGGATGCAGAATCGCTTGGCACCCTCGAACCAATCCTCATGGCGCGTAGCGATAAAACCACCCATATTGACGATGCCGTCCTTTTTGGCCGACATGGTCATACCATCGGCCAAATCGTACATCTCGCGCACAATCTCCTTAATCGTTTTGTCGGCATAGCCCTCCTCGCGCGTTTTGATGAAGTAGGCATTCTCGGCAAAGCGGGCCGAGTCCAGCACCACACGCTTGCCGTAGCGGTCGGCAATCGCACGCACAGCTTTCAGGTTAGCCATCGAGACGGGCTGACCTCCGGCCGTGTTGTTGGTCACCGTAACGATGATAAACGGCACCTTTTCGTGGTGTTCAGCCAACGCTTTCTCCAACTTCGCGGGGTCCACATTGCCTTTGAAGGGGTGTTCGAGTTGGGTATTCTTCGCCTCATCAATCGTGCAGTCGAGGGCCATCGCCTTGCGGCTCTCGATGTGGCCCTTGGTGGTATCGAAATGGGAGTTTCCCGGCACCACATCACCCTCCTTGACCAGGTGGCTGAACAGGACATTCTCGGCTGCACGGCCCTGGTGGGTAGGAATCACATACTCGAAGCCCGTCAGACGGGTAATGGTCTCTTTGAGGTGGAAGAAGGACAACGAACCGGCATAGCTCTCATCGCCCATCATCATCGCCGCCCACTGACGGTCGCTCATCGCACCCGTACCCGAATCGGTCAAACAATCGATATAGACCTGGTCGGCACGCAATTGAAAGACATTGTAATGGGCCTCTTTCAGCCACTTCTCGCGCTCCTCGCGCGTACTCTTACGAATCGGCTCCACCATCTTGATGCGCCACGATTCGGCAAACGGTAACTCCATAACGATTATATTTAAGGTAATAAAACTATACTTTTTCGTACCATCGACTGACGGCTCTTTACAAAGTTAGCAAATAAAACGAAAAACCGCAATACGGCAGGACAAAAAAAGCAACGATAACAGCATTAAAAAAAGATTGCACGGCTCCCCCTTCACGCCTACCACACCACATCGCTCGACATAAAAAAAATACCAAGCGCGTTCATAGCCATATAGATTATAAAAAAATTCTTATATTTGTACTTCATTCAAATTTCGCACACGCTATGAACTCAATCGTTGTTTGGTTAAAACGTATCTTCACCATCCAAACCGTCGGTTTAATGGTTGCCGTCGGTTCGCTCTTGGTCGCTATCCACCAGGTACAGTTAGACAGCAATGGAGAACCCACCGTCAATTGGCGCGGAAACCTGCTCCAACCAAACACGGCAACACACACCTACATCTACACGGCTACAGAAGAACAAATCCCCATTGCCCCGCTACTTGCCGTTGTGGAGAACCCCACGCAATACACGACGCACGACGTAAGCACCAAATATCAGGTATTGAGTCAGGGGGTAGAGCCTCACTATTCGATTGACTACAAATCGCAGGCCGGCTTGCAAGGAATGGAGTTACGCAATATCGACGCCACACTGCCCGCATTCGAGCAGATGAGTGCGCCCATCAATGCCGTTCATCTCACCAACAACGAAGGGTCGATTCAGCTAAAACTCCGCCTCACATACAACGGCATTGAAACACCCTACGAGGCGACCCAGCACATTCTCCTCCGCCGCATCGCGGGGCAGCCGCTGGCATCGTTGGCAACTGCCGACGCGCTCAAAAAAGGCATCAGCGCAGATGCCGCCATCTATCTCTACCACCCCTCGCAGGGCTTTTCACCGCTCACGCTATCGGCTCCCCATGCGACCGATTCATCCACCCCGCAAAAGCAACCCGACGCAACCGTTCAGACACCCCCGAAGCAAAAGCAACCCGAGCCTGTTGTAACGCAACCGACACCCACTCAAAAACCGGCCGTCGAAGCAACACCTGCCCCCAAACAAAAAAGTGGCCCCCATTGGACCGAAGTGGTTGGAGTTATTTTGCTCGTCATCGGCCTCGGTGTAATCGGAGCATTCCTCTATATGCCCATCGGTGAAGCATACAGCAAATTGGGAAACCAAATTTTCGACAATGGATTTCGTCTGGATTTCAGCGCACTAAAACGCGCCTTCGATGATGAATTCGAGGAGAGTACCGCGCCCTTCTTCGGTTTGCTGTTCGGCAAACGAGGACTCCCCGACTGGCTTGGTTCGATACTCTACGGCTTCTGTATCCTCACGGGCATTGTTGCTACCATCTTATGGGTCTGCGTGTTTGCGCTCATGTTGTTCGGTATCGGAGTCGGCATATCCAAGCTCTTCTAACGGTGTACCCGACTATTTCGGCAATACATAGACCTTTTACGCTACACCCACCTTGCAAAGCAGGTGGGTGTAGCGTAATGGTGTGTCGATGAATTTGCACAAGGGAATCGTTCTTTATTGGTAACTCCGCCGGCGTTTACGGATAAAAAAAGCATCGCGCCTTTCAAGCGCGATGCTGCATCTCATACAAAGCCAGCGCATAGGCATAATCGCGCAACTCTTCGCGCGTTGCCAACCTGCGACATTGCCACACAGGCGAAAGGCGCACCCAGCGACTGAAGTAAGAAAAATCCTCCGTGGCACTCTCCACGACAATGCCGTCACACTCCTCGGCTGCCACCACAGCCCACAACGTCCGCTCCGGTTCACCGACCTGCGACGCAGTAAAGAGATACAACTCTCCCGCTTGCCACTTCTTCGCCTCTTCCCCCACGGGACGAGCGATTACATTGACCTCCTCCGATGCCATCATCCTTGCTGTTTATTCCGAGGTCAAAGATAAAAACAATCTTCGAATTATGCAATATTTTATTGCTTTTATTGTAAATTCTATTTCTTATATTGCACAAAAGAGAGGATTTCACGCACCGCAAAATCGACATCGTCGGTAATCGACAGCATCAGATTGCGGTAACGTCCCTGCTCCGTCAGGCTCTTCAGCAAGGGATAGACGGGCATCTGCGACTGCCAATATGCCGTATCGAAGAAAATCATCGGCGAGGCACAGCCGAAGGTCTCGTAGTGGTTCTGCGCTCCATCCTGGAAAATCTCCTGCATCGTTCCGGCACTACCCGGGGCATAAATCACGCCACCCTTGGCAAGAGCCAGCAGGCCATCTTCGCGGATGCTGTTCTCGAAATATTTGGCAATATGGGTAGCAAACGGGGTTGCAGGTTCGTGGCCGTAGAACCAGGTCGGAATACCGATGCTGCACCCATCATAGAGACGGGGATAACGACGCATCACCCGAAAGGCCGACGAGAGCCACCCCTCATCACGGAACGAGGGGGCCGACGAGAGGTAATCGAGCGCCTCTTGTAGCTCCTCATCGGTGCGTCCTGCAAACCAGGCTCCAAAGTGGGTGGCCTCCATGGC
This sequence comes from Alistipes sp., assembly GCA_017398045.1. Taxonomy (GTDB): domain Bacteria; phylum Bacteroidota; class Bacteroidia; order Bacteroidales; family Rikenellaceae; genus Alistipes. The sequence goes on along the minus strand of JAFQHI010000025.1, from coordinate 410,611 downwards.
TCCCGGGCCGCCACCGCTCATCATCACCACCCCCTGCTCGGTCAGCCGCTTTGCAATGGTGGCAATCTGGAGGTAGGTCGGGTCGGTACGCAACAGGGCATGGCCGCCCATAATGGCCACGGGACGACGTTCATCGAACTGCCCGATTAAATCGTGCAGGGCATTGCTGATGGAGTGGTCGTGCAGGCATCGGGCCAACGATTCACGGATGCAACGCGCATTGCGTCCGCAAGCCATGTAGTGGCGATAGACGCGCGTATCGTAGCAGGTTTCGAAGGTGCGCTCATCGGTCGGGTCATAGCCCGAATAGAGCGAATGTGCGGCATAGAGTTTGGGCGGGAAGACCTTAAAGGGCATCTCCATCGCAGGAATCTCATAGCACCCCTCGCCAATCATCGGGCGCATCACATCGGGAATACGACAACCGATAAAGAGGCAATCTTCGTAGTGGCAGCAGGCAGCCCGCTCGTCGAAGCGGATGGCCTGAAAGGCGTAATGGCGCAGGCAATCACCCTCGACAAGAAGTGGCAACAGCTCCTCGCGCGACTCGATTTCGATGTAGCTTGTTTGCATAGGTTTCGGATAGCAGTTTTCACAAATTTACACCATCGGAGCGAGAAATGCAAACCCAACCTCTTGCAAAATCAAAGATTTTGGGCTAAATTTGGAGAAGAATATACCATCACACCAACGATTGATATGACTACACGACTGATTGAATGTGTCCCCAATTTCAGTGAGGGACGCAACAAAGAGGTAATCAAACAGATTACGGATGCCATTGAGGCTGCCGCCACAGTAAAACTGCTTGATGTGGACCCGGGTGAAGCGACCAACCGCACGGTGGTCACCTTTGTCGGTGAGCCGGAGGCCGTTGTCGAGGCTGCCTTTCAGGGCGTAAAGCGGGCAGCCGAGCTGATTGATATGCGCCAGCACAAGGGCGAGCATCCGCGCATGGGCGCGACCGACGTACTGCCCCTCGTTCCGATTTCGGGCATCACCCTCGAGGAGTGTGCCGCATTGGCCCGCACGTTAGCCGAGCGCATCGCCACCGAACTCAACATCCCGACCTACTGCTACGAGGCGGCCGCCTTCACGGAGGAGCGCAAGAACCTCGCCGTCTGCCGCGAGGGCGAGTATGAGGCCCTGCCCGAAAAACTTGCCGTCAAGGAGAAGGCTCCCGACTTCGGTGCGCGTCCCTTCGACGAGCAGGTTGCCCGCACGGGTGCAACGGCCGTAGGCGCACGCGACTTCCTGATTGCCGTGAATTTCAACCTCAACACCACCTCCACGCGCCGCGCCAACGCCATCGCATTCGATGTCCGCGAGAAGGGTCGTCCGGTACGTGAAGGAAATCCCATCGTGGGAAAAATTGTCAAAGATGCCGACGGCAACCCCGTCATGCAACCCGGCTCGCTCAAAGCAACAAAGGGCATCGGTTGGTTCATCGACGAGTACGGCATTGCGCAGGTCTCAATGAACCTCACGAACATCGCCACGACGCCCCTCCACGTTGCCTTTGACGAGGTGTGCCGCAAGGCCGATGCACGCGGTGTGCGCGTCACTGGCACCGAGATTGTAGGTCTTGTCCCGAAACGCGCCCTTATCGAGGCCGGTAAATACTTCTTAAAGAAACAACGTCGCTCGGTGGGTATCAGCGAGGAGGAGATTATCCGCATCGCCATCAAATCGATGGGCCTGGACGATTTGAAGCCCTTCAATCCTGCGGAGAAGGTCATCGAGTATATGATTGCCGAGCAACATTCGAATCGTCTCATCGACCTCACGACCAAAGGTTTTGCCGAGGAGACCGCCAGCGAGTCACCCGCCCCGGGTGGTGGTTCGATTTCGGCCTACATGGGTGCGCTGGGTGCAGCCCTCGGAACGATGGTGGCCAACCTCTCATCGCACAAAGCCGGCTGGGACGAAAAGTGGGAGTACTTCTCTGACTATGCCGAGCAGGGACAGCAGCTCATGGCCGAGCTGTTGCATCTGGTGGATGAGGACACGGAGGCTTTCAACCGCATCATGGCCGTCTTCTCGATGCCCAAAACAACCGACGAAGAGAAGGCCGCCCGCAGTGCCGCCCTGCAAGCAGCTACGCTCTACGCCACGGAGGTACCGCTCCGCACGATGAAGACCGCGGCGCGTGTCTTCCCGCTCGTCAAGGCGATGGCCGAGGTGGGCAATCCGAATTCGGTTTCGGATGCCGGTGTGGGTGCGTTGGCAGCACGTAGTGCCGTGTTGGGTGCGCGTCTGAATGTCCGCATCAACGCAGCAGGACTCAAAGACCGCACAACGGCTGATGCCCTGACGGCCGAGGCTGACCGCATTGCCGAAGAGGTGATGCAGGCCGAAAGCGAGATATTGAAGATTGTCGAACAAAAAATCGGATAACAAGATGACATTACAAGAGTTTCAAGCCGATATTCGTGCAGGTATTCCCGACACGCTTCCTGCGCCAAAGCCCTACGACAAAAGCATCAACCACGCTCCGAAGCGCAAGGAGATTCTGACACGTGAGGAGAAGGTGCTGGCCCTACGAAACGCCCTGCGCTACTTCCCCAAGAAGCACCACAAGACGCTCGCCAAGGAGTTCATCGAGGAGCTGAATCGCTACGGCCGCATCTATATGTACCGCCTGCGTCCCGACTACGAGATGAAGGCGCGTCCGATTGAGGAGTATCCCGCCCGCTCGCATCAGGCAGCGGCCATTATGCTCATGATTCAGAACAACCTGGACAAGGCGGTGGCACAACATCCGCACGAGCTGATTACCTACGGTGGCAACGGTGCCGTATTCCAGAATTGGGCGCAGTACCGACTCACGATGCAGTACCTCTCGGAGATGACCGACGAGCAGACCCTCGTTATGTATTCGGGCCATCCGCTCGGTCTCTTCCCCTCGCACCGTGAGGCTCCGCGTGTAGTCATCACAAACGGCATGGTGATTCCCAACTACTCGAAGCCCGACGACTGGGAGCGCATGAACGCCCTTGGCGTCTCGCAATATGGCCAGATGACGGCCGGCTCGTATATGTATATCGGTCCGCAGGGCATCGTGCATGGCACCACGATTACGGTCATGAACGCTGCACGCAAACGCTACCAGCCGGGGCAGACCGACCCGCGCGGTATGTTGTTCGTTTCGTCGGGTCTGGGCGGTATGTCGGGCGCACAACCCAAGGCGGGCAACATCTCGCAGGTGGTGAGCGTGGTGGCCGAAATCAACCCCAAGGCGGCCGAAAAACGCTACGAGCAGGGGTGGGTCGATGAGTTGCACACCGATTTGGATGCCCTGATTCCCCGCATCCGCGAAGCCGTAGCCCGAAAAGAGGTCGTCTCAATGGCCTACGTGGGCAACGTGGTCGATTTGTGGGAACGCCTTGCCAAGGAGGATATCCGGGTCGATTTAGGTTCGGACCAAACTTCGCTGCACAACCCCTGGGCCGGTGGCTACTACCCCGTCGGCTACAGCTACGAGGCCTCGAATAAGATGATGGCCGAAGAGCCGGAACGCTTCCGCGAATGTGTGCAGGCCTCGCTGCGTCGTCAGGTGAAGGCCATCAACCGCCTCACCGAGCGCGGTATGTACTTCTTCGACTACGGCAACGCCTTCCTCTTGGAGTCGTCGCGTGCCGGTGCCGAGGTGATGGCACACGGTGGCAAATTCCGCTACCCCTCCTACGTGCAGGATATCATGGGGCCGATGTTCTTTGACTACGGCTTTGGTCCCTTCCGTTGGGTCTGCACCTCGTGCAAGGCGGAGGATTTGGCCGAAAGCGACCGTCTGGCTGCCGAGGTGCTGGAGGAGATTCACAAAACGGCACCCGAGGATATTCGCGGCCAATTGGAGGACAACATCCGTTGGATTCGTGAGGCGGGCAAAAACCGTCTGGTGGTCGGTTCCGAGGCGCGTATTCTCTATGCCGACTCGCTGGGTCGCACGGAGATTGCCTTGGCCTTTAACCGCGCCATCCGCGAGGGTAAAATCTCGGCTCCGATTGTTCTCGGACGCGACCACCACGATGTATCGGGTACCGACTCACCCTACCGCGAGACCTCGAACATCTACGACGGCTCGAACCGCACGGCCGATATGGCCATTCAGAATGTCATCGGTGACTCGTTCCGCGGTGCAACGTGGGTATCGATTCACAACGGTGGCGGTGTAGGATGGGGTGAGGTCATCAACGGTGGTTTCGGTATGGTTATCGACGGCTCGGAGGAGGCCGACCGTCGCATCCGCCAGATGCTGCTGTGGGACGTAAACAACGGCATCGCCCGTCGCTCATGGGCCCGTAACGAGGGTGCCATGGATGCCATCCGCCGCGAAATGGAGCGCACCCCCGCACTGAAAGTCACCCTGCCGAACCTTGCGGAGGAGAGCCTGATTGAAGCTTTGATTGACTAACTTAATACCCATCCAACACTATGGAATACCATCATATCTCGGCGGAGCATCTCTCCCTGAATCGTCTCCGCGAAATCATCGACCGCAAACTTCCGCTCTGTTTGAGCGAGGAGAGCAAGCAACGTATTCTCCACTGCCGTGCCTATCTCGACCGCAAGATGGAGAACCAAGAGGAGCCTATCTACGGCATTACAACCGGTTTCGGTTCGCTGTGCAACATCTCGATTGGCAAGGACGAATTGTCGGAGTTGCAAAAGAATCTCGTCATGTCGCACGCCTGCGGTACGGGCGAGCGCGTACCGAACGAGATTGTCAAACTGATGTTGCTCTTAAAGGCGCAATCGCTCTCCTACGGCCATTCGGGCGTACAGCTCCAGACCGTAGAGCGTCTTATCGACCTGTATAACAACGATATTCTGCCCGTTGTCTATCAGCAGGGGTCGTTGGGTGCTTCGGGCGACTTGGCCCCTCTGGCGCACCTCTCGTTGCCGCTGCTGGGGCTGGGTGAGGTGGAGTTTGAGGGGACGATTTATCCCTCGGCCACGATTTTGGCACGATTCGGTTGGGAGCCTATTGCCCTGCAATCGAAGGAGGGTTTGGCCCTGCTCAACGGCACGCAGTTTATGAGTGCCTATGGCGTCTGGTCGCTCCTTAAGGCGCAGGATTTGAGCCGTTGGGCCGACCACATCGGTGCCTTGTCGCTCGATGCCTTTGATGGCCGTATCGAACCCTTCTCGGACAATGTTCATCTGGTGCGTAACCACAAGGGGCAACTCACCACGGCTCGCGCCATTCGCGCCTACCTGATGGGTAGCGAACTCATCACGCGTCCCAAGCAACACGTACAAGACCCCTACTCGTTCCGTTGCATCCCGCAGGTACACGGAGCCTCGAAGGATACGATTGACTACGTAGCCTCGGTCATGGAGGCCGAAATCAACAGCGTCACGGACAACCCGACCATCTTCCCCGATGAGGATATCATCGTTTCGGCCGGCAACTTCCACGGGCAGCCGATTGCCGTAGCAATGGACTGTCTGGCGATTGCCGTAGCCGAGCTGGGTAATATTTCGGAGCGTCGCACCTTCCAGCTGATTGCCGGTGTGCGCGGTCTGCCCCACTTCCTGGTGGCCAAGCCGGGGTTGAACAGCGGCTTTATGATTCCGCAATACACCGCGGCCTCTATCGTGAGCCAAACCAAGGGACTCTGTATGCCCGCCTCGGTCGATTCAATTCCCTCGTCGCAGGGTCAGGAGGACCACGTGAGCATGGGTTCGAACGCAGCCACGAAGTTGGCACGTGTGGTGTTGAATGTGGAGCGCGTACTGGCCATCGAGCTGATGAATGCTGCCCAGGCGTTGGAATTCCGTCGTCCGGCACGCACGTCGGTTCAGCTCGAGCAACTCGTTGCCGAGTATCGCAAAGTGGTACCCTTTATTGACAATGACGAGGTGATGTATCCGCACATCGAATCCTCGATTCTCTTCCTGCGCACCAAACAATGAGCCTGCTGATTTACAACATCGGAACCATTGTCGGCATCGACACCGAAAGACGTGAGCGCATAGCCGGTGCGGAGATGGACCAACTCGGGCGGTTGGACAACGCCTATCTCTTGGCCGACAAGGGGCGCATCGTAGCCTTCGGGCCGATGGAGGAGCTGCCCGCAATCGAGGTCGAAGAGCGATTGGATGCCGAAGGTGGCACGCTCTTCCCCTCGTTCTGCGACTCGCACACCCACCTGGTCTATGCCGGAAGCCGCGAGCAGGAGTTTTTGGATAAGATTCACGGCTTAAGCTACGAGGAGATTGCCCGTCGTGGAGGCGGTATTCTCAATTCGGCCGACCGTCTGCACGCAGCCACCGAAGAGGAGCTGTACGCGGAGGCCATCGAGCGTGTGCATGAGATTATGCGCATGGGTACGGGTCTTGTCGAGATTAAGAGCGGATACGGACTCTCGACCGAGGACGAGTTGAAGATGTTGCGCGTGATTCGTCGCATCCGCCAAGAGGAGCCGATTGAGGTACGCGCCACCTTCTTGGGGGCGCACGCCGTAGCCCGCAACTACATCGGCCGACAGGCCGCGTATGTCAATTTGGTGGTCAAGGAGATGTTGCCGGCTGTTGCCCGTGAGGGGCTGGCCGACTTTGTCGATGTCTTCTGCGACCGCGGATTCTTCACGCTCGAAGAGACCGAACGCATCATCCGCGCGGGTGCCAAATATGGCATGAAGGCCAAAATCCACGCCAACGAATTGGCCATCTCGGGTGGCGTGCAGTTGGGCGTCAAGGAGGGAGCTTTGTCGGTGGACCACCTGGAGTGCATGGGGGATGAGGAGATTGAGGCTTTGCGCTCCTCCCATACGATGCCCACGATGTTGCCCGGAGCCGCCTTCTTCCTCGGTATGAGCTATCCGCCGGCCCGCAAGATGATTCAGGCCGGTTTGGCCGTAGCATTGGCCTCGGACTACAATCCGGGGTCGTCGCCTTCGGGCAATATGCGGATGGTGATGGCTTTGGCCGCTACGCAGATGCGCATGACCCCGACCGAGGCGTTGCACGCCGCTACGTTGAACGGTGCAGCCGCGATGGGCGAAAGCCACGATTTCGGCTCGATTACGGTGGGTAAAGTGGCCAACTGTTTTATCACCAAGCCGCTCCCCTCCCCCGAATTTTTCACCTACGCCTACGCCACGCCCCTCATTCGCCACACGATACTGCGTGGCTCGATTTGGCGCGGATAGAAGCGCAAACGGGGTGACTCAATGACACAAAAAGGGCTGTCCTCGAAAGGACAGCCCTTTTCATCGGCGAACCGCCTATCTTATCGCTTCGGGAATCTCCGCACGCACATAGACCGAAACATCCTGCTCGTCGTCCATGGCTACCCAGACCATCTTATCGGCCGTCAGGCTACGCACCACGTAGCGATGGTGCCAATCGCCACCACCGAAATCGTAGATGCCACGCACGATGGCTCCCAGCTCGGGGTCGGTCTCGATGTAGAAGGCACCCGTTTGGGTGGCGGGATGGTAGCTGTCGAGGTTATTGTAGATGGTAAAGGTGCAATCCTTACGCTTCAACTCCATGTAGAGGTAACTACCCTCGGCTACCGGCTGGCCGTTGCTAAAACTCTCCAGCATCCACTCACCGGCGAGGTTGTTGGGCGTTACGTCCAACATCGGCTCCACATACTCCTCGTCATCCGAGCAACCCACAAAAGCCAAAGCAACGAGCATCAGGGTCAGATAAAACCAATTTTTCTTCATATCTCTTTCTTTTTATATTTCACGATTTAGTTGATACGAACCGTCAGTTGTCGCTGACGCGGAGGCAGATACAGCCCGCGCAAATAGAGCGGCATCGTCGGAGCGATAAAGACAGCCTTCGCAGGGTCGAAGGTCACTATCAACTCCCCCTCTTCACCGGGTTGCAGTACGCTCGGCTCACTCTTCAGGCGCAAGGCGGGCGATGTGAGCAACGTATCGGTCGATAGGCGCATCGGCTCCGAACTACCGTTGTAGCAGGCAATCGCAAGTTGCTGACGACTGCCACCGCGACGAAACGAAAGCTCCGTACTGCGCAGGCGCAAATAGCCAAAGGCCTTCGGGTAGTCCGCTTGCGGATTCAGCACCGGGGTCACCTCACCGCTGACGACCAAAATGGCCGACGGGCGTTCGTCCGAAACAGAGGTATAGACGAAGGCTCGCTGATAGACCACGCCCGGGTGGCCCTTCGGGTGATACTCCAGCCGAATCGTACCAACCGAGTCGGCCAGGATGGGCCATTCGTCAAATTCGGCCTTCAGGCAGCCACACGTGGTCACTACGCGCGTCACGACAAGCGGTTCCTCGCCGCGATTGGTCCAACGAAGCTCTCCGCGCCACGGCTCGGCATCCTCGGCCATCACACCCATCTGCACCGTGGTACCCTCCTCAAAGGAGATAGGCACCTGCGTGACCGTGCGCGGATTGCGCAAGCTGTCAATCTTCGACTGACTGATGAGCTGCAACTGCGCCACAGCAACCCCGCACCGGAACATCCAGAGCATCAACAACGCTATTTTACACAGCTGTTTCATGGTTCGTATCGTTTTCTATGCTACAACCAACCGTTACCACCGGCACCGCGACGCACCGTAATCGTAAACTGTTGCGACTCGCCATTCGAGGCCGTGATGGTAGCAGCGGTCGTACCGCTCTTCAGACCCTGGAAATAGAAGGTATTATCGAGGCTGCGATAGGCGGCAATCGTCTCATCGGCAATCGACACCGTGTAGGTCAATGTCGCGCCATCCTTGAAATAGAGGGCCGGCGACAGCACCGACACGCCACCCGTAGCGAGGTAGATGTTCGGGAAACGCATCTCCACACCACCGCCATCAATGGCAGCCAGGAAAGCAGCGGCACTCACCTGACCCGAACCCATCTGACCGCGATAGTTCGCAAGGTTCATCTGCATCGGACGAATGGGACCCAAATCGGCCGCATAGCGCATATAGAGCTTCATACCGGTCTGGTAGGCATCAATCGGCACCGTCGTATCGATAAGCAACTGCTGCAAATCGGTAGCCTTGAAATGGCGACGTTGCTCGGCTGCATACGAAAGACCGAGTGCCACAACTCCCGACACGTGGGGGCAGGCCATCGACGTACCCTCCATGTAACCATAACCGGTCTCGCTCTTCGACAGCGGCAGGGTCGAAAGGATGCAACCCACCTCACCATAGTTGTTTCCGTCGGTCACATAGTCGTAGTAGTAGTCCTGGTCGCCACCCGGAGCCGACACCGACGTACCGAAGCCGTAGTTCGTATAGACGGCAGCCGTAAAGTCGGCAGCCGTACCGGCTACCGAGAGGTATTCGTCCGAAGCACCCGGATAACCGGCCATATCGGCTGACTCGTTACCTGCGGCAAAGACGGCAATACCACCCTCTACAACGCCCGAGGCAGAACCGGCATAGTGAACGAAGTAGTCCAAAGCGGCCTTTTCGAGCGGAGCGTAGGCCTCGAACTCCTCCTGCGTCTTGGGACCTTGCGAACCCCAATCGTAGATGTTTGCCGAACCCGACATAAAGCCCCAGCTGCACTGCAACACCACGGCTCCGTTGTCGGTGGCGTACTTAATGGCACGCACCACCTGCAACGAGGTACCCGAGAGGTTGCCCGAGAAGACCTGGCACGACATAATCTTCACGCCACCCTTCTCGCTACTGCCACCGGCAATCGAGCTGACACCCTCGCCGTTGTTGTTCATGGCGGCAATCACACCTGCCACGTGCGTACCGTGGCCCGAGTCATAAATATCGCTGGTCGTGATATCGGCCACATCCTTGATGAAGTTGTAGCCATGGATATCACCGGCATAACCATTGCCGTCGTTATCCTTCGTCGAACCGGCAATTTCATGCTTATTGACCCAAAGGTTGCCCACCAGGTCGGGGTGAGTCACATCGACACCCTCGTCCAAGACGGCCACAATCACCGACTCATCGCCACGCGAACGCTCCCAGGCCTGCTCGACCTGCACATCGGCATCCTTGACCGACTTCACCGTCTCGCCCGTGGTGAACATATCGCCACGGTTAATCAGGTTCCACTGCATCGGCAGCAGGGGGTCATTGTTGCTCACCGCGCGGCTCGCCTGCTTGAGACGCTCATACTGCTCACGGCTCATCGGGGTTGCCTTTCCCGTATAGGCACGCTTGATGGTGCGGTTCAAATTCACACGCTGTACCTCACCCAACTTTTCGAGCTTTGCAGCTACCTCCTCCACCGAATAGCTCTTATCGAAACGCACCACATACCAGCAATGCAGTCCGGCCTCGCGTGTGCGCTCCTCGGTCGCCTCCGAATAGGGGAAGACGCGCTCCAACTCATAACCCTGAATCAACTCCAACACCTCGTCCACCGACTGTACGCCACTGCGCGTTACGGCTCCGCTGCGCGTTTGAGCCTGACTCTCGATGGCCGACACCGCCTCGGACGAGAACTTGACAATCAGCTCGCCCTCGGCATAGGTCGAAGGTTGCTCCACTTCCGGTGCCACCTCGGGCTGCACCGGCTCCTCCTTGGCGCAACTACCCATGAAGAGCGTTGCACCGAGAAGCATCAGATATAAATAGGTCTTTTTCATAATCATCCTTCAGTTAGCTTACTCCAACTCGCCCGTAGGCCTTGTCTTCGTGGTGTAGATATCGTAGTAGTAGTTCATATTCACCGGTTCGTTCTCGAAACCACCAGCTACACCGTTCTTGTCACGACCCTCCTGCGGGAAGACCAGGCTGTAGGGATACCACAGGTTGAGTGCCGGGTGGTAAAGCAACCAATCGGGCAACTTACCATGCAGGCGGTTCAGGTTGATGGCAAAGAACTTGGTCGTCGGCATCACCTTCTTGATGCGGTTATCGACCAAGAACTGCGGCAAGCTGTCCACCGCATCAATCTCGGCCTGCGTGTAATAGGGAACCTCGTCGTCATCCTCGAAGGACGGCAACTCGCCTTGCAGGTAGTTCACCGACAGCACGAGCGAATCCAAGCCCCACTTAATCAAATCGGCCGGGAATTCCGCCTCTTCGATAAAGCCACCGAGGTCGGTGCGCGACGTATTGCTCAAATCATAGACCACCGAACGCTGGTTAGCATTCATAATCAACGTCTTGAGCTTCGGGAAGTTCTCCTTGGTCAGCACATCGGGGATGCGCTGGAAGTTGTTCGAACCGAGGTTCAGGTACTCGAGATTCTTCAGATTCTTGAACGAAGGATGCAGTTCGGTCAAACCGTAAGCACCCACCGTCAGACGCTTCAGCTGGGTCAGCTCCGAGAGATACTCGCCCGTCGAAAGGCTGTAGAGGAACGTATTGGCGTTCGAGAAGATATACAACTCCTCGGCAGCGGTCAAATAGCGCACCTCGAAGGGAATGGCCTCCTTGGTATAGAAGAGGAAGAACTCGGCATACTTCACACGGCCGACCTTCTCGGGCGTGCAACCCTCCATGCCCTCTTCCCAGAGCGTCACACCATTCCAACGCGACATCGGCTCGCCCTTCTCCCACGAACTCTCCAACATATCGAGCGTGCGGGCAATACTCAACAGAGCCACCGAATCACCGGCGCGCGTACCCTCCTCAATCGGGGCAGCAGCCGTCTGCTTCACCTGCAAGCCATCCTGACGGCTCATCGTAACATCCGACTTGGGGGTAAAGGTAATAGTGGCCAGACGCTCCTCGGGACGGGTATTGATATCCCACTTGAAACGAATCTTCACCTCACGCGGGCGGATACCGTTATCGAGCGTCAATTTGTAGCTATCGTTCGAAAGCCATTTGGCCTCATCGGGAATCGACACCTTGAAATCGACATTGGCACGCACCTTTACATCGAAATAGCGGTCGTCGGTCTTGGCATAGTTCGAGACCTCGACCTCACCCTGCTCCACCTCAATCAGGTAGGGATAACCGCTCTGCTCGACAACGACCGTGCGCGTCTCCATATGCTCGTTCTGGCGAATACGCACCGTGGCACGTCGGCTCTCCGCGGTCTTGGCCGAGTCGATTTGGAAACGGCACACCGTCGTACCGCGACCATTGGCCGGCGAAATGGTAATCCACGGCTCATCGGTCGAGGCGGTCCACTCGCCATCGGCAACGACCTGAATGGTCTCCGTGCCGCCCACCTCCGTGACCTGAATCAGCTCACGGTCGGTCTCAAAGCCGACCGAATCGCCATCGCTCGAACAGGCTGCAAAGCCCGCTGCGAGCATCATCATCCATATAGCTGTACTTACTTTCATACTTCTCACACGTTTTATTCGAGCATCAAATCGCAATTCTTGATGTTCTGGGTCTTATCATAGTAGAGAATATAGGCACCTGCCTGCCAAGCGTAGCAGATATCCGAGGCATCGAAAACGATGTTCGGGTTATCGCTGATGTCAAGGTAGTAGCAGAGGGTCGAAATCGTATCGTTCACCTCGCGCAGGTCGTTCGAGCCGAGATAGAGGCCGCGAAGACCTACGTGCTGGTAGATACCCGTCGGCCACTCGCGCAGGCAACGACGGCCCTCGCTATCACGCTGCGAGCGCACCGAAAGCACGGTCAGACCGGCTGCATCGAGCGGCTCGTAGGGGAACTTGCTGAACGAGTTGAACGAGAGGTCCACACCATAGAGATAAGGCACATTGGCCGAGTTCATCTCCCACGGCAGGTCCGTGAGGTTGTTGTACGACAGGTCGAGCGACACGAGGTTAATCACCTGCTCACCCTTGAACGACCCCTCGGGGAACTCCTCCAGGCCGCAGGCACGAAGCACGATGTAGGCCACGAGCGAACCGGCCTTCCACAACGCAGCCGGATACTTCTTCAGGTTATAATTCTGCGACAAGGACAAGGTCTCAACCTTCAAACCGCGGAACGTACCATCCTCTTCGCCCTCAAAGCCGGTGATATCGTTGCCCGAAAAATCGACCGACTTCATCGTGAATTGGCTCTGCGCCGAGAAGATGTTGGGGAATTTCTTCAGCTTGTTGAAGGTCACCGAGAAGTTCTCGATATCTTCGTAGCCGCAGAAGTAGCCCTGCTCATCGACGGGCAGCGACTCCAGCTCGTTGTGGTCCAGATAGAGCTGCAAGGGGGCAATATCCTTACCCCAGGCCGGTGTGGTCTTAATCTTGTTGTAGGCCAAATCCAGCAGACCAATCTTCTTCATGTTGCGAATCGAGAGGGGAATCTCCTCCAGACCGCACTCACGCATATAGAGAATCTGTATCTTCTCCTTCGAAGCACCCTCGGCCAGGGCGTTGAAACCCTTCAGGCTCTCCTCGGCCGACCACTGGAGGTTATTCGAGAGGTTGAGCGAAATCAGCTCGGGCATCTCGCCGATAACCACGGGGAACGTGGTCATCTTCGGGCAGTTGTAAATCTCCAAATCGGTACACGAGGTCAGCTCTTTCAGCTCCTCGGGCAACGTCTCAATCGCACTGTTGGCGATAAAGAGGGTCGAAAGTTTCTGCAACTTACCAATCTCCTTCGGCAACGACTTCAGACCGTTGCAAATCGTACCATGTTGCGTGTCGTGCAACACCAGGCGACGCGCAGCACCCTTTTCGTCAATCAGCTCGCGCTCGGTGTACTTCTCGTAGTAGGCCGTATTCGGGAGCGTGATGTTATGCTCGGCCAAGGCGCGAGCGCAAGGCTCCGAGAAGGGCGTAGCGGGGTGAATCTTCTGCAAAAATTGCTTGTGGTACTCCAGGCGGTTCGCCTTACGCTCGGCCAGCGTCTTCGAGCCGTCGAGCATCGGGTCGTAGCCAAACAGATTCGTATCGTTGTGCGTACCGAGGTACAACTCCACCAACTCGGTCAGCTGACCAATCGCCGGCGAGAGGTCACCGCTGAAACCGAAGTTACTGATATCGAGGCGGGCAATACGGCCGTTGGGATGCACCTGCACACCGGGCTGGGCGCACCACAAATCGGGGTCTTTGTTGAAGTCCCAATTCGTACCCGGGGCATAATCCTCACCATAGTACGACCAGGCGGGACCATTCAGGCTCTTCCAAATCTCATACAGCGCGTAGCAATCCTTCAGGTACTCATCGGCTGCATGGAGCTTCACGGGAACATCCACCGCGGTCGAGGCGTTGCAGGTCACCGTAAAGGTAACGGCCGCAGGCGACGATTCGCTCTCGAGCAGAATCTTCTTCTCGTCAAAGAGCTGGAAATTCACCAGGCTGTAATCACCGGCCATGAGCCACAGCACCGAGTCGCACTGAAGCGACGAGGTCTGATAACCATCCTCCACATCGTCCGTCTCGTCGAAGTGAATCGAGAACTCGGCAGGCAGCATCTCCAATTTCGTCTTGAGCTGCGAAGCCTCATGCTCGATGGTGAGCGTCGCGTAACGAATTTCATCGAAAGTGTATTCACGCTCGGCCACACGCGAAAGGCCCGAGAGGTCCTTCGTCAGGCGGAACGTAGCACGACCACGGGGCGTCACAGCGACGGGCAGGTCGTAGGTCGTAAGGCCACCCATCACCACCGAAATTGTACGCTCTTCGGCAGGCGAGCCGTGGTAAATCTCCGTATCCTTGACATCGTAGAGCGTGAAGGTCAGCACCTCATACTCGCCGGTGAGCAACTTAAGTTTCTCGGTACGCAGACCATAGGCGGCAGCATCGCCCTCTACGGTTTGCAGGTTGAGTGTCTGGGCGATGGTGGTGCCGTTGTAGAGCAACGATACCTTCACCTTCTTGGCCTCCGCGAGGCTCTCGAGCGGAGCCTCAATGGCTCGCGTCGAGGCCTCCTCGTTGTAGAGCTTAAACTGAACATATCCGTAGTCATGGTCGCGGTTGTCCACACCATCATCCTCCGAGCAGCCGACAAAGCATAGGCCACCGAGTGTCAAAGCTACGAACAGGAAAAATTTATAAAGTTTCATAACGTCTTTCGTATGCGGTAAATGCTTATTATTCCATCCGTTACTCATTCAGCAACACACATTGAATCTGTGCGGCAATCGTACCCTCGCTCATATCGACATAGAGGGTCAGGTTGCTATGCTGGGTCTCCGAACCGGTCGAATTCATGGTGATAGTCACCTCCTCCGACCCGTTTTCGGGCCAATCGGGCAGCGCAGTCAGCCACGACTGATAGCACCAGGCAATGTAGTAGGTCGGCACCTTGAGGGTAATCGAAGCGGCCTGCTTGAGCGTCAGGCGATACTGCGGTACACCCTTGGCGGCCATATCGTCATCGTAGGTGTCATCGTCGGGCGAAACGGCCAACAACGTGGCACCCATCGCCTCGGCTGCGGCCAAATCGAGGAACGTGACAGCCCCCTTCGGGTCGTAACCACCCTCCTCCTTCAGTTCGGCATCGGGGTCGAAGATACAGTTGAGCTTCACAACCACCTGCCACGAGCTATCGTAGAGGTTGATGATGCCGCGCTGTTTCTCGGCAGCCATCACGACGCGAATCGTGCCGTCACCATTCTCCACGGCCGACAGCCAATCCTCGTTCTGCGAAATGAGCAGCTGATAGTCGGGTACGTTGAGCATCAGCACATCGTTGGCCGAAGCCTTCGTGTAGGTCAGACGATACTGCTGGATGCCCATCGCCTCGTCCTCCTTGCTGAACTCCTCGTCGCCCTCGACAACCACCTCGAGCATGGCACCATGCTCCTTGGCCAGGGCCTTATCGACGAACGAAACGGCACCTGCCGTATCACCGCTACCGGGCTTGAACTTTTCGTCAAGGATGAAGTAAATCAACGCGATGTTGTTGCCCTCGGCATCCTTGAAGAGGAGGAAGGCCTCGTTCTCGCCATTATCACCCGGGCAGGTGTTGGGATACTCCTCACCCAGACGGCTCGTCACGCGACGACGATTCTCTACGCCATAGGGATTCATCTCCACCGTTACCCAGCTCTTATCCTCACCACCTACAACTGTACCGTCGTAAGCGTTCGTTTGCAGCACGGTCGAGGCATCGAAACCAATCATCTGCACCGAAGCGTAGGGAACATTGATTTGCAAATCACCACCGTTCGACGAATCGTTCGACGAGTAGGTCATCTTATAGGCATGCTCCACATTGAAGGTATTCCATACCCAGCTGTTTGGCTCGAGGGTCGTAAAGTCACCACCGAAGGCCTGCAATGCGCCCAACTCGACAATCTCGATAGGCTCCTTATCGCCCTCAACCACCGGAGCGGCCTGTTTGATGACCGAAACGTAGCTCTTCAGCTCCTCCTTCACCTCCGTACCGTCGGCATTAAAGAGGTCCATATCGGGGTCGAGAATCGAACCGGCCATCGACTGCGGTACCACAATCAGCACGCCCTCGCGCTCTGCATCGCTATTCGGGGCGGTCTTCACAACGAGTTTGCGCGACCACACACCGGCCGAAGCCGAGGCACCGGCCTCAACCTCCTCCTCGAACTGTATCCAATCGGTGCGGTCGGCAGCCGTATAGTAATAGCCATTCTCCTTCACGGCCTTATAGACCACGGCACCCAGCGGTGCGGTGAGCCAACCGATGGCACCCGAATCGACATACGAACCCTCGTTGTCGAACTGACCCTCGGCATTGAAGTTCAGCGTTGCGGCTAACTGCAAACCGACATACGAAGCGCAACCGGGCATCGAAATCGAGAGTTTGGCAGCCGTCAGCGTGGGAGCGTGCTGCACGGTCATATCGTTAAAACCAACCTCGGCTACGGTATCCTCAAAGGGATAGGCATTCATCGAGGTACGAATCTGAAGCTCCGTGCGTCCGGTCTCACCCGACGAAACCGAGGGGGTAAACCAGGCCGGCAACTCACCCGCAAAGGCCCAATCGTGGTTCGCCTCGATGGCGATGCGGTGCAGGTAGAGGTCGTTGATATTCTTCACCAGCGCAAGCGAGGTGACAGGCTGCTCACTATAGAGATAGTCACCCGCCTCATTCTTCTCGAAATCCGAAGCATCCTCATCGAAATGCTGCGCAGCGAAAATCTGCAAATCACGGTCAATCAAACCGCGCGTAAGGATGGCGATGGTGCGCGTCTCGCGCATCGTCCCCTCACCCAAGGTCAGCAAGACTTCGCAGGTGCGCTCCGTATCGAACTCCTCGATGGGCGAAACGCCAATCTGCAAATCATACGAACCGGCCACACCGCGCATCGTATAGACCTTCGAACCCTCCTCCAAGAGGTGAAAATAGGTGGCGGCATCCGACGAGATGGCTACCGACCAAGCCGTATTCGGCTCGATATGCAGCGTATAGACATCGCCGGCCGAGACCGTTGCCGTAACCGTCTCGGGGAAACGGGGCGTAACGGGTTCCGGGTCGTCCGAACAGCCACAGAGCAGTGCAACCACCGCCACCAGGCTACTCATCCAACGAAAAATCTGTTGTTTCATATACTCTTTACGTTTTCTTTGTTCTCAATCGGATTACATACCCTCCTCGCGTTGCAGACGCTCGGCCTCCTCATCGCTAATCCACTCCAGGATATTGTAGAAATGGCCAATCGTACCAACCGGCGCACCGAGTTTCTCGACATAAACCTCCAACCAAAGCTCGACAAACGACTGGCAGGCATTGTAGTACGAGGGATAGTAGTAGCTGTCGGTGCAGAGAATGTGGTTATCGCCCAAAATCCAGCCCAAGACCGAAGCCTCGTCGCTCAACACCTGGTCCTCATCCATCGTAACAAGCGGATTCGACGAGTCGGTCGTGTCGAACTTAATCTTCAGGTCATAACCATCGAACATGGCGTTGCGCAGAATCACCGTATTCGTTTCCGTGGGATGTACCTCGGTCTGAATCAGACGCTGATACGAGGCATTCTCACCCGGATAGTCGCGCAGGAACATCGAGGTCAATACGCACCAGCCCGAGAAGTTGTTGATATCGAACGGGCAAGCCTTGTACATGATGACCTTCGTCTCGTTGTAGCACTCATAGAGGTCCCAATTGAGCTGCTCGGGCATCACCAGACGCAGGCGGAAACCGAGCGAGTCGGTCGGCTCGATATGCTCATAAATGCCCTTGACGCGCACATCGGCAGCCAGCTCTCCGGCCGGAATCGTAATCGTATTCGACTCGAGGCGATAGTGCAACCCCTCGATGGCGTTGCTGCCCTCGTCGATAATCTCCACAGCAAAGGTGCGGTCATAGTCGCAAGCAATGGTCGAAGAGAAGGGGACGGTAAAGAAGTCGGCATCCTGCTCAACCATGTGCAGCGACATCGTGTCGGCAAACATCACATACTCGGGGCCGTTGTAGGTGGTATATTCCTCGTCGCAAGCCGTCATCCAGCCCACTGCGACCATGGCCACCAAAACCGATAACATATATTTCTTCATAACTGACATCTTTTTTCAGCGGTTACTTATTGCTCTCGTTAGGCTGCACCTCCGAGCCGGGCGACTCCAGCTCGTGCTGCGGGATGGGCCACGTGAAGAGCGGATTGTCGGCCTTCACACGCAGCGAGCTACCCTCCTTGAGCGACGAGGTCTGTTGCTTGCGCGTGAAACCCTCACCGTTGCGGTAGAGGTTACCCCAACGCTTCAAATCCCAGAGGCGGAAACCCTCCATGTAGAGTTCGCGGACGCGCTCGTCGGCAATCGTCTCGAGGTAGTTATCGGCCGTCAGGCTCACGCTGCTCGCTGTGGACATACGCGCACCGCGCAACGTGGTTAAATCCTTGGCTGCGGCATTGTAGTCGGGGTTCGCACGACGGCAGTAGGCCTCGGCACGAATCAGGTACTGCTCGGCAAGGCGGAAAAGCTTCGGCATCGAAACCTGGTAGATGTTGTACTGCGAGATGAAGTCCTGATTTCCGAAATACTTAATCAGCACGGGCCACGTCAGTGCGTGGTCGTAACCGGTCGTCACATTTTGGAAATAGGTCTTGTAGCGCAAATCGGACGACGAATAGAGGTCCAACACCCACTGTGCCGGCACATAGTCGGGATAATAATAGGTATAGTCGGTCGTCACATTCAGGAAAATCGAACCCAGCTGACCGCCAAACGAAGTGGGAGTGAAGCCCACCTGGAAGATAATCTCGAAGGCCTGGTCGTACTGCCACATATAGTCGAAGTAGCTCAACTGCGGCGTATAAGCAATCGAGGCACTTGCCAAATCGAACGTCTTATCGGGGTGGTTAATCACCTTCGATGCATACGCGATGGCCGTCTCCCAATCCTGCATATGGAGGGCTACACGCGCACGCAAAGCGCACACCGATGCGTTGGTCATGTAGAAGGCACCGTAGTAGTCGTTCTCCGTATCGAGCAACTCCTCGGCACGGGCCAAATCCTCAAGCACCAAGGCATACGAATCGTAGAGCGACGAACGACGGGAAGGCTCCGGCTCGCTGTACTTCGTGCGAATCACCACACCCAGCTCGTCGTGTGCCGTAGCGGGGTCGTAGGCCTTCGCAAAGCACTTAATCAGCTCTGCGTAGCACAGCGCACGGATGGCATAGACCTCTCCTTTATAATAATCCAGCACCTGGATATTCTCGTCGATGGTCTGGGCAGCGATGATGGCATCGACACGCTCGAGGAAGAAGTTACACTTGGCAATCAGCGAATAGAGCGAGCCATAGATGGCCTCAATCTCGGCATTGGTGGGGCGAATATCCCACTGCCAGATGTTACCATAGGCATTCGAATAGCCGTCCACGGCATAGGCCAGGTCGGCCTGAATCTCGGGGACGAGCGTCAGGTAGCCGCTCCAGAGCGAACCGCTCATCATGCCGGCATAGATACCCGTCAGGAACTGCTCGGCCTCCTGATAGGCCTGAATAGCACCGTGGGCGGGGTTCATGGCATCCCCCTCGGGAATGGCCGATTCGGGGACCTTATCCAGACACGACGTGAGGCTGAAGGCTACAGCCACCAACATCGCATAGATTTTCGTATTTCGTACAATAGTCATCATGGCTCACATTAGAATTTAAGGTCAATACCTGCCGTGAACTGGCGCGACATGGGGTACTGGGCGGCATAAATGTTCGTCGTACCCTCGGGGTCCAGTCCCGAGAACTTGGTAAAGGTCAGCAGATTCTGACCCTGCACATAGATTCTGGCACCACTGAAGATGCGCGTCTTGCGAATCCACTTTTCGGGCACCGAATAGCTCAACATCACATTCTTCAAACGCAGGAACGAGGCATCCTCCAACAGACGGCTGTCGAACTCGGTATAGACACCGTGACGCGGGATATCGGTCACATCGCCCGGTTGCTTCCAACGGTTCAGCAGACGCTTCGACTGGTTGTAGGTCGAGAAACGGCCGTTCGACTCGTCGAAGTAGCGGTCGTTGTTGAGCATCCAGCGGTCAGCAACCCAGCTGAATTGGGCCGTCAGCGAGAGGCCGTTCCACGAAAGGGTCGTACCGAAACCACCCTGCCAGGGGGCCATGTAGCTCTTGCCCACCAACACCTTGTCGCTATCCTTCAGTTCGTTGGTAATCTCGCCATCCTTCGTGTACCAGAGGGCATCACCATTGGCGGGGTTCACACCGGCATAGCGGTTGATGAAGAACTCACCCAACGGACGACCTACAACGAGCTTCGTGTTGGTATTCGAACGCTCATACTCCTGCACGCCGTTGTAGAGTTCGGTAATCTCGTTGTGGTTATACGAAATGTTGGCATTAACCATCCAGAGGAACTTCTCGGTCGAGAGGAGCGAGGCGGAAATCGACAACTCGGCACCGACGTTAATCATCTCGCCCACGTTGTCCCAATAGTAGCCGTAGCCCTTGTCCGAGGTAGGCTGCGGCACCTCCATCAACATATCCGAGGTCTGCTTGTAGTAGAACTCGGCATCGACATTCAGTCGATTCCAGAAACCGACGTGCAGGGCGAGGTTCGTTGTCCAGGGCTTCTCCCAACCCAAATCGGGATTTCCGGGCTGTGCCAGCGACAAACCGGCATCACCGACATAATCCAGGCCACCGGCAATGAGGGCCAGATGCTCGTAGTTGGGAATCGACGAGTTACCCGACGTACCGGTCGAGAACTGGAGCTGGGCATTGGTCAGCCAACGCGACGAGGACTCCATAAATTGCTCGTTGCGCAGATTCCACATGAAACCTACCGACCAGAAACCGGCCCAACGACGCGACTTACCGAAACGCGACGAGGCATCGGCACGGGCGGCAGCCTCCACGAAGTAGCGGTTGTCGTAGTTGTACTCGGCACGACCAAAGAACGAGAGGAAACCATAATCCGAATCGGTCGTGTCGCTCCACGAGGTGGCACGCGTACCGGTCGAGATGTTGGTCAGTTTATCGTTGTTCTGACCCTTGGTCATCAGGCTGAAGGCCTCATAGTGGTAGTCGATACCCTCCTGACCCACCATGAAGTTGAAGTTGTGCTTGTTATCCTTCGTAAAACGGTAGTTCACCGTGTTGGTCACGGTGAGGGTGTGGTTATCGGTCGAGGAGCGCGAAGCCGAACCCTCGCCCAGGTTGGGCGCATAGCTCGGATAGGACTTACCGAAGCCGGTCGTATGACCATAGTCGATGCTGAACTGCGAACGCAGGGTCAGTCCCTCGAGGGGCGTTGCCTCGGCAAAGAGGGTCGTAATCAGCTTGTACTTCTTGTAATTGACGGGGTTGTTCTCCAGCCACTCCAGAGGGTTCTGCCCCATACCCGTCCACGAGCCATCCGACACCGAGGCCAGCGAGCCATCGGCACGATAGGGGCTGTTGTAGGGCAACATGAAGCGGGCAGCCGAGATGGGCGTTACGAGCGTATAGCTACCCTCGTCGGCCTGCTGGATGAGCTGGTAGTTGAGCATCGTGTTCGTACCCACCTTCAGCCACGAATTGGCCTGACGCTCCAAATTGGCGCGGAACGAATAACGCTCAAACGACGAACCGGCAGCCGTACCATCCTGGCTGTAGTAGCCACCCGAGATGTAGTAGTGGGTCTTTTCGTCGGCACCCGAAATCGAGACCTCGTGGCTCTGCAACAGGGCAGCCGAGTTGAATACCTCCTTCATCCAGTTTACATCCGTCTGGCTCAAGACATTGTAGTTCTGACCCTCGGTCATGCCGATTTCTTTCTCGTACTGGATGCGCTCGGCTGTGTTCATCAAATCCCACTTTCCGTTTGCAATCTGCGAGATACCCATCTGCATACGGTACTCGATGTTGGGGCGGTCGGCCATGCGGCCACGCTTGGTGGTAATCACAATCACACCATTGGCGGCACGCGCACCATAAATCGAGGTCGAAGAGGCATCCTTCAAGACCGACAACGACTCGATATCGGCCGGATTGATGGTATTGAAATCGCTGCTCGAGATAGGCACACCGTCCAAGATGTAGAGCGGAGCGGTACCCGAGTTAATCGAGTTCGTACCGCGAATCGTCATCACGGCCGCTGCGCTCGGCTCACCCGTATTCGAGAGGACCGTCAGACCCGGCACCTGACCCTGCAACGCCTGGTCGAAGGCGGCCGTCGGGGTACTCTCAATCTTCTCGGCCTTGACAGTCGAAACCGAACCTGCCACGGTACCCTTCTTGCGGACACCATAGGCAATCACGACCACCTCGTCCACCGCCTGGGCCTCGCTCTGCATTTGCAGGTTGTAGGTCACCGAGGCTTGGCCTTCAGGCACCATCCACTCGACTTGCTGATAGCCGATGTACTGAAAGATGAGCTTGGTGCCGGCCTCGACCTGGATGGTGTAATCGCCATCAATCGAGGTTGTGACACCCGTCATCGCTTCGGTTACGACGGCCACACCAATCAGCGGTTCGTTGTCCTCGGCCGACGTCACCACGCCACTCACGGTCACCTTTCCTCCGCTCTGGGCCATCACCACGGTCGAGAGCAGCGAAAAGAGAATCGCCAACAGCGTTTGAATTCGTAATTTTTGTGTCATACTATTTAACAATTTGCTTGTTTTCGCCTACAAAGCCTATAAAAACTAAATTATGGCGGACAAAGTTCGGCTTTTCTTTTAAGAAAAGCAACTATACTGTGTTAATTTTTCATGAAAAAAGAGGGGCGCAATGCCCCTCTTCTCACTATCAGACAGTTGTGAGTACTAAAAATATAAATTAAAACTCAAATCGCAAATTCATGTGAATACCCTCATCACCCTTCTTGATGCGGACATGACCGGGCTGTCCCGAGGGGCCGTGTTCGCTCAACGGTTTGAAGCAACGCATGGCGGGAATCTCATAGAGGAACGAAAGGTCGCCCTCCGGGAAATCGGGATAGGCAATGATGCCACTCTTATTGTCGGCCGGCTGTTCGGGGCCATAGAGTCGCATATAGAGGCCATCCGACGATGAGCGCACCGTAAAGTCGCCCTCCTTGGTTTGGAGCGTCATCCAACGCATATCGGCATGATAGCCTTTGAATTCGGGATAGACCAAGCGGTCAAAGGCGGCACCCGTAAGCGCATCGTTGTAATCCTTCTGCCAAATGCCATACTGCGTACCGCGAATACGATTCTTCCAGACACGCTGCGGGCCACGGCCGAACCACTTCACGCCCTCGACAAGCTCTTCGGGATAGCGGAACGAGAAGCCGAGATTCTTTACATTTTGAACAACCACGGCGTCATCGAATCCCTTGCCGCCATTGGCGCGGTTGAGCATCACGGCCGACATCGCGAGCGACCCATCGGGGGCCATCTCCCAACGAATCGAGTCGAGCGCACCGAGGTAGTAGGCCGTAAAGACCGCCTTATCGCCCTCCATACGGCTTTCCACGCGGTCCAGACGGCAATTCATACCCACGGCAATCGGGCCGTCGGTGAGCGAAACATTTCCCTTTCGACCCTTCACATAGCGGATACAGGCCGTCGCCTTATCGAAACTTACCGTCACGCCCGAAGCGGCCAACTGCACCGCATCGGCCGTCGAAGAGAGGGTCGCGGCCGGCATCTTCGCATTGGTATTTTCAGGAACATAGTAAGCGGCACGATGAATCGGCCAGGTGCGCGTCACCATCGCCTCGCCCGAGGGGTGACAGAGCGTAATCTCCAAGACATCGGCATCGAAGAAGCGACCCGAAATATGCATGGTCGAAAAGCCCGAGCAACGCGGGTCGAGGGCGGGAAGCTTCACCTCACCCTGCTCAATCGACTTCATACCATCGGCCTCTGCACGCAGCAGACGATAGGAAGCCGAGCAATCCTTCAGATTGGTATAGAGGTAGTCGTTGCGCGTCAAAATGCGACCATTGAACGAGGGGGTAATTCGGATGTTCTCGAACTGAATCGGGGCCCACACATCGCGCACGGTGTAGTAGCTCGCCTCCTTCTCGCGGTGGGGGCCGAGGATACCGTCGGCACCATTCGACGCATCGCTGTCGAGCGCACCGTTGCGGTCGCTACGCACCACGGCATTGTCCGAGAAGTCCCACATAAAGCCACCCACGAAGAGGGGCGAGGAGGTGTATTTCGTCCAGAAATCCTCCAGACCGGCACCATGACCCTGGTCGTACATACCGTGCATGAACTCGGTCGGCATGAAGAGTTTCTGCCCATTCGTAAAGCGGGCCACGCCCGTCTGGAAGGCGGGATAGTGGTGCGTATCAATCACTCCGAAATCGGCCCAGGGATGCACCAACGGGCGTTTTTGCGGGTCAAGGTCGCTGAAGAAATGGTCCAGCTCGGTGTTCCAACCGCCCTCGTTGCCGTTGCTCCAGATAATCACCGAAGGACAGTTGCGGTCACGACGCATAAAGGCCTTCACGAGCGGCTCGCCCACCTCCGTGTCGTAGCAATTCTGCCATCCGCACAACTCATTGAGAACCAGCAGACCCAACGAGTCGCACACATCGAGGAAGTGGCGGTCGGGGGCGTAATGCACACGCACGGCATTCATGTTCATCTCCTTAATGAGGCGGGCATCCTGCAAGCTGATTTCGGGGCTGGTCGTGCGACCGCCCTCCGGCCAGAAGGAGTGGCGATTGATGCCCTTCAAGAGCAGTTTTACACCATTGAGATAGAGTCCGTCGGCAGGGCGTACCTCCAGCGTGCGGAAACCGATTTTCTCCTCACGATAGTGGAGCGATTTCCCCTTGGCATCCAACAGACGAAGCCCCAACGTATAGAGCTTGGGCGACTCGGGACCCCACGGCTCGATACCCATCCACGAGGCATCAATCGGATGTTCGACGCCCGCCTTCAGCGTATAGCGCAACACCTTTTCGCCATCGAGCGTCAGTTCGAGCATCGACCCTTCGGCCACGGGGGTCGTATAGAGCGTACCGAGCAACGTGCCATCCATGCGCGGGTCGAGGGCATAATCCTCGATACGGGTCTTGGGGCGCACCTCCAGATAGACGGGGCGGAAGATACCGCCGAAAATCCACCAGTCGGCCTTGCGCTCGGCCGCATTGACACTCTTATTCGAGGACTCTTTCCAAACGTGTACCTCGATTTCGTTCTCTGCACCATAGCGCACCAACTTCGAGATATCGTAGTCAAACTCATAGAAGGCACCGCGATGAATCTCGCCTGCCTTGCGGCCGTTGATTTTCACCTCGGCATCGGTCATCACGCCCTCAAAGACCACGCGCACCTGCTCGCCTCGCCACGCCTTCGGCACGACAAAACGACGACGATAGATACCCTCCTCGCGGGGCGGGAAGGCCCTACCCTCCTTATACCAACGGCCATAGCTATACTCGCCAAAGCCCTGCACCTCCCATTGCGAAGGTACGGCAATCTGTTGCCAGGAGCCGCTCCGCATACCGTCGGTGCAATAAAAATCCCAATTTACCGTGTCGTCCCACCCCTTGCCGGTGAGATAAAGCCGTTCGTCCTGCGCTACAGCTTGTAGCGTAAAAAACAGCAATACTAACGTAATAAGTCGTTTCATGGTTATATGATGGTTTTCGACAAAGATAACTCTTTTTAATATAGGTATCAACATAAAATGAAGAAAAATGATAAAAAATAGGTTCTTTGTATTGCATAATACCAAAATTTGTCATATATTTGCATTGTAATTAGAATCAAACCCTACAAACAAATAGACAAAACCATGAAAGAGACTGTCAATGTAAACATCGGCTCGGTAGCCTTCACCCTCGACGACGATGCCTATCGCGCCCTGAAACGCTACCTCAAACGCATCGAGAATCGCCTGCCCGAGGGGGACAAAGAGACGATGGAGGACATCGAGCGTCGCGTAGCCGAGCTGCTCAACGAACAACGCTACACACCGCAGCGCGTCGTAACCCTCACGGAGGTCGAGGCGACGATGCAGCAGATTGGCGACCCCGACACCTTCGGCGCGGCCCGCGTAGCCGACAGCGAAACGGAGGAGAACGCTTCAACCGCCCAGACGGTCCGTCGCCTTTACCGTCCGCGCTTAAGACGTTCGATTGCAGGTGTCTGCTCGGGTATTGCCGAGTATTTCGACCTCGACCCGACGTTGATTCGCCTCATCACCTTTATGTTGATTCTCTTTGGCGGACTCTCCATCTGGATTTATATTATTCTGTGGATTGTCATCCCCGAAGAGCCTGTTCCGACAATTAACCTTAACAACAAATAGTTATGACCGAAGAGAATGTAAAGATTCAGATGCGCAAAGGCATCCTGGAGTACTGCATCCTCGCCATTTTGGCTCGAGGTGCCAATTATGCTCCGAGAATCATTGCCGAGCTGAAGGCGGCCGAAATGATTGTGGTCGAGGGTACACTCTACCCCATCCTCACCCGCCAAAAAAATGCCGGATTGTTGACCTATCGCTGGGAGGAGTCACCGCAAGGCCCCCCGCGCAAATTCTACTCGCTGACCGAAGCCGGCCATCAATATCTCGCCCAATGGGACAAGGCATGGGAAGAGATGGTTAAACAGATTGAAGTAATTAGAGGTAAAAACCAAACTGAAGCATAAGAAGGTATGAAAAGCTATCTGATAGGGTTGATGACCGCCCTTTTAATGGTCATCGCAGGGACAACAGAGGCCGCACCGAAGCGCATCAAGGGAAGCGGCAACATCGTATCGAAAGAGGTCTCGGTGGAGGCCTTTGAGGGGGTTCACGCCTCACGTGCCATCCACGTAAAACTCGTTCCCGAGACCACCGACAGCAAGATTCAAATCGCAGCCGATGACAACCTCATCGAGTGGGTGGTGGCCAAGGTATCGAATGGCGTACTGAACCTCACGATTGACAACGATGTACGCTCGATTCAAAACGTACACGTCACCATCACCGTGCCGACCGACGGCAAGCTCTCGTCGCTGAAGGCATCGAGTGCTGCCAAGGTTCAATCGGAGGTAAAAATCGTCAAGAAGGAGGTGAGCGTCAAGGCCTCCAGCTCGGGTGAAATCGAGGCCGACATCATTGCCGAAGCGTGCGACATTGACACCTCGTCGGCCGGTGAATACAAGGGCGAAGTAAAGAGCAACGACTGCGAGGCGGAAGCCACCTCGTCGGCCGAGATTGAGCTGACCCTCACGACACAAAAGTGCCACATGAGCGTCTCCTCGGCAGGTGAAATCGTCGTCAAGGGTGCAGCCATCGATGCCACGCTCGAGGCCTCGTCGGCAGGCGATATTCTGGGCGGACACTTTGTCGTAAAGCACTGCCACGCCGAAGCCTCGTCGGCAGGCGAGATTGCCATCTGCTGCCTGGAGGAGTTCAAAGGCAACGCCTCGTCGGCCGGCGACATCCGCGTCTATGGCGAGTGCAAGAACTTCTCGCGTTCGACATCGAGCGGTGGTTCGATTACCAAAAAATAACCCATCAAACTCCCTAACAAACCATGAACGAAGTGAAAAAATGCAGCCTTTCGGGGATTGCCTTTTCGATGGACATAGAGGCCTACAACGAGTTGCAGAACTACCTCACGGTCCTCAAAGCAAACTACAAGGGTTCGCCCGACGGAGCCGAGATTGTGGCCGATATCGAGGCCCGCATTGCCGAGCTGATTCTCTCGACGCAGGACAATACGCGCGTGGTGGAGCTTCCGCTCGTGAAGAACATCATCGCACAGATGGGTTCGCCCGAGGATATTCGTGGCGAGGAGGAGGAGGAGCAAGCGCAGCCTAAACATACGCCCCTCGACCGCAACCCCCGACGCCTCTACCGCGACCTGGAGAATGCCAAATTGGGCGGTGTCTGCTCCGGCATTGCCAGATATTTCGATGTGGACCCCGCCTGGATTCGCGTGGCGATGTTCCTGCCGCTCATCATGAGCTGCTTCAGCCACATTCCCCTCTTCGGGTGGATGGGTCCGCTGATGGGCAATCTGTTCGGTGTCTTTATCATCTGCTACGTAGTGATGTGGTTTGCCGTCCCCGTAGCCCGCACGGCACGCCAGAAGCTGGAGATGAACGGTCAGCCGATTACGGCCCAGAACATCGCCTCTTCGGCTGCCGCCAACGACCCCGACGCCAAGGCCAAAGCCGTAGTGGCAAGTACGGTTTCGACGGCCGGACAAATTGCATTGCTGCTCCTAAAGATGTTTGCCGGACTGATTGTCTTCTTCCTCGTACTCTTCGCCTGCGCGCTCCTGATAGGTCTGTTTGCTATCGTTGTCGGAGGTCATGAGTTGATGCCGGCCGATATTCCGATGGCGGTGCCTGTGCTGGCTATCTTCATCCCCTTCATCCCTACCCTGCTGATGATTTATGTGCTGATGTGCCTTATCGCTTCGCGCCATTCGAATGGCAAGGTGTTGCTTTTTGGTGTTGCGCTGTGGATTCTCTCGATTCTGCTCTGTGCCGGCATTGCCATCAAGCATGGGGTGGCACCGCGAGCCATCGACGGATATGAGCTGAAGAAGGAGGAAATCATGCAGGAGGAGATTGAGATTAACGGCGAACGAATCACCCTCGAAGAGTTGGTTAAGCAGGTCGAGGAGGATGGCGCAATCGACCTCAACGGGGATTGGACCCTCCCTGAAGGTGCGTACGAAGCCGGCAAGCAAAAGCCGCTTGTCAAAATCGAAACGAAGGATGCCAAACCTAAAACAAGCAACAACTCTGCCATCAAAATCAATGTCAACGAGAGCGAAAAGGGTGCCGACTTTACGGTCGAGGCCGGTGGCGAAAAGTTGATTGAAGTAAAGGTCAACGAGCAATAAAAATTTAGAATTTAGAATTAAAAATTAAGAAAGGCGTGGTTCAAAGAACCACGCCTTTCATGTAACAAGAGCCATACTTTGCGGGGATTCGTATAACAAGAGCTATTTTGAAGCTGCTCGCAGGACGAAAAAGCGCAGTTTACTGAAGTAAATGAGCATTTTTCGGACAAGGCAGATGCCAAAAGAGCCTTGTTAGACGGATCCTTCTTCTTTGCGGGAATTCGTATAACAAGTGCTGTTTTGAAGCTGCTCGAAGGCTGTTGCGACGCAGCATACTTTACGTATGTGAGGAGGAACAGACAAGGCAGATGCCAAAAGAGCCTTGTTAGACGGATTCCCTACCCTACATCATCTCTTCGTAGCCGTATTCTATGGCTCGGTTGAGCTGCTGAAGATACGGTTTGGCCGAGCGGAAACGGCGCAGCACCTGCTCCTCGAAATCGGGGGCAAGCAGCTCCTCCTCGGTCAAGTCAAGCGAGAGGCAGTGGTCTTTGAGTTTAAGCAACTCATCGTAGGGCGTACCGCTCTCGAAGCCCGTCGGGACACGTTTCAGGCTGTTTTCACGGTCGATTTCAAAACCCTCGGCTGCCGCAATATTTCGGAGCATCTCATCGCCATTATCCACAATCTCCTCGCGAATACTGCGCAAAATCACGGGCGGAATACAGACCTGTCCGGCCGCCAAAATCGAGTGGCCAATCATTGACGAACCCTCCACGACGGGTTCGAGGTGGATATAATAGCCCGCCAGCCTCGAGTTCTTGCCACGCGGTGCAATGAAGGCCGATAAGTGGGTTTTATAGGGCGATTTGTCGGCCGAGAAACGGATATCACGGTTCATGCGGTAGGTACACTCCTTGGCCGTCAGCCCCGCCACCGAAGGGTCGAACTCCGAGATACGGTCCGCCAAATGCTCCACCCACCTTTCAAAGCGGCCACGGTGCAATTTGTAGCGGTCGCGGTTTTCGTCCATCCACGGCTTATGGTTGTTGGCAGCCAACTCACGCAGGAAGTCGAGTGCCTCGGCAATTTCGTTGGGCTTCATCGTTACGCAATGTATTCGTAGCCGAGTTCGTTAATCAGGTCGATGACCTTCTGCTCCTCGACCGTACCCGTTACGTAGGCAACGCCTGCCTCCAAATCGACACGCACAGCCTCCACGCCCTCCAGTTTGGCGAGGTTGCGCTCTACGTTCGCTTTGCAGTGGTTGCACATCATGCCTTTGATTTTATACGCTTTTTCCATCGTTTTGGTTGTTTGTTGTTCAACTTCCGTGTGCTGATGACGACGCACCAGGGCAACGACCAACAGCAGGGTAAACAGCACGGCCGAGGCCGTCTTCCACCAGGGGAGCGTAGCTCCGTGGCAGCAGGCGGCAGCATACTCGGTCGAGGCGGCCGTAAACCACTCCCGAGGCAGCAGGTAATCAATCCCCAGCCCAAAGGTCATCGCACCCAGGATAATCGAAAGGAGGTACAAGAGGAGCGTCTTACGCCCCAAGACCTTGCCAATCACGAGGATGGCGGCCATATTCGTTGCCGGACCCGCCATCAGCAGCACAAAGGCTGCTCCGGGCGACAAACCTTTGAGCATCAGGGCGGCGGCAATCGGCACCGAACCCGTAGCACAAAGGTACATCGGTGCCGAAACGGCCAGCACCAGAAGCATATTCAGAAGCGGCCTGTCGCCAAACTCGGCAAAGAAGCCATCCGGCACAAAAACGGTAATTGCGCCCGCGATGACCAACCCCACGACCAGCCATTTGCCGATGTCCTGCATCATCTGCCCAAAGCCATATTTCAAGGCCACGACGCATCGCGCCCCAAAGCCCGCAGGAAGTTCCGCGCGCGAGGTTGTAGCGGCTGTCTCTACCCCACTTTCACGGGTCAAGGCCCCCACCAAAGCACCTCCGCCCAAGGCCGTCACCAAAGCAGCCAGGGGGCGCAACAAGGCAAAGGGAAGTCCCAGGAGCGAGGCGGTGGCGGCAATCGAATCGACACCCGTCTGGGGCGTAGCAATCAGAAACGAGACGGTCGCAGCGTGCGAGGCACCCTCACGACGCATCGACATTGCGGTCGGAATCACGCCACACGAACAGAGCGGCAGCGGTACACCGAAGAGCGCGGCCAGAACGACCGAGCGGAAATCATTGCCCGAGAGGTAACGGGCATAGACCGTGCGCGGCACAAAGGCGTGCAGAAGGCCGGCAATGAGAAAGCCGAGCAACAGGTAAGGGGCCATTTCGGCCACCAAAACCACCAATGGCATCAAATAGGTCTGCATCGTGTTATGCGTTGTGGTCGTGGCACTCGTGCGAATGGCAACCCTCGCCCGAATCGACTACACGACCGGCCAAGTAGGCCTCAATCAACTCCTCCACGGCACCATGGCAACCTCTCACGACACGGATGCCGTTCTGCTCCAGGACACGCTTTGCCCCTTCGCCCATGTTTCCGGCCAGCATCACGCGCACACCGGCAGCAGCCAATACGGGGGCAATGCCCGACTTACAGCCGCATCCCTCGGGAGAGGGCATCCTGTCGGTTGCGGTTATGCGGTTGGCCACAAGGGTGAAAATCGTATAATAGGCGCAGTGGCCGAAGTGGTCATCGACCACACCGTCGCGCGTCGGCACGGCAACTTTGGTTGTTTCGAGTGTAAACATCATGTGCTAATTTTGTTTTCCGCAAAATTACATTTTTCAGCTGTAAAACGCAAACCGGACGCGGGAGATTTTGTCGAACCGATTTTTTTCGTAACTTTGTAGAGTTAGAACCAATTTAATACACTTTATACCATGAAAACACGCAGTACGGTTTATCAGATTGAGAAAGAGATGCAGTGGGAACCCGCAGGTGAGGGTGTTACCCGCCAGATTATGGCCTACGACGGTCAGATTATGCTCGTAAAGGTGAAGTTTGAAACGGGTGCCATCGGTACGCCCCACACCCACTACCATTCGCAGGCTTCGTATATCGTAAGCGGTAAGTTCGAGTTGACGATTGGTGGCGAGAAGAAGATTCTGGAGGCCGGTGACGGCTACTATGTGGAGCCGGACGAACTGCACGGTGCAGTCTGCCTGGAGGCCGGTGTGCTGATCGACTGCTTCACCCCGATGCGTGCCGACTTCCTGAAGAAATAAGAAGCGGCTACATATTATCAAAAAGCAGGCTACCTTGAGCGAGGTAGCCTGCTTTGTTTATATAGAAGTTGGATAATAAGGCTAATTTTAGGCATGCGAAGTGTAAGAAACCGCAGCATACTGCTCGTATGTGAGGATTTCGAGCACGAGCATCACGCAAAAGTAGCCTTGTTAGACAACTTCTACTCTTCGGTGGCGTTGTGGCCCGTGTTAATAGCCGTCCAGATATTCTCAATCGGAGCCTCCGAAACGGTACACTCGGCACCTACCATCATCTTACCCTTCGGGCCATCGGCCAGGGCCTTCTTCACCACGGCCTTGACCACCTCGGGGCTTTCGGTGATAATCTCCTTGTGGCGGTCCAAACCTCCCAACACGGGTCGCTTGAAGAGTGCGTAGCCATCCTGAAGCGTAAAGGGGGTACCATTCAGCACCAGCGGGGTATTGACAATGTGGCCCGGATAATCCAGATAGCGGGTCAAATCGTCATACGTTCCCTCCCAATCGCAGATATGCAGGATGCTCATCTTGGCACCCTCGGCACAACGGTTCATGATGCGCAAATCGAAGGGTTTAATCAACTCCTCGAAGAAGCCCGGAATGTAGTAGTACTTCATCTCGCCACCCTGCGTGGTCATGTAGAAGCCCTCGATACCTATCTCCTTGCAGGCATCGACCAGCCACTCCAACGCCACGGCATAGTAGCCAAAGACGCGCTTCAGGTCCTCGGGACGCTCCTGCGCTGCCTTGGCAATATTTTCATCACCAAGCGATTGGCGGGCCACCTGATAGGGCGAGTAAATCGTCGGCAGGATATAGACATCGTTGCCGACCAGACGGTTCAACTCCCGAATCACCTCAAACGTAGGGCGATAGTAATCCTCCGGAACGGGGGCGATGTTGTCCCACGTCTCCTGCTTATCGAGGTCTGTAATCTTGTCGGGACGCTGCTCGAACTGCACCTTCAACACATCGGCATTGGTCTGCAAAAGGTAGTTGATGTGGCTTCTTACAGCCCCCTCGCCAACCTTCGAGTTGGCATCGAAATGGACAAAGAAGGCACCCGGCACATACGACTCGTCGAGCGTTCCGGCCACAAAAGCGTCCATCAACTCCTTCTTGTTGGCAGGAATTCCCGCATCTTGATGGGCGCAACACGACGCCATTGAAAGCGTCGAAAGGGCCAACAGTGCCGCTGCGACACCCTTGGCCGATAGATTCATCATGGTTTTCATCATTGTTTATGGATGGGTTAAACGATAATAGTATTCAAAGATAGCGATTTATTTATAAAATTGCCAACACTTGCCCCTCTATTCGCTCCAAAAGGCATCTTTTTTGCAAGATGGGAGGATGTAAAACATAAAACATCCGCACGATGAAACGATTTTTATTTGTGGTGACAGCCCTGCTGTTGTTGGTGGCAACGGCCGGCGTGATTGGGCAGAAGAAGAACCTTTCGCCCAAAGAGGAGCGGCGCGAGGTGCGCGAAAAGCGACGTGCCGAGCGATTGGCCGCATATGAGAAGATGATGGATTCGATTGTCCTCTCGCACAACTTCCAATTCAACCCCCAGACCATGCAACGCCAGCCGGCCGGACCGATGCGCACCATCATGAATCCGGAATACAACGTCGGCATTTGGGGGTCGGTGGCCGATATCTGTCTGCCCTACATCAAGGGCTACACCCCGCCCTACTACGTGACGGTGTTGAACTACACGATTCCTGCGCTCGACAATTTCATCACCGAGCAGACCCCCGAAGGATGGATGGTGAGCTTTCAGTCGTCGCTCTTCTCGGGGTCGGTCTATACCTTTGTCTTTGAGATTTATTCGCGCACGGGCGGAGCCATGCTGACCATAAAAAATCCCTGGTACAACGATGTGCAGTACTCAGGGACGATATCACAACTGTATTAAAGAGGAAAGAGAGTAATGAATTTAATGAAATTAAAGAGATTAAGGATATTAAGGATTGCTCCTCTTTAATCTCTTTAATCTCTTTAATCTCTCTCCTCTTCGCTCTTTCCTCTCTCCTCTTCGCTCTTTCCTCTTCGCTCTTTCCTCTTCGTTGATTTACGCCACGTAAATCAACGCAACGGCACTCACCGAGACGCCCTCTTCGCGGCCCTCGAAACCAAGATGCTCTGTGGTCGTGGCTTTGACCGATACGCGGTCATCGCCCACACCCATAGCATCGGCCAGGGTGCGACGCATCGTGTCGATATAGGGGCGGAGTTTGGGTCGTTGCATACGAATCGTGCAATCGACATTGCCAATTTGATACCCCTTTTCCTGCAACAACGCCACCACACGGCGCAGCAAAATCTTTGAATCTATCCCCCCATAGGCGGCATCCGTATCGGGGAAGTGCAGGCCGATATCGCCCAAAGCGGCAGCCCCCAGCAGGGCATCACAAATGGCATGGATAGCCACATCGCCATCCGAATGGGCCACAAAGCCCTTCGTATAGGGTATCTCAACCCCACCCAACACGAGGCGCAGCCCCTCCTTCAGGACATGCACATCGTAACCGTGTCCGATTCTGAAATTCATCATCTTATCCTTTTTATAGCCCCATCTCCTTGAGGAAACGGCCCGTATAACTCTCCTTGCACTGTGCCACCTCGTGCGGGGTTCCGGTGGCTACGATACGACCACCCGCAGCACCACCCTCGGGACCGATATCAATCAAATGGTCGGCCACCTTCACCACGTCGAGGTTGTGTTCAATGACAATCACCGTATTGCCACGCTCAACGAGCTTATTCAGCACCTCCAACAAGATACGGATATCCTCGAAATGGAGACCTGTGGTCGGTTCGTCCAAAATGTAGAGCGTGCGTCCCGTATCACTCTTGGCCAACTCCGAGGAGAGTTTGATACGCTGGCTCTCACCACCCGAGAGGGTCGTACAGGGCTGACCAAGGGTCAAATAGCCCAAGCCCACATCCTGAATAGCCTTGAGTTTCTGGTAGATGGCAGGCACCGCCTCGAAGAACTCCACGGCCATATTGACCGTCATATTCAGCACATCGTTAATCGACTTGCCCTTGTATTTCACCTCCAGCGTTTCGCGGTTATAACGATTACCGCCGCACGCCTTGCAGCGCACATAGACATCGGGCAGGAAGTTCATCTCGATGGTCTGCACACCTGCGCCACGGCACTCTTCGCACCGTCCGCCACGCACGTTGAACGAGAAATGGCCCGCTTTGTAACCGCGCATCTGGGCATCGGGGGTCTTTTCGAAGAGTTTGCGGATATCGGTAAAGACATTCGAGTAGGTGGCCGGATTGCTGCGCGGGGTACGTCCGATAGGCGATTGGTCCACCACGACCAGCTTATCGACCTGCTCCAACCCCTCGACCGAATCGTAGGCAAGCGGACGGTCCAACGAGCGGTAGAGTCGTTGGCTCATAATGGGTCGCAGGGTCTCGTTCACAAGGGTCGATTTACCCGAACCACTCACGCCCGTCACACAAATCAACTTACCGAGCGGAAACTCAACATCCACCCCCTTGAGGTTGTTACCACGCGCTCCGCGCAGTGTTATCTTACCGCCCGAACCGACTCGCGTAGAGGTCGGAATCTCGATTTTGCGACGCCCCGTGAGGTAGTCGGCCGTAATCGAGTCGGCCTTCAAAATCTCCTCATAACTGCCCGCTGCGACAATGCGTCCTCCCTTGCGACCCGCCTTGGGGCCGACATCGACAATGTAGTCGGCAGCACGCATCATCTCCTCGTCATGTTCGACCACAATGACCGAATTACCGGCATCGCGCAAATCCTGCAAACTGCGAATGAGGCGTTGGTTATCGCGCTGATGCAGACCAATCGACGGTTCATCCAAAATATAGAGGACATTGACCAGCTTCGAGCCAATCTGCGTAGCAAGGCGGATGCGCTGGCTCTCACCACCGGACAAGGTACGCGAAGCACGGTCGAGGGAGAGGTAACCCAACCCCACATCGACCAAAAAGCGCAAGCGTTCGCGAATCTCCTTCACAATCTCACGCGCAATCTGCTGCTCCTTCTTGTCCATACGCTCCTCGATGTGGTCCATCCAGGCCGAGAAATCGAGAATCGACATCGCCGAGAGGTCGGCAATATTCTCCTCACCGATGCGGAAATGGAGGGCCTCATCCTTCAGACGCGAACCGCCACAAGCCGAACACTTTTGATAGACGAGGAATTGGCCTTTCCACTTTTGACCCTTCTTCGAATCCTCATCCTCCATGCGGTCGATATAATCGGCCACGCCCTCCCATTGGAGGAACTGCACGCCACCGGCCGGTGAACTGAAGCGGCTCAAATCGACCGTCAAAGGCTCCGAATCGCCATACAGAACGGCCTTCAAAGCCGTCTCGGAGAGGGTCTCCACAGGGTCATCCAGCGTGAAATCATATTTACGACCGAGCATCTCAAGCATCGCAAAGGTCATGTTGTTGCGATACTTGCCTATCGGTTCGATAGCCCCCTCCCGTATCGAGCGATGGGGGTCCGGTATCATCTTCTCCAAATCGAAGACCGCCTCCTCGCCCAAGCCGTTACAGTGGGGGCAGGCTCCCTTCGGGGAGTTGAACGAGAAGGTATGCGGGGCCGGGTCCTCGAAGGCCACACCCGTCGAGGGACACAT
Organism: Alistipes sp.; assembly: GCA_017398045.1. GTDB lineage: Bacteria > Bacteroidota > Bacteroidia > Bacteroidales > Rikenellaceae > Alistipes. The sequence goes on along the minus strand of JAFQHI010000025.1, from coordinate 373,850 downwards.
CAAATGGCGCGAATAGTAGCGTTGTTCATCCGTGCCGTAGTCATAGACCGACATCGTACCCTTACCCTGGCGCATCGCCTCCTTCAGCGAGGTCATGATGCGGTCGTGAGCCTCCTCCGTAACACGCAGGCGGTCCACCACCAAATCAATCGTGTGGGTCTTGTAACGGTCGAGGCGCATACCGGCCTGAAATTCGCGTATCTCGCCATCAATGCGGGCATAGAGATAGCCCTTCTTGGCCAGCGATTCGAACAACTCGCGGTAGTGGCCCTTGCGCCCCTTCACCACGGGAGCCATCAGGGCAATCTTGCGCCCCGCAAAACCCTCGCGAATCAACTCCGCAATGCGGTCGTCGGTGTAGTGGACCATCCGTTCGCCCGTAATGGGTGAATAGGCACGGGAGGCGCGGGCAAACAACAGACGCAGGAAGTCGTTGATTTCGGTCACGGTACCCACCGTGGAGCGGGGATTCTTGTTCGTGGTCTTCTGCTCGATGGCCACCACGGGGCTGAGGCCCGTGATTTTATCCACATCGGGTCGCTCCATCGACCCCACAAAGTGGCGGGCATAGGCTGACAGGGTCTCCATGTAGCGACGCTGACCCTCGGCATATATCGTATCGAATGCCAACGACGACTTGCCCGACCCCGAGAGTCCGGTCACCACCACCAATTGGCGGCGCGGAATCTCCAAATCGACATTTTTCAGGTTATGCACCCTGGCACCGAGTATCTGAATCTTATCCTGCATGATCTGCCTCACTAACGGTTGTTCAGCACCCCTTATTACGCAAGCAAAGGGGTGAATATGCAAAGATACAACTCTTCTTGCGAAATGAGAACTCCCTTGAGGGAGTTTTTCCGAAAAAAATGGCTACCTTTGCCCGAAAGAACAAAGAGTATGCTTAAAGCAGGACGCAACTATACACTCAAGGTGAGCCGCATCTCGGAATTCGGTCTCTACCTGCAAGACGACGAGGGGCAGGAGGTACTGCTCCCGAACCGCTACACTTCGCTCACGGACAAGGTGGGCGACGAAAAGGAGGTCTTCGTCTATCACGACTCGGAAGACCGCCTTGTCGCTACCACCGAAACGCCCACGATTCGTGTCGGTGAGGCGGCCTATTTGCGCGTGGTGGATAAGACCGTACACGGTGCATTCCTCGATTGGGGTTTGCACGGCAAGGACCTCTTTCTGCCGAATCGCAACCAGCAGGGCGGCATCTTTGCCAACCACAGCTACGTGGTCTATGCCTACGAGGACAGCATCACGGGCCGTTGCGTTGCATCGAACAAGCTGAAGAGTTTCATCGGCAACGAAGACATCTCGGTCTCGGTGCGCGACGAGGTGGATATTCTCATCGCCTCGGAGTCGCCCATCGGCTTCCGTGTCATCATCAACAACCGCCATTGGGGCATGATTTACCGCAACCAACTCTTCCGTCGCGTGGAGATTGGCGACCGCATGAAGGCCTTCGTGACGCGCATTACGGAGGATAATCGCATCGATGTCAGCCTGCAACAGCAGGGCTATCGTCAGGTGCAGGATTCGGCTGCACAATTACGCGAACTCCTGACGGCCAACGGGGGATTCCTCCCGCTAAACGACAGCAGCGACCCGCAGGAGGTGGCCCGCATGACCCAGATGAGCAAGAAGGTCTTCAAGCGTTCGGTGGGTATGTTGCTGAAGAGCCGCGAGGTGGAGATGACCGACGTAGGGATTAAATTGGTGCGCTAATGGCTACCATGCAGACTGCCGAGCGCGTTTCACGCGACGCAACGGACAACTTCGTCTTTCAGCGTTCGATTCTCGCCTACTACGAGGCGGCCAAACGGGTGCAGGGCGATGTGTTGGAGATTGGCACGGGGTCGGGCTACGGCATCGAGCTGATTGCCCCCCACGCCAAGCAATTCATCACCCTCGACAAATACATGGCCGAAACGGGTGAGGCCCTGCCCGACAACGTGGAGTTTCGTCAGGCCACGGTTCCTCCCCTCCCCTTCGAGTCGGAGCGGTTTGATTGTGTCATTTCGTTTCAGGTCATCGAACACATCAAGCAGGATTTGGAGTTTGTGCGCGAAATACATCGCGTCTTGCGTCCGGGGGGCAAGGTGATTCTGACAACGCCCAACCGCCCGATGTCGCTCACGCGCAATCCGTGGCACGTAAGAGAGTATCTGCCCGACGAGCTGCAAAACCTCTTCAGCATCCACTTCGGCGAGGTGGAGCTAATGGGCGTTGGTGGCAACGAGCGGGTAATGGCCTACTACGAGCGTAACCGCGAGAGCGTGCGCAAAATCACGCGTTGGGATATCCTCGACCTGCAACATCGACTGCCGCGCTGGATGTTGCAACTTCCGTATGATGTAATGAACCGCCTGAACCGTCGTAAACTCCACGCTGCCGCCCCCGAGGAGAGCGCAGCCATCAGCCGCGACGATTATTTCCTGACAAACAACACCGAGGGGGCCTTCGACCTCTTCCTAACAGCCGTAAAACGATGAAAAACATAGTCTTTGACCTGGGTGGCGTGGTCTTTATGCGCGACCCGAAGAAATGCACGGAGGATTTTATCCGCTTCTTCAGCTTTGTACGTTCGGAGCAGATGCCCTGGTTTTGGAACGAGTACGACCGCGGCACCCGCTCGATAGAAGAGGTCAAAGAGGACCTCTGCGAGCTGAACCAATGCGACCGCGCAAAGGTCGAGGACTACCTGCAACAAGCCATCGACAAGCAGGAGGTCATCGCCCCCACCGAAGAGCTGATTCACGACCTCAAGGCGGCCGGCTATCGGCTCTATGTGCTTTCGAATATGTCGAAGGAGTTTATCGCCTTCCTGCGCAAAGTGCCCGTCTATCGCTATTTCGATGGCGAGGTTGTTTCGTGCGAGGAGGGGGTCTGCAAACCCGAGGCCGAGATTTACCGCATCCTGCTTTCGCGCTATCAGCTCGACCCGACGGAAACGCTCTTTATCGACGATAGACGCGAGAATGTCGAGGCGGCCGAAAAAGAGGGCATCACGGGCTTCCACTTCAACCGCAAGGATATCGCAGGAACGATTGGCGAACTGCGTTCCAAATTCAAAATTTAGAATTTAGAATTCAAAATTAAAAGGTTGCTAAAGGCGACTAAAGGGAATTAAGGCGCAAAGGGAAAATCCTTTGCGCTTTTTTACTTCCTCGCCGTGTCCGCCCTTATCACCCTTATCGCCCTTTAGTAACCTTTAGCTACCTTTATTATATATAAAAACCGGCCGTCAGCGCAACAAGCCGAAATTACGGCACACGCTTCGCTTTCGTGCCGTGACTTCGAGGGGCGTTCGGCAGAACAAGCGCAAATGTATCCTTCGGATACCGCACACAAACAAAAAAGGATGGATCACGAATTAATTCGCATCCATCCTTTTTGTTTATGCGCTTACGCCGTTAGGCGATTTGCGCTGTTCTGCTCTCACTATGATCCGAAGTTATCATACAGGATATTCTCCGGCGGTACGCCGAGCGAATCGAGCATATTCACCACGGCACCAATCATCATCGGGGGTCCGCACATGAGGTAGATGCAATCCTCGGGAGCCTCGTGGTTCTTCAGGTAGTTCTCATACAGCACATTGTGTACGAAACCTGCCGTGTAAGCCACGCCCTTCTGATCGGCCTCGGGGTCGGGACGGTCGAGTGCCAGGTTCATCTTGAAGTTGGGGAACTCCTCCTGAATCTGGTTGAACTCATCCATGTAGGGAGCCTCCTTCAAAGCACGTGCGCCATACCAGAACGATACGGGACGCTTCGTCTTCTCGGTCTTGAAGAGGTGCATCAGGTGGCTACGCATCGGAGCCATACCTGCACCACCACCGATGAAAATCAGCTCCTGCGTGTCGGGCAGGTTCTCATCGAGGAAGAACTCACCGTAGGGACCCGAAATGGTCACCTTATCACCCGGCTTGCGCGAGAAGATGTACGACGAGCAGATACCCGGGTTCACCTTCATAAAGCCACCATTGACACGGTCGAACGGAGGCGTAGCGATACGGATGTTGAGCATGATGATGTTGCCCTCTGCGGGGTGGTTGGCCATCGAGTAGGCACGGAAGGTCGGCTCGGGGTTCGTCGTCACGAGGTCCCACATCTTGAAGTGGTCCCAATCGGCGCGGAACTTCTCGTCGATATCCATATCCGAGAACTTGATAGCGTCATACTGCGGGATGTCAATCTGGATGTAACCACCGCTGCGGAAGTTCAGCGTCTCGCCCTCGGGGAGCTTCACAACGAACTCCTTGAGGAAGGTCGAAATGTTGCGGTTCGAAACCACCTCACACTCCCACTTCTTCACACCCAGTACCGACTCCGGCACCTTAATCTTCATGTTCTCCTTCACCTTCACCTGGCAACCCAGACGCCAGTGGTCCTTGGCCATCTTGCGGTTGATGAAGCCGGTCTCGGTCGGGAGCAGCTCACCGCCACCCTCCATCACCTGGCACTTGCACATACCGCAGGCACCACCACCACCACAAGCCGAGGGGAGGAAAATCTTATTATCGGCCAACGTAGCCAGGAGCGTCGAACCACTCTCGGCCTCGATAATCTGCGAGCCGTCGTTGACGTCAATCGTCACGGCTCCCGACGTAGTCAGTTTTGCCTTTGCAAAGAGAAGCAGTGCCACCAAGAAGAGCGTCACCACCAGAAAGGCTACGATTGCAACAAGAATTGTCTGTGTCATATTCCTATCTCTTATTAAAGGTTAGAACTGAATACCCGAGAAAATCATGAAGGCGATACCCATCAGACCCGTGATGATAAAGGCGATACCGGGACCCTTCAGTGCAGCCGGAATATGCGAATAGGTCGTCTTCTCGCGGATAGCGGCCATCATCACGATAGCCAACCACCAACCAAGACCCGAACCCAGACCATAGACAATCGACTGCCATACGGAGGTCAGCTCACCGCCATCGACCTTCTGCTGCATGAAGAGCGAAGCACCCATGATGGCGCAGTTCACGGCAATCAGCGGCAGGAAGATACCCAGCTGGCTGTAAAGCGTCGGCGAGAACTTCTCGACAATCATCTCCACGAGCTGCACGAAGGCGGCAATCGTAGCGATGAAGATAATGAACGTGAGGAAGCTCAAATCGACACCCTGAACCAGCGCGTCGGCTTTCAGCACATAATTATAAAGCAAATAGTTCAGAGGCACGGTCATCACCAGCACGAAGGTAACCGCAGCACCCAGACCGAGGGCCGTCTTAACGCTCTTCGACACGGCAATGTACGAACACATACCAAAGAAGAAGGCGAAGACCATGTTGTCGATAAAAATCGACTCAATAAAGATATTCAATGATTCCATACTTTACCCTCCTATTTTTCCTGTAAATCCTTGTTTTTCGAACGGTGTACCCAGATGATGCAACCGCAGAGAATCAGTGCCATCGGCGGGAACAACATCAGACCGTTGTTCGCATAGAAACCACCCTCGGCAATGTACCAGCTCTCGGGAATCACGCGGAAACCATAGAGCGTACCGGCACCGAACAGCTCGCGGAAGAAGGCGATGATGACCAGAATAAGGCCATAGCCCAAACCGTTGCCGATACCGTCGAGGAACGAAGCCCAGGGGCCGTTACCCAACGCGAAGGCCTCTACGCGACCCATCACGATACAGTTCGTAATAATCAGACCCACATAGACCGAAAGCTGCTTCGACACGTCATAGACGAATGCCTTCAGCACCTGGTCCACCAAAATTACCAGCGTGGCAATTACGACCAGCTGCACGATGATGCGGATACGCGACGGCAGACCTTTGCGCAGGAGCGACATCACCAAGTTTGCAAAGGCCGTCACGGCCGTCACCGAAAGAGCCATCACGATAGCAGGCTTAAGCTGCACCGTTACGGCCAACGCCGAGCAGATACCCAAGATCTGCACGATGACCGGGTTGTTCGCCGAGAACGGACCGGTCAGATATTTCAGATTCTTGTTACTCATTGTTCGCTACTTTATTCGTTTCACACTCGGTTGCCTCGGCGCACTCGGCGCAGCAGGGAGCCACAGCCGACACCTTCAACAGGGGCAGGTAAGCACCCAGGCTCGTCTTGAGCATGGCCGTTACACCGTCCGAGGTCTTCGTACCACCCGAGATGGCATCCACCTCGTGGTTGGGGTCTTTCGCGCCACCCTTACGCAATGTAACCGAAACAAACTCCTCGCCCTCGAAAATTGTCTTGCCCTTATACATGGCCTGGTGCTTCCGGGTTGCCACCTCGGCACCCAGACCCGGGGTCTCACCCGCATGGTCCAGAACGATACCCGAAATGGTATTCATATCCTTCTCCAAGGCTACATAGCCCCACATCGGACCCCACAGACCTACACCCGAAACGGGTACTACAATGCGACCATCCGCAGCCTGGAATACGGGAAGCGTATTCTCGGCAAAGGCAGTCGGCAGGTCGAAGAGGAGCTGAATGGGGTCTGCACCCTCCATCTTCTCGCCCTTCTCATTCACGACAAAGGCCTCGATAACCTCGTCGTAGTTCTGACCCTGGAGCGAGAGCGAAGCCAAAATAGCCTCCTTCTTCTCGTTCAGGATATTGGCATCCTGACGGCTCTTCAGTGCCAAGGCAGCCACTGCCAGCAGCGTAGCCACCACGACAACCATCACCGTCGAATAGATGACAATATAAAGATTGCTGTTCTTATTCATATCGCTTCACTATTTAACGGTTTTAACACGATTCTTACGACGCGAAATGTTGGCCTCTACCACGAAGTAGTCCACCAGCGGAGCCAGGGCGTTCATGAAGAGAATCGAGAGCATCATACCCTCCGGATAGGCGGGGTTCACCACGCGAATCAGGACAGCAATAGCACCCGTCATGAAACCAACAATGTACTTACCCGTATTGGTCTGCGCCGAAGTGACAGGGTCGGTAGCCATAAAGACGGCACCGAAGGCGAAACCACCAATGATGAGGTGCCACCAAGCGGGATACTCCGTCACACCCGTCCACTGGAAGAGGTAACCCATGGCCAGACCGCCGACGAATACCGATACCATCGTACGCCACGAGGCGATACCAGCACCCAGCAGGATAACGGCACCCAGCAGGATAGCCAGCGTCGAGGTCTCACCGAACGAACCCGGGATGAAGCCCAGGAAGGCATCCATCGGCGACCAATCGCCCAGCGTACCGGTCGAGGCGAGCTTCTCGAGGGCCGTAGCACCCGAAACGCCATCCACCTCGGCACCCATCATCGTCCACTTCGAGTACCAAACCTCCTCACCCGAAATCTGGGGCGTGTAGGCAAAGAATACGAAGGCACGAGCCAACAGAGCGGGGTTAAATACGTTCATACCCGTACCGCCAAAGACCTCCTTACCGAAGATAACGGCAAAAGCCGTAGCCAGGCCAACCATCCACAGCGGGGTCGAAACGGGCATAATCATCGGAATCAAGAGACCCGACACGAGGAAACCCTCGTTAATCTCATGGCCGCGAATCTGGGCAAAATAGAACTCGATGGCAAGACCCACGATGTACGAAACGCACACCATCGGCAGGATGCGCACCAAACCGTAGAAGAAGGCCGTCAGACCCTCCAGACCCACCTGCGCACCCGTCCAGTAGCAACCGAACAGGAAGGCGGGAATCAATGCCACAATCACCATAATCATCGTGCGCTTCATATCGTTGCAGTCGCGGATATGCGCACCCTTCGTGGTGGTCGTGTCGGGGACAAACAAGAATGTCTCGAAACCCTCGAAGGTCGAGTGCAGGAAGCTCAACTTACCCCCCTCGGAGAAGGTCGGCTTCAGCTTATCAACAATGTTTCTTAATGCCTTCATCGTTATGCCTCCTTAATCATTAAGTTAATACCATCGCGGAGAATCTGCTGCATCTCGATTTTCGACGGGTCAACAAACTCGCAGAGGGCGATATCCTCCTCCACAACCTCGTAGATACCCAGGTTCTCCATCTTGTCGATATCACCTGCCAGGCAGGCCTTCAACAGATAGACCGGATAGATATCCATCGGCAGATACTCCTCATATATGCCCGAAACGACAAAGGGACGCTCACCGCCATTGAGGTTCGTGTCGAGCGTGTACTGCTTCTTCGGGCAGAGCCACGAGAAGTAGGCACGCGAAACGGAGAACTTCCCAAAGCGGGGCATCATCCAGCCGAACAGCTCGAACTTGTCACCCTCGGGAATCACCGTGAGCTGGTTGGCGTAGAAGCCTACAAACTCGGTCTCCGTGCGCTTGGCACCCGTGAGGACGTTGCCCGAGATGATGCGGACCTTGTCACCCTCCTGCTGCGCCTTCAGCTTACCGCCTACCAGCGAGTCGATGCGCGCACCGGCAATCAGCTTGTAATACTGCGGAGCCTCGACTTCCGAACCGGTAAGGGCAACGATTTTGGTCATATCGACCTTACCCTCCAATGCCAGGCGACCGATGATGGCTACATCCTGGATATTCACGGTCCAAACCACCTCACCCTTGTTTACGGGGTCGATGTGGTGAATCTGCACACCCACGTTACCTGCGGGGTGCTTACCGGCAAAGGTGTGGGTTTCAACACCTGCCACCGAGGCAAACTGACCCTCTGCGCCCTTGCGCATCGAGAGGTGTACCTTACCCTCGGTGAGGCGACCCAGCAGGGCGACACCTGCCTCGATTTCGGCCTTGGCACCCTCCAACACGAAGTTGTAGTCGGGAGCCAGCGGCGCGGAATCAAACGCCGAAACAAAGATGGCCTTCGGGCAATCCGAAGGGTTGGCAATGATGCCATAGGGACGCTGCTGAATCATCGGCCACAGACCGGCTTTGAGCAGCAACTCGACCACCTCCTCGCGCGATGCCTTCTTCACATCGAGCTTGGGGAACTCCTCATAGGTTTGCTTTTCAGCGGGCGTCACCGTCACCGAGAGCACCTTGCGCTTCTCGCCGCGGTTGATAGCCGAAACCACACCGCTGACGGGCGACGTGAAGAGGATGCGCTCGTCTGCCTTGTTGAAGAAGAGCGGCGTACCTGCCTTCACCTCATCGCCTACTTTAACCAGCAACTTCGGCGTCACGCCCTCGAAATCGAGGGGCGAGAGGCCGTACTCCGAAGCCATCGGCAGTGCCGACAGCTGCTTCGAAGCAGCACCTGCGAGGTTGATGTCGAGACCCTTGCGTAAAGTAATGATTTTCGACATGGTTAATGTGTTTGAAAATTTGTGAATTATTGTGTTGTTTGTGTTAGCGTTGCGCTATCTGCATAAATCGCGTGCGAAAATACAAAAAAAATCCCGAATAACCGCGCCCCAACAGCACAAATTAACAATTTGATTACAGAGAAAAAGGCGAAAGGGCGCAAAGGGCATCAAGGGTGTGAAGGAAAACGCCCTTTCTACTTCGTGACTTTTCCTCTTTCCGCCTTTTCGTCAATTAAATTTTGAATTCTAAATTTTGAATTCTAAATTTGCATCTATGCTAATCGATATCCACACCCATCGCCCAACATCGGCCGTCACCATACGCACCGTAGGGCTGCATCCCTGGCAAGCGGAGCATGGCTCCCTTCCGACCGAGGAGGAGGTATTCGGTGCCGATGCCGTAGGTGAAATTGGATTGGACAAGGCCTGCGGGGGCGATTTCGAAAGGCAGAAAGAGCTTTTCGTCAAGCAGTTGGAGCTGGCCGAAAGGCATGAAAAACCGGTTATTCTGCACTGCGTTCGCGCCTTCGAGGAGGTGATGAACTGCCTCAAAAAGCACACCCTCCGTGCCGTAATTTTTCACGGTTTCACGGGGTCGCGCGAGCAGGCCATGCGTGCTGTCAAAAAGGGATATTACCTCTCCTTTGGAGCGCGAACCGAGCGGTCGCGAAAGACGGTGGAGGCACTCCGCGCAACGCCCCTCGAGAGGCTCTTCGTCGAGACGGACGAAAGTCCCGTTGCCCTCGAAGAGTTGTATCAAACCATCGCCCTTTTGCGGGGTGTCGGAAGCGAGGAGCTGAAGCAGGCGACAGCGAATAATTACACAAGAATTTTTACGACAAAAAGATGAATAATTGGCTGGAGCGCACCGAGTTACTACTCGGAAGCGAAAAGTTGGAACAGTTAAAAAAAGCGCACGTTCTCGTCGTCGGGCTGGGTGGCGTAGGAGCTTATGCCGCCGAGATGATTGCCCGCGCCGGAGTCGGTCGCATGACCCTGGCCGATGCCGACGTGGTGGGTCTTACGAACATCAACCGCCAACTTTTGGCCCTGCACTCGACCATCGGAAAAAAGAAGGTCGAGGTCTTGGCCGAACGCATCAAAGATATAAATCCGGAGATTCAGCTCACCCTCTGCGACCGTTTCGTGAAGGACGAGGAGACCTATCGGTTGCTCGATGCCGACCACTACGACTACGTTGTCGATTGCATCGACACACTCTCGCCCAAATTGGCCCTGATTGTGGCCGCTTTGGAGCGCAAACTACCCCTTGTCAGCTCGATGGGCGCGGGGGCGAAGATGGACCCTACACAACTCGAAATCAAGGATATATCCAAGACCCATCACTGCCCTTTGGCCCATATGCTCCGCAAGCGGCTGCACAAAGTGGGCATCCGCAAGGGTTTCCAGGCGGTCTTTTCGCCCGAACCCATCCGCGAGGGGGCAATGATTATCGAGGAGGAGCAGAACAAGAAATCGCAGGTAGGCACCATCAGCTACATCCCTGTCCTGTTCGGCATCGGGTGCGCCTCGGTCGTTATCCGCGGATTGATTGGTGAATTATAAGCAGCATAATATATATGGTAAACGAGCGTATGCAGGTGGTCTTTGACTTTCTCGACCGCCACGAAATCAACTACTCCTGGTATGAGCATCCCGAAGCTCCGACCATCGAGATAGCCCGCCAATATTGGCACTCGGATGGTTCAAAGCACTGCAAGAACCTCTTTTTCCGCAACCACAAAGGCAACCGCCACTACCTGGTCTGCTTCGATTGCGAGCAGTCGATGGCCATTCACGACCTCGAACACCGCCTGCATCAGGGAAAGCTCTCCTTTGCCTCGGAGCAACGCATGGAGCGTTGGCTGGGACTGAAACCCGGCTCGGTCTCGCCCTTCGGTTTAATCAACGACCCCGAAAATCACGTCCACCTCTTCCTCGACAGCACGCTCCGCGACTACCCTTCGCTCTCGTTCCACCCCAACGACAACCGCGCCACGGTGGTCATCGCGCTGGAGGAGTTTCTGCGCTACCTCGAAAAGGTCGGGAATACCTACGAGTTCATAGAACTCTATTAAAGAAGTTGAAAGTTCAAAGTTGAAAGTTGAAAGTTATTTTTTTCTTGCTTTCAGCCGCTCAACAAAAAAAATGGGAGATAGCCTAAACCGGTGGCTATCTCCCTTTTTGTTGAGCTAACTTTCAACTCTCAACTTTCAACTCTACTTCAGCTCAACGAGCGACTTGCCGGTCATCTCTTCGGGCTTGGCAATGCCCATCAGCTCCAGCACCGTGGGGGCAACATCGGCCAAAATACCGTTGTGTACCTCCTTCACGCGGTCCGAAACAACCACGATAGGCACGGGATTCAACGAGTGGGCCGTATTGGGCGAACCATCCTCGTTCACCGCATTGTCGGCGTTACCGTGGTCGGCAATCTGAATCACCTCGTAGCCGTTGCGCTTGGCGGCCTCAACCACCTTCTCCACGCACTTATCCACCGCCTTTACAGCCGTCACGATAGCCTCGTAGATACCCGTGTGGCCCACCATATCGCCATTGGCAAAGTTCAGGCAGATGAAATCGAACTGCTGGCTATCGAGTGCCTCAACCAGCTTGTCAGCCACCTCGGGGGCCGACATCTCGGGTTGCAGGTCATAGGTTGCCACCTTGGGCGAAGCAACCAGAATACGCTCCTCACCCTCGAACTTCTCCTCGCGACCACCATTGAGGAAGAAGGTCACGTGTGCATACTTCTCCGTCTCGGCAATGCGCAGCTGACTCAAACCCTGCTTCGATACCCACTCGCCAATCGTGTTCTGCACGTTCTCCTTATCGAAGAGGATGTGCAGCCCCTCAAACTTGGCATCGTAGGGGGTCATGCAGCAGTAGTAGAGGGGCATCGTGTGCATACCCTCGGCCTCCATATCCTCCTGCGTGAGGACAATGGTCAGCTCCTTGGCGCGGTCGTTGCGGTAGTTGAAGAAAATCACCACATCGTTGGGCTGAATAAGACCCACGGCCTTACCCTCGCCATCCACGCGAACAATCGGCTTGATGAACTCGTCGGTCACCTCCTCGTCATACGAGGCCTGCACAGCAGCCACCATATCCGTTGCGGGCTTACCTACGCCCTTTACCAGGGCATCGTAGGCCACCTTCACACGCTCCCAACGCTTGTCGCGGTCCATGGCGTAGTAGCGACCGATGATGGTTGCAATCTCACCCGTCGAGGCAGCCATCTTCTTCTCCAGCTGCTCGATGAAGCCCTTACCGCTACGGGGGTCGGTATCACGACCATCCATAAAGCAGTGGGCATAGGTCTTCTCAATCTGATACTCGGCAGCGATGTCGCAGAGTTTGAAGAGATGCTCCAACGAGGAGTGTACGCCACCATCCGACGTAAGACCCATGAAGTGTACGGCCGAGCCGTTCTGCTTGGCATACTCAAAGGCTGCAACGACCTCCTTGTTCTGCATGATGGAGTTGTCGCGGCAGGCGCGGTTAATCTTCACCAGGTCCTGATAGACCACGCGACCGGCACCGATATTGAGGTGACCCACCTCCGAGTTACCCATCTGGCCCTCGGGCAGACCTACGTTCTCACCGTCGGTGCGAAGTTCAGCATGAGGATACTCCTCCGACATCTTCGAGATGTAGGCAGGATGGACGGTCGAAATGACATCCGAAGCATCTTTACGGCCGTTTCCCCAGCCGTCGAGAATCATCAATAATACTTTGTTAGCCATAATTTTATATCATTTTATCTTATCTACTACTTTACTTGAGCTGCAATCAACTCTACCGCCTTGTCGATGGCAGCCTTCAACCCCTCGGGGTTCTTGCCACCGGCCGTAGCGAAGAAGGCCTGACCGCCACCACCGCCCTGCATGAGCTTGGCAGCCTCACGTACCACGGCACCGGCATTGACGCCTGCGGCCGTAATCTCGTCACCGAGCATGATGGTCAGGTTCGGTTTGCCGTCGTTCACCACGCCCACCACAAAGACGAGCTTCGGAGCGCGAGCGCGCAAATTGTAGGCCAAATCCTTCACGAAGTCGGCACGACGCGGCAGCACGGCACTCACGAGCTGCATACCGTCCTGCTCCTTGAGGTTCGAGAAGAAGCGGTCGGCAACCTGCGAAATCTGCTCCTTGCGCATCTCCTCTACCTCCTTCGAGAGGCTTTCGTTGCTCTCAATCATCTTCTTCACAGCCACCATCACCTGCGAGTTGTGCAGGGCCTCCGAGAGCGAGGTCATCGTATCCTCTACGGCATAGAGCATCTCCTCGGCCTTCTCGCCCGTCACAGCCTCGATACGGCGTACACCGGCCGAAATGGCACCCTCGGAGATAATCTTGAACATACCAATCGTACCCGTTGCCGAGGTGTGCGTACCACCGCACAACTCCACCGACGAGCCGAACTTCACCATGCGCACCTTATCGCCATACTTCTCACCAAAGAGCATCATGGCACCGGCTGCCTCGGCCTCCTCCTTCGTAGCCTCGCGGTTCTCCTCCAGGGGATAGTTGGCACGAATCTTACGATTTACCAAACGCTCCACCTCGCGCAACTCCTCCGGCGTCACCTTCTGGAAGTGCGAGAAGTCGAAACGCAGCGACTGGGGCGTCACGAGCGAACCCTTCTGCTCGACGTGCTTACCCAGCACCTCGCGCAGGGCCTCGTGCATCAGGTGGGTAGCCGAGTGGTTGTTGGCGGCCGACTGACGCTCCGCACCATTGACCTTGGCCGTGAAGGTAGCTTCGGGATTCTCCGGAAGCTGGTTTACAATATGGATAATCAGACCGTTCTCCTTCTCCGTAGCGACAATCTCCACGCGCTCGTTGATGCTCTCGATGCAACCCGTATCACCAATCTGACCACCCGAATTGCCATAGAAGGGGGTCTTGTCGAAGACGAGCTGATAGGTCGTCTTACCCTTCGACGTTACGCGACGATAGCGGGCAATTTTCACCTCTTCGGTCAGCGTATCGTAACCCGTGAACTCGCTCTGCGGCAGGGGGAACAGCTCCACCCAGTCGTCCGTATCGACGGCAGCCGCATTGCGCGAGCGGGCCTTCTGGGCAGCCAACTCCTCCTCAAAGGCCTTCAAATCGACCCCGACACCCTGCTCACGGGCAATCAGCTCCGTCAAGTCAATCGGGAAGCCGAACGTATCGTACAAAACGAAGGCGTCCTTACCCGAAATCAGTTCCTTACCCTCCTTCTTCGTACGGGCAATCACACCATCCAAGAGGTTGATACCCGTGGCCAACGTGCGGAGGAACGAACTTTCCTCCTCCTCGATGACCTTCTCGACAAGCGTCTGCTGGGCCTTCAGTTCGGGGAACTGCTCACCCATCTGTGCCACCAGCACGGGAACGAGTTTGCAGAGCATCGGCTCATTGAAGCCGAGGTAGGTATAGCCGTAGCGCACGGCACGGCGCAGGATGCGACGAATCACATAACCTGCCTTCACGTTCGAGGGCAGCTGGCCATCGGCAATCGAGAAGGCAATAGCACGCAGGTGGTCGGCCATCACGCGCATTGCCACGTCACACTTCTCATCCACGCCGTACTGCTTGCCCGAAAGAGAGGCAATACGCTGAATCGTGGGCTGGAAGACATCCGTATCGTAGTTCGACTTCTTGCCCTGCATCACCATGCACAGACGCTCGAAGCCCATACCCGTATCGACGTTGCGAGCCGGCAGCTCCTCCAACGAACCGTTGGCCTTGCGGTTGAACTGCATGAACACCAGGTTCCAAATCTCAATCACCTGCGGGTGGCTCATATTGACCATCTCACGACCCGGAATCTTGGCGATTTCCTCCTCGTCACGCAGGTCGAAGTGAATCTCCGAACAGGGACCGCAGGGACCCGTCTCGCCCATCTCCCAGAAGTTGTCGTGCTTGTTGCCGCGGATGATGTGGTCCGCAGGCAGGAATTGGAGCCAATAGTCGTAGGCCTCCTGGTCGAACGGCACGCCATCCTCCTCCGAACCCTCGAAAACGGTGGCATACATACGCTCGGCAGGCAGCTTATAGATATCGTGCAGCAGCTCCCATGCCCACTCGATGGCCTCCTTCTTGAAGTAGTCGCCATAGGACCAGTTGCCGAGCATCTCGAACATCGTGTGGTGGTAGGTGTCGTGGCCTACCTCCTCCAAATCGTTGTGCTTACCCGACACACGCAGACACTTCTGCGTATCGGCTGCACGGGGATACTTGCGCGGAGCATTGCCCAGGAAGATATCCTTAAACTGGTTCATACCGGCGTTGGTAAACATCAGCGTCGGGTCGCCCTTCACGACCATCGGAGCCGACGGCACGATGGCGTGCTGTTTCTCGGCAAAGAAGTCCAAAAAGGCTTGGCGAATTTCTTTTGATTGCATAGTTGATATACGTTTTTAACTTGTTTTTCGTTCTTCAAAAAATAGGCGAACAACGCTCGCGCACACACGCGACGCAATTCGGGTTGCAAAATTACACATTTTACGCTAAATTTGCACCATAAACGAGGGAGTTTTTTGACCCATGACGCAAAAACAGACCATACTTTCCACCCCCGAGCAGGCAAAGGAGGCCGCCACGAAGAGTTCGAGGCGACTTCGGGCCTATCGCATGATCCGCAAAATCCTGCTCGGATTCATCCTCGTCTCGTTTATCAACGTCCTCTTCTCGTTCTTCTTCCTCACCCCGAAGATGTACTCCATCCACCGCGAAAACCGCGACATGGTCATCAAATACCGCATCCTGCAAGACCGTATCCGCACGGCCCGCCTTCAGGTGGAGGAGATTCGCCACCGCGACCAAAACCTCTACCGTTCGCTCTTCTCGAGCGACACGCTCTCCCTGCAAGGCATCTATCAGGAGTATCCGGCCGAGAAGTATCTCCCGTTGAGCGGTGACCCCTACTCGGAGTTGATGACATCGACCTGGAAAGAGATGGACGGACTGGCCCGCCTGCTCTACGCCGAGTCGGTGTCGTTCGACGAGTTGCAACTCCTCTCGCGGGACAAGGAGCAGATGACCACCGCCATTCCGGCCATCTGGCCCATCGACCGCTCGGCCCTCAAGAGCCACATCGGAGCCTTTAATCCGCGTCGCTACCACCCCATCCTGCACCGCATTCAGCCCCACAACGGAGTCGATTTGCCCTGCACGCGCGGTACGCTGATTTATGCCACGGGCGATGCCGTGGTCGATAAGGCCTACGCACAGGGCTACAACGGAGGTTTCGGCCGCCAAATCATCCTCGACCACGGCTTCGGTTACAAGACCCGTTACGCCCACCTGGACAAGGTGTTGGTCGAGCGTGGCGACACGATTCGCCGCGGTCAGGTCATCGGCCATGCCGGCAATACGGGTCGCTCGACCTCGACCCACCTCCACTACGAAGTTCTCTACAAGGGACGTCCCGTCAATCCGATTAACTACTTCAACAAAGACCTCTCGGAGAGCGAGTACGAACGCCTGATGGAGAATATGCGCGATACGAACTACGAAAAGTTGGAATAGTATGGCTACCAAGAAGATAGAGAAAGTAAAAACACCCAAGCACCGCAGCCGTAAGCAGCAACTTGCACGGCTCGTGGTGGGGCTTTTCACGTGGCTTGGTGCAGCCATCCTCTACTACCTGCTCTTTTCGCTCTTTTTCGACACGCCGATGGAGTATGAGCTGAAGCACCGTGCCGACCGCATGAAGCAGGAGTATGCCGCCTTGGAGGGTAGATACGATACGCTGATGATGGTCATCGAAAACCTCTCGGAGCGTGACCGTTCGGTCTTTCGCTCCCTCTTCGAATCCGACCCCTACAACTTCGACACGGAGTATGCCGAGCGACGCAACGAAACCTATGAGGCGATTTTCAACCAATCGACCCGCCGCCTGAAGCGCGATTTAAGAGCGCGCACGACCCGTCTCGAGGAGCAGTTGGAGGAGCTGAATCGCAGCTACCAAACCCTCGATGAGGCCATCCGCCGACAAGGCGAGGCCACGCACCGTATTCCGGCCATACAGCCCGTGATTAACAAGGAGTTGACCCTGCTAACCACCTCCTACGGTATGCGCATCCACCCCTTCTACAAGACCCTGACGTCACACCAGGGAGTCGATTATGCCATTCCCGAGGGGTCGCGCGTCTTTGCCACGGCCGATGGGCGCGTTAAAGAGATTAAGCGCAGTTCGACCTCCGGACAGACGGTCATTATCGACCATGGCAACGGCTATGAGACCTCCTACAGCCACCTCTCGAAAATTTCGGTCATCCGCAACCAGCAGGTACGCCGTGGTGACATCATTGCCCTCTCGGGCGATACGGGCCTTTCGTTGGCTCCCCACCTGCACTACGAAGTGCGCCTGGGCGGGGTGCGGGTGGACCCGATACATTACTTCTTTATGGAGCTGAACCCGATTGAATACGAGCGACTGATTCACATCGCCCAATCGGGTATGCAGGCCTTCGACTAACCTCACAAAAAACATGGAAGGAAAACCGATTCGCCTGTTACTCTGCGACTTTGATGGTACATTGGTCGATACGCGCCAAGCCAATGCCCTCGCCTATATCCAGACGCTCCGCGAGGTGGGCATCGAAATCTCTGTCGAAAGCTATTTGGCCCGCTACTTCGGGATGCGGTGCAACGAATTTATGACCACGATGGGCATCACCGACCCTATGGAGCGGGAGCGTCTGCGCCTGCGAAAAATCGAGCTATACCCCTCCTATTTCGACACGTTGCGCCTCAACGAACCGTTGTGGAATTTTGCCCAATCGGTGCGTCGGCAAGGGGGAAAGATGTGGATTGTATCGACCGGCTCGCGTGCAAATATCGACAATGTAATCAACTATTTAGGTCTCACGGACGGCATCGACGGGATTCTTTCGGGGCTTGAAATCGAGCGGCCGAAACCCGCGCCCGACTGTTTTTTGGAGGTGATGCGACGCGAAGGATGTACCCCCTCGGAGTGTCTAATTTTCGAGGACTCACCCGTTGGTCTGGCCGCAGCCGCAGCAAGTGGCGCACCCTATTTCAAAGTGAACTTCGAGCAAATCGAGGAGTGATTAAGGGGACTTAAGGGTGCTTAAAGGTACTTAAGGATAGATGTTTCTCTCCCACCATTTTTTAATTTTTAATTCTAAATTCTAAATTCTAAATTTACCTCTTGCAGAGGAGTTTGAAATCGCAATAGGTGCAGGCATTTTCATCCTCGGTTTGGCGGAAGGGAATCGAGGGGTTGAACAGCTCGTCGAGCAGTTCGCCAAGCAATGTCTCAAACTCGTCGGCATAGTGACGATAGGTTAAACCGCTCTCCTCACGCTCCATATCGACCAGCAGGGGGCTATACTCCTCGCGGTGCATATTGCGCACATAGTAGAGCGTCGGCAGCACATCGCACCCTCGGCTGTGGCTGAGCATCATGGCATAGAGCAGCGTCTGCAACGTATTCGACTGCCGTTCGCGTGCCTCGCCATAAAAGAGTGCCTCAACACCCTTAAATTCGAGATGGGGCGTTCCGGTCTTATAATCCACCACGCGCAACAGCCCGTTATTGAGGCGGTCGATACGGTCGGCTATACCGCTTAATTTCAGTTCGAACGAAGCACCGGCACTGGTAAAGGGGAAGGCGTAATCGACCTTTTCTTCGCGTCCCACGACGGCAAAATCATCGTGCGCGGCATCGTAGGCCATCACACCCCGTTTCAGGTAGCGAATCACAATATCGCGCACCAAGAGCAGGTTGCCCGGATACTCCTCCTTCGGCACCGACTCACGATTGAGATAATTCTTTGCAATAGAGCCATCAACGGCACGCTCCACCTCGCCCGAGCGTGCCAATGCATGAAGCATCTCACCCGGATTTTGCACACCTTCGATGCGTTTATACAACGCTTGTGCAGCGGCATGGAGAATTGTTCCGAACATCGGAGCATCAACCTCCTCGGCCACCGTATCCTCGGTGCGCAACCCCGCCACCGAGTGGAAATAGAAGCGGAGCGGACAGGCCACATACCGATAGAGGGCCGTGGGCGAAAGGGCCGCCTTCGAATTGGCATCGACATAGCGCAACAAGGCACCAAAAACAGGCTCTTTTCGCACCACAATCGGTTCGGGCGGCACAAGATTGACATCGACACCCACCTCGGCATGATGGAGCGTATGGGGACTTTCGTAGTCGAGTTGGCGCAGGTAACGACTCGGCTCGCCGGTCGATTTCTCGTCGGCACGCGACGAATAGAGCATCGTCACCTCTTCGGCTCGCTGAATCAGGCGATAGAAGTAATAAGCATAGACGCCCTCGTGGTGTTCGGGCGTGGGCAAATCGAAGGCTGCACGCAGGCTGTATGGGATGAAGGAGCCTTGTTGCAGGTGGTCACCCGGAAAGTTGTTGTCGGTCATCGAGAGAATCACCACACGCCGAAAATCAAGGTTGCGGGTCTCCAAAATACCCATCACCTGAATACCCTGCAACGGTTCACCCCGGAAGGGGATGCGCAGCGTTTGCAGGTGGCGACGAAGCAACGAGCAATAGACCGGCTGTTCGATAGGTATCTCGCACTGTTCGATTAAGTTACGCAACTTATGAATTTCGGTTGCCGTGACGGACAGAAACTCCACACGTCGTTCCGAATCCTCCCCTTCGTAAGGGACACGAGCCACCGCCTCCAGCACCTCGAGCATCCAATCCGACAACTCCTGCCAGGAGTGTTTCGGACGGAAAATAAGGCAGAGCAACGGGTGGCGATGCAGCGATTCGCTCATCAGGCGGATATGCCGTTTTTCGACCATCTCGCACTGCATCTCGGCACAAAGTTTGGCATCGGCCGTCGTGAGGAAGGGGTGACTCAAAAGGCCCGACACGTCGGCATGATAGAAACTCCACCCCTCCCCCTCTTTGCGACCATGAGCCTGCAACTCGATGAGTCGTTCTATGAAGGTGTAGGCCAGGGTCTGACGCAGGGGGTAACCCATCGTCACATTGACCTTGCCCAGCTCTTTGGGCAGGGCATAGAGGAGCGGCATCAGCAGATTTTCGTCGGTCAGCACCACGGCCGTCTCCTTATCCAATTTCCCCTCTTTGGCCCACTCGGTGAGAATTTCGGCCACCTGCTTACACTGCACGGCATTTGACACGGCCGCCACCGAACGCAACCGTTTAGGGCGGCTCATACCCTCCTCCGAAAGACGTTTCGCAGGGGGAAAATCGACCATATTGCGACGCAGGAACATCCCCGCCTCCTGCTCCTTGCGGTCGAGGTAATAGCGGTCGGCATCCCAATAAAAGTCGGTCTTGGTCTGCATTTGAAGGTGGCGAAACAAGGCTCTTTCACAGGTCGAAAGGGCGTTGAATCCGGCCACCACAAAGTGGCTGTCGGAGGGAAGTTTTGCCTCCCCGCTTTCAAGCCGCTCGATGGCTCTGCGCTGCATCAGTCCGCCATAGGCAACGCCCAGCTGAAGCAGTCGTTTGCGGTAGCGGGTATAGACCTCGGGCAGGGTGCGCCAGATGTGAAGAAAGCGTTTTTTCTGTTCCGAGAGCGACACCTCGGGACCTACCGTGGACCAGAAACGGGTGATGATTTCCTGCTGACGCTCCGTGAGATACGAGAGGTCGGCCTCCAACTCCTTCAGGTCGGTGATGTTCGTAAAGAGTTGCTCGGCCTCGATGCGATATTTGTCAATCATATCGAAATCCGAGATGAGCATCTCGCCCCAGAAATAGAACTTATCGAAACTCTCGTTGTGCAGTTCGCTATACACCTTATACAGCTCGGTCACCAGGCGCAACTTATCGCCCGGACGTAACCCCGAGAGTTCGCTCATCATTTCGTCGATGGTCGTATAGTGTGGCTGCCACAGGGGACGGTCGATGATACGACCCAGGGCATCGATAAAGAAGATGCGGGCGCGACGCGAGGGAAAGAGGATGCGACAAGACGACAAAGCATCGCCATAGCGGGTGTAGAGGTCGTCGGCCACCTCCTCCAAAAAGCTCTTCATGGGTTGCGTTTGCTCCATCTTCCGGGGGTTCGATTTTACGGTTTCACGGATGCTAATTTACAAAATTTACGGCAAAATGTACGACATTCGGGAATTAATTTGTAATTTTACAAATTAAACAAACGTTTTACTTCTCGTGCGCGCCAAGATTCTCAATGCAAGTGCCGGTTCGGGCAAGACCTACCAGCTGGCCTACAACTACGTCCGTGAGCTGATTTCACAGCCCGCCTCGTATCGCCACATCCTGGCCGTCACCTTTACGAACAAGGCCACCGAGGAGATGAAGAGCCGCATCCTGAAGGAGATTCACCGCCTGGCGGCCGACTACCGTTCGTCGTACCGCAAACTCCTGATGCGCGATTTGGGGCTGACCCCCGAAGAGATTAAAAAGCGGGCCACGGAGGCACGTTCGAAGATTCTGCACGACTACTCGCGTTTCACGGTACTGACCATCGACACCTTCTTTCAGCGCATCCTACGCGCCTTTATCAAGGAGTTAGGATTGGACCTGAACTACAACATCGAACTCGAAACGGCCTCGATTCTCACGAAGAGTGCCGACACGCTCATCGAGGAGATTACCACCAACCGCGAACTGCTCGGCTGGCTCACCCGCTTTGTCGAGGAGCGCATCGAGGAGGGAAAAGGCTGGGACGTCAGGGAGGGTATTCTGGCCTTGGGCGACGAGATTTTCAAGGAGCGCAACAAGCAGGCCTTGCTCTCGAGCCGCTCGCGCGAGGAGCTGCACGAATTGGTACAGCGCACCAACCGCCATGCCGAGGCATCGAAGGCCGAGCTTAGGAAGTTCGCCTGCGAAATCCGACGGCTTATGACGAGTGCCGGTGCAACGATTTCGGACTTCCCATACAAGCAGACGGGCTTTATGAATTGGCCCCTCACGATTGCCGACGAGGGGGAGATTATCCCCTACTCGAAACGCTTCGACACGGCCTGCGACGAGGAGAAGGCGTGGGGCAAGGCGGGTAGCCGTTCGTGGGAGTTGCGCCCCCTGCTGCAACCCCTCATGCAGCATATGCGCCATATCTACGACAAGAACCTGCATCGTTGGAATACGGCCCAACTGTTGAGCGAGACCTACCGCAGTTTCGCCCTCCTGGGTGACCTTTATAAAAAGGTACAAGAGCTTTGCCGCGAACAGCAACTCATGCTCCTTTCGGAGACGAAATACCTGCTCTCGGAGTTTCTCACCGAGAGCGACGCCCCCTTCATCTACGAAAAGGTGGGCAACCGCTTTGAACGGTTCCTCATCGACGAGTTCCAGGATACTTCGGTACGCGAGTGGGAGAATTTCCTCCCGCTGCTACGCAACGCCATGGCGCAATCCGACCGCCAATCGGTCCTGCTGGTGGGCGATTTGAAGCAGTCGATTTATCGTTGGCGAGGCGGTGACTGGAAGATTCTGCACCGCGAAGCGGAGGAGGCCCTGGGCAAGGAGGATACGACGGTCATCAACCTCAAGGAGAACTTCCGCAGTCTGGAGGAGGTGGTTCGTTTCAACAACCGCGTCATCGAACGCATCGTGGAGCTGGACAATCGCCTTGTGAACGACCAGCTCGACGAAGCGGTAGTGGGCGGACACCTGAAACGCTCGGTAGCCGACTCGCTGCGCAACACGTTGCAGGATGCCTACCACAACTCCGCGCAGGAGCCGCGCCGTAAGAATACCCACAAAGGGTATGTCAGCATCGAGAACTACGCGGAGGAGCCGCCCATCATCGAGCGCATCTGCCAACTCCTCGACCTGGGCTATCGCCCTTCGGAGCTGCTGATTTTGGTGCGCAATTCGCTCGAAGGCGCACGCATCGCTACGCGCCTGCTCGATTTCAAACGCACGAACGACGACCCGCGCTATCGTTTCGATGTGATGACACAGGAGGCTCTCATCATCGGAAAAGCCCCCATCTGCGGCTTCGTAACAGCCGTCATGCGCCTCGCCCTGAACCCCGAAGAGTCGCTCTACCGCGCCCTCTACAACCAATACCTCAAACACCCCTTCGACCGCACGCTGGAGAGCCGTGAGTTGCAATTTTTACGCTCGATACGGCTCCTTTCGCCCGAGGAGGCCTTCGAACGGATTGTGCTGGAGTACGACCTGCAACAAAACCACCGTGAGGTGGCCTACCTGCAAGCCCTCCACGAACAAATCATCTCCTTCTCGACGAATCGCATTGCCGACCTCGCGCTCTTCATCGCCTGGTGGGAGGAGCAGGGATGCACAAAATCGATTTCCATCGAGGAGAGCCAATCGACCATCGAGATTCTCACCATCCACAAAGCCAAGGGTTTGGAGAAGAAGGTGGTACTGATACCCTACTGCTCGTGGTCGCTCAGCCCCGTGGTGAGCGGTATGAGAAGCAACATCATCTGGGCCGCGGCGGGCGAAGGCGAGGAGGCCGAAATCGGGCAGATGCCCATCCGCCTGCGTCGCCAGATGGGCGAATCGGGCTTTTCGGCCGCCTACTACCAGGAGCTGGTCTATGCGCACATCGACAACATCAACCTGCTCTATGTGGCCCTCACACGCGCAGCCGAGTCGCTCCACATCTTTATCCCCGAAACGGGCAGCAAACACGTCGGAGCTTTGCTACGCTCGGTTGTCGAGAGCGAGATGCAGGGGGGACGCTATACGGCAGGCACGCTGCAAGGTCCCGCTCCGAAGGACGAGCAGCAGACCGAGGAGCCGTTGGAGTTGATGCGCCACGAAGAGCCGAAACGCGCGGTGACACATACCCTGCTCAAAGGCTACCCCACCTCGGAGACCGAATTAGCCTTAAGCCTCAAGTCGGAGCGATATTTCGACCACGAACTCCCCGACCTGTCGCCCCGCAACTTCGGTATTCTGATGCACCAAGCCTTCGAGGAGGCCTCGGACCGTGAGGGTATTCGTCGCGCCATCCAAGGCATGGAGCAGGACGCCCGCATCAAAAAGGAGGATGCCGAGGAGCTGCAACGCATGGTCGATAAGGCCCTTTCGGACCCCGTAGTGGGGAATTGGTTCGATGGTTCGTGGCAGGAGATACGCACCGAGGAGGTGATTTTAAGTCGCGGAGCGCACCTCAAACACCGCCCCGACCGCGTGATGATACGCGACAAGGAGGCCGTCGTAGTGGATTACAAATTCGGCGAACTCGATGCCGCCTCCTACCGCCGACAGCTGGAGCGTTACGCCTCGCTGCTCCGCGAAATGGGCTACGAGCGGGTAAATGGCTACCTGTGGTACGTTAAACAAGGAAAAATAGAACACGTCATAGAAGGATGAAACAGCTACTGAATCTCATACCCCGTCCCTTTCGTCGTCGCGGCTTGGGCGTAGCCTTTACGCTCTTCATTCGAGCCACGCTCAATTTGGTGGGTCTGGCCATGTTGCTCCCCGTGCTGGCGTTGGCACTCGACCCCGATTCGCTGACAGGCGAGGGGCCGATGGCCCAATTCTATCGCTGGGCCGGTTTTCGCTCGGCCGAGCAGTTTGCCTGGTTTACGGCCGCACTGATTGTGGGGGTCATTGCCCTCAAATCGTTGCTGACTCTCCTGCTCTCGCGCATCGAGCGTCGCTACATCTACGACCTCTACACCACCCTCTCGCGTCGTCTCTACACCACCTACCATCGTCGCGGTCTGCCCTTTATCAAGAGTCAGAATTCGGCCGTGCTGGCCCGCAACGTAAATGTGGTCTGCCTCGCCTTTACGGCCGGTGTGCTGAAGCCCATCGCCACGATTTGCTCCGAAGCGATGTTGCTCGTGTTGCTCTTTACCGCCTTGGCCCTCTATGCACCGATGGCTTCGCTGCTCATCATCCTGATTTTCCTCCCCTCGATGTGGGGTTACTACCGCTACGTGCGTCGTCGCATCAACCGCTATGGCGAGGAGGAGAATCGCGCCCAGC
Source organism: Alistipes sp. (assembly GCA_017398045.1). Classification (GTDB taxonomy): domain Bacteria; phylum Bacteroidota; class Bacteroidia; order Bacteroidales; family Rikenellaceae; genus Alistipes. The sequence continues at coordinate 348,738 of JAFQHI010000025.1, read as the reverse complement.
GCGAGAAGTCGCGTGTCGTGGCCGAGACCTTCCGAGGTTTTACCGACGTGGAGCTGAACAACGCCTTCCCGATGATGCTCCGTCGGTTCGACCGTGCCATGCGCGAGGTGGTACGCACCCGCTCGAAAGAGGCCGATATCGCCCTGCTGCCCCAGATGGTCACCGAGTTGGGATTGGCTATCGGCATCTCGCTCTTGGCAGCCCTCTCCTTTTCGCTCGGACTGGGCGAGGGAAGTTCGCAACTGCTCTTCGGTATCTTTGCCGTGGCAGCCATCCGTCTGATGCCCTCGGTCAGAAACATCCTCTCGAGCTGGACCACGATTCGCTACAACCGCTACACGATTCAGATACTCAAAGAGGCCCCCAACGATGTGGAAAGTGAGAAGAGCGAAAAACACATCGAGCCACTTCCGTTTAACGATGTCATCGAGATTCGCGACCTGAAGTTCCGCTTCTGGGACGGCAAGGAGGAGCTGTTCGATGGGCTGAACCTCACGATCCGCAAGGGCGAGCATATCGGTTTCAGGGGTGTTTCGGGTGCCGGAAAGACCACCTTGTTCAACCTCCTGCTTGGTTTCTACGCCCCCACCGAAGGTGAAATTGCAATCGATAACACCCCCCTCACGGCTGACAATTGCCGTCGTTGGCAACAACGTGTAGGCTACGTATCGCAGAGCCTTTTCCTCACCGACGGCACCTTTGCCGAGAATGTGGCTCTTGGTATCGCTCCGGAGGAGATTGACCGCAAGCGGGTCGAAGAGGTGCTTGAGATGGCCCAATTAGGCGATTTTGTACGCTCGCTCGACAAGGGAATGGATACCCGTGTCGGTGAGTGCGGATGTCGTCTGTCGGGCGGCCAACGCCAACGCATCGGCATTGCCCGCGCCCTCTATCGTCGTGCCGACGTGCTGTTCTTCGACGAGGCTACCTCGTCGCTCGATTCGGCCACCGAGCAGGAAATCAACCACTCGATTGCCCGCCTCGCCTCGGAGAATAAATCACTCACACTACTGGTCATTGCCCACCGCGAAACCTCGCTCGAGGCTTGTGACCGCATCATCACCATTGACCACACCGCTACACCCTATGCCTAAAGCCTACCGCATTGCCCACATCGAGTTGCTACTCCACGCCCCGCATTTTCACTTTGCAGGGTTGCGCCCCTTCGAAATCGACCCCTCGACAGTCAGCGACCCCATCGAGGTGTGCTACGATGCCGAAACGACTCACCCCGAGACGACTCATCACCTGCTCGACACGTTCGATTTCCCCGATGCCGAGGCCGTCTGCCGCCTCTACAAAACCACTGAAGGCCACCTCTTTACGATGGCCCGCGAAGGCAAACCGCTCACCTCGTTCGAGGTTCCGAAACAAGGTCTTGTGCGCTGCAATTGCACCGCCGATGAAGACCCGTCACTCTTCCGTTTCGGGCTGTGGATTACCTTCAACCTGCGTGCATCGGCCAAAGGGGTGATGGCGATTCACTCCTCGGTATTGATACACGACGGGGCGGCTGTCCTCTGTTTGGGCGAATCGGGAACGGGCAAAAGTACCCATACCCGCCTGTGGCGCGAACACATTGCCGGCACCGAACTGCTCAACGACGACTCACCAATGATTGCCATCGAGGAGGGAGTTGCTACGGTCTATGGTTCGCCCTGGAGCGGCAAAACGCCCTGCTATCGCAACCTTCACTACCCCATTCGCGGCTTCCTGCGCCTCTCGCAGGCACCCGTAAATGAAATTCGCAAACTTTCGACCCTCATGGCCTACGGCTCGCTGCAACCGTCGATGCCCCCCTCGTTCAGCTACGATGCGGAGCTGTTCGACCGCACGAACAACCTCCTCTCGGCCATCCTGCGCCAAACACCGGTCTATCACCTGCGCTGCCTGCCGAATCGGGAGGCGGCCGAGTTGGCTTGTCAAACCCTCTACACCGAAGAACGATGAAAATCAGCAACGAAATCTTCTTCGACGAGGTCGAGCGACTGCTTGCCGAGGGGTTGGAGGCGGAATTTATCCTGCGCGGAAACAGTATGCGCCCCTTCCTGCACGACAGCAAAGACCACGTTATAGTAGCCCCCATCGGCAACGAAGAGCCGCACGTGGGCGAAGTCTATCTCTTTCGCTATCGCGGGCGGCATCTGCTGCACCGCCTCCACCGCATCGAGGGAGAGGAGTTGGTGATGCGCGGTGACGGAAACTATCGCTTGGAGGAGCGATGCAAAAGAGCGGATGTCGTTGCCCGTATGGTTCGCGCACATCGCCCGTCGGGCAAACTCATCGACTGCTCGTCACGCAGCTGGCGCACAAAATCAGCTATCTGGTGCGCACTGCCGGCCATCGTAAGGCGCGTTATCCTGGGCGTACTGCGAAGAGTAAAAAACTAACGGGAACTAAAGGAAACTAAGGGGAACTAAAGTTCAACCTACCCCCTTAGCAACCCTTAATAACCCTTAGCTACCCTTAGCACCCTTTTCAACTCCCACCGACACAAAAAAAACCGAGGCTCTTTTCAGAACCTCGGTTTTCTTTATGGGAGTTATCGGAATTACTCACCCAGCGCGAAACGCTTGTAAGCAACAACCGTAGCCTCCTTGTCTGCCTTGTGGATGAACTCGGCAATCGACTCCTTCTCGCCAACCACGCACTGGTTCAGCAGCGTGTTCTCCTCGAAGAACTTACGCATCTTACCCTCGGCAATCTTCTCCAGAATAGCCTCCGGCTTGTTAGCGTTCTTCGGGTCTTGCTTCATGGCCTCGATTGCAATCTTGCGCTCATGCTCAACCGTCTCGGCGGGGCAGTCGGCAACATCAATCGAGATGGGAGCCATAGCCGTAGCCTGCATGGCAACGGTGTGGGCAACCTCCTCGGGAACCTCCTTGTTGAAGCCCAGAACCGTACCGAGCTTCTTGTTGAAGTGTACGTAGGCGTTGCAGTAGGGAGCCTCGATACGAGCGTAGTAAGCCAGCTCAATCTTCTCACCCGTCTGACCCGACTTCTCGGTTACCATCTCCTCAACGGTGTGACCCTCGGCGTTCTTCACAGCCAAGAGAGCGTCACGGTCAGCAGCGTCGGCAGCAACGGCCAACTCCAGCATCTCGTTCACCGAAGCCGAGTACTCCTCGTTCTGAGCAACGAAGTCGGTCTCGCAAGCCAAGCAGATGATATAGGCCTTCGTGCCTACAACCTTCGTGGCAACAACACCCTCCGTAGCGTTGCGGTCGGCACGCTTGGCAACAACCAGCTTACCCTTCTCGCGGATGATATCCTGGGCGCGGGCGAAGTCGCCCTCAGCCTCCATCAGAGCCTTCTTGCAGTCCATCATGCCGGCACCCGTCATCTTACGGAGCTTCATGACATCAGCAGCCTTGATTTCCATAGTCTTAATGTGTGTTTAAGGTTTGTAAAGTCAATAATTACTCGGCATCGGCAGCAGCCTCCGTAGCGGCAACTACCTCCTTAACAGCCTCCTCCTCGGCATCAACCGTGGCCTTTACAGCCTTCTTGATGCGGGGCTTGGCCTCCTTCTTGGGAGCAGCAGCCTCAGCCTCCTGAGCCTCCTTCTCCTTCTCCAGGCGACGCTCCTCCGAACCCTCGGCGATGGCAGCGCACATCACGTCGAGAATAACGGCAATCGACTTCGAAGCATCATCGTTTGCAGGGATAACGTAATCAATGTTGGTCGGATCACAACAAGTATCAACCATTGCAAATACGGGGATGTTGAGTCGCTTTGCCTCCTTCACGGCGTTGGCCTCCTTCTGTACGTCAACAACGAACAAGGCTGCCGGCAGACGGGTCAGGTCGGCAATCGAACCGAGGTTCTTCTCCAACTTGGCGCGCTGACGCTCAATCTGGAGCTTCTCTCGCTTCGAGAAATTATCGAACGTGCCGTCCGAGGCCATCTTATCGATGGTGGCCATCTTCTTAACGGCTTTACGTATGGTGGGGAAGTTCGTCAGCATACCGCCTGCCCAACGCTCGGTTACGTAAGGCATGCCTACTGCTGCCACCTTCTCGGCAACAATCTCCTTAGCTTGTTTTTTCGTGGCTACGAACAGCACGCGACGGCCACTCTTGGCAATCTGCTTGATGGCTGCTGCAGCCTCATCGAGCTTCAGCACGGTCTTGTGCAGGTCGATGATGTGGATGCCGTTCTTCTCCATGAAGATGTAGGGAGCCATTTTGGGGTTCCACTTACGCTTCAGGTGACCAAAGTGTGCGCCGGCCTCCAGTAATGTATTAAAATCTGTACGTGACATTTTAATTCAAATGGTTATAAATTTTAATTCTCTTTTCTTCAATCGACAAAGTAGCGGCCTCTTCACGAGGTGAGTCTCCGTCGATTTTCCGCGGACGAGCAACACAAGGGCAGTACAATAATATATAGGTGTAGTCCCTCGATGTTTGAGAACTCGTTCCGTGCGTTGCCGAAATTCGGTCCAGTGCGAATATTAACGCTTGCTGAACTGGAACTTGCGACGGGCACCGGGCTGACCGGGCTTCTTACGCTCAACAACACGCGAATCGCGCGTGAGGAATCCGGCCTTCTTCAGCACCGGACGCATCTCGGCGTCGATTTCGCACAGTGCGCGAGCAATACCCAGACGGGCAGCCTCTGCCTGACCCTTGATACCGCCACCAACCAAGTTGATGGTGATGTCATAGTTCTCCAGCGTATTGGTAGCCAACAGGGGCTGCTTAACCTGGAAGCAGAGAATGTCCAGCGAGAAATACTCGGCAAGTGCCTTGTGGTTGATGGTAATCTGACCCTTACCCGGCTTCACGTATACGCGAGCCACAGCTGCCTTACGGCGACCTACGGTGTTTACAACTTCCATCTTCTTTCTTACTTAATCTCGTTTAACTTAATTGCCTTCGGGTTCTGAGCGGCGTGGGGATGCTCCTCACCGGCATAAACCTTCAGGTTCTTCAAAATGTGCTCGCCCAGACGGGTCTTGGGGAGCATACCCTTCACGGCCTTCTCAATTACGAAGGTCGGCTTCTTTGCCAGGTAATCGGCGGGGGTAGCGAAACGCTGACCACCGGGATAACCCGTGTGACGCACATAGACCTTGTCGGTCATCTTCTTGCCCGTGAGCTTCACCTTGTCTGCATTGATTACGATGACATAGTCACCACAATCGGCGTGGGGCGTGAAGCAGGGCTTGTTCTTGCCTCGGAGAATCTTCGCGATTTGCGATGCAAGACGTCCCAATACCTCGTTCGTTGCGTCGATGACGTACCACTCCTTGGTAACGCCCTCAGCAGTGGCCGAGATAGTCTTGTAGCTTAATGAATCCACTGTGTTTTACGTTTAATTTAACTTGTTGTAATCCTAATCCCGCACTTTGCGGGTGCGCAAAGGTACGAAAAAGTTTTGGTTTTACAAAATAAATTAAAAATTAATTAAAAGGAGGCTAAAGGCGACTAAAGGATGCTAAAGGATACTAAAGGGGAACTAAAGTTCTATCCAACCCCTTAGCAACCTTTAGTTACCTTTAGTACCCCTTAGCAACCCTTAAAAAAAACAACAAGCCCCGAACGGAAAACCATTCGGGGCTTGCAAGTATAGTGCGGAAGATTCCGCAAAATTCGGAACCTATCCGAGGAACGACAGCAGAAGACCTGCCGCTACGGCCGAACCAACCACACCGGCTACGTTCGGACCCATGGCGTGCATCAGGAGGAAGTTCGAAGGATTCTCCTCCTGACCTACCTTCTGCGATACGCGGGCAGCCATCGGCACAGCCGACACACCGGCCGAACCAATCAGCGGGTTAATCTTATTGCCCTCCTTGAGGAAGCAGTTCATCAGCTTGGCAAACAGCACACCGCAAGCCGAAGCGACACCGAAGGCAACCACACCCATCACCATAATCTTGATGGTGGCGGGGCTGAGGAAGGTGTTGGCCGTAGCCGTAGCACCTACCGTGAGACCCAGGAAGATAACCACGATGTTCATCAGCTCGTTCTGTACGGTCTTCGAGAGACGATCCACTACACCGCACTCCTTCATCAGGTTACCCAGCATCAGACAGCCAATCAGCGGAGCTGCATCGGGCAGCAGCAACGAGATAATCGATGCGATGATAATCGGGAAGAGGATGCGCTCCTTCTTCGACACCTGGCGCAGCGTACTCATCTTAATCTGACGCTCCTTCTTGGTGGTCAGGGCGCGCATGATGGGCGGCTGAATCACCGGCACGAGAGCCATGTACGAGTAGGCAGCCACGGCAATCGGGCCGAGCAGCTCGGGAGCGAGCTTGGCGGTCAGGAAGATAGCCGTCGGGCCGTCAGCACCACCGATGATACCAATCGAACCGGCCTGCTCGGGCGTAAAGCCCATGGCGTAAGCGGCAATAAACGTAAGGAAGATACCCGTCTGTGCGGCAGCACCCAGCAGGAAGCTCTTGGGGTTGGCAATCAGCGGACCGAAGTCGGTCATGGCACCTACACCCACAAAAATCAAGCAGGGATAGATACCGAGCTTCACACCCAGATAGAGGTAGTCCAACAGACCGGGAGCCACACCCTCATGCGAGGTGAAGGCATCCCAATGGACATGACCACCGGCGAACAGCTCTTCATGGAAGAGACCCGCACCGGGGAGGTTCGTCAGGAGCATACCGAAGGCGATGGTCATCATCAGCATCGGCTCATACTCCTTCTTAATGGCCAGATAGAGCAGGAAGAAGGCGATGAGAATCATCACCAGGTTGCCCCAGCCCATCTCCGAGAAGAAGGCCACAAAGCCCATCTTCGAGACGAACTTCTCCAAGCTCTCCAGCGCGAAATTTGATTGCAGGAGGTTCAACATAGCTTACTCAATCACGATTAAGTTGTCACCCTCCATCACCGTAGCACCCTGCTGTACGCAAATCTGCTTTACGACACCGGCGCGGTCCGAGTCGATGTTGTTCTCCATCTTCATAGCCTCCAGCACGAGGAGCGTCTGACCTACGGCCACCGTATCACCCACGGCTACCTTCACGGCCATCACCGTACCGGGCAGCGGACACTTGATGGCACCGGCAGCAGCGGCTGCGGGACGCTGTACGGGAGCCGACGGAGCGGCCGTCTGGGGCGTAATCTGGGCACTGTTGGCCGTCTTGGGAGCGGCAGCTACCTGCGGCTTAACAACCGGAGCAGCCTTACCACCCTCGATTTCTACCTCATAGTGCGTACCATTCACCGTCACACGAGCCAGCGTCGAGGCCTCGTTCACCTCGTCAATCTGTACGTTGTACGTATGACCGTTGATTTTCAATGTGTAGTCTTTCATAGTTTAATGCTTATTTTCTATCGGGTAACTGGGTTAAACCGTGAATCTTCGAGTTCCACGGCGAGTAGGCACGCTTCAGGCTCTGAATCGTCAGCACCTCCGACTCGCGGTCGTGCAAGGCACTCTTATAGAGCTTCAAAGCGGCGGTAATGGCGGCAATCTGCTCCTCGTGCAGCTGCTCATCCGAGATGGGCTTCTCGGCCACCTTTGCCAGCTTGCGCTCGGGCTTCTGGGCAAAGATAACACCGAAGAGCATCATCACGAAGACGAGCAAAATCAGCACACAGAACACCAGCGCAATGCTGATGACCGTACACCAAATCATCTCCGACCAGCCCCAGGTAACTGCTAAAAAGTTTGTCATAACCTAAAGGGATTACAAAGGAATGTTCGAGTGTTTCTTGGCGGGGTTCTGGAGACGCTTCGTCGAGAGCGACTGGAGGGCGCGAATCACGCGGAAGCGCGTGTTGCGCGGCTCAATCACATCGTCGATGTAGCCGTAGCGGGCAGCGTTGTAGGGGTTCGAGAACTTCTCGTTGTACTCGGCCTCCTTCTCGGCAATAAACTTGGCCTTCTCCTCCGGCTTATCGGCCAGCTCCTTCAGCTCCTTACCGTAGAGTACCTCAACAGCACCGCTGGCACCCATCACGGCAATCTCGGCCGAGGGCCATGCGTAGTTGATATCACCACGGATGTGCTTCGACGACATCACGATATAGGCACCACCGTAGGCCTTACGCAGCGTAACGGTTACCTTGGGTACCGTAGCCTCGCAGTAGGCGAACAGCAGTTTCGCACCGTGCGTAATCACACCACCATACTCCTGGGTCGTACCCGGCAGGAAGCCCGGCACATCCACCAGCGTCACGAGCGGAATATTGAAGGCATCGCAGAAACGCACGAAGCGGGCAGCCTTGCGCGAAGCGTTGATATCCAATACACCGGCCATGAACTTGGGCTGGTTGGCAATGATACCTACGGCCTGACCATTGAAGCGGGCGAAGCAGGTGATGATGTTCTTGGCATAGCCGGCGGCCTGCTCCAGATACTCACCGTTATCGACGATGGCCTTGATGACCTCGGTCATATCGTAGGGCTTGTTGATGTTGTCGGGGATAATCTCGTTGAGCGAATCCTCGAGACGGGTCGGCAGGTCGGTGCAAACGGCCAGCGGCGTATCCTCCATGTTGTTCTGCGGCATATACGAAAGGAGGTCCTTGATAATCTTGATACCCTCCTCCTCGGTATCGACAGCAAACTGGGCAACACCCGAGCGCGTGGTGTGCATCGTAGCACCACCGAGCTGCTCCTGCGTTACATCCTCACCCGTTACGGTCTTCACCACCTTCGGGCCGGTGAGGAACATATTCGAGGTCTCCTTCTTCATGATGATGAAGTCGGTCAGTGCGGGCGAGTAAACAGCACCACCGGCGCAGGGACCGAAGATGGCCGAAATCTGGGGAATCACACCCGAAGCCATCACGTTGCGCTGGAAGATGTTGGCATAGCCGGCCAGGGCGTTCACACCCTCCTGGATACGGGCACCACCCGAGTCGTTCAGACCGATGCAGGGTGCGCCGTTGCGCATGGCCATATCCATAATCTTGCAAATCTTGTCGGCCATCGAGAGCGACAGCGAACCTGCCGTTACCGTGAAGTCCTGGGCAAAGACATAGACCAGGCGGCCTGCAATCGTACCGTAACCGGTTACGACACCGTCACCGAACGTATGGCTCTTGTCCATACCGAAGTCGTAGCAACGGTGGGTTACGAACATGTCGAACTCCTCGAACGAACCCTCATCCAGGAGCATCTGGATACGCTCACGAGCCGTGTACTTGCCTTTGGCGTGCTGGGCCTCGATGCGCTTCTGACCGCCACCCATGCGAGCCGTCTCGCGGTTTTCGATCAGTTTGTTGATTTTAGCTTGAATTTCGCTCATTGCTAAATGTTGATTTTGTTTATGTTGTGATTATTTGTTCTTGTTCTCGCACAACTCGGTCAGGATACCCTGCGTCGATTTCGGGTGGAGGAAGGCAATCGTCAGACCCTCGGCACCCTTACGCGGCGTCTTGTCGATGAGGCGGATGCCCTTCTCCTCGGCATCGGCCAACTGGGCCTCGATGTCCTCGCAAGCGAGGGCCATGTGGTGGATACCCACGCCCTTGTTCTCGATGTACTTGGCGATGGTCGAATCCTCCGACGTCGGCTCCAACAGCTCAATCTTCGTCTGACCCAGCTGGAAGAAGGCCGTGCGCACCTTCTGGTCGGCCACCTCCTCGATGGCGTAACACTTCAGACCCAATACGTTCTCCCAATAGGGAATTGCCTCGTCGAGGCTCTTTACAGCCACGCCAAGATGCTCAATGTGAGATACTTTCATAATGAAAATAAAATTTGGTAATTAGTATTTTGTGAATAATTTTCGTCCAAATCGGTTTTTGGGCATACAAAGGTACAAAATTAAGTGCAAAGCGCAAAGAGAAAAGCCGAAAGTTTTTCTTTAGAAAAAGGGGGACGAAAGCAGCCCGTGCAAGGGGCAGAAATCGCAAAAAAGATGCGTGTCGCGACACAAGGGTCGGACACGCATCGAAAACACGGCTCAACGGGGCCGCATCAGCGGTTGAAATAGCGGTCGAGCAGCTCGTGAGCAGCCGTAAACGAGGAGGTCTTCTCCTCCAAAACACGGCTCTCCATCTCGGCAATCAACGGCTCAATCTCGGGGTTAAGATAGAACGACGATTTGAGCGATTCGTTGATGGTTTCGTACATCCAATATTTGTTTTGGCGGTTGCGGTTGTGGCGGAAATAGCCGTTTGCCTGGATGTGGTCGATATAGGTCTCAACCCCCTTCCAGACCTCCTCCAGACCCGTTTCAGCCACCGACGAGCAGCAAAATACTTCGGGACGGAATCCCGACTCGGGCATCGGGAAGAGGCGCAACGCCCCCTGATACTGCACACGGGCTAACTCAGCCTTGTGGATATTCTCGCCGTCGGCCTTCGTGATGACCATCATGTCGGCCATCTCCATAATGCCACGCTTGATGCCCTGCAAATCGTCACCGGCACCCGAAATCTGCAACAAGAGGAACATATCGACCATCGAATGGACGGCCGTTTCGGATTGTCCCACACCCACCGTCTCGATGAAAATCACATCGAAACCGGCCGCCTCGCACAGCACAATCGTTTCGCGCGTCTTACGCGCCACACCACCCAGCGAACCGGCCGAAGGCGAAGGGCGCACAAAGATATCGGGATTGGTCGTAATGGTCGTCATGCGGGTTTTATCGCCCAAAATCGAACCACCGGAACGCTCCGACGAGGGGTCGATGGCCAAGACGGCCAACTTATGGTGCAGGCGGGTCACCATGTTACCCACCGCCTCAATCCAGGTCGATTTTCCGGCCCCGGGAACGCCCGTAATACCGATGCGGACCGACTTGCCGGCATGGGGCAGACACCCTTCGATAATCTCCTGTGCCTGTGCATAATGGGCCGGATTGGAGCTTTCGATGAGGGTGATGGCACGCGAAAGAATCGTGATATCGCCCTTCAGGATGCCCTCGATATACTCCTCGGTCGAAAGTTGGCGTTTCTTCCTACGCTTCAGGTAGGGATTGACAACGGGTTGGTCCTCAACACCCTCCGTGACCTGCAAGGCCGAATCGTGGTGGTGGTCGAGGTATTCGTGTTCGTAGTGGTTAATCTTCGTAAAAGACATAGCTTTGCTTTTTGCTCTGGCAAAAATAGCAAAATAAGTTGAGAGTTGAAAATTGAAAATTGAAAGTTGAAAGTTTTTTGTCGTGCTTTCAGCCGCTCAACAAAAAAGATTGGGAGATGACCTGAACCGTTGGTCATCTCCCTTTTTGTTGAGCTAACTATTTTTCAACTTTCAACTCTCAACTTTCACCTTTAGTGCGTAAAGACCTTCCCGCACTGCCGCTCCTGCTGCTCAAATTTCAGGCGCGAGGTTGTCGGGTATTTCAAGGCCTCGAACTCCGCCACGGCGTTACGGATATCGGTCAGGAGCTGGTCGGCCATATCGCGCGAAAAACCTTGGCGTACCACCACGCGCATCACAACCGTATCCTCGATATTGGCCGGCATCGAGTAGGCCGGCACCATCCATCCGCTCTCTTTGAGTTTATCCTGCAAATCGTAGAGCGTCCACTTCGCCTTCTTCTCGTAGGTCGAACACATCTTCCAGATAAAGAGCGGATTCTCCACCTTATCGGAATAGTTGGCAAAGCAGTTCATCTTGCCAATCTCCGCATGACAATACTCGGCCACGGCCATCGAGGCCTCCTGCACCGCCTTATAGCCCTCGAATCCGTAGCGGATGAAGTTGTAATACTGCCCCAGAATCTGGGCCGCAGGGCGCGAGAAGTTAAGCCCAACCTGCGTAATCGAAGCCCCTAAGTAATTGACCGAGAAGGCCATTTGACTCGGCAGGTATCGCTTATCCTTCCAAATCACCCACCCAAGACCCGGATAGACCAAGCCGTACTTATGGCCCGATGTTGAGATGGACAGCACGCGTTCGAGGCGGAAATCCCATCGTTTTTCGGGCTTCAGGAAGGGCAGGATAAAGCCACCCGAGGCGGCATCGACATGAATCGGAATATCGTTACCCGACTCCTTGTGGTAGCGGGTCAGGGCCTTATCCAAAGCCTCGACATCATCGTCCAGACCCGTCCACGTGACACCGCAAATCGGCACCACGCAAATCGTATTTTCGTCGCAGAGCTTAACGGCCGCCTCGGCATCGAGCGTCAGGTGGTCGGGCGTGAGGGGTACGGTGCGCATCTCAATCTGCCACAGCTGGCAGAACTTCTCCCATACGACCTGATAGGCCGCACTCATCACCAGATTGGGCTTATCGCACGGCTTACCCTCCTTTTGGCGACGCTCTCGCCAGCGCAACCAGGCCGCCACACCGCCCAACATACAGGCTTCGGACGAACCGATACCCAACGCGCCACACTTCCAATCCGCCTTTTCGGGGCTGTTCCAAAGGTTGGCCAGAATGTTGATGCATCGTCCGCACATGACGGCCACACGCGGATACTCCGTCTCGTCGATATAGTTTATCGAGATGGCCTCGTTCATCAGGCGCGTCGCCTCTTCGTCCATGTAGGTCGTGACGAAGGTGGCCAGGTTCAACTCCGGACGGGTCTGGGCATAGGTCTCATCCTTGACCATGCGGTAGGCCACCTGCGGCGTTGTTCCCTTTTGGGGAATCGTATCGATGGGGGCAGCATGGTGCATCGCCTCCGAGGCGTAGATGTCGGTTGTGAGGTTGTCGTGTTTTTTCATCGTTTTGTTGATTTAATTGGTGAATTGCTCCAACTACGGCAGAAACCGTACCAAAAAAGAAAAAAATCGCCCGCAAGGCATCTCTTTGCATCTTGAAATTTGCTATCTTTGTCGCTATGTTGGAAACTTACTATACATTTCTTGGGGTGATGGCCGCCATGGCGGTCGTGGTATTCATCGCGCTGCACTTTGTTGAGGCGGGCTATGGATACCTCTTTAATCCCAAATTCGGCCGTCCGATTTCAAACAAGGTGGGATGGGTCATGATGGAAAGCCCCGTATTTGTGGCCATGGCCCTGCTGTGGGGACTCTCCGACCGACGGCTGGAGACGGCTCCGTTGGTGCTTTTTCTGCTGTTCGAACTACACTATTTCCACCGCTCGTTCATCTTTCCGCTACGCCTACGCGGTCAATCGAAAATGCCTTTGGGCATCGTCCTGATGGGCATGATTTTCAATACGCTCAACGCCCTGATGCAGGGAGGCTGGATTTTCTACCTCGCCCCCGAGGGTTTCTACGACGGATGGCTCGCAAAGCCGATGAGTTGGATAGGTATTCTGCTCTTCTTTACGGGTATGGGTATCAACCTGCACTCCGACCACATCATCCGCACGCTCCGCAAAGCGGGCGACACGCGCCACTACATCCCCCACGGAGGGATGTTCCGCTACGTGACGTCGGCCAACTACTTTGGCGAATTGGTCGAATGGACGGGCTTCGCCATCGCCTCCTCGTCGTGGGCAGGTGTTGTTTTTGTCCTTTGGACCTTTGCCAATTTGGCTCCACGTGCCGCCTCATTGCGACGTCGCTACGAGCAGGAGTTTGGCGAGGAGTTTACGCGCTTAAAGCGCAAGCGCATCATCCCCTTTATCTATTAAGCCATGGATTCGAAACTATTCACCCCCTTTCAATTGGGGCCTTTGACGCTGCGCAACCGCACGATTCGCTCGGCTGCCTTCGAGTCGATGGGCAAGGACTTCGGCCCGACCCAACAGCTCAAGGATTACCACGTCAGCGTGGCACGTGGCGGTATCGGTATGACCACCCTGGCCTACGCCTCGATTAACCGCAGCGGCGTGTCGTTCAACTCGCAGTTGTGGCTTCGCGACGAGATTGTCCCCGCCCTGAAAGATATCACCGACGCCATCCACCGCGAGGGGGCTGCGGCCGGCATCCAGATTGGCCACTGCGGCAACATGACCCACTGGTCCACGGCCGGCTCGTTCCCCGTCTCGGCCTCCAACGGATTCAACCTCTACTCCCCCACCTTCCACCGTCGGATGTCGCACAGCGATATTCACCAAACGGTCAAGGATTTCGGTCGGGCCGTCAAGACGGCGCACGAGGCGGGCTTCGACTCAGTCGAGGTACATGCCGGCCATGGCTACCTCATCTCGCAATTTCTCTCGCCCTGGACCAATCGTCGGCGGGACAGCTACGGTGGGTCGCTCGAAAACCGTATGCGCTTTATGCGGGAGTGTTTGACGGAGGTTTTGGAGGAGGCCGCCAAGCTGAAGATGGCCGTTGTCGTGAAACACAACATGGAGGATGGTTTCAAAGGGGGTATCGAAGTGCCGGAGAGCATCGAAATTGCCAAGGAGATTGAGCGGTTGGGCGTGCATGGCATCGTCCTCTCATCGGGGTTCGTATCACGCGCTCCGATGGCCGTAATGCGCGGCCGTATTCCCACCAAGACGATGGGCTACTACATGGGATGGAACGAATGGTTGCAGAAGATTGTCGTTTCACTCTTTGGGCAGTGGATGATTAAACAATACGATTTCGAGGAGTGCTTCTTCCTCGAAAATGCCAAAAAATTCCGCGAGGCGTTGCAGCTGCCGCTCATCTATGTCGGCGGATTGGTTTCGCGCGAGGGCATCGAGCGGGTACTTGGCGAGGGTTTTGAACTGGTGCAGATGGCTCGCGCCCTGATTAACGACCCCTCGTTTGTCAATAAGATGCGTGAAGGCGACCTTACGACCCGCTCGGGTTGCGACCATCGCGACTACTGCATTGCCCGTATGTATTCGCGCGATATGCAATGTTGCCACAACTGCACGGAAGAGATTCCCGAACGGCTGTGGCGCGAATTGAAAAAAATCAAATAATGGCACGTCCGACGATACATCCTGCCCAAACATGGGCCTTGGTGACAGGTGCCGGTTCGGGCATCGGTCGCAGTTTTGCCCTGCAACTGGCCGCGATGGGCTATAACCTCGTCCTGGTGGGCAATCGCGAAGAGCCGCTCAAGGAGGTGGCCAAAGAGCTAAAACCCCTTGTCGAGGGGCAGATATTCCGCACCCTATCGCTCGATTTAGCCCGCCTGGAGGCGGCCGAAGAGCTGTATGAGGCCATTGGTGCCGCCGGTATCGAGATTGACCTCGTGATAAACAATGCCGGCATCTTCTCGTTTTGCGATGTACTGAAAACCGACGAGGAGAAAATCGAGCGGATGCTCCTGCTTCACGACATGACCGCCACGAAACTCTGCCGTCGTTATGCCCAGCGCATGGTGGAGCGTGGCATCAAGGGCCATATCCTCAACATGAGTTCCTATTCGCTCTGGATGCCCTACCCGGGATTGGCCATCTATAGTGCCTCAAAAGCCTACCTCAAAGCCTTCTCGGTCGCCTTCTCGAAGGAGGTTGCAGAGCAGGGCCTGACCGTCACGGCCATCTGTCCGGCAGGTGTAGCGACCGACCTCTACGGCCTCACGCCCAAACTCCAACAGTTGGGCGTAAGGATTGGCGGACTCATCACCCCCGACCGCTGTGCCAAGCGCGCACTGAAGGCCCTCTGGCGAGGGACGCGTTGCTCGGTTCCCGATTGGTGGAATCGGTTATGGATTCCCCTTTTGGTGATGCTGCCGATGTGGATTATTCGCCCGATTCGCCGCTATACGATGCAATTTCAAAAGTAAAAACAAGATGCTCAAAGCGATAAAAAATGTAGTATTCGACCTCGGAGGCGTGATTTGCGACCTGGAGGTGGAGCGTGTCATGGAGGCCTTTCGCGAGATTGGTATGGAGAAGATGGCGGCCCTGATGGACCCCTGCTACCCCGCCGAGGTGAACGAGCGGATGGAGAGCGGCCAAATCAGTTGGGAGGAGGCGTGCGACGAGATGCGCCGTATCGACAACCGCCCCGAGGTGACGAACGAACAAATCGAATGGGTCTATCGGGAGTTCCTTTCGCGGGTGGATGCAAAAAAGCTCGCCACCATCGACCGCCTGCGCGAGCGGGGCATCCGCACCTACGTCCTTTCGAACACCAACCCCACGGCCATCGAGATTGTCCGTGACCGCGTGCGTGAGGCCACGGGGCGCGAATTGGAGAGCTACTTCGACGACATCTTCCTCTCCTACCGCCTGAAGATACTGAAACCAGCCCCCGCGATTTTCGAAAAGATGATTGCTTTGAGCGGTCTGAACCCCAAAGAGACGCTCTTTATCGACGATGGCAGCCGCAATGCCGACACCGCCCATCGGCTCGGTTTCGCGGTCTATTGCCCACCCACGAACGGTGCCTGGCAGCAGATTTTCGAGGAGACAGAAAATTAATTTAGAATTTAGAATTTAGAATTCAAAATTAAGGTGTATCTTTGCGCCACAGTTCGGGGTGTAGCGCAGCCCGGTTAGCGCGTCTGGTTTGGGACCAGAAAGTCGCTGGTTCGAATCCAGTCTCCCCGACAAAGCAAAAGCCTTTGCATCTGCAAAGGCTTTTTTGTTTGTCGTGGCGACTGGATGCTTGCATACAAGGCGACAGGGCAAACAAAAAAATAGGGCTTTTCTGACAAGAAAAGCTTTTGCTTTGTAATCTCCCCAAGGGGTCCACCTGGAAAGGCGTCACGGAGCAGGCTCTGCCTGCGGAGTAGCCAATCCAGTCTCCCCACAGACGAAAAGGGCGAAAAGGGCGATAAAGGCAACTAAAGGTAATTAAAGGTTTAAGGGGCCCCTTTAGCAACCTTTAGTAACCTTTAGTAACCTTTAGCAACCTTTAGCAACCCTTAAAAACCCTTAACTCCCGCCCCCACCGAAAGCCAAAACAAATCGGGGTCGCAGCCATTAACCACAACCCCGATTTTCGCTCCAAGAATTCTTAATTCTTAATTTATTTCGCTACCACATCGTTGCCGTCGTTGAGCGTGAGCTGGTAGGTCACGTAGCGACCCGACGAGTTGGTGTACTTAACCAGGATAGCCGTCAAATCGACCTTCGTGCCATCGGCCGGAATAGCCTCCTCCATAAAGCGGGCATAGCCGCTCGTGCGCACCACATAGTTGCCGAGGGCAGCATTCGAATCCTGACCCGGGTCTGTAGCGTCGTAGGTAAACCAGGCCGAGCCATAGAAGTAGGTATCCTTCTTATCGTCGCCGAGCTTGCCCTTCGCAGCCCACGTAGGTTTGCCCTGAATCATCTCCTGGAAACTCACACCATTGAGCGTCTCGGTCGAATTGACATCATACGAGGTCTGGTTGGCGAAGTAGTTGGGGAAGGAGTTGTTGTAGCCCCAGGGAGCCGTGCCGAACTTGCTCTCGATGTTCTCGAAGCGCACCAGGCGACCCAGCGCATCGTCCGTCAAGGCCATGTAGTTCGAAGCATTCACCACAAGCGTATCGCTCTGCTGCATACCCAAATCACGGCCACGGAAGACATGGTCGGCAATCATCACGGGAAGTTCGAGGTTATCATTCGAATACTCGGGGTTACCCGACTTCGTACCGATGCTCACCATACCACGGTAGTTACCCAGCACCAAGCCCTCGAGCTTCACGAACAGCTCACGACCTGCGCTATAGAAGACATAGGTGCCGCTGTTGAGTTTGAGTTCGATGGCCGACTCGGTCACCTCGTCGTATAGATAGACCGACTTATAAATCGAGCCGTAGCGGTCGGAAGAAATCACCTTGCCGCGCGTATAGAGCGGCTCGTCAATCTCCCACGAAGCCACCGCACCCGTACCGGCACCCGTCGTGCGCCAGAAGGTGGTCTTCAGCTCCTTAATCGAGATGTAGGACATTCCCTCGGCCGTGAAATCCTCGTCGGAGAAAATCTTACCCTCGGCCGGGTTCTCGAAGTCGTTATAACAACCCGTCATCACAAGCGCGAGAAGCGCAACGACAAACATATTTGCAATCTTTTTCATAGCTTAAATCGTTTTTCGAGGTTGTTAGAATCGGAAATAGACATTCAGGTAGTAGGTCGTGCCGAACATATAGAAATACTTCGAATCGAAGGGCTGATAGGAATCCACCGTCGTCTCGGTATTCTTCACAAGGCGCGTCTGCTCGTAACCGCCCGTCTTGATATCCTGATTGTTCAACAGGTTATCGACATTGAGGCTGAAGCCGAGCGTATATTTGTACTTAATCGACCAATTCTTACCAATCGAGGCGTTCAGCACGAAGGCATCGTCGAAACGCTCCTGACGACGCATATAGGCGATATCGGCATCGGTCATCGAGCTGGAAATCACCTCATCGGTACGATAGACAGGACTCATCGAGAGGTACATATGGTCGTAGTAATTGCAGTCGGCCGAGAGAAACCAATTGTTGTTCGAGCGGAAGTTCAGGCCGATGCTGGCAGCCAGCTGCGGCGTACTCTCCACGCGGAAATCCTCCCAATAAACTTTACCCTCGGTCAGCACCTCGGCACTGTTATCGCGCGTCTGCACGTAGTCCGGATTCGAGGTGTAGGTATATTGACCCCAGCTCAACGCACCACGCAACGACAAACCGCGATAGATAGGCACCTGAACGGCAGCCTCCAAACCGAAGTGAAGCTTGTCGATGCCGCTCATGGCAAAGTTCGTAAAGCTCGAGTTCACGTCATCGTAGTACGACATGAGCTTCGTCTGGTCCTTAATCACGGTGTAATAACCCGAAATACGCGCCTTCAAATCGCCATAACGGAGGTTGTACGAAGCATCGACACCCAGCACCTTCTCCTCTTCGAGGTTCGGCGTCACGGAGTTGCGTGTACGGGGCGATACGAAGGCATTCTTAAAGTCGGGAGCCTGCTGCATATAGAGGGCATTCACCTCTACGGAGTGAGCCGCCGAGAAACGATACGCAAGGTTTAACTTACCCTTGTAATTGAGGAAGTCGAGCTTCTCGGAGTCGCCCTTCGAATTGTCGGCAAAGAGACCCTTCTGCCACAGACCCTCGCGCCAGAGCTTCGTCGCGCCAATCTCGCCACCGAGGACCATCGAGAAACCACCCGTCTGCCACTGATACGATGCCCAGGCACCACCTTTCAGCACGTGCGCATAGTAGTCGTAGCTATACTTATCGCCCTCCTTGGCTGCACGCGCGTGGCCATACTTATTATAGTACTCCAAATCGTTCTGCTTGGCCGTGGGCGAGGCAAAATCGCGCTCGGCAAACTTATCCTCATCGACCCAATAGTCACCGCCCAGGAGGTCCTTCACCTCCGAGTAGTACTCGGTGCGATTGCGACGCAGGTTCAGACCGGCATTCAGCTTCGAACCGTTCTTAAAGAGGTGGTGGAAGGTCATCACCAGATTCCAATCGCGCTGGTCGGTGTGACGCTCCTCAATCATGTAGTTCGAGCGTG
The DNA here is from genome assembly GCA_017398045.1 of Alistipes sp. Taxonomy (GTDB): domain Bacteria; phylum Bacteroidota; class Bacteroidia; order Bacteroidales; family Rikenellaceae; genus Alistipes. The sequence goes on along the minus strand of JAFQHI010000025.1, from coordinate 329,551 downwards.
CGCCCGGACCGTAGATTTCGCTATCGACGGGATTTTCGCGCGTGTAGTTCGTCTCGTAGAACTTATCCCACTGGATGTGACGCACGTTCTCGTAATTGGCTCTCCAACGCTCATACTGCCAGGCTGCACCCTCCAAATTGTTGTCGCGCACGAAGTACGACGGGAGGTAGCGGTAGTAGTCGGGGCGCGGGTCGGCACCATCCTGCCACGTCAGGGCCGAATAGCCGTTGCGACCGAAGCGGAACGACGTAGCGAGGTCGAATTTCGTGCGGTCCGAGATATTGAACGTATAGTTCAGCATCACGAGCGGCTCGTGGTTATCACGCACACGGGCGTTACGCTTCTCGCCTTGCTGATAACCCCAGTTCGGGTTGTAGTAGTTGTTACCCACCAGGTCATAGACCTCCTGCACCGAAGCCTGCTGCACACCACGCTCGGTGGGTGCGCCCAACAGGGTCAAAGCCAGACGGTGACGACCCGAGAGGAACTGCTTCTCGACCGAGGCAAAGTAGCCGTAGGCGTTGTAATAGACACCCTCCACATAGTCATTGCCACCCTGACGGGTCGAGAGCGAGAAGGCATAGGCCCAGCCATTGTCCTGCAAACCCGACGCATAGGTCACCATAGCACGGAAACGATAGGTCTGGTTAGCCGAAACGAGGCTGGTACGCAAGCCCTTACGCATCTGCGAAGGGAGCGTATTCACATTCGTCGTACCGCCGATACCGCCCAAGCCCTGCTCCGAAGCAATCAAACCGGTGGTCACCTCCTGGTTGCGCGTAGCATCGTTCAGACCCGTCCACAACGACCAAGGCGAGTAGCCCGTCATGGCATCATTGAGGCGGATGCCGTTCATATAGACATCCTGATACTGCGAGTCGTAACCACGCACATTGAAGCGCATCTCGCTGAAGTTGTACGAGGCGATGTTGTTGAAGATGTCCTTCGAAGCCGACAACGAGGTGGGCAGGGCGTGCGAATCGTCTGCCGACTCGGTGTCAAACTCCGTGAAGATGGCATCGTCCAAAATCTCCTGCTGGACAGCAGGCACAAGCACCACCGTGCGCATATCATGCACGAGCTTTCCTACGCGCACCTGAATCGAAAGCGGCTCGAACTCATCGGCCTCGAAGTGGAGCTGATAGACACCCTCCTCGACCAGCTCGAAGAGGAAGTTACCCTCCTCGTCGCTCGTGGTGGTCTGCTCACCCGGCGTAAGCTGAATCTTTACTCCGCTCACGGCCGTACGTCCCGAACGCGAAACGACACGACCCTTCACGCCACCTACCTGGGCCGTAGCCGTCAGGGTGACGAGTGCGAGTAAAAGCGTTAGTAAACTTTTGATTTTCATATGGTTTGAGTTATTTATTTGGCAATATAGATATAGACCGGAAGGTGGTCCGAGAAGCCACCCTGGAAGCTGTTGCTCACATAGGTACGCAACGGATAGCCCTTATACTGACCCTCCTTTTGGAAGAGGTAGTGGGCGCGGAAAATCGCTCCGTAGAATTTCGACCCCTTCGGTTTTTGCAGCTTCAGCTCGCCCTTCTTGGCCGAGATGAGGTTCTCCGTCACGACAATATTGTCGAAGATGTTCCAGGCATCGCCATAGGCCAACGTACCCATACCGGCACGCAACATCTCGTGGTAGGGGTTGAAGAAATCGCCCTCCACCAACTCCTTGAGTTTGCCTTTGGCTCCCAACGCCTCCTCCATGCTGGGGTCGGTCGGGTCGTCGTTGAAGTCACCCATGGCGACAATCTTCGTCTTGGGGTTCTGCATCAAAACCGAGTCGGCCAGACGACGCATCTGCTCGCCCAGAGCCACACGCTTAAACTCCGAGGCATCCTTACCACCGAGGCGCGAGGGCCAGTGAACGACCATGAAGTAGAACGGCTCCTCGTCAATTGTTCCCCACATCGTCAGGATGTCGCGCGTGCGGAATTCGGGCAACTGCGGCACTTCGGCCTTCACCGGAAAACTACCCTCCAGCTTGAACTGGTCGGGGCGGTAGATAAAGGCCACATCCACACCACGCGCCTCGGGCGAGTCGTAATGCACCACGCGATACGAGGCGGGGGCCAGCTTCGGGGTCGAGACGATATCATCCAACACGGAGCGATTCTCCACCTCCGAGAAGCCAATCACGGCGGGATAGATGCGGTCCTGTGCGGCAATATCGAACACCACACGCTCCACATTCGCGAGCTTCTTTTCGTATTTGGCCTCGTTCCAGGCCTTCACACCCTCGGGCGTAAATTCCTCGTCACGTGTGGCGGGGTCATCGACCGTATCGAAGAAGTTTTCGATGTTCCAGAACATCACCTTATAGGGCTTCTGTGCCTCGGCGGTCGTAACCACGAGGGCAGTCAGGAGCAGTATAAAAGCTATTTTCTTCATCGCTAAATTCATTTATTCGGTTAGAACCATTGCGTCTTGTTCTTCTGTTTTTTGGCTGCCGCGGGAAGCGAGGGGAAGAAGGTAAAACCGGTCTTCTGCTCAATCTCCTCAACCGACATCACCCAATCCTGCGCCTCGGTCGATACATTCTTATTCTCGACCCAGAAGCCAATCGTTTGCAGCTCGTCGGCCTTGTAGTCGCCCAACTTATCGCCCGCCTTGCGAACATTGCCCCTCACCGTGCGTGCCAAAACCTTGAAGTAGTGGGTCGGAATGGGACACGTGTTACCGGCTCGGTCGGTCGTCTTGTTCGACGATGCGGGGTCCCAATAGGCACCCGTCACAACATAGAGCGTATCGTTACACTTCCAATTGCGCACCTTACCCTCCAAACGCGCCCAGGCACCGCCATTGAGGTCATAGTTCTGGGGCGTCGAGTTCGAACAATAGAAGGTTTGGTACTGCATCGTGCGGTTGGCGTCACGGTCGGCATTGGCTACCTGATGGCCTCTGACGGGCGAACCCGAGTAGCTGCCGAGGGCCAGATTGGCCTGCCACGAGGATTCAATCTCGGGGTCGAAGGCCCACGGGTCGGGATTCGGACGCGAGAGCGAACCGAGATAGACCGAGTGCATCGGATAGGCCACCCACCACGAAGCACGCTTCGTTTTGTCGAAGCAGAGCGAGAAGTTGCGCTTGGTCACCTCCTTGCCGAGCGTCTGGTCATAGACGGGGCAGAAATGAGTCACATAGCTCCAATTCGCGTTCTCGACCTTGGCGGGCAGTTCGGGCCAACTCCACGTGGTCTCACTCGGTGTCGGGGTCACATTGCCCAAAGCGGGTTGCTTAAGGCTCAACACCACCGGTTCGCGCCCCTCGAAGGTGAAACGAACCGTGAGCGTGCGCTCCGTGGTCTCGGTATTGTCGAGGTAGTAGATATCAATCAGGCGCGTGCCGAGGGAAGTTCCCACCTCACCGCTTTTAGTCAGTTCGTAGCGGCTCCAATAGCCAAACGAAGCCCAATCGCCACTCGTGATTTCGGCCGTATAGCGAAGGCCCGGGACGGCATCGTCTGCAATGCGCAGACGTGCCACACCCGCCTCCGAAGTCATGGTCGTATGTTCCCAATTCACCGTGGCCGACCCCGTATCGGGGTCATCGCCACCGCTCGAGCAGGCCGTCAGCCCACCGAGGAGCAAGACCCAAAGTCCCAAGCGACCGCTCAACAGACGATTCAAAGCTCTTCGCATGATTCTTTTGCAACCAATTCCTACTGCTGTTGTACCTTCAGGTTGTCGAGGTAGAAGCGGCACTTCGATGCCGTTGCAGACTCAAAGGTGATGGTCGTGGCCGACGATACACCCGAGAGCGTGTAGGTGTAGCTCTTCATCGTACCGTCCAAGGTCACCGTCACCGAGGCACCACCCTCAATCGTACCGCCATTGACCGTAATCACCACCTTGGCCGAGTCCGTAGCACCCGACGTAGCATTGGCCCAGGCTGCCAAATCGACCGTCAGCGTAGCACCCACGGTAGCCGTAGCCTTCATGGCGGGGGTGGTCAGCTTACCCTTCTTCGACGACGAGCCGAGCTTAATCTTACCGGCTGCCGAATAGACCTTCTCACCCGTGTAGCTATCCTTGAAGCCATCGAGCGAGCCGGTCAGCGACGTGCCGATATCGGCCGTACCGTCAGCCGTTGCGCTGTCGAACTGCGAGAAGTCGTCGTTCCAGAGCAACGAACCCGTTGCGGGCTGGTCGGGCGTATCAGGCGTGTCGGGCGTGTCGGGCGTGTCGGGCGTGTCGGGCTGGTCAGGCTCCGTACCGCCACCCGTCGAGGGCAGCTCCGAAACAGCCTCGTAAGCCGTGCCGGCCGCATTGAGCTTGAAGAGATAGACATACAGACCGCGCACATCGGGATATACACCATACGAGCCATACTGCGTATCATACTGCAAGGTCTTCGACATGGTGACATTGGTCAGCGTAAAGGTATTGTCGCTGTTCTTGGCCACCGACCAATAGTAGCCATCCGTACCCAACTCGGCCGTTACGTTGGTCGAGTTATGCGTACCCGAGAGGTAGTAGTAGCGACCATCGGCACCGTAGAGGCTGTATTGACCCGTCGTCGCCCCCTGCTTGAGGGTGAAGTTGAGCGACTTGGCCGTTGCATCAGCCGTGATGGCATTGCCCGAAACCGTTACATCGGTCGGCTGGAGATAGCCGTAAGTCTTATCGGCCGGAACGGGCGTAGCGGCTCTCCAAACGCCATTCACGTTGGCCACTACCAGGTAGTCGCCATCGTACTCACCACCCGTCGGAGCGGGAGGCGTAGGCTCCTCGCCACCCGTACCGGCACCCGTTACCTTCACATAGGCCGTACCCTCGGCATTGAGCTTGTAGAGGTCGGTCATCAGACCGCGCGTATCGGGATAAGCACCATAGGAGCTGTAATTCGTATCGTATTGCAGGGTCTTCTGCATCGTCACGTTCTTCACGGCATAGGTACCGTCCGTATTCTTCGTGAATACCCATGCATAACCATCCGTGCCGGCCGAACCGTTCACGTTGAACGAGTTGTAGGTACCGGTCATGTAGTAGTAGCGGCTATCGGCACCGTAGAGCGTATATTGACCCTCCGACGAGGCGGCAGCCACCGTCCAAGCCAGGCCATTCGACGTGCCGTCGGCAGCAATCTGACCATTCGAAACGGTCACCTCCGTACCGCTCAGGTAGCCATAGTTCTTATCGGCCGTCAGCGGCGTAGCAGCCAGTGCCTTACCATCGGCCGTAGCCACCATGAGGTACTTACCGGCACCCGGGAAGTCGGTCGATACATCGGTCGAGGGGGTCGGAGGCGTAGGCTCCTCACCGCTCGTACCGGCACCGAGGTCAATCTCCGTACCGCCGTTACCCTTCACGATGGTCGGGTCATCCAGACGGCAACCACCCGTCGTCTCCGACGAGAACTTGAGGTAGAAGTTGGCGGGCGACTCCTTGAGCGTCACCGAAGCCTTGGCCACCTTCCAGGTACTCTCCGCAGCCTCCGCGATGGCGGCGGTCGTGAAGGCTACCGTCGTCCACTTCTCGCCATCGGCCGAGAGTTGCAGCACAACATCTCCCTCCTTGTAGGGGTCGGTGTTGCCGTGGAGGTAGAACGAAATGTCGAGGTTCTTCTCACCATTCAGATTCAGCTTCTGCACCTCGAAGAAGTTCTTGTCGGCCGTCTTGCCTGCGGGGAACCAGATGTGGCCCTCACCCGATGCGGGCGGGTTGGGCGAAGTGTAGGTACCCACCGTGCGGGCCGTTACGCCATAACCCTTGTAGGTCGTCGTACCGGCTACAACACCCGTACCGGTCATGATATTCGTGGCATTCTCGTTGGCATAGGGCCAATAGGTACCCTCCTTGACGGGCGTACCGAACGACTCGTAGAAGATCTTATCGCCGGCCGGGACAACAGGCGTCTCGCCACCCGTCGAACCGCCATCCTCCTTGCCTTGTGCCAGGTCGATTTCGGTAGCCGTACCGTTGAAGGTCTCCAGGCGGATATCATCCAGACGGAAGGCCGAAGCGAACGAAGCCGTGAAGCGGATCGAAAGCTGCTCGGGAACCTCCGTGAGGATAAACTTCGACTCGGCAGCAATCCAGTAGGGATGCTCCGTATCGCCGTTATCCTTCGTACACTCGAGCTTCGACCACTTCTTGCCGTCGCCGCTGATCTCTACCGTGAAGTTATCGAAGTTGAACGTGTTGTCATACTCCGACGAACCCTCCGGCTTGTACGAGAAGCTGCCGAGGAACGAAAGTGCTAAGCGCTGGTGCTGCGGCTGCAGCGTAATGGTGTTCACCTGGAAGTAAGCGGGCAGCGTACCGAAGAAGATCACATTCGGACCCGAACCGGCATTTGCAAGACCCGAGGCACGTACCGAGGCACTCTTACCCGAGTAGGTAACCGTCGAAGCACCCGTACCGTCGGTCTGCCACGAGGTGTAGGCATCGACATAGGGATAGGGGCTGGATACCGACTGCGTACCCACGGTCTCGGAGTAGATTATCTCCTCCTCCTCAACCTCGCCCTGCTTCACAACGAGGGTCTTGGTCTCATAGACGGCATAGGTGTTCGAGAGGTGGAACTGCACCTCACCCACGCGGCCGTAGGTGGTTGCAGGTACCGAAATCTCCACCTCCTCGGTGCCTGCGCCCTCCATCGTCGAGAGCGAAATCCACTCGCTGCCCTCGCTGAGCGTAGCGGTCCAGGGGCGGTTGGTCGAAACGGTAAAGGTGGCCGTACCACCCTCCTCGGTGAGGGGCAGCTCCTCGATGTCGAGTTCGAGGAAGGGCATACCCACATCTTCGTTGTCATCCACGCAGGCGGTAAACGATACGGCCGAAAGCAGCATCACCACCATAAGCGACAACTTGGTCCAAAGCATTTTTTTCATACTTCTTTTGTGTTGTTTGTTTGTAATTATTTGTTGTTTGTTTTGTTGCTTGTTGCAAGAGCGCGTTTGCACACGTTGGCACCTCTGTTTGTCCGGCCATCCGCCTCAAAACGGTCTCTTTTATACCCCATAGGGGTATTAGCTTTCAAAATTACATCAAAATAGTGAATCTGCCAACAAAAAGGGCAAAAAAAAGGTTGCCGACCTAAAAATCGACAACCTCTAAATTTGCAGTACGACACTACGCTACTTCAGCAAGGGGCCAATCCACGTCGCGCATAAGACACAAATCGCGACAACCACTAGCCAGATCCAATAAACAGCATCATTATATTTATCGACCACTTCGCCCCATTTTTCAATCTTTGCCCACCTCGATTCAGGCTCCTCTTGCGTATCGCAGTTCGGTTTCACGCCCTGCTCCTCACACGTTTCACCCATCTGCTGCACCTGATACTCCTCGTCGCACTCATTCTCCTCCTCGACCTCATTGGCTACACGGTGCCGATAGCGCAGAATATCCAACACAACCGCCAAAGCCAACGCAACAAAGCCGACAACCACCATCGGAGTAGTCCACGAATTCGGAGTAGTCCACGAATCGGGAACAAAGGTAATCGTCACGAAGATAAGCGTGGCGATGATTTTAGGGGCATAGAAAAGAATTGTTGAGTCCCAACTGTTCGTTTGGTGTTTCATAGAAAAATCAAAATTTTAGCTTCGAGAGCAATATACGCATATATATTGAAATCCCAAAATAGTCGTACTAAAAAATAAGAACATCGCAAAAAAGGCATTGAAACCTTCTATTTGAGTAGCGGAGCAATCCAAACAATCCAAATCAGAACTACAAATACCAGCACAAACCAAACTATCCCCAAGACATTTTGAATTACATCAAAAATCGGATGAGGTCGCACCGCATCTTCCGACTCGGTGTGTCCCTGCCCCACATGACGAACCATACAGACAAGGCTGACAACGATTGAGGCGAAACCGACATAAACAGCCCACGTTTGCCAAGGTTCAGGCGTAATCAACATCAATACCAAACAAATAGACACTACAAATCCAGGAATTCGAACCCACGGATCGGCTTCGCATCGCTTCACAAAGTTCTTCATCGCTAAAAAGGTGTTAAAGGTGATACCTAACTATCGTTTGCAATATAACGAATTATTTCGAATTATACAATAGGTCACAAAAAAAAGGTTGCCGACCTAAAAATCGGCAACCCATTATAGTTCACAACGAGAAATTCGTCCAAACAGCTATTGGAGCATCCCAGATTTCATCACAATTATCACCACTGCCAATACGAGCCAAATAGCTCCCATAAATTTATCGGCAATATCCATTGCAGCCACCCAGGCAGGTGCCGGCTTATCGTCCGCCACATCTCCTTTGCGAAGCAGACGCACGGTAGCAATCACGCTCATCGCAAGGACAAACAGTGCAACATAAAGCCCCCACGATTCAGGCCACAGCAACAACAGGAAGAGGGCGACCAAACAGAGCAACATCGAAATACGAAAAAACAAATCCCGCTTGCATCGCTTGGCAAACACCTCCACCGAGGAGGGCTGTCCGACTCCGTTTCGATTTTTCATCTCTTTCATAAATCAGTGTTTTAAGTTCTACTAAAATCGTCATTTGCAATATATAAATATATATTGAAATCCCCAAATAAAGCGCAAAAGAATCTACTAAATCTTACGAAATTTCAGGACAAAAAGAACAACCCACCGCCAACGTACTAACACACAAAAAAAGCACCCGAAAAAATCGGATGCTTAAAGTTTGGCGATGCGATATAGGGCAATCACCTTGTTAGGCACACGCCTATCGGATGCGGTCGGCGGCACGCACCAACATCTCATCCTTAAAGATGGCCCGCATGGCCAGCCACGTGAAGAGCAGTGCCACCAAGGGGCAGAGGAGCGGCCAACGAATCTCGAAGGCAAAGGCCTCATATGCCGCGTTAAAGAGCGTATAGAGGCGGTAGCAATAGAGTCCCGAAAGAAGCAGTACGCCCACCTCCAGAATCATCGCCACCACGCAGAAACGAATCTGGTGCAGGCGGTTCTTATAGCGGAAGATGATATAAAGCGGCAGGGCGATGGTGAGCAGCGTGAGGAACATCAAATAGGAGGGAACCTGCTCCACCACACCATCGGCTCCGGTGAGTTCATAAAAGCGAAAGACTGCCGTGCCGGCCTCGGTCGTCAAAAGAGCCGTCGGGAGGAAAAATGCCAAGGCCATCAAAAGCGATGCACCCAGCAGATAGAGGGTTTGGATACGTTGAATCATTACTTGAGGTTGTTTTCTACAAAGTTTTATCAATCAGATATTTATTTCTATCGGTGGCGTTGCGGTTAATCAACTCGCCGAGGAAGCCGGCCAAGAACAACTGCACACCCAGCACCACGGCCAGAATGGCCAGGTAGAAGAGCGGCTGTTCGGTCACGGCACGCAATGGCAGGCCGTGGGCCTGTTTCCACAATTTGGCGGCAATGACCCACACGGTCGTACCACCGCCCAAGAGGAACATCACCGTACCGAGCGAACCGAAAAGGTACATCGGCGAGCGGCCGAAGTGGGACATAAACATCACCGAAATCAGGTCGAGGTAGCCCTTCACCATTCTCTCCAGGCCGAATTTCGAGTAGCCGTACTTGCGAGCGTGATGCTCGACGACCTTTTCGCCGATGCGCTTGAAGCCCGCCTGCTTGGCCAAAATCGGGATAAAGCGGTGCATCTCGCCATAGACCTCAATCGACTTGATGACCCGCTTGCGGTAGGCCTTCAGTCCGCAGTTGAAATCGTGGAGTTTGATACCCGACGCAAGGCGTGCCGTGGCGTTGAAAAACTTACTCGGCCAACGCTTGCCAATCGGGTCGTAACGCTTCTTCTTCCAGCCCGACACGAGGTCGTAGCCCTCCTCCAAAATCATGCGACGCAGGGCCGGAATCTCGTCGGGCGAGTCCTGCAAATCGGCATCCATCGTCACGACCACCTCGCCCCGTGCAGCTTCGAAACCGCAATAGAGGGCGGCCGACTTGCCGTAGTTGCGGCCAAACGAAATGCCACGCACCGAGTCGTACTTCGTTGCCAACTTTTCGACCACGGCCCACGAATCGTCCGTCGAGCCATCGTCAATCATAATGACCTCATAACGCAATTGCTCTTGCCGAGCCACGCGGTCAATCCAGGCCACCAATTCGGGCAGCGACTCCTCCTCGTTATAGAGGGGAACCACCACCGAGAGGTCGATATGTTGCTCCTTTTGCTCCATCTTACTCCTCGTTTTTCGGCGTAAACAGCTCCGGACGACGCGACTGCACAGCCGCGATAATCAGGCCAAAGAAACCACCAAAGAGTATCGAATTGGTCACACCACCCCATGCGGTCTGCAATACCGAGGGAACGGGAGCCGCCTCGAGCTGGGTGAACATTTGCTTCAGCATCGGCTCCATCTGCGACGAAGCGGGCGACGAGGCCAACAGCTCCTTCAAAGCCGAGGCATACTGCTCGATATAGGCTCCGTAGCCCATCACACCGTGCAGATAGAGGGCCTGTGCCAGACCCAGAATCACACCCGCAAAGAGCGACAAAACCAACACGTAGCCGTAACCACGGAAGAAGGGGAAGCCCTCTTCAGCCGAAAATTGGGCGGCATATTGTTTCGTATAACGATTCAGCAACCAATAGTGCAGCACAACCACCGCAATCCACTCCACCAGCATCAAGCCCATCAGGCCGACACTGCCCGAAAGCGAGGCGTAGGTCTCAAAAAACATCGATGCCGCCAGCACCAGACCAATCACACCACCCTGGGTGGCTGCTACGCTCCAAAATCTTTTCTGTTCCATAGTTCGTAGATTTTATTCTCCTGCAAAGATAGTACTTTTATTTGATTTTGCGACGATTCAGCTCGGCCGAATAGGCGCGGGCATTCTTCAGGTGTTCGCTATAAGTAGCCGCAAAGTTGTGGTAACCGTCAAACGTAGGTCGGGCGCAGAAGAAGAGGTAGTTATGCTTCTCGAAGTTCAACACCGCCTCGATGGCGTTCTTGCCCGGCATACAAATCGGCGTAGGAGGCAACCCCTTATTTATATATGTGTTGTAGGGCGAGGGGTACTTCAAATGCTTGTGCAGGATGCGACGCAGGCCGAAATCCTGCATGGCATACTTAATCGTCGGGTCGGCCTGCAAAGGCATCCCCTTCTTCAGGCGGTTCATATAGACACCCGCCACACGCGGCATTTCGTCCGTCTTGCGCGTCTCCTCATAGACAATCGACGCGAGGGTCATCACCTCCATCCGCGAAAGGCCCGTGCGCTTGCGTTTCGCCTCGCGCTCCTCGGTCCAGAAGCGGTCCCACTCGCGCTTCATGCGGTCCACCCACTCGTCGGGCGTGGTGGTCCAATAGCACTCGTAGGTGTCGGGCAGGAAAATCGAAAAGAGCGTTTTGGTGGTCATTCCGACCCGTTTGGCCGTCTCGGGGTTGTTCAAAGTGGCGAGAATCTCCACCGAGTCGGCATCAATCTGACCGGCAAGCTTTCCGGCCAACTGCGCCGGAATACGCACATTGTTCACCGTCACACGCACGGGGGTCTGCTCGCCGAGTTTCAGCATACGCACCAGCCGAATCACATCCATCTTCGGCTCGAAATGGTAGTAGCCCGGCTTGAAGCTCTCTGCGAGGTTCAACCGCTTGGCATAGAGGTTAAAAGCCGCCTTGTAACGCACCTTCGGAAGCAACGAATCGCACAAGGTTTCGTAGTCGGCCTTGCGGCTGACATAGAGTTCGACAGGCTCTTTGAGGGCATTGGTTTTGAACATCAAAAAGCCCGCAGCAGCCACCACAGCACCCAGCACAACACCCATCACGAAACAGCGCACAAGGAGGGTTCGGAAACTATTTTTCGCCATCTTTTTTCATTTTTTTTGCAAAGATAAGAAAATTTCTCTACTTTTGTCCCTCGGTGTGAGTCTTATACGACCAGCTCCTGCAGAACCCCCCAGGTGCGGAAGCAAGCAAGGGTATGCGGTTGTAGCGGTGCGATATAAACAGCTCACACCTTTTTTTATTGCCTTTAGGGCAATAAAAAAAGGTGTGATACCACACCCATACCCACATTCCCTCCTAAATCCTCCCTTTACAAAAGGTCAATAAAAAAAAGGTGTGTTACCACACCAATTTAGACGCTCCCTTAAGTCCCCTTAAGCACCTTTAAGCACCCTTAAGAAACCTTAAGAAACCTTAAGCAAGCCCCTAACTCTCTCCTTTCCGCCAACCGGTCGTCTGCTACTTTTTCTCCAGGTCGGAGATTTCGTCCGGGTCGTAGTCACCGAACCAATCGCGCAATTTAAGGCGGGCCTGCTGACGCACCTCATCCGTAATGTTGGCCAAGACGCGGCTCAAGGCCCAAATCAAGGCTCCCAAATCATCGCCAAAGCCGGCCAGCGGGATAAAATCCGGCACCAAATCGAGTGGCAGGATAAAGTAGCCCAACGCACCATAGATGATGCTCTTATCCTTGGTCGAGGTGTTGGGACTTTGCAGGGCATAATAGAGCAACAACACGGCATAGACGGCCTTAATACCCGCCTTACGCGCCATGGTCGAGAGCTTATTCATCAGCCCTCGTTCGGAGTAGCTACCCCGATATTTCTCCAAATCGTGCGGTTTGTTCATCGTTTAATGGCTTTCACGCTACCTTATTAACGCATTTCGGCCGACGTTTCGTATGCCACATCGCTCTCAATCCAGGTAACAAGCAGTTTCAGCTGCTCGCCATTCGGCTCCATCTCGATGCACTTTGTCTCGGCAGGTACCAGCACCGTCTCGCCCTGATGAATCGGCATCGTGCGCCCCTTATCGTCGCGCAAGGTGCCTTCGCCCACGGTGCAGACCACCGCCACAAACGAATCCAACCACTCAAGGTCTAAAATCTGCGGGCGGCTCAAATCGAAGAGCGTCACCGTAAAATGTTCATTGCGAATGAGTTGCACCGCACTATCCTTACAGGGGGTATAGGAGGTGCGGTAATCGGAATAGAATCCGTAATCGAGGGCTTCGCGTGCCGCCTCGGTATGCAGTTCGCGTGGCTCGCCATCCACACCCGGGCGGTCGTAATCATAGATGCGATAGGTGATGTTCGAGGGTTGCTGAATCTCGGCCACCATCGTTCCTGCACCAATCGTATGGATACGGCCTGCCGGCAGGTAGAACCAATCCCCGGGGGCGATACGATGTTCGGCCATCAGCTCCACCACCCGATGCTCGGCCACTGCCTTATCATACTCCTCGGGCGTCACCGCATGATTGAAACCAACACGGAGGCGTGCATCCTCATCGGCACGAATCACATACCACGCCTCGCATTTTCCGCTACACCCATGGCGTTCGCGGGCCAACGCCTCGTTCGGATGGACTTGCACCGAGAGGTCTTCGCGGGCATCGATAAACTTCACCAGCAACGGGAACTCCTCGCCAAAACGAGCATAGTTGGCCTTGCCGACCAACTTTTCACCATCACGACGCAACACGTCGCAAATGGTCAGCCCCTTATCGGGACCATCGGCCACCACCGACTCGTTACCGGGAAGTCCCGACAACTCCCAACTCTCGCCTATCTGCCGTTGGTCGGTATCGATACCCTTGTAGGAGGCAATGCGCTCACCGCCCCACACCGGACATTTCAAGATGGGTTGAAATTTCAGCATCGTCACTCGTTATCCGTACAGTTAGAACTTCGAGAAATCAATCTCTTGCAGCCCCTCAAGGTTCGAATAGCTAACCTGGGCATCTTCTACATTCCACATATCAAAACCTACGGTGTATTCACCGGCCACCGAGAAGTTATGCACCAACCCCTCTTTGTAGCTCTCCTGCGCACCGTCACCCCAATGCACCATGCCGTAAAGACCCGTTGCAGTGATGGTCGGCGCGGTGAATTTCTGACCCTTAAAACGCAGGGCAAGGTGGCTGTAAGGCACATCGGGCAGGGGTTCGGTCTCCCCCATCAGGTCGATGGTCTCGGTCTTATCTTCCAACAACGCGGCACCCTGCTCCGTCACCGTAACATAATAGATATACTTATTGGCCAGCGTGAGGCGCATCGACGGAATCGTAAAGGTAAAGGTACGGTTATCGATGGTCAGCTCCACAGGCATACCATCGGCACCTATCGTGTGGGGAATAACGAACATCGAGGGGTGGTCTTTCGTCCAGCCCGTAGTCGTCAGCGGTTCGTTGAAGCTCTTCTCATAAACACCATAGGCGGTCGGGGTGATGCTACCGCGCGTAACACGCAATACACCGGCCGTGGGGAAACGGTCGTTGCCCACCTTGATAGCGGTCAGCTTTCCACCCACATAGCTCTGGATATTGAAGGCAATGACAGCCATGGCGTGGTGCATCGTGAAGTTCACCGTCGGATTGCTCTCCGAGGCCGACACACCCTGTCCCGAGTAGAGGTAATCAACCTGCGTGGCCACATTGACCGGCACAGCCGAGGGGTCCACTGCATCGGCCGACTTATCCACCTGGGGATAAACGGCAAAGAAGTAGGGCTTCTCCTCACCCACTACCGTGGCTACGGGCGAAACCTGCCACGAAGAACCGCTATAGGAGGCGGCATAGGTCACGATGTTGTTCGCCTCAATCGAGTTGGTCGTACTGCGGAAAATCGACATACCGTCACCGCTCTTGAAATCGCTCTTCACCGGCAGTACCGCGGCGCGGGTCTGCACCTCGGTCGTAAAGGTGATGGTGGTAGGAGCGGGACCTTCATCTCCCGAACTGCTACAAGCCACCGACAAGAGGGCCGGCAGCATCAGCAACATATATTGTAACTTTTTCATCCTCATTCACTTTTTAGATTAAAAGACCACGTTAAAGGTGGCACTTACCACATCATAGGAAATTGCTACCGTATATTTTCCGGCTGCGAGTTTCGAGCAGTCGAACGTCACCGGCTCCTTATCGAACGTAGCCGACGCCACCTCCGACCCATCGGGTGCGAGGAGCTTGACGGTCATGCCGACATAGCCCGTAAAGCCCAGGCTGCGACTCTTCTTGTCGAAGGTCATCGTCGTCGCCTGCAACAGCTCGTGCGGTTTGGGGTTGGCGACACGCAACACAATGCGCCAGGGCGAACCGTCGTAGGAGCGCACCGTCTGCCACTCCTTCGAGCTTCGCTCATAGAAGATACCGGCCACATAATCACCCGCTGCAATCGGCTCCGTGAGCGTACAATTGACATTCAATACATAGCCAATCATGGGTGAAACCATATTCCACGAATATTTGGACGACACATCCGCCTTTTTGGTGCCATCTTCGGCAAAGTGGGCCAGGCAGGTCTCGCCCGTATAGGCCGTGCTACCTAAATTAAAAACGGCAAAGGTGGCCTGGAACGAACTGCCGGGGGCAAAGCCGGTAGCCGTAGTCGTCAAACCCGATGCGCTCTCGGTAGTAGCGACCATCAACAAATCGACATAGGTCGAGGTGCCATCCGGGTCGGGTTGCAGGTTCACCACACAACCCTGATACTGCGTAAAGCGATAGGGCGTATCCTTGGGGTTCATGAAGGCGACATCGTAATAGCCGTTGGCCGAGCCGTCCCAGCCCCAATTGAAGTGAATCTTATTGTTCGAGTCGTAGCCATCCATCACAAAGGCGTGGCCACCGGCCGTAATATCCGAACCGCTATACAGAGCGGGGCGATTGGCGTCAATCTCCTTCTTGAGGAGCGTAATCCACTCCTCATCGGTGTAGGCCATGCGGCTCAAATGCAAGGCCTGCTTGCTGAAGCGCATATAGGTCGATAACATGATGGGGACATCCTCCGAATAGGCACCCGTACTCGTATCGTAATCGGCCTGCATCATCACACCCAAATCGGCCATCAGACGTGCAATCTCCGCAGCCTGCGACTCGTTGAAATTGCGGTAGTCCATCGGCATCAGGTCGAAGTTGTAGCCGCGCAACGTGCGGGAAGGAACCGAAAGCTTTTTCGTCGCAGTGGTATAACCCGGCACCGTACCCGACACCTCGGTCGGCCAGCGGTGGTATTTACAGATAATCGCGGCAGCCGTCTGCACGCATCCGGTCACCGTGCGCGTTACGCCATCCATCAACATCGGACACTCGCGGTTGTAGGGGTCACCCTGTCCCCATTCGGCCGTTGCAAGCAGTTTCTCGGCATCGGCGGCGGCCAATCGCTGGTCGGGATGGGCGGCAACACCCGCCTTACGCATCTCGAGAATCGTCTCGCGCACACCATCGAGCCACCAACGCAGGTTGTCGGGCATGGCCGTCGAGGAGAAGTTATTTTTCAACGAATAGCCAATCACGGGGCTGGCGGCATCGTCACCTGCAATAATCACAAAACCGGGGTTATCGTTGCGATTGAAAATGTAGAACGCAGGCTCGGCCCCCGAACGGGTCGTGGCCGGTTCGCCATCCCAAACCAGCTCAAGCTGGGGAGCGGTACGGGTCTCAACACTGCCCGTAAAGAAACGGACGGCTTTGGCGTGCGCCTCCTCCACGCTGACCGAATCGGCCAAAGCCGAAGCGGGCAAAAAGAGGGAAACGAGCAGCACCAAATAGGCATAGCAATATTTCATAGCCAATCAATTTATATATAATTAGAGTGCAAGATAGGCATTTTTTTTCACATTTCCCCCATTTATGACCGAAATAGTCAACTTTTGGCATTTTTTCACACCAAGGGGTTGCAAAAACGGGACATTATATCTACATTTGTATCGGCAACCGATATAACGGAAACCGAAATACCACTATTCACACCCATGAACAACGCCAACAACGCCCTTACGGAGGCCGTATATTACATTCTGCTATCGCTCATCGAGCCGAAACACGGCTACGGAATCATGCAACAGACAGCCTCGCTCAGCGGTGGCCGACTGCGACTTTCGGCCGGTACGCTCTACGGAGCATTGGTCTCGTTGCAGGAGAAGGGTTGGATTGAGCCGCTTGGCGAAGAGGGTCGCAAAAAGGAGTACCGCCTGACCGACAACGGACGGAGCGTACTGATTGCCGAAGTGGAGCGGCTCGAAGAGTTGGTCAAAAACGGAAAAGAGTTATTAAATCACTAAACAGCAAAGCTATGAAAAGAACTGGCGAGATGAAAAAGGTATGGCGATACTACCACATTGCCGAATACGAAAAAGAGGAGCAATGGCTGAACGAAATGGCCAAAGAGGGTTGGCATCTGACGGCCGTAGGCTGCTGTCGCTATATCTTCCGTCGCGGCAATCCGGGTGAATACATCTACAAGCTCGACATCGTAGAGCGCACGGCCTCGGACGAGGTGAAGGAGAGCTACTTCAACTTCCTCACCGAATGTGACATACGTATCGTCGGGGAGTGGAAAGATTGGCTCTTCCTGCAGAAAAAGGCAGCCGACGGCCCCTTCGACATGAAGGACGACACCTACGCCAAGTTGCGCCACGTCAATAAGGTCTATTCGTTTGCCGTGCGCACGCTGTGTCGCCTGTTGGCCATCTTTGCCGTCATCGTGATAGTGAGCTGTGCGGGGAATGCCCTGACCTCAAACATGAACCTCAAGGAGTTCTTCCAAGGGATTGCATTCGGCACATCGACCTCGGCCATTATCGTCCTGACCCTCATCTGGGTACCCATCCTGAAAAAGCTCCGCCGCAAGGTGAATCAACTGATTGACGAAATTGGAGTGATTGTGTAAAAAAAGAAACGTCGGGCAACAGCCGATCGGCAAAGAGCGACCTTTAACGCCCGTTGCTGCCATTTTTTACCGCGCTTGTTTTTATTTCTCAATTCTTTTTCGTAAATTTGATACACCAAAAATTTAGGAGTATGAATCAGGAAAAACCGATACTGCCCATTGTGGCCGAAGATGAATGGTTGCAGCCCGTCGAGGGCGAGATGAACGCCCGCTATGCCCGCTATACGGAGAAGTTGGCGGACATCACGGCCGGCAACGGCTCGATTTCGGAGTATGCCAACGGCTACCGCTATTTCGGCTGGCAGTGGGACGACACACTCGACGGATGGTGGTTCCGCGAATGGCTGCCCGGGGCGCAGGATGTCTATCTATTTGGTGATTTCAACAATTGGCAACGCACCGAGTTGCGCTTAAAACGCGACGGAGCGGGTGTTTGGAGCATCTTCCTGCCGGCTGCCATGTACCGAGACCGACTCACGCACGGCTCGCTTTATAAGATTCATGTACATGGCCCGAATGGTTGGCACGACCGTATTCCGGCCTACGCGACGCGCGTGGTGCAGGATGAAGCAACGAAAAACTTCTCGGCGCAATTCTGGTGGCCGGGCGAGGCCTTCGATTGGATGGGCGACAAGTTTGATGCCTCGAAAAACGGCGCATTGCTCATCTACGAGTCGCACGTGGGTATGGCGCAGGAAAAAGAGGGGGTCGGCACCTACCGCGAATTTACGAAGAAGGTACTGCCCATCGTGAAGAAAAACGGCTACAACGCCATCCAACTCATGGCCATCGCCGAACACCCCTACTACGGTTCGTTTGGCTACCACGTTTCGAACTTCTTTGCCCCCTCGTCGCGTTGCGGTACGCCCGAGGAGCTGAAGGAGCTGATTCGCGTGGCCCACGAAAAGGGCATTGCCGTCATCATGGACCTCGTACACGCCCACTACGTGAAGAATTTCGACGAGGGCATCAACGAGCTGGACGGTACCGACCACCACTACTCGAAGGCGGGCGATGCAGGCTATCAACCCTACTGGGACTCGATGATTTTCGACTACGGCAAACGCGAGGTGCAGCACTTCCTGCTCTCGAACATCAAATACTGGATGGAGGAGTTCCATTTCGACGGTTTCCGTTTCGATGGTGTCACCTCGATGCTCTACCACCACCACGGCTACACAGATTTCGATGCCCGCGAGAAGTTCTTCGACGCAGGTGTCAATACCGATGCCATCTGCTACCTCACGCTGGCCAACAAGCTCGTCCATGAGCTGAACCCCGCAGCCGTCACGATTGCCGAGGATGTGAGCGGTATGCCGGGCATCTGCATCCCGATTGAGGAGGGCGGTGTCGGCTTCGATTACCGCCTCGGCATGGCGATTCCCGACTTTTGGATTAAATTGTTGAAGGATATCCCCGACGAGGATTGGAACATCTGGGAGATGTGGTCCGTACTGACGAACCGTCTGCCGAAGGTCAAAACCGTGGCCTATGCCGAGTCGCACGACCAGGCATTGGTGGGCGATAAAACCATCGCTTTCCGACTGATGGACAAGGAGATGTACTCGGATATGAACCGCGCCTCGGAGAACCTGATTATCGAGCGCGGTATGGCCCTGCATAAGATGATTCGTCTGATGACCATCGCCACGGGTGGGCAGGCCTACCTGAACTTCATGGGCAACGAGTTCGGCCATCCCGAGTGGATTGACTTCCCGCGCGAGGGTAACAATTGGAGCTATGCTCATGCCCGTCGTCAGTGGTCGCTCTCCACGAACGGCTTTTTGCGCTACTCGTTCCTGGGCGACTTCGACCGCGCCATGATCAAGCTGATGAAGAAGTACAAGGTCCTGGAGGATGGCTACGCCTGGAATCTCCAGATGGACGAACAGAACAAGACCATCGTCTTCTCGCACGGCCGCCTGCTCTTTGTCTTCAACTGGCACCCCACGGCTTCGATTCCCGACTACGAATTACCGGTACAGAAGGCCGGCAAATATGTGCCGATTCTCTCGACCGACGAAAAACGCTTCGGCGGTCACGACACGGTCGATATGGCGGGCGAACACTTCTCGTTCAATGTCGAGGACGAGGAGGGCAAGAAGTGGCCGCGCCTGAAGATTTACAACGTAGCACGCACAGCTACGGTCTATCTGCGTAAGCGATAGGGCGCGAAAGTATAGTTTAGAGGGCGTGTTCAATCGAAAGTTGAACACGCCCTCTTTGTCAGTTAGCCTTCCACAGAAACTACTTCAAATAGAAGAAAATCAGCGCAATCACCGTATAACGGGCGGCCTTTCCGAGCAACATGGCCACCAACGTGATGGTACGGTTGCTCCGCATCAGCCCCAGCACCACGGCAATCGCCTCGCCAATTGTCGGCAGAAAACTGAAGAAGGCCATCCAGGCTCCCCGACCGCCCAAGAAACGGCCGGCCTTGTCGAGTTGCTCCTGCCGTATGCCGAGCCGTGTTATCCACTCCGTCTTGCCGAGCGTACCAATCCAATAGCAGGTCATACCTCCCAACGTATTGCCCACCGAGGCAGCCAATACACATCCCACGGGGTGCAACCCCAACGCCAACAGGCCGAGCATCACGGCCTCGGAACTCATCGGGAAAATCGAGCCTGCCACAAATGCCGAGAGCAACAATCCCCAATAGCCCCAATCGAGCATAAATTCGGTAAACGCCTCCATCTATTTTGCCTTTACGGTGAGCAGTTCGCCCCACTCGGTCGTGTAGCGACGGCTCATGTGTTCACGATTCATTTGAAAGGGTTTATTCCCCTCGGCAGCCGTTTTCAGTGCGCCGTGTCCATATTGACGATTGAGGTGGTCCATCACCTCCATCAACTTTTCGTGGCGTGCATCGGAGGGGACATCGAAGAGGGCCTGCTGTTGCGAGCCACGCTGTTCGAACCCGCCCAACGTAATGCCCGCCTTTTTATAACCATACCCCGCACGATACATCGCACGCAGGAGCGTGCGAGCCTCCTTCACCAGTGCCAACGAACTATCGGTCGGAGCGGAGAATCGATAGACCGTCTCCTCGACGTGTTGCGGGTGGTCGGGACGGTGGCGGTTGGTCATCAAAAAGCAGTGAATCGTCCGACAGAGCGACCCCTGCCGACGCAACTTTTCACCACACCGCGAGGCAAACTCCGCCACGATAGGTTCCAACTCGCCACACGCGTAAATCTCGTGCGGGAAGGAGCGCGAGACGGTGATTTGCTGTCTCGAAGCCGAGAGGTCGTCCATCGGAAGCGAAGGGATACCTCGCAGCTCCATCCAGGTGCGCACACCCGTAATTCCCATGCGCCCTTGCACCCACTGTTTGTCTAACTCGACGAATTGTTGAGCCGTGAGAATCTGCATCTTATCGAAGGCCTTGCCATACCTGCGACCGATGCCCCAGACATCCTTCAGCGGAAAGCGCGAGAGGACCTTGCTGATATCCTCCTCATGGTGCATATAGCAACAACCGCCCAATTTGGGATACTGCTTGGCAAGTTTGGCGGCAATCTTGGCCAGTGTCTTTGTCGGAGCGATGCCGATGCTGACCGGAATCCCCGTATGGCGACGAATCGTCGTGCGAATCTTGCGCCCCAGCTCATCGAGTGGCTCACCATAGCCCTCGAGATTGAAGAAGGCCTCGTCGATGGAATAGACCTCAATCTCCTCGACCATCGAGCGCAAGGTGGTCATCACACGCCGCGAGAGGTCGCCATAGAGGGTAAAGTTGGAGGAGAAAACCACCCCGTTATGCCTTTCGAGCAGTCCCCGCGCCTGAAAGTACGGTTGCCCCATCCCGATGCCGATAGCCTTTGCCTCGTTCGAACGCGCCACAACGCACCCGTCGTTGTTGGACAACACGACGACCGGCCGGCCCTCCAAATCGGGTCGGAAAACTCGTTCACACGAAACGAAAAAGTTATTGCAATCACAAAGGCCGTACATCATTCAAGAGGAGAGAGATAACTTTGCGATTAAGGCGAGCGCACACGCTTGCGTGATGCCGAGCCGGAGCAAAGTCAAGCCACCGAAGGTGGGTTAAAGAGGAGAGAGGAGAGAGGAGAGAGAAAAAAGGAAAGCAATTTCCCCCCCTTAAGAAACCTTAAGCTCCCTTAAGCCCCCTTAAGGAACTTTACTAAACCCCTTCTCGCCTTTTAAGCACCCTTAAGGAACATTATCACCCTACCATCACAGTGCTTTAATCACATACGTCACCACGCCCCAAATGGTCAGTTCATCCTCCTGCGTAAGGCGGATAGGATGATATTTCGGGTTGGCCGGCAGCAGCAACCAATCCCGGCCGTCACGACCGAGTCGCTTGACGGTGAACTCCCCATCCACAAAGCAGATGGCAATCTTTCCTTCGCTCGGTTCAACAGCGCGGTCCACTATCAGCAGGTCACCATCGTCGATGCCCGAACCGCTCATCGAGTCGCCCTCAACGCGGACAAAGAAGGTCGATGCCGCGTTGTGAATCAACGCCCGATTCAAATCGAGCGGCTGCTCCAGAAAATCGTCCGCCGGCGAGGGAAAACCGGCCTTCACCGTTGCCCCCACCACGGGCAGCTCCTCGTGGCTCGAGAGGTCGGCCGAAAGTATCGTTAATTTCAAATCATCCATAGGTGCAAAAATAACAAAAGGGTCGCCAAACGGCAACCCTTTCGTGGAAATTATTCGGTAAAATTACTTCACCTCCTCGAACTCTACATCCTCGGCCTGGGCCTTCTGCTCGCCACCGGTCTGCTGGCCACCGCCAGGCTGACCCTGGGCCTGCTGGGCCTGCTGCTGGGCGTAGATGTCCTGCGAAGCGGCCTGCCATGCGGCATTCAGCTCGGCAATGGCCGTATCGATGGCGGCTATATCCTGGTTCTTGTGAGCCTCCTTAAGCTTGGCAAGCGAGGACTCGATAGCCGACTTCTTCTCGGCCGGAATCTTGTCGCCGTACTCCTTGAGCTGCTTCTCGGTAGCGAAGATGTTCGAATCGGCAGCGTTAATCTTGTCGATGCGCTCCTTCTCGGCCTTGTCCTTCTCCTCGTTGGCCTTGGCCTCGTCGCGCATACGCTGAATCTCCTGCTCCGTGAGACCCGACGATGCCTCGATGCGAATCTTCTGCTCCTTGCCCGTACCCTTATCCTTGGCCGACACGTTCAGAATACCGTTGGCATCGATATCGAAGGTTACCTCAATCTGCGGCACACCACGCGGAGCGGCCGGAATACCATCGAGGTGGAAGCGACCAATCGACTTGTTGTCGCGAGCCAGCGGACGCTCACCCTGGCATACGTTAATCTCTACCGAAGGCTGGTTGTCCGAAGCGGTCGAGAATACCTCCGACTTGCGGGTCGGGATGGTGGTGTTGGCCTCAATGAGCTTCGTCATCACACCGCCCAGCGTCTCGATACCGAGCGACAGGGGCGTTACATCGAGCAGCAGCACATCCTTCACCTCACCGGTCAGGACACCACCCTGAATAGCGGCACCTACGGCGACCACCTCGTCGGGGTTCACACCCTTGTTCGGGGTCTTACCGAAGAACTCCTCGACAATCTTCTGGATGGCGGGGATACGGGTCGAACCACCCACCAAAATCACCTCGTCGATATCCGAAGCCGTGAGGCCGGCATCGCGCAGGGCAATCTTGCAAGGCTCTACGGTCTTGCGAATCAGATGGTCGGCCAGCTGCTCGAACTTGGCACGCGTGAGGGTCATCACAAGGTGCTGCGGAATACCGTTTACGGGCATGATATAGGGCAGGTTAATCTCGGTCGTCGTCGAGCTGGAAAGCTCAATCTTGGCCTTCTCGGCAGCCTCCTTCAGACGCTGAAGAGCCATCGGGTCCTGACGCAAATCAACACCATGCTCGGCCTTGAAAGCCTCGGCCATGTAATCTATCAGCACGTGGTCGAAGTCGTCACCACCGAGGTGCGTATCACCGTTGGTCGATTTTACCTCGAACACACCGTCGCCAAGCTCCAGAATCGAGATATCGAACGTACCACCACCGAGGTCGTAAACGGCAATCTTCATGTCGTTGTTCTTCTTATCCAGACCGTAAGCCAAAGCAGCAGCCGTCGGCTCGTTGATGATGCGGCGTACCTTCAAACCGGCAATCTCACCGGCCTCCTTCGTGGCCTGACGCTGCGAATCGGAGAAGTAGGCGGGAACCGTAATCACAGCCTCCGTCACCTCCTGGCCCAGGTAATCCTCGGCCGTCTTCTTCATCTTCTGGAGCGTGATGGCCGAAATCTCCTGCGGCGTGTACTGACGACCGTCGATATCGACGCGGGGCGTATTGTTGTCACCGCGAACAATCGTATAGGGAGCGCGAGCGATGTCGTTCGTCACGTTGTCGTAACGCTCACCCATGAAACGCTTAATCGAGAAGACCGTGCGCTTGGGGTTCGTGATAGCCTGACGCTTGGCCGGGTCACCCACCTTGCGCTCACCGCTCTCGGTAAATGCCACCACCGAGGGGGTGGTGCGGTGTCCCTCCGAGTTGGGAATAACCACGGGCTCGTTGCCCTCCATCACTGCTACGCAGGAGTTCGTCGTACCTAAATCGATACCAATAATCTTTGCCATAATCTAATGTTTTTATTCGTTTGTATTTTTGTTCCTGTTTTGGGGGTTGCCGCTTTCTTACTGCGACAACGCTTTCTAACCGAACAAACGCTGTACCAAACCCGATTTTGTGCCAAAAGGGGCGCAAAAATCGCTATGCCGCCATTTTTTACTGACACGTGGCTGACATTTTGGCAGAAAAATGACACAAATCAGCAAAACAACGCGCACAATATCCGGATGGTGGGTCACCCCTTCGGTTGCCATGCAGTCGTTTCAGCCCCTTTTATCAATCAATTTTCCATCTTTATTTTTAATTCTTAATTCTTTATTGTATATTTGTCCTCGTTGGAAAAAAGTGAACAATACAAACAACAAATTTTTATAAACAACTAAATTTTTATCTATGTTCAAAGGACACCCCAAAGGCCTTTTGGCCGCCGCGTTGAGTAATATGGGTGAGCGTTTCGGCTACTATATTATGAACGCTGTTCTCGTGCTGTTCCTCTGCTCGAAGTTCGGTTTGAACGAGGCTGTCAGCGGTACGATTTATTCGGTATTCTATGCAGGTATCTACCTTTTGGCGCTGGTGGGCGGTTACATTGCCGACCACACGCAGAACTACAAGGCCACGATTAAGTCGGGTCTGGTGGTGATGGCTACTGGTTACGTGTTGCTCTCGATTCCGATTCTGGCTACGGCCGGCAATACGACCTGGCTCCTGATTTTCACCTGCTTTGCCTTGTTCCTCATTGCCTTCGGTAATGGTCTGTTCAAGGGCAACCTGCAAGCCATCGTCGGTCAGATGTACGACAACCTGGAGGCCGAGGCTGCCAAGGTTAGCCCCGAGGCACTCGCAGAGGCCAAGAGCAAGCGCGACTCGGGGTTCCAGATTTTCTACGTCTTCATCAACGTGGGTGGTCTGATTGCCCCCTTCGTAGCTCCGTTGCTGCGTTCGTGGTGGCTGGAGACCAACGGCATGGTCTATAACGCACAGCTGCCCGCCCTCTGCCATGAGTTCATCAACGGTGCCGCCGCCATGGCTCCCGAGGCTCTTGCCAACTTGCAGCAGCTCATGACCGAGGCCGGTGGTAACATTGCCGATATGGCCGCTTCGTGCCAGCAGTATCTGCAAATCTTCAACGAGGGTATCCACTACTCGTTCATCGCTTCGGTGGTGGCTATGCTCATCTCGCTTGTGATTTTCTTCCTCTCGCAGCAAATGTTCCCCACGCCGGCCAAGAAGGCCAAGGTGGCGTCGGTGGAGTACACCGCCGAGGAGAAAGCTGCTGCCGCCAAGGAGATTAAACAGCGTCTGTATGCCCTCTTCGCCGTGCTGGGCGTGGTGATTTTCTTCTGGTTCTCGTTCCACCAGAACGGTATGTCGCTCTCGTTCTTCGCCCGCGACTTCGTCGATTCGTCGGCCGTAGCTCCCGAGGTATGGCAGGCCATCAACCCCTTCTTCGTGATTGTCCTTACGCCCGTCATCATGGCTATCTTTGGTGCTTTGGCACGTCGTGGCAAGGAGATTTCGACCCCGCGTAAGATTGCTATCGGTATGTTCATCGCCGGTTTGGCCTTCTTGTTCCTGGCTATCTACTCGCTCATCGCAGGTTATCCCTCGGCCGACGCCTACAAGGCTCTCCCGATTGCCGAGCAGATGGCCGGTAAGGCACACTGGTGGGTACTGATTGCCGTTTACTTCTTCCTCACGGTGGCCGAGTTGTTCATCTCGCCGCTGGGTCTTTCGTTCGTATCGAAGGTGGCTCCCAAGCACCTGCTGGGTCTGTGCCAGGGTCTGTGGCTCGGTGCCACGGCTCTCGGTAACCTGATGCTCTGGGTAGGTCCGCTGATGTACAACGCATGGCCCATCTGGCAGTGCTGGACCGTATTCCTCGTTGTCTGCCTCGTTTCGATGGGCGTAATGCTGGGTATGGTGAAGTGGCTTGAGCGCGTAACCAAGTAGTTTTTTTCGATTTTATAGGGCATATTTGCACTTGCCCTTGCGAGGCACGAATGGGACGTACGTTAGTACTACCCATCCGTGCCTCACTTCGTTTAAGCACAAATCTGCTCCTCTAAAATCAAAAAAAGCCCGTTAAGAACGGGCCTTTGCGTAGAGTTTGACAGAAAAAACGGGCGTGGAGCTGATGAAATAATGACCTTAATGAAATTAATGATATTAAAGAATTTCTCCTTAATCCCCTTAATCTCTTTAATCTCTTTAATCTCTTTAATCTCTTTAATCTCCTTAACCTCTTTAATATCATTAATCCCTTTCCGTCCTCGAATTAAGGCCTAATTTTTCATTTTTCATTTTTAATCATTATTTTTGTGTGATGAAGCTCACATTTTTGGGAACAGGAACGTCGCAGGGCGTGCCGGTAATCGGATGCCAATGCGCGGTGTGTCAATCCGACGACCCGCGCGATAGGCGGCTACGCACATCGGCAATGCTTGAGTGGCGCGGGATTCGGCTCATTATCGATGCCGGACCTGACCTGCGCTATCAGCTGCTGCGGGCCGATGTACGCCGCGTGGACGGCATCCTGCTCACCCACGAACACAAGGACCACATCGGCGGTTTGGACGATGTCCGCGCCCTGAACTTTGTCGATTACCCCACCATCCGCCCCATCGACCTCTACGCCACGGCTCGCACGTTGCAGACCGTGAAGAAGGATTTCGATTACGCCTTTGTGGCCGACAAATACCGTGGTGTGCCGGAGATTCGGCTCCACACCATCTCGCAAAGCGAGCCTTTCCGCATCGGCCCTGCGTTTGTAATTCCCATCGCAGGTCACCACTCGGACCGCTTCGAGGTGACGGGCTTTCGCTTCGGGAAGTTGGCCTATTTGACCGATTTCAAGACCATCGAGGAGGAGGAACTGCGCAAGCTCAAAGGGATTGAAGTATTGGTAGTCAATGCGTTGCGATTCGCACAACACGATTCGCATTTCAATGTCGAAGAGGCCGTTTCGCTCATCGAAAAGATAGCCCCCAAGCGGGCCTACCTGACCCATATGTCCCACGAAATGGGATGCTATGCCGAGACCGGCCCGCAACTGCCGCAGGGCGTTGAGCTGGCATACGATATGTTGGAAATAGAATTAAACGACTGATATGAAAGATTTTAACGGAAAAACCGTCATCGTAACGGGAGCTTCGTCGGGCATCGGCGAGGCATTGGCTCGTGAATTTGCTGCGCTGGGAGCCAACGTAGTCCTGGGCGCACGCAGCATCCAGAAACTGCAACTCATTGCGGGTGAGATTCGTGAGAAAGGTGGCAAGGCGGCCTACTGCGGATGCGACGTAGTGAAGGAGGAGGAGTGCAAGGAGCTTATCGACACGGCCGTCAAGGAGTTTGGCGGGGTTGATATTCTGATTTGCAATGCCGGCCTCTCGATGCGTGCCATCTTCGACGATGTGGACCTCGATGTCCTGCACCGTTTGATGGATGTTAATTTCTGGGGTACGGTGAATTGCTGCAAGGCGGCCCTCCCCTACCTCCAGCAGGCCAAAGGTTCGATTGTCGGCATCTCGTCGGTAGCCGGTCTGCACGGTCTGCCGGGTCGCACGGGCTACTCCGCATCGAAGTATGCCATGACGGGCTTTTTGGAGACCCTCCGCATCGAGAACCTCAAAAAGGGGTTGCACGTGATGGTCGCCTGCCCGGGATTCACCGCCTCGAATGTCCGCTTCTCGGCCCTCACGGCCGACGGTTCGCAGCAAGGCGAGACCCCGCGCAACGAGGATAAGATGATGACGGCCGAGGAGGTAGCCAAGATTGTCGTGCGTGGCATTCGTCGTCGCAAGCGTCTCTGCCTGATGGAGATTGAGGGTCGCGCCACCCACTTCGTCAAGAAGTTCGCCCCCGCTTTCCTCGACAAGATGTTCTACTACGTGATGTCGAAAGAGCCGAACTCGCCCTTCAAATAGCGACAAAGAGCCAACAAAAAAGAGGATGCCTGACACTGTCGGCATCCTCTTTTTTATTGGAACCTCGCCCCGATTTCCTAATTATCCTTATTCAAAAAGAAAATCGGAATGTTGGCGATAAACAAATCCTTGGCATGGAGTTTATCGCGCTTGGCAATCAGCTCCGAGAGTTTGATATCGCCAATCACGTAGTTGCTCTCCGAGGAGATATACTGCTCGTGGATGGCCTCGAAATCCAGCACGTGCTGAATGTTGGTCTCCGAGTAGCGGACATAAATCTTCAGCGTGATATCGGTCGTATAGTCGGGCTTCTGGAGGTAGTTCTGCTTCTTGTACTCGTAGCGGTAATCGTGCAGACGCGCCATCACATCGCTCAATATCGACGAGGCGGTCGGCAACGAACCTGCCCCCTTACCGAACATAAACTGACGGTCGTAACACTCGCCACGAATCACCACGCCGTTGTACTCGTCATCGACACTATATATATATTTGTTCGGGCTGACAAATTCGGGCATCACGAACATCGTGAAGTGTTCGTCGCTCACCTTTACGACCTGCGCCACGAGCTTAATCTTCACCCCCTTTTCGCGGGCATACTGAATATCCGAATCGTGGATGGTCGAAATGCCATAGGTGAAAATCGTATCGGGAGCCACATACGTACCGAGGGCATGAACCGTGATAATCACCAACTTAAACAGCGAGTCATAGCCTTCGATATCGAACGAAGGGTCGGTCTCGGCAAAGCCCAGCTCCTGCGCCTTGCGCAGTGCGCTTTCGTAGGCCTCCTTGTGGTCGAAGACGCGCGAGAGGATGTAGTTCGAAGAGCCGTTCAAAATACCCTTCACCTCCAACAGCAGGTCGTTGTCGTAGTACTCCTCCAGGTTGCGAATCACGGGAATCGAGCCACACGACGAGGCATCATACAGCAGGGCCACGTTGTGCTTTTTCTGCAACTCAATCAGTTCGGGCAGATGCTTGGCCAACATCGCCTTGCTACCCGACACCACGGGAATACCCTTCTCCAAGGCGGTCTTCACAATCGAGAAGGCATCCTCGGCATTGTTAATCACCTCGACGATAAGGTTGATATCGGGGTTGTTCAAAATATCCTCGGCACGATTGGTCAAAAGCGAGGCAGGCACCTCCACCTGACGGGGTTTCTTCAGGTCGTGGACACAGATTTTCACAATCTCGGCATGGGCATTCTTCGACTTGCGAATCACTTCATAGACACCTTGGCCTACGACACCGAAACCAAAAAGACCGATTTTAATGTTACTCATTTGTCAGATTATTGATAAAGGGGTAAATGATGCTGTTCAATTGTTCGTGTTCGACCAAAAAGCCATCGTGACCGAAAGGCGAGTCGATTTCATAGTAGCGGGCCGCAGGAATCCGCTCCGTGAGCAGACGCATCTCGGCCGGCGTAAAGATGATGTCGGAGGTGATACCCACGACCACCGTTTGGGCCGTAATACGCTTCAGTGCCGCCTCCAGGCCACCTCTCTCGCGCCCCACGTCGTGCGTATCGAAGGCATCGAGAATCGCCACATAGGAGTAGGCGTTGTAGCGACGGCAGAGCTTCTCGCCCTGGTATTGCTGGTAGGTCGAGGCACGATGCACCGTCGGGTTCGGCTCCTTATCCTGCTGCGTGAGGTTGTAGCCGAGCGAACCGCGATAGGTCAAAAGACCGATGGCACGCGCGGCGGCCATGCCCCGCATACCGGCATCGTCACGACGCTCGCCATAGGTTTGGTCCGAGAAGATGGCCATGCGCTGCGTCTCGTCGATGGCAATCGTCCAGGGCGAAGCCTTGGCATCGGTGGCAATAAGGACCAATTTCGAGAATCGCTCCGGCTCCGTCACCGCCCACTCCACGGCCTGAAAACCACCCACCGAGCTACCGACCAGCGTATCGATGCTGCTGATACCCAGCCCATCGGCCAACGCACGGTGTGCCGCAACCATATCCCGAATCGTGTAGTGCGGGAAATCGCCATACCACTTTTCGCCCGTTGCGGGATTCACCGACAAGGGGCCGGTCGTGCCGTAGTGCGAGCCGAGGATATTGGCGCAAATTACAAAATGGTCGTACGGGTCCAGAAAACGACCCTCCTCCACCGTGTGGGGCCACCAGTCGGCCACATCGGAATTGGCCGTGAGGGCATGGCAGACCCAGACCACATTCGAACGGTCGGCATTCAGCTCACCATAGGTGTGGTAGGCTATCTCAAGCGACGGAAGTTCGACTCCCGACTCCAGCCTAAACGGGCCATGTTTGTAAATATTCATAGGTGCAAAGATACACCTTTGGGATTAAAATGAAAAATTAAGAGTTAAAAATAGCAGGTTTTATGGATGGGCTTTTGCATTTTCGGAATTTTTGGTTACCTTTGCCGTCGCTTTCGAGCAACGGATTGAACTGTGGTGTAATGGTAACACAGCAGATTTTGGTTCTGTCGTTCTGGGTTCGAGTCCCGGCAGTTCAACCAAGAAAAAGAGACCTTTTGGGGTCTCTTTTTTTGTTTTTGTTATAAGGTTTCTTAAGGTTTCTTAAGGGGGGCTTAAGGGGGCTTAAGGGGGCTTAAGGGGGCTTAAGGGCGGAAAAGGCGAGAAAGGCGAGAAAGGCGGTAAGCGCGGAAAAGGAACTTTTCAACTCTCAACTCTCAACTCTCAACTCTCAACTTTCTCTCCTCTTCTACAGCTTTGCCATAAAGCGTTCGCGGTCAACGACAAAGCGCGTATGTACGCCCTCGCCGATGATGCCCTGCTCGTCCGAGGCACCGACCGTAAAGGTGAGCTTGCGCCCCTCGACCTCGGTCAAAACGGCCGTAGCGGTAATCGTTGCCCCCACCTTCGAGGGTTTGATGTGCGAGCAGTTCATCTCCGACCCTACGGTCGTCGAGCCGTCGGGCAGTGCAGCAGCCACCGCCTTCATGGCCGCATTTTCCATCAGGGCCACCATTGCGGGGGTTGCAAAGACCTCCAAATCGCCCGAACCCATCGTGCAGGCCGTATTCGCTACGCTTACCACCACCTTCGAGGTGGCCGACAATCCTTTTTCCAACATACTTTTTATGCTTTATTTCCGTTAAATTACTATCTTTGTAGGGACAAAGGTAGCAAAAAAAATGCGAAATTGGCTCATAGCGACTTTGCTCCTGTTGCTGGTGGCAGGCGATGCGGTGGCACAACGACGTGCGGCCAAGCACTCCACGCGCGGCATTCGCCAAAGCGGTTGGGCCGTGATGGGGCAAGATTCGACCCTGCAGGTCGATATTCTACCCGTCTATGTCTTCAACAAAAAGGCCGATTTAAGACGCTACCGCCGTTTGGTCGATGCCGTCAAGAAGGTCTATCCCCTGGCGCAGATTGCCAAGCAGAAGATGCACGACATGGAGGGCGAACTGCTCACACTCTCGAAGAAGGAGCAGCGCAAATATATCCGTCAATGCTACAAGCAGATACTCGACGAATATACCCCCGTAGCGAAGCGCATGACCCGCACCCAGGGGCGTGTGTTGGTCAAGCTCATCGACCGCGAAACGGACTACACGGCCTATGAGGTAATTCGGGAGTTCCGCGGCGGTTTTGTGGCGAGCTTCTGGCAGGGCATCGGCCGCATCTTCGGCCACAACCTCAAATCCGAATACGACAAAGAGAACGAAGACCGCGTTCTGGAGCAGATTGTCCTCTACTACGAGGCCGGGTTGCTGTAAAAGGGACCGCAATTAGCGATTGGTAGTCAGCATCCATCCGACAAATGGCAAGAAAGAGTGGTTCCCACTTTTTTTGCACACGCATTATCATTTTTAATTTTTAATTCTTAATTCGTTTTCGTATCTTTGTGCGCTAATTCCAAAGATTATGTTTGAAAACTTAACCGATAAACTCGAACGGTCATTTAAAATCCTGAAGGGTGAGGGCCGTATTACCGAAATCAATGTCGCCGAGACGCTCAAGGAGATTCGTCGTGCGCTGATTGATGCCGACGTAAACTACAAGGTGGCCAAGAACTTCACCGACCAGGTGAAGCAGAAGGCCCTGGGCCAGGATGTGCTGAAGGCCGTTAAGCCGGGTCAGATGATGACCAAGATTGTGCGCGACGAGCTGGCACAGCTCATGGGTGGCACAGCAACCGATATCAAGCTCGAAGGCACGCCCGCCGTGGTGCTGATTGCCGGTCTGCAAGGTTCGGGTAAGACGACCTTCTCGGGTAAGTTGGCACAACTCATCAAGTCGAAGAAGGGCCGTCAGGTGTTGCTCGTTGCGGGTGACGTCTATCGTCCGGCCGCCATCGACCAGCTCAAGATTCTCGGTCAGCAGGTGGGTGTCGAGGTCTATACCGAGGAGGGCAACATGAATCCCGTGGAGATTGCCCAGAACGCCATTCAATATGCCCGTCAGAAGTCCTACAACGTGGTGATTGTCGATACGGCCGGTCGTCTGGCTGTGGACGAGGCAATGATGCAGGAGATTACCGCCATCAAGGCTGCCGTGAACCCCTCGGAGACCCTCTTCGTGGTGGATTCGATGACGGGTCAGGATGCCGTCAATACCGCCAAGGAGTTCAACGACCGCCTCGATTTCGATGGCGTAGTCCTCACGAAGCTTGATGGTGATACGCGCGGTGGTGCCGCCATCTCGATTCGCTCGGTGGTCGATAAGCCGCTGAAGTTCATCTCGAGCGGCGAGAAGATGGATGCCTTGCAGGTGTTCCATCCCGAGCGTATGGCCGACCGCATCCTCGGCATGGGTGATGTCGTGTCGCTTGTAGAGCGCGCCCAGGAGCAGTTCGACGAGGAGCAGGCCCGCAAGTTGAAGAAGAAGCTCGTGAAGGACCAATTCAACTTCAACGACTTCATCCAGCAGATTCAGCAGGTCAAGAAGATGGGTAATCTGAAGGATTTGGCCTCGATGATTCCGGGCATGGGCAAGATGCTCAAGGATGTCGATATTCCGGACGATGCCTTCAAGCAGGTCGAGGCCATCATCGGCTCGATGACCCCCGAAGAGCGCGAGAAGCCCGAAATCATCAACGCCCGTCGTCGTGAGCGCATCGCCAAGGGTTCGGGTACGACGATGGCCGACGTAAACCGCCTAATGAAGCAGTTCGAGGATACGCGCAAGATGATGAAAATGGTGGCCGGTGCTGGTGGCAAGCTACCCAAGATGCCGATGGGCCGCGGAGGATTCCGTCGCTAATCACCCCACTCAACACGCAAACTTAAGAATAAATAAGACACGTTCATTCCAGTATGATAAGTCGCCGATTACTTCGCATCAAGGTCGCCAAGGCTCTTTACGCCCATCTGCAAAGCGATGCCGACAACATGATTGCCACCGAGAAGACCCTCATGGCATCCATCGACAAGGCCTACGACCTCTACTTCCAGCTGCTCACCCTGCCCGAGGCCCTCGTAAAGTATGCTGCCGAGCGTCAGGAGATTGCCAAGCAGAAGAAGCTCCCCACCTTCGAGGATTTGAATCCCAATACCAAATTCATCGACAACCAGGTGATTCGCACCATCTCGGTGACGGATGCCATCAACGACCGCGTAGCCAAGCAAAAGCTCTCGTGGGTCAACTATCCCGAGCTGATTCGCTCCATCTACCAGCAGCTGAGCGAAACGCCCTACTTCAAATCCTACATGATGCGCGACGAGCGTTCGTTCGAGGAGGACCGCATCCTGGTCGATAAACTCTACGACCTGCTGGCCGACTTCCCCGCGCTGGACGATGCACTGGAGGAGATGTCGATTCTTTGGGCAGACGACCTGCCCTACGTGCTGATGATGATTCAGCGCACGTTGAGCAATATGCGCCCCTCGCACAAGGAGTTGCGCATCACGGAGAAGTTCAAGAGCGAGGAGGACCCGCAGTTCGTCAAGACGCTCTTCGAGAAGTCGCTCCTGAACTTCAACGAGTACCAGCAGTATGTCGAGCGATTCACCGCCAACTGGGATTTGGAGCGCATCGTGATGATGGATACGCTGATTCTCACCATTGCCATGGCCGAGTTGATTCACTTCTCGTCGATTCCCGTCAAGGTGACGATGGACGAGTGGATTGAGATTTCGAAGTACTACTCCACCCCCGGGTCGAGCAACTTCATCAACGGTGTGCTGGATAAGATTACCGCCTCGCTCACCGAGGAGGGGCGTATTCAGAAATTCGGTCGCGGTTTGATATAATGATAACCGTTTAGTGAAATTGTTTATAAAATTTTAACAATTTACACACCTAAACGTAGCATTTATTTATAATATATCCTCTATCTTTGTATAGAGCGCACAAAGAGTTGCCTTTCAAGCGGGGGTAGCTCTTTCGTGTGTAAAGCGAAAAAGAACTACGAAAAAACACATAACAAACTTATTATTCACTTAAACAAACATTTATGAAGAAACTTTTACTTCTGATGGTTGGTCTGATGCTCGGCTTCACGGTCGCAGCACAGACGGTCGTCACGGGTACGCTCGTAGATGAAAACAATCAGCCGCTGATTGGTGCTACGATTATCGTCCCGGGTACGACGCAGGGTACAAGCTCGGATTTGAATGGTACCTTCTCGCTCCAGGTGAAAAAGGGCGCAGAGGAGATTCAAATCAGCTACCTGAACTACAAGACTATCGTGCGCAAGGTCTCGACGTCGGCTTCGCGTCAGGCACTGGGTACGATTCAGATGGACCCCGAAGCAATCGCCATGCAGGATGTGGTGATTACCCAGTCGGTGGCCGTGCAGCGTAAGACGCCGGTGGCTGTTTCGACCGTCTCGGCTCAGGACATCGAGTACAAACTCGGTGGCCAGGAGTTCCCCGAGATTCTGAAATCGACCCCGGGTGTTTATGTAACGAAAGACGGTGGTGGCTTCGGTGACTCGAAAATCAACATGCGTGGTTTCAAGTCGGCCAACGTAGCCGTGATGATTAACGGTGTGCCGGTGAACGACATGGAGTGGGGCGGCGTGTACTGGTCGAACTGGGCCGGTCTGTCGGATGTAACCCGCTCGATGCAGACGCAGCGCGGTATGGGTGCCTCGAAGATTTCGTCGCCCTCGGTCGGTGGTACGATTAACATCGTGACGAACACGATTGATGCCAAGAAGGGCGGTACGTTCTCGTATGGTGTCGGTAACGACGGTTTGCAGAACATCTCGCTGAGCCTCTCGACGGGTCTGACGAAGAGCGGCTGGGCCATGAGCGTGCTGCTGGCCAAGCGTTGGGGTGACGGTTATGTACAGGGTACCTCGTTCGAGGGTTACAACTGGTTCGTAAACGTCTCGAAGCGTCTGAACGACCACCACCAGCTCTCGCTGACCGCCTTTGGTGCGCCCCAGAGCCACAACCAGCGCAAGCCGCTCTATGCCGGTCTTTCGATTAAGGAGTGGGACAAGGTGGCCAAATGGATGGGCGAGGAGGATAAGTATCGCTACAACGCCGTCTATGGTTTCGACAACAACGGCAAGGAGCGCACCTCGCAGTGGAACCACTACCACAAGCCCCAGATTTCGTTGAACCACCAGTGGCAGATTGACTACAAGTCGTCGCTCTCGACGGCCCTCTATATGTCGATTGGTCGCGGTGGCGGTTACTCGGGTCAGGGTCGCACGTCGTCGGATCGCGCCATGTGGAACGGTTCGAACAACGGTATCCTGCGCTACGACTTCCGTAAGGCGGATGGTACGTTCGACTACGGTGCTATTCAGGATATGAATGCCGCCAGCACCGACGGTTCGAAGATGGTGATGTCGGATAGCAAGAACAACCATATGTGGTATGGTCTGCTCTCGACCTACACGAACCAAATCACGAAGAATCTGGAGCTTTCGGCCGGTGTCGATGTACGTTACTACATCGGTGAGCATACGAACGAGATTGTGGACCTCTACGGTGGTGAGTACTTCATCGACGATGCCGACCGTAAGAATGTCAAGGCCGTAAATAACGCTGCTGCTGCCGACCCGAACTGGAAGTACGAGAAGTTGTCGGTAGGTGACGTGGTTTACCGCGACTACGACGGTCACGTTCACCAGGAGGGCGTATTTGCCCAGCTCGAGTGGACGAAGAACAACCTGAACGCCTTTGTTTCGGGTTCGGTATCGAACACGGGCTACTGGCGTGTGGACCGCTTCTACTATGATGCGGCACACCAGGAGTCGGACCACATCAACTTCATGGGCTTCACGGCCAAGGGTGGTGTAAACTGGAACTTCACGAAGAAGTCGAATGTCTTCCTCAACGTAGGTTACATCTCGCGCGCCCCCTTCTTCTCGGGTGGTGCCTTCCTCCAGTCGACGACGAGCCACATGACCAACCCCGACGCTGTAAACGAGAAGGTATTCTCGGTAGAGGGTGGCTACGGTCTGCGTAGCGAGAAGTTGAGCGTTAACCTCAACGCCTACTACACGCTCTGGATGGATAAGGCCGACGTGCGCTCGAAGCTCATGTCGAATGGCGACTACGCTCGTGTAAACATGACCGGTGTCGATGCCCGCCACATGGGTATCGAGTTGGATTTCCGCTACAAGCCCACCCGCTGGATGAACCTGACGGGTATGGTTTCGGTCGGTGATTGGATTTGGTCGAGCAACACGCGCGGTTACATCTACGACTCGCAGGGTCAGCCGATGACCTCGAAACTCGATGGTACGGTAGCTTCGGGCATCATGGCCGAGGACCACGCTTGGATTGACCTGAACCAGAAGGATATCCACGTAGCCGGTTCGGCACAGACGACGGCTGCCATTGGTGCCGACTTCTTCCCGATGAAGGGTCTGCGCGTAAGTGCCGACTGGAATGTCTATGCCAACAACTACGCCGACTTCTACCTCGGTTCGAACCTGACGCCCAACACGGCTGTCAACGTAAACAACCCCTGGCGTATTCCCTGGAGCCACCAGCTCGACCTCTCGGCCAGCTATTCGTTCAAGATTGGTAATGTGAACGCTACGCTCTACGGTAACGTAAACAATGTGTACAACCTGCAGGGCATCATGGATGCACAGTGTGCTACCGACGCCAAGGGTTGGGAGGATTGCTACGCCGTGATGTATTCGTTCGGCCGCACCTACACGCTCCGCTTAAAACTCCGTTTCTAAACGATTGACGATTATGAATAAGTATATCAAACAGCTCTTGTCGCTTGCTGCCGTAGCCGTTGTGGCCTGGGGTTGCGAGTCGGACTTCTACAACGAGCATATGATTGACGGCTACGAGCCTGAAACCGAGATTACGGATGTACAGAGCATCGAATACACCCTTACGGAGGACGATTACTCGACCATCTCGAAGAACTCGACCAACAAGACCAATGCCGAGGCTGCCGGTCAGGAGGCCGTAGATGCCCTCGCCGCTATTGGTAAGAACAAGTATTTCTCGACCCCCGACGAGGCTGCCGCCTATATTCCGGCCTTCCTTTCGTCGGCCTACCCCACCCTCGACAACAACTCGATTGTGATGGTAACCTACACCACGGCACTCGATATGCCGGAGGAGATTGCTGCCATGAATGCCGCTACGGAGTACACCCTCTCGGAGGATAACTACAAGGCAATCTGGGAAAGCGAGGAGGATTACGTAAAGGCTGTTACGCCCAAGACGGTGGCCAAGCTCAAGTCGGTGATTCCGAGCGAGGGCATGGAGGCCGGCCAGTACGTAGCCGTTACCTATAATTATTCGGCCGAGGAGCCTTCGACCGAGGAGGAGCCGGAGAACCCCGAGCAGCCCGAGAATCCGCAGGAGCCCGAGCAGCCCGAAGTGAAGTTCCCGGGCGAGGGTAAGTACCTCATCGTAGCCCTGTCGGAGACGGCTAACTACGCCGTAACGCCGCTGGCAGCCGATAAGAAATATGGCTACCCCACCGGCACCGAGGTTACGATTGCCGAGAACGCTATCACGGCTGATGACACGACCAACGCCTTGGCTTGGACCGTAACGGCCACCTCGACCGAAGGCGAGTACACCATCCAGGCTCCCGATGCCCGCTACTACTACCTGAGCGGCTCCTACAACTCGTTCAACGTATCGGCTGATGCCGGCACGGATGGCTACGGCTTTACCTTCACGCCCAACGAGGATGGTACCTTCGCCATTACGAACGTAACGATGACCAAGTCGCTGCAGTACGATTCGAACTACTCGTCGTTTGGTTGCTACCCCGATATTCGCGGTATCGTACCCCACATCTTCGTTCTCAACGAGGCCGGCACGGCTTATGTGGATGTAACGGCTGTTGGTTCGTCGACCCCCTCGACCCCGACGACGCCCGTTTACCAGCAGGTTAGCTCGTTCGACGGTGCAGGTCAGTACCTCCTGGTATCGGTAACTGAGACGGCCAACTACGCTGTAACGCCGCTGGCTGCCGACAAGAAGTACGGCTACCCCACCGGTACCTCGCTGACGATCGAGAACGGCCAAATCGCTGTTGATGACGCTTCGAACGCGGTTGCTTGGACCGTAGCTGCCGCCTCGACCGAGGGTCAGTACACGCTCCAGGGCACGGATGGTCGCTACTACTACCTGAGCGGCTCCTACAACTCGTTCAATGTTTCGGACACGGCCGGTACGGATGGCTACGGCTATACCTTCACGGCGAATGGTGACGGCACCTTCTCGGTGACGAATGTCACGATGTCGAAGACGCTGCAGTACGATTCGAACTACTCATCGTTCGGTTGCTACCCCGACTCGCGCGGTGTTTATCCCACGCTCTTCAAGCTGGTAGGTGGCGAGACGACGGCTGCCGTTTCGAGCGAGCCGAAGGCCGCTACGGTGACGAGCGAGAAGAAGTACGCCTACTTCAAGTGGAACGGCACGGCCTTCGAGGATACGGAGATTGTAGCCGTACAGCCTTCGGACTACACGGAGATGGGCCAAAAGTATGGTAACTTCACCAACCCCGCACAGGACAACTACCTGCCCAAGTTCCTGGGTAAGACGCAGCCCTATGCCATGGAGGGTGATGTAGCCTATGTCGCTTATCGCTGCTACGCCGGTGGTGCTACCTCGTGGAAGGTGGATGAGTATGTATCGGATGGTACGATTTGGAATAAGACGGCTTACTTCGCCACCAAGACCGACCAGTTCCGTAAGGCCGAGGGCGCATGGGCCATCGACCGCACGCTGGAGCTGGACTACACGGGCAACGGTGCCGACACGAAGGCCTTCTACCAGTACTGCGTAAACTGGGTATATGACAACAAGGATGTGCCGATGGGCGCACCGGCCCGCGACAACGCAGGTGTCATCATTTCGACCGACATTGTAACCATCAACGGTGAGAAGCCGGCCGGCAACTACTGGGTATCGAACTACGGTAACAACGAGTTCTACACGGGTGCTTCGGCCTACTACGGCAACATGGATTGGCGTGCTTCGGCCTGCAAGGGTGGTTTCGCCGCTGCCGGCATGGGCGACCTGTCGGACGATGAGATTGTAGCCAAGCTCAAGGAGAACACGGCAGAGGTATTTGCCGCCGTGCTGGGCTATGTCTATCCCGAGATGACCCCCGCCGAGTACAAGAAGGTGGTTATCAAGGTCTATGCTTATGGTCCGAATGTCAACTACGCCTACACGTTCGACGTAGTTGATACGGGTAAGTTCCAATACGCCGAGGGTTCGATGACGGAAATCTAACGACAAGACCCTCATAAACAGCGGAGGCCGATTCTACTGAATCGGCCTCCGTTTTTTATGCTCCCCACCCAAAGGGGAAGGGCTGCTAAAGGTTACTAAAGGTTACTAAAGGTGGCTAAAGGCGACTAAAGGGTATTCTGGCTCTCAACTTTCAACTCTCAACTTTCTTTCCTCTTCGCTCTCTCCTCTTTTCTCTTTCCTCTTAAAAACTCATCTTCACACCCACCAGGGCATTGATGCCATATTCGCGGTAGTTGGCAAAGCGATAGAGCGACTGATTGGCGAGGTTCCGGCCCTCGATAAAGCCCGTAATCGTCGGTGAGAAAATCCACTCGAAATCGAGCTGCACATCGACTGCAAAGGGGCTTTCAAAACGTCCTTTCACCTGATAGGGCGCATCGGTAGATACATAGGCCCAGGCACACTCGCTCACCACCGCAGCACGCACACCAAGACGGAATTTCGGATGTTCATACCTCATGCCGAAGGCTCCGGTCAGCTCCGGCTGGGCCACGGGCAACGACCCCTCCTCCTCGAAGGAGCGCAACAAAGCCGACACCTCGAACAGGAGCGAGGTGTCGGGACGATAGCTCAACTCGCCCCCCAACCCTGCGGCCGAGAGGTCATCCTGACAAAGGGTCATCCAACCACCGAAATAGTGGGTCGGCATCGCCGTGTGAAGTACGGGCATCACCCAATAGTTGTGGTTACGACGATGCAACAGCTGTACATAGAGACGATAAGCAAAGCGGTCGCGGCCAAACGAGCCTTTCAGACCCGCCTTCAGGTCGTAATCGACCGTCGGTTTTGCACCCCACAGCGCAGTCAGCAGGTAGGGATTCTCCTCCGTAAGTGAGCGGAAATCGTTGGTGCTAAATCCGCTCTCCAAGTTCACAAACGGCTTCAATGCCTTGCGTGCCAAGCTCCACTCCATCTTCAGCGCGGGGAGGATATAATTCTCTGCTTCGCGCTCTTGCTCCATGCGACGAATGCGGTCGTGATAGAAGTCGGCACCCACCTCCAACAGCAGGCGCGAACGTGTAACCCCATAGCTCAAACCGGCCATCAGGA
Organism: Alistipes sp.; assembly: GCA_017398045.1. GTDB lineage: Bacteria > Bacteroidota > Bacteroidia > Bacteroidales > Rikenellaceae > Alistipes. The sequence goes on along the minus strand of JAFQHI010000025.1, from coordinate 288,743 downwards.
GCTGCTCGTCATACCCCTTCAGCCCTTTGCGACCATCCATCAAGCGGTAGGCCGCGCGGACATCGAAACGACCGGAACGCCAGGCACGCGCCATACGTAGTTTGGCACCGAGATCCATCTGGTTGCTCTTTTGCAGCTCGAAGAGGGGGTCGGAGTTATCCATAAAGAGCGAACCGTGGAGTGCCACTTCGAAATTAAAGCGTTGCAGATTCAGAAAATCGTCGCCCAATCGCACCGCAAAGTTGGCATCCGAATAGTGCAGTTTATCACCCGGAATCGGCGACCCCTTCGGATAATACATACCATAGCGGCAATCACGACGCAACCGATAATTCAGGTCGGCCTCCACCACGCGACGCCCCCAATACAGGCCGGCTGCGCCACCTACACGGTTCATCATGCGCGTAGCATAATTCTTCACGCCAAAGTCGTTCTTCACCCTTCCGAAACGTCCCTCGTGTTGCAGGTAACCCAAGGCGTAGCCCGTTCCGGGGTTTTGGGTCGAAGCGTTGAACTCCAAGACCGATTGCAGGGGATAGCCGATACCCGCCTTCAAAAAGAAGGGTTGCGGGCGGTTAAACTCCCAATAGGTGACCGTCGCAGGCCGTATGGGGCGGGTCGAAAGCGAAGTTTCGAGCGAAAGGGGGGTCACCGTATAGTCGATTTCGGGACGCAGTTGCGTCGTATCGGTCATATCGGGAGCGATGTGGAGCTTCGTAGCCGGCTCCAACGAGGGAACATAGGCCTTCGTCACCTCGACCTGCTTTGCAACCTGTGCTTGGGCCGTCCAGGCGGTCAGCAACACCGCACACAGCCCTATCAAACGCAATTTCATCATTCACTCATTTTTTCGATTCGTTGCCGTGCCTCCTCCACAATGCCGTCATCCTGCGGCGAGTAGCCATCCACCACGCTCTGATAGGTGGCACGAGCCTGGAACATATCGTTCCGCTTGAGGTACAAATCGCCCAACAAGAGGTAGGCTTTAGCCAGGTAGTAGGCCTTGGGGCTTCGCTCCGAATAGGCAAAAATCGCCTTTTCGACGGCATCCAAGTCACCCTCACCGTTGGCAAAGTCGTGTTCAATCACCCGATAGGCGGCTGCCGAACCCTCCTTGGTACGTACTTCGGAGGCAAGTTGTTCGTAGAGCAGGTGGGCCGCCTCCGAACGTCCCTCCTCGCGCATCTGCTCCGCCCAGGCATACTTCGCCTCGCGCGTAGCCGTCGCTCCGGCACCCTCCTGCGCCACCACATCGGCCGCCATCTTGGCAATCGCCTCCTTGTCGCCGGTCAGCATCATCGAGCGCACATAGGCCGTCATCGCCTCCTCGCGCTCCTGACTCGTGGTCAGCACATCGAAGAGTTTGCGATAGGCCGCAGCCGCCTCTGCGTAGCGGTCGGCCTCATAGGTGAGTTTAGCCAACTGCTTGAGCGATTCAACCCTGTATTGGTGTTGTCCGAGGTCGGCAAGTTCGGTGAGGGGTTCGATGGCCTCCTCATTGGCTCCACGTTGCAGGTAGAGCGACGAGAGGTAGTAGAGCGCATCGACGCGGTAGTTACCCTTCGGATAGCTCTTCAGATAGCTACGCAGGGAGCGTTCGGCATCCTCTTTGCGCGATGCATCCAGATAGAGGCTCTGTGCAGCCGAGAAGGAGAGCGAATCGCGCGAAAGAGCCGTCAGGTCGCTCTCCATACCGGCACGTTCGGCATAGGCAAAATAGCCCTCGGCATTGCCATCCGAAAGGTAGATATCGCGGATACCCTGCATCGCCTCACGCGCCTCCTCCGAGCGCGGAGCCTTCTCCACGACCGTGTTATAAGCCGCCAACGATTCGTTGCGCTTCCCCAGATTGAGGTAGGCCAATCCCAGGTCGGCATAGGCTTGGGTCAGGCGACTCGATGCGGGGTATCGTTTGACGAATTGTTCGAGATAGGTGGCACCCTCGCTGTACTTTTCCTGTCCGATGCAGGTGCGTCCCAGCTCATAGTGTGCCTCCTCGCAATAGTCTCCCGCGCCACTGCGCACAATTTGTTGCAGGGCCTGCTGTTTCTCGCTCACACGCCCCATGATACCGAGCGTTACGGCCCGCTTATAGGCGGCATAGTGGGCCGTCGAGCCTCCTACGGCCATAGCCTGACGATAGCGGCTCTCGGCCTCGTCATAGCGACGCTCCGAATAGGCTGCATCGCCCAGGCGATTCAGCGCATCACCGCGATAGCCGTCACGACGGGTATAGGTCGAGAGGAAGCGTTCAAAGCCCTGCTCGGCATCTGCCATCCGCTCACGCTGGAAGTGGCAATAGGCCAGATTATACTGCGCCAAGGCATACTCCCGCTCGTTTTGCGGAGCGCGTTTCAGGTAGTTATCGAACTTCGCGGCAGCCGTGGTATAGTCGCCCTCGCAATAGGCAATCTCTCCCTGCCAGAAGAGGCTCAAAGCCGTGTAGCGGGGCGACACGCCCAACTGTACCGATTCGGCAAGTGCGCTATGGGCAGCCGACAGGTTACCCGCCTCGTAGGCCTCCAGTGCGCGAAAATAGGTGATTTTTTGCAGCACGGTACGCAATTCGGCATCGGCCGCAGGCATCGACTTAATGGCGCGATAGGCGGCATCGTAATCGCGCGAATTGTAGTAGGCCGCAATGAGCAACGTGCGAGCCTCCTCGGCGCGTCGTGAGCGGGGATAGGTTTGCAGGTAGCGATTCAGCAGGTGGATGGCACCATTGAAGGCTCCCCCACCCAACTCATATTGCAGTTTGGCGCAGTTGAAGAGGGCATCCTCGGCAATCACGGCATCCAGCTCGTGGTCCGTAGCCATGGCAAAGGCCTGCTGTGCCTGCTCCTTTTGCCCCAGGCGCAGGTAGCAGTCGGCCAGGTGATAGGAGGCATTCTGTGTCAGGGCATCCTGCGGTCCGCAAGCCCGGCGCAACCACGGCTCGGCCTCCTCGTAGCGAGCCAGACGATAGAGCGAGAAGCCCTTCAGGTAGGCATCTTCACGCCCCCCTTCGCCACCTGCAGCCATATAGGCGTCGAGATGCTGCAACGTATTGCTATAGTTGTCGAGATGGAACCACGATTCGGCCATCACACGCTCGATTTCGGCTCTACGCTCCCCCACCGCCTCCGCAGCCAGCACCTCGCCATGCTCCACCACGTAGCGATAGTTGCCGGCGAGAAACTCGAGTTGGAGCAGGTAGTAGGGGGCCAACTTGCCATAGGCGGGCGAGTCGAGCAGGGCAACAAATTTCTCCTTGGCCGCCTCGTTGCGCCCCTCGGCATAATCCATATAGGCGCGGTAGTAGGTGGCATGGTCGGCAACGCTCGACTCGGGGCTGATACGGTTGAAATAGTTGTAGGCCTCGGTATAATCGCCTTCGTGGAAGGAGATATAACCCATACGGAGGTCGTAACGCTCCTGCTCACGGCTACTCAACGCCTTGTAGGCGCACTCCGAGAAGTAACGACGCGCCTTGGCGTGGTCGCCCTCGGCACAATAGTACGAGCCGAGCGAGAAGCGCACCCGATTGCCATAGGTCGAATTCGGATAGCGACGCATAAACTCCTCCAACGCCTTATCGGCCTCCTCCGACCCCAACTCGACGGAGAGTGCCGCGAGGTGATAATCAATCTCTTCGCGGGCTGCCACCTCGTTTGAGGGGGTGTGTTGTTGCGCCTCGCGGAAGGCATGGCGGGCATCGCTCCAACGGCCGGCCTCGTAGAGTTCCCGACCGCGCAGACGTGCCGCAGCCCCCTCCGGCGACTGTGCATCGGCCACTGAAAGGCTTACAAGGCCAATTATCAACAAGAGAAGTTTTCGCATAGTTTTTCTTATTGGTTCTCTAAATGCGAGACGCTCAACCGCATGGTCATGCAGTTGTATTTTCCCGTGATGACACCATCGTCCAACACCACCACACCGTTTTCGGCACGCAACATGGTCTTCATGGTCGAAGCATCAATGTTGTAGCAATAGACCTTCGTGCCGGCAATCCAAAAGTGGGTGCGGTCGTAGAGCGGGTCGGGGGTCAAGAGGGCAATGCGCTGTCCCAGCATACCGGCATTATCGGCCAAATCATAGAGTATGTTTTCACACATCGGCGGAATGTGGTCCATATCGGTTACACAGAACAGATATTGACGGCCGGGGAAGGTAAGCAGCTGCTCCGTGGCATCGCCATCGGCATTGTGGACGGCAAACTCGCTAATCATCGCCCGCACGACATTCTTCTCGCTCTCGGTGCGGGTCTCTACCCACTCCCACTGCGTTTCGTCCTGCCACTCGTTCTCCTCCAACGTGAACTCCTTCAGCTTGCCGCTCTTGAGGTTTCTATACACCAACACGGTCTCCACCTCTTCGTCCTGGGCGGTCTGCTCGCGCTGCATCTCTTCGTAGATGTTCGTTCCCACCTTGTAGGGCAGAAAATCGATGACCGGCAGGTGGTAGTAGCAGTAGGTACCCAACCCCATGGCCAGCGAGAAGAAGAGCACCGTACAGAAGACCTCCGCCTTCGAGAAGGAGAAGATGCGGTCGGGGCGGTAACGCCACCATACCACCACGGCCAACGGCAACAGCACCAGGTTTTTCAGGAAGGTCTGCCAGGGGGTGAGCTTCATTGCCTCACCGAAGCAGCCGCAATCCTCGACCGGCAGGACCGTAGCACTTAACAAGGTGATGACGGTGAAGATAATCATGGAGCAGACGGCAAAAATCGAGATGAGGCGGATGCGCACCTTAAACAGCAACATCAGACCCATCATCAGCTCTGCACCGCACAACCATATCGAAAAGGGCATCACATACTCCTGCAACGAATCCCAGCCGTAGATGGTCAGGTATTCGCTCACTTTGAGGGCCGTACCCCAGGGGTCCACCGTCTTGACCACGCCCGAAAAGATGAACGTAAGGGCCAAAATCACACGACACACGTGCGAGAGGTTCTTAAAGGCTCGTTTGGTTCGCATGACTATAAGAGGGGGTTAATAAGTTCTTCAATACGCGCAAAGATGCCGTCGGGATGCTCCATCGTCCCCTCGGCATTGCTGCAATCCACCACGCGCAACGCCTCGTCGCGTGCGGCACACGACAAATAGACCTCGCGCACGCGCTGCTGCAACGTAAGCGAAGCCTCGTGAATATCTTTACTGCCTTGCAGGTAGTCGCGGTCCTCCCCTTCGCGCTGCTCGCTGAGCTTGCGCTCGGTGAAGGAGAAGGGGACATCCAAAAAGAGCGACAAATCGGGTTTGGGAATATGGTTGTAGCCAAACTCCAGCTCCAGAATCCACTGCATAAGGCGGTCGCGCTCCTCGCCTGCCTCCAATTTGGCACACTGATAGCCGACATTGGAATAGACATAGCGGTCCAAAATCACCACCTTGCCCGCATCGAGCCACTGCCGAATCATCGTAGCCGCATCGGCACGGTCACCGGCATAAATCAACGCTACGAGGTAGGGGTTCACCTCCGAGGCCGAGCCGAACTCACCACGCAAAAAACGGGCTATCAACTCGCCATAGACCGGTGCATCGAAACGCGGAAAATGGAGATAGGCGCACTCCCGACCACGCTCTTCAAAGAAACGGGTCAAGCGTTTGATTTGGGTCGATTTACCCGCACCATCCAAACCTTCGAGAACAATAAACATCTTATTTCGTGTAATTTGGGTTATTCTATGCTGTTTTTCGAAACTTCCTTTCCGGGGCTTTATCCGCGCAACATCCTGACGGCACGCCCGACCCCCTTCACCAGGGCCTCAATCTCCTCCTCCGTATTATACATCGCCAACGAGGCGCGGCACATACCCTGCACCCCGAAATGTTGCATCACCGGCTCGGCACAATGTTGTCCCGTGCGGATGGCAATGCCGAGCTTATCGAGAATCATGCCCATATCGTAGCCATGCACCCCCTCTACATTAAACGAAAGAATGGCACATTTATTGGCTGTCGTACCGTAAATTCGAAGTCCGGGAATACGGTTCAGCTCCTCGGTAGCCATTTGCAACAGGTGGTGTTCGTGTGCTTCGACCGCCTCGATGCCCACCTCCTGCAGGAAACCAATCGCCTCCTTCAGGGCAATGGCACCGATATAGTTGGCCGTGCCGGCCTCAAATTTGAGCGGCACGGGGGCATAGGTCGTCTTTTCGAACGATACGCGGTCCACCATATCGCCACCCCCCATAAAGGGCGGCATCGCATCGAGCAAAGCCCGCTTGCCGTACAACACACCGATACCGGTCGGGCCGTAGAGTTTGTGTCCCGAGAAGGCGTAGAAGTCGCAATCCAACTCCTCGACATGACCTCCGCCATGCACCACGCCCTGGCAACCATCGACCATCACAACCGCTCCCACACGGTGGGCTGCCGCAATGATAGGGCGCAAATCGGGGCGCGTACCGAGCGTATTCGAAGCCTCGGTAACGGCCACCAACTTGGTGCGCTCATCCAACAATTCGGGCAGTTTTTCGACCATCAGGTTGCCCGCATCGTCAAACGGCAGTACGCGAATCTCGGCACCCTTACGCTCGGCAGCCAATTGCCACGGAACGATGTTCGAGTGGTGTTCCAGCTCGCTAATGAGGATATTATCCCCCGCCTGCAGGAAACGCTCACTCCAGGCATAGGCCACCAAATTGATGGAGGCCGTCGCTCCAGCCGTGAAGATAATCTCCTCCTTGCTGCCGGCTCCGATGAAGCGGGCTACCTCTTCGCGGGCCGCCTCATAGGCCTCGGTTGCCTGCTCCGAGAGGTAATGCACACCGCGGTGGATGTTGGCATTCAGCTCCCGATGCAATCTATCCACCGCACGAATCACCACCTCGGGTTTCTGGGCCGTGGCTCCACTATCGAGATAGACGAGTCGGCGACCATAGACCTCGCGGCTTAAGAGCGGAAACTCCTTGCGGATTTGTTCAACATCAAACATGGGTGGTAGTTGATTACATCGTTTCTAATTTCTGCTCCATGAGTTTCAGCACCGCATCACACAGCGCATCCTCGTTGCAGTGCATCACCAAATCGCCCACAAAGCCGACGATTTGCAGACGACGCGCCTGCTGCTCGTCCATACCGCGCTGGCGCATATAATAGACAGCCTCCTGGTCCATCTGCCCGACCGTGGCTCCATGCGAACACTTCACATCGTCGGCATAGATTTCGAGCTGGGGCATCGTCTCGATGCGGGCCTTCTGAGAGAGGAGCAGGTTGCGATTCTGCTGCTCGGCATCGGTGCGCTGGGCATCCTGCGCCACATAGACCATCCCTTCGAAACGTCCCACCGACTTGCCACCGGCCACACCGCGGGCTATCGAGCGGCTGCGGCAATCCGCAGCGAGGTGATTCGTGCGAATCATCAGCTCGGCATGCTCCTCACCACCGGTAAGAAAGACGCCATTTACCTCGCTCTCGGCATCTCGGCCACGGAGGTTAATCGTTAGGCGGGCATTGGCCGAACCCAACTCCACGGAGGTCATCTTCAGCGAGCTGTGTGCCTCCTGGTCGGCTTCGAGCGAGAGAAAAGCCTCGGCCGTAAAGAGGAGGTTGACCGTCAGGGATGCCCCTTCGGCGAGGTGCAGTTTCAGCTCCGAGGTGCGTGGCTCATGACACAGAATCACCAGATGAGCCGCTCCACCTTCGGCCACCTCGACCGTCAGATGCTCCGGCGAGAGCGACACGACGGGTTGCTCTTCGCATCCGGAGACCGTCCACTGCTCCTTGACCTGCTTCCAATCGCGTATCAATTCGCGCAACTCCATGCCGCTACTCTTTATAGTCGTTAATCAACCAATCGTAGCCCTCCTTCTCGAGCTTCAGGGCCAGCGACTTGTCGCCCGTATAGATGATGCGCCCCTTATACAGCACATGCACATAATCGGGGACAATATAGTCCAGCAGACGCTGATAGTGGGTAATGACCACAGTGGCATTCTCCTCCGTATGGAGCTTCGTGACACCCGTAGCCACAATACGCAGCGCGTCGATATCGAGGCCTGAGTCGGTTTCGTCCAAAATCGCCAACTTCGGGTCGAGCATCGCCATCTGGAAAATCTCGTTCTTCTTCTTCTCGCCACCCGAGAAGCCCTCATTCACGGCACGCGACGTGAGTTTTGCATCCAACTCCACGACCTTCGCCTTCTCGCGCATCAACTTCAAAAACTCGGCAGCAGTCAGCGGCTCCTCGCCACGGAATTTGCGCTGCTCGTTGACGGCAATCTTCATGAAGTTGGCCATCGTCACACCCGGAATCTCGACCGGATACTGAAAGCCGAGGAAGAGACCCATGCGGGCGCGCTCCTCAATCGAACTTTCGAGCAGATTGCGGCCTTCGAACTCCACCTCACCCTGGGTGACCGTGAATTTCTCGTTGCCGGCCAAGACCGATGCCAGGGTCGATTTGCCCGAGCCGTTCGGTCCCATGATGGCATGCACTTCGCCCGCCTTCACCTCGAGGTTGATGCCGCAAAGAATCTCCTTGCCATCGACCGATGCGTGTAAATCTTTAACTTTTAACATATATTGTTTATTTTTTTATTTTTTCGATTCAATTATTTAATATTCGGAGTTAAAACATTAACCCACGCTACCCTCCAACTGCAAAGCCAGGAGTTTTTGGGCCTCGACGGCGAACTCCATCGGGAGCTTGGCCAACACCTCGCGGGCATACCCATTCACAATCAGCCCCACCGCATCTTCGGTCGTCAGGCCGCGCTGGTTGCAGTAAAAGAGCTGGTCGTCGGAAATCTTCGAGGTCGTGGCCTCATGCTCCAGGACGGCCGTGCGGTTGCGACAATCGACCACGGGGAAGGTGTGTGCGCCACACTTATCACCAATGAGCAGCGAATCGCACTGCGAATAGTTGCGGGCATACTCCGCACCCGGATTCACGCGCACCAGACCACGGTAGGCGTTCTGGCTCTTACCGGCCGAGATACCCTTCGACACGATGCGCGAACGGGTGTTCTTGCCGATATGAATCATCTTCGTACCCGTGTCGGCCTGCTGGAAATTGTTGGTCATGGCCACCGAGTAGAACTCGCCCACCGAGTTATCGCCCAACAACACGCAGCTCGGATATTTCCACGTGATGGCCGAGCCGGTCTCGACCTGCGTCCACGACAGACGGCCGTTCTCACGGCAAAGTCCGCGCTTGGTCACAAAGTTATAGACACCGCCTTTACCCTCCTTATCGCCCGGATACCAATTCTGCACCGTGGAGTATTTCACCTCGGCATCCTTCTCTACGACAATCTCCACCACGGCGGCGTGGAGCTGATTTTCATCGCGCTGCGGGGCGGTGCAACCCTCCAGGTAGCTCACATACGAACCCTCGTCGGCTACGATGAGCGTGCGCTCGAACTGGCCCGTACCGGCTGCATTGATGCGGAAATAGGTCGAAAGTTCCATCGGGCAACGCACCCCCTTGGGGATGTAGCAGAACGAACCATCCGAAAAGACGGCCGCATTGAGTGCCGCGTAGAAATTATCCTTGTAAGGCACCACGCTGCCCAGATACATCTTCACCAGTTCGGGATGCTCCTTAATCGCCTCGGAGATGGAGCAGAAGATGATACCCTTCTCCTTGAGCGTCTCGCGGAAGGTGGTCTTGACCGACACCGAATCCATTACGGCATCCACCGCCACACCGGCCAGTGCCATCTGCTCCTCGAGCGGAATACCCAACTTATCGAAGGTGCGTTTCAGTTCGGGGTCCACCTCATCCATCGAGCCGAGCTTCTTCTTGGGCTTCGGGGCGGCATAGTAGATGATATCCTGAAAGTCGATTTCGGGAATATCGAGGTGCGCCCAACGAGGATGCTCCAACGTCAGCCAATAGCGATAAGCCTCCAGACGACGCTCGGTCATCCACTCCGGCTCACCCTTTTTCTCGGAGATGGTGCGAATCACCCCCTCCGAAAGCCCCTTTTCAATCAGTTCGGTCTCAATATCGGTCGTGAAGCCATACTTGTACTCCTCGCCCGTAAGGTCTTGCAATATCTCTTTTTCGTTCTTTTCTGCCATAGTAGTCACGCTATAGTCACTATATCATGCAAAGATAATGAAATTTATTGCTTTAGCAATAAAAAAAAGCGCGTTGATAAAGGGAGCTACAGAAAACTAAAAGCTACTACGAAAATCGTGCATCACCCATAGCACCTCTTAACGCCCATTTGCTCCCCGTCCGAAAAACAACAAGCCCCGAACGAATCACCGTTCGGGGCCTACAAGGAAGGGCTAAATAAACCCTACAAAATCTTCAACTACTGAGCCTTTGCAGCCTGCCAAGCAGCGTTGTACTTGTTGTACTTGTCCATCATACCCTCGTCGTCGCGCAGACGGAAGCAGATGGCCTTCAACGACTCGAGCGTATCAACGCTGTTGGGGTTGATTTCCAGTGCCTTCTCGAAAGCGGGCAGTGCCTGACGATAGATGTCGTTTACAGCCTCCAGGTCAGCATCGTAAGCGGCCTGCGAGGTGTACTGCTTATCGTTGATAATCTGGTTCTGCTGGTCACCCTTCAAGGTGTAGAACAGACCCAGGTAGAACCAACCCTCATACAGCTCGGGCTTCAGCTCGGCAACCTTCTGGAACGACTCAACCGACTTGTCGAAATCCTTCAGTGCATAGAACAGACGACCGCGACCAAACCAGAGGTCCACGCTCTCGGGATTCTCGGCCAGCTGTGCATCGAGCATAGCTACCAAATCCTGCGGGTCACCAACACCCTCCTCGGCCGTGTAGAGCTGCATCAGACCCTCCAGAATACGCTCATTCTTCGGGAACTTCTCGATACCTGCCAACAGCGCATCCTTGGCCTTCATGACATTTGCCTTGTCAGCCTCCTTCTGGCCATAGTAGCAGTGGAAGAGGTAGTAGTAGATATTACCCTCCTCGTCGGCATAGTTCATGGCCAAAGCATCCTCCAGGTGCTTGGCACCCTTAACAAACGACTCGGGATTCTTGGCACCGTCCATCGTGCGGAGATAACCGGCATAGTAAACCAGCGTACCATCCTGCTCCTCACCCATCACGGGGTTCGAGAGAATCTCATGAGCGGCCAGATAACCCTCGGCAGCATCGGCATAGCGGGCAGCGTCGAGCGACGTGTTACCCAGCTGCGAGTAGAAGTTGGCGAGCTGCTGAAGACCCTCCTTCACCTTCTCGGCCTGCTTCGCATCAATCTCAAGTGCCTTCAGGTAGGCCTCAACAGCTACCTTGCCGGCACCCTGATAAACCGTCTGCGTCTCGGTCCAGGTGGCCACCTTGCCATCCTTTACATAAACCGTTACGAAGGGATAAACCCACGACTCGTAAGCCACACCGGCCAGCGTCTCCTGACCCTGCGACTGCGGCTCACCGCAGGTGAGCTTGAGCATCATCGTCTCCATGCCCACGAATACATCCTTCGTCGGAGCAACGGCAGCCTCGTAGTAAGCCTTACCGCGGTTTACCCACGTTGCGGCCTTCACACTCTTCTTTGCGTCATTGATATCGGCATCGCTCTTCTGAAGCTTTGCAACAATCGACGACTTGTTTACCTTCTGTGCCTCAGCGGCCGGTACAGCCAACAGCACGGCGGCCAGAGCCACCAAAATCATTCTTTTCATTGTCGTATGAATTTAAGGTTTTGTTGTTTAATTTTCAATCCACTATGCCTCTGCCTGCGGTTCGGGAGCCTCCGTTGCGGGCGTCTCAACCACTACGGCCTCCCCCTCATTGGCACCCTCGATTGCGGGATTCTCCGTCTGCTCCTCGCCCTCGTCGTTCTTCGGAACAACTACGACCGAAGCAATAGAGTCACCCTCGCGGAGGTTAATCACCTTCACACCCTGCGTGGCGCGACCCGCCAAGCGAATCTGGTCCACAGCCGTGCGAATCACCACACCCGAGCGGTTGATGACCATCAGGTCGTTATCATCGCCCACAGCCTGAATCGACACCAGCTTGCCGGTCTTCTCCGTGACATTGATGGTCTTGACACCCTTACCGCCACGGTTCGTGATGCGATACTCATCGAGGTCGGTACGCTTACCGAAACCATTCTCGCTCACTACCAGCACATCCTTCTTGTCGTCCGGCTCGACGGCAATCATGCCAACCACCTCGTCGTCGTCCTCAATCGAGATACCGCGAACACCGGCACCGACACGGCCAATCGGGCGCACCGTCTGCTCGTTGAAGCGGATGGCCTTACCCTCACGGGCCGCAATCAGGATTTCGGCGTTACCGCTCGTAATCTTTGCATCGAGCAGCTCATCACCCTCGCGTACCACGATGGCGTTGATACCGTTCTGACGCGGACGCGAGTAGGCCTCGACCTTCGTCTTCTTAATCGTACCACGACGCGTACACATCACGATGTAGTAGTTGTTGAGGAACTCCTCGTCCTGCAAATTCCACACGTTGATATAGGCACGTACCTTGTCGTTCTGGGCGATTTGGATGACGTTTTGAATGGCTCGTCCTTTAGAAGAACGTGTTCCTTCGGGAATTTCGTATACCTTGAGCCAATAACATCTACCCTGCTCGGTGAAGAAGAGCATCGTATTGTGCATCTTGGCCACATAAATATGCTCGATAAAGTCGGCATCGCGCGTTGCACTACCCTTCACACCGATACCGCCACGATGCTGTGCGCGATACTCGGCCAGCGGCGTGCGCTTGATGTAACCCATGTGCGAAATGGTAATCACCACATCCTCGTTGGCGTAGAAATCCTCGGGGTTGAACTCCTCGGCTGCATAGACAATCTCCGTGCGACGCTCGTCGCCATACTTCTCCTTAATCTCCATGAGTTCGTTCTTCACCACCTCCAGCTGCAACGCCTCGCTTGCCAGGATATCGGTCATGCGCTGGATGAAGGCCATCAGCTCGTCACGCTCGGCCATCAATTTGCCATGCTCCAGACCGGTCAAGGCGCGCAGGCGCATCTCGATGATGGCCGATACCTGAATCTCGTCCAGACCGAAACGCTCCATCATGCGCTGCTTGGCCTCGTCGGGCGTACGCGAAGAGCGGATGATGTGTACAATCTCGTCGATGTTGTCCTGCGCAACCAGCAGACCCTGCACGATGTGCAGACGCTCCTCGGCCTTACGCTTGTCGTACTGTGTGCGACGCACCACCACGTCGTGGCGATGGTTCACGAAGTGCATCACCAAATCGCGCATCGGTAAGAGCTGCGGACGACCATTTACAAGGGCGATATTATTCACCGCAAACGACGTCTGAAGCGGCGTATTCTTGTAGAGGTTGTTCAGCACCACGCTGGCCAGGGCATCCTGCTTCACGATAATCACGATGCGCAGACCCGAGCGGTCCGACTCGTCATTGATGTACGAGATACCCTCCAGCTTCTTGTCGTTAATCATGTCGGCGATTTTCTTAATCATCTCCGCCTTATTGACCATGTAGGGAATCTCCGTCACGACGATACACTCACGTCCCGAGGGGGTGGTTTCAATCTCGGTCTTGGCACGCATCACCACGCGACCGCGACCCGTCAGCATCGCCTCCTTCACGCCCTCGTAACCATAAATCTGCGCACCGGTCGGGAAGTCGGGAGCCTTGACATATTGCAACATCTCCTCACCCGTAATCTCGGGGTTATCGATATAGGCGCAGCAGGCATCCACCACCTCCGAGAGGTTGTGGGGAGCCATGTTCGTAGCCATACCTACGGCAATACCGCTCGCACCATTGACAATGAGGAGCGGAATCTTGGTCGGCAATACGGTAGGCTCCTGAAGCGTATCGTCGAAGTTCAGGGTCCAATCAATCGTCTCCTTGTCGATATCGGCCATCACCTCGTCGGTAATCTTGCGCATACGGGCCTCCGTATAACGCATGGCAGCCGCCGAGTCACCGTCCATCGAACCAAAGTTACCCTGGCCCTCCACCAGCGGGTAGCGCATGGCCCACTCCTGTGCCAGACGAACCATCGCCTCATAGACCGACGAGTCGCCGTGGGGGTGGAATTTACCAAGCACGTCACCCACGATACGGGCCGACTTACGCGTCGGTTTGTCGTGCGTCAGACCCAGCTCGGCCGACATATCGAACAGGATACGGCGGTGTACGGGCTTCAGACCGTCGCGCACGTCGGGAAGGGCGCGGGAGACGATGACCGACATCGAGTAGTCGATGTAGGCCGATTTCATCTGCTCTTCGATATTGACCGGAACAATACGTCCGACCAAACCGGCATTCTTCTCTTCTTCAGTTATCATGTTTTAATCAGTTTATTGCTTTTTCACGCATAAATAACGTACAAAAATAGGCTTTATTTTCGATTCTCGCAATTTTTCGGCCCTCGATTCGCTCACGCGCGCGAGAAATTTTCGTTTTTCGGCCATTTTTAGGCGATTTTAAGGCGTTGAGAAAACACACCGACACCCCCTCGGACATTTTGAGAGGAAAGAGCAAAGAGGAGAGAGAGGAGAGAGCGGAGAGAGAGCGAAGAGCGAAGAGATAACTTTGCGATTAAGGCGAGCGCACACGCTTGCGTGATGCCGAGCCGGAGCAAAGTCAAGCCACCAAAGGTGGGTTAAAGAGCGAAGAGGAAAGAGAGTGGCGAGTTGCGCATACAACACCCATTAAGGGACCTTAAGCACCCTTAAGCACCCTTAAGGCACTTTACCCCCCCCTACCCTTTAGCCACCTTTAGCCACCTTTAGCCACCTTTAGCTCCCTTTAATCACCCTTAAAAAGCCCTTAAACCCCGCCTACCGAAAGTCGATAAGTTCGTACTCCTTGTAGTGCGAACTATCGAAGACGGGCAGCGGAGCTTGCAGCGATTGAATCGAATGAATCTCAATCGTAAGCTCCAGACCATCGGCCAGATAGACAATGCGACGCGGCAGGTTGCTCCGCTTATCGAGCGTCAGACGCACGGCATTGCGTAGCGAGCTATCGACAGCGAGGCTGAAGGTGGCATCGGTGGCCGTCTCTTTCAACAGCACGGCTCGATACTCCTCGCCAAGGAGTTCCAATGCGTGGGCGGGGTTGGAGAGGATATCGGTCGATTGGGTATCGGTCTTAAGAATCGTCACCTCACGCCGCGCCTTATTCACTTCGTAACGCTCCTCTTGTTCGCCATAGACCTCGATATCGGCAAGTTCGATGCGGTAACGCTCTCCCTCGACCGAGAACGAACCGAGGTGCTGCTCCTCACCCTGGGCGATGGTAAAAGAGGCCGTATAACCCTCGAAGGCCTGCATGGCCTGACGCATACGGCCGAGTGATGCTGCGGCATCGCTCTGCCCGAACAAAAACAGCGGACAAAGCAACAGCGCAAAGAGGAAAGCGGTCTTTTTCATACTTCTTAAGGATTATGAAAGGTTACTAAAGGGGATTAAGGGCAACTAACGCAAACCCTTGGTAATCTTTAATCTCCTTTAGCTACCTTTAGTTCTAAAACAGCCCCAGCTCCTGCAACTTCGCCTCGAGCGAGGGCGAGTCGTGGAACAGCACATCGCGCGGTTTGGCACCCTGCGCACGCCCCACAATACCGGCGCGTTCCAACTGCATCATGATGCGTCCCGCACGGTTGAAGCCCACCTCATAATTGCGCTGAATCATCGAGGTCGATATCGAGCCGTTCATCACCGCATCGCGGGCAATCTCGGCAAAGAGCGAGTCATACTTCTTGGGGGCCATATCCTGCTCCTCGCTACCCATCGCACCCTCGCCCCCTTCCGGTACAAAGTCGGGCAGGAGGTAGGCCGAGGTGTAGCCCTGCTGTTTCGAGATGTGGTCCACGATGCGTTCTACCTCCTCGGTTTCGACCAGCGCACACTGCACACGGGTCACATCGCCATTGAGCGAGAAGAGCATATCACCGCGACCGATGAGCTGTTCGGCTCCCGGACGGTCGAGAATCGTGCGCGAGTCAATCATCTGAATCACACGGAAGGCAATGCGGGCGGGGAAGTTGGCCTTGATACCACCCGTGATGACCTTCACGTCGGGACGCTGCGTGGCGACAATCAGGTGAATACCCACGGCACGGGCCTTCTGCGCCAAACGCATCACGGGACGCTCCACCTCCTTGGCCATCATAATCAGGTCGGCAAACTCATCAATCACGACCACCACATAGGGCAGGAAGCGGTGTCCCTTCTCGGGGTTCAGTCTGCGAGCCGTAAATTTCTGGTTATACTCCACGATGTTGCGCGTACCGGCCTGGCTCAACAACTCCAGACGGCTCTCCATCTCCGTACAGAGCGAATTGAGCGTATAGACCGCCTTCATCGGGTCGGTGATAATCACCTTATCTTCGGACTCCATCTTGGCCAGGAAGTGACGCTCCAATTTCCCGTAGAGCGAGAACTCGACCATCTTGGGGTCAATCATCACCAATTTCAACTCCGAGGGGTGCTTGCGATACAAAAGCGAGGTGATAATTGCATTCAGACCCACCGACTTACCCGTACCGGTCGAACCGGCCACCAACAAGTGGGGCATCTTGGCCAGGTCGAAGACGTAGTTTTCGTTCTGAATCGTGCGACCGATAACTACGGGCAACTCGGCCTTCGTTTCGTGGAAACGCTTTGAGCGGATGGCTGAGTACATCGAGACGATGCGCTTGTTGCGATTCGGCACCTCGATACCAATCGTACCCTTGCCCGGAATGGGGGCGATGATACGGATACCCGAAGCCTTCAGACTCTGGGCAATATCCTGCTCGAGGCCCTGAATCTTGGCAATCTTCACACCCTGCGCCTGTACGATTTCATAGAGGGTTACCGTCGGGCCTACCGTGGCCTTAATCTTCTGAATCGGAATACCGAAGGTCTTGAGCGTATCCTCGATTTTGCACTTATTCTCGAAAATCTCATCCTCCGACACCTCGGAATCGGACTGGTAGTCCTCCAACAGCGCGAAGGGGGGCTTTTTGTAGTTCAACAGGTCCTTCGTGGGGTCGTACAACTCGGAGACCTGCTTGGCCGCCTCCTCCTCTTTCGGTTCGCGGACCACCACCACAAGTCCCTCGCTCTCGACAGCCGGCGTTGCGGGCTGTTGCGCGGGCTGAACGGCAGGTTGAATAGCGGGTTGCTTCGGCTCCTCGATTAACTCGAAACCCTCCGTAGGCACCTCAACAACGGGCTTCGGCTCCTCGACGGGGGGCGTCTCTACGCGGGGCGACAAATCAATCTCCTCGAAGGGGCCATCTTTTATCACCCTCGGACGCTCCAACTCCACCAGACCGCCTGCACCCATCACGACCCGTTGTTCGGCCTTTTTCTGCGACAAATCGACCACCTCGAAGGGGTTCTCCTCCGTCAGCTCACGTTTCACGGCCTCCTGCAACGTAGGACGCGATTCGGGCTGCGAAACGCGCATCTCGGGTTGCTGCTCGGGTTGCGGTTCGGGAGCCGGCTCCACAACCGGTCGGGGTGCCGGTTTTGTTGCCACCCGTTTCGGTGCAATCGGCTCATCGTCAGTCTCCTCCTCAATCGTTTCCTGAAGTTGTTCGTTCGCCTCGTCGCGGTGGCGCAACAGGTCCACCACCTGACCGCCCTTATCGACCAGGACGGTAGTGGCATCGTTCACCATATTGATAAAGTTGCGATTGATAAAGACACCGGTCAAAATCCAACCGCCCAAGAGCAAAATCACCGTACCGAAGCCACCGATATGGCCGTGGAGCAGTTTGGCCACCTCAATACCGAAGGCTCCACCCCATCCGGTCGAGGCACAAAGGCTCCACTTCGACCCAAAAGCAAAGCCGAGCGTGAGCGACCCGAGCAACATGACCAACACCAACGACAAAGCGAGGTGGTTCACCAGCAGGGGGCGTTTGCGAATCACCCGCACACCGAGCAGCAATACGATAATGGGCAGTAGCAGACCAAAGAGACCGAACGATTGGTCCACCAGCCACATACCGACCCGTGCGCCCAGCCAGCCGCACATATTCTCGGGCGTAACACCCAGCGTTTCACGCTCCTCGGTCGAGAGTTGCAAACCACTCTGGTCGCCCTCCCAACAGAAGTAGGAGAAGAGGACCGAGGCGGCCATAAACAGGGCTATAAAGATAATCACAAGCCCCGAAATCCAACGTGCGCTTTCGCTGTCGGAACGGGTCACTCGCTGACGGCCGTTTGAGGCTTTTTTATTGGTTGTTGCCATAATTTGCTTACTTAATAATATAACGCGCACGCGAAGCTATTTCGTATCAACGGCCTTTTGTTCGAGTCGCTGACGATAGCTCTCGTCGGCAAAAGTTTCAAATCGGTATGTGGGTCGATGACCCGTCTCGGCACGCAGGCCGTTTTCATCGAGGAGTTGTCTGACGCGCCTGGCCACCGCCTCCGAGGGGTCCACAAAGGTCACCTCAAAGCCCGCAGCCGCCTCCTCCAAGGCCGGCAGCAGGAAGGGATAGTGGGTGCAACCCAACACGATTTGGTCGGCACCCCGCTCAAGCATCGGGCGGATGGCGCGACGCACCGTCTCCACCGCCTCCGAAGTCCTCTCCTTATCCGCCTCGACCAGCTCTACGAAGCCCTTTCCGGCCGTGGTCAGCACCTCGATGTCGGCTCCATACTTGGCTGCCGTGCGTCGAAACAGCTCTCCGTCGAGCGACCGTTCGGTGGCCAACACCCCCACCACCCGACTCTTCGTATGGAGACAGGCAGGTTTCACGGCCGGCTCCATCCCCACAATCGGCATCGTGGGATAGGTCGCCCGAAGGTGGTCAATGGCTGCCGCGGTAGCCGTATTGCAGGCCACCACCACCAATTTGCACCCCAGACTACGCAGATACTCCACCGCTTCGATAGAGAGCTGGCGAATCTCCTCCACCGTGCGCGAACCGTAGGGGCAGTTCTTGCCGTCACCGAGGTAGATGACCGACTCTTCGGGCAGCAGACGACACACCGCCTGACGAACAGTCAGACCGCCCATTCCCGAATCGTAGATACCTATGGGTGCGTTGGTTTTCATAAAGGAGATTAAAGGTTACTAAAGGTTGATAAAGGTTGATAAGAGATTAATTCTAAATTCTAAATTCTAAATTCTAAATTCTAAATTCTTAATTAGAAATCTATGATTTCTCTTATTATCTCTTCGTCGCTCTTGCCTTCACAGGCCACCACCTGCGAGGCTCGGCTGTAATAAGGGTCACGGCGAGCCATATCTTCCCGCATGAAAAGCACCAACTCTTCGTCGTTCAGTCCGCGCAGGCGGGGTCGTTTCTGTCGTCCGTAGGGGCTTAAACGCGAGGCGATATTCTCGGCCGACCGCTTGAGATAGACCGTGCGTCCCACCTCGTTCATGCGCTCCATATTATCCCTCCAGGCAGGCAGTCCGCCACCGGTCGAGACAACCGAGGCCTCTCCCTCGCCTATCACACGCTCCAACACCTCGCGCTCGATTTCGCGGAAACGCTCCTCGCCCTCGTAGCGAAAGATATCAAAGACGGCTGCGCCCTCCTGCTCCTCGACCCGCTGGTCGGTATCGACAAACGAGCGGTGCAGGGCGCGTGCGAGTTTGCGCCCGATGGTACTCTTTCCGCACCCCATATAACCGACCAAAAAGAGCGGTTTCATCCCTTCACTCATCGGTTAAAAGAGGTTCAACTGCGGCTCCTCGACCAACTCCTCTTCGTCACCCTTCGCCCGCTCAATCTCGAGCGGCACACCGGTCGGGGCAATCGGCTCTACGGGGGTGAGGTCCACAACCTCCTCCTCCGGTTCAAAGGTCACCTCCTCCGTCATCGGCTCCTCCGTCATCGGCTCCTCCGGCTCCTCTTTCGGTTCCTCGGGCTGTTCGGGTTGCTCCGGCTCGATAAACTGCACCGTGGCCACATCGAAGGTCGAGAGGCGTTTACCCTTGGCCTGGGGACTCTTCACACCCACAAACGAATCGACATCGAGGCGGTCGGCGGGACGATGCTCGTGCGCACCCTGATAGGTCAGCTCCACCTCGGCACCCTCGCACTCGGTCAGGGCGATAAAGCGCGACCCCTCGTCGAGGAACGGTTGCAACTTCTCCGAGAGCTTCACCGAGAAACGCTTCAGGTAGTAGTACTGCTGCTCGTTGTCGTAGTAGGCCACGGCATAGACCGTCTCGGGACGGAAACGCGACACATGAATCGTATCGTCGGGGAAGTGCTGCCCCAGGTCGTAACCCGACACGTAGAACTGATTCTTGGCCGTCCAGACAATCAGTTTATCGTCCCCCTTGAACTCGCCCAACAGGCGACCGCGTCCATCGGCATTGAGGCGACGAATATCCTCATCGTACCAGATATTCTGTCCGCCCAAGGTCGAGGTACCGCGCTCCTTCAGCACAATCTTATGGATGCCGTAGCGCGAGAAGAGGTTACCCTGACTTTGGCGACCCTTGATGGCCAGCGTAGCAAAGTCCAAATCGACAATCACACGCTTCAAGCGCGGACGGGGCTTGAAATAGACCTTCAGCACCTCGGCCTCACCGTTCGGATTGACCGACATATAGATAATCTCGCTCTTGGGCGTACCCTTCGTCATATCGTAGCACTTATCGCGCGTGATGGCCTTGATGGCGCAACGCTTCATCATAATCGGGCCATTCTTACCATCGCGGTACAGCACGTTGTAAATCGTACGCTCGTCGCCACGCTTGAAGACGCCGATGTAGTAGATGTTCTTCTCGAAGAAGGCCTTCTCCGAGACCTTCGTAATCACATAGCGGCCATCCTTCGTGAAGACAATCACATCGTCGATATCCGAGCAGTCGCAAACGAACTCCTTCTCCTTCATCGACTTGCCCGTACCGAAGAAGCCCTCGGCGCGGTCCACATAGAGTTTGGCATTGGTCACGGCCACCTTCGTAGCCTCAATCTGGTCGAAGGTTCTCAACTCGGTCTTACGCTCACGTCCCTTGCCGTACTTCTCCAGAATACGCTCGTAGTAGGCCACGGCATACTCCGTGAGGTGCGCCAAGTGGTATTTCGTCTCTTTGATATCCTGCTCAATCTGCTTAATCTCGTTGTCGGCCTTCTCCGAATCGTAACGCGAAATGCGGATAAACTTCAACTCCGTGAGGTGTTGCACATCTTCGAGCGTCACCTCCCGACGCAGGAGCTTCTTGAAGGGTTCCAACCCCTTATCCACCGCCTCATAAGCGGCCTCACGGGTGCGGCAACCCTCGATGAGTTGGTAGAGCTTGTTCTCGATGAAGATGCGCTCCAACGAAGCGGTATGCCAGGCGGCATTCAACTCCTCGAGTTTAATCTCCAACTCGCGGCCCAGCAAATGGCGCGTATGGTCGGCCGAGCGACGCAGAATCTCGCTCACACCGAGGAAATGGGGCTTTTCGTCCCAAATCACGCAGGCGTTGGGCGAAATCGACACCTCGCAGTCGGTAAAAGCATAGAGGGCATCAATCGTCTTATCCGACGACTCGTCGGGGGCCACCTGAATCACAATCTCCACCTTGTCGGCCGTCAGGTCATCGACCTTGCGAATCTTAATCTTGCCGCGCTCGTTGGCCTTGATAATCGACTCCTTGATGGATTCCGATGTGGTCGTGAAGGGAATCTCGGTGATGGCCAGCGTACGCTTGTCAATCTTCGAGATGCGGGCGCGAACACGTACGGCACCACCGCGCAGACCATCGTTATAGCGGCTCACATCGGCCAAACCGCCCGTCGGGAAGTCGGGATAGAGCTGAAAATCGCGTCCCTGAAGATGGGCGATGCAGGCATGAATCAACTCCACAAAGTTGTGGGGCAGAATCTTCGAAGCCAAACCCACGGCAATACCCTCAGTACCCTGCGCCAACAGCAGCGGGAACTTCACGGGCAGGGTCACCGGCTCCTCCTTACGACCGTCGTAGGCCATCATCCACTCGGTCGTCTTCTTGTTGAAGACCACATCGAGGGCGAATTTCGACAGACGCGCCTCGATATAACGGGCCGCCGCCGCATCGTCACCCGTGAGGATGTTACCCCACGAACCCTGGCAGTCGATGAGCAGGTCTTTCTGGCCCATCGTCACCAAGGCCGACTCAATCGAGGCGTCACCGTGCGGGTGGTAGGCCATCGTCTGACCCACGATGTTGGCCACCTTGTTATAGCGGCCATCCTCCATGAGGCGCATTGCGTGCAGAATACGACGCTGCACGGGCTTCAAACCATCCTCGATGTGGGGAACGGCACGCTCCAGAATCACATACGAGGCATAATCCAAGAACCAATTCTTGTACATACCCGTCAGACGGCGCACACCGCTCTCGTCCTGCATCAGGCGGTCGAATTTGGCCGCCTTGGCCGACACCGTCGCGGGGGCCTCCGCCTCCTCGGCCTCGACCTGCGGAACTTCAGCTGCACCCTCGAGCAGCTCCTCCTGCTCGATTATCTCTTTCTCTTTTGCCATAGTCGTTTAATTCAAATCGGCTTCCACGAGGTCCTCCTCGATGCGCAGGTTATTGATGATGAATCCTTGGCGTTCAAAGGTGTTTTTACCCATGTAGAACTCCAGCAGGTCGTGAATCGGGTCATCCTTCGTGATGCGGACTCTATCCAGACGCATCGTCTCACCGATGAAGTGCTTGAACTCCGAGTCGGAAATCTCACCCAGACCTTTGAAGCGGGTAATCTCGGCCGTCGAGCCGCACTTCTTGACCGCTGCCTGACGCTCCTCCTCCGAATAGCAGTAGTGGGTCTCCTTCTTGTTGCGGACACGGAACAAAGGCGTTTGCAGGATGTAGAGGTGGCCACGACGAATCACCTCGGGAAAGAATTGCAGGAAGAAGGAGGTAATCAAAAGACGGATGTGCATACCGTCCACATCGGCATCCGTAGCCACAATCACCTTCTCGTAGCGCAGGTTATCGACATCCTCTTCGATGTTCAGAGCCGCTTGCAGGAGGTTAAACTCCTCGTTCATATAGACCACCTTCTTCGTCAGGCCGTAGCAGTTGAGCGGCTTACCGCGCAACGAGAAGACCGCCTGCGTATAGGCATCACGGCACTTGGTGACCGACGACGAAGCCGAAAGTCCCTCCGTGATGAAAATCATCGTCTTGTCGGCCAACTCGTTCTTGTCGCCACGATGCACCTTGCAGTCGCGCAACTTCTTATTGTTGAGCGACACCTTCTTGGCCGTCTCGCGTGCCTTCTTCTGCACACCCGAGATGGCTTTACGCTCCTTCTCGTTATCAACAATCTTTTTCTGGATGGCCTGGGCCGCTTCGGGATTCTTATGCAGATAGTCGTCGAGGTGCTTCGAGAGGAAATCGACCACAAAGTTGCGCACCGAGGGTCCCGACTTCGACATATCGCGCGAACCGAGCTTGGTCTTGGTCTGCGACTCGAAAATCGGTGACGACACCTTCAGCGAAATGGCCGCCACAATCGAGGTGCGGATATCCGACGGGTCGTAATCCTTGTGGTAGAACTCTTTGAGGGTCTTGGCAATCGCCTCGCGGAAGGCCGCCTGGTGCGTACCGCCCTGCGAGGTATATTGGCCGTTGACGAACGAGTAATAGTTCTCGCCATAGCCCGAACCGTGGGTTATGGCCACCTCGATATCCTCGCTCGCAAGGTGAATCGGCGCATAGAGCGGCTCCTCGGACATATTCTCGTTGAGCAAATCCAGCAGACCGTTTTTCGAGATGTAGGACTGCCCGTTGAGCTTCACCGTGAGTCCCTTGTTCAGGTAGGTGTAGTTGCGCACCAACTGCTCGACATACTCCAGGTTGTAGCTGTAGGGACCGAACACCTCCTCATCGACCGTAAAGCGAATCAGCGTACCGTCCTTCTCATCGACACCCTCCTCCCACTTGTCGGACTGCTCCAAGCCCTGCTTGAAATAGACCGTATGGGCGACCCCTTCGCGCACCGAGCGGGCCATAAAGTCACTCGAGAGGTAGTTCACGGCCTTCACACCGACACCGTTCAGGCCCACCGTCTTTTTGAAGGCGGCGTTCTCCTCGTCGTCGTCGTACTTACCGCCCGTATTCATGACGCTCACGGCTGCCGAGAGCGAGCCGAGCGGAATACCTCGGCCATAGTCGCGTACCGTCACGGTCTTATCCTCAATCGTAATCTCGATTTGGCGACCGTTGCCGTTCATAAACTCGTCAATCGAGTTGTCGGTGACCTCCTTAATCAGGACATAGATACCGTCATCGGATTGCGTACCATCGCCCAGCTTGCCGATATACATACCGGGGCGCAGGCGGACATGTTCACGCGGCGTGAGGGTTATAATCGCATCATCGCCGTAGTTCTGGGTTGTATTGAGTAAATCTGCCACTATAACAAATTCAAAATTTAGAATTCAAAATTCAAAATGGTTGATTAGCGTGCTGCACGAATCGCTGCCAGCTCTTCGCGGATTTGCTTTTCGACCTTTTCCATCAATTCGCGTGTATCGGTCGAGCGAACCTCCTCGGCCGGAATCGGCTCCATGACCTGCACCGTTACGCGGTCACGCCAATTGAAGAGGAACGATTTGGGCTTCACGACGCGGTTCGTACCATCCATCACGACCGGCAGAATCGTCGCCCCAAGCTCCTTGGCCATCATAAAGCCGCCCACCTTAAAGCGACCCATCTCGCCCGTCTTCGAGCGCGTACCCTCGGGAAAGACGGCCACCGAGACACCTCTGTCGAGCCACATCTTGCCCTCGCGGAGCATCTGCTCCATCGCCTGGGCGGCACGACCGCGGTTAATCATGATATCGCCATGCATAAAAATCAGCTGACCGAAGAAGGGGGTCTTCATCACCTCGCGCTTCGTCACCCAGCGGAAGTTGAGCGGCAGGTAGTACATCGAGGTAATGTCGAACATCGAGTTGTGGTTCGACATGATGACGTAAGCCTTGTTCGGGTCCAACTTCTCCAAGCCACGAATACGATGGCGCGTCATGAATGGCACGCCATGGATGCACCACACGAGGCAACGCGACAAGGCATGCACCACCGTGCGACGTTTATCGAAGGGGTAGCATACGACCCAGGCAATGGCCGATAACAGCGTAATTACCAGGCAGGAGAGTAAAATCCACAGCCAATAAATAAGACTCAACATATCGATTTTCGTTTTTGGTTCTTCCTTCTCCCCCACGTTTTACGGCCCGCTACGGGGCAAAATGGGGGATTTATTGGGCAAATTTACAAAAAATTCCGCCATTTTTTGCCCTTCCCGTCCAAGAAAGTTATCAACAATTTGCTCAAGTTCCCCAAAGGGGAAAGGGCGAAAGATGAAAAAAATTTGAAAAAAATTGGTTCTTTGTATTGCATAATACCATTTTATTTGCATATCTTTGCATCGTGAAACAAATCTAAAAACCAAAATAGCATGAAACACTCTTTTCTAACACTCGCACTCACTTTGCTGACACTCGTCCCGACATGGGCCGCACGTCAAACTCCGACTTCAGGCCGTGTCGTGGACGAGCAAAACTCCCCCATCGAATTTGCCACCGTGGTACTTCTCGCAGGCACCGAACAGGTGGCCGGCACGACAACCGACGAGGAGGGTTATTTTTCGCTCTCCGTCCAAGCAGGACGCTACACCCTATCGGTACAGCATTTAAGCTATGAAAGCTACTCAAAAGAGGTTGAGATAATCGATGGCACCAATTTGGGTAACATTGTATTAACTGCATCTGCAACGAAAATCGACGAAGTGGTGGTCAAAGGGCAGTTGGTACGCCGCGAAGCAGACCGTTTTGTGGTCGATGTGGCCAATTCGGTCGCTGCTTTGGGAAAAGATGGCGTAGAACTGCTCGAACGTGCCCCCGGTGTCTGGATTACGGACGACAAAATCTCGGTAAACGGTAAATCGGGTTCGAAAGTTTATGTCAATGACAGAGAATTGAAAATGAGCAAAGAACAGCTGATTACCTATATTAAAACTTTACGCGCGGAGGAGATTCAGAAAATCGAGGTCATCCCCACCTCGGGAGCCGACTATGATGCCGACTCGGCAGGTGGCATCATCAAAATCACGTTGCGTCGTCAGCGCGAAAACGGCACGATGGGTTCGGTGCAGATGTGGACTACCGCAAACCGCTACGGACTCGCCCTCAACCCCTCGGCCAACATCGCCCTGCATAGCGGAAAATTGGACCTCAATGCAGCCGCCTGGTTTACCGACCAAACCGCCGAGGCCAACGCCAAAGAGCAGACCACCTACCTCACCAACTCGACACAACTCGAATCGCAATCGCACCTCGACGAAGCGCATCAAGACTATGGCGGTCGCCTCGATGCCGTCTATGAGCTTTCGAAAAAGCACTCGATAGGTCTGGGCGGTCGCTTCACCCAAACCAAAGAAAACAGCACCAACAACTCCCACTCGCTCCTGCGTGGCGAGGCGTTCGAGCAGCAGACCCAAAGCCTCTTCCTCGGCAACAATGAGCAGCGCGACATCCACGGCACCTTTAACTATGTGTGGAAAATCGACACGCTCGGCTCAACGCTGAAACTGTTGGCCGACTACCAGGTACGCACCCACGAAAACGGCCACGACAACCGCAGTGCGGTGAACGCGATTGACTCGCTCTACCGCGACCTCACCGACTCAAAGTACCGCATGGCGACCGCCTCGCTCAGCTACGAGAAGCACCTCTCGCCCAAAATCGTCCTTCAAGCAGGCGGAAAATACACCTACTACCGGATGCAGTCGGATGCCCTGTTCGAGTATGAGAAGGAGAACACATGGCTTAAAAACGAGCGCGAGAGCTTCCTGATTGACTACAACGAGCAGATTGCGGCCGCCTATGGCATTGTGCGCGGTAATTTCGACCGCTGGGGGTTTGTGGTGGGTCTGCGTGGCGAATACACCCGCACCGAGAGCGACGGCACGAAGCTCGGCAAGGATTACTTCTCGCTCTTCCCGAACCTGAACCTGTCGTACAAACTCGACAAGGAGGGCAAACATATGCTCATCGGTCAATATGCCCGCAAGATTTCGCGCCCCTCGTTCTGGCAGCTCAACCCCCAGCGACAGCAGATTTCGGACTACACCTATCAGACGGGTAACCCGCTGCTCGACCCCTCGTTTACGCACAGCATCGACCTGACGTATGTTGCGTGGTACAAATATACCCTCTCGGCCGGTGTAACACTCCAGACGGATGAGATTCAGCAGAACTTCATGTCCGACCCGAATGACCCGAACATCATCTATATCAACCACATCAACTACAAGGACACGAAGCAGTATTATGTCAATCTGAACACCCCGTTGCAGCTCACGAAGTGGTGGGAGGCCAACGCCAACCTGACCTACGTCGCGTGGGAACAGCGTGTGACAATCGATGCCCCCGTTCGCCTGCACCATATGCTGATGACCTACGCATCGACGACCTTCACCCTGCCAGCAAAGTTCTACATCGACCTTTCGTGGAACTACCACAACCGAGTACGCATGGGAAATGCCGAAATCGGGGCGGCACACATGGTCAATGCACAGCTCAAGAAACGCTTTGGCGACCGTTTTACGCTTGTCATTGGCGTGCGCAACCTCTTCAACTCGCAGCAGGACCTCAACGCCCGCAACGAGCAGTTTGACCGCCACTACGAACTCAGTCAGTTCTGGAGCGAACGCCAATTCCGCTTTGGCCTTACCTGGAACTTTAAGAGCGGCAAAGCCTTCCGTCAGCGCACACTGGAGAAAACGGACGAAGGACGACTTTAATTAAGAATTAAGAATTCAAAATTAGTTCAATTATTTAACATACAGCCCAAGTATAAAAAATTCGGGAATTTCTTGGGGGGGGGATTTTTTTACTTATCTTTGGGAAATCTAACTTATGAACGCCATGAAACAACTTGTTTTTCGACTTTTACCGCTTCTCATGCTGCTGATCGGATCGGCCGCATCGGCACAAGGTCTCCGATTTCAGTACAACGGATCAAGCAACCTCACTACCGAACAAGCTAACGCTGACATCGACACGTTGATCAACATGATGGAGCGTATCCACCCCAACCTCTATGCCAATCGCTCCGAGCGGAGCTTTAAGCGTGATGTAGCCTCCTTACACAAACACTTTGCAAAGCAGGATTCGGTCAATAAATTCGACCTCTATATCGCTCTGATGGAGTTAATCGCCCCCTTCAACGAGGGGCACCTCGTTGTTGCAAACAATGCCTATAACCGAGTCGAGGGCAATGCCTATTTCCCCTTTGCGATACAAATTGACCCCACGACCCACGCATTGGCTCTTAAAAAGAGTGCGAAGATAGACGACGTTCACTATCAAGCCGGGGATGAGATCACCCACATCAACGGCATCAAGGCACAAAAAATCATCGAGGCGATGCGTCGCCAACTTGCCACCGAGAAAGATTTTGTTCGTTACAGCCAGCTCTCCGACGGAGTTTTCAACATCCGCATGGCGTGGCTCAATCCGACGGGAGAATACACTCTGCGCCTAAAGAGTGTCCGAGGAAGAGAAACAATCAACGCCCGGGGATGGAGCGCCAAGGAGTTATCCAAAGCATTACAGCAGGAGAAAGTTGCGCCTTACAGCTATGAACTGCTCGATGACAGCACGATGCTTTTCCACTTCAATGCTTGTCAGCTGAAGGGATTCAACGACTTTGCCAAGGAAATGTTTTCGACGGCTCGTGAGCGCAACATCCGTCACCTCATTATCGATGTGCGCAGCAATGGAGGAGGCAATTCGCACACAGGCGATGAGATTTGTCGCTACATTTCAAGCAAGCCCTTCCACTGGATTAGTCACACGACCCAACGCATCTCGGAGCCCGTGCGCCAACAACGTAATCTGACGCTCCCCGACACGCTGATTCACTATCCGCCCATCACCGAGGAGCAGTTGATGCAACCCTACCCCGATTCAGTCCGTTTCAACGGGAAATGCTACCTCTTGATGAGCCATCGTACCTACTCATCGGCCGCCTCATTTGCATGGGAATTCACCCGCTTCGGAATGGGCGTGGCGATTGGTGAGGAGGTCGGCGACCCGGCTATCTCGACGGGCGATGTGATCTATCAGCAACTCCCCCATAGCCACTTTACGGTGGCGATTCCCTACAAGGTTTTCTACTCCTACGGCATCCGCGAAGGAGAACCGAATCGAGGAGCCCTGCCTAATATCGCAGTTCCCAAAGATCAGGCACTCGAATGTGCGCTGAAGTTGATTCGAGAAGGCCGATGAAGGACGACTTTAGGGGAATTCAAAATTTAGAATTTAGAATTATTCAAAGGTGGCTAAAGGCGACTAAAGGCAACTAAAGAGAAAGGGTAGCTAAAGGGTTAATAACCTTTAATTACCCTTAATTTCCTTTAGCGATCTTTAATCAACAGCAACCATAAACGCCACGCACTTTCTAATTTTAGGTGAGAAGATTTCGTGCTTAAGCCACACCATATTTTTTTTGATTTTAGAGGAGCAGATTTGTGCTTAAACGAAGTGAGGCCTGGATGGGTAGTACTCGTCGTACATCCCATTCAGGCCTCGCAAGAGCAAGTGCAAATATGCCCTATAAAATCGAAAAACTAAAACTGCACGACCGGTGCTTGTGCCGCGGCCTCATCCGCCTCAAAGTAAGCCTTCTTCTCAAAGCCGAATATCGAAGCCACGAGGTTGGCAGGGAAACGACGCACCGAGACATTATAGGCCTGGGCAATCTCGTTGAACTCCTTGCGAGCCACCGCGATACGGTTCTCCGTACCCTCGAGCTGGGCCTGCAATTCGAGGAAGTTCTGATTGGCCTTCAGGTCGGGATAGTTCTCGGCAATGGCAATCAGGCGACCCAGGGCCGAACGCACCTGTTGCTGGGCAGCCTGGTACTCGGCAATCTTCTCGGGCGTAAGTTCGTCGGCCGTCAGGTTAATCGAGGTGGCAGCCGAGCGGGCAGCGATGACCGACTCGAGGGTCTCGCTCTCGTGAGCCGCGTAGCCCTTCACGGTATTTACCAGGTTGGGAATCAGGTCGGCACGACGCTGATACTGCGTCTCGACATTCGACCATGCGGTAGCTACCGCCTCATCCTTCTCCACCAGACCGTTGTAGGTCTTGTAGCAAAAAATAGCCAGGAGCGTAGCAACGCCCAAAGCAATCATCCATTTATTCATAGCTGTTTGTATTAAGGTATTGTCTATTGATTAATTCTTAATTCTTAATTTTTAATTTGTGACTACCATCTCGACCCGGCACCGCCACCGCCAAAGTGACCGCCACCAAAGCCGCCACCCATCGAGCCACCGCCAAACGAACCGCCACCGAAACCACCCATAAAGGGGCCTCCGAGCGAGCCTCCTCCGTGGTTGTTTTCGTGGTAGTCGCGGTGACGTTTGCGCACCGTAGCTCCACATTTTTGGCACACATATACATCCTCAACCAAGGTGTAGAAGGCGTTGCTACCCAAGGTAAATTGCTCCTGCAACTGCAACTTTCGACGACCGCATTGCGGGCATCGGCTGCGAAGCAACGCCAAGAGAAACAAGGCGATAAAGGGGAAGAAGAAGTAGATGAGCATGAGCCACATTTCGGGATTCTCGCCCTCCTCCGCAGGGAGCGGTTCCGACCCCTCCAGCACACGCGCCACAGCCTCCACACCGGCCACCATACCTGCGCTATAATTACCCTCGCGGAAGTGCGGGAGCATATATTGCAGTTGGATGCGCTTACAGATGGCATCGGGCAGTACGCCCTCCAGGCCATCGCCCGTCACAAAGCGAATCTCATGCGCCCCCTCAACGAGCAAGATTCCGAGTCCGTTATCACCCTCTTCGCGACCTACGCCCCACTGCGTGAAGAGGTCGATGGCAAACGAGAATACATCGTCCGATGCAATCTCCTCGACAGCCACCACCGCCACCTCGGCATAACCACCCGTGCGGAGCGTATCACACAGAAAATCAATCGCACGCACCGCCTCCTCCGACAAGATACCGTCGGGGTTGGCCGTATAGCGGGTGCGGTCCGCAAGCTGCACGTTGGGAATCTCCTCGACCGTATAGCGAGCCGCGTGAGTACCCATCCACACCATGGTGAGGAGCATCAACAGCGACAATTTACGGAGGGTCGTTTTCATGGGCGGTTATTTTTGAAGCGTCAACACCCGATAGGCCCAGGGAGCCATTATCTCGCTCACGGAGGTCGGAAGCGCGTAGGGCTTTTCGGCCATAAAGTCGGTATAACGACCGGCGTAGATGCCCGTATTGTACTCGGCCTGAATCGTATAAGGCGAGAGGTTCATCACCGCAATCACGCGATTATCGGCCGTCTCACGCACCAGAATCATCAGGCAATCTTCGGCATTGTTGCGAATCTCGACCCAGTCGCCCTCATTTCCCCACAAAGCGCGGTTCTCGTGATACAGACGAATCAATTTCCGGTAGCGTTCCGTATGGTGGTTGGGGGCATATTTGCGAATCGGGTCGCGGTCAAAGAACTGAAAGACATGGTCGTAACCAATCTCCTGCCCCGTATAGATGAGCGGCAGGGAGCGCGGTGCGACAAAGGTAAAGAGCGACATCGCCTCATGGGCCAAACCCATGCGCGAAAATTCCGTACCGCTCCACGAATTTTCATCGTGGTTCGAGGTGAAGGAAAGGCGCAGGGTCGAGGCCGGATACTCGCCTCGGTCGGTATAGAGGTAGTCGCGCAGGGCCGTTACACGGCAATGCCCGCGAGCCACATCGTTCATCAGATGGTGCATCCGCCAACCGTAGTGGGCATTGAATGCCTGCTCGGTCAAATCGCGCTGCTCGGCCTCGCAAAGCATGAACACATCCTCCTTTACGCGACGCAGCTCCTCGGCCGCATAGTTCCAAAACGGGGTCGGCACCAACATTGCCATATCGCAACGGAAGCCATCCACGCCATGCTCCGTAAGCCAAAACTTCATCGCCTCGACCTGGGCTTGCCACAACTCGCGGTTTTCGTAGTTGAGTTTGGCCGTATCGGTCCAATCGCACGGAATTTTCGGCTCGCCGTTCTCCCACTCATACCACGCGGGATGCTCCGCAATCCATCGGTGGTCGCGAGCCGTATGGTTGGCGACCCAATCGAGTAACACCTTCATACCCAGGCGATGGGCAGCCTTCACAAAGGCATCCAGGTCGGCCATCGCACCCATCTCCGGATTCACAGCACGATAGTCGCGAATCGAATAATAGGAGCCGAGCGAACCTTTGCGCCCCTGTTCGCCAATGGGGTAAATCGGCATGAGCCACACGGTATCCACGCCCATTTCGTGCAACCCCTTCAGGCGGCGTTGCGCGGCACGCAACGTACCGGCCGGGGTCAGTTGGCGGACGTTCATTTCGTAAATCACAGCCTTGCGGCTCCATGCGGGAAGTATCATAATCGCTCTTAAAGTCGGTTTTGAAAAGTCAAAGGTACACTTTTTTTCGCAAATACCATACTCGGACAAAATAATCGGTCAAAAGTATTGAATTAAGGCGGGAGTTTTCCATTTCATGGAATTTTTTTGCTATCTTTGTGCGATTATATGGCTAATTAAACAACCTAACGGTTATTTTAAGCATGAAAAGACTCTTCGTAACGGCCCTTGTGGCACTGACTCTCGGTTTCGCCTCGTGCGATTCGCAAAAGCGCATCTGGTATTTGCAGGATGCCGCCTCCTTCTCGCCCGAACAAATCGAGCAACAGGGGCAAATCCGCATTCAGCCGTTAGACCGCCTGACGATTGTCGTCAATAGTAAAGACCCCGAACTGGCTCTGCCGTTCAACTCGGCCACGGGCTATACGGCACTGACCCCCTCGGCCACATCGAGCATTTCGAGCGGCAGTTCGTTGCAGGTGCGCACGGTGGACGAGCAGGGTCGTCTTGTGATGCCCATCATCGGCGAGCTGGAGGTCAAAGGGTTGACGCGCCACGACCTTGCGACGCTCATTGCCGACAAGATTCGTGAGGGAGGCTACATCAACGACGCAACGGTGAATGTGCAGTTTGCCGATATGAAGATTTCGGTCTTGGGCGAGGTGTCGCGCCCGGGTTCCTACACCATTACGCACGACAAAGTGACGATTTTCGATGCGTTGGCACTGGCCGGTGACCTGACCATCTACGGACAGCGTTCCGATGTGATGGTTTACCGCGAGGTGGAGGGCCGTCGCACGGTTACCTTCCTCGACCTCACGTCGAAGGATATCTTCCAATCGCCCGCCTTCTACATCCAGCAGAACGACGCCATCTACGTCAAGCCCAACAAATACCGCGCCCAGGCCGGTGAGATTAACCAGAACCGCAGCTTCTATATCTCGCTCATCAGCACGGCCATTGCCGTAGCCACGCTGATTGTAACCATTACGAAATAACCTAAAGAAAACCGCATACAACATGACGGAACAGACGCCCATGCAGCCCATGCCGAACAACGAGGACAACTCGTTCGAGTCGATTACCCTGCACGATATCATCGAGATTTTCTTCAACAATTGGCGATGGTTCATTGCCTCGGTCGTTTTGTGTCTGGGTGTGGCCTACTTCTACCTGGCCTCAACCCCCAAGACCTACAAGCGTGAGGCGATGCTCCTGATTAAGGACAGCCGCAAGGGTGGTGATTTGGAGATGACCGCCTTTAGCGACCTGGCCGGTTTCCAGAGCCGCAGAAACGTGGATAACGAGCTGTATATCCTCCAATCGCGCCGCCTGATGACCGAAGTGGTCAAGAAGCTCAACCTGACGACGAACTATTCGACCCAGCGCGGTTTGCGCACGCAGGACCTCTACAAGCAGTCGCCCATCGAGGTGCGTTTCATCAACGACGACAACCGCCAGGGGCGTTCGTTGAGGGTGACTCCGCTGTCGAATACGCAGGTCCTCTTGACCGACTTTTACGATAAGTTCCTCTCGCGTCGTGAGCAACGCACGAAGCTGACGGCCAACTTTGGCGACACGGTGGCAACCCCCGTAGGTCAGCTGGTGGTGGAGAAGACCCTCTTCCTCGACTCGACCTACTACGACAAGGATATTGCCGTCACGAAGAGTACGCTGGAGGCCACGGCCAACAACTACCGTCGTCGCGTACAGAGCGGTATTGTCAATAAGCAGGCTTCGGTCGTATCGATTTCGATGAATGCCGCCTCACCGCGCCGCGCCGAGGATGTGATTAACACGCTCATCGAGGTCTATAACGAGGATGGTATCAAGGACAAGCAGAGTATCTCGCAAATCACGGCCGAGTTTATCGCCTCGCGTCTGGAGGTTATCGGCTCGGAGCTGGGCAAGGTGGACCGCGACATCGCCTCGATAAAGCAGTCGAACCGCATCATCGACATTGAGTCGGAAGCTACGCGCACGGCAGGTGAAAGCTCGAAATACAAGGCCGAGAGCCTCTCGCTCGAGAACCAAATCACTACGGCCGACTACATCCGCACCTATTTGCAGGATGCCTCGAAGGCGCACGACCTGATTCCGATGGTGGCCTCGATTGCCAGCAGCGGCATCTCGTCGCAAATCAACGACTACAACACGGCCATCCTCCAACGCCAGAAGCTGTTGCAGAACAGCTCGGAGAACAGCCCCGTGATTCAGCAGTTAAACACGATGCTGGCCGGCACGCGCAACTCGATTATCGCCTCGCTCAACTCGCACATCGAGACCCTCGAAATGCAGCTCAAGACGATGCGTCAGGAGGAGACGCGCATCAACAGCCGTATCTCGAGTATGCCCACCCAGGAGAAGGTGATGCTCGATGTCGCCCGTCAGCAGAAGATTAAGGAGGAGCTGTACCTCTACCTCTTGAACAAGCAGGAGGAGACGCAGCTGAACTACGTCATTGCCGAGCCGAATGCCCGCATCATCGACCTTGCGTATGGCAGCAACTCCCCGATTGCACCCCGCTCGATGGTCATCATGGCCGTTGCGCTGATGCTCGGTGTAGCCATTCCGTTTGGTCTGTTCTTCCTGCTCGGTATGCTCGACACGTCGATTCGCGGCCGTCGCGACATCGAGAAGTACACCACCATCCCCTACCTGGGCGATATTCCGCAGGCCGAGCAGGCCGCCATCTCGAAGCAGGGTGTTGCCGTGCGTGAGGCGGGTCGCGATGCCATCTCGGAGGCCTTCCGTATGTTGCGCTCGAACATGACCTTCATGGGGGTCACCTCGGGTCAGGAGGGCTACAAGATGCAGACGATTCTCTTCACCTCGTCGAACCCCCATGCCGGTAAGACCTTCGTGGCCACGAACCTCGCCATGACCCTCGCCTCGGCCGGTAAGCGGGTGATTGTCGTGGACCTCGACCTGCGCCGTCATGCCTTCTCGACCCAGATGGGCCACGGCAAGAGCAAGCGCGGTGTAACGAGCTACCTCACGGGAACGCACACGGTGAACGATATCATCGAGCAGTCGTCGATGCACGAAAATTTCGATGTGATTTATGCCGGTATTCAGCCCCCCAACCCTGCCGAAATGTTGCTCTCGGATAAGTTGGATGCACTCTTTGAGGAGTTGCGCTCGCGCTACGATTTCATCCTCATCGACTCGACCCCCTCGATGTCGGTGGCCGATGCCATCATCTGCGACCGCCTGACCGACCTGACGATGTATGTCGTGCGTGAAGGCATTCTCGACCGTCGCCAGCTGCCCGATATCGAGCGTCTGCACAAGGAGAAGAAGTTCCACAATATGTCGATTATCCTCAACGGTTCGCAGACCCACCGCCACGGTTACGGCTATGGCTACGGGTACGGTTACGGCTATGGTTACGGCTACGGCTATGGCGAAATCGAATACCGCGAGAAGAGCTACCGCAAGCGCATTACGAAGTTCTTCCGCCGTCTGCTTTCCAATAAATAACAGACTACAATGGCAATCCGCGAAGCAACAATAGCACTCGATTTTGACGGCACGGTCGTTACGCACGCCTACCCCGAGGTGGGTGAGGATATCGGTGCCGTGCCGGTCCTGAAGGAGCTGGTGGCACAGGGCGACAAGCTGATTCTTTGGACCATGCGCAGCGATAACCTGCTGGAAGAGGCTGTGGCCTGGTTCCGCAAGCACGATATTCCGCTCTGGGCCATCAACGAAAATCCCACACAACAGCGTTGGACCTCTTCGCCGAAGCTCCATGCCGACCTCTTGATTGACGACAGCGCATTGGGCTGCCCGACCTGCTTTTTGGATGGAGAGCGTCGTCCCTCGGCCGATTGGCGACGCATCCGCGAAATGTTGGTTAGAATGGGTTATCTCGATTAGCGCGAGGTGGATAAATCAACGAGGGCTGCTAACTGAATTAGCAGCCCTCGTTATATTAAATAGGTATCTTACAACCAAAACAGCGCAATGTGTGTCAAAAGGAAACCTCCCAGGAAGCCGACCAGCACCTGTCTTGGATTGTGGTAGCCGAGGTAGAGCCGTGCCGAGGCGAGGAGACCTGCGGCCAACACCGTGCCGATGAGCCAACCAAAGAGCTGCGTCAGACCGAGCGAGTTCATCACCACCAAGAGGGCAACGGCCGCCCCCATGGCCGTAAGATGCAGGCTGACCTTCCATTCGGTCGAGAGAACCAGACAAAAGAGTTCGCACAGAGCGGCCGCCAACATAAACTTACGCAGGAATGTGGCCTGCGGAACCTTGGCAATCACCAAGGCGCAAATCATATAGGCAATAGCCCCAATCAAAAGGGGCAGCAGCCGGTCACGTCGATGGTGGATGTGCAAATCCTTCAGCCAACCAATCTTATAGAGCAGCAATACGGCCAGCATCGGGACAATCGACCCATAGAGCAACACCGAGCCGCCTAAATACCATTTCACCCCCGTAGGGAAGAGCGAAAAGGTGGTTTGCGTAAAGAGCATCGCCACCAAATAGAGGGGCAGCACCAACGGATGGAGAGCCATCGAGAGGGCGCGGGCAAACGATGTATAGTATTTCGAATCCATGTATGCAATCTGTTAGAGGGTCAAAATTAGTGAATTTCTAAAAGAAAGCCTCCCCAAAAGCGGAAAAATTCGTATCTTTAACCAATTATCGAAGCAAAAACCATGAAAGAGCCTACGCTGATTGAATTAACCGCTTACGACCCGCACTATCATCACGCCATCGAAGAGCTGTTGGCGCAACTGACACCCCATCCGCTCCCCATGAGCGAAGCTCAACTGCGCCGCGTGGTGGAGGATACGGCCAGCCACCTCTACCTGCTGCTCGCAGCCGGGCGCGTGGTCGGTATGCTGACGCTCGGCCTTTACCACTCCCCTACGGGTGCCAAAGGGTGGATTGAAGATGTGGTTGTTCACAGCTCCGAACGCGGGCTTGGTTATGGCAAAATGCTCGTACAACACGCCATCGATGAGGCGCGAAAGGCGGGCGTAGCGCAGTTGATGCTCACCTCAAATCCCACGCGCATAGCAGCCAATCGCCTCTACCAAACGATGGGGTTCGAAAAAAAGGAGACCAATTGCTATCGGATGGTGCTGTAGGCCACCGCGCAGATAGGGAATTAAAGGGGGCTAAAGGCGATTTAAGGAGATTAAAGGAGATTAAAGGAAACTAAAGGGAAACCCTTATCGCCCTTATCGCCCTTATCGCCCTTATCGCCCTTATCGCCCTTATTTACCCTTTTTCAACAATTTTTTTCGCGCAAAATTTGGTTTATTTTATAAACTACTTTATATTTGCATCATAAAACAAGACCCGATTGTTGAACCTTAACACCCTTACAACGATGCAAGAGCGTAAATTAACCGAGGCCGAGAGTCTGGCCCTCATTACCCAGATGATTCAAAACACCCACCGTCGTCTGACGGTCAATGCCGGAAAGCCCTATCTTATTTGGGGCTACCTGACGGCCGGCGTCGCCCTTTTCGAGTGGCTGGTTGTCGTCAACGGCTGGTCCTTCTATTGGATGTTTGCCTGGTGGCTGATTCCCCTGCTGGGATTTCCCCTGATGCTCCTTACCTGCCGCAAGCGACCCACCGAGCCGAAGAACTACATCGACCGTGCCGTCGATTCGGTGTGGCTGGCCTGCTCCGTGGCAATGATTCCTGCGTTTGCCATTGCCCTCTTTTACCGCGTATCGATTCTGCCGCTTGTGACGCTGATTATCAGCATCGGCACACTCGTTTCGGGACGACTGATTGCCATGAAGGAGGTCACATGGGGCGGCATCTTCTTTATGTGCGGAACGGTGGCGATGGCCATCTATCAGGTCATGATGCGCCATGCGGTTGTGGTCGAAAACGTAAACGAATACTCCCTCTTTTTATATAAAGGAGAAATGCTTATCTTTGCCTTGTTGTTTATCTGCGGAATGATTATTCCGGGCCATATCATCAACGCCAAAACGCGCAAAAATGCTTAAAACACTGGACCCATTGTTGCACTCGGAGCTTCGGCTGGGGGTGATGTCGATTCTCTTGGGGGTCGAGGAGGCCGATTTTGTCTTCCTTCGCCAGGAGACGGGTGCCACAGCGGGTAACTTGAGCGTGCAACTCGACAAGCTCCAAAAGGCGGGCTACATCGAAATCACAAAGACCTTCCGCGGCAAGATGCCCTGCACCCTCTGCCGCATCACGGAGGAGGGCATCCGAGCCTTTGAAAATTATGTCGAGGCGTTGAGAAGTTACATCGAAAAGTAAGCCATAAAAAGAGAGGGTGTCAGGCCGACACCCTCTCTTCTCTTTTTATAAAAAAGGGCAGGAAAGGAGACGAAAGGATATTAAAGAAAATAAGGAGATTAAAGACCTCTCCTTAATCTCCTTAATCTCCTTAATCTCCTTAATCTCCTTATCAAGGCCAATGCCAAAAGAGCCTTGTGAGGCAACTTCCTCTTATATCTGTTTTCTTAAGCGAGCCACCGGAATATCCAACATCTCGCGGTATTTGGCCACCGTGCGACGCGCAATACAGTAACCGTGGTCGTTGAGGATATTCATCAATGTTTCGTCGGTCAGCGGATGGCGTTTATCCTCTTCGTCGATACACTTCTGCAAAAGGGTCTTAATCTCATAGGAGGAGACCTCCTCGCCCGACGAGGTCTGCATAGCCTCCGAGAAGAGCGATTTGAGGAGGATGATCCCGAACTGCGTCTGCACGTACTTGCTATTCACCACGCGCGAAATGGTCGATACGTCCAACCCCGTGCGGTCGGCAATATCCTTGAGAATCATCGGACGCAGTTTCGAGCGGTCGCCCGTGCGGAAATACTCCTGCTGGTAGTCCAAAATGGTCTGCATGGTCCGCATCAGCGTATCGTGGCGTTGTTTGATGGCCGAAATGAACCACTTGGCCGAGTCAATCTTCTGCTTCACGAATTGCAACGCCTCCTTATCCTCCTCGCGCACCTTGCCGTCGGCCTTCACCATATCGCGAATCATCTCCACGTAGCGGCGATTGACCTTCACCTCGGGAACATTATAGGAGTTGAGCGAGAGCTGAAATTCGCCATCCTGATAATCGAGCAGGAAGTCGGGAATGATATAAGGGGTGGCATTCGTTCCCCCTTCGGAGTAGAGATTTCCTGGCTTGGGCGAGAGGCGTTTAATCTCGGCAATGGCCTCGCGGAACTCCTCCTCCGAGACCTGCAAGCGAGCCATCAGCCGCTCGTAATGTTTCTTGACAAACTCGTCGAAATGGTGCGTGAGAATCTTCATCGCCAGGCGACGTGTCGGGGTCGATTGCGAGAGTTGTCCCATTTGCAGCAGCAGACACTCTTGCAGGTTACGCGCCCCAACGCCCTGCGGCTCCAATTCGTGGATAATGCCCAGCAACCGCTCCAGCTCCTCCACCGTACACTCCACCCCGACCGAGAAGGCGATATCATCGGCCACCGACTCCAAATCGCGTCTCAAATAGCCATCTTCGTCAATGCTTCCCACAAGATAGACCGCCAATCGCATCTCTCGCTCCGAGAGGTTGCGGTAGCCGAGCTGCTCGACCAGATACTCCTGCAACGAGCGTCCCTCCGTCAGATAGACCGGACGCTGCTTGTCGTCCCGCGAGAAGTGGTTCAGCCGGCTTTTATAGGCAGGCGTATCATCCTCCTTGAGGTACTCATCGACCGAAATCTCCTTCGGCTCCTCCTCCTCCGACCGACGCTCATCCTCCTCCAGCACGATATTCTCCT
Organism: Alistipes sp.; assembly: GCA_017398045.1. Lineage (GTDB taxonomy): Bacteria > Bacteroidota > Bacteroidia > Bacteroidales > Rikenellaceae > Alistipes. The sequence goes on along the minus strand of JAFQHI010000025.1, from coordinate 248,738 downwards.
CAATCTCCTGCTTGATACGCTGTTCGAGCTGCACGGTGGGCAGCTCCAGCAACTTAATCATCTGAATCTGTTGCGGAGAGAGCTTCTGCTGAAGCGAAAGTATCTGTTTTTGACTGATGGCCATAGGTATAAAAATTAACGGGACCTCATCACATCAACGCGCAGAAGTCCCATTAAATTTTTCGTTTCGGTCACTTTTTTTTCGACCGATTAGAAATCTGCGTGCAGCGGGGTACGCGGGAAGGGAATCACATCGCGGATGTTGGTCATACCCGTCACGAACATCAGCAGACGCTCAAAGCCCAAGCCGAAGCCCGAGTGCGGAGCCGAACCCCAGCGACGCGTATCGAGATACCACCAAAGGCTCTTCTCGCTCATACCCAATTCGGCTACACGTGCAGAAAGCTTGCCATAATCGGCCTCACGCTCCGAACCGCCGATAATCTCGCCGATTTTGGGGAACAGCACATCCATGGCACGCACCGTCTTACCATCCTCGTTCTGCTTCATATAGAAGGCCTTAATCTCCTTCGGGTAGTTAATCAGAATTACCGGACGCTTGAAGTGCTTCTCAACGAGGTAACGCTCATGCTCCGACTGAAGGTCGCAACCCCACTCAACGGGGAACTCGAACTTCTCGCCCGAGGCCTTCAGAATCTCGATACCCTCGGTATAGGTCAGACGCTGGAAATCGTTATTAACCACAAAGTTCAGACGGTCGATAAGCTCCTTGTCCCACATCTTGTTCATGAACTCCAAATCCTCGCGGCAGTTCTCCAAGGCGTAGTTAATCAGGTACTTCAGGAACTCCTCGGCCAACTCCATATTCTCCTCCAACTCGTAGAAGGCAGCCTCCGGCTCAATCATCCAGAACTCGGCCAAGTGGCGCGGGGTGTTCGAATTTTCGGCACGGAACGTAGGACCGAAGGTGTAAATCTGGCCCATCGACAGCGCACCCAGCTCACCCTCCAACTGACCCGAAACGGTCAGATTGCAGGCCTTGCCGAAGAAATCCTGCGAGAAGTCCACCTCGCCCTGCTCCGTCTTGGGGACATTGTTCAAATCGAGCGTCGTCACCTGGAACATCTCACCGGCACCCTCGCAGTCCGAGGCGGTGATGAGCGGTGTATGGAGGTAGTAGAAACCACGCTCGTGGAAGAACTGGTGGATGGCAAAGGCCATGGCGTGGCGAATACGCAACACGGCACCAAAGGTGTTGGTACGCGGACGCAGATAGGCGATATCGCGCAGGAACTCCAGCGAGTGGCCCTTCTTCTGCAAGGGGTACGATTCGGGGTCGGCCGTGCCGTAAATTTCAATCTTCTCGGCCTGCACCTCGACACCCTGACCGGCACCGAGCGAAGCAACCAGACGGCCATCGACACGCAGACAGGCACCCGTGGTGATGGGCTTGAGGCTCTCCTCCGAAATCTTCTGCAAATCGACCACAATCTGGATGTTACGCATACACGAACCGTCGTTCAGTGCAATAAAGGCCACGTTTTTGTTACCGCGCTTGGTTCTTACCCAGCCCTTCACTACCACATCGGTATCGACTGCACCGGTGTTCAAAATCTCTACAATGCGTTGCGTTTTCATATCGTTATTGTTTTCGTATTTTTCTTAAGTAACTGACAAAAGTACTATTTATTTGTGATTTGGCCAAAAAAAAAGTACCTTTGTGCAACTTTGGAGTGCTAATTATAAAGAGATTCGATGAAACGCTATATGTTAGTTTTGGCCGCAATAGGCTCTGCGATTGCCTCCTACGGCCAGCAATTCTGGGAGTTGAACCCCCAAAAAGCCGACCTTTCGGCCGGTCGCATCTACCGCACGGAGGTGGTTCCCTTCGATACGCGCCACGATGCCGAATCGGGCAAATTGGAGACCTCGGGCTACAGCCTTCCCTTCTCGCCCACGGTCATTGCCGCCTCGGGCGAGATGGCCATCGTGGGCCAGACGCTCGAAATCCCCTACACCTGGACCGACGGTGTGATTTACCTCCACCTCGAAAACGTAGGCTCGGCCTACTCGCTCTTCGTGAACGACCAACTCGTAGCCGAGGTGGAGGAGAGCCTCACGCCGGCCGAATTTCACCTCACGCCCCTGATGCGTCAGGGTGAGAACAGCCTGAAGATGATTCTGCGCCCGAGCCGCACGCCCCAAATCAACCCCACGCCCACCATCGAGCGCAAAGCCTTCACGGAGAGCTACCTATACTACCAGGAGAAGCGTTCGATGCGCGACTTTGTTCTCAAGCTCATCCCCGACTCGCTCCACCGCCACGGCATCCTGCACCTGCGCATGGCCACGCAGAACGCCTACAACTACGAGGAGCAAATCGACATGGGTTATGACATCTACTCGCCCCAGGGCAAGTTGCTCGATTTCAACATCCGCACCATCCCCGTACCGGGGCGTTCGGTCGATACCGTCAAGTTTGACCCCTACATCTACGACGTGAACAACAACCGTTGGCAGAGCGGCCCGAAGCTCCCGCCCGTCTATAAAGTGATGCTCTTTTCGCGTCGCCATGGGGCCTACAAGGAGTATATGCCGCTCAAAATCGGCTTTGGCCGTGCCAAGCTCGAAAACGGCAAAATCGTGCTGCACGATGCGGTGCTGGAGCTGAAGAAAACCCCCTACAATGCCGCAGCCGACAAGGCTACGACCCTGGCCGAAATCAAATCGCTGAAGGTCAAAGGCTTCAACACCCTCTGCCCGAGCTATCCGCAGCCCCGCTGGTTCTACGAACTCTGCACCGAGCAGGGAATGTACGTCATCGACTGCCCCGCCATTTCGGCTCCCGAGAAGCGCACCGACCGTCGCATAGGCGGTACCCCCTCGAACGACCCGACGCTGGTGGAGGAGTTCCTCGCGCGCGTCAAGGCGATGTACTACCGCTCGCGCAACTACACCTGCGTGGTGGCCTACTCGCTCGGCGCACCCTCGGGCAACGGCTACTGTATGTACAAGGCCTACGAGTGGCTCAAAAGCGTCGAGCAGGAGCGTCCCGTTATCTACGAAGATGCCACGGGCGAGTGGAATACCGATTTATAAAATTCAAAATGTAGAATGTAGAATTTAGAATTTTTAGAGTTTATCATTAGACTATAGAATTCAAAATTAGTCAGCATCATCGTTTCGCTATGCAGATTGAGTTGATTGTGGTTGGCAAGACCGATTCGAAGGAGGTCAGTGCGCTGGTGGAGATGTACCAAAAGCGCATTAACCACTACTGCCGTTTCTCGATTACCGTGCTGCCCGACCTGCGCAATACGAAGAGCCTAACTCCCCAACAGCAAAACCAAAGCGAGGGGGAGCGCATCCTTGCGCAACTCACCGAAAGCGACTATGTGGTCCTGCTCGATGAGCGAGGCGCAGCGTTTCGGTCGGTTGATTTTGCCGAGTGGATGCGCAAACGCATGGTGAGCGGACTGAAGCGGCTCGTCTTTGTCATCGGAGGCCCCTACGGTTTTTCGGCAGAGGTCTATAAGCGTGCCAACCAGCAGCTTTCGCTCTCGAAGATGACCTTCTCACACCAAATCGTCCGAGCCATATTCACCGAGCAGATTTACCGCGCCTTCACGATTCTGAACAACGAGCCGTACCACCACGAGTAGAATTAAGAATTAAAAATTGAACTATATCAATTCAAAGTTAAAAAAAAATAAATTCACTTTTTTACTACAAAATCCAATTATTTAACTTTTACCTCGCAAAGCAAACAACGATGCACTACGTTCCCCGACTTACCACCCTACTGTTCAGCCTCTTTTCACTCATCCCATTGATGGCACAAGCCGAGCATCTACCCGAGGTTGAGGCGGCTGATACGACCATCTTGGTCGATGGTGTCCAGGTGACGGCCATCAAGCAGGGCATGGTATTGCGCTCCGAACCGATTGCCTCTACCATTCTTGGCGAACGAGCCATTTCGCGCAATCATATCTCGGCCCTCAAAGACCTCACAGACCAAGTTCCCAACCTCCACATCCCCGACTACGGGTCGCGCATGACCTCATCGATTTATGTGCGCGGTCTGGGAGCCAGAATCGACCATCCGGTTCTCGGCATGACTGTTGATAATGTCCCCCTGATGCAGAAAAACGGATTCGATGCAGAGCTGTCGGATATCGAGCGCGTGGAGGTATTGCGTGGTCCGCAATCGACCCTCTACGGACGTAACACGATGGGCGGTGTGGTGAACATCTACACCCTCTCGCCCTTCAACTACGAGGGTGCGCGCCTCGAAATGGGCTACAGCACGGGCAACACCTTCCGTCTGCGTGCCTCGTTCTACGAGCAATTCAGCGACAAATGGGCCACCTCCGTTTCGGCCTACCGCACCACCTCGGACGGATTTTTCAAGAACGAACTGACAGGCGAAGATACCGATTGGGAGAAGATGGTTGGCGGCCGTTGGAAGCTCCTCTTCCGCAACAACAAGGGACTTCGCATCGAGAACACCCTCTCGATTTCCGAAACCGAGCAGGGGGGCTATCCCTACGCCTTCCTCGGCGGACGCTCTGAAGGTGTGGAGGGCATCACGCCTGGCCTGATTGCCTACAACGACACGTGTCGTTACGACCGTCTGACGCTCAGCGACGGTCTGACGATTCAATACGAAAGCGACCGCCACTCCCTCACCTCGATTACCTCCTACCAACTCACTGATGACGATATGCGGCTCGACAACGACTTCACGCCGCTCGACTATTTCACCCTGCGTCAGGCCATCAAGGAGCATGTTGTTACCGAAGATGTGATTTTCCGTTCGAAGGGCGCACGCACCTACAACTACCTCTTTGGTCTCTATGGCTTCTACCGCGACCAACACATGGAGGCCCCCGTGCTGTTCAAAGAGGCGGGCATCAATGCCATGATGTTCGCACCGGCCAATGCTGCTACGGGAGGTCGGGTTCAAATGACGGCCAACGAGGCGATGCCCCTTGGGTCGGACTTCGAAAATCCGAACTACGGTGCAGCCATCTACCACGAGTCGTCGTTCCGCTTCGGCAAGTGGGAGGCCAAAGCGGGTATTCGTGTCGAGAACGAACACACGAAACTCGACTACCACAGCTACGGCAAACTGAACTACCACCTCAAGCTCTCGATGCCCGGAATGCCCCGTCCGATGGAGAGTGACCAGACGGTGGACCTCGACGAGCGCGGCTCCTACAGCCACAGCTACACGGAGGTACTGCCCAAATTCTCGCTCATCTACCGCTTCGACGAGAACCGCAACCTCTACGCCTCCGTTTCGCGCGGATTCAAGGCGGGCGGATTCAACACCCAGCTCTTCTCCGACATCCTGAAGGAGAAGCTCCAAACGAAGGCGCAAGGGGGCGAATACGAGGAGCAGGACATCGTCTCCTACAAGCCCGAATATAGCTGGAATTACGAGGTGGGTGGCCACTTCTCGTGTGCCGAGGGTGTCATTCGCGGTGATTTCGCGCTCTTTATGATTGACTGCCGCGACCAACAGCTGACCGTCCTTGCCGATGCCGACGCCACGGGACGCATGATGACCAATGCCGGCCGTACCCGCTCGCTCGGTGGTGAGCTGGCCATGCAGTTCAAGCCGTGGTCGAACCTCGATATCGACCTCGCGTATGGCTACACGAAGGCTACGTTCCGTCGCTATAAAGACGGTGAGACGGACTATCGCGGCAACTCAGTTCCCTTTGCTCCGCGCAATACCCTTTCGGCCGGTCTTACGTGGACCATCCCGACGGGCGTAAAGTGGCTGGGCGATGTGGTACTGCATGGCGCGATGAAGGGGGTCGGCAAAATCTATTGGAACGAGGCAAACAGCGAGTACCAACCCTACTATACCACCTTCAACGCCTCGGTGCGTCTCGAGCATAAGAACTACACGCTCGATTTCTGGGGCGAGAATCTCACGGACAAGGCCTACGACATCTTCTACTTCGAGTCGATTGGCAACCGCTTCGTACAGCGCAGTCGTCCGCGTCTTCTGGGAGTAACTTTAAGCATTAACATTCAATAACATACTATCATGAAAGCAGAATACAGACCGTTTGTCGATGAACTCATCGAACTGGCCATCAAGGAGGATATCGGCGATGGCGACCACACGTCGCTTTGTTGCATTCCGGCCGAGGAGCAGGGACGTATGCGCCTGTTGTGCAAGCAGGAGGGCGTGATTGCCGGCATCGAGATTGCCCAGCTCGTACTCGAGCGTCTCGACCCGACGATGAAATTTGAGCAGCTGCTCCACGATGGCGACCGCGTGAAGCCGGGTGATGTAGCCTTCTACGTATCGGGCGGATTGCGCTCGCTGTTGCAGGCCGAGCGCATTCTTCTGAACATCATGCAGCGCATGAGCGGTGTAGCTACCCAGACGGCCTTCCACGTAAAGCACCTCGAGGGTCTGCACACGAAGGTTCTCGATACGCGCAAGACGACGCCCGGTATGCGCGTGCTGGACAAGATGGCCGTGAAGATTGGCGGTGGCGAAAACCATCGCATGGGTCTTTTCGACATGATTCTTCTGAAGGACAACCACATCGACTTTGCAGGCGGTATTCGTCAGGCAGTCGAGGGGGCCAAAAAATACCTTCAGGAGCGAGGTAAAAACATTCCCATCGAGTGCGAGGTACGTTCGTTGGAGGATATCGACGAGGTATTTGCTGCCGGTGGTGTGGACCGCATCATGTTCGACAACTTCACGCCCGAAATGACGCGCGAAGCGGTGAAGAAGGTGGCAGGTCGTTGCGAAACGGAGTCCAGTGGCGGTATCACGCTCGAGACGATGCGTTCGTATGCCGAGTGCGGCGTCGATTTCATCTCCGTAGGTGCGCTTACGCACCAGATTCGTTCGCTCGACATGTCGCTCAAAGCCTGCGAGTAACCACCTATTTTACCCAATTTAGCCGACCGAAAAAAGATGATTCAGTTTCGGCCCATTACCCTCTCGGATCGCGCCCGCATCGAACAATACACGATGCCGCGCGGTCTGTATAATTGCGACCTCTCGTTTGCCAATATCTACTGCTGGAGTGCCTTCTACCAGACGGCTTGGGCCGAAGTGGAGGGCTTTCTGGTCATTCGCTTCCATATCGACGGAGGGGCGAAGCGCGGCTATATGCAACCCGTGGGCGATGGGGACTTCAAAGCGGTCATCGAACGACTGAAAGAGGAGGCGGCCACGGCACATGAACCCCTGCGCCTAATCGGCCTTACGGATGCGGCCAAAGAGGCTCTGCAACGCGACTTTGCGGGGGAGTTCATCTTCGACGACAACCGCGCCACGCATGATTACCTCTATCGCCGTGCCGATTTGAGCCTGCTGAAGGGCAAAAATTACCAACCCAAGCGCAACCACATCAACCGCTTCGTGGGGGCCTATCCCGACTACCGCTACGAACCGCTCACCGCGCCCCGCATCGAGGAGTGTATCCGCCTCGAGCAGGAGTGGTGTCGCCATCGCAACGGATGCATCGAGGAGGGGTTGAGTGCCGAGCGACGTGCCATCCACGAGGCCTTTGCCCATTTCGAAGAGCTGGGGCTTCAGGGAGGATGCATCTACGTGGGTGAGCAGTTGGTGGCCTTCACCTATGGGTCGGCCCTCAACAACCACACCTTCGATATCCATGTCGAGAAGGCCGACACCCGCTTCGAGGGGGCCTTCACCATCATCAATCGTCGCTTTGCCGAGCAGCTCGACGAGCGATTCACCCTTTTGAACCGCGAGGAGGATTTGGGGTTGGAGGGGCTGCGCAAAGCGAAACTCTCCTACTACCCCGCCTTCCTGCAACCCAAACACCGTGCCGAGCAGCCCGACACGGCTCAACGCACCTGCCAACGCCTTTGGGAGCGGTGTTTCCCGCAGGACGAGGCCGCGTTCGTCGAGCAGTTTTTGGTGCGCCATTTCCGTGCGGAGCGGATGCTTACACAGAAGGTCGATGACCGAGTGGTGGCCATGTTACACTCCATTCCCTTCTCGACCGCCTGGGGCAGGATGCGTTACATTTATGGCGTAGCCACCGACCCCGATTACCGCCATCGCGGCCTTTCGACCCGTCTGCTCGACAGTGCCATCGCAGCGAGCCGTGCGGCAGGCGATGCGGGTCTTTTCCTGATTCCGGCCGACAGCAACCTGCGCACCTTCTACGCCAAAGAGGGATTCGACGGGGATGTTCCGGTGCGATTCACCACGGGCGACGACTTCGATTTCGGCACGGGATGCGAAGCGTTCGACCGCGCCATGATTTATTGGTTCGATGCCCCTTTGACTCCTCCCGAGGAGTTGCACGCCGACCTCATACACGAACACTAACCTTAAATCCATAACACATGAAACAACTGCTGACTCTGGCCCTCGGCCTATGGCTGACGGCCTGCTCTTCGTCCATCGACCAGGAGCTGTTCCCGCAACCGGGTGCGCGCAACGTCAACCCCGACACGCGCCTCTCAATTCTCTTCGACTCAACCCCCACGGTGGGTAAAGCGGGTATGATTCGCGTTTGGGATGCCGCCACGGATACGGTGGTGGACAGCCTCGACCTCTCGATTCCGGCCGGCCCGACCGAGCCGCGCAAGCTGCCCAAAGCCCCCTACACCTGGGAGCCGTACAGCTACGACCAGCCCCGCAAAACGAATGCCGATACGAAGCCCGGCACCCCCTCGGGTGTAGCCGAGCCGACCAGCGACGAATACCAGCTCACCATCATCGGCGGATTTACGGATGGTTTCCACTTTCACCCGATTCTGGTGCGTGAGAATCGTGCCGAGATTTACCTCCACCACAACCTCCTTCAATACGGCAAGGAGTATTATGTCACCATTGACGAGGGCGTGCTGACCACAGAGGATGGCTCGTTCCACGGCATTAAGAAGGAGAATAAGTGGCGTTTTAAGACCAAGAAGGAGGGTCCGGCAGCCGATATGCGCCGTCTGGAGGTCAATGCCGACGGTACGGCCGACTTCTCGACCGTGCAGGGTGCGTTGGATTACATTCCCGACTTCAACACCGAGCCTTATACGATTTATATCCACAACGGCGACTACGAAGAGTTGGTCTATTTCCGTTCGAAGCGCAACCTTACCATCGAGGGCGAAAGCCGCGAAGGGGTGAAGGTTCACTACCCCAACAACGAGGTCTTCAACCCCTATCCGAAGAATGTAGCCACGAACGAGTGGCCGGGAACCTTCCCCTCGCGTCGTGCCGCCTTCATGGCCGACAACTGCGAGGACCTCACGATGCGCAACCTCACCATTGCCACCGACCTGAAAGGGCAGGCCGAGGGTCTTCTGGTCATGGGCGAGCGCATCCTGCTGGACGAGGTGACCATCATCGGTTCGGGCGATGCCCTGCAGGCCAACGGTTCGGTCTATCTGAACAAATGCCGCATCATCGGCGATGGCGACTCGATTCTGGGTCGTGGCCCCTGCTTCTTCAACGCCTGCGAATTGGAGTCGCGCGGTCCCTTCATGTGGATTCGCAACACGGATGCCAACCACGGTAATGTCTTTGTGCGTTGCCACTTCGAGGGCATCGGCAAACACGCCATCATCGCCCGCACCAACCCCAAATATGACTACTGCGAGGCGGTTTTGATTCACTGCACGATGAACAACATCCACCCCATCGGCTGGATGGGTCTGCCCGACAAGCTCGTCAAGCAACGCTACTGGGAGTATGACAGCCGCGACACGGCGGGTAATCCGATTGATTATTCGCAGCGTCTGAAGGGTTCGCGTCGTCTGGATGGCGAGAAGGACAAGGAGCTGATTGCCTCCTACATGGACCCGGCCTTCGTTCTCGGTGGCTGGAATCCGATGCAATAGCGGTTTCCGACAAACAACAAACGAGGAGCTGTTCCGATGGAACAGCTCCTCGCTTTTTATCGTTCTCCCTGCATCGAGGAGAAACATCCTGGTTTAGGAAAATAGAGGTGGCGCACACCGATTCCTGCAAAAACCCTTGAAACAGTAACGTCAACCGGTGGCATTGCCACCTCCCCCACTAAATGATGATGCAAACAACCTCATGCAGGTATGAGTGCCTACCCCGCTCGATGCAGGGTAGGCACCCACAGACATTCGTTAATTGTAACCCGGGTTCTGATAAGCATCCTTCTCCTCGGGCGTCATCTCCATACCGTCGAGCTGACCCTGCGGAATCGGACGGAGGTAATGGAAGTTCTCAATCGTGCGGTTATAGACCTTGGGAGTCTTGTCTTTCCAGTCGCTACCGGCAATCGTGTAAGAACCTGCACGCTCCTTCCAGGTCTGGGTACGAACCAGCTCGAACCAACGCTGACCCTCACCGTAGAACTCGCGCATACGCTCATCCAGGATGTAGTCGATGGTAATCGTTGCGGGCGTAGCAGCTACCAACTCCTCGCTGAAATCGGCCACATAAGCCTGATTCTCGGCTACGCTGAAGCTCCACTTACCGGCACGAGCGCGAATCACGTTCAGCAGCTCACGAGCCGACTTGCCGCTCTTCACGGTTGCACCCTTCACGGCAGCCTCGGCAGCCACGAAGTACAACTCCGAGAACTTGTTGATGGCATACGGACGGGTACTTGCGCCGTTGGGCGAACCCAGACCTGCGCCATTGTCGGTACGGTGGCCACCAATCTTCCACGGACCGGGGAAGCAGACACGGCTCACACCGCTCGGGTTAATCACGAAATCGGCACGACCGGGCAGTACACCTGCACCTACGTTGTTCTTCGGATTGGCATAATTCACGTTGCTGTCCTCCTCGGGCAGGAAGGTCAGAATGGCATCGCCCGGAGCTACCGGCATACCGTTGGCGGCATAGGCCGTTGCGGGCAGCGAAGCATCACCCTTCTTATCCCAGTTACCGCGATAAACGGTCATAAAGGTACCATCGTAGCGCGAGTCCTTGGCCTTATCGGTAAAGGTAGCCAAAGCCTCGTGCGTCGGGGCCATACGGGTCCACGGACGGCTCAAACCCTGAACGGCCTCACGACCGATAGGCTCGAAGACACTCGACAGGTCGGCATTGTGACCGATGCGCAACGTCTGATAGTTCCAGTTTATCATCCAGTGAGCGAAGTTCTCGGGGGCATTACCATTACTCCACGAGAGGCTCGATGCGTTGTAGAACTCGCTATCCTGCGTGTGGTCGGCATAGAGCAGAATCTCGTTGTTGCGGTCGTTCGAAGCCACATTCACATCATAGTAGGTGGGCTGCAAGCCGAACGGACCGGGATTCTCAATCGCCTCAACGGCAATATCGTAAGCCATCTGGAAATACTGGGCGGCACTCTTACCGTCGGGGTCCTGACGCGAAGCCTCGGGATAGGTCGGGATATTCTTCGGATTCTCCAACCACCAAGCGTAGGTCAGATAAGCCTTGGCCAGATACAGACGAGCCAACGTCTTTGTAACACCACCCGTTACACGACCCACCTCGGGCAGGTCCTGAACAGCCTGAATCAGGTCGGGGAAGATAGCCTTCGTATAGACCTCGGGAACCGTATTACGCACCGAAGTACGAGCCGGCGTGGTATTAAACTTCAGCTCACCGGCACCCATATCCAGCGGTACACCGCCGAAAGTCTGCACAAGCTTGAAATAGTCAAATGCGCGGAAGAAACGAGCCTCGGCAATCAACGCATCGCTCATACCGGCGTTGGTGGCATTCTCGATAATACCGCTACAGGTATTGATGTTCGAGAAGGCGGTACCCCAAAGCACGTCCGAACGCGAAGTCGAAGCGTTCAGGTTACCCACGCCCGAGAGGTCGGCATCCTTGAAGTTGCCGTCGGCCGACTGACCATAGGTAGCCTCATCGGTACCCGTCGTCATGATGTTGTAGTAGTAGCCCTGACCATAGATATAACGCAGGTGGGCGTAGAGCGAGGTCAGACCACCCTGAATACCCTCCTCGGTCGAGAAGAACTCGGGGGTATAGAAGCTACGCGGCTGCTCATCCAAAATGTCCGAACACGAGGTGGACAACAGCAGAGCCGCAAGGGCTAAAAATTTCGATATCTTTTTCATAATTGTCCTATTCGTTGATTAGAAGGTTAAATTAACACCGAGCAGGTAGTTGCGCGTATTGGGGGTATTGTAGCCCACAACCGGCATACGACCCATACCGCCGCTGTAGGTTACAGCCGACGTGCTGCCGTCGTTACCCAACGTGTTGGTTTCGGGGTCGAGACCCGAATCGCGGTGGAAAGGCGAGTAGATGATGAAGGGGTTCTGAACCGTTACATAAACACGCAGACCATCAACACCCATCTTCTTAATCCAGCGCAGGTTATCCATCGTGTAACCCAGCGTGATGGTGCGAATCTTCACATACGATGCATCGAAGTAACCCAGCGTAGAGCCATACTTCGGGTTGTCGTTGCTCGTGATACCACCCGGCTTCGGGTAGCGTGCGCCCGTATTCTCCGGCGTCCAGTAATCAACGTCAATCTGACCACGACGACCCGTCAGCATATTCAGATACGAGTTCGACGAGTGCAGTGCCGAAATCAGCGTACCACCGGCCTGGAACGAACCAATCACCGTCAGGTCGAGGCCCTTCCATGCTACACGTGTGTTGAAACCACCCATAAAGTCAGGCTCTACGTTGATGATTTGGCGGTCGTCGGCACCAATGGCGCGCGTCGGCGTACCATCCTCGTTGTAGTCGCCCGTATATTTTACCTTAATCATACCTACGTTGCCACCCGGCTCCAGGATATCGAGGTAGGGGTCACCCTCCTGCCACAGACCGACGCGCTCATAGTCGAAAATCGAGCGAATCGGATAGCCTACGAACCAGCAGTTGCTCTCGTCGCGCGTCTGACCCGAAGCCAGCTCAACCAACTCGTTGCGGTTCAGGTAGAGGTTCACACCGGCATCCCAGGTCCAATCACCCTTCTTGAGAATCGTACCGTTCAACGTCAACTCGAAACCACGGTTCTGCGTAGCACCGATGTTAGCCGTGTAGCTGCTTACACCCGACGTGGCAGGCAGACCTACACCCAGCAGAATATCCTTCGTGTCCTGCATATAGTACTCCATCGTACCGGTCAGGCGACCACCCCAGAGCGAGAAATCGACACCGAAGTTCCAGGTCTCGGTGTACTCCCAACCCAGGTCGCTGTTCGGCAGCTGCGATACGTAGTAACCCGTCTGGTAGTTGTCACCAAAGTTGTAGGGACGGGTCGAAAGCAGACCGAGCGTCTTATAGGGATCGATGGCCTGATTCGAGGTCTCACCATAACCTACGCGTACCTTCAACATATCGAGCCACGAAACATCCTTCATAAACTTCTCGTTGTGGACATTCCAACCGGCCGAAACGGCGGGATAGGTGTGCCACTGGTGACCCTTCGCAAGACGCGACGAACCATCCGAGCGGACAGCCACCGAAAGCATATAGCGGTTGTCGTAGGTGTACATGGCACGAGCCATCCACGACATCAGACCGCTCTTCGAATAGTTCCAGTTGTTCGGATTAACCGTAATCTCACCGGCAGCCTGACCAATGTTATAATATTGGAAATACTCGGCCGGAATATCCTTACCGGCCACGTGCGACTGCGAGAAGACGGTCTCCTCGGCCGAATACATACCCACTACGTTTACACGGTGCTTGTCGGCAAACGTGCGGTCGAAGGTAACGATGTTCTCCACTACCCAGTTCTTGGTCTCCTGGTGCTGCAACGATGCCGAATTGGGGTTGTTGGGGTTCGTGTCGTTGATACCCTTGCCCGTGAAGGCACCCTGCTTGCGGCTGCGGTAGTTAAGACCGAGATTAACGCGATACGACAGACCCTTAACACCCGGAATCTGTACCTCGGCAAAGGCCGTGTTGTAGGTAGCCAGCGACTCCGACTCGTTGAGCCACAAATCCTCGTACTTCTCCAGCACATCCTTCGTGATGATGTATTGGTCGGTATCGTTCGGCATATTCACGCGTACCTTCATCGTACCATCCTCGTTGTAGGGGTCGATAAGCGGCGACTTCGAGAGTGCGCTGTAGAGGTTCACCTGATTACCGTGGTTCATGCTGTAGCTCGTGTTGGTCGTCATACCGATGCGGATGTACTTACCAATCTGCTGGTCCACCGAGCCATTGAGCGAATAACGCGAGTAGTCCTGCGTCGGGAGGACAGCCTGGTCGAGGTAGTAACCTGCACCGAAGCTGTAGCTGCCCTTATCCGTACCGGCCGATACGTTGAGGCTGTGGTTGGTCACGATACCCGTGCGATAGAGCATATCCTGCCAATCGGTATCCACATCGTTCGACTCGTCGAGCGAATTGCTATACATACCGGCATACTCACGCATCTCGGCATACTTCTTACCCGACATCATCTGATAGGGAATGGCATCCTTAATACCTACGTAACCCGAATAGGTCACCTTGGCGGGCTGGTTGCGCGTACCCTTGAAGGTGGTAATCATGATGACACCGTTGGCACCACGCGAACCGTAGATAGCCGTCGAAGCGGCATCCTTCAGGATATCCATCGACTTGATGTCGCTGGGGTTGATATCCGAAATGGATCCCATGAACGGAATACCGTCCAATACAATCAGCGGGTCGTTCGATGCGGAGAGCGAACGCTCGCCACGAATACGAATCTGCATGCTGGCACCGGGCTTCGACGAGGTCGAGGTCATATCGACACCGGCGATGCGGCCCTGCAAAGCCTGCGTGATATCCGTAGCGGGTACCTTGCGCAGGTCCTCACCACCGACCGTGGCAATCGAACCCGTCACATCCGAACGACGTGCCGTACCGTAACCGATTACGACAACCTCGTCAACCGACTGCGCATCCTCGACAAGCGTTACATCGATTTGGGTCTTGCCGGCAACAGGAATCTCCTGATCCACGTAACCCAGATACGAGAATACCAGCACGTCTTTCGACGCTGCCTTGATTTGGTAGCTACCGTCGAGGTCGGTGGTCGTACCCTTCACGGTCGACTTCACGATGACGCTTGCGCCAACGATAGCCTGACCACTCTGGTCCGTCACTTTACCCTTCACGGCAAACTCCTGTGCTATACCTGCCAGCGGAAGCAGACAGCACAGCATCCATAGTCCTAAAGACCGTTTGAGGTTCATGTGTTTCATAAACATCTTTTTTAGTGGTTAATAATTAGGTGTACTTAGTTTGAATTTTTTTCGTGCAAAAAGCGGTTAGTTGTTTTTGTTTTTAGCCTATTCTTTTTTGTTTCTGTCAATTTTCTCGTCGTTTGCATCGGGGCAGCATACAATCTCCCCTTCCGAATACAAAATTACAATATCACGCTCCAACCGACAGATACGTTTGATTCATCTTCTTGCCGTTTTGATACCTCGCATTTCATTTTCGTTTCATTCGCGTTTGTTTTTGTTTCATCGGGCAAAAACATCGGCCCTCTTATTATTAAAATGTGTTGCATTTTCGCAGAAAGTTTCTTACTTTGCAATACCAAACACAGACTTAAAGATGAAACATTGGCTATTCGTTCGCGCGTTGCTACTCATTGGCGCGTTGCTTCTTACGCAAAACACGCTTGGCATACAGAGTCGCTTCTATGGAGCGGGGCAACTCTCCTCGAGTCTTATCACGACGCTTCACCAAGACGACAAGGGCTATATATGGATAGGTACGGAGTACGGACTCAACAAATTCGACGGATTGCACTTCATCGAATACCTCCACAACGAACACGACTCGCTCTCCATTATGAGCAACGGTATTCGTTCGCTCAACAGCGACCGTGAGGGCAACCTGTGGGTCGGTTTTCAAACCGGACTGCAACGCTACGATGCCGGTAGCGACACCTTCCATCGGGTCACGTTCGAGGGGACGGGCTACACCCCCAACGTATCGGCCATCAAACAGCTCTCGTCGGGCGAGATATGGCTTGCCGTATCGCGTCTGGGCATCTTCACGCTGAATCCCGAACAGATGACGGCAAGACCGTTGAGCCGCGTAACCGAGCTGTGCGACACGGACCACATCAACCATTTTCACGAAGATTCGCACAAACGCATCTGGATTGCCACCGAGGAGCGAGGCATCTATTGCATAGAGAACGACTTCACGCGCGTGACGCACTACGCACTGACCAACGCAGCGAAAGACCCCGTGACGTTGGTCGAGACGAACCGCAACGGTATGATAATCGCTGCGGGGGGGGGTAAAATATTCGTTTTCAACGAAATAGAGCGTCGATTCGAGCAGCTTCGAGTGCCTCAAAATCTCTATCTCGACACCTACGACCTGCTGCAACGACCCGGTGGCGACTTCATCGTGGCCACCTTCCGCAACGGACTGTGGCGCATCAACGAGGAGAAAAAGGCCCTCGAAGAGTATGCCGTCTCCTTCCCCAACGAGTTGAACATTCGCAATGCCAACACCGTAAAACTGATGGAGGATAGCGAGGGAAATCTGTGGTGTGGCTGTTTTCAGCGCGGTATCGTCATGATTCCTTCGGTACCGGCCACCTTCGACGTGTGGGACTTCTCGACCATCGAAAAGCTCCCCCACCGCAACGACTACGGTGCCACGATGGCCATCTACAAGCTCCGCGACGGCACCCTGCTGGCCGGCACGCAGGATGGCACCCTCTTCGAATTGGACGAAGCAGGTAATATGCTGCGACGCAGACAGCTCTCGGGCGATGCGAGTGCCTTTTTGGAGGATGAGCGGGGCAGGATATGGATAGGTGTGGGTTATTCGGGTCTCTACACCCTCAACCGCGCCACCGGCACCCTCACCGCCATTCCCGAATTCAACGGACAGCGTGTCAAGAGCCTGACCCTCGACCACGAGGGGCGCATCTACGTCGGTCTGCTTGGCGGAGGTATTTGGCGATACAACCCGCGTCTGATGCAGGGAACACCGCTGCCAACGAGTGAGCGCGAAAACCAACGGTTACTGCGCAACTCCTATGTCAATCGCCTCTTCATCGACTCGAAAGAGCGTCTCTGGATTGGCCATTACCTCGGTGTATCGTGCTACGACACCCGCAACGAGCAGTACCTCGATATCGCCACGGATGCCCTGCTGAATCGCGCCGTTACGTACGCGCTCACCGAATCGCGCGACGGGTCGATTTGGATTGGCACCAACAGCGGACTCTTTGTCTGGAACGAGCAGTATGGCCGTTACGAGCGTTACACGACCGACAACGGCCTATCGAGCAACATGATTTGCGGGCTTGCGGAGGACCGTTCGGGCGACATCTGGTGCAGCACCTTCCGCGGCATCAACCGCCTCAACATCCAGGATAACAGCATCATCAACTACTACGCAGGCAGTGGAGCCACCAAGCGCGAATACATCCGCGGCTCCTACTACTCGGACGGCACGGCCATCTTCTTTGGCGACAGCTACGGCATCACCCGTTTCCAATCGCCCATCTCGCGCAGCAACACCCATCGTGAGGTGCTGCTGACCCGTATGTATATCGGTAACCAACCCGTCACGAGCCTTACGCGCACCCGTTCGGGTGACCCCGTCAGCGAGCAGCCGCTTACGGAGACCAACCAATTGCGTCTCTCGCACAACCAGAACACCTTGACGCTCTTCTTCTCGACCATGACCTTCCGCAAGGCGGAGAATATCCGCTTCCGCTACCGACTCACCGGTCTCGGCTCGGAATGGAACACCACCCCGCAGGGGCAATACAGCATCACCTATAACCACCTGCGCCCGGGGCGTTACACACTCGACGTCTATGCCGACGAGGATGGCGTGATGAATGGTGCGCGTCGCATCCACATCCGCATCGACCGTCCTTGGTATGCCACCCTGCCCGCCTTTATCCTCTATGCGGTGGTGCTGGTGGCCATCAGCTGGCTCATCATCGGAAACATTCTGCGTCGTCGTCGCGAGGAGATTAACGAAACGAGGCTCAAATTCTACGTCAACGTAGCCCACGAGATTCGCTCCCCGATGGTGATGGTCCTCAACCCCATCGAATCGCTCCTGAAGCGCACCACCGACCACGAATCGATACAGGCCCTCCAGACCATGCAACGCAACACCAAGCGCATCATCCGTCTGCTGGGACAATTCCTCGACATCCGCAAACTCGACACGGGACAGATGACCGTACAACGGCAACTGTGCGACCTGGTGGCCCACATCACCGAATCGCTTTCCGCCTACAGCTACCAGACCGAGAAGCGCAACATCCGTCTGGCGTTCGACCATCCGATGGAGTCGATGCTCTTCCAAACCGACCCCAACCACCTGGATACGATTATGGCCAACCTGATTACCAATGCCCTGAAATTCACCCCCGATGGCGGAGAAATCATCGTGGGATTGAGTTTCCGACAAGATACGGGCGAAGCGGAAATCTGCGTCAGCGACAGTGGCCCGGGTATCGACGAAAATGAGCTGGAGCGTATCTTCGACCGCTTCTATCAAGGCGAGGGCAGCCAAGAGTCGAAGACTCGCGGATTCGGTATCGGATTGAATCTCTGCCGTATGTTGGTCGAGTTGCAAGGGGGCTGTATCTCGGCAGCCAACAGACGAGACCGCCGAGGGGCCATCTTCACCATCCTGCTGCCTCAACCGCATGGGCTGATTGCCGAGGGTGACAGCAGCGAGCAGGCACCCATGCGTACCATCCTCAACGAACAATCCGCCACGCCAAAGCGTGAGCGCAACGTGCGTTCGAAGAGCCGACACCGTATTCTGGTCATTGACGATGATGAGGAGATTCGTCTCTTCCTCGAGGAGTCGCTCTCCGATGCCTACAAAATCCTCACCGCTGGCGATGGCGAGCAGGGGTTACAACGCGCCCTCACGGAGCTTCCCGACCTCATCGTGTCGGATGTTTTGATGCCCGGTCTGAATGGTTTGCAACTCCTCAAACGGCTCAAGAGCCACCCCAACACCTCCCACATCCCGACCATTCTGCTCACCTCGAAGGCCGAGCAGAGCGACCGCATCGAGGGGTTGGAGTTTGGTGCCGATGGCTACATGGCCAAGCCTTTCCACATCGACGAATTGCAGATTTTGATTGACAACCTGCTCAAGAACCGCCAACGCATCCGCGGCAAATTCTCGGGTGCGCACCAGGAGGATAAAATCAAGGAGGTGGAGCTGAAGGCCAACAACGATGTGCTGATGGAGCGCGTGATGAAAATCGTGAACGACAACCTCGACAACCCCGAACTGAAGGTCGAAATGTTGGCCGAGGAGGTCGGCTTAAGCCGCGCCCAACTCCACCGACGCCTGAAGGAGCTGACGGGCATCTCGTCGGGTGAGTTTATCCGCAACATCCGCCTTAAAAAGGCTACCGAACTGCTTGCCGAACGCAAAGTAAACATTTCGCAGGTGGCCTACATGGTGGGCTTCAGCAGCCAGACCCACTTCTCGACCGCCTTCCGCAAATTCTACGGCATTTCGCCCACGGAGTATCTGAACAGGAAAGAGGATAGAGCAACGAGCGAAGAGCGAAGAGGAAAGAGATAACTTTGCGATTAAGGCGAGCGCACACGCTTGCGTGATGCCGAGCCGGAGCAAAGTCAAGCCACCGAAGGTGGGTTAAAGAGCGAAGGAAGTGGAAAGTTAAAAGTTGAAAGTTGAGAGATAGAAAGGAATAACCTTTAGCACCCTTTAAGTACCCTTAAGCCCCCTTAAGCCCCCTTAAGCTCCCTTAAGCTCCCTTAAGCCCCCTTATTCCTTTCTCGTCCTTACAAAAAAACGGAGCCGGCCACCTTACGAGGTGACCGGCTCCGTTTTACGTTCGAGCGCACTATTTACGGCTGTACGGGCTTTCGGTTCCCATCAGATAGCTCGGCTTATAGCCTCCCCAATCCACCACCACCTTTTCAAAGACAATACCAGGGTCGAGCGGCTCAATCAAGAGGTCATAAAGACCCTTTGTATCTTCGGGCAGGGTCAGTTCGATGGTCTCGACAACCACTCTACGCGCCACCGTGGGATAGAAAATCTCATAGATGTTTTCAGGCTTCTCGTTCAGCCGTTCGTTAAAACAACGCACCACGGCCTCCGCGCCTTTGAAACCGACGCGATAGCTATGTCCCGTGCCGTTGTGGAACGGCAGGGTCGATTTCGTCGCCAGATGCACCTTCACCTGCTTGACCCCCTTCGGAATCTCCATACGGTAGTTTAGGCAGGCCCCCTCGACAGAAACCGTGTAGGGCATCAGGGCCACACCGCCCAGCGTGCGCCCCATATCTGCGATGAGCGTCCATTGTCCCGCTTCACTCCCCTTTTGCGCATAAATATGCGGAGCTTCGATGGCGAGATAATCCTCCTCACTGCGGAATACAAAGCCCTCGACAAGCGGTTTATCCTCCTCCAGGCGGAACACCTCGGGCAACTTATCGGCCGGGAAGTCATCATTCCAAATCGTGTAGCCGATTTTCTTCTGAATCATCATATTCTTCCACTTGCCACCGGCCATCAGGTTGTTGTATTGGTGCGAAAGCTGCTTATCGCGTGCAAAGCAGGCCTCCACCTTCTCGGCCCAACGGTTGGCCGCAGGGTCACCGGCCGCATAGAGGGCATGATTCATCGCCTGGGCGTAGTACATCTCATAGATGTTGGCCATCGCCTGCACGGGGAAGAGAATGAGCTGGAAATAGGCATCACGCATCGACTCAGGCAGGGTCAGGTATTGGCGCAAGGCCTCCGCTTCGAGCTTCAGATACTCGTCCGAGACCTGCTTCCATTCGCCCGTTTCAAGGTTGTAGGTCGTCTTATCCAACATTTCGGCCGTGATGCGACCGTTGTATTTGCTGTACAGATTCAGGATGCGGGCAGCCTCCTCGGCCTGCTCCTCGCCAAACTGCTGACGACAGAAGGCACGCGGATGCTCCATCAGATTCTCGGCCGTCAGGCGGGTCGGATTCCAGGCCATATCGAGGAACAACGTGATGGGATACTCCATCGGCTTCAAATCGCCCACATTCAACACCCAAAGGCGGTCCACACCATAGGCATAGGTGAGTTGCATCTGCTCCCAGAGGTTCTGCACAGGGGTCACGTTGAGCCACTTCGAATTGCGGGGTGCGCCCACATAATCGACATGATAGTACATACCCCAACCGCCTTTGCGTTGCAACTCCTCGGCCTTGGGCAGACGACGCACATTGCCCCAATTATCGTCCGAAAGGAGAATCGTCACATCGTCCGGCACGCGCAAGCCCTTGTCGTAATACTCCTGCACCTCTTTATACAACGCCCACACCTGGGGGGTCTCTTCGGCCGGACGTTTCGTCACCTGGCGGATGATGCGACGCTGATTCTCAATCACGCGCTCCAAGAGTTCGATATCGGCCTCTTCGCTCATCGCCTCATCGCCATCGCCGCGCATACCAATCGTGATTAAATCCTCCGTACCCTTCGCACGCTCGATACCCTCGCGGAAGAAATTGTCAATCACACGCCGATTCGTCAGGTAATTCCACGCACCATATTCGCTCCGCTTACGCGCCCACTCCTGGTGGTTGCGAGCCATCGGTTCGTGGTGCGAGGTTCCCATGACGATGCCCATCTCGTCGGCCAGGCAGCTGTTGGCGGGGTCGTCGGCATAGAAGGCCCATCCCCACATGGCAGGCCAAAGGAAATTACCGCGCAGACGCAAAATCAACTCAAAGACCCGCTCGTAGAAGCGATGGTCGCCATAGTCGGTGCCGTAGGTGTGCTTGACCCACCCCGTGAGGCAGGGAGCCTCGTCGTTCAGAAAGATGCCACGATAACGCACGGCAGGTTCACCGGCCGTGTAACAGCCACGGGCAATCGAGAGGTTCGACTCCTTTTTCACCGGCACATCGGCCCAATCGTACCAAGGCGATACGCCAAGCTGCTCCGAGAGTTCGTAGATGCCATAGACCACACCGCGACGGTCGCTGCCGAGAATCACCAACGCCTCACCGACCCCCTCGATGGGGTGTTCGACGGTGGCCATCCAATATTTTTCGGTGCAATCAACCAGCTCCGCACGGTCGAACTTACCGCGACGCACCAATTCATCGGCCAGCGCGGAGTGGAGCGAGCCGACCAATACGGCACGCTCGGCTCGGACCGCCTCACCGACCTCGGCCCTACGTCCCGTAACCCGCTCAAAATCGAGCGAGAGGTTATTCACGGCCCGCAGGATGGCTTTATCCTCGGTCGAGGCGACAAAAATCGGGAGGGGCTGCGAGTCGGCCACCAGCGTAAAACGGTCGGCAGACAAAACGGGTTGGGTAGCCGAAGGATGGTCAATGGCACGTGCCGAATGGAGCGACAACAAGGCCACGAGCGACAAAACGGAGAGCAACAATTTTTTCATGGTGTGCGTTTTTTTCACTTTTTACAAAAATAGTATGTAGGCTCCGTATAGGAATATACGAATGTTGCAAAATCGTATCTAAACATTGCACCATGGGGTAAAAAAAAGAGGTTTTCGCACTGAAAACCTCTTTGCGACGTATCGCTACGACCTACTTGCCGAGCTGCATCTTGTCAATCAGTGCCTGCGTAGCAGGTTTGTGACCACGGAATTTCACGTAGAGGTCCATCGGATGCTCCGTGCCACCCTTCGAGAGGATGTTCTCGCGGAACGAGGTGGCGACCTCCTCGTTGAAGATACCCTTCTCCTTGAAGAGCGAGAAGGCATCGGCCTCCAGCACCTCGGCCCACTTATAGCCGTAGTAACCGGCAGCATAACCGCCCGAGAAGATGTGCGTGAAGGCGGGAGCCATGGCCGTACCGGCTACGACGGGAAGCACCTGCGTCGGAGCCATGGCCTGCTGCTCGAACTGCTCCACATCGCCCTCGAAAGGCTCGGTGAGCGTATGCCATGCCATATCGCTCATACCGAACGACAGCTGGCGCACGTTGGCATAGGCAGCCAGGTAGTTCTGGGCGGCCACAATGCGGTCGATAATTTCGGCGGGCATCTTCTCACCCGTCTCGAAATGCTCGGCCCACAGGTCGAGGAACTCCTTCTCGGTAGCCCAGTTCTCCATAATCTGCGACGGCAGCTCCACGAAATCGCGGTAAACGGCCGTGCCGGTCATCGAGCCATACTCACCCTCGGCCAACATACCGTGCAGGCCGTGGCCGAACTCGTGCAGGAAGGTCTCCACCTCGTCGAAGGTCAACAGCGCAGGCTTTGTCTCGGTGGGCTTCGAGAAGTTCATCACGAGCGACACCAGGGGGCGCGTCTCCACACCATCGACAATCTTCGAACCGCGGAAATCGGTCATCCAGGCACCGGCACGCTTCGTGGCACGGGGGTGGAAATCAAGATAGAGGATAGCCATGTGGCGGCCGTTCTTGTCGGTCACCTCATAGACGGTCGTTTCCTCGTGGTAGCCCTCAATCTCCTTCGTCTCGGTGAAGTTCAAACCGTAGAGTTTGTTGGCCAACATAAAGACGCCCTTCTTGACATTCTCCAACTTGAAGTAGGGCTTCACCAACTCATCCGACAGCGCATACTTCTCATCCTTGTACTGCTCGCTGTAGTAGGCCCAATCCCACGGCATCAGCTCGCCCTCGAAACCCTTCGAGGCGGCATACTCGCTGAGGGTGCGGTAGTCTGCATCGGCATACTCCTTCGTAGCGGTCAAAAGCTCCTGCAAAAAGCCGTTTACGGTCGTCTTATTCTCGGCCATACGCTCCTCCAACACGTAGTCGGCATAGGTCTCATAGCCCAGCAGGTTGGCAATCTTAAGGCGCGTATTGACGATGCCTTTAATCACCTCCGAGTTGTCGAACTCACCACCCAACGCACGCGCATTCGAAGCCTTCCACAACTGCTCCTTCAGGGCGCGATTCGACGAATAGGTCAGGAAGGGGATGTAGCTCGGAGCCTGCAACGTCACGGTCCAACCCTTCTCGCCACGTGCTTTGGCATCGGCTGCAAGGCCCTCCTTTACGAAGTCGGGCAACTCCTCGACCTGCTTCGGGTCGGTGATGTTGAGCGTATAGGCATTCGTTGCCTTCAGCGCATTCTGGCCGAACTGCAACGTGAGAGCGGCCAACTCGTTCGAATACTGACGATACAACTCCTTATCCTCCTCCGAGAGGGCGGCACCACTGCGCGAGAAACCTTTATAGGTATCCTCCAAGAGTCGCTTACCCACCTTCGAAAGGCCGAATCCGGGATGCTCATAGACCGCCTTGACGCGGGCAAAGAGTGCCGGATTGAGCGAAATATCGTTGCTCAGCTCGGTCATCTTGGGCTGAATACGCTGTGCCACCTCCTGCATCTCGGGCGTGGCATCGGTACCCATGAGGTTGTAGAAGACACCGGCAACGCGATTCAGCAGTTCACCGCTGCGCTCCATGGCCACAATCGTATTGCCGAAGGTGGGCTTCTCGGGGTTGTTTACAATCGCCTCAATCTCGGCACGCGAGCAGGCGATGGCGGCATCGACAGCCGGCTCGAAATGCTCGAGTTTAATCTGCGAGAAAGGCGGGGTCTGGTAGGGGGTGTCCCACTCGGCCAACAAGGGGTTCGAGCGGTCCAGCTCCGGATAATCGGCCTGGGGAATCGACTGATTGCCACACGATACGGCCAACACAGAAAGTGCCATAATTACAAGTTTTTTCATCTTCTTTGCTATTTTTGTTTGGTTTATTTGCTGCTATTTCCACTCGTTATCTACCTCGATAACAGCCGCTTCGGACTTTGTGTCGGCCTCACCGCCCGTCACCTGCTCTTCGGCTGCTTTCTTCTCGGCCGCCAGCTTGGCCGCATTGGGTTGCAACTCCTCCACAGCTCGCTCCACAAGGCCTCGACCAACGAGCATGGCCGTCTTGTCCGGCTCCTGACCTCGGAACTCCCGATAGAGGGTCATACCATCCTTCTCGCCACCGCTTTCGAGCAGTTTGCGGAAACGGGCGGCAATCTCGCGGTTGAAGTAGTCGCCACTCTCGGCAAAGGCGGCAAAGGCATCCTTATCCAGCACCTCGGCCCAGATGTAGAAGTAGTAACCGGCCGAATAGCCGCCATCGAAGATGTGGCTGAAGTAGGGATAGTGGTAGCGCGGCTCAATCTCGGGATTCATCTTGCGCTGCTCGTAGAGGGCGTTGCGCTCGAAGGCCATCGGGTCGAAGGGTTCGTAGTTCTTGATGGAGTGGATATCCAAATCCGACAGGGCGGCAGCCACCAGCTCGGTCGTCATAAAGCCCTGGTTGAACAGCTCGCTGCGCTTGAGTTTGTCAATCATGTGCTGGGGGATGATATCACCCGTGCGATGGTGGACGGCATAGTTCTTCAGCACCTCGGGATGGAAGGCCCAATTCTCCATAATCTGGGAGGGCAGCTCCACGAAATCGCCCTCGACCTCCGAGAGGGAGCGATACTCGACATCGTGCAGCAGGAAGTGCATCGCGTGGCCGAACTCATGGAAGAGCGTTTCGGTCTCATCGACGGTCAGAAGGGCCGGTGACGAGGCAGTCGGACGGGTGAAGTTGCAGACAATCGAAACCACGGGAGCAATGCGCTTGCCCTCCTCGTAACGCTGCTCGACATAGTTGCCACACCAGGCACCCTGCCCCTTTCCGTCGCGCGGATGATAGTCGAAGTAGAGGACACCGAGGTGCGATTGGTCCTGGTCCAAAACCTCGTAGGCCGACACCTCCTCGTGATAGACGGGAACCGAAATCGGACGGAAGGTCACCCCATAAAGGCGATTGGCGAGGAAGAAGATACCGCCTCGCACGTTTTCGAGCGCGAAGTAGGGGCGCAACATCTCCTCATCGAGGGCGTATTCGCGCTTACGCACCTTCTCGGCATAGTACCACCAATCCCAGGGCTGGAACTTTTCACCCGCATGGTCCTGCTCGAAGAGGGGCAACATGGCCTCCACCTCCTTTTTCGAACGCTCGACGGCCGGGGTCCATATCTCATCCAACAGCGCATACACTGCCTTGGTCGTGCCGGCCATCTCGTTCGAGATAACATAGGCGGCATAGCTATCATAGCCCAGCAGCTTGGCCTTCTCGACACGCAGACGCACGAAGTCGTTGATAAGCTGCTTGTTGTCGTATTCGTTGCCGTTGTTGCAACGATTCAGATAGGCTTTGTAAATCTCCTCACGCAACGCACGCTCGGTGGAGTAGGTCAGGAAAGGAATCAGGCTCGGTTTGTGGAGCGTAAAGGCAAATTTACCCTCCTTACCCAGCTCGGCAGCCTTCTCGCGAGCCTGGTCGCGCACACCCGACGGCAGGCCGTTGGTCTGGTTGCTCTCCAAAAAGAGGACATAGGCGTTGTTCTCCGCCAGGATGTTCTGTCCGTAGGCCACCGAGGTGGTTGAAAGCTCCTCGTTGATGGCCATCAATCGCTCGCGCTGCGCCCCCTCGAGCATGGCACCAGAACGCACGAAATCGTTGTAAATCTGCTCCAAGAGGCGATTTTGCTTCTCGTTCAGCCCCAAGTTGCGACGCTCGTCGTAGAGGGTACGAATACGCGCGAAGAGCTTTTCGTTGAGCATGATGCGGTCGCTGTGTGCCGCCAGCAGAGGCATCATCTCGGCCTCGATTTGCTGCATCTCGGGGTTGGTATCGGCAGCCGACAACATCCCAAAGACAAGCGACACCTGCTCCAACAAAAGGCCCGAGCGGTCGTAGGCCAAAATCGTATTCTCGAAGGTCGGCTCTTCGCTTTGCGAGGTGATGGCCTCGATTTCGGCCACATGAGCCGCCATGGCGGTCTCGAAAGCAGGCTTGTAGTGCGAAAGTTCAATCTCATCAAAGGGCGGCACACCGTAAGGGGTCTCCCACTTCTCGAGCAACGGATTCTCCGTCCGACGGTTTTGTTGCTGACACGAAAGGTTCATCATAACAAGGAAGAGTGCAAAGATTGTAACAATCCGTTTCATCGGTTCTCTTTTTCTTATTTTTTACTTAACTTTGTCGCACGCTTTGCGTGCCAATTGGCAAAGATAACGAAAAAATTCGTCATGCAACTCTTTTATGCCCCCGAAATTACACCTCCCCACTACACATTGAGCGAGGAGGAGTCGAAACACGGTGTACGTGTGCTGCGCCTCAAGGCCGGTGATACGATTCATTTGACGGATGGTCGCGGTGCGCTCTATGAAGGACGCATCGTCGAGGACCACCCGAAGCGTTGTCGGGTCGAGATTCTTCATACGGAAAATCCCTTCGAACCGCTCCCCTACTCGCTGACGATGGCCGTAGCACCCACCAAGAACAACGAACGCTACGAATGGTTTTTGGAGAAGGCCACCGAGATTGGCATCGACCGGTTCATTCCGCTCGAGACGGAGCATAGCGAGCGACGCACCTTCAAGGCCGAGCGCAGCGAGAAGGTGATTATCTCGGCCATGAAGCAATCGCTCAAAGCCTTCAAACCCCAATTAACGCCGCTCACACCCTTCAACGAGTTGATAGCCACGCCTTTCGATGGTCGAAAATTCATCGCCCACTGCGACCTGGCTATAGCCCCCGAGGGAAAACGCTATCTGGCCTCGACCCTCAAAAAGGGGGAGCGTGCCTTGGTGCTGATTGGCCCCGAGGGGGACTTTTCGAAGGAGGAGATTCGGATGGCCGTCGAGGCCGGATTCGAGGAGATTACGCTCGGCGAACAACGCCTGCGCACGGAGACGGCCGCTGTGGTGGCCGTAACGATGGTGTCGGTCGTAAATAACCAATAGTTCAACCCTTTACGAGCGATGAGCCTGCATCTTTTTTGGAGTTTTCTGAAGATTGGAGCCTTCACCTTTGGTGGTGGCTATGCCATGATTCCGCTCATCGAGAGGGAGGTCATCGACCGTCGTCGATGGGTCGAGCGAGCCGATTTTTTGGACCTGTTGACCCTGGCCCAATCCGCCCCTGGACCGATTGCCCTCAACACGGCCGTTTTTGTGGGCTACAAAGTCCGCGGACTGCGTGGAGCCGTCGCCTCACTCATGGGCATCGTTGTCCCCTCGTTTCTTATCATCCTGCTCATCGCCATCCTCTTTGCCGATATTCGCCACAACGCATGGGTCGAGGCCGCTTTTCGCGGAATGCGTCCGGCGGTGGTGGCTCTGATTATCTTTCCCGTCATCAAGCTCTCGCAGGGGATGCACCGCGCGATGTATCTGGTCATCATCGCTACGGCCGCAGCCATCCATTGGCTGGGCTGGTCGCCCATCGGCATCCTCTTCGCTGCCGCCCTGCTTGGCATTGCGTGGGAGCTGTCACACCTTAAACGATTGAAGCAATGATTTTCTGGCAACTCTTCCTTTCCTACCTTAAAATCGGCTTCTTCGGCTTTGGCGGTGGCTACGCCATGCTCTCGCTTATCCAAAACGAGGTGGTGGTGCGCCATGGCTGGATGACGGGCAGCGAGTTTGCCGATATTGTGGCCGTATCGCAAATCACCCCCGGACCGATTGCCATCAACTCGGCCACCTATGTCGGCTATACGGTAGGAGCGCAGGCCGGCGGTGTGGGATATGGTATTTTAGGCTCGCTCATCGCCACCTTTGCCGTCTGTATGCCGGCCATGACCATCATGTTGCTCATCACACGCTTCTACCTGCGCTTAAGACACAACACCCTGATTGAGGGGGCGATGCGGGGGATGCGACCCGTCGTTATCGGCATGATTGCCGCGGCCGCCCTGATGCTTATCTTTCCCCAGTCGAGCGACCCCGCGGAGCAGAACTTCATCGATGGCTGGAGCTGGCTTTTGTTCGGTGCGGTGCTGTTCGGTCAATGGCGCAAGGTGAATCCGATTCTGCTGATTGTGCTATCTGCCGTGGCGGGCATTGTCATCTATCACTAAATAAAAAAAGAGGCTGTGAGCCTCTTTTTTTACTTACAACGCAGCAATCATCGCCCCACCGCCAAAGAGCAAAACAAGAAATCCGATAAGAAACAGCAAGCCGAGGCAGCCAAGGGTATTGCCGATGCAGCCCCAACGACGCTCTCCTGCCGTGGGCAGTTCGTCCGAGAAGAGGACAAAAATCAGACCCACAATCGGGGTGAAAATCAAGCTAATCAAAAACGACCAGCCAAAACCGATGCGGCGACGTGCGCCCAACATACCGACCAACGCAGCCAGAAAACAGCCGCTCAACAGGCCGAAAGTCAATACTAAAAGTCCCATAGTTTTTCTATTTTCTTTGCTTAAAGTTACTTTTTAAGGGTTCTTAAAGATAGTTAAAGATGCTTAAGGGGGCTTAAGGGGGCTTAAGGGTTTTAGGAAACTTTCAACTTTCAACTCTTTTTCTCTTTTCCCTCTTTGCTCTTTGCTCTTCGCTCTTTATCGCTTGAAGCGATAATACGTGCCGAGCGGAAGCTCCTTGCCGGCACGGTCGGTGAAGGTCAATTCGCCATACTGCTCCGCTTTCGGCTGGCCAAAGGCTTGGCGCACAGCCGTGCGGGCCAAGGTCGAGGAGAGTCCCATCGAGTAGAGATTCAGCACCAGGAAGGCATCCTTCTCGGCCAACAACTCCGCACAGCAGGCAAGCATTTCGCCGATGTTCTCCTCCAGCACCCACTTCTCACCATTTGCACCGCGTCCATAGGCGGGCGGGTCGAGGATGATACCCTCGTAGCGATTGCCACGGCGCACCTCACGACGCACAAATTTCAAGGCATCCTCCACCATCCAGCGCACTCCATCCAGACCGCTCTGCTCCATATTTTCGCGCGACCAGGTCACCACCTGCTTCACCGAATCGACGTGTGTAACCTCGGCCCCAGCAGCACGTGCCGCCAGCGTAGCACCGCCCGTGTAGGCAAAGAGATTCAACACGCGGGGCGTTCCCTTTGCGGCAAGCGCACGGCAGTTGTCGTAGATAAAATTCCAGTTGGCGGCCTGCTCGGGGAAGATGCCGACGTGCTTAAACGAGGTCATCGCCAAGCGCATCTTAAGTTGCATCTCCCGATAGCGATAGGTAATCGTCCAACGATCGGGCGTTTGGGGTTTTACGCGCCACTCGCCACGCTCCTCACTGCGTTCATCGCGCAAAAACGAGGCATCGGCCAGGCGTTGCCACTCCTGCTCCGAGAGCGACTTATGCCAGATGGCCTGCGGTTCGGGGCGGCGTGTCACGATGCGCCCGAAGCGTTCCAACTTCTCGAAGTCGCCCGAGTCGATGAGTTCATAGTCCCGAAAATCGGGTGTCAGTTGCTCCTGCATACTATTTCGAACAATCTATCAAATTCATTTCACAACGCTTGCAGTCGAACTCCAAGCGGTATTTATGGCCTCCCGTTTCGAGGTATAAATCGCCCTTCAAACGGGGGTTGTTTTTCAAACATTCGCCCAACTCGCGTCGAAGGCAATAGGCCGACTGCATCACACGCGCACCGACGGTCGTGGGGGCCAACTCCAACGGCTCGACAATCCGCTCCACCCCGTGGTCGCGGTAGAACTGTTCGGAGAGGTGGTTCGTTACATTCTCCTCGGCCGAAAGGGTCGAGAAGGGATAACGCACATCACCCTCTTTAGGGGTACGCGGTTGAGCGGGATGTTGCAGCCGTTTTTCGAGCAGTTTTTCCAACCCCTCACGGCGCATATCGGCCATCATGGAGGCCGGTACAAAGCGGTTTTCGCCCGCTATCTCCACCTCATCGACCCGAAAAATCGTCTCGCCCGAACGCATCACCTGACGACGGATGTTCTCTCGATTTTTCGCTTCATTTTGAGCTTCATCCAACGCTTGTTGCTGTTTCAGCTCCACCTCTACGCCCTCCGCATCGCACAAGCGCAACGCTATTTCATCGGCCGAGAGCGTCACCCAAGCACGGGTCGGAATGACACGTCGCGTGCGGTCGGCTGCGAGTTGTTTATGAAAAAGGTGGTCATAGTTGCGATAAAGAGGTGTTCCGGGTGCGACCACGGTCATTTTATTGGGTTGCACACGGTCACCCTCCACGGCATTGAGGTTCGTACCGAACCAGCCCTCCGCGGTCATCAGGCACACGCCATCGCCTGCCGTGAGCCTTTTTTCGCCCGCCACACGCCAGCCCCGTCGATTCACCTCCACGATGCGGCCAACATACTCCCCCACCGCCTTCGGGGTGTCGAACGAGGCGACGCCACGCTGTTTGCCATCGAAGAAGTAGGCCGACTCGCCACGCGTAAAGCTCTTGGCCGTATCGGGCATAAAAGAGGTCTCGGACTCCCCAACCGAAGCACGCTCAAGATGCGGACGCTTTTTCAGCTCTGCATCCAATGCCTGCCGATAGGCGGCCACCACATTTTTGATGTAGGTCGCATCTTTCAGTCGTCCCTCGATTTTGAACGAGGTTACACCGGCATCGAGCAGTTCGCCCAGCCGGTGACGCAGCGAGAGGTCCTGCACCGAGAGCAGGTGCTTATCTTTGAGATAGATGCGCCCTTTTCCGTCCGTGAGATTCCATTTCAGGCGACACGGCTGGCTGCATCCGCCTCGGTTACCGCTGCGCGAAGACATCGAGCGCGAGAGGAAACAGCGACCGCTATACCCCACGCAGATGGCCCCATGCACGAAACACTCCACCTCGGCCGTGGTGGCCTGGCAGATTTCACGAATCTCGTCGAGCGACAAGGCACGCTCCAAAATCACGCGAGCAAAGCCCGCTTCGGCCAAGAAGTGCGCCATCTCGGGGGTGCGCACCTGCACCTGGGTCGAGGCGTGGAGTTCGCACCCGAGGCCCATACGGCGGTAGGCCATATCCTGCACAATGAGGGCATCGACCCCCGCAGCCAACAAAGCACGCGCCTCACGCTCGGCATCCTGCAGTTCCGTATCCCACACGAGCGTATTCATCGTGGCATAGACCTTCACCCCGTAACGGTGGGCATAGGCTACGACACGCGCAATCTCCTCCACGGGATTCGTAGCCGCCTGACGCGCACCAAAACGCGACCCTCCGATATAGAGGGCATCGGCTCCATACTCCACGGCTGCCACGGCAGCTTCGTAGTCCTTGGCGGGTGCCAACAATTCGATGCGTTTCATTCGTGCGATAATTTTCCACAAAAATAATCATTTTTGGGAATTGTTTTGTATTTTTGCGAATCAAGAACGCTAATTCTAAACAAAAGATACATCAATATGCTTACAATCAAGCAAATCCGCGATGATAAGGCCGAGGCAATCCGCAAGTTGGCCAAGAAGGGCGTAGATGCAGCCCCCATCATCGAGAAGATTATCGCGCTCGATGACCGTCGTCGCGCCATTCAGGTCGAGCTGGACAACACGCTCGCCGCACAAAACAAGGCTGCCAAGGAGATTGGTATGCTGATGGGCCAGGGCCGTAAGGAGGAGGCCGAGGCTGCCAAGGCCAATGTTGCCGCCATGAAGCAGAAGTCGGCCGAGTTGCAGCAGGAGTCTGTCACGGTACAGGATGAGCTGAACGCTGCCATCGTATCGCTGCCGAACTTCCCCGCCGAGATTGTTCCCGAGGGTCGCACGGCCGAGGACAACCTCGTTGTAAAGATTGACGAGAACTACTCGCAACTGCCCGAAAATCCGCTGCCCCACTGGGAGTTGGCCCGCAAGTACG
Organism: Alistipes sp.; assembly: GCA_017398045.1. GTDB lineage: Bacteria > Bacteroidota > Bacteroidia > Bacteroidales > Rikenellaceae > Alistipes. The sequence goes on along the minus strand of JAFQHI010000025.1, from coordinate 216,295 downwards.
ACATCATCGACTTCGACCTGGGCGTAAAGCTCACCGGTGCCGGTTTCCCCGTCTATAAGGGTAAGGGTGCCCGTCTGCAACGCGCCCTGATTAACTACTTCCTCGACTGCAATACGAAGGCCGGTTATCAGGAGGTGGAGCCGCCCATCATGGTCAATGAGGCTTCGGGCTTCGGCACGGGTCAGCTGCCCGACAAGGAGGGTCAGATGTACCACGCCACGGCCGATAATTTCTACCTCGTACCGACGGCCGAGGTTCCCGTAACGAACATCTTCCGCGATGTCATTCTTCAGGCTGACGAACTGCCCGTGAAGATGACCGCCTACACTCCCTGCTTCCGTCGTGAGGCCGGTTCGTATGGCAAGGATGTACGCGGTTTGAACCGTCTGCACCAGTTCGACAAGGTGGAGATTGTCCAGGTAGCCCATCCCGAGAAGTCGTATGAGGCACTGGACGGCATGGTGGCACACGTCGAGTCGATTGTAAAATCGCTTGGCCTTCCGTACCGTATCCTGCGTCTGTGTGGTGGCGATATGTCCTTCACGTCGGCTCTGACGTACGATTTCGAGGTCTATTCGGAGGCCCAGCAGCGTTGGCTGGAGGTCTCGTCCGTCTCGAACTTCGAGTCGTTCCAGGCCAACCGTCTCAAGCTCCGCTACCGCGACGAGCAGAAGAAGACCCAATTGGCACATACTTTGAACGGTTCGTCGTTGGCACTGCCCCGCATCGTAGCCGCGCTGTTGGAAAACAACCAGACCGAGGAGGGAATCCGCATCCCCGAGGTGTTAATTCCTTACACGGGATTTGATTTTATCAAATAAATCACTACATTTGCATTAACAACACACACTTTAACTTAAAACAACAAGACTATGGCTTACAGAATTACTGACGCTTGCGTTGCTTGCGGTACCTGCATTGGTGAGTGCCCCGTAGAGGCTATTTCGGCCGGCGACATTTATGTAATCGATCCCGATAAGTGCATCGACTGCGGTACCTGCGCAGGCGCATGCCCCACCGAGGCAATCGTTGCCGAGTAAGTTTTACGACTTACAAGAAAAAACCTTCGACCATGTGGCCGAAGGTTTTTTTGTTGTTTGGCGAGGGGGAAAGGGGGCTTAAGGGTGCTTAAAGTGACTTAAGGTGACTTCAGGGAAAACCTTTTTCGCCCACGCTCCTTTTGGGGCTGCTTCAGCAAAAAGTCGTCCAATCAGAGTTTGATATCGTAGATTTGGATCACACCCTGCAGGCTCTCGGCCTCATCCACGACCAGCAACGAGGTGACCTTATGCCGTGCCATCTGCCGCTCCGCCTCGATGAGTTTGGCCTCGGGGCGGATGGTTTTGGGGTGGGTGGTGGCGATATCCATCGCACGGATGCTGAAGAACTGCTCCTTGAGCCGCTCCATGGCCCGTCGCACATCGCCGTCGGTCACAATGCCGCGAATCGTTCCCGCATCCATCAATACAATCAGCCCCAGCCCGCCCTTCGATATGGCGTGAATCATCTCCACGGCCGAACAATCGGGTGTAACGATCGGCAAATCATGGTCACGCATGGCCTGTCCGACCGTCATCAGGAGCCGACGACCCAGGCTGCCGCCCGGATGCAGGCGTGCAAAATCGACGCTCGAGAAGCCTCGTAACTCCATCAATGCCACGGCCAGGGCATCCCCCATAGCCAGCTGTGCCGTTGTCGAGGAGGTCGGGGCAAGTTGCAGGATGCAGGCCTCGCTCTCCACATGCACATTCAAATGGATATCGGCATGGCGTGCCAGGGTCGAATCCTCGTTGCCCGTCATGGCAATCAGCGTGTTGCCGTTGGCCTGGATAAAGGGGACGATTTTCAGCACTTCGTCCGTCTCGCCCGAATAGGAGAGAGCCAACACGACATCCTCCTTCGAAATCATGCCCAAATCGCCGTGAAAAGCCTCGCCCGGGTGCAAAAAGAAGCTCGGCGTACCGGTGGAGGCAAGCGTAGCGGCAATTTTGCGCCCCACAAGCCCCGACTTACCCATGCCCGTAACGATGCACTTCCCCTCCGAGGAGAGTATCCGCTGCACCGCCTCGGCAAACGAGTCGCCCAGGCTCTGCTCCAAATTCGCCAACGACTCGCGCTCGGTGCGTATCGCCCGACGAGCCAACTCCAAAATATGTTCTTTCAGCAGTTCCGTCATCTCAACAGTTGTTCAATAACCCCCTCCAAGGCATCAAGAGGCAACATATTCGGTCCGTCCGAGAGGGCCTTGTCGGGGTCGGGATGCACCTCGAAGAAAAAGCCGTCGGCCCCGAAGGCCTTGGCCGCATAGGCCATGGCGGGGACAAACTCACGATTGCCACCCGTCTTCCCGCCATCGGCTCCGGGTCGTTGCACGGAGTGGGTGCAATCCATAATCACCGTGGGGGCAAATTGTTTCATATCGGGGATGTTTCGAAAATCGACCACCAGATTGTGGTAGCCAAACGAGTTGCCCCGCTCGGTGAGCCACACTTCACGCGCCCCCGCCTCCATCGCCTTCTCATAGGGATAGCGCATATCTTCACCGGCCAGGAATTGGCCCTTTTTGATATTGACCGTCTTACCGGTTCGGGCGGCTGCAGTCAGCAAATCGGTCTGCCGGCACAAGAAGGCTGGGATTTGCAACACATCGACCACCTGACCGACCGCCTCGGCCTGCCACGGCTCGTGAATATCGGTTAGCAGCGATAAGCCCCACCGCTCTTTGACGGAGGCAAGCATCGCAAGACCCCGCTCCAAGCCGGGGCCACGAAAGGAGCGGATCGAGGTACGATTGGCCTTATCGAAGGAGGCCTTGAAGAGAATGTCGGTCCCCAATCGTCGGTTGATGGCCACCAAACGGGCTGCCACCTCATCCAACAACTCGGCCGACTCAATCACACATGGGCCAGCTATGAATTTCATATAGCAACCTTTTTATAGGGTACGGGATGCCAAAAAGGCCTCGGCCTTTTCGAGGTCCTCGAGCGTATCAATGCCGATGGTCTCGATATCGGTCACACCGACACCAATCTTGTAGCCATTTTCCAACCAGCGGAGCTGCTCCAACGATTCGGCCTTTTCGAGGGTCGATTGCGGCAGCGAGGTCACGGCCTTCAACACCTCCGAGCGGAAGGCGTAGATGCCGATGTGCTTGTAGAAGGTGTGCTTCTCGAGCCACTCCTCACGCTCCACCCCCCGCAAGAAGGGAATCACCGAGCGCGAGAAATAGATTGCCTGCTGCTTTTCGTCCAACACCACCTTCGGCGAGTTGGGATTCTCCAAAGCGGCCAAGCCATCCTCTGCCTTAAAGGGCTTCACAAGCGTGGCAATATCGGTTGCGGGATTTTCGAAGCAGGCCTTCAGAGCCTCCAACTGCGCCGCCTGAATGAAGGGTTCATCGCCCTGCACATTGACCACGACATCATACTCCGCACCCTGCTTGCAGTAGGCCTCATAGCAGCGGTCCGTACCACTGCGGTGCGCCGTGGAGGTCATCTCCACCTTGCCGCCAAAGGCCTTCACAGCCTCATAGATGCGCTCATCGTCCGTGGCAACCACGGCATCGTCCAGCACCCCTGCAACCTGCTCATAGACGCGCTGAATCATCGTTTTACCCCCCAGCATAGCCAGCGGCTTGCCCGGAAAACGGGTGGAGGCGTAGCGCGCCGGAATGATGGCTATAAATTTCATACCTTATTATATAAGGGCGAGGCGTAACACCTCGTCGTTGGTTCTGACATAATGGAACGTAAGTCCCTCGATGTAGTCGGCCTTAATCTCGGCCACATCCTTGCGGTTCTCCTCCGAGAGAATCAGTTCGGTGATGCCGGCACGTTTGGCGGCCAGAATCTTCTCCTTCACACCACCCACGGGGGTCACACGGCCGCGCAGGGTCGTCTCGCCCGTCATGGCGATGCGCTCCTTAACCTGACGCTTCGTGTAGGTCGATACAATCGACGTAACCATCGTAATACCGGCCGAGGGTCCATCCTTCGGAATGGCACCTTCGGGGACGTGGATATTGAGGTCGTGCTTCTCGAACATCACGGGGTCGATGCCTAACTCCGCATAGTGGGCCTTCACCCACTCGTGGGCAATCGTAGCCGACTCCTTCATCACATCGCCCAGATTACCCGTCAGACTTAATGCGCCCTTACCGGGGGTCAGCACAGACTCGATGTAAAGAATATCGCCACCGACCTCCGTCCATGCCAGGCCGGTTACGACACCCGTCATGCCGCCTACCTCGTACTCATCTTTGAGGAACTTCGGCATACCCAGTACACGCTGCACCTCTTCCGAACCGATTTCGGCCTCATACGCCTCTTCAAAGGCAATCTGCTTGGCACGCGAGCGAGCCAACTTGGCCAACTGCTTATCGAGCGAGCGGACACCCGCCTCGCGCGTATAACCACCGATAATCTGCTCCACGGTGGCAGGCGAAAGGGTCATCTGCCCGGCCTCGATACCGTGCGCCTCGCGCTGCTTCTGCAAGAGGTGGTCGAGGGCAATCGAAACCTTCTCCTCCATCAAATAGCCCGGGATGTTAATCATCTCCATGCGGTCGCGCAAGGCCGGAGCGATGTTCTGGATGTTGTTGGCCGTAGCGATGAAGAGGACCTTCGAGAGGTCGTACTCCATATCGATATAGTTGTCGTGGAAGGTGGTATTCTGTTCGGGATCCAACACCTCCAACAACGCACTCGAAGGGTCGCCGTGGTTCGAAACGGTCAGCTTATCCACCTCATCGAGGATGATGACCGGATTCGACGAACCGCAACGCTTGATGGTCTGGATAATACGGCCGGGCATGGCACCGATGTAGGTACGACGGTGGCCGCGAATCTCCGACTCATCGTGCAGACCACCGAGCGAAATACGGCCGAACTTACGTCCCAACGCGGCAGCTACAGACTTACCAAGCGAGGTTTTACCCACACCCGGAGGGCCATAGAGGCAGAGAATCGGGGACTTCAGGTCGCCCTTGAGCTTAATCACGGCCAGATGCTCCAGGATGCGGTCTTTGACCTCCTCCAGACCGAAATGGTCGCGGTCGAGTTGGGCGCGGGCGGCCTTCAGGTCGAGGTTATCCTCCGTATATTCCTCCCAGGGAAGCTCCAACAACAGCTCCAGATAGGTAATCTGCACCGTATATTCGGCCACGGCAGGGTTGATGCGGCTCAACTTCTGCAACTCCTTCTTAAAGAGCTTGGCCACCTCTTCGGGCCACTTCTTCTTGGCTGCGGCCTCCTCCAGACGCTCCAGGTCGGCATCGTTCGTATCGCCCAACTCCTCCTGAATCGTGCGCATCTGCTGTTGCAGGTAGTAGTCGCGCTGCTGCTTGTCAATCTCCTGCTTCACGCGCTCCTGAATCTCGTTTTTCAGCTCGGCCAGCTGCTGCTCGCGCACCAAAATCTCCAACAACTTACGCGCACGAGCCAAGAGACCCGGGGCCTCCAACAGGGCCTGACGGTCGTCGTCGGCCAGCTCCATGTTCGAGCAGATGAAGTTGATGATGCCACGCTTCGAATCGATGTTCTTGATGGCAAAAGCCGCCTCTTTGGGCATCGAGGGGGAGATATTGATAATTCCGAGAGCCGTATCACGAATCGAATCGACCAGGGCCTCGAACTCGACACTCTTCAAATCGGGCGTCGAGTCGCGCAGCGAGCTTACACGCGCCTTGAAATAGGGCTGGGTAGCGACATATTCGTGTACCTCGATTTTTTGCAGGCCGTTCAAAATGACGGTCAGGTTGCCGTTGGGCATCTCCAAAATCTTGATGATGCGGGCAGCCGTACCTACGCGGTACATATCGGCCGGCGTGGGGTCGTCCACCTCGCTCTCGCGTTGCAGTACGGCACCCAGCATACCACCCTCCTGATTCACGGCACGCACCAAGGCAATCGACTTGTCGCGTCCGACCGTGATGGGGGTGATGGCTCCCGGGAAAAGCACCGAGGAGCGGAGGGTCAGAATGGGCAGGATTTCGGGAATATCGACCTCCTCCTGCGGTTCGTCATCGCCCACGACAATCGGGACAACACGCTGACGGCCGTCGGCCATCTCGCTGACGAGGCTTGCATCCTCGAACTCCATACGCTCTATTTTCGTCTTCTTGCTCATATACTTCTTATCTAAATAACGCCACAAAGGTAACGATTTTTCTTTCGTTTTTATTTTAAGTTTGGCAGATTGTTAATAACTTTGCACCTCAAAACGGCCAAAACCGTCCCAACAAGAAGAAATAAACGCTTTTATTCCACATAAACTATGCAAATCGCAGACAAATACACGCCCCAACAGTTGGAGGCAAAATGGTATCAATCCTGGATTGACAAAGGTCTGTTCCACTCGGAGCCGGACACGCGCGAACCCTACACGATTGTCATTCCGCCCCCCAACGTAACGGGTATGCTCCACATGGGTCATATGCTCAACAACACGTTGCAGGATGTGCTGATTCGTCGCGCCCGTATGTCGGGCAAGAATGCCTGCTGGGTACCGGGCATGGACCACGCTTCGATTGCCACGGAGGCCAAAGTGGTAGCCATGCTCCACGAGCAGGGCATCGAGAAGGCCGACCTCACGCGCGAGGAGTTCCTGAAGTATGCCTGGGAGTGGAAAGAGAAGTATGGCGGTGTGATTCTTAAGCAGTTGCGCAAGCTGGGTGCTTCGTGCGACTGGGACCGCACCTGCTTCACGATGGACGACGAGCGCACGGAGAGCGTACTGCGCGTCTTCTGCGATTTGTACGAGAAGGGCAAAATCTACCGCGGTGTCCGCATGGTAAACTGGGACCCCTCGGCCAAGACCGCGCTGTCGGATGAGGAGGTAATCTTCAAGGAGTCGCACGGCAAACTCTACTACCTGCGCTATAAGGTGGAGGGTTCGGACGAGGCACTTATCGTCGCCACGACCCGTCCGGAGACCATTCTGGGCGATACGGCCTTGTGTGTCAATCCGAACGACCCGCGCTACCAGCACCTTGCGGCCGATGCCCGCGTGATTGTGCCGCTCGTAGGTCGCTCGATTCCCGTCATTCGTGACGAGTATGTCGATATCGAGTTCGGTACGGGTGCGTTGAAGGTGACCCCCGCCCACGACGTAAACGACTATATGCTGGGCGAGAAGTACAACCTCGAGACCATCGATATCTTCAACGACGACGGTACGATTAACGACAAGGTGGGTATCTATGTCGGCATGGACCGCTTCGAGTTGCGCAAGCAAATCGAGCAGGATTTGGTGGCCGCCAACCTCATGGAGAAGACCGAGGATTACACGAACAACGTGGGTTACTCGGAGCGCACGGGTGTAGCCATCGAGCCGAAGCTCTCGATGCAGTGGTTCCTCTCGATGGAGGAGCTTTCGAAGCCCGCCACGAAGGCCGTCCTGGAGGATATCATCTGCTTCGTACCCGAGAAGTACAAGAACACCTACCGCCACTGGATGGAGAACATCAAGGATTGGTGCATCTCGCGTCAGCTGTGGTGGGGTCAGCGTATTCCGGCCTACTACCTGCCGAAGGGCGGCTATGTCGTGGCCCTCACGGCCGAAGAGGCCTTGGAGAAGGCACGCGCCAAGTCGGGCGACGAGACGCTCCAGCTGAGCGACCTCCGTCAGGACGAGGATGTACTCGACACCTGGTTCTCGTCGTGGCTCTGGCCGATTTCGGTCTTTGACGGTATCCGCAACCCCGACAACGAGGAGATTAAATACTACTACCCGACGAACGACCTCGTAACGGGTCCCGATATCATCTTCTTCTGGGTGGCCCGTATGATTATGGCCGGTTTCGAGTACCGCTCGGCCGAGCCGTTCCGCAACGTCTATTTCACGGGTATCGTCCGCGACAAGATTGGCCGCAAGATGTCGAAGCAGCTCGGCAACTCGCCCGACCCGCTCGATTTGATTGAGAAGTATGGTGCCGACGGTGTCCGTCTGGCGATGCTCATGTCCTCGTCGGCCGGTAACGACGTGATGTTCGATGAGGCACTCTGCGAGCAGGGGCGCAACTTCGGCAACAAGATTTGGAACGCCTACCGCCTGCTGAACGGCTGGGAGGTGAAGGAGCAGGAGCAGCCGGCGTGCAACCGCATGGCCGTTGCCTGGTTCAACGAGAAGCTCTCCGAAACGCTCCGCGAGGTGGAGGCCGACTTCCGCCAATACCGCATTTCGGAGGCCTGCATGACCCTCTACAAGCTCTTCTGGGACGAGTTCAGCGGTATGTACCTCGAGATGGTGAAGCCCGCCTTCGGACAGCCCATCGACGCTACGACGATGGAGGCCACGAAGCGTTTCTTCGATGCGCTGATGCGTATGCTGCACCCCTTCATGCCCTTCATCACGGAGGAGATTTGGCAGGACCTCGCACCCCGCAAGGAGGAGGAGTCGATTTGCGTAGCTTCGATGCCGACCGCCTCGGAGGAGCAGCCCGCCCTGTTGGCTCGCTTCGAGTTGGCGCGTGAGGTGATTTCGTCGGTGCGCAACATCCGCAACCAGAAGAACCTCCCGCAGAAGGAGCAGCTGACGCTCAAGGTGGTCGAGGATGAGAACTACCCTGCGGAGTTCGCCCCCGTCATCATGAAGTTGGCGAACCTGACGGCCATCGAGCCGACCACCGAGAAGGATCCGACGGCTGCCGCCTTTATTGTCAAGACGACGCAGTACTTCGTACCGCTGGCCGGCATGATTGACACGGAGGCCGAGAAGAAGAAGCTGGAGGAGGAGCTGAAGTACTTCGAGGGCTTCCTCCGCAGCGTGATGGCCAAGCTTTCGAACGAGCGTTTCGTGCAGAACGCCCCCGAGAAGGTGGTCGCTAACGAGCGTGCCAAGCAGGCCGATGCCGAGGCCAAGATTGCAGCCATCAAAGAGCAGCTTACGGCTTTGAAATAAATTTAGAATGTAGAATTCAAAATTCAAAATGGAGAGCAAAATGGCGGTGGATGGTGATTTTTAGCCGTTTACCGCCATTCTACATTTTGAATGCTAAATTTTGAATTTGCAACGCATGTTGCCAATCACGATTTATACCGACGGCTCGTCGCTGGGTAATCCCGGACCCGGAGGCTACGGGTGCGTGCTGTTGGCAGGTCCCTATCGCAAGGAGCTGTCGGCCGGCTACCGCCTTACGACCAACAACCGCATGGAGCTGATGGCCGTCTGTGTCGCGTTGGAGGCCTTGAAGAAGGAGGGGTCGGAGGTAACGCTCTATTCCGACTCGAAATATGTGATTGATGCCGTGACGAAGGGGTGGGTATTCGGCTGGGAGAAAAAGCGATTCCAAGGGAAGAAGAATCCCGACCTTTGGATGCGCTTTTTGAAGATTTACCGCCGCCATCGGGTGCGCTTTGTGTGGGTCAAAGGCCATGCCGAGACCGTGGAAAACAACCGGTGCGACCAGCTGGCTGTAGCGGCTGCCGGTGGTCAAAATCTCCTCGAAGATAGCGGTTATCAACCCGAATAGCCCATCGAATTTGGAAAACGAGCAAATAATTGGTATATTTGTAGGATTACAAAGCTGAAACTGCCATGTTTAAGACCTACCTTCGACTGCTGGGCTTTGCCCGACCCATCGAAAAGTACGCCATACCCTACTTCTTCTATTCGCTCTTTTATGCGATTTTCAACTCGCTGACCTTCGTGTTGATTGTCCCCATCATGAACACGATGTTCGACCCCGACTACACCTTTGAGCGGGTCACCGAGTTGCCCCCCGTGGAGTTTAATACGGAGTATCTGACGACCTTCTTCAACTACACCTACTCGCAAATCTACCCCGAGTATGACCGACAGAAGGTGCTGATTATGTTGGCTCTGTTCACGATTTTCATCAGCTTCTTGAGCAATCTGTTCCGTTACCTCGGAGCCTGGACCGTGGAGTCGATGCGCGCCCGCACCCTGCAACGTATGCGCGACGCGATGTTCTCGCGCGTGATGGATATGCACGTGGGCTACTTCAGCGACCAGCAGAAGGGCGATATCATTTCGCGCATCACGGCCGACGTGAATGTCGTGCAGTTCTGCATCACGAACACCCTGCTGGTGGCCTTCCGCGAGCCGTTCCTCATCATCGGCTACGTTGCCATGATGATTATCCTTTCGTGGGAGTTGTCGATTTTCTCGGTGCTGTTCCTGCCCCTGGTGGCACTGCTCATTGGCAGCATCGTGAAGCGACTGCGCCATCCGGCACGCACGAACCAACAACGTCTGGGTGAGATGGTTTCGGCCCTCGACGAATCGTTGGCAGGTGTGAAGGTCATCAAGAGCTACAACGCCACAGACTACGTAAAGGGCAATTTCTACGGCATCAACTCCGATGTTGCCGAGCTGACCCTCTCGATGGCGCGTCGCCAGCAGCTGGCCTCGCCCATGAGCGAATTCCTCGGCATCTCGGCCGTGGGCGTGGTGCTGGTCTTTGGCGGTATTCTGGTCGGTAACGGCTCGCTCGACCCGGGTTCGTTCATCGCCTTTGTGGCCATCTTCTCGCAAATCACCCGCCCCGTGCGCCACTTCGTGGACCAATTTGCCAATATCAACCAGGGTATTGCTGCCGGTGAGCGTATCTTCGAGATTATCGACTCGAAACCCGCCATCGAGGACAAGCAGGATGCCCGTCAATTCGAGGGGCTGAAGGAGAAAATCGAGTTCCGCAATGTCCACTTCTCCTACGATGGTCAGCGCGATGTGATTGATGGCGTATCGTTCAGCATCAAGCGCGGTGAGACGGTCGCTTTGGTGGGCCCCTCGGGCGGTGGTAAATCGACCCTTTCGGAGCTGATTCCGCGCTTCTACGACCCGCAACAAGGTGAAATTCTCATCGACGGAGTATCGCTCGATGCCTATACGCAGGAGTCGCTCCGCGCCCATATGAGCATCGTGGCGCAGGAGACCGTGCTGTTCAACGACACGATTGAGGGCAACCTGAAGATGGGTAAGCCCACAGCTACGCACGAGGAGATTGTGGCTGCCGCCCGTGTGGCCAACGCCCACGAATTTATCGAGCAGGCACCCGAAGGCTACCAAACCAACATCGGCGACCGCGGCTCGAAGCTCTCGGGTGGTCAGCGTCAGCGACTTTCGATTGCCCGTGCCGTGCTGAAGAATCCCGAAATCCTGATTCTCGACGAGGCTACCTCGGCCCTCGACACCGAAAGCGAAAAGCTGGTGCAGGAGGCCTTGGGTAAGCTCCTCAAGGGGCGCACGTCGGTCGTCATCGCCCACCGTCTTTCGACCATCCAGGATGCCGACAAGATTCTGGTCGTAAGCGAGGGTAAGATTGCCGAAGAGGGTACGCACGACGAGCTGGTCAAGAAGGGCGGCATCTACGCCCATCTGATTGAGATGCAGAGTTTCGCGTAACGGAGTAAGAGCGTAACAAAAGCAACAGCGTAACAGGGGGTACACCTATGTTACGCTGTTACTGTGTTATTAAGGGCTATTAAGGGGAGCTAAAGGATACTAAAGGATACTAAAGAAACCCCATAGCAACCTTTAGCCCCCTTTATCCACCCTTAATCGCCCTTAAATTCTTAATTCTTCATTCTTCATTCTTAATTTATTTTTGTATCTTTGTCCGTTAAAGCGAAAATAAGCACAAAAAACAACATACTACGATGAAATTCAAGGAGTACAAAGGCTTGGATTTAGCCAAAATCGCCGACGAGGTGCTGGCTCGTTGGGACGAGGAAAACACCTTCGAGAAGAGCCTCACCACCCGTGAGGGTCACCCTTCGTTTGTCTTTTTCGAGGGTCCCCCCTCGGCAAACGGTATGCCGGGTATTCACCACGTCATGGCACGCACAATCAAGGATGTCTTCTGCCGCTACAAGACGCAGCAGGGCTATCAGGTGCATCGTAAGGCCGGTTGGGATACGCACGGTCTTCCCGTAGAGCTGGGTGTGGAGAAGAAGCTCGGCATCACGAAGGAGGATATCGGCAAGACCATTTCGATTGAGGAGTATAACCGCACCTGCCGCGAGGCGGTGATGGAGTTCACGGGTGTGTGGGAGGACCTCACGCGCAAGATGGGCTATTGGGTCAATATGCAGGACCCCTACATCACCTACGACAACAAGTATATCGAGACCCTATGGTGGATGCTCAAGCAGCTCTACGAGAAGGGCCTTTTGTATAAGGGTTACACGATTCAGCCCTACTCCCCCGCAGCCGGTACGGGTCTTTCGTCGCACGAGCTGAACCAGCCGGGTTGCTACCGCGACGTGAAGGATACGACGATGGTGGCGCAGTTCAAGATGGTGGACCCGAAGCCCGAGATGAACGAGTGGGGTACGCCCTACTTCATCGCCTGGACGACGACCCCCTGGACACTCCCCTCGAATACGGCACTCTGCGTAGGCCCGAAGATTGATTACGTGGCTGTCCAGACCTACAACGGCTACACGGGCGAGAAGATGACCGTCGTCTTGGCCAAAGAGTTGCTCGCTCACCACTTCAACCCCAAGGCAGCCGACCTGAAGCTGGAGGAGTACAAGGCCGGTGACAAGCTCATCCCCTACCGTGTGGTGGGTGAGTACAAGGGTACGGACCTCGTGGGTATGCACTACGAGCAGTTGATTCCGTGGGTGAAGCCCGTGGAGATGGTCTCGGACAAGGAGTGGAAAGTAGCCTCGGAGAAGGCCTTCCGCGTCATCCCGGGCGACTACGTCACGACCGAGGATGGTACGGGTATCGTACACATCGCCCCCACCTTTGGTGCCGATGACGCTTTCGTGGCACGTGCTGCCGGTATTCCGGCCCTCTACCTGATTAACAAGCGCGGCGAAACCCGTCCGATGGTCGATTTGACCGGTAAGTTCTACCTCATGGAGGAGCTGGACGAAAAGTTCGTGGCAGCGTGTATCGATACGACCGCCTATGGTGAGTATGCCGGTCGCTACGTAAAGAATGCCTACGACCCGCAGTTTAACCCCGATGGCAAGTACGACGAGCAGGCGGCCGCAGCCGCCGAGACGCTCGATGTCTATATCGCTATCCGCCTGAAGGAGGCCAACAAGGCCTTCAAGATTGAGAAACACGTTCACAACTACCCCCACTGCTGGCGCACGGACAAGCCGGTGCTGTACTACCCGCTCGATTCGTGGTTCATCCGCTCGACGGCGATGAAGGAGCGCATGATGGAGCTGAACAAGACGATTCAGTGGAAGCCCGAATCGACCGGTACGGGTCGCTTTGGCAAGTGGTTGGAGAACCTGAACGATTGGAACCTCTCGCGCTCGCGCTTCTGGGGTACCCCGCTCCCGATTTGGGCTACGGAGGACCGCACCGAGGTGCGTTGCATCGGTTCGATGGAGGAGCTGATGGCCGAAATCGAGAAGTCGATTGAGGCGGGTCACATGACCGAGAATCCCTTCCCGAACTTCCGCGTGGGCGATATGTCGAAGGAGAACTACGCGGTGGAGAATCTCGACCTGCACCGTCCCTATGTCGATAACATCATCCTCACCTCGTCGAAGGGTGAGCCGATGCGCCGCGAAGCGGACCTCATTGACGTATGGTTCGATTCGGGTGCCATGCCCTACGCCCAGCAGCACTACCCCTTCGAAAACAAGGAGAACTTCTCGGAGGTCTATCCGGCCGACTTTGTGGCCGAGGGTGTGGACCAGACGCGCGGTTGGTTCTTCACGCTCCACGCCTTGGCAACGATGCTCTTCGACTCGGTGGCCTTCAAGCACATCATCTCGAATGGTCTGGTGCTGGACAAGAACGGCAACAAGATGTCGAAGCGTCTGGGCAATGCCGTGGACCCGTTCGAGGTGCTGAAAACCTACGGTGCCGACGCTACGCGCTGGTATATGATTTCGAACTCGCAGCCTTGGGATAACCTCAAGTTCGATGTCGAGGGTGTGAAGGAGGTACGCAACAAGTTCTTCGGCACGCTCTACAACACCTACTCGTTCTTCGCCCTCTACGCCAATGTCGATGGCTTCACGGGCCGCGAGGAGGAGGTAGCCATCGAGCGTCGTCCCGAGATTGACCGTTGGATTCTCTCGGAGCTAAACTCGCTCGTGAAGAACGTGACGCACTACCTGGAGGACTACGACCCCACGCCGGCTGCCCGCGCCATTCAGGAGTTTGTCGATAAGAACCTCTCGAACTGGTACGTGCGCCTCAACCGCAAGCGTTTCTGGGGCGGCGAGATGACCGAGGATAAACGCGCAGCCTACCAGACCCTCTACACCTGTTTGGAGACGGTTGCCAAGCTGGCTGCTCCGTTTGCCCCCTTCATTTCGGACCGCATCTTCTGCGATTTGAACGCCATGAGCGGTCGCCACAACGTATGCTCGGTACACATCGCCGACTTCCCGAAGGCCGACGAGGGGCTGATTAACAGCGATTTGGAGGAGATGATGTCCATCGCCCAGCAACTGACGTCGATGACCCTCGCCCTGCGTCGTAAGGTCTCGATTAAGGTTCGCCAGCCGTTGCAGAAAATCATGATTCCGGTCTTGGACCCCGCTATGGCTGCCCATATCGAGGCCATCAAGTCGCTCGTGGAGAACGAGGTGAATGTCAAGGCTATCGAGCTGCTGCACGATACGACGGGCATCATCACGAAGCATATCAAGCTCAACTTCAAGAACTTCTGTACGCGCTACGCCCGCTACTCGAAGCAGATGGCCGCCCTCCTGGCATCGTTCACGCAGGAGCAAATCACGGCCATCGAGACCTCGGACGAGAGCTGCATCGTGGTCGATGGCGAGTCGCTGACGGTAACCCCTGCCGACTTTATCATCACGTCGGAGGATATGCCGGGTTGGCTCGTAACGACCGAAGGCAAATTGACCGTGGCACTCGATATCACGGTCAGCGAAGAGCTGAAGAGGGAGGGTGTGGCCCGCGAGCTGGTGAACCGCATCCAGAACATCCGCAAGGAGGCCGACTTTGCCGTGACGGACAAGATTCGCGTCGAAATCGAGGCCAAGGAGGCGGTAGTTGATTCGCTCTCGGTATGGGCCGACTTCATCGGTCAGCAGACGCTGGCTCTGGAGGTGAAGGCCGTGGCCGAGCCTGCGGGTTCGGTGGTCGTAGATAGCGACCTGGACGAAGAGCCGCTGAAGATTGCCGTAACGCGCCTGTAAGGGGTTGTGGAGGCGATTGCCTCCCCTCGCCCCCTTTCGAGGTACGATTTTTGGAGCGAAAATTTGGTTATTTCGCAAAAAAGGTTTAATTTTACGTTATAACCAGTAGAGATTTACGACTATGGCTGAAGAAAAGACCCGTTACAGCGACGCCGAACTCGCCGAGTTCAAAGAGCTTATCTTGAAAAAATTGGAGAGCGCACGCGCAGATTATGAGCTGCTGCACGCGGCAGTCACCCATCAGTCGGGCAACGATACGGAGGACACATCGCCCACCTACAAGGTGCTCGAAGAGGGTGCAGCAACCCTTTCGAAGGAGGAGAACGGCCGCCTGGCCATGCACCAGATGAAGTTCATCCGCAACCTCGAAATGGCCTTGGTACGCATCGAGAACAAAACCTACGGCATCTGCAAAACCACCGGAAAGCTGATTCCGAAGGAGCGACTGATGAAGGTACCCCACGCTACAGAATGTATCGAAGCCAAGATGGCCAAGAAGTAAACAACGAAAGACCCCGACCCGAAAGGTTGGGGCCTTTAGTTATTGAAGGGGAGGCAAAGGGAGCTAAAGGGAGCTAAAGGGAGCTAAAGGCTGCTAAAGGTTACTAAAGGGAGTAGTACTTTAGTCGCCCTTAGCCACCCTTAGCTGCCCTTAATTCCCCTTTTATTTGGTATTCCGCGCGACTTAGCGTATCTTCGCAGCCGATTAGGTTAGGTTTATGGATTACTTCAGACTGCTATTTATCGAACACTCTGCCCTGCAAGCGATTATCGTCCTTTCGCTCATATCGGCTGCGGGTGTCCTGCTGGGGCGCATCAAGGTGCTTGGCATCTCGCTCGGCACGGCCTTTATCTTCTTTGTAGGTATTCTGGCCGGCCACCTCGGACTCTCGATTGATGCCCAGATGCTCAAATATGCCGAGTCGTTTGGCTTGGTGCTGTTTGTCTATGCCTTGGGATTGCAGGTCGGCCCCGGCTTCTTCTCCTCGATGCGTACCGAAGGGGTGCGTCTGCTCATCCCCTCGCTGGCGATTTTGCTGTTAGGTACGCTGATGGCGGTCGCCTTAAGCCTCTTCTTTGGGGTGCCGATGTCGGATATGGCGGGTATTTTGTGCGGAGCCACGACCAACACCCCGGCCCTCGGTGCTGCCCAGCAGACCCTGGAGCAGGTCGGCATCGATGCCAGCGGTGCAGCGTTAAGTTGCGCCCTCTGCTATCCGTTTGGTGTCGTGGGTGTCATTTTGGCCATCGTGCTGCTGCGCAAAGGGTTTGTACGACCGGGTGACCTGACGGGTCCCGATGCCGAGCATCGCAAAAACATCTTCATCGCCTCCTACCGTTTGACGAATCCGGCCGTCTTTGGGAAGACGGTCTCGGAGGTGGCATCGGAGAGCCAGCACCACTTTGTTATTTCGCGTCTGTGGCGCGAGGGTCACGTTTCGATACCCACCTCGGATAAAGAGTTGCAGGAGGGGGATGTGCTGATGGTCATCACCACGCCCCACGAGGCCGATGCCCTGCGGCTGATTTTCGGCGAGCAGGAGGCCAAGGATTGGAATGCCGAGAACATCGACTGGAACAAGATTGACAGCGAGCTGATTTCGCAACGCATCCTCATCACACGTCCCGAAATCAACGGCAAACGCCTCGCATCGTTGCGCCTCAGAAACAACTACGGCATCAATATTTCGCGCGTCTATCGTTCGGGAGTACAGCTCCTCGCCACGCCCGATTTGGTGCTGCAACTCGGTGACCGTCTGACCGTGGTGGGTGAAGCGGCCGATATCAAACACGTGGAGAAAATCCTGGGTAATGCCGTGAAGAGCCTCAACGAGCCGAACCTCGTATCGGTCTTTATCGGTATGATTTTGGGTCTGATGCTGGGCTATATTCCCTTCTCGATGCCGGGTATTTCGGTCCCCGTGCGATTGGGTCTGGCCGGAGGACCGATTTTGGTGGGTATTCTGATTGGCACCTTCGGTCCGCGTCTGCACATGATTACCTACACGACCCAAAGTGCCAACATGATGCTCCGCGCCCTGGGTTTGGACCTCTACCTGGCCTGCCTCGGCCTTTCGTCCGGCGCACGCTTCTTCGAAACGATTGTCCGTCCCGAGGGAATGCTCTGGTTAGTGCTTGGAGGCCTGCTGACCGTGGTACCGATTTTCGTGGTGGCTCTGGCCGCCTTGCGGTGGTGGCGACTCGATTTCGGCTCGATATGCGGTCTGATGTGCGGTTCGATGGCAAACCCGATGGCCCTGAACTACGCCAACGACACCATCGAGGGCGACAACCCCTCGGTAGCATACGCCACGGTCTATCCCATATGTATGTTCCTGCGTGTCGTGATTATCCAGGTGGTGCTGATGATGTTATTGTAGAGGAAAGAGGAGAGAGCGAAGAGCGAAGAGCAAAGAGTTGAAAGTTGAAAGTTGAAAGTTGAAACCTATAGCTCCCCTTAGTAACCTTTAGCTCCCTTTAGTAACCTTTAGCTCCCTTTAGTAACCTTTAGCAACCTTTAGCAACCTTTAGCAAGCCTTCCCCCATTACCAAAAAAAAGACAGACCTTCACGGCCTGTCTTTTTCTTTTTTTGTTATCGCTGTATTAGCGTCCCGGATGGGGCTGCCCCACCTCGAACCCTAACGAGCGCATCCACTCTACGGTCTCGATATCGACCTCCTCATTGCGGTCGGCCCATCGGCCTTCGCGCACCAGCTCTTCGCGTTGGCGGTCTATCCACGCCCGAATCGGGAAGGTTGGCACGGCTGTAGATTCGGAATCGGCACGTTTCGAGGGGCGGATGACACGGTCGAAAACATCATTGCGCGTGGGGCGACGGTCGCCCTCCCAGCGGAATCCCTTGAGGTAGAAAGAGACATCGGCCGGCACACCATCAATCGGATAAATCGGCCAAACGGGGTTCGTGCGATAGACAATCTTGGCCAACTGACGCTCCTCGATGAAGAAGGTAGCATCGCCACTCTCGATGACGGCCATCATCACCACCTCCTGCGGAACGCCATCCTTTTGGAAGAAAATCGTCTGCACATTGCCATTCACATCGACCCGATACAGCTCATTCTCGGCAAAATAGGCCTCCATCTCCTTGCCCGTAATCTGGTCGTAATAGACCGTATCGAACTGCGAGGCCATCATCGGGTCGCCCACAAATTCGGCATGCTCCAATTGGCTGTTGGCCGTGTAGATATCCATCACCTCGGAGGTGATTTGGTTCGTTTCGTTCCACAGCACGGGTTTGATATAGAGGTGTGCCGTCGAGTCGAGCGAACGAGCCGTCAGCGAGTCGCATATAGCCTGGAAATCGGTGCGGTAAATCTTCACGTTACGGAAGCCCTTCACGAAGCGATAGACGCTGTCAATCACCTTCGTCGAGTCGGTCGTATCCATCAACAGCGACATGCGATGCAGCGAGTCGAGCGAATCGGCCATGTGGCCCATCACCGAATCGACAAAGTTCATATCGAACACCAGGGCCGAATCGACCTGACGGAAGGTAGCCGAGTCAATCAGATGGACGATACCGCGACGACGCTCCCGCTCCATGCGCTGGCGCATCTTCGCACGTGCCTTTTCCAGTCGTTTGGCCTGACGAATCGAATCACTCACCTCCATGGCACGCAGCTTCTGGTTGGTCTTCTTCTGTCGCTCGATGGCAATCGAATCCAACAGTGCCTTCTTGGCTGCGGCACGCTCCTTGCGTTTCAGTTCGGCCGCGGCACGGGCTGCCTCCTTCAGTTTGAGCTTTTCGAGCTGCATCCGCTCCTTCGGGGTGAGCGTATCGGCCGGAATCGAGTCGGGCATCTCGTGCTGCAACGAATCGCTCGGAATCATCGCCCCTACCTCCGTATCGGCAGCCTCCGCAGCATCCTCCATCTCCGAGCTGCTGACCAAAGCCGTCGAATCGGCAACAGCCGGCACAAGCGGGTTTTCGTCGGCCTTCAAGCGACCAGCCAAGGGTTTCAACGCCCCATCGGCCAGCAATCCATCGCGCTCGGCAAGGCGATTATCGGCAACCAGCTCCTGTCCTCCGACATCCAACCCCTCCCGCTCGGTATCACCACCGAGGCTATCGACAGCGGGGCTATCGACGGCATACTCGTTGGGAATCGGGTCACCGATTTTGAGCGTATAGAGGTAAATCGAGTCACTGCGCATAAAGACCGAATCGGCATTGCGTTCCGTGTCGTAATTGACAATCGAAGGGTTCTTGGTCAAGAATCCGTTGCCCGTCAGCTCCCAATACTCGCCATAATCGCCAAAGACAAGGTTCTTATGCTCCGTCTCGTCGATTTGGAGGTTATTGCGCATAATCACGTGTTGCTCGGCGCGGAAGTAGTCGAGTGTATCGCTCCACAACTCCTGCGTCTCGGTGAGCAGATACCCGCGCTCGGTCACCATGTAGCGTTGCTCGGCCTTCAGATATTGGCCACGGTCGCCATAGAGGTAGTTGCCGTCGGCATCCCAGATATGGGTATTCTTATGGAAATAGGCATTTTCACTCTCGGTGTTATAGATGACCGAGTCGCCACGCATCTGATACTCCTCGTTGCGCATCTCGACGGCATCAACCGCCACCAGCTCCTTCCGGTCGGAGAAGTAGTAACCGCGCTGTGCCTCCATCACGTTCTGGCGATTCGTAAGCACACCACCGCCCCAAAATTCACCGATGTTGTCCTGCGTGTTGAAGCTGAAATTGGGGGTATAGAGCGTGGCATCGCCATCGACCACCTTCACCAGGTCGGAATAGACCCGCACCTCGTTGATGGCTCCGTCGTAGTCGGCACGCTCACCATACATATAGGTCGTATTCTTGTTGATAAGCACATTGCCGAAACACTCCACGCGCGTATCGGAGTAGCGCACAGCACTGTCGCACGTAATGACGGCTCCGTTGTGCTGGGCAGCCACGTTACCCACCAGAAACAGCACCGAATCGCCCGGTGCCACCGGTCCCGAAAGGTCCGATTTCAGGTGGATGATTTTCTTCTCGCCCCCTCCATTTTTAGGCGCGACGCTACCTCCGCCCTGTGCAAAGAGCAGCGTACCGACCACCGTCAGCACCGAAAGGATGGCTACAATCTTACGCACGGCTTACTCGACCCACTGTTTGTTTTCGAACTCCCCTTCGCGGAAGGCGGGGTCGATATAGACATACATACTCTTAATCTTACTCGACAGCCACTCGTCGAAGACGCGCTTCTTCTTCTCCTGAAGAGCCAGCTCCTCGAGGCGCAGGTAGTCATCGGCCAACGATGCGGTATGGGTCGGGATGACCTTCACCAGCTTCACCACCTTGGCCAGCTGGTCCTGCATCACATCGGTCGTGAGGAACGAGTTCGAAACATCGCCCTCCTTCATCATAATCAGGTGGTTGTAGTCGTCCAACGCGCTGAACTGTGCAAAGTCCTCGCGCAGGAACTTCGTCACCATCAGGTTGGCATCGAAGGCCTGATAACGCTCCAGGATGGCCTGATTCGAAACGATACCGCCGTTCATCTTCGAGGTCTTGTCGTCCGAATGGTCGAGGGCGGCCTGCTCGAAGGTAATCGAATCGGCACGAATCAGTTGCACCAGACTATCGAGCGTCATCAGCGACTCGCTCAACTCCTCCGACGTATAGGAGGGCTTGAGGATGATGTGGCGGAAATGGTAGAGCTGGCCCTGCTTGCCGAGCAATTCGATGATGTGGAAGCCGAACTGCGACTCCACAACCTCCGAAATCTGACCGACACGCAACTGCTCGAGGGCGGCACCGAAGGCGGGGTCGAGACCCGACAGCGGCGTGGGGTCCATCTCACCACCGCGCATGGCCGTACCATCCTGCGAATACATACGCGCCAGGTTGGCAAACTTGGCCTGCCCGTTGATGATTCTTTCGCGCATCTCCAGCAGTCGCTCCTTGGTGCGCTGCTTGGCCTCCTTAATCGACTTGGGATACTTCGTGATGTGGGCATAGACATACTGCTCGGCAATGGTCGGCAGGCTGTCCTTCGAAATCGAGTTGTAGAAATGCTCCACCTCACCCGGGATGATGCTCACCTTGCTCTCCACCTCGTAGCGCATCGACTGGGCAAAGGACTGCTCGCGCATACGCTGCTGCAACATCTCGCGGATGTTGAAAATCGGCATATGATGCACCGCCTCCAACTCGGCAATCGAGCCGGTCTGGGCAATCATCGCCTGCACCTGGTCCTCGACGCGCGAAAGGATATCGCTCTCGTTGACCGATACAGAGTCGATTTGGCCCTGATGATAGAGCAGTTTCTGGGTCATCATGGCCTCCAACGCCTCGTTCATCGGGTCGCGGTCCGAGGTGTAACCCTCGGCACGACGCTGCTCGACGAGCTGACGGGCATACTCCGACACCTCGGAGTGAAGAATCGACGACGAGCCGACTACGGCCACCACCTTATCGAGCATAACCTGGCGTTTCTGCGCCCAAGCGGCCGTCAGAAAGAGTACGGCCGTAAGAATCAGGATTAAAGACTTTTTCAGCATATCTGTTTTTCTGTTTTTCGTCGGTTTTATTCGGTCTTATCCGCTGCGGAAGAGGCTGTCTCGGTGGAATAGAGACGTACATCGCCCGCCTCCATCGAACTTTGGTAGAGCTGCTCCTCATGGTCGCGGATGACCTGCTGTTGGCGACCGTTGAAGAGGATGCGACGAATCGTCGAACGCACCTCATCGAGCGGAGCCGCCTCTCCGGCACGACGCACCTCGTCGATACGGAAATAGTAATAGGCACTTTCGTCGCTCATCTCCTGCACCCCGTTTTTGAGCAAGAGGCCCTCATAGGAGGCCGAGCGCACGGTGGGCAGCTGGCTCAAAAAGTCGCTCCAATTGACCCACTCGGTGGCGTAATCGGACATCAGGAACTCCTGTTTCAGGCAGATATCGCGGAAATCCTGCTGACGCGCCTCCTGTTTCGAGGCCATCAACTCCTTCAGGCGACTACGCTGGCGATAGCTCTTCGGCACACGCACCACACACCCCTTGACAATCGTGCGGTCGAGCTTAAAATCGCTCTTGTGGGTGTTGTAGTAGGCCTCCAAATCCTCGGCCGCAAAGGTCGTATCGACCATGCGGTCCACGTAGAATTGGTCGAGTTTGCGTACCAGGAGCGATTGACGATACTCCTCCACCTGGCGGTCGATATCGGCCACCGACGAGGAGAAGAGCTGTTCGGCTTCACGGATTTTGAGCTGACGACGCACCCATCTATCGACAAAGACATGGGCATAGGCCGACGAGTCGGCTTCGGTCAGGCCACCGGGAATCGAGCGTCGCAACTCATCGACTACCAACTCCTTATCGCCCACCTTGGCCAGCAACTCCTCACCCGAAAAATAGCGCGGCAACTCCTGACAAGCCGTCAGAAGCACCCCCGCCAAGAGTATCGTATATCGCTTCGTAAATCGCATACCAAAGGGCAAAGATACTATTTTTTCGGGGAAATAACGCGCGCCGAAGGCGGATTATTACTCCTCGGTGCTATTTTTCTTCGTTTCGGCCGTCAATTCCGACTCGATTTGGGGCTGATGTGCCACGTTGGGAGTGGTAGCGGCAGCGGCTGTATCGGACTTCGGATGCACCATCCGCCAAATCGCCACCAGCGAGCAGACCATCATCAGCAAAGCCACCACGTAGAAGAGCATATAGAGGCTCTCGTGCGCCCCGAAAAGCTCCCTGAACGACGACTCGCCATAGCCCGCCACGGTGAGCGCGAAGGCCGTTCCGTTGTAGAGGGCGTGGAGTATGATAGACGACCACAACGTATTGGTTCTATGGTAGATAAATCCAAGCACCAACCCCAACACAAAGGCATTCAGTACGGGGACCGGTTGCACGTGCATTACCCCGAAAACAAGGGCCGACAACACCAGCGAACGAACCACACCGTAACGCGAGCGGAGTGAGCCGAAAATCTGTCCGCGACAAATCCACTCCTCGAGCGTCGGAGCGATGATGACCACCGCCATAAAAGCCCATACGCCACGCCCGAAATTTTGGTTCGGCGAGGGGAGCAGTTCATAGAGCGGTTCCAGCACTACCGAGACGGCCATCATCAGCAGATAGCACCACCCTATCAGCAACGGATTCAGCCCTTTCAGCCCCAATGCAATATGGATTTTCGGAGCCTTGCGCCAACGACGATAACGCCATATCATTAAGGCAGTTGCGGTGCAAGACACAAAACTCGACAAGGCCAAAAAACGCCCCAATTCGACCGGCTCGAGGTCCACCATTCCCCGCCCCGAAAAGAGCAGCACCAGCGCACCTATCAACGTGACGGCAACCTGCGCCACAAAGAAGATGCCGAGCATGGCCAACAAATCGCCATAAGAGGGAAACAACCGTGGCGGAAATGTTGCCGTCGGTCGGTTATCTGCATTAGAATTGTTCATACTGGTTCATTTTGGGGATTTTATCGTTCAAAGGTAACTATTTTTCGGATAGTTTTCCATTTTTTGGGTGGAATATTGCAGGAAAATCACTATTTTTGTCCCGCATTATGGCCTCACGGAGCGCAGATGCAAACCACAACCAACCACATAAGAAAAAGAGGATAAAAACGATATGGCAAAAGTTATCGCATTGGCCAACCAAAAAGGGGGCGTAGGTAAGACCACCACGGCCATCAACCTTGCAGCATCGCTCGCCCTTTTGGGCAAGAAGGTGCTGCTGCTCGATGCCGACCCGCAGGCCAACGCCACTTCGGGTCTGGGATTCGATATCGACCTGGAGGGCATCTACGAGTGCATCTCGGGCGAGCGCAAAGCCGAGGAGGTGATACTCAAGAGCGAAGATGTCAAGAACCTGTGGGTGCTGCCCTCGTCGATTGACCTGGTGGCCGCCGAGACCGAATTGGCCACGCGCGAGAAGGCGCACCATGTCATGAAGGAGATTGTCGATAGCGTGCGCAGTAAGTTCGACTACATCTTTATCGACTGCTCCCCGTCGCTGGGCTACACGACGCTCAACATCCTGACGGCCGCCGACTCGGTATTGATTCCCGTGCAGTGCGAATACCTCGCGCTGGAGGGTCTTTCGAAGCTCCTCTCGACGATTCGCAAGGTAAAGTCGTCGCTCAACCCCGCGCTCGAAATCGAGGGTTTCCTCCTCACGATGTATATGCGCAATCGCCTGAACAATCAGGTGGTTACGGAGGTGCGCAACCACTTTGGCGAGTTGGCCTACGAGACCATCATCCAGCGCAACATCCGTCTGGGTGAAGCCCCCTCGCACGGCAAACCGGTCATGTTGTACGACGCATCGGCAGCCGGCTCGGTGAGCTACCTGCAACTTGCACGCGAGTTCCTCAAGCGCAACCGTCGCGCAGCCAAACAGACGAAAAACGAACAAGAAGCATAATCATGATGAAGAAGCAGAAGGGATTAGGTCGCGGCTTGGACGCCATCTTCGGGAGCGAGAAAATCGACCTGAAGGCCGCCCCGATGAGCAAAATGCTCGAAATCGAGGTATCGAAAATCATCCCCAACCCCACACAGCCCCGCACGGAGTTTGACGAGGAGGCACTCGACGAGTTGGCCGATTCGATTCGCCAGCTGGGCATCATCCAACCCATCACGGTACGCAAGACCGAGGGGGAGCAATATATCATCATCAGCGGCGAACGTCGCTGGCGTGCTGCCCAACGTGCCGACCTCGAGGTGTTGCCGGCGTACGTGCGCGAGGTGGATGACGAGAATCTGCACGCCATGGCCCTCGTGGAGAACATCCAGCGTCAGGACCTGAACGCCATCGAGATTGCCCTCGGTATGCAACGCCTGTTGGAGGAGTGCAACCTCACGCAGGATGCCCTCTCGGAGAAGGTGGGCAAGAAGCGTTCGTCGGTAGCCAACTACCTACGCCTGCTGAAGCTTCCGAACGAGGTGCAGTTGGCACTCAAAGAGGGGCTGATTTCGATGGGTCACGCCAAAGCATTGGCCGGTGCGCCCGACGAGGAGCAAGTGCGTCTGCTGAAAAAGTGCCTTAAAAAGGGACTTTCGGTGCGCCAGACCGAGGAGTTGGTACGTGCCTGGAGCGAAAAGGGGACAAAACCGGCCCGCGAAGGCGAGGAGGAGGAGTATCCCGAGAGCTACCTGCGATTGGTGGAGCGTCTCGAGCAGCTCTTCACCTCCGAGATTGCCATCAAACGCGCCAAGAACGGTGGCGGTAAAATCACCATCGGCTTCTCAAGCGATGCCGACATCGAACAATTCATCCATCGACTTGGCAACTAAACCTACCCCATACAACAAAGCAATGATGACGAGCAGCATGAAAGGTTGGATTTTATCGGTGGCAATACTCCTTGTCGCCGCCTGCATCATGCCCGTCGAGGCCCAAACCGCGCGAGAGGCCTTGCAGCGATATGGGCAGAATGCCGACTCGCGACCGCTCACCATGCCGCGCGGCAAGCGCACCATCGTGCGTGGAGGTATGCTCCAACGTGCCGATTCGGCTCTTGTCAAGGCCGACTCGTTGCTCGTGGAGCAGTTCTTCGCCGAGACCGATTCAATCTTCCTGGCCGAGTTCGAGCGCGACTCACTCGCACTGCGCGAAGTACGCACGGACGACCTCACGACCCTCGATTCGATTGCAATGGCCGAGGTGTTGCTCGAAGGGGTCGAGCAGGACACCACCAAACGCTTCTTCCACAAGGGGTGGTTCATGAGCGACTCGATGGGGCTTTCGCGCGTCAGCTGGATGTCGGCCGTCGTACCCGGCTATGGCCAAATCTACAACAAGCAGTATTGGAAATTGCCGATTCTTTACGGTACGTTGGCCGGAGGATTAGCCCTCTACATCAACGAAAACAAGAAGTATAAGCCGCTCAAACGCCAATTCGATGCCATCACCGACGTCTCGATGGAGCGCACGCCCGAGCTGGACGCCCTCCAAACGAAGATGATTCGAAGCAACACGAAACGGCAAATCTACCTCGGACTGACACTCGCCTCATACATCTATTTTATCGGTGATGCGGCCGTGAACTACTCCACAAACGAGGTGTCGAGCGTCAAGAAGGCCACCACGCTGGCCTGCATCTGCCCGGGAGCCGGCCAGATTTACAACAAGAGTTATTGGAAGGTACCGTTCGTCATCGGAGGTTTTGCCACGCTGGGCTACTGCATCGACTGGAACAACCGCGGTTTCCAACGATTCAAGAAGGCCTACAGTATCCTGGCCGACTACGAGGCACACCCCGAAAACTACCCCAACGGCCCCACAGACGAGTTCCGGGGACGCTACTCCTCGAACTTCATCAAAAACCTCCGCAACAACTACCGGCGTAACCGTGACCTATGTATCATCCTCACGGCCGGCCTCTATGTGTTGCAGATTGTCGATGCACATGTCGATGCCCACCTGCGCGACTACGACGTATCGGACGACCTCTCGATGAACCTCGAACCGATGGTTGATTACACCTATATCCCCACCGAGGGCAGCCACCGACCCGTTGTCGGATTCAACCTCGGATTCACATTCTAAAAAGCTCACATTAAACACTTTTCGACCGAATAAACAATGAGAAAACTCCTGACGTTGCTGCTGCTTGCGGCACTTACGACCCAAACCGTATCGGCCGCCGACGGCCTCTTTGACCGCAAAAAGAATCGCAAACGCAACAAACGTCGTACCGAGCAGGTCGAGGCCGTCAAAGTGCCGGCCGACGAAAAAAAGCCCCTCGTCGAGGAGCCTATCCAACAGGACACCATCGTCGAAAAGCCCGTTATCAACGACCTGACGCTCAACCTTTCGCCCGCCCAGGTCGATTCGCTCATTGCCCAGTGGCATGAGTTGCGTCAGGAGATTCAGTACGACGACTATTTCCGCCACTACATCCTCTCGGATTCGGTGCAGATTATCGGCAAAGACTCCATCGCCGACCGTCAGCGCGACACGCTCTATGCCAAGCGTTTGCGCAACCTCGTTTCGACCATTCCGCTCGCCTACAACTACATCGTGCGCGGCCACATTAACCGCTATGTCGATACCGCCCCGGGGACGATGAGCCGCATCCTGGGCCTTTCGCAGCTCTATTTTCCGCTGATTGAAAATGCCCTGATGGCGGCCGATATGCCGATTGAGTTACGCGCCCTGCCCATCATCGAATCGGCCTTGCAGGTCAATGCCGTATCGCGTGCAGGTGCGGTAGGTCTGTGGCAGTTCATGCCCTCGACCGGAAAGAGCTATGGACTGGAAATCAACACGTTGGTTGATGAGCGTCGTGACCCGATTCGCTCGACCGAGGCCGCCATCCGCTTCCTGAAGGACCTCTATCGCATCTTTGGCGATTGGACCCTGGCCATTGCCGCCTACAACTGCGGTCCGGGCAACGTGAATAAGGCCATCGCCCGTTCGGGTGGCAAGAGTTTCTGGCAGATTTACGACTACCTTCCGCGTGAGACGCGCGGCTACGTGCCGGCCTTCATTGCTGCCACCTACGCCTTCAATTACCACCGCGAACACAACATCGAGATGACCAAAACGCCTGTTCCGCTGGCTCTCGACACGATTCATGTCAATCGCATCACCCACCTCGAGCAGATTTCATCGACCATCGATGTCGATATCGAGACCCTGCGTCTGCTGAATCCGCAGTATCGCATGGATATCATTCCCGCCTCGACAAAACCCTACACACTGGTGCTTCCGCAGCGCAACGTGAATCAATACATCGAGCGCGAGCAGGAGATTATGGCCAAGGATTCGACCTACCTCAAAGAGTACCTCAATCCGGTCAATCTGGACAAAAAACGGCTCGAGAAACGCACCACCTACCACCGCATCAAGCGCGGTGAGACGCTGGGCGGCATTGCTCGTCGTTACGGTGTGACGGTCAATCAGCTGATGCGTTGGAACGGCATCCGCAATGCAGGCCGCATCCGCGAGGGACAGCGCATCCGCATCGAAAAATAGCGAGCCAACCGCATATGCCTACCTCACACGATACCATCATCGCTCCGGCCACCGCCACTGGGGGTGCGCTCTCGATCATCCGCCTTTCGGGGCGCGATGCCGTGGCGATTGCCGACCGCCTTTTTCGGGGACGTCGGCCGTTGGCATCGTGTGCAAGCCACACGGCCCATTTCGGCACGATAGTGCGCAATGAGGAGACCATCGACGAGGTGGTGGCTACCCTCTTTTTGGCCCCAAACAGCTACACGGGCGACGACACGGTCGAATTTTCGTGCCACGGCTCTGCCTACATCCTCCGCGAGGTGTTGCAGGCAGGGTTGCAGGCGGGTGCAAGGATGGCCGAGCCGGGCGAATTTACCCGTCGGGCCTACCTCTCGGGGCGCATGGATTTAGCCCAGGCCGAGGCCGTGGCCGACCTCATCGCCTCCAATTCGCAAACTGCCCACCGCCTGGCCACCCACCAACTGCGGGGCGGATACTCCTCCGCGCTCGACACCCTACGCGAGGAGCTGCTGTCACTCACCGCCCTCCTGGAGCTGGAGCTGGATTTTGGCGAGGAGGATGTCGAATTTGCCGACCGCAACCTGCTGCGTCGCACGATGCAGGCCATCAGCCACGAAATCACACGTCTGCGCCATTCGT
This sequence comes from Alistipes sp., assembly GCA_017398045.1. Classification (GTDB taxonomy): domain Bacteria; phylum Bacteroidota; class Bacteroidia; order Bacteroidales; family Rikenellaceae; genus Alistipes. The sequence continues at coordinate 187,597 of JAFQHI010000025.1, read as the reverse complement.
TTCAACTCGGCAACGCACTGAAGGAGGGCGTTCCGGTGGCCATCGTGGGTGCGCCCAACGTGGGAAAATCGACCCTGTTGAACCGGCTGTTGAGCGAGGAACGTGCGATGGTCTCGGAGATTGCCGGCACAACCCGCGACGTGATTGAGGAGCTGCTGACCATCGAGGGCATCACCTTCCGCTTTCTCGATACGGCCGGACTGCGTGCCACCGACGACCGCCTGGAGCAGATGGGCATCGAGCGCACGAAGCAGAGCATCGCGCGTGCGCGTATTATAATATGGGTGACCGAGGTGACCGACACGGCCGTTAAGCCCCCCTTTGTCACCTCGGGCGAGCAGACCCTCATTCGCCTCTGCAACAAGATTGACACCGCCCACGCAACCACCCTTCCACAGGGAGCCATTCCCATTTCGGCACGCACGGGCGAGGGCATCGAGCGGCTGTTGAAGGCCCTTGTCGAGGCTCTTCCTGCGACCTCCGAGGAGCAGACCATCGTCACCAATGCCCGCCATTATGAGGCTCTTACCACCGCATCCGAGTCGCTTGGCGAGGCTCTTTCGGGACTCGACCGCGGGCTTCCGACCGACCTTTTGAGCGAAGAAATTCGTAGCGTTATTGCCGCCATCGGCTCCATCACGGCCCGTGGCGAGATACTCCCGACAGAGGTGCTTTCGCACATTTTCGGCCACTTTTGCATTGGCAAATAGTGCCTATTTTGGACAAAATTTCCTTAAGTCCTTTTGTCCCGATTTTGTCCTCTTTTGTACTAAATCACCGAACATAAAGAGGCTTCGTACAAAATTTCGTAAATGGCTGATTTTTCGCATCTTACACCATTACGCGCAAACGACACGCGCGAGGAGTGGAAAAAATCGCTAAAAAATCGTAAAAAAAGACCAAAAATCTTTGGTTTTTTCCTTTTCAATCCGTAATTTTGTCGGCAAAGGTTTTGGAGAGAAAACCGAAGAATCAACCAATTTTGGCCGTTTGGAGAGGCGACCGAAATAGCGGTGATTCGCGCCAAGGCGGAGCAGTAACCGCCTACCAAAGAGGATTTTAACCATAAAAAGAGAGGATATGAAAAGAAAGGTGTACTATGTAGCACCGCGCACAGATTGTATGCGGGTTGCCGTGGAGGGCAGCTTCGCATCTTCTGTCGTGCAGGAAAACCCCCAAAGCGGGGTAAACACGTCGGGTCACGAGATTGGTGACGTTGTCGATATGGGCGAAGACAGCTGGAACAACGGCGAGTGGAGTTAACGAAGAGAGAAAGGAGAGAGAGGATATGAAAAAGATTTTCAGACTTTCCGCGCTTTTCTGCGCGATGACGCTCTTGGTGACGAGTTGTACCAAGGACGTTCTTGAGGAGGAGCAGCCCAATATCAATCCCGAGCTTGTAGGCACCGAAATTCAGTTCGGCGCACGTGCCGGTATCGAAAATGCGGGCGACACCCGTACGGTGTACAGCAACACGACCTATACGATTGGCTCAAAGACATTCCAGTTGATTGAGTGGCTTGACTATGCCATTGACGAGACGACGGGGCAACCGACGGGCGATATGATTGAGATTTTCAGCCCCGAGGCCGCCAACGGTCCGTCGGCAAGCTACTGGGTAACCGATGGCAGCGCGGCCGCTACTGATCAGAAGGATGCCGGTGTACTGGTAAAGGTCGAGGATGGCGCACTCCGTTGGAATGGCGAGGGTCAGCACACCTTCTACGGTGTTTATCCCTCGTCGAAGGTGGTGGAGGGCATTACGTTCGATGCCTCGACCAAGAAGCTCACGGGTGTTATCAGCAACCAGCAGCATACGCAGGGTGTGGTTGTTTCGAAAAACGATGCAGGCTACACCCACTACGAGATGAAGCCCGATATGCGTTACGCCTACATGGTGGCCAAGACAACGGTCGATGGTCCGGTGGATGCCGTATCGTTCGATTTCCTGCCCGTAGTGACGGCTATCCGCATCGTGCTTGCCCTCCCGGAGGATAGCGCAAGTTCGCTCTATGTAAACACCGTTACGCTAAAGGGTACCGGTCTGATGGGTACCTTCACGGCCGACCTGGGCAATTGGAGCTGGACCCCGGGCGAAGCGGTGAGCTACCCCACCTGCGAGAATACGGGTACGGACACGGAGGACACCATCACGGCAGAGATTAATGTTCCCGACGCAGCCGGCAACCTCTCGCGCTTACTCCTGAAGCGTGGCGAGACGTTGGCCTTCACGGTCTTCGTGCGTCCGGGAGCCACAATTAACGCCAATTCGCTCACGGTAAGTTTCTCGCAGGACGGATTCTCTAACTTTAAGAGCAAGCAAATTCAAAGTGCGCACGTTATTCAGCCGTTGGTAAAGACCTCGTTGGAGAACCTTTGGTTGCCCTCGACGCAGGCCTCGATTACCGACTACAGCGACTGGATGAAGATTTTGAGCGACGAGGTGCCGATGAAGAACCTCTCGCTGCCCGGTGCCGGTGGTGCCTTCTCCTCAACCTCGACGAGCTACAAGCAGCAGACCCTGCCCTTTATCGCAGATGGCGACAACAACGACCTGTGGGATATGGGTATCCGTGCCTTTGAGTTCTCGTGCGACCGTCCGCAAGGTAGTACGCCAACGAACGCCACTTCGCTTAACACACAGCCGATTGAGGTGAACGGCGACGAAACCGGCTGGGAGGTTGGCGAAGCCTTGAGAACCTTGCTCGACAAGGTGACGGCCGAGGGTTCGCAGGAGACGGCGATGGCCATTATCACCTATCAGCCGAAGGGTACAAACTACAACGTTTACCTAAACACCATCAACCGCCACGCCTACACCTTTGCCTTGTGCTTGGCTAAGCTCTACACGGAATTGGAAGCCGAATATCCGGGCAAGATGTTGCTCTACACGCCCGAAACGACATTGGGCGATGGCACGGGGGCAAACGATGCACGCGGCAAGCTGATGATTATCTGCCGTGTAAATCAGAGCGGTGAGCCGGAGCCGAATGACGACAATGTGAACACGGCAAGTGGCAGCAATGGTGCTACCACTGAAAACGCAGCGACCAACTATACCAACGCCGCCAACTATTACAACACCAACAATATCCCCATCCTGTTGATTAACGGTTGCGGTACGGCCAAAGACCGCTGGGGTGCGCGTGGTTATAAGGTAAATGGCAACTCTGTACCCGACCTGACTTACGATATTTCGGCAGATGTAATGGAGTACTATATGTTAGGAACGCTAACATCGTCGTTTGAGGGTAGTTGGTCCGGCTTCATTACTGCTACTTGGAACGGATCTGTGACCGGCACAACAATGACATTCGATAGGGGGTGGCCCATCGAAAAGAAGGAGAGCAACCACGGATACGACACTAATCTGACGGCGACTACCGGCGAAAGAGTGTGGTACAACGACTGGGCGCGCGTGGTCGATATGAACTATATCGGGACCTCACCCTCGCACGGCATGGTGGTAGATGGCTACTACTACTCTCAGGCATATCCTACACAACCTGCAAACAGATGGACTACGGCTGATCGTACTATTGATGCCATCCGTTGGTTTGACTCTTACGACGAAAAGGTGGCCGATGCCATTGATACCTTCAACAAGGCCATCAACAGTCAGAATCCGGGTTCGCAATACAACAATTATGTATTCTTCAACACATTGTCGTGCTATGCATTGCAACCGAGCGAAGAGTACAGCCGCGAATTCCTTGGCGATCTCAACGATGAATTTAACTGGTCGGGTGGTACGCGTGGCGACATTGCCTATATGGCCAACAAGCTGAACCCCGCCTTTGGTGGTTATGTGCGCGAGGTCATTGCAGCACAAGAGGCCGGTCCGACGGGTGTCGTGCTGATGGATATGGTAAGCAACGACGTCGAAAATGGCGGTGCATCGTATTACCTGCCCTCGGTAATCATCTCGAACAATGTCTATACGGGCAACGTGGACCTCGACAAGGTAGAAGGGGGTAACCAGGAGAACGAGAACGACAAAGAAGACAAGGAGGAAGATAACACGACTGAAAACCCCGAGGTGGGTGATGAATTGTAAATCATTTCTCCTCTAAACAACCAGCCTGCGATTTCGGTCGCAGGCTGGTTTGTTTTTAGAGGAGAGTGAAGAGCGCGATAAAGAGACTTAAGGGAGCTTAAAGTTTCTTAAGGGACCACCTTTAGCACCCTTTAGCACCCTTTAGCACCCTTTAGCAACCCTTTAGCAACCCTTTAGCAACCCTTCTCGTAACATCGTCCGAAATCCCTCAAAAACAGCACCGGAAAAATTGACCAAAAATTAGCGATTGAACGTGAAAACGACCAAAAAGTTAATTTTTTGTACTCATTTTTTGGTTAATGATAAATTTTATACTATATTTGTCATACAGGTTTGAACCAAGTAGTAAATTTTTGGATAAAATTTGGTGGATTTGTCCCCACAAATCGACCAATCAAGGAGAGAGAATAACACCCAATTTTTACACCAATCCAAACCAAAACATTATGAAAAAAGAGAGAATTTTGGTGCTGTTATGTACAGCACTGGCGATGTGTTTTTTCACATCGTGTAGTAAGGACGAAACCGCGAAGGATTCGTTTGAAACTATCGAATCAACTGTCGTACTGCCCGACATGATTGATGCCGAAACCGGAACCCGTTCCACCATCTACGACACGGAAGAGGGCGGTATTTCGCTCTGGTGGGCACCGAAAGAGAGTATCGGTGTCTATGGCACGCGCCTGACGAACAAGAAGTTCACGAGTACGAACAAGTACAAGGATGCGGCCACCACCTACTTCTCGGGTGCCACGCTCTTCTCGTCGCCCAAGTATGCCTACTATCCTTACAGCGCAGACAACAACAACAGCAAGCAAACGGCCGTGAAGGGTAACCTCCCCACCAAGCAGGACTATAGCACGACCAGCCGCGTATTGGGTTACGACTACAAAGTCGGAACCTATGAATCGTGGTCGCTCAGCGGGTCGAAATTCACCTTCAAAAACATCATAACCTTCATTTCTCCGCGTATCAATGCCACCGGCACCGTGTTGGAGGGTGACAAGTTGGAGGCTCTTACGATGGAGGTAACGACCGCTGACGGCCAACCTCGCCAGATTGTCGGTGATTTCACCTTCGACCTGACCACAGGCACGAACTATGCCATCACATCGTGGACCGAAACCGAGGGTTCGAATGCCATTACGTTGCAGATTACGGATGCTCCGACTTTGAGTGCGAACACGACTGTTGTGACCTATCTAACCGTAGGCCCCAATGTTAAGAATGGTGACATTATCAAATTCACGATTCGCACCGACAAGCATATTGCTACGCTCAAGCGAACCTCAAAAGCCAACTATACGCCCAATTTGGTTGGTAACTACACCCTTACACTCGCTTCGGTAGCCGATTTGGTGATTGAGGACATCGAGCCGGCCGAGCCGATTGAGCCGGAGCCGGACCCCGAAGTAACCGAAATCGACCTGACGCTTAAGAGCTTCAAGTTTGAGGTTGCCAAGAATCCGGGCAAGATTCTGGGTCGTGAGCTGTATCTCGACGGTGTGACCACGAAGGGTCGTGAGGTAACCGAGAAGGCTGCAACCATCGATGAGGAGAACAAGACGATTACGCTCTATATCCCCTACCTGAACAACCGCAAGCTCGTGCCGACCTTCGAGGTGGCCGAGGGTGCCGTGGTGATGACCGACACGGGCGTTGAAATCGACGGCGTGAACGAGGTAGATTTCACGGGCGTGAAACAAATCGGCGTAGTGAACCCCACGAGCGGTGATGCCTATGTCTATAACCTCGAACTGACCAACACCGGTCTGCCGGTAGTGGTGGTCAACCAGGTGACGGATGCGACCTCGGAGGAGCTGAACAACGACTACAAGTTGGCAAGTGAGGCCTGGTATTTGGCAACGCAGGCCAAGTGGGTACCGAAAGATGCCGACTGGCCGATGACCGAGGATGGTAGCGACAACTTCATGGTTTACAACGCAGACGGCACGCCGGCCGTGACCGACAAGGGTGGTGCCGTGGTTGAAAGCCCGATTATGGCCTCGACCCGCGTGCGCGGTAACGTAACGCAGCAGATGCCCAAGAAGGCCTTTGCCGTGAAGCTCGACGCCAAGAGCGGTGTGCTGGGTATGCCCGCCCACAAGCGTTGGGTACTGCTCGCCAACTGGAAGGACCGCACGCTGATGCGTAACGAGGTGGCCTTCGGCCTGGCCAAGGTCTTCAAGCAGACGCTGGGTGACGGTATGGCATGGAACCCCTCGGGTCAGCACGTCGAGCTGGTTTACAACGGCGTACACGTTGGTAACTACTACCTCTGCGAGCAAATCAAGATTGACGGTGGTCGTCTCGACATCAACGACCCGTATGACAAGGACGACGCTTTCTCGGGCAACGCAGCCGACTACGGCTACCTGCTGGAGAACGACGATGCCATCGAGGACGACAACTCGAATAACCTGATGAGTACCGGTTCGGGCGACTGCTGGTTCTACACGGCCAACTACATCCCCTTCATCTTCAAGGATGACCTGGATCAGGACGGCAACTCGTCGAGCGTAATCCGTAACTATGTACAGGACTTCGTGCGCGGCGTGGAGGATAACCTCTATGCAGGTAGCTACGATACCGCCTTTGACAAGATGGATTTGGCTTCGTTCGTCGATTACTGGCTCGTTCAGGAGTTGATGATGAACAGCGAGACCTCACAACCGAAGAGCTGCTATATGAACATTAACAACGGCATCATTTCGGCCGGCCCGCTGTGGGATTTCGACTGGAATACGCTGCCCGTAAGCGGCTACTCGGAGAAGAGCTACAGCTACACGAAGTCGATGCTTGAAAAGGCAAGTCTGTACCACAGACGTTCGGGCTACCCGACGACGCAATACAAGACATCATCGTTGTTCACCTCGACGGTAGATGAGAGCTACCTCTGGTATCCGATGTTGGTGAAGAATGCCGAGTTTAAGGCCCTTGCCGCCCAGCGTTGGAATGCCGTGATGGGTGCTTTGCAAGCCTACGCCGCTACGATTCCGACAATGGCCCAGAAGATTGCCAAGTCGGCTGACGTAAACGACGATATTTGGTTCCTCGACAACAAGTCAATGAATTCGAACCACCGTGGTACGCTCTACGGCATTGGTGGCTCGTACTCACAGTCGCTGGCAACTCGCGGTTACTGCGGTGACGAGGCGATGGAATTCGAGGCTGCCTGCGAGAACCTGATGAATATGCTGAACGAACGCATCAACGGCATGAGCTACGTTTCGAGCCAGACCTGGCCGAGCAAGAGCTACAGCAGCAGCACGAAGTAAAAAATCACTTCATACACTTTCACTCCCCGCAACTTTCGTTGCGGGGATTTTTTTGCCGTGTTTGGAGCGATTTTGGCCATTCGTCGGTCGAATACGACCATTCGGCATAAAAATGGCACGACGAACGCTTATCGCTCCAAAAATTCGTTATCTTTGTATAGAGGAATTGTTTCCGAGCCGAAACGCCTCAAATGATGCGAAACAAACTAACATAAAAAAGATAACGAAAATGACCATTAAATTCAGATTAGAGTACGCGACGGTCTATGGCGAGGAGCTGATGCTCGTGGTGGATGGCGCACGTCCCAAGGTGGAACCGATGCGCTACATCGGGGGCAACATCTGGGAGTGTAGCCACAAGACTGCCGCTTCGACTCGCACGATTCACTACCACTATGAGTTGCGTCGTGGCGAAGAGCTGCTGCGCAAGGAGTGGGGAAAGGGCCACACCCTCACGACCGACAAAGGTGTGACCGCCATTGCGCTCTACGACCGTTGGCACGATATGCCCTCGGATCGTTCGTTCCGCTCGTCGATGTTCACCGAGGGTGTCTTTGCCCGCCCGAAGACGAAGAAGGCTACCCCGCTGTCGGCCGACGAGGTGATGATTCGCGCCGAGATTCCCGTGGTTCGCTCCACGCAGCAGGTTGTCCTGGTGGGCGACCAGAAGGTGCTGGGCAACTGGGAGGTCAAGAAGGGCGTGGTGATGAGCGACTCGGAGGCCCCCGTATGGACGGCCCACATTCCGCGCGAGAAGCTCTCGACCCCCTTTACCTACAAGTTCGTCATTGTCGATACCGCATCGGGTGAAACCGTGGCTTGGGAGGCCGGTGAGAACAACTTCTTCGACCGTCCGTTGAAGGAGGGCGAGTGCGTGGTAATTGACTCGCTGCGTCCCCGCTTCCACATGAATCCCTGGCGCGGTGCCGGTGTAGCCATTCCGGTCTTTGCCCTGCGCTCGAACGACAGCTTCGGTGTGGGCGAGTTCAACGACCTGAAGCTGATGATTGATTGGGCCGCCTCGACGGGTCAGTCGATTATCCAGATTCTGCCCGTGAACGATACGACGATGACCGGCACCTGGCAGGACTCCTACCCCTACAACGCCAACTCGACCTTCGCCCTGCACCCGCAGTTCCTGCACCTGCCGGATGTGGGCAAACTCAAAGACAAGAAGGCGGCAGCCCGCTTCGAGCAGTTGGGCCGCGAGCTGAATGCCCTCGCCGAAATCGACTACGAGCAGGTCAATAATACGAAGAACGAGTACCTCCGCGCACTCTATCTGCAGGAGGGCAAGAAGTGCTTCGCCTCGAAGGAGTTCAAGGCCTTCATGGCCTCGAACGAGCATTGGCTGCGCCCCTACGCGGTCTTCTGCGCCCTGCGCGATGCCTACTCGACCCCCGACTTCAAGGAGTGGGGCAAGTGGGCCGACTACACGCCCGAGAAGGCTGCCGAGTATGAGGCTACTCACCCCGAGGAGGTGGCCTACAACCACTTCGTGCAGTTCCACCTCGACCGTCAGCTGCGCAAGGTGCGCGACTACGCCCACTCGCGCGGCGTGGTGCTGAAGGGCGATATTCCGATTGGTATCTCGCGCACGAGCGTCGATGCCTGGGTCTATCCCGAACTCTTCAACATGGACTCGTCGGCGGGTGCTCCGCCCGATGATTTCTCGGTGATGGGTCAGAACTGGGGCTTCCCGACCTACAATTGGCAGAAGATGGCCGAGGACGGCTTTGCCTGGTGGAAGGCGCGCTTCGTGAAGATGGCCGAGTACTTCGATGCCTACCGCATCGACCACATCCTGGGCTTCTTCCGCATCTGGGAGGTACCCCTGGAGGCTGTCAATGCCCTCCTGGGTCGCTTCAACCCTGCCCTGCCCTTCTCCGAGGAGGAGATTCGCTCCTATGGTTTCTGGTTCAACAAGGATTGGCACACGGCACCGATTTCGATGACGGATAACGTCCTCTTCATCGAGGATAAGTACAATCCCGGCCACTACCATCCGCGTATCTCGTCGCAGTCGAGCGAGTGCTACAAGAACCTGTCGCAGGACCAGAAGGATGCCTACAACCACCTCTACAACGACTTCTTCTACTACCGCCACAACGACTTCTGGTATGGCGAGGCGATGCGCAAGCTCCCCGCGCTGATCGAGGCTACGGGTATGCTGGTGTGTGGTGAGGACCTCGGTATGATTCCCCACTGCGTACCTGCCGTGATGGAGGGCGAGCAGATTCTCTCGCTCGAGATTCAGCGTATGCCCAAAGACCCGAGCGTAGAGTTTGGTGCTACGCAGCACTACCCCTACCTCTCGGTTTGCACCACCTCGACCCACGACATGAACCCCGTGCGTGCTTGGTGGGAGGAGGACCGCGCCCTCTCGCAGCGTTTCTACAACCAGGTGCTGGGTGCCTGGGGCGAGGCTCCCTACTATTGCGAGCCGTGGATTTGCGAGCTGATTGTGGAGCAACACCTCAAGTCGCCCGCCATGCTCACGATTCTGCCCTGGCAGGATTGGGTCGCTATGGATGGCAAGCTGCGCCGCGAGAACCCCAACGAGGAGCGTATCAATGTGCCGGCCAACTCGCGCCACTACTGGCGTTACCGTATGCACATGACCCTGGAGGAGCTGCTCGCTGCGGATGACATGAACGCCATGATCCGCCGCAAGATTGCCGAAAGCGGACGATAAGACAAATTCAAAATTCAGAATTTAGAATTAAAAATTAAGACCAGCGCGGGTAGCATTGAGCTGCCCGCGCTTGTTTGTGTTAAAGGACATTAAAGGTTATTAAGGGTTGCAAAAGATTTCCTTTAGTTTCCTTTAGTTTCCTTTAGTTTCCTTTAATCACCTTTAGTCGCCCTTAATTACCTTCAACCTGGCACAAAAAAAGGAGCCAAAGCTCCTCATTCTGAATTCTAAATTCTAAATTTAATTCTCTTTACCGTAGTCGGTTACGCTCAAAGTACCCGTGCGTCACCAGAAAATAGTTCGCAACGGCCACGGCATTAGCAGCAGCAGCCACCCAGAAGGCGGCATGATAGCCCAGATGCTCGGCAATCGAGCCGCCAAGGATGATGCCGATACCGATGCCGATATCCCACGAGACGAGGAACGTAGAGTTGGCCGTACCGCGCTGGGCGTTGGTGCCGAGGTTGAGGAACATGGTCTGGAAGGCGGGGAAGAGGTGACCGTTACCGAGGCCGATAATCAAGGCCGCGCCATAGAATCCCCAGGTGTGATGCACACCGGCAAAGAGCAGGTAGCCACACAGAGCCACCGAAACACCGATAGCGGCATTCTGATGAATCAGGCCACGGCTGAGGGTGCGACCGCCCGCCAGGCGCGACAGAATCAGGCCAATCGAAAGCAGCATAAAGAAGAGGCCCGAACCTTGCGTGATGCCCAGCTCCTCCTTGCCATAGATGGCCAGGTAGGTCGAGAGGATGCCATACGAGATGGCAAAGCCGACCATGCTGATACCGGCACTCCACCCCTTCTTCAGGACAAAGTGGTCGAGCGAAATCGGGGCTTTATCCTCCACCTTGGGGCGCGGTTTCAGCTCCAGGGTCGAGTTAATACCAAAGCCGATGAAGGCGACCACCAGGGCAATCCAAAACAACACATCGTAGCTGTGGCACACGCCATAAATCAAGAGTGCGACCGTAGGGCCGATGGCCGTGGCGATGTTGTTCGAAAGGCCGTAGTAGCCGATACCCTCGGCGCGGCGCGTGGGGTGCAGTACATCAATGGCCACCGTGCTGTTCGAGACGGTCGTTGCCCCGAAGGGTGCGCCGTGCAGCGTGCGGACAATGGCAAACAAGAGGAGCGACCCTGCCACCAAATAGCCTGCAAAGAGGGCGGCGAACAAAAAGTAGCTCACCAGCAACACCGTACGTCGCGGAAAGGTATCGACGAGATAGCCGCTAAAGGGGCGAATCAAAAGGGCCGTGAGCGTATAGCCCGACAGCACAAAGCCAATCATCTCCTTATCGGCCGAGAAGGTATCGGCCAGGTAAAGGGGCAAGAGGGGCGTTAAGAGCATGAACGAGAAGAAGGTCATGAAGTTGGCACTCCAGACCTTCAAATAGTTCCGATTCCACAATTTTTCTTGCACAACCTTATTCATGATATCCCAGTTTTATAGGATTTTCAGCGCAATGGCGGCACACGCCTCGGCATCGGCCAGCGCGTGGTGGTGGTCTTCGAGCGAGAATCCGCACGCATCGGCCACGGTGTGGAGCTGGTGGTTCTCCAGCGCACGGCCAAACGTGCGACGCGATGCAGCCAGCGTATCGTAAAACGTATAACCCGGGTAGCGCATCCCGTAGCAGTCGAAGACGGCTCGAAGACACCCCTCATCGAAGCGGGCATTATGCGCCACAAGCGGAAGCCCCAAGATGCGCTCTTCGATCTCGGCCCACACCTCGGGGAATGTGGGAGCGTTGCAAGTATCGCGCCGCGAAAGACCATGCACACGCTGGCAGAAGTAGGCGTAGTAGTCCGGTTCGGGGCGGATGAGGCTGTAGAAGCGGTCCACGACCTCCCCCTCGCGCACCACGACCACACCCACCGAGCAGACGCTCGAGCGCGCGCCGTTGGCCGTCTCAAAGTCTATGGCTGCAAAGTTCTCCATCGTGCGGACAAAAGTAGCTAAAAAAACGGCTCGTTGTAACACTTCGGCTTTTTTCGAAGTTGAAAAGTTCTTTAATTACGATTTTTTTCTTACTATATAAAATCTATCTTTGTCTGACGCTTTGCCATAAAGGGCAAGTTTTTTATTAACCAATCCTCTCTTAATCAAATTTTTATGAAAAAATCAATCATTACCGCTTTCGGTATGGCGTGCGCACTTTTGCTGGGTGCCTGCCAAGATTCATTCGACCATGAGGCCGAACCGCGCCTCACCGCAGCCACCCGCTCGGCAGTCGAAACCCTCTACCTGCCGCAAGATGCCACCTACGACCTCGGCGAGGCCGTGAACGGCATCTACACCACCACCCCGCGTATGGCCGTGCAGGGTGTTATCACGGCTCGTTTCTTGGTCACGATTCCTGCCGATTTGGAGATGACCGGCATCAGCCTCCGTTCGACGGGCAAACTGCTTTCGGGTCGCCTCTACTGGGACGGCACGACCGCCACGGCAGCCGACGAAACGGCACACACGGTGCGTTTTATGAACTTCGTCAACAGCACGTCGCGTCGCAATACGCAGATAGGTGAGGGCGAGCAGATTCACGTCGAGGTGGCTCTGCCTGCCACGTCGTTCGAGGCCGGTGAACTGACGCTTCGCATCCACGCCACGGGTTCGAAGAGCATCGAGGCCGTTATCAACGAGCCGGTGACGGCCAACAGCACCATCGCGCTGACCCCGACCGTCAAAGCGCAGAACAACTGGATTTCGGCCCTCTCGGACGAAACCTACCTCTCGCAGCTCTCGATTCCCGGTACGCACGATGCCGCCACGGGCGATGGCACCACCCTCTCGATTGGCAAGACGCAGGACCTCTCGTTGCAAGAGCAATGGGACCTCGGTATTCGTGTTTTTGACCTCCGTCCGGGTTACAAGCGCGTGCGCACAGGTTTCTTTAAGTGGGGCTATGAGTTGCACATCTACCACGGCATCATCGAGACCAAGACCTCGTTCAAAGCGGCTATCGCTACGCTGACGAACAACCTGAAACAAAATCCCGAGGAGTTTGCAATTGTGGTGATGCGTTTCGAGAGCGATTCGCCGCTCTACAACGACCGCTCGACCTGGAACGAGCTGATGGCATCGTTCCTGACCTCGTCGGACTTCCCTGCCGAATACCGTGCCGAGCTGAAGCAGGGCATGACCGTGGGCGATTTGCGCGGCAAACTGCTGATTTTGGCCCGTGACAGCTATGCCGATACCCCCTCGACGGGCGGTTTCGTGTCGGGTTGGAGCCACAGCGTAGCAGGTAGCACCAACGGTCGCATCTACAACCAGACGGCCAACATCGCGCTGAATATTCAGGACTACTACGAGGTAGAGGATAGCTCGGCCAAGCAACATAGCGTTGCCGCGATGGTGGACCTCTCAACCGCCAACCGCGATGCCGACCGCTGGACCATCAACCACGTATCGGGTTATAGCGGCTTGACGAACTACAAGCAGAATGCCGAGCAGATTAACCCCTACCTCTACGGCTACATCATCAACTCGCCCTCCTGCACGGGTATCGTGATGATGGACTACGCCGGTGTAGAGCAGAGTGGCAGCTACGGGATGTATGGCAAACTGCTGCCGCAGGCCATCATCGACAGCAACTTCCGCCTGAAGGGTGCTTCGAAATAGGCTGACACGCATAACAACCAAAACAAGAGCCGTCCAAATTACTTTTGGACGGCTCTTATCATAGCATAATGGCATTATTTGTTTCTCAAATCGAAGAATTTCACCACCTTGCGGCTCATCGGCGGCATCTGTTGCTTGGCAATCAGTTCGGGAGCCTCGAAGCGCACATCGGGAGCCACGCGCACCTTCGAACGGAAGATATCCTTAATCTGCTTGATAAAGGTCTCGCTGTGATTCTCCGAGCCGACCTTGATTTGAATCTGGTCGGTACCGAGGGCGTTGGTGAAGACCTCGACAATGTAGTTCTCCACCTCGGGAATGTTATCCAAAATGTCGAACAATGCAGGCGGATAGAGGGTCGTACCCTTAAACTTAATCATCTGCCCCTTGCGACCAATCACACCGCTCAAACGGGGCGTATTGCGTCCGCAACGGCACGGCTCATCATACCTTACGCACATATCGCCCGTGCGAAAACGCACCAGCGGCATACCCTCCACGCCCAGCGTGGTGATGGTCACCTCGCCGGCCTCGCCCTGCGGCACCGGATTACCTGCCTCGTCGAGCAGCTCGACAATAATCAAATCGGCCGGCACGTGGCCTCCCATGTGGCAGGCACACTCGGTAAACGAGGCCTGCATCTCGGTCGAAGCGTAGGTCGAATAGAGTTCAAGGTGGGGCCAACGCTCCGAAATCTTCTGGGCGAGCTTGGTTAGCTGACCATCCACCGTGCGCAGGGTCTCACCGATACAGATGGCGCGTTTAAGGCTGCTCTGGTTGGCATCAATTCCGTTTTTCTCGGCAAAATCGACCAACTTCACCAAGAATGAAGGTACCACCATGCAGGCGGTGGATTCCACGCGACGAATCGTATCCCACTGCAATTCGGGAATACCGTTTCCTACGCGCACCACGCCACAACCGAGCTTTCGCGCCCCCATAAAGTAGGCCAGGCCGGCCATAAAACGACGGTCGATGGTGGTCATCAACTGCATCACATCGTCGGCCGTGCAACCCGCCATGGAGAACGAACAGGCCTCGTTGTAGGCCAAGCGTTGCAGGTCGCCCTCCGTGAGGGCAAAGGTGACGGGGTCGCCGAGCGTTCCCGAGGTGGTCACATAGTCGATAATCGCCCGCTTATCGACGCAGACAAAGTCGGCTCCGTGGCGTTGCAAATCCTCCTTCGTGGTGAGGGGCAACCGGCGCAAATCCTCCAACGAAAGAATCGTCGAGGGGTCGATACCCTTGTCGTGGAACATCCGTCGATAAAAGGCCGAATGTTCGGCCACGTAGGCAATCGTTTCGCGCATACGCGCCTCCTGGAAGAAAAGTATCTCCTCCGTCGAACGATAGTGTAACTCCTTATCTTGTACCATATTCGGAAAGTTTTTGTTCGATTATCTTCTTTTCATTGAGGCGCGGAATCTCGCACTTCAACGCCTCTTGCCACGCCTTGCAGGCCTCCTCAACCGCCCCCTCACGCAGCAACGCATCGCCACGCAGGTCATAGACACCATAGTAGTGCGGATTGTTCGCCACCAGCGAATCGAGCAACACGCGCTCCACCTGCTCACCGCGACGGAGTTGGTCACGCAGAGCCGCAGTGAGTGCGCGATGTGCCTTTACGCGCGGATACTCTGCGCGGAGGAAGGCCGTATCGGCAGCTATCGAATGGGCCTCCAGGCATTGCGATGCCCGCAACGGTTTTTCGGCCGTAAAGAATGTGTGCAAATCGTAGCAGAGCATCCGTCCGGCCTGCCAAGGGTCGGTCGAGAGCCACATCCGACGTTTCGCGGGCTGGAAAATCACCCCGTGGTGGGCAATACATTGGTTGATGGCCTTCTCATTCGTCCAACCGATGGGGGCATCGTTCAACCCCGCGCGGTTGCGCAACACCGAGGCGGACGACGCAGGGGTCAATGGTGCGTGACGATTCAACAACTCCTCCAGACGCGCCCAACGATAGGGGCTGTCCGAGGTGGCGATATTCTCCCGATTGGCTGCATCGGTAGCAAACTGCTCGCTTTGGTAGTGGTTGGTCGAGATGATGCGCTCACCCGCAGGCGCATATACCGCCTGAAGGTCGGGACTTTTCTCGATAAGGGCCGCCCGTCCCTCCTCGGCCGAGGCAACGAGTATCGACTCCGATACGAAGGTCTGCGCCTCGGCAGCAATCCGACGAGCCTCGTCAATCGTGGCGGCATATTGCAAAATCTGGCGCGCCAAGAGCGAAATAGGCAGGGCCGAAGCGGTCGGCACAGCCCCCTTCGAGGCGTTGATGGTCACCGTCAAACCGCGCTCGTTCATGCCCGAAAGTACCCCCATCATACCGGGCCACGTGACCGAGACGAAGCGATAACCGCTATCGGGTGCCACAAACAGCACCACCTTATTACGGGCAAAATCATCACCCACCCAGAAGTCGAAGTTGCGTCCTACGAGCAGTTCGCCATCCGCGCTCTCGTTACCCCACACGGCAAACGACGAACAACCGACCAGCATATACTCCTGCATCGCATGGCCGATATCGTGTGCGGCATGGTAGTTCAGCTGACGACCATACGGGCTACCAATCACATCAAACTCGTGGCTGCACGCCATGGACAAAGCGTGTATCTCCTCGCGGTACTCCTCGGGGATGTGGCGTGCCATGCGGCGGTTGAAAATCACGGTCAGTTTATGCAGAAACCACAGGTAGCTATCCGAGGGGATGATGCGTCGAATCTGCTCCACAAAGACCCGCTCCTGATAGGCCAATTCGGGGCGGAGCAACATACCGAGTGCCGCACCACGCTCCGTAGCCGTCCCCTCGACATAGGCCTCCCAAAGGCCGTAGCGATTCTTCAAAAGGGAGTGCGGCCCCACATAGCGCAACGAATCGCCCACCAGCGTCGGACGATAGGCAGCCGTATCAACCGCTGTTGCGGGTTGCATCATATCGGCCGTTCGGTACAAGACGACACCGACTCCAACCGGTAGCACAACCAGCAGCATGAGGAGGATAACGACGCTCCACCCTATCCATTTCAACCATCTACGCATTGCCTATCTTTTTGGCCAGGTACTCTACACCCAGCAGTTCACTACACGTCACAGCCGACGAAACCACCACGCCCAACGCCCCATGCACGTTAAGACTCTGACCCGTAAGCAGCAGGTTGCGGATGCGGGTACGAGCCGGCAGATGATTCACAATCGGGTTATGAAAATCCTTCACGATGCCGTAAGCCGAGCCATCGGGGGTGCCGGTATAATCGCGGTAGGTAAGGGGCGACGCGGTATAGACCTTTTCGATAGCGGGCTTCAGGTAGGGAATACGTTGATGCACCAGCTCGATAATCTGTTCGGCAAAGTGGGCTTTGAAGGCCTCGTAATCGGCTCCACGATGGCCGCTTTTCGTCTCGAGCCAACGCTCCAGCTCCTTCAGTTGCATCGGGATAAGTAACGTAGCCACCTCGCAATAGGGCGCATCGGAGGCCTGCATCGAGAACAGCACCCAAGGGATATCGAGTCCTCCGAACTTTCCCTCCAGCGACCAGACATCCTCCGTGTTGTAGATATAATGGTTGCGATTTTCGTAGCGCACGGTATCCTTTTTGAAGGTCAGATAGACGGTAAAGATGCCGTAGCTGTTCTCCAGCGTCTGCAATCGGGTGTAGAAGGCTCGCTTGATGACCTGGTTGTTATCGAGCAGCGAGAAGGTGTGACAGGGGTGAATCGACGAAATCACCGACGCAGTCTCGATGCGCTCCTCACCGTTCAGTTCCACCCACTCGACACAATCTCCGTTGAGATGAATCCGCGTCACCTCGGCCGAAGTGCGAATCTCGCCACCATGCCGACGCAACTCCTCGACAAGCAAATCGGCCAACTGCTGCGTACCGCCCACAAAGCTGTACGCGCCCTCGATGTTCGAATGGTTAATCATCGCATGGATATAGAACGAGGCCGATTCGCGCTTTCCGGCATAGAGCGGCAACGAGCCGGCCAATACCTGACGGAGTTTTTCATCCCCGATGCATCGTTCCAGCTCCCCCACGGCCGACAGGGACATATACTCCAACCCACCGGCCGAGAGGCGACCGCTACGCAACACCTCGGGGCTAATCAGCTCACCCACCTCACGCATCCGCGCACAAAAGGCCTCCAAGCCGGCACGTTCGCGGGGAAAATCCCGCGCGAGGGTCTCCACAAAGCGGTCGTAGCCCGCAGCATGGAGGTAGGAGGAGCCATCCGCAAGGTGGATGCAATCGAACCCCTCGTCATCAAGACGCGCCAAACGCAGGCGGTCCATCACCCCCAGGTAGCGAAAATATTGGTTCAAAATAGCCCCGTCGGCCAAGGCTCCGACATAGTGAATACCCGTATCGAGCAGGTGACGACCCCGACGGAAAGATTGCAAACATCCACCCACCACACGCTGTCGCTCTACGACAAGCACACGCTTGCCCTCGCGAGCCAGCATCACGGCCGCGCTTAAGCCTCCCAGGCCACTACCGATTATCACGACATCCTCTTTAGCCATGTGGTTCTGTTTTTGTCAGCAGATAGAGGGTCTCGGAGGTGGTCGTATCGCAAGCCGCGGTGGTGATATATAACCCCTCCTCACGGGCAAACTGCGCCATCCAATTTCTATCCACGAAGTGTAAATGCTCGTCCGTGCGATTAAATTTCAAAATGCGGGTGGACCACCGCTCGGTGGCCAAAATCGCAGCGTGTTGCTCCTCGCCACGCGAAGCATCGCCATCGCGCACGATAATCAGACCCCCTTCGTTGAGCGATTGTACGGCACGTTGCAATACGGCACGTTGCCCCTCGGCACTGATGTAGTGCAGGCTGTCGTTGAAGAGGAACACATCCGAACGGGGCAGTTCATCGACCCGCATATCGGCCACGCGGAATTGCAGTCGCTCGGAGGCGAGGAAACTATGTTGTGCCTGAAGTATCTTCTCGGCATCGTAGTCCAAGCCGTAAATCGTGCGGTCGGGTCCCAGGAGCGAGAGCATACAGGCCATCTGACCGTGGCCACATCCGACATCGGTCACCGTGGCACGAGCCGGAATGACCTTGTGCCACCACCTATAATAGCCGTCCAGACGCATTTTTACGCGCATATAGCCCTCCAAAACAGGCC
Source organism: Alistipes sp. (assembly GCA_017398045.1). GTDB lineage: Bacteria > Bacteroidota > Bacteroidia > Bacteroidales > Rikenellaceae > Alistipes. The sequence continues at coordinate 168,805 of JAFQHI010000025.1, read as the reverse complement.
CTTTGTAGAGGTAGTTGGCTTGTACCGTATCGCGGAAGTAGGGATTTTCGACCACCCCGTAACGATGATTGAGCTGCGCGTAGCCCTCCATCATGCGACGACGATAGATTTTCGCCTGCTCGCGGTAGGTGGCTCCCCAACTCTGATCGCCATAGCTGATGCGGGGCAGCAGCTGCTCCACAAGCCATCCGCGTTTGATGTGGAATCCGGCCCGCTTGGCCGAAACCATTCCCGTACCATACAACAACACCGGCACGATATCCAACTTAAGCATATCGGCCAGGTAGAAGGCTCCCTTATGGAAACGCCCCATCTGCTGGTCCACCGAGCGCGTTCCCTCGGGGAAGATGACCACCGAATAGCCCTCCTCGATGCGCGGACGCAGCTCGTCGGAGAGTTGCTCGTAGCCGTTGGCCACATGATAGCAGTCGGCATAGCGGACAATCCGCCCGAAGAAGGGCGAATGCCACACCCAGCTGTTGGTCACCATCACCAAGCGCGGTGTCGTGGAGAGCAACATCAGAATATCGATAAACGACTGGTGGTTGGCCACAATGACGGCAGGGCGGTCGAAAGCCCCCTTCGTAACCCCCTCGCGCACCACCCTGACACCGGGAACGGTCCTCAAAAAGAGGCGCGTAAAGTGGTAGATGCCGTGGTGGAAGATAGCCTTACGACGTTTGCGTTGCATGGGGCAAAGTTGCATCACCGCCATGAGCAGCTGCAGCACCACACACCCCAGGAAGAAATAGAGGAAGGCATAGAGGCTCACCAAAAGCGAGCGCAACGTGTAGGGCGCACTGCCGCGTTGGGTTTGCGAGCGCACCAAAAGGCGGAACAACAAGGGTTGCAACGTATAGGAGACCAGCACCACGGCCATCATGCCGAGTACTGAAATCAAGGCGATGGATTTCAAGGTCGGATGCTCGGCCAAAATCAGCACACCCATACCGACCACCGTCGTAAAGGCCGAGAAGAAGATGGCCGTCTTATGCACACCGAGCATTTTGCGCCCCGTGCGATACTCCTCCAACAGACCATCCATGATAAAGATGGAGAAGTCGTCACCGATACCGAAGATAAAGGTGGCCAAAATCACATTGACGATGTTGAATCGGATGTCAAACAACGCCATCATACCCAGAATAATCACCCACGTGATGCACATCGGCAGGAAGGCCAACAGAGCCAATTCGATGCGCCCATACGAGAGTAAAAGAGCGACAAAGACGATGAGCGACGAGATGAAAAGGATGTAATTGAAATCCTCGCCCGCCGTCTCCACCATGCGCGACGAGAAGTAGGCACGGTCGATAATGGCCGTTGTGGTACGCTCCTTCAGATGGGCATAAACCGTCTCTTTATGCTCCTCCTTCAGCTCCAGACCGCTCACCAACAAGGTCCTGTCATCCGAGAAGTTTATCCAATCCGACAAAATCGGCACATCGCGCAACTCCTCCTCCGTATAGCCACACACCTCGTATCTCCGATGGAGCAGCTCCTCAAAGTCGGGGAAGGCACCTGCGCGGAAGCCGACCGCGGTCAATGCCTCATTGAAAGAACGCATGGTCGTAGCGCGACGCTCCTGCCAGAATTGCTCCCAACGGGCAATGCGACGCTCCTGCTCATCCCTATCCAGCACAAAATCGGCTACCGAGGTAAAGCCCTCAACAAGTCCCTCCTGCTGCATGGCCGAGACCTCCTGCGTCAGCCGTTCGTAGTCGGCCACCGCTTCGGTCAGGGCATCGGCCGAGCTGACCAGATAGACCCGACGCTGTGTCTTGCCGAAGGCCTCCTCAAGGCGATTTTCAGCCCATCGCACCTCTTCGGGTTCGTAGTTCAGGCGGCTCATATCGCTATCAAAGCCCACACCGCGGTAGAAGAAGAGACCTCCGATGGTCAGCACGACCACCAACGCCACCACCCAACGATTTTTCGTGTAGTCGTAGCTGTTGGCCTGCTCAATCCACTGCATCAAGCGGTTCGGCACCTGATGCTTATCGCTCGGGCGCAGGAAGTGTGGCAGAAAGACCAGACAAAAGAGCGTCGTGCCGACCAAAGCCAAGGCGGCAAAAAGACCCATATCGTGCAGCAGTGCAGAGCGCGTGAAGAGCAAGGCCACAAAGGCTCCGATGGTCGTCAGGCAGCCGATAGTGAGCGGATAGGTCAGCTCCTCGATGATGCGTTTCGGGTCGGTCGTATGGTTGCTGTGGGCCACCACATGAATCGAATAGCTCAACGCAATACCCAGCACGATGGCACCTGCACCAATCGCAATGGCCGAGATGCTCCCCTGAATAAAATAGATGAGTGCCAACGAAAAGAGTGCGCCATAGAGGGGCGGGGTGACAATAAGCGGAATGGCGCGTCGATTGCGAAACGAGAGGAACAACCCTCCGACAATGATAAGCAGGGCTATTGAGAGGGTCAGCATCGTGTCGCGCTTAATCTGACGGGCATTATAGACGGCCACTACCGGCCCTCCTACACACGACACATCGACCGCATACTGCCCCTCGATGTGCGCCATGGCCTCCTCCAGACCGCTCACCAATCGCTCATTCTCGCCCGTATGTCCCATGCCGTGGGCAGGCGAGAGGAAGAGGAGCATCGTCTTCATATCGGCCGTAAAGAGGTGGTCGGCATAGAGTTCGTAATCGCCCCCGGCATCAAATCGCTCAAAGCGACGCATCAGGTGGGTGGCTATCGACAGCGGGTCGCGTCTTACCACCTCACCCACGGCCATGCCGGCTGCCGAGGTCATCAGACGATAGCTTCTCTCCACCGCCTTATGAATACCCTCGCGCGTCAGGAGCGAATCCATCCGCACATAATCGGCCTCCTCCAACCAAAGGGGCAGATAGCGATAGACAAAGTCGGTCGTAGCCCCCACGGTCGAGGCTCCGGCCGTATCGGTCACCGTCGCAATCAACCCCTCCGCAACGAGCGGTTCGACGGCCTGCACAAACGCATAACCCGCCTCGACCAGCTCGTCAGGCTCCTCGCCCGAGAGCAGAACGACGATGCGGTCTTTGAGTTTGAGGTTATCAAACATCGCCTTTCCGGCCTGCTCACCGTCATCGAAGAAGCTCGAAATATTCTCTTCGAACTGCACCCCGACAGCCGCAAAAGCCAACCCCACGACCGACCCAAAAAGGGTAAGCCAAAGGGCCGAGCGGTGGTCCTTAAACCAATCGTAAAGTGCAAGGAAGGGATTCATCATAAGCTATTTACCGCGTTTACAAAGTACCATCAAAAGCCATCCGACAAGAGCCACAGCCACCCCTAAAACCGTGGCCAACGCCAAGCTGCCCACCAGGTATTGCTTCAGGAAATCGGCCACCAGCTGAAAATCGACCTCGCGGAACGAGAAGGCTATCTCCTCGCCCAGCAGCGTGGCTCCCATCCAAAGGCTGCCGAAGAGGATAAAGGGAATCATCGGCGGGATGCTCACATTCGAAAAGACCAACGCCACCACCTTATTCAACCGCATCAGGTGGGCCGTGGCGACGGCAAAAATCATCTGGTAGCCCCACAGGGGGATGATGCCGCAAAAGATGCCCCACCCCATGGCCGCTGCCATACGGACGTTGCTATCCTCGGCGTGCCAGAGGTGACGATCGAAGAAGTCGGCGATACGCTCGCGCGTGAGTGAACGCAGGAATCGCCAAGGGTAGTAAAAGAGCAGGGCATAGAGTACCAGCACCGTGTTCAGCAGACTGATACGGGTAAAATCGCGCAAGGGGCGGAAGTGCGAAACGCGCTCCTCCTGGGGCGGATAATAGACCTTAATGGGGATGTTCTCGACCCGCACACCGCGCCAGGCGGCTCGCACGATAATCTCCACCTCGAATTCATAGCGCGAGGTGATGAAGCGAATGTGTTGCAACTTACGAAGCGGATAGAGGCGGAATCCGGACTGGGTATCCTCCAATCGCTCGCCCGTCTCGACACGATACCAAAAGTTCGAAAAACGGTTGGCAAAGGTGTTCTTCGAGGGCATATTATCGGCCGCAAGGTTACGTGCGCCAATCAACAGACTGTCGGGGACCTCCTCGATGCGCTCGATAAAACGGGGAATATCGTCGGCATAGTGCTGACCGTCCGAGTCTATCGTAATGGCATAGCGAAAGCCCCACTCGTAGGCCAACTTAAGGCCACACTTCAGGGCATGGCCCTTGCCGCGATTCTCGTCGTAGGAGTGGATGCGGATGCCCTCCACACGTTCCAAAATAGTGCGTGTATCATCCGTCGAGCCATCATTGACCACCAAAATATCGTCGGCATATTGCTGCACGTCGGCAATGACACGGGCAATGGTTCCGGCATTGTTATAGGTCGGAATCACCACCATGCACCCCAGCGCGTGCATCCGTTCGCAGTATGTCGTCACTGTTTCGTTCATCCCCTTTTCCAGGTTGCTTGGAGTTTTAACACCACCTGCTCGTCGCGACGCACGACGGCACGCAGGGTCTCGCCGGCGAGTGTAGCCTCCACCGTAATACACAGCCCTTCGCTCGGAATCAATACCGAAACGAACTTGGCCTCGCGGATGGTATCAAACCATACATCATATCCCACGGCTCGAGCCGTCAGCTCACGCACCACGCGCACCGTACAGACCCCCGGCACAACGGGTTGCCCGGGAAAGTGGCCCTCATAGACCGGATGGTCGGCACGCAGCTCCACCTCGGCCGTAAATCCGGCCGATGTCCGTTCGAACGACAGGGTACGACAAAAGATTTTCAAAGGCATCTTATTCGAGATTAAAAATCTGTGAATCAATATTTTCGTTAAATCGTTTCGACCGGAAGCGATACATCGTTGCATCACCCGATTTCTCCTCCATGCGCAACTCGACGAGCGACATATGTTCGCGTTCGAAACGCATCGTAATGGTCTGCAGGTGGGCTGCCATACGCCCTTTCGAGGGCTTCAAAACCACCTCGAAATGGTCTTTGTCCTCCCTTACCGTCGGGGTAAAACCGGCCGAAAGGGTTGCCACATCGCCCCGCATGGCGGCCGAGAGAATACGGTTCAGCTCACGCAACATGGGATTCGACTGCAACCGCACACGCTGTTTGATGCCGGCCGTCTGCAACTGAAAATGGGTCTGGGTCATGCAGATATAATCCTCATTATCAAACGCCAGCAAAATCTGTTCGGGGCGCAGATAGTAAAAATCGCCCTCCAGGCGGACATCCTGGGCCAAGAGTTGCATCGAACGCACCTGCTCGAAACGACAACAGATGCTCTCGATGGCCGTACTCTTTGCGGCCAGCTCTTTCGTAAAGGCCGTGACGGCATCCTGTGCCGAAGCTGTCGGCAACATAAAGAGAGCCGACAAGAGGCATATCACGCTATTTTTCATAGGCTTCAATGGCAAAAAGTTCATCTACTGTAACAGCTTTATAGTTCTCTCTTTCAAGAAGTTTCAAAACCTCCTCCAACAAGCGGTCACTTTCGGGCAACCTATCGTGCAGCAAAACGACCGCACCCGGTTTTAAGCCCTTCTCAATGCGACGCAACACCCGCTCGCGTCCGAGGCGCGTAGTATCGAGCGAGCGCACCGACCATCCGATACAGGTCAGCCCCAACGCCTTCACCGCCCTGGCAATCGGGGGATTTGTCACCCCAAACGGAGGTCGAAAAAGGCGCATCCGTCGTCCCGTCAAACGCTCCACCACATCGCCTCCCCAAAACAGTTCATCGTGGTAGCGACTTACCGAGTAGAGGGTCGCAAGGGGGTTGTGGCTCAAGGTATGGTTGCCGAGCGTATGCCCATCGGCCAAGATGCGCTGCACCAACTCGGGGTGTTGTCGCACCTTATCACCCACCACAAAAAAGGTCGCTTGCGCACGATAACGGCGTAAGAGGGCCAACACGCGCGGTGTCATCTCCTCGTCCGGCCCGTCATCAAAGGTCAGAGCTACCTTCCGCTCCTCGGTCCGGGCTTCGCACAACGCCTTTAGATAGACCCCGCTCCGAATCGAAGCCGAGGCCCACACCAGCGCACCCATGACGCCCAGCACCAACAGAAAGATTACCCAAGCCATTGCAACAGCATCACCGTCGGGTTGTCACCCATACATTTATTATATAGGAGTACCTCTTTTGCCCCCTTTTCGATGCAACGCACCGCCTCAACAAAGCGCGTGGCTGCAAAGGTGGGATAGAAAGGTACCTCCTTCTCATCACAACAACGTATCATCGTCTCCTCCGAGAGCGCATAGCGGCTACGCAGCTCCGCCTCGGAAAGCTCTTCACGCAGAAAGTCGAGCTTTACGACGCGAGCCACACTCTCCGCCTCACGCTCCGCTGTCAGGGTCATAAAGGCGGCACCCTCCCCCTTTTGGTGGTTGCGCCACCACCCCATGCGCTCCGTGATGCGCTCTACGGTGGGGGTCAGCTCGTCAAAAGCTCCCAACAAAATGCGCTTCGACTCCCCGTCCGCAAGGCGCATCATACCATCCAGCAGGGCATCCTCGAAGCTGTGACCGCGATTGACATAGGTCATGTTGTAGCCGTGGTTGTGGCCCAAAAGGGCTATCTGTCCGCCCACCGTGTTGAAGGTGGATTGAATGAAGGGGGTCGGATTGAGGAGCTGTTCCTGCTCCGTAATCAGGTTATGCAAAAACTTCTCGCTATCGGCCAGGCAACCCCAGCCGGTGGCTGTCAGGATGGCATCCACCTGTTCAATCTCCGCCACACCGCCCAGCGACTCGACAGCCGTCGATACGGCCATCTTCACCACGCGGCTCATCCTGCGACGCAACCCCGCATCGGGAATCAGGCTTTTCAGTTCGCTTTGCACCTCGCCATGGGTGCAACATTTTCCGACATAACAGACCATAAGCCTACTTTGTAAAGAGTACCGACGAACAGTTACCGCCAAAACCAAACGAATTGCTCAACACGGTGCGGATTTCACACGCCGTGCGATGGTGCGCTACGGGGCAAAGCCCATGTTCGGGAATCGGCTCCCGAAAGCGAAGGTTGGCATAGACCACCCCGCGGGCAATCGACAACACCGAAAAGACCGCCTCGATACCGCCTGCCGCAGCCAGCGTATGGCCCGTAAAGCCCTTCGTGGAGCTGAACAGAGGCATCTCATCGCCAAACAGCCGACACATGGCGCGTCCCTCCGAGAGGTCGTTGTTGCCCGTTCCCGTGCCGTGGACGTTGATATAATCCACCTCCGAAGGGGCAACACCGCCCGCCTGCAAGGCCCCCAGCATGGCTCGATAGGCCCCTTCGCCCTCCTCCGACGAGGCGGTTTGGTGGTGGGCATCGTTGCTGTTGGCGGCACCGGCCACATAGCAATACGGCTCGTGCGAAAGCTCTCCTTCGCGTTGCAGCACCACGTAGCCCGCCCCTTCACCGAGATTCAGTCCCCGACGCGAAGCATCAAACGGGCGCGACGGCTCGCTGTCGAGAATCATCAGCGACTGAAAACCGTTGAGCGTGAAGGCCGAAAGGGCATCCGTTCCTCCCACGACTACGGCATCCAGCAGGTGGTGACGCAGGAGTTTCATGCCCAACAAAATGGCATTGGCCGACGACGAACAGGCGGTGCTGATGGTGGTGCGATAGCCTTTAATTCCGCAATATGTGGCAATCACCTCGGTCGAGGCGGCACAATCGTGCATCTTCACATCGCGCAGACGACCCGTCGTATCATCCTCGACAAACGAGCGAAAGAAGTGTTCCGTAAGGTCCATGCCGCCCACCGAAGTGGCCGAAACAAGACCTACGCGCAACCCCTGCGGAAGGCGGGCATCCTTCATCGCCTCTCTGACGGCCAGCAGGCCAAGCAACGCGGTGCGCGAAAGGTGTTCACTGAAAGGGACACCACACAACGCGTGCAACTCCTCGTTGGTGAGCTGCAACTCACCAACGGGCAGTCGATGGGACGTCTCGAGGAGGCTCGGAGCGGGGCTTACACCCGTCTGCTCCGCAGCCAAAGCCGCGAAATTGCGCTCCACCCCCACACCGAGGGCCGACACCACACCCAATCCGCTGACGGCAATACGCATCTTCGGGAATTATTTACGATGCTGCATCACATACTCGGCCAACGTCTTGACCGAATAGAAGACGGGCTTGGCCTCGGCCGTGTTGGCCAGACGCACACCGTAGTTCTTCTCCAGAATCAGGATAATCTCCAGCGCGTCAATCGAATCCAAACCCAGGCCATCGCCAAACAGAGGGGCCTCGGCATCAATATCTTCGGGCGTGATATCCTCCAGATTCAACTCTTCAATCAGATGATTTTTAAGCTCCAGAATCAGTGCTTCCATAGTTTTCTTCCTAAATTTAAGTATTATTTTCGTTCTATTTATTTCGTCTCCAGCAATTTAAGTTCTACCTGCCAACTTTGGTCGAGTTTCTCCACCCGTCCCGTGATGACGGCACGCGCACGCCCCGTCTCGAGCAACATACGGGCGTAGCACTCGGCCACAACAGCCCCCTCGCGCTCTATAAAGAACGTATTATCACCCTGAATCTTATGTCGGATGCAGATTTCGCCCGTCGCCACGTTGGGCAGTGTATAGACAAACACGGCCGGCGAGGTACCCTCTGCCGGGTGCATATCGACCAGGTGCTGATGTTCGCGGTCCGCTTCGAGCGACGACGAACGGTTGGCCAGCACAATCGCCACCTCGGTCGAGGTGTAGCGCGGCTGCAACTCACGACCCTCCAAAAGATGCTCAACGGCTACATACAGTCCCTTCGCCAGGTCGCTCATCTTGTAAAACTTCATATTCTTCTCCCCCAGCGCGTGGTACTCCGCACGAATAAACTCGGCAAAGGGCAGCTCGCTTTGAGGCAAGGTGTAAGAGGCCGTTTCGCGCACCTCCACCGTCGGACGGAGGGGTTGCTCCTCGGTGCGCTCCATCGACAGCACCACAGCAGCATTGCATCCGCCAAAGCCCGAGGCGGTCTTGACCGCTACGCGCTTTTCGAGGGGTTGCACCTCGCTGCTTACCTGCATGGGGCAGGGAACGCCCGATATGGAAAAACCGTAGGTTCCTGCGGCTTTACCGCAACGCAGGGCATCGGCCGTGAGAATCGTCTCCACGACACCGGCCGCACCCAACGTATGGCCGATGTAGCCCTTCAGGCTGTTGGTCGGAGTTTGGTCCAGACCGGCCAAAAAGAGGGCCTTCGACTCCATCTCGTCGTTATAGACCGTGGCTGTGCCGTGCGTATTGACCAGCCCCACCGCCTCGGCCTCCAGACCGGCCTCCTCCAAGGCTTGCGAGATGGCATAATAGAGGCCGTCGCCTGTGCGCGAGGGACCCGAAATATGGTTGGCATCGTTCGTTACGGCACCGCCATCGAAACGCACCACCCCTTCGTCGGCCAACTTTTCATCCGTCGTCAGGAGCAACGCGCCCACCGCTTCGCCCAAGGTCAAGCCGTTGCGGGCTGCATCGTAGGGACGACACGGAGCCTCACTCACCGACTTAAACGAAGCGAAGCCCGATGCGATAAACTCGCCCACGAGGTCGGCACCCACCACCAGCGCGTGACGGCAGACCCCCTCCTTCATCAGACGGCGAGCCACAATCATGGCCGAGAGGCCCGAGATGCAGGCATTCGAGATGACAATCGGTGCGCGAACCGCCCCCAGAAGCTCCTGCACGCGCTCGGCCGAGTGGTAGAGGAAGGCCTCCTCCGGAATTTCCTCCTTCACCCCTTCGAGGGCCTCGATATTACCCTTCGTGGTCGAAAGAATCACCTGCAAGGAGCTATCCTCGCCATCCAGACGAGCCTGCTGTAACACCTCCTCGGCGGCACGTACCACGAGCGACACGAAACGGCTCTCGCCCGCCATCGGAGCGGTCTGCTCCTTCAAGCGGCCAAGCGGCATTCCTAACCGCTTATCCTCGCGTAGTCCCGTATCGCCCGCGTAGAGGGCCTTCAGGGTCTGCTCCCGATTACCCAGGGCGGTCTGCATTGCGGCAGGTCCCAGGTAGATTGATTTTATTTCGTCAGCCATCTCTCTTTCCATGTTTCGTAAAATTGGGGGGTATTGAGCGACAAATCGCCCTTCTCGTCCACAAAGACCTGCACCGAAGAGCCGAGGGCGGCAATCTCGCCATCCTTGTCGCGCCTTACGATGTAGTCGAAGCGGAGTTTGGCCGCCTCATCACGCAGATAGCGCACCTCGATGATGGCCGTCTCGTTGAGAGCCAGCGGGCGCAGGTAGTGGAGCTTCAAATCCACAATCGGGGCCGTATAGCCCGCCTCATAGATATCGAGGTAGCCCAGGCCGGCATATTTACGCCCAAAGGCCTCGCGTCCATCCTCAAAGTAGCGCACATACTCGCCATGCCAGACAATGCGCATCGAGTCCACCTCGCTAAAGCGCACCTGTATTTGGGCCGTGGCGGTCAGTGCCGGCTCCTCCATCTTATGTCGTCCAAAGGGTTTCATTGTTCCAAAAATATCTTCATGCGCATCGTGGCTATCTGCTCCTCACCGCTTTGCACCGTGGCCTCGATGAGGCTCACCTGAAAGACCTCCTGCAAGATACGTATCGAGGTCGTTAATTGCTCACCTACGTTCGGCTGACGCTCCAGGCGGAAGTGATTCACCGAACCGATGTACCCAATCGGGACACGTTCACCCCGCTGAAGAAAGAGGTATCCGATGCGGGCGGCAGCCGATTGGGCCACGTGTTCGATAAGACCACACTCGCTCATATGCCCCTGCTCGACAAAGAGGTTCTCCTCGCGCACCTCCAACGTGGTGTACGACACCCCCTCCTCGATGCGCTCCAACGCATCGACCATCACAATGGGGTGACGCTGCGGTATCAGTTCCTCGATGGTGTACATCCGCGCTGCAACATTAACGGCGTTTGCAAATCATAATCGAGTGGCCCATGCCCAAGCCGTCAATCAGCTCCTCCACCTCCAAACCGGCCGCTTCAACGCAGCGACGCATATCCTCCGAGTGGTACATCTTGCTGTTTCCGTTGGCCATGGCCGTAAAGTAGATGCTCGTCAGCGTGAGGCAATAGGCGGCCGTCTCGAATCGCTGACGGTCCCAGAAGGTCTCCATGATGTAGAGGCGCGAATCCTCGTCCATCGACTCGGCGGCACGACAGCAGATGCTCGTAATCTCGCTCTCGGAGAAGCAGTCGAGGAATTGGCTCATCCAAATCACATCGAATGAGGGGGTCGGGAAGGCGGTCTGCTCGTCCAGAAGATTACCACCATAGCCGTGAATACGGTCTGCACCCTCCTCACCGGCCGTTGCCTTGCGCATCAGCTCCAGCTGTTGCGGCAGGTCCATAATCGTCACCTCGACCTCCTTATCGTGCTTGACGCACTGCATGGCCCAGCGACCCGTATTGCCACCCACATCGAGCAGGCGACGTACCTTTTTCTTGCCTCCGAAGACCACCTTCAAAGCCGCATCGAACGACTCATCCGAGTAGAAATGGTCGAAACCGAACCAGCTCTTCTGCACCTCCTCGGGCAGGCTCGAAAGCCCCTCGTAGATGGTCGGCCACTCGCCAAAGACCTTCAGACCGGCCGGACGACCCTCCTTGAGTGCCTCCTCCAAATGGAACAGGCCGAGGTAGTTCACATCGTGGTTGAAGTCGAGGTTGGCACGTGCCATGCGGTCGTTCAACAGGAACCAACCCGCCTTCGAGAGTTGATACTTATCTTCCTTCGTCAGCACCGTACCAATCGAGAGCGAGGCCTCCAAAAGCACCTTGGCCGCATAGGGCGAGAGGGCGCAATGTTCGGCAATCTCCTGCTCGGCAGCACCCTCACGATGCTCCGCAAGGTAGGCCAGCACGCCAAACTTCAGCATCAGGCGCGAGACCTGAAAAACCACCGGCGCAAAGGCAATCTCCTGGGCGCGACGTTGCGCTTCGAGGGCCGTCTGCTGCTCGTGGCCATAGACTTTTTCGAGTTGAGGGGTAAGTTTCATGGTTAGGTTCTGTATTTGAAGCCGTCGCCCGTGGGCAGGCGGCTTTAATCGTTCCAAAAATTGTAAAAGTTAAACCACTGTCTGGGATAACGCGCCAACAGCTCTTCGAGCGAGCGCACATAGGCCGCCATGAGCGATTCGCTTCGACGGCACTCCTCCGTAGGCACCTCGGTAAAGAGGAAGCGGTAGCGACGTCCCTTTTCGCGCATGGCGTAGTAGAAGACCACCGGCACACGACACTTCGCGGCAATGCGGAACGGACCGTTCGGGAAGGAGGCTCTGCCCCCCATAAAGTCACACTCGACGGCCGTCTTGCGCTCCAGATAGCGGTCACCGTTGAAGCAGGCATACTCGCCACGGTTCAATGCGCATTTAATCTCCAGCATCGCCTCCAGCGACCCCTGATTCACGGGGATAATCTTATAATCGCCCGCCTGTCCGTTCTCGCGCAACACCTCCTTAATCGCCTCATGCTCGGCATCGAACATCACGATATTGATTTTCTTGCCATACGTACCAAAAAAGCCGGCTCCGGCCTCCCAGCACCCTACGTGTGCGCCGACAAGGACCGTTCCCGACTCCGCATTGATGATTTCAAGGAAGCGTTCGTAGTTATCGAAGAGGAAGTGATAGCGGTCGCGCAGACCTGCTCGGAGGGCGATGCGGTCGATGAGAGTCTGCCCAAAGACATAGTAATGGGCATACACCTCCCACATCGAACGCCATAGGCCGAGTTTGCGCCGTTCGCGGTTATACCGCCAAATGGCCACGGTCGCCTTGGGGGCAAAGGGGATGAAATAGACAGCCACCAAAGCCAGCAGAGCGTAAGCTCCACGTACCCCCAGGAGACGAATCGTATGGACGAAGAAGAGGTAGCCGAAGCGACCTCCTCTCGATTTCCCGCTCCACTTCTTCTCGTTCGACATGCTCACCGGATGCGCTTAAGCATTCATCTTCTTCTCGAGCAGCGCGTAGAAATCCGCGAAGGTCTTCACACCGACGAAGTCGGGGCCTACGAGCGTCACACCGAAGTTCTGCTCCACCAGCACCACGACATCCACCAAATCCAGGCTGTCCAGACCGAGCGTATCTTTCAGCAACGCATCGGGCGTAATGGCCGACTCCTCGACCTCAAACTCCTCGGCAAGGACAGCCTTGGCCTTCTCCATAATCTCTTCTGTTGTCATCTTTTTTTGTTGGGTTTTTGGGATTATTGATTGATTTTACGAATAATCAGCGTCGAGTTCGTTCCACCGAAGCCGAACGAGTTGCTCAAGAAGGTATCAAACGCACATTCGACCCGCGTGGCGGGGATGTTGAGCTGCGAAGAGGCCTCGTCGCCCTCCTCGAAATTCAGATTCGGGGCGATGAAACCGCCCTGCATCATCAGCATCGAGTAAATCACCTCGCTCGCACCGGCCATCCACATCTCGTGGCCCGTCTGCGACTTGGTTGAGGTAACATAGGGCTTGTGCGCCCCAAAGACCTCGGCAATGGCTCGTGCCTCGTTCTGGTCACCCAGCGGGGTCGAGGTGGCGTGAGCATTGACATAGGCAATCTCCTCGGGAGCGATGCCGGCATCGCGCAGAGCCATCTCGAGTGACCGCTTCGGACCATCGACATTCGGCACCGAAATATGCTCGCCATTCGACGAAAAGCCGTAGCCAATCACCTCGGCCAAAATCGTTGCACCGCGCTTCACAGCCGACTCGTAGCTCTCCAGCACCAGCGTAGCGGCACCACCGCTCGGTACCAATCCGTCGCGGCTCTTATCGAAGGGGCGCGAAGCTTTCGTCGGCTCCTGCTCACGAATCGAGAAGGCCGACAGCGCATCGAAGTTACCCACCGAATAGCGATTCACCTCCTCGGCACCACCGCATACGACACACTCCTGCAAGCCCTGCTTAATCAGCAGATAGGCCATACCGATGGCGTGCGAACCGCTGGCGCAGGCTCCCGACACGGTGAAATTCACACCGCGCAGGTTGAAAATCGTCGAGAGGTTCATCGTGATGGTCGAGTTCATCGACTGGAAAATGTTGCCCGAACCGACCAATGCGGTATTCTTCTTTTCGCGGATGATATCGACACCCGCAATAACCGGCTCGGCACTGCTGTCGTTGCCATAGAGAATACCCACCTCGTGTTCAGCGAGGAATTTATCATCGATACCCGCCTCGGCAAAGGCCTCCAAGGTGGCCATGTAGGCATATTGGCCCTGTTCGGGGAGGCACAAGCGTTGGCGACGGTCCAGCTTACCCTTCAGCTCGGGTTTCGGGAGGATGCCGGTCAAAGCCGAGCGATAGCCCATCTCCTTGCGCACGGGGTCGATGCCGATACCCGAACGTCCCTCGAAGAGGGCCTGCTTCACCTCCTCCTTGTTCACACCCAGGCACGACCAGATGCCCATGCCCGTAATCACTACTCTGTTGCTCATATTTTGTTGCTTCGTTTTATCACGTATAAAGTCCGCCGTTGATGGAAATCACCTCGCCCGTAATGTAGCTTGCACCCTCCGAGCAGAGGAAGGCCACCAGGTCGGCCACCTCTTCGGCCTCGCCAAAGCGACCGGCCGGAATCTGCTTTTTGAGCGTAGCCTCATCCAAATCGGCCGTCATATCGCTGCGGATAAAGCCCGGGGCCACGGCATTGACCGTCACGCGCTTCTTGGCCACCTCCTGTGCCAGGGCCTTCGTGGCGGCAATCAGACCACCCTTGGCGGCCGAATAGTTCGTCTGGCCGGGGAGTCCTTTGATGCCCGAGAGCGACACCACATTCACGATGCGGCCCCACTTCGCAAGAAGCATCCCCTTCAACAGGGGCTGGGTCACGTTATAGAACCCATCGAGCGAAACACGCAACACGCGGTGCCAATCCTCGGCAGGCATCCACATCAGGAGGTTATCTTTGCGTACACCGGCATTGTTCACCAACACGGAGATTGACTCACCCTCGTGTCGGCTCTGCCATTGCGCCAACGCCTCGCTCACGGCTACGGCATCGGCCACATCGAAGCGCAGCAGCTCCCCATCGGAGCCGGCCTCGCGCACCAGGCGCAGGGTCTCGGCGGCAGCCTCGTCATTCGATGCATAGTTAATCAAGAGGCGATAGCCCGCCTCGGCCAATTTCACGGCTACGGCACGACCGATACCGCGACTTGCGCCCGTCACGAGGGCATATTTCACACGCTGTTCCATCCTTTATGCGGGCATTTCGTTCTTTAAGAGCGTCATCAGTCGCTCAATCTCCTCATACTTCGGGGTGTCCTCCACGAAGGCGGGGACAAGCGCACGCACACGCACGTACAAATCGCGCGTCGCGGGAGCCAGCTCCTCGGCAATCTTCAAACAATCGACCGCCTGCACCAAGGCCATCAGATGGATGGCCATCACCTGGAAGGAGTTCTCCACCACGCGGGCGCAAATCAGGGCCGAATTGGTACCCATGCTCACCACATCCTGGTTGTCGTTGTTGTTCGGAATCGAGTGGACATACATCGGATTCGAAAGGGTCTGACACTCGGCCGTCGTCGAGGTGGCGGTAAATTGCGAAGCCTGCAAACCGTAGTTCAGCCCCAACACACCGAGATTCACAAACGGAGGCAGGATGCCGTTGATGCGGTCGTGGAAGAGGTAGTTCATCTGACGCTCCATGAGCATCGTGAGTTTCGTCAGGGCAATCTTCAGTTTGTCCATCTCGAACGAAACGTAGTCGCCGTGGAAGTTGCCGCCATGAATCACCGTGCGGTTCACGGGGTCCACAATCGGGTTATCGTCCACCGAATTCAGTTCGCCGACAAGCACCCGCTCGGCACTCTTCAACTCATCCCACACGGGACCCAGAATCTGCGGAATACAACGCAGCGAGTAGTAGGGCTGGACCTTATGCTCGAAGACCGCCTCTTCGTGGGCATGATACAGCTCCTCTTCGCGGCTCAACAGACGCTGACTGCCGGCGGCAATCTCGCGCATACGCGCAGCCACCTGCTGCTGACCTTCGTGGTGCTTCAGGCCGTTCAGCACCTCCGACATCAAATCGTCGTAGGAGCTGGCAATCTCGTTCATCAGCACCGAAGCCGTAAGGCTCCACGCCATCAGGTGGCGGGCTGCCAACAGATTCTTCAGACCCAGACCCGTCATCACGGCCGTACCATTCGTCACGGCCAGACCCTCTCTGAGGTGCATCTTCAGCGGCTCAAGCCCCTCCTTGGCAAAGACCTCGGCCGTCTTCACGCGCTCACCGCGATAGAAGACCTCGCCCTCGCCAATCAGCGCGAGCGCGATGTGCGAGAGTTGCACCAAATCACCGCTGGCACCCACACTGCCATGCTCCGGCACCACGGGATAAATCTCGCGGTTCAACAGCTCGACCAGCAGGTCGATGACCTCCACATGCACACCCGAGCGCGCCTGCACGAAGGTCATCAGGCGTGCCAACATGGCACCGCGCACCGCCTCGATGGAGAGCGGCTGACCGGCACCGGTCGAGTGGCTGCGAATGATGTTGTATTGCAATTGGGTCAGCTTATCGTCCTCGATGCGCCACTGCGCCATCGGGCCAAAACCGGTATTGATGCCGTAAATCACCTTCTCGCGGGCGAAATCACCCAGAAAGTCATGACAAGCCATCACCTCACGACGTACATCGTCGGCAAGGGCAATCTTCTCGCGGTTGACGACAATCTGTTCAACCGCATCGAGCGTAAGGGTTTTATCAACGAGAATCATTCCGAAACTTTTTATACTCAAAATGGGTTACAAAAGTACAATATAAATCCCTTTTCGGCAAACTTTTTAGTCATTTTATACCATTTAATACGCGCGAGCAAAAAAAAGAGCGCAAAGAGCGCAAAGAGTGGAGAGAAGAAAAAGTTCCTTAAGGGAGCTTAAGGGGGCTTAAGGGAGCTTAAGGTTTCTTAAGGGTTTCCTTTAGGGTAATGTTGCCAAAAAGGGCTGCTGGTTAGCTTAAAAATCGCGCAGGAGGAATGGTCATAATTCCTCCTGCTTTTGTTTTAGTTTATCTTTATTGGATTGGAAGAAAAGATACCATTTGATAAAGTTGATAAAGTGTTCCCTCGAGAGACCGCGATGGAGTCGTTGCACATCTTTCAGATGGCCGAAAAACGATTCGATAGAGTTCGATGTTTTGGGGATATTTGGATACCTGGTATAGTTGAACAGATAGGGAATAGCCCGCTTGATATGCGTAGTGCTTCGGTGTAGTAATTTGTGTTTATACCACCATCGGCCACTCTCTTCGTCATAACTCTTTTCGTTAATAAATGCCTCGTATTTATGATACCAATCAATAAAGGCTCGCATCCATAGTTGTGCATCGGGCTGGGTCTGAATTTTAGCCAAGAGTTTGCTTAATTCCAATAGTTCTCTTGCGGCCTCGCTCTTGGGTTTCTTCGTAAGCCAAAGTCCGACCTGATGTGCGACATGAAAGGTACATCGCTGTAAAATCGCCTCCGGACACACTTCTCGCACAGCTCGAATGATGTTGGCTGCACCATCGCAAGTGACACTTTCGATTTGAATATGGAGATTTAAGATATTTTGCAAATCCTCCTTAATCTCGCGTAGAGACTCTGTTTTTGTAAAACGATAAAGCTGTGTTACACGATATCGATAGTCTCGATAAAGAATCAAACATACCTCGTTTGTGAAATAAGTGCCATCGATCATCAGATTAACTTTATCCCTGCGTTGCATCTGCCATTCAGGGCAACGAGGAAGCATCCGATGGAAGTAGCGAAGCAGCGAACGAGTACTGTATTGGCTATCTCGAGCAAGCTGCTCAATGCTTTGTTTGCCACATACCCACCGCTCAAACCAGATGGACATATTGCGCTCTGAAATATGCGAACGCCTATCGGTAAAATAGTGCTTACAGGACTTACAATAGTAACGTGTATATCCTCGATGATGCCCATTTTTCTTCGTGTCTAACGAACCGCAATTCGGACACCTTTGATGCCGTATTTTTGCCATAAAAAGAGAGATTAGTAGAAACGCGTTTCTACTAATCTCTCTTTTTCACTCGTAATTAACAAATATTCAGCCTGTTATTTGTTAACCCAGCAGCCCTTTTTGGCAACATTACCGATTTTTTTGGACACGCTCTTTTTGTTGTAGTTGGTATCGGCTTACTCCTTATGGAAGGCCTGTCGCCAAATTTTGCGCAACCCTTTCTGTTTGCGCTCGGCCTCCTCACGACGCGCACGACGACCCTCGTTGCGTACCAGGTAGCGTTGCAGGGTCTGTTGCAGGCGTGCCGGCTCGATGTTGCGACGCAACTCGCCCCCTTGGGCAATCGAGATGCCGCCCGTCTCCTCCGAGACAATCAGGATGATGGCATCCGAAATCTCGCTCATGCCGATAGCCGCGCGGTGACGGGTGCCGTAGTCCTTCGGAACTTCGGTCTGCGTCACGGGCAGGATACATTTGGCAGCCACAATGCGCTCACCCTCAATCAATACCGCGCCATCGTGCAGCGGGGCATTCTTGAAGAAGATGTTTTTAAGCAGCGACACGGAGGTCTTGGCGTCGATGGCGATACCACCCTCGGCAATGAGGCGCAGGTCGCTCTCCTGGCGGATGACAATCAGCGCACCGGTCTTTGTCTCGGCCATGTCGCGGCAGGCGATGACAATCGGGTCGATGTTGAGGGCCATCGGCTCCTCTTCACCGGCCGAGAAGATGCGCGAGATGAAGTTGAAGTGTTTTTGTCGAAGACCGATGAGTTGGAGGAATCGCCTTAATTCGGGCTGAAAGAGGATAATCAGGGCAATAACACCGACCGAGATGACCTGTCCGAGCATGGAGGAGAGCAACTCCATATTGAGTGCCTTGGTGACCACCCACAGCAGGTAGATGGCAATGATGCCCGAAAAGATGTAGGGGGCATTCGTGCCACGTGTGACGCGATAAATCCAATACATGATGGTCGCCACGAGGACGATATCAATCAGGTCAATCAGGGTGAAAGGGATGAAATCCATACTTAAAAAGGCTTGTTAAGGGGCGGTGGTGCGCACCGTTGGTGTGCAAGGTCAAAAAAACGCCGACTTCAGTCGAGCCGGCGTTTGATTTGTTAAGCGGTTCGAGAACTATTTCGTCTCGTTCTTCTCCTTGGCGTACAGCTCGTTTACCTTCTCCAGTACCATGGGGGTAATGTTGAGCGTCGTGTCGGCATCGAGCAGCGAGTTGGCATTGACAATCAGCTTGTACTGCTTCTCGGCGTTAATCTCCTGCACGGCACGCATCACCAAATCCTGCATACGGTTCGTGAAGACGCGGTTCTCCTCGTCGAGCGTCTGGGCCTCCTTCTGGGCCGACGACTGGTACGAAGCTACACGCTTCTGGATGCTCTCCTGCTTCGACTGGGCGTCGCGCGTGGTGATCAGACCCTTCTCATACTTCTCCTGCAACTGGGCAGCCTCGGCAGCCAGCGACTGCTCCTTCTTGGCCCAGCTCTCCTGTGCCTTCTGGGTCTTCTCGGCCAAAGCCTGACCCTCGCCCTGCATCAGTTCGCTCTCGGCAATCACCTGCTCAACGCTTACATAAGCAATATCCGAGCCACCTACGCTCGTTACTTCACCCGTGGCAGTCTGGGTAGCGGTGTTCGACTGGCAGGCGGTCAATGCGCAAGCCGCAGCCAGCGCGAATGCAAAAATCTTTTTCATTGTTTTGAATATTTTTTTTGTTGTCTTTGTCGTTTTTATTCCCGAAGGATTGACAAAGGTAAGAAAATTTATTTATTTTTGCCCTGCAAACGCTTTTTTTTACGCACAATTTGCCCCAAAGCGTGTTTTTCTTGGTCCGAAAGATGGCGCATAAGGGGGCATAAACGGTTGAATCATGTACGAATACATCTGTGGAAAGGTGGCCGAAGTGGCTCCTACCTATGCCGTCATCGAGGCCGGAGGGGTGGGTTACTACCTGCATATCTCGCTCGAGACCTACACGGCCATCGAAAAGGCAGTCGAGGCTAAATTGTGGGCGCACTACATCGTCCGCGAGGATGCCCAGCTGCTCTACGGATTTTCGACCCGCGAGGAGCGCGAACTGTTCCGCCTGCTCATCGGTGTTTCGGGTGTGGGCGGTGGTACGGCCCGCATGATTCTTTCGACCTATTCACCCCGCGAGTTGCAACAAATCATCTCGGCCGGAAATGCCGTGTTGTTGAAGAATGTCAAGGGGTTAGGCCTTAAAACGGCCCAGAAAATCATCGTCGAACTGGCCGGCAAGGTGATGTCGATTCGTGGTGCGCAGGCCGAAGCCTTCGAGCAGGCGATGGCCGATGCCGCCCCCACCTCCGCCGAGGAGCAGGAGGCCCTGGCCGCACTGCAAATGCTGGGCTTCCAGAAGGCGGCCTCGGAGAAGGTGCTGAAGGCGGTTCGAAAAGAACTTCAGTCGGCTCCGGTCGAAGAGTTGATTCGTGCCGCCCTGAAGCGTTTGTAGCCTGACCCTGACCCATCAATATAAATGAAGATTATGTATTTGATTCTGATAGCTCTTCTCCTTTTTGTGGTGATATTGCTCGGTGTGCAGTTCCTGCGCCGTCGCCGTATTCGTCGCATGACCTCGCCGCGTCGCGATTACTATCGTCGTCGTTAGCCTTTTTTTTCTCCCTGATAGATACTTTGACGCGATTTTTTGCGTTAGTCATGCGGAATTCAAGTTTGTTTTTCGTAACTTTGCACGTTATATACTGCAAAACGAAACCAAGTACCATGCGCCGACCCTTCCATATAGGACGCCTTTTGCTCCTCTTCGCAACCCTCGTGGTGGCCTTTACGGCCTGCTCGAAGGATGAGGAGGTCTTGCCCAAACAGCAGGAGCAGATGGTCAAATACCTCACCTCGACCCATCAGCCCCGCCTGGTGGCCAAGGAGGATGTTGAGCCGGGGACCGAGCAGTCCTACTACGAAACTTTCGGCCAAACGGTCTATCGCTACATCGACGGAGTGTATAACCCCGACCGCGCATCGCGCCCCGAGGTGACCGAGTCGTCGGTCGTGACGATTACCTTCCGCGCCTATCTCTTTACGTTCAGCAACATTGTCACCGATGGCAGCCGTATTACGATGCCCTTCTATACGAACGATGCGTTGTTGAAGGATGCCTTCTTCAGCGAGAATGTGGGGCTTACGCCCGGGGCTTGGACCTTCGAACCGCTGGTCATCGATATGAAGAGGGGTGGAATTATCGAGGGGTTGCGCCTCGCCTTGCTTGGGTGCCGTGAGCAGGATTCGGTCGAGAGCTACATGACCTACACGATGGCCTACGGAGATAAGGAGTTTATCAACTTTATCGAGAAGGAGTCGCCCATTGCCTACTTCTTCACGGTGGACAAGGTGGAATAACGAAAAAAAGAAACAACGAAATATGAGACTTACGAAGAGAATATGGGTTGCGTTGGCAGTGCTTTGCTGCGCCTCGTGCGCCAAGGAGATAGCCAACGACTACGACACGTTTGAGGACCTTTCGCTGAAGGCCTGGATTACGCAGAATCGTCCCGAGTTGGCAGATAACTACCAGGATTTCGACTCGCGTGGCTATTACCTCGATATCCATGAGGTGGGCGACGTGGAGGCAAAACCGCTCAACGATACCATCTGCTGGGTGCGTTTCGACTTCTCGGGCCGCGACCTGCAAGGCAACATCATCACCACGCGCAATGCCCGTGAGGCGGAGTTGGCCGGCACCTTTACCAAGTACACCCACTACGTACCTTATTATATGTATTGCGGCGATGCCTACTATACGCTCATGGAGGGTACGTGGCTGGCCATGCAGAAGGAGCAGACGCTCGGTGACGGCTATATGGCCGCCAAGGGCGACGAGCTGGGCCTCTCGGACAGCAAATTTATGATGCGTATCGGCTCGGAGGTGACCCTCTATATGCCTTCGCGCGTCGTGGGCAACGGCTTTGCCGGCGATGGCGGTTACGAGGGACAGTATTCGCTCGATTCGGGCAAGCCTTTTATCGTGAATCTGACCATTACCGATACGATTAAGAACCCGTTGCAGCGCGAGGCACTCGATGTGGATGCCTTCTGCAAGGTCAATGGCGGTCTGACGATTTACACGAAGAAGGACGATGAGGGTAAGAATAAGCAGACGACCGAGGTCGAGGGCGTTGAGTTGGTTGCCATCCCCACCACGATGGAGGATGCAAACCATCCCCACCTGACGGCCAACCGTTGGGTGAGTGCCTGTGACTCGGTGGCACAGCTCTATGTGAACCACCGCTTCGACCCCACGACCACCCCCGAGGAGATGATTTACGACCTCGATTTCAACCAAAAGGTTTCGACCGTCGAGGGTAAATATCCCAACTACGGCCAAATCAAATATGGTCCCTACTATGCGGGCATGGAGCCGTATGTGAACGAGGGTTCGGTGTCGGAAATCAACCGCAAGATTGCCGAGGCGTTGAAGAAGCGTTTCCACGACGAGGAGCCTTACGTGGGTGTTGAGCAGTTGGTGGCCGATGGTGCCGACTCGGTAGGGCTGGAGGGCGATGCCAAGATTTGGTACATCGGTCGTTTCCTCGACGGCTTTATCTTCGATACGAACATCGACGAGGTGAAGGAGATTATCTACGGCGAGGTGGTGTCGGAGGGTTCGGCGTTGGACTACTGCCCCGAGGATGGTGGCCTGATTAACGCCTTCTACTATACGATTCCCACGATGCGCTTCGGCCAGTGGGGCGCGCTGGTGACCACCTCGACGCATGGTTATGGTGCTTCGGGTCAGAACGGTTCCAGCACCAGCAGTTCGACCGGTGGCTACTCGTCGAGCTACTACGATTACCTGAACTATCTGAACTACTATAACTACTACAACTCGTACTATGGCGGTTACGGCTACGGTGGCTATGGTGGTTATGGCGGTTATTACGGCAACTACTACGACTCGTACTACGGAGGTGGCTATTACGACCCCTATTACAGCGGTTATTACAGCGGCTACTACGGCACGACGGATAGCACGGTGACGACCGTAACGACCACCTCGACCGAGATTCCCTCCTATTCGCCGCTGATTTTCGAGTTCTACATCGAGCCGAAGAAGAAGTAGTGGAACTACTTGGCAGCGCATGAGAAAAGGGCCCGAAAGGCCCTTTTTTCTTTTTTTTGGTGGAATTTGCAGGAAATGTTTGGCAGGACGGAATTTTTTGCTTAATTTAGTGTTGCGAAATTTAATCAACTAAAACTTACGGATATGATTATCACTTTTAACGAACTGCGTCGTATCAAGGACAAATTGCCGAGCGGTAGCTCGCAGCGTATTGCAGATGAACTGGGTCTGGATGTAGAGACCGTTCGCAACTACTTCGGTGGCAGCCACATTGCCAAGGAGTGTGTAGGTGTTCACTTCGAGCCGGGACCGGATGGTGGCGTAGTTACGCTGGACGATACGGTCATTCTCGATGTTGCAATGCGCATCTTGAGCGAGCAGAAATAATCCGTTCAACAACCAAACACAGAGGGTGTCCAACCATAGTTGAGGCACCCTCATTTGTTGAAAAGCCGGCCTAAAGGCCCCATACACCAAAAACCTGAAATGACTATGAAACGCAAGATTGTTGTTACCGTAGCTCCCGTATGTCACGTGGGCAAGCCCGTCCCCGAAGGTTCGTTTAACCCCCTCACGCCCGAGGAGATTGCCGCCGATGTAGCGGCTTGTGCCGAGGCGGGTGCTTCGATGGTGCATCTGCACGTGCGCGATTTGACGGGTGAGCAGACCTTCGATATGACCCACTTCAGCCGCACGCTCGATTTGATTCGTGCGAAGAGCGACATCGTGATTCAAGGTTCGACGGGCGGCCTCTCGACCCTCTCGTTGGAGGACCGCAGTGTCTGCCTCTCGGAGCCGCGTGTCGAGGTGGCCTCGCTCAATATGGGTTCGGTGAACTTCGGCGAGAGTGTCTATATCAATACCCTGCCCGAGATTCGCTATTGGGCCGGCCGTATGCGCGAAGAGAAGGTGGTTCCCGAGATGGAGATTTTCGATTTGAGCATGGTCGAGACCTGCTCGAAGTTGGCCGATGAGGGGGTGCTTGACCGCCCGATGAGCTACAACTTCTGCCTCGGTACGGGTACCGCTTCGAATCTTTCGGATACGCCCCGCAACCTCCACTACATGACCTCGCTCATGGAGCCGGACGGCCACTGGGGATTGAACAACGACTCGATGAAGGACCTCCACTTCCTGGGGCTGGCGATTGCCATGGGTGCCTCGGTGGTGCGCGTAGGTTTCGAGGATTCGTTCTATTATGAGGAGGGTAAGACGGCCCCCACGAATGCCTTCCTGGTCGAGAAACTCGTCGAGTTGGTGCGTGCGTTGGGTTGCGAACCCGCTACGCCCGATGAAGCACGTGAAATTTTGGGTATCAAACGATTGAGAGGATAATGGCTGTGACGCTGCAAACCGTTTTACGCCAGTATGGTCGCCGTGAGGATGCACCCTTGTTGCGTCGCAGAATCAGCAACGAGTTGCGTCGTAAGCGTATCCGTATGGTGGTCATCGACGACGACCCGACGGGGATTCAGACCGTGCATGGCTGTCTGTTGCTGACCGAGATTACGCCTGCCCGCGTAGCCGAGGCGTTGGACGACGATTGCCCGTTCTTTTATCTGTTGGTCAATTCGCGTGCCATGACTGAAGCGGAGGCGCGTCGGGTGGTGCGTCATGCCGTGGAGGCTACGTTGGAGGCCAATCGTGAGCGCGGCTACAACCTGCTCTTTGTGAGCCGTAGTGATTCGACCTTGCGTGGCCATTTTCCGGCCGAGAGCGATACGATAGCGGAGGTGTTGCGCGAGGGGGGCTTCGAGCCGCTCATGCCGACCCTCTTTGTGCCGGCCTTCTTCGAGGCGGGGCGTATGACCATCGACGGTATGCACTATATGCAGCAGGGCGAGATGCTTGTCCCGACCTGCGAGACGGAGTTTGCCCGCGATAATGTCTTTGCCTACGCGCACTCCTACTTGCCCGACTACATTGTCGAGAAGGGGCGTGGAGCGATTCAGGAGGAGGCTATCCTGCATCTTACGCTCGAAACGATTCGCACGACCGACCTCGCAGCTCAACTGCGCGATAATCAGGCAAAACGATTTATCTCGGCCGATGCCTTCGACTACCGCGACCTGGCGCGTTTGGCCGTGGCCGTGTTGGCTCAATTTGAGGCGGGGCGAAAGGGGCAATGTGCCGTGATTCGCTCTTCGTCCTCCTTCCCGAAGGCGTTGAGTGGCATCGAAGAGCAACCTTACGTCAAGGCCGAGAAACAAAATGCACGCGGCGTGGTTGTGGTCGGCTCGCACGTGAAGAAGAGTACCGAACAGCTCGAGGCGTTACTCATGCTCGATGGCACGTGTGGCGTCGAGATTGACGTGGAGCGTATCTTGGCGAAGGATAAGAGCCAGCTTCCGGAGCTGATGGCACGTGCCGAAGAGCTATATAATAAAGGTATCGTGCCGGTGCTTTATACCTCGCGTCGTGAGGTGCGCATCGACGATGTGGCGGCCCGACAAGCCCTGGGTGAGCAGATTTCGCGATTTTTGGTCGAGGCCGTGCGTGCCTTGCCCTTCCGTCCCGACTTCCTCATCTCGAAGGGCGGTATCACCTCCCATGATATTCTGACCTACGGCCTGGAGGTAAAGACGGCCCGTGTGGCGGGTCAGGCTGCGGCCGGTATTCCGACCCTCCAAACGGCGGCCGACAGCCCCTTCCCGGAGCTGTTGTATGTCATTTTCCCGGGCAATGTGGGGGCGGTGGAGAGCCTCCGCGAGGTGGTGGAGCGAATCCGAAACAGGGCGTAAAGATGGCAAGCGATAATCCGAAGGAGTTGTTCCCGATTCTGAACGAGGAGGGCGAGGTGATTGGCAAGGCCTCACGCGGTGAGTGCCACAACGGCAGTCGATTGCTGCACCCCGTGGTGCATCTGCATCTGATGAATTCGCGGGGCGAGCTGTACCTGCAACGCCGTCCGCTGTGGAAGGAGATTCAACCCGGCAAATGGGATACGGCCGTAGGCGGTCATGTCGATTATGGCGAGACGATTGAGGAGGCCCTGCGTCGTGAGGTGCGCGAGGAGATAGGTTTGACCGATTTCGTACCCGAGAAGATGTGTCACTACCTCTACGATTCGGAGCGTGAGCGCGAAATGGTCTATGTCTATCGTGCGGTGTACGATGGCGAGGTATGCCCCTCGGAGGAGACCGATGGCGGTCGCTTTTGGTCGATTGAGGAGTTGCGCGAAAGCCTCGGAAAGGGGATTCTGACCCCCAATTTCGAGCTGGAGGCGGTGAAGGTGGGGCTGTTGTAACCCGCTTTGGCACGGACCCTTATGCAGGATAAAGGATGAGCCTGCTCCTTTGGTGGAGCAGGCTCGTTTTTCTATCGAAAAGGTCGATTACTTGAAGAAAATCGACGAAATCTCTTTGTAGTTGTGTACGCGCTCGATGACGTTGGCGAAGATGTCGGCCACCGAAAGCACCGTGAATTTGTGCAGGTCCTTTTCGGGGTTGAGCGGAATGGTATCCGTCACAATCACCTCTTGCAGTGCGCTCTCGTTGATGCGCTCATAGGCGGGACCCGACAACACGGGGTGGGTGATGGCGGCACGCACGCTCTTTGCGCCACGGGCCATGAGCATATCGGCGGCCATGCAAATCGTTCCGGCCGTGTCAATCATATCATCCACGATGAGGATGTTGCGACCCTCGACCTCGCCAATGGCGGTCATCTTGCCCACCACGTTGGCCTTGGCACGCTCCTTATGCGAGATGATGATGGGCGTTCCGAGGTGCTTGGCGTAGGTATTGGCTCGCTTGGCACCACCCATATCGGGGGCGGCAATCGAGAGGTTCTCGATGTTGAGCGATTGGATGTAGGGGACGAAGATACCGCTTGCATAGAGGGCATCGACCGGAATGTCGAAGAAGCCCTGAATCTGGTCGGCGTGCAGGTCCATGGTCATAATGCGGTCGGCACCGGCAGCCTTGAGCATATTGGCCACCAGCTTGGCCCCAATCGGCACGCGGGGGCGGTCCTTGCGGTCCTGACGCGCCCAGCCGAAGTAGGGCATCACGGCCACCACCTGGTAGGCCGAAGCACGCTTGGCGGCATCAATCATCATCAACAGTTCCATCAAATTGTCCGAGGGCGGGAAGGTCGATTGGATGCAGAAGACCGTGCAGCCACGAATCGACTCGTTGTAGGTGGGCTGGAACTCACCGTCGCTGAAATTCAATATCTCCGACTGACCGAGCGTTGTGCCGAAGCTCGCTACGATTTTTTCGGCCAAGGGACGGGTTGCACGGCCGGCGAAGATTTTAATTTTGTGAATAGCCATATCGGTACGGGAATTTTTAGCTGATGCAAAGATAGGATAAACGGACGAAAAAAGAGCCTTTTCGAGGCCCTTTTTTTTGACTTTTTTCCTTATTCGGTGTCGCTCGGCTCGGCTTTTAGGCATTTTTCGATAAAATCGAGTATCTCCTCGCGTCCCATCTGCTTTTCCGACGAGCTTATGAAGCGGGGCGGAAGCTCCTCCCACTGCTCCAGGAGGGTCTGTTCGTAGCGGGCAATCGCGTGTTTGCGTTGCGCCGCCGAGAGCTTGTCGGCCTTCGTGAAGATGATGCCGAAGGGGACGCCGTGTTCGCCCAGCAGATTGATGAATTCGAGGTCGATTTTCTGGGGTTCGAGGCGGATATCGACCAGCACAAACAAGAAGTGGAGCTTCTCGCACTTGAAGATGTAGTCGGTGATAATCTTTGCAAACGAACCGCGCAACTGCTTCGAGGTGCGGGCATAGCCGTAGCCCGGCAAATCGACCAAATACCAGCTGTCGTTGATGCGGAAGTGGTTGATGAGGCGCGTTTTTCCGGGCGTGGCCGACACTTTGGCCAACCCTCCGTGGCGCGTGAGCATATTGATGAGCGACGATTTGCCCACGTTACTGCGCCCAATGAAGGCCACATCGCGCAACGCATCCTTCGGAACTTGCGAAATGCGCTCCGAACTGCATTTGAATATGGCCTTTGTAATGTTCAAAACTTACACCTTTAATTCTAAATTCTAAATTTTGAATTTTGAATTTCAGATTTACTTCTGGCGGAAGTAAATCTGCATCGGTACACCCGAAAAATCCCACTGCTGGCGCATATTGTTCTCGAGGAAACGACGATACGGCTCGCGGATATACTGCGGCAGGTTCACGAAGAAGGCGAACTGCGGCGTGGGGGTCGGGAGCTGGGTTACATATTTGATTTTGATATACTTACCCTTCGTTGCAGGGGGCGGATAGTTCTCGATGAGCGGCAACAGATATTCGTTCAGCTCCGAGGTGGCGATGCGACGCTTGCGCGACTCATGGACGCGGATGGCGGTCTTCAGCACCTCCAGGATGCGCTGCTTCTCGAGTACCGAGGTGAAGATAATCGGAATATCGTTGAACGGAGCCAGACGCTTCTTGAGGAACTCTATCCACTCCTTCATCGTATTGTTGTCCTTCTCGATGAGGTCCCACTTATTGACCACGATGACGCATCCCTTGCGGTTGCGGACAATGAGGTTGTGGATGTTCAAATCCTGCTGCTCCAGCCCTTGCTCGGCATCGAGCATCAGGATGCAGACATCCGAGTTCTCGATGGCACGAATCGAGCGCATCACGGAGTAGAACTCCAAATCCTCCATCTCCTTGCCCTTCTTGCGCATACCGGCCGTATCGACCAGGTAGAAGTCCATGCCGAATTTGTTGTAGCGCGTGCGAATCGAGTCGCGCGTGGTGCCGGCAATCGAGGTGACGATGTTGCGCTCCTCGCCCAGCAGGGCGTTGGTCATCGACGACTTGCCCACATTCGGGCGACCCACAATCGTGATGCGGGGCAGCGACTCATCCTCCTCGGCAAAGGTCTCCTCGGGCAGTGCCTTGAGGATGGCATCCATCATCTCGCCCGTGCCACTGCCCGACATCGAAGAGATGCAGTAGGGGTCACCGAGGCCCAGCGAGTAGAACTCGTGCGACGAGTAGATTTGGTCGTTGTTATCGACCTTGTTGCAGATGAGCATCACCTTTTTCGAGGTGCGACGCAGAATATCTGCCATCATCATATCGAGGTCCGTGATGCCGGTCGATACCTCGACCAGGAAGAGAATCACATCCGCCTCGTCGATGGCAAGCATCACCTGACGACGAATCTCATCCTCGAAGATATCCTCCGAATTGACCGTGTAACCACCCGTATCGATGACCGAGAACTCCTTGCCGTTCCAATCGGTCTTGCCGTAGTGGCGGTCGCGGGTTGTGCCGGCCGTCGAATCGACGATGGCCTGACGCTGACCCACCAAGCGGTTGAAGAGGGTCGATTTGCCGACGTTGGGTCGGCCTACAATAGCTACCAAACTCATATTGTGTGTCGTTTATTTCGTGTTGTAAGCCCGTTGAGGGGGTGCAAAGATACGAATTTAATTTGATAAATTAAAATAGCGTTTTTCGCTCTCGCTGCCTGCCTGTACGGGGTAGAGCAAGATATGGTTGTTTGCGGCGAAATGCTCCTCGATGTAGGCCGGCAGACGGTGCATGGCGGCCGTGTAGGAGATACGGTCACGACGGCTCATGATGACCCACAGCGAATCATCTTCGCGCACCTCCTCGAAGAGGGTTTTCAGCTCCTCCCACGGTCGGTCGTCGATGACGTAATCGGCAATATCGACCTTGCGGGGTTTGCGCTGCAGGTAGGCGATGGTCGAGGCTGTGCCGTGGAAGATGAGCTTCGCCCCCGTATCGTGTGCCAGGTGGCGGATGCGCAGTACCCACGTTTCAAATCCCTGCTCCAGCTCGGCACGGGGCGGAATATAGACCAGGTGACGTTTGACGGTCGAGAGGGGTTGCACGGCATGGTAGATGTAGGTTGTCACGTTGGTACGCGCCAAGACGGCCGGAATTGTCGTACCGAGGACAGATTCGCGGCCGAGGGTGTTGAAGGCGTTGGCGTGTTCCGGTGCGCGGTGCATACCGAGTACCAGGTCGGTGATGTTGCGCTCGCGCACTACGCTGACGATGGCATTGACGATGTTCACGTCGTAGCGCATCAGGCGGTGCATATGGATGCCGGCCGAGGCGGAGGCTTCGGCAGCCGTGAGGAGCATCTTTTCGGCAGCGGTGACCTGCTCTTCGGTGGCGGCCTGATTATCCAAGGCACGCAGGGCGTAGAGGCTGCGGTGCTTCTGCTTCGTCACGGCAATACCCAGTCCGACCGCTTCGCTGACGGTTTGGGGGTGTGAGACGGGAATCAGGACGTGTTCGCCCGTCTCGACACGACGCTCGGCTTGAGGACCGTCGATGGCAATGCGGTGGGCCGCCTGCTGGGTCATGAAGGTCGAGATGGTGCAGGTGGCAAGAATCATCAGAATCGTACCGTTCAGCACCGCCTCACCCAGCAGTCGTATCGGTGTGCCGTCGGCCTCGTAGCCCAGGATAAGGTTGTAGCCCACCATCACCACGGCCAACGTACCGGCTACGTGCGCCACGCTCAATCCGAAGAGCATCCGTCGCTGGTCGCCCGAGAGGCGGAAGGTCTTGGCCGTAAGGGCGGCAGCCACATATTTCGAGAGGGTCACCATTACAATCATCACGGCGGCCACCTCCAGTGTCTCCCAACCGGCAAAGATGGCGCGGTAGTCAATCAGCATACCGACACTCAAGAGGAAGAAGGGGATGAAGATGGCATTGCCGACAAACTCCACGCGGTTCATCAGGGGCGAGGTTGAGGGAATCAGGCGGTTCATCGCAAGGCCCGAAAGGAAGGCTCCGATGATTGGCTCCAGACCGGCCAACTGCGTGAGGAAGGCACCCGAAAAGACGATGACCAGCACAAAGACATACTGCGACACGTTGTCGCTGCAACGCTTGAAGAACCAGCGTCCGATGCGGGGAAAGAGCCACAGAATCACGAAACTACATCCGGCTATCGACCCTGCGAGCCGCCACCAGAAGGTGTGGTCGGCTGCCCCCGTGGCGAGTCCCGTCACGACCGTGAGAGTGACAAGGGCCAGGATATCGACGATGATGGTACCTCCGACGGCAATCGTGACGGCCTTGTCGCGTGTGATGCCGAGCTTCGAGATGATGGGGTAGGCAATCAGGGTTTGCGAAGCAAAGAGCGCACCCAGCAGCAACGACGAGGGGAGCGAATAGCCCAACACCCAATAGCCCGATATCACACCGAAGAGCATCGGGAAGAGGTAGGTGTAGAGGCCGAAGGCAAGTGAGCGCAGGGAACTGCGTTTGAAGTCGGCCATATCCATCTCCAGACCGGCCGTGAAGAGGATGTAGAGCATACCGGCCGAACCCGAAAGGATGATGCTGCTGTCGCGCAGCACGAGGTTCAAACCGTGGGGGCCGATGACTGCACCGGCAATGATAAGGCCCAACAGATAGGGTATTTTGAGCTTGTTCAAGAGCAGCGGCGTCCCCAGGATGATGGCCATGATGAGCAGGAACTTCAGGATGGGGTCTTCGATGGGGGTCGTAAGTGCTGTATGTGTAGCGAGTAAAAACATAGCTTGTGAGGGTTCGGTTTTATACAAATATAGATAAAAAAGAGGAAAATTCGCAAAAAAAATGTATCTTTGAAAAATGTTTATGCAAAACCAAGTGTGATGAAACGATTTTTGATGCTTATAATCACGGCTTTCGCCGTGTTGTGTGTGGCAGAGTCTTCGGCCCAGAAATTGGGTGTGCAGTGGGGTGTGATGGCCGGTATAAACATGGCCGACTACTCCGTCAAGCAGATTGACAAGACCACGCAGTGGGACGATGTGAAGAACGAAGTGGGGTGGCAGGTTGGTCTGATGACCTCGCTCAATGTGGGCAAACTCGCCATCGAACCGCAACTCATCTATGTGCGCAATAAGGTGAAGCTGACCGAGGATGGTCACGAAGCGACCATCAAGGGCAATTCGCTCGATGTGCCTATTTTGGTCTCGTACAAAATCTTGGGTCCGGTGCGCGTGATGGCGGGTCCGGTCTTTACGGTGATGAACGATAACTCGGGGCTGGGCGATTTGTCGGTGGAGCAGTTGCGCTCGACCTGCTCCTATGCCGTGGGTTTAGAGGCGCGTATCCTGAAAAAGATTCGGCTCGATGTGCGCTACAACGGCCAATTCAAACGTAAGAACACCGCTATCGGTAAGGTCGATGTGAACACGGTGGCGTTGAACGTGGGTTATTTCTTCTAAAAAGTGCCTATGACCGAAGGAGTTGGTAAGGAGATTGCCGTCGAGGGGGTGGACCCGCGCGAATTGTACGGCCCGCAGAATGCCTATTTGGACGAGATACGCGCCAAGTGTCCCTCGTTGAAAATCATTGCACGCGGTTCGTCGCTCAAGGTCTTGGGTGCCGACCAGGAGGTGAGCCGTTTCGAGAAACATTTCGGGGCGTTGGTGGCCTATTACGCCAAGTATGGACACCTCTCCTCGCAGGTCATCGACCAATGTTTTGCCGAGGGCTATTCGGCTGCCGATAAGCCGTTGGATAAGGATGTGCTGGTCTATGGCAACAACGGCATGATTATCCGCGCCCGCACGAAGAACCAGCAGCGGTTGGTCGATTTGTACGAAAAGAACGACCTGCTGTTTGCCGTCGGCCCGGCCGGTTCGGGTAAGACCTATACGGCCATTGCGTTGGCCGTGAGGGCATTGAAGGAGAAGGAGGTACGCCGCATCATCCTCACACGTCCGGCTGTGGAGGCGGGCGAAAAGCTCGGTTTCCTGCCCGGTGACATGAAGGAGAAACTCGACCCCTACCTGCAACCCCTGTACGATGCGCTGAACGATATGATTCCGCCCTTGAAGTTGCAGAAATTCATCGAGGACGGCACGGTGCAGATTGCCCCCCTGGCCTATATGCGTGGTCGCACGCTCGACAACGCCTTTGTGATTCTGGACGAGGCGCAGAATACCACCTTGTCGCAGATTAAGATGTTCTTAACGCGCATGGGACGCAATGCCCGCTTCATCGTGACGGGTGACGTGACGCAGATTGACCTGCCGCGTCGCTCGGATAGCGGTCTGACGCGCGCGATGCAGATTCTCGAGGAGGTGAAGGGCATCGGCCGCGTAAGTTTCGATAAGGGCGACATCGTGCGCCACCCGCTTGTGAAGGAGATTGTCGAGGCCTTTGACCGTCGTCAGCAGCGTGAAGAGTTGGAAAAGAGTTTGATTGAACCTAAAAAAGAATAGAGCAATGGACAAAAACTTAACTGCCCTCAAACCGGCTTTGGTTTGGAAACATTTTGCCCAAATCGTGCATATTCCCCGTCCGTCGGGTCACGAGGAGGCGATTCGTCAATATATCATCGACTTTGCCAAGGCCCAGGGACTGGAGTGGAAGGAGGATAAGGCACACAACGTCTATGTGCGCAAGCCCGCTTCGGAGGGGATGGAGAACCGTGTAGGTGTGGTGATTCAGGCCCACCTGGACATGGTGCCGCAGAAGAACAACGACAAGCAGTTCGACTTCCTGACCGACCCGATTGAGGCCTACATCGACGGCGAGTGGGTGACGGCCGATGGTACGACGCTGGGTGCCGATAACGGCATCGGTGCGGCGGCTATTCTGGCCGTGCTGGAGGATAAGACGCTCGTGCATGGTCCCGTGGAGGCCCTCTTTACGGCCACCGAGGAGACGGGTATGGATGGTGCTTTCGGCCTTGAGGAGGGGATGTTGCAGGGCGATATCCTGCTGAACCTCGACTCGGAGACCGAGGGTGAGTTGTATGTTGGTTGCGCCGGTGGCTTGGATGCTACGACCACCTTTACCTACGAGGCCGAGCCGGCTCCTGCCTGCGACTGCGTGGCTTTGAAATTGACGGCCAAGGGGATGAAGGGTGGCCACTCGGGTATTCAGATTGGCTACCAGCGTGCCAACGCCAACAAGGTGCTGTTCCGTTTCCTCGATATGATTTCGGCCGATTATAAGTTCCGCATCGCTTCGGTCGATGGCGGTGGTCTGCGCAACGCCATTCCGCGTGAGGCGGAGGCGGTGGTCCTCTTCGCAAAGGCGGAGCAGGAGGCCGTAGTAGCCGCTTTGGCTGCCTACGAAAAGCTCATTATCAAGGAGTTTGAGGATATCGAGGATAACATCCAGCTCTTTGCCGATGAGGTGGCTATGCCGCAGGAGGTGATGCCCGCAACGCTTTCCGAAAACCTCGTCAAGGCGATTATCGCCTGCCCCGATGGGGTACAGAAGATGTCGATTTCGATGGAGGGGCTGGTGCAGACCTCGACCAATCTGGCGCGTGTCGTGTCGGACGGTAAGACGGTGAAGGTGCAGTGCCTGTTGCGCTCGTCGGTACGCTCGGAGAAGGAGTTCCTCGGCGCACGCATGGCGGCTGTCTTCAGCCTGGCCGGTGGTGAGACGGAGCTTTCGGGTTCGTATGACGGGTGGAATCCCAACATGAAGTCGCCCATCCTGGCCGCTATGACCACCTCGTATGAGCAGCTCTATGGCAAGCGTCCTGCCGTGACGGCTATCCATGCCGGTCTGGAGTGCGGTATCATCGGCAGCAAGTATCCGAACCTCGATATGATTTCCTTCGGCCCGACGATTTGCTATCCCCACTCGCCCGACGAGAAGGTGGAAATCGCCTCGGTGGAGAAGTTCTACGACTTCCTGCTGCGCACGTTGGAGAATATCCCCGTAAAGGCATAAATCAGTGGGTTTCGCCGACGAAAAATGGTTTGTGATTGTCAATCCCGTGGCCGGAGGAGGTCGCGGGCTTGACCACTTTCCGCTCATCTCACGCCTGCTGCGCGAAGCGGGTGTGCATGCCGAACCGGTCTTTACGGAGCATAAGTTCCACGCTGTGGAGCTGACCGTGACGGCCGTGAAGGAGGGCTACCGCCATATTATTGTGGTGGGTGGCGACGGTACGCTGCATGAGGTGGTGAACGGCCTCTTCATTCAGCAGGAGGTGACCCCCTCGGAGGTGCTGTTGGCGATGATTCCGGTGGGTACGGGCAACGACTGGGCCCGCTCGTTCGGAACCTCGAATCGTTACCAGGATGCCGTGCGTAACATCGTCGAGGGCGAGGCCTTCTTGCAGGATGTGGGGCAGGTGAGCTACGAGGAGTCGCAATTCCGCCAGACGCGCTATGTGGCCAATGTGGCGGGTGTGGGGTTCGATGCCTATGTCATCCGTCAAATCTCCCACCAGGAGAAGCGAGGTTTTACGCGCCGTTGGCACTATACGATTAACCTCCTGCGCTCTTACTTTGGCTATAAACCGACGGGCATTAAAATCTGGGTCGATGACAAACGGGTCTTCAACGGCCTGGTCTTCTCCATCGCCCTCGGTATCTGTAAATACAACGGTGGCGGTATTCAGCAGCTGCCCGATGCGGTGGCCGACGACGGTATGTGGGATGTGACGCTCGTCAAGCCCATCCACATTTGGCACGTGCTGTTCCGTCTGAAGTATCTCTACAACGGTGGTATCTACCGCATTGGTCATGTGCGCCATGCACGCGGTTCGAAGATTCGCATCGAATCCACGCCCGAGGTCTCGTTGGAGGCAGATGGCGAGTTGCTGGGCGAAACACCGCTCGAATTTTCGATTTTGCCCCGTGCCATCCGTGTCGTGGTGAGCAAGGAGTTCGCTACGCAGAGGAAAGAGGAGAGTTGAAAGTTGAAAGTTGAGAGTTGAAAGTTAGCTCAACAAAAAGGAGATAGCCAACGGTTTAGGCTATCTCCTTATTTTTTTGTTGAGCGGATAAAAGCACGAAAAAACTTTCAACTTTTAATTTTCAACTTTCAACTTATTCCACGATGTCAATCTCCGTGACGACCCAGCCGAAGAGGTTGTTGGCGCATTGGCTCTCGATTTGGCGAATGGCCGAGTTCGACGTGGTATCGGCCAGGATGGCCGCAACGAAGTTCTGCATCGTCACAAAATCGTTGTTCACGTGTTGCGCAAAGCAGTTGTAGAATTGGCGTTGCTGCGTGCGGTCCAACCCCTTGGGCAGGATGCCCTGTGCTACGAGCGTGTGGTAGGGGTAGATGTGGCGCATATTGTGGGCGTCGGCATTGAGGTAATCGACAATCGTCTCGACGATGACCATATCGACCGTATCCTCGACCCCCGGCATCTCGATAAAGGTGGTATAGACCGGATAGGCCGTTTCGAGGTCGGTGGCCACCTCGTCCGTGAAGATGAGGTACTCGGCATCGGTCAAATCGTTCAGATAGACCATGTCGCGGTACTCCTTGAGGGCCTGACGCATCGCCTTGCGCTGCTCATGATTCCACTCGCGCTTCGCGGAGCAGCCCATCAATCCCACCAAAAACATCGCCACCACGGGCAAACATAGGAACATTCGTTTCATCTTTCTTCTTTTTTTGATGTTAAACTGCCTTGTAGTGTGCAAACCGTGTGCCAAAAAAGAGGAAAGAGGAGAGAGCGAAGAGGAAAGAGGAGAGAGGAGAGAGCGAAGAGGAAAGAGATGATAGAGAAGAAGGGCAAGAAGGGCAAGAAGGGCAAAAAGGATAATCCCTTCTCGCCCTTAATCACCTTTAGTAGCCTTTAATAACCTTTCATTTAATGGCCTTGAATAGCCTGCTTTGCCTCTTTGCGCCAACGGAGGTAGCCTGCGACGGCCAACACCGTGTAGAGTCCATAGAGCGCGGCAGTGAGGGGAATCTCCTTGTAGAGGTACAATCCGACGGTAATCAAATCGACCACGCCCCAGACGAGCCACTGCTCAATGAGCTTGCGCGAGAGCATCCACATCGCTACGACCGAAAGGACCGTCGTGAGTGCATCCCAGAAGGGGACGGTGCTGTTGGTAAAGTGCGTGAGGAAGAGGTAAATCAGGCCGTGTGCCACGAGATAGACTCCAATCAGGGGCAGCACCCACCGCAGGGGGGTATGCTGAATCTGTCGTGCCGAGGAGTCCCTCTTGCGGGGGGCATTGTGCCACACAATCCAGCCGTAGAGACCCGCCAGAATGTAGTAGAGCTGCATCGAGAAGTCGGCATAGAGGCCCGCCTTGAAGTACAAAAGTCCATGTACACAGGGCATAATCAACCCCACGACCCACAGGCGGATGTCGGCCTTATACTCCAGATAGAGGTATAAAAGACCGAGCGCAACGCCCACAATTTGCAAGAAGAGTTTCAGTTCCATCGGATGTTATTGTTCCCTGATTTAGAATTTAATCGTCACGTTGGCCAAGACGTGGAGCGGTGCCTGCGGGAAGTAGTAGGCGTAGTCCGAGCGTTCCCCCTTGTAGGCCTCCGACCAGCCGTAGCCGTTCGATTCGTAGCGCGTGTCGAAGAGGTTGTAAATTGTGGCTCCGATGCGTACCGACTTCGCGCGACGGGTCGAGAAGGTGTACGAAATATCGAGGTCGCTCACGCAGTAGCTGTCGAGCTTCATGTTGTCGTTTTCGAAGTTCGTGAAGTATTGCTTACCCACATAGCGACCTGTCATAATGGCCTGAAAACCACCGCGGTGTAAGTCTATCGACCACGAGGCCATCTCGTTGGGCGAGTAGCTGATTTGCGTGTCGCCCATCTCGGTCGTGAGGTAGTCGTAAGCCCCTGCCACGTTACCCTCCAAGGCGTAATCGACCACCTTGTCCACGTAGTTCTTAATCTTGTTCTCCGAGAAGGTGGCATTGGCCGAGAGGGTCAGCCATGAGGCCGTCTTCCAGACGAAGGAGAGTTCCACGCCTCGGCGGTAGCTGTCGGGGACATTGATGTTCAGCGCGTCGTAGTTGTCGTTGATTTGGCCCGTCTTGACCAGCTGGTCCTTATAATACATATAGTAGAGATTCACACCGACACTCAAGCGCGGAGCGGTGTATTGGTAGCCCAACTCCACATCGTAGAGCTTTTCGGACGAGGGGTATTCGTCGGCTGCGGCAAAGCGATAGCGGTCCGTGAAGTCGCCACGTGTCGGCTCCTTCTGGGCAATCGCGCCCGAGAGGAAGAACGAAGAACGCTCCGAGGGCGACCACGTC
This sequence comes from Alistipes sp., assembly GCA_017398045.1. GTDB lineage: Bacteria > Bacteroidota > Bacteroidia > Bacteroidales > Rikenellaceae > Alistipes. The sequence continues at coordinate 130,811 of JAFQHI010000025.1, read as the reverse complement.
ATACCCACGCGGGGGTTGAAGAAGTGGTAATCCTTGTCCACGTCAATCGGCTGCATACCGCCCGTGGCCCAATCGTAGTTGTCGTTCACGCCCCACGCCTCGTAGCTCACGAAGCGGTATTGGAGGTCGGCAAAGAGCCTTACGCGGTCGTGTGCCTGCCACGAAGCACGGGCAAAGAGGTTGGCGTCGTGCTTATCGACATCGTTGTCGTACCAGCGACCAGTGAGGTTGTCCGCAGCTACGCCATCGACCCAATCCAGCTCACCCCAGTGGGGGCAGGTGTAGTAGCTCCACGAACCGCCAAACGAGAGGTCGAGCCGGTCGGAGGTGTAGTTGGCAACCCCCTGCACGCCACCCAGATGGTTGCGCATGAGCTTCTCACGAATCAGGTCGGCCTCCACCGAATCATCCTCCGTGAGGCCATACTCGAAGAGCGTCGCATCGTCCTTGTACTGCTTGTAGTAGCCGTAGCCGTAGGTGTAGAACAGCACGGCCGAGAGCGACCAACGGTTGTTGAAGCGGTGCGAGAGGAGGAGCTGGTTGTTGAGCTGGAGGTAGTTGTCCGTCTGGTCGTCGTAGTAATTTACCTTCGAGCCGTCGGCAAGCGTGAAGGGACCATCCGAGGTGTAGTATTGGCCGCTGTCGTGGTAGCGACGGCCGTAGAGGGCCATATCCTCCTTCGTCACACCGTTATAGGTCAGGTAGGTCTTGGCTTGTCCGCCAAACGAGAGGAGCTTCAGCACCGTGTTGCCGTTGTAGTAAGCCCCCTGCAGAAGGTAGGATTTCAGGTCCGTCGCGCCGCGGTCGATGTAGCCGTCCGAGGCGATGTGTGTGAGGCGTGCATCCACGGCCCAATGGCCACCCATCAGACCCGACGAGATGCCTACGGCCTGCTTTTGGGTGTTGTACGAACCGTAGGAGAGCGAGGCATCGCCCTCAAAGGTGGACGAGAGGGGTGCGGTGGTCATCGAGACCGAACCGCCAAAGGCACCCGTACCGTTGGTCGAGAGGCCTGCACCACGCTGCACCTGCACCGACCCCACGGCCGAAATCAGGTCGGGCGTGTCGTACCAATACATCGAGTGGGAGTCGGGGTTGTTCATCGAGACACCGTTGATGGTGACATTCAGGCGCGTAGCATCCGTACCGCGCAGGCGCATCGACGTACCTCCGATGCCGATACCCGTTTCGTTGGTGGCAATCATCGAGGGGGTGAGGGCCAGCACCGTGGGCATATCCGTGCCGTAGGCGTTGCGCTCAAGCTCCTCGGAGGTGAGGTTGTCGTAGGCCACGGGGGTCGATTTGGTGGCTCTGGTGCCTTTCACCTCAATCTGTTGCAGGTTGTAGAGTAGGAGCGAATCCTGCTCCTCGGCGTGTGCGGTCAGCGTCGTTACGGCTACCGCCAAAAAAAGAAAAAACCTTTTCATCGTTTAACTTTTTGAAGTTGAAAACCTGAAAAGGGGTCGTGTGTATTGATTATGCGTTCCCGGTCTCGGCATTACCCGTATCCGGTACAATGGGTATAATCTCAGCCCAAACTACCCGCCCGATTCGTTGCGCACCGAATCCTTGCTCCACGGCCGTCCATTACCCGACCCTGACAGCGAGTTGCTCTGTAGGCACCCCTTTTATCGGGGGCAAAGTTAAGCATAAAATTCAAAATTCAAAATTTAGAATTAAAAATTAAGAGCCGACGCTGCGGAGCGAGTGCAGAGGCCAAACTTGTTTGGACTATAGGGTTGCTAAAGGTTGCTAAAGGTTGCTAAAGGAAACTAAAGGTTGCTAAAGGAGTCCCTTAACCACCTTTAGCAACCCTTAATCACCCTTAATAACCTTTAATTACCCTTTTCGCCTTTACCCCTCCGAAGGATGCTCTTTTTTAACGATAGGATAACACACAAAAAGCACATCGAGCCACTTTTGTCACTACTTTTGCATACAGTGAAACAAAACCCATCATCATCATGTTATCTGTACTCATTATGCTCCTTGCGCTGGTGGCGATTGTGTGGGGTGCCGACACGCTTGTAAACGGTTCGGTGGCCATTGCTCGTCGCTACCGCATCTCCGATTTTGTGATTGGTGCCGTGATTGTCGGCATCGGTACGTCGTGTCCCGAGCTGGTCGTAAGCTCCTATGGGGCATTGCAGGGCAACGTGGATGTAGCGATTGGTAATGTCGTCGGTTCGAACATCTTCAACGTCCTCTGCATCCTCGGCCTGACGGCCATCTTGTGGCCTATCTCGGTGAGCCGCGAGAACCTGAAGTTCGACCTGCCGGTCTGCATCGGTGTCTCGATTTTGGCGATTCTCTTGGCCTTCAACTGCTTCAATGGCGCACCCGTAGCCATCAACCGCCTCGACGGATGGGTCTTCCTCGTGGGCTTCGCGCTCTACATCTACGTCTCGTTCCTGCGCGACAGGAAGAACAACCCCGTTAAACCCTCCACGGAGCAGACCGCGGCACCGAGCGAAAAGCTGTGGCTCTCGATTGCGAAGGTCGTAGTGGGTCTTGCCGTGCTGGTGACCGGTTGCCAATTCTTTGTCGATGAGGCCGAGCAGGTGGCCCTGATGCTGGGCGTGGATGAGGCCTTTATCTCCATCACGCTCATCGCCTGCGGTACGTCGCTGCCCGAGCTGGCCGCCTCCTTAACGGCCGCCTTCAAGCGTAACACGCAGCTCGCGCTGGGTAATGTTGTCGGCTCGAACATCTTCAACGTCCTCTTCATCCTCGGTGTCAGTTCGCAACTCGCGCCCCTGACAGGTGGCGGTATTACGATGGTGGATTACGCCGTGATGATTGCCGCCGTGGTGCTGCTCTTTGTAGTCAGTCTCAAGGGAAGAATCTCGCGCACTTCGGGTGCCGTGATGCTCCTTTCGTTTATCGGCTACCTCTACTACCTGATTTCGTTGCAGTAGGGGAAAGAAAGGGTAATTAAGGGTTGCTAAAGGGTTCCCTTAATTACCTTTAGTTGCCTTTATCGCCTTTTTCTATTGGTCGAAAAAAAAGAGGCACCCCTTTGGGGATGCCTCTTGTCGTCTATTGCACGCAACAGGATTAGATGTACATGCTGACAATCGACTCGTACAGCTCCTGCTTGCCGCTCTTCTGTACCGGCTCATGCTCGTGGGCGTAAGCAACCACCTCCTCGAGCGTCAGCTCGCCGTTCTCGAACTTCTTACCCATACCCTCGTCATACGAAGCGTAGCGGTCGCTGACCATCTGCTGGTAGGGCGAGTTCTCCAGGATGTCGGCTGCAATCAAGAGGGCGCGAGCCATCACATCCATACCGGCAATGTGGGCAATGAAGAGGTCCTCGGGGTCGGTCGAGTTACGACGTACCTTGGCGTCGAAGTTCGTACCGCCACCCTGCAAACCGCCACCGCGTACAATCACGAGCATGGCCTGTACCAACTCGTAGAGGTCGATGGGGAATTGGTCGGTGTCCCAGCCGTTCTGGTAGTCACCACGGTTGGCGTCAATCGAACCGAGCATACCGGCATCGACAGCGCACTGCAACTCATGCTCGAAGGTGTGGCCGGCCAGCGTAGCGTGGTTCACCTCAATATTTACCTTGAAGTCCTTGTCCAGACCGTTGGCACGCAGGAAACCTACGACGGTCTCCGTATCGACGTCGTACTGGTGCTTCATCGGCTCCATGGGCTTCGGCTCGATGAGGAACGTACCCGTGAAACCCTGCTTGCGGGCATAGTCGCGGGCCATGCGGAGCATCGTGGCCATGTGGCTCTTCTCGCGCTTCATATCGGTGTTGAGCAGCGACATATAACCCTCGCGGCCACCCCAGAATACATAGTTCTCACCACCCAGCGCAATCGTAGCGTCGATGGCGTTCTTGATTTGCAGCATGGCACGGGCTGCCGTATCGAAATCGGGGTTGGTCGAGGCACCGTTCATGTAGCGGGCGTTGCCGAATACGTTGGCCGTACCCCAGAGGAGCTTGATGCCCGTCTCGGCCTGCTTCTCCTTGGCATAAGCCACGATAGCCTTCAGGTTCTCCTCATACTTCTTCGGGTCGGGGTCCTCGTCGATGAGGTCCACATCGTGGAAGCAGTAGTACTCGATGCCCATCTTCTGCATGAACTCGAAACCGGCATCCATCTTGGCCTTGGCACGCTCCAGCGGGCAGGCCGACTCGTTCCAGGGGAACTTCTTCGTGCCACCACCAAACTGGTCGGCACCCTCGGCGCAAAGGGTGTGCCACCAAGCCATCGAGAAACGCAGCCAATCCTTCATCTTGCGGCCGGCTACCACCTGCTCGGGGTTGTAGTAATGGAATGCCATCGGGTTCTTCGACTCCTTACCCTCGAACGGAATCTTACCAATCTCGGGGAAATACTGTTTTGCCATAGTTGTAATGTTTTTTATAGTTGGTTTGTGTTTTTGTTTCTAAAGGTTTCTAAGGGTTGCTAAGGGTTGCTAAAGGTTTCTAAAGGTTGCTAAAGGTTTCTAAAGGTTTCTAAAGGTTTCTAAAGGTTGCTAAAGGAGTCCCTTAATCACCCTTAATTACCTTTAATCACCTTTAATCACCCTTCTCTAATTCTTAATTCTTAATTCTTAATTCCACCTCTGCCTTCCACTTTTCGTAGCTCTTTTCGAGGGCTTCGCGCTCCTCTTCACGCGGCTCGACCACTTCCAAGCATTTGAGCGACGAGAAGGCCTCCTCGCGCGACGAGTAGAACCCTGCACCGAGGGCGGCACCACGTGCAGCACCCAACGAACCGTCCGTGTTGAACAGCTCAATACGCGCTCCGGTGAGCGTCGAGAGGGTCTGACGGAAGAGGGGCGAGAGGAAGAGGTTGGCCTTACCGGCACGAATCACATCGGGCTTCAGCCCCAGCTCGCGCATCAGGTCGATGCCGTAGCGGAACGAGAAGGCGATACCCTCCTGTGCGGCACGCAGGATGTGGGCCGTCGAGTGGCGATTGAGGTCGATACCCACCACGGCAGCACCCGTTGTGCGGTTCTCCAGGACACGCTCCGCGCCATTGCCGAAGGGGAGGACCACCAACCCGTCCGAACCGGCCGGAGCCTGCTCTGCGAGGGCGTTCATCTCTACATAGTCGAGGGTCTGCTGCACCACGTTGCGACGCATCCACGAGTTGAGGATACCCGTGCCGTTGATGCACAGCAGGATGCCGTAGCGGGGTGTAGCGGGGGTATGATTGACGTGTACAAAGGTATTCACGCGCGAGAGGGGGTCGGCTTTGGGTGTATCCACCACGCCATACACCACGCCACTCGTGCCACCCGTGGCGGCAATCTCACCGGCCTCCATCACGTTGAGCGAGAAGGCGTTGTTGGGCTGGTCACCGGCACGATATGCGATGGGCGTACCCTCGGGAATACCCAGCAGCTCCTCGGTGGCCTTGTCGGTCGTCGCCTCCACACCAATCGAGACACCGGCATCGGGAATCATGCGGTGCGGAATACCGTAGTAGTCGGCCACGAAGTCGGCACGCTTCTCCTCCTTGAAGTCCCAGAGAATCTGCTCCGAAAGACCGCTTACCGAGGTTGAGACCTTGCCCGAGAGGCGGTAGGCGATGTAGTCACCCGGCAGGATGAATTTGTCGATTTGAGCAAACAGCTCCTCCTCGTTGCGCTTCACCCACGCCAATTTCGAGGCGGTGAAGTTACCCGGCGAGTTGAGGGCGTGTTCGAGGCAGAAATCGCGGCCAATGGCCTCCAAGGCCTCTGCGCCCAGCTCCACGGCACGCGAATCGCACCAGATGATGGCCTTGCGCAGGGGCTTCTGCTCCTTGTCGAGGCAGACCAAACCGTGCATCTGGTAGGTGATACCAATCGAGGCTACGTTGCTCATCGGATGCTCCGCGGCAATCTTGCGAATACCCTCCACGGCATATTTCCACCACATTTCGGGGTCCTGCTCGGCCCAGCCGCTCTTGACGGCATCAATGGGCATCTCCTGGCTCGGGTTGGTCGAGGAGGCTACACACGCACCCGTCTCGATATCCATCAGCGACACCTTCACCGACGAGGAGCCGACATCAATTCCTAAACTTGTTTTGCTCATGGTTCTATTTTGTTTGGTTTTCGGTTTTTGTTTTATAAGGGTTGCTAAAGGGAGCTAAAGGTTGCTAAAGGTTACTAAAGGCGACTAAAGTAACTTTAATTTCTTTAATTTCTTTAATCTCTTTAATCTCTTTAATCTCTCTTTCCTCTTGTCTAATATCGCCAATTATCAATAAATCCCATCTTTAGTTTGGCCTTCAGGGCGCGACGGTAGGCGTTGCGGTCGAAGGTGTAGTATTCGGCCGGCTTGTGGGCTACGCGCTCCTCCTTTTCGCCTGTGGCGAGGAGGAATCCCGACGAAAGCATCTTTTTGCGGAAGTTGCGGTTGTCGATTTCGATACCCAACACCGCTTCGAAGAGTCGTTGCAGGGCGCGAATCGTGAACTTCTTGGGTAGCAGCTCGAAGGCCACGGGCGACTGCTGCATCTCGCGGCAGAGGTAGCCGAGGGCCGACGAAAGAATCTCCTTGTGGTCCATGGCCAGGCGTTGGATGGCGTCAATCGGCACCCATTGCGCCCCCTTCTTGGTGGTGTAGTCGGTCGTGCGACGGTCGAGCTTCAGCAGGGCATAAAATCCCACCGTCACCACGCGCACCGTGTTGATGCCGTGCTTGCGGTTAATCCACTCCAGCTCCTCGCCACTCACGCGATTCGGGTCGGAGAAAATCTCCATCTGCTTGAGGTACAAATCGCGCTTGAGCAGCCCGGTGGCCTCCTCCAATACACGATAGGCCGCCTCGGGCAATGTCTCGTTTTCGAGAATCATCGAACCGGGGAGCTTCAGTCGGTCCAGGCTGCGGTGGGCGGCACGCTCGATAAGCAACACCTTGAGCGTTTCGCCATCGAAGCCAAATACGGCACAATCGACCGAGAGTGATTGGTTGGTCTGTACGGGCATCCTCTTGCGTGGTTTTGCTTTTGTAAAATTAGCAGAAAGATTCGGTTTTTGCAAACTTATCGTCATTTTTACGCTAACAACCGTTCCGAATCGCTTCCTCGTGGCACTCTGCCGCAGATTTTGTTAGGGTAGATTATACGCTAAGAGGAAAGAGGAGAGAGCGAAGAGGAAAGAGCGAAGAGGAAAGAGAGATAAAGAGATTAAAGAGATTAAAGAGATTAAAGTTACTTTAGTCGCCTTTATCGCCTTTAGCTCCCTTTAGCTCCCTTTAGCTCCCTTTAGCCCCCCCCCTTAAGCGAAAAAAAGGCAAAACCGGCACGTCGGTTTCACCTTTTCTTATCAACCACCTTGTGGGGGTCGCTTCCTCCTTGTTGTTACTCGAAGGTCTCGAAGCGATAGACGATTTTCTCGCAGTATAGTTCGCCCGGATGCAGGTAGGCATTCGGGAACGAGGGCTGATTCGGTGCGTCGGGGTAGTTCTGGCACTCCAAAGCCACACCGGCATACTCGCCATAGTAGCCTCCCGACTTCGTTTCGGGCGAGCCGTCGAGCCAGTTGCCCGTATAGACCATGACGCTCGGTTGCGAGGAGAGTACCTTCACCATGCGACCCGACTTTTGCGAGCGCAGTGCGCCCACCTCACCCAGGATATGCAGCTTCCAGCCATCGATGGGGAAGGGGTGGTCGTAGCCCTTGAAATCGCGGATGTGGTTGAACTCCGCATCCAACCCGTCACCGATGCGACGGAACTCCAGGAAGTCCTGTGCCGTACCCTTTACATCGAGCCACTCGCCCGTGGGAATCTGGTTGTCGTTCATCTCCAGCGTGCGCGAGGTGTTGAGTTGCAGTTCGTGGTCGTGAATCGTCCCCGCATTTTCACCGTCGAGGTTGAAATAGACGTGGTTCGTGAGGTTTACGACCGTCGTGCGGTCGGTCTTGGCCAGGTAGGTGATTTCGAGTTGGTTCTCTTCGTCGAAATCGAAGATGGCCTCCACGTTCATCTCACCCGGGAAACGCTGGTCGCCATCCTCCGAGGTGAGCGACATCACTACGCGATTCGTCTCCACACGGCTCTCCCAGACGCGGTTGGCAAAGTTCTTCGTGCCACCGTGCAGGTGATTGCGACCGCAGTTTACCTCCAACTGATACTTCTCGCCCTCGATTTCGAGCTTGCCGAAGGCGATGCGATTGGCAAAGCGACCGACACTCTTACCCATTGCGGGGCCGTCATAGAAGTAGCCCTCGGGCGTTTTGTAGCCCAGGACCACATCGGCCATCTTCCCCTCGCGGTCGGGAACAACGACCGAGAGAATCGTGGCACCGTAGTTCGAGAGTTGCACCATGGCACCCGTCTCGTTGCGCATCGTGTAGCGGATGATGCCTTCACCCTCCGCCGTCATGCCCCACACTTCCTGTTCGATTGTAATCATGGTATGGCTTGTTTTAAGGTTCGTAAGTCGGCTTATTCGGCAGGTGTTAAGGTGGCAAAGAGGTTGTCGATGCGCTTCAGGCACTCCTCCTTACCGATGAAGGCCGTCACATCGTACATACCCGGACCCTTGCCGGCACCCACCAGGGCAAGGCGCAGCGTATTCATCACCTGGCCCATGCCGTAGCCCTTCTCCTGAATCCAGGCGTGGACAATCTGCTCGGTGTTCTCCAACGAGAAGTCCTCAATCGAGGCCAATACCTCGCTCACCTCCTTCAGGATGCGGGGGTTCTCGCCCTTCCAATACTTCTTGGCCTGCTTCTCTTCGTAGGTCGTGGGAGCCACGAAGAAGAACGACGTGAGGTCCCAGAGGTCGGTGACGAGCTGTGCGCGCTCCTTCATGATGCCTGCCGCCTTGCCGGCCACCTCGTCCGACACCTCGATGCCATGCTCGCGGAGCGTCGGCTGATAGATGGCGGCCAACTCCTCGTTCGTCTTGCGGTGCATATATTGGGCGTTGAACCACTTGGCTTTGTCGGGCTGGAAACGTGCGCCCGACTTCGATACGCGGTCGAGCGAGAAACCGGCAATCAGCTCCTGCATCGAGAACAGCTCCTGCTCCGTACCCGGATTCCAACCCAGGAGGGCCAGCATATTGATAAAGGCCTCGGGGAAGTAGCCATCCTCGCGGTAGCCACGTGCCGTCTCACCCGTCTTGGGCGAGGTCCAGAAGAGGGGGAATACGGGGAATCCCATCTTGTCGCCATCGCGCTTCGAGAGCTTACCGCCACCGGTCGGCTTCAAGAGCAGGGGCAGGTGGGCAAATTCAGGCTTCGTATCCTCCCAACCAAAGGCGCGGTAGAGGAGGTAGTGCAGCGGCAACGAAGGCAACCACTCCTCGCCACGAATCACGTGCGAAATCTCCATCAGGTGGTCATCGACGATGTTTGCCAGGTGGTAGGTCGGCAGTTGGTCGGCCGATTTGTAGAGTACTTTGTCGTCGAGGGTCGAGGTGTTGACCTCCACATGACCGCGAATCAGGTCGTCCATCTTGACCACCTCATCTACTGGCATCTTGAAACGAATCACATATTGGTCGCCACGGGCGATGCGCTCCTCGACCTCCTCCTGCGACAGACGGAGCGACGTCTCGAGCTGCTCGCGTACCTCGTGGTTGTAGGCGAAGGCACGACCGGCCTCCTCGGCCTCCTTGCGACGGGCATCGAGCGATTCGGCCGAGTCGAAGGCGTAGTAGGCCCAACCCGCCTCGACGAGTTGCAGGGCATATTTGAGGTAAATCTCTTTACGCTCGCTCTGGCGATAGGGAGCGTGCGGACCACCGACACCGACACCCTCGTCGATTTCGATGCCACACCACTTCAGCGACTCGAGAATATACTCCTCGGCACCGGGAACGAAACGCTGCGAATCGGTATCCTCGATGCGCAGAATCATCTTGCCGCCATGCTTGCGGGCAAACAGGTAGTTATAAAGAGCCGTGCGGACACCGCCAATGTGGAGCGGGCCGGTGGGGCTGGGTGCAAAACGCACGCGAACTTCTCTTTCCATCTATTTATGTTTGTTTTTTGTAATTTGCTTATTTGACGCGGTATTCGATGCGCATCGTGATGCGGGCCTTCTTTTGGCGCGAGGAGGTGTTGAACGAACCTCCGGCCGAGAAACTCTCGTTGGTGTTGGCTCCTGTGATTTGGAAGACACCCATGCGGGCCGACTGCACACGACCGAGCTTCGTACCGGCATTCGAGGCAATCTTCTCGGCACGCTGACGGGCATCGGCCGAGGCCTTCTCGATAAGGCCCATCTTCACGTCGTCGAGCTTCGTGTAGTAGTAATCGGGGGCGTAGGCCTCGATGGCAACCCCTTGGGCGATGAGCGAGGAAATCTCGCGTGAAATCTCCTCGATAAGCTCCACATCCTCCGACTCGATGACAAAGCGTTGGCGCAGTTCATAGCCCGTGAAACGCTGTCCCATCCAATTGCCGTTGGCGTTGTAGAGAGGCTGGTATTGCTTGTTGGCATTGACAAACTCAAAGACCACACTTTTCGTATCAACCCCCTTTGAGGTGATGTAGTGCAGCACCTTCGCCTTGCTCTTCTCGATTTGGGCATAGCCCTCGGCAGCGGTGGGGGCTTCGGCCGTCAGTGTTCCCGACCAGACGATTTTGTCGGACGAAAACTCCGTCTCGCCCAAACCCGTGACGACGATGGTCTGCTGGGTGCGGAATTTGTAGGTGTAGGCACGGCCGAGCAGCCCTGCGGCCACCACAACGGCCAAACCGATAATCCAATACTTTGCGTTGCTCATGTGCTTGTGTGTTGCTATACGTTGAACAGGAAGTGCATGATGTCGCCATCCTGCACGATGTACTCCTTGCCCTCGATGCTGAGTTTGCCCACATCGCGGCAGGCCTTCTCCGAACCGAGCGTCACGTAGTCCTCATACTTGATAACCTCGGCACGAATATAGCCACGCTCGAAGTCGGTATGAATCACACCGGCCGTCTGCGGAGCCTTCATGCCCTTCGTGTAGGTCCAGGCACGGCTCTCGTCGGCACCCGTCGTGAAGAAGGTTTCGAGATTGAGCAATTTGTATGCCGCCTTAATCAGACGCGATACGCCCGACTCCTGAAGGCCCAAATCCTCCAAGAACATCTGACGCTCCTCGTAGCTCTCCAACTCGGCAATATCGGCCTCGGTGGCAGCCGCCACAATCAGCATCTCGGCCTTCTCGTCGGCAATGGCACGCTTCACGGCCTCCGTATGCTCGTTGCCCGTCACGGCCGACTTCTCATCGACGTTGCAGACATACAGCACCGGCTTGTTGGTCAAAAGACACAGCTCGGCCACAATTTTCTTATCCTCCGGCTCAATCTCCAACTCGCGGGCATTCTTGCCCTGCTCGAGTAGTGCCTTGTACTGCAAGAGCAGCTCCACGGCACGCTTGGCCTGACGGTCGCCACCTACGGCAGCCTGCTTCTGGGTCTTGGCCAGGCGGTTCTCAATCGTCTCGAGGTCCTTGAGCTGAAGCTCCGTATCAATCACCCCCTTGTCGCGCACGGGGTCAATCGTGCCATCGACATGGGTGATGTTGCCATTCTCGAAGCAACGCAAGACGTGGATAATGGCGTGCGTAGTGCGGATGTTGCCGAGGAATTTGTTGCCCAGACCCTCGCCCTTCGAGGCACCCTTTACAAGACCCGCGATATCGACAATCTCAATCGTGGTGGGGATGACGCGCTTCGGCTTGTCGATTTCGGCCAGACGAACCAGACGCTCGTCGGGTACGGTGATGACACCCACGTTGGGTTCGATGGTGCAGAAGGGGAAGTTGGCTGCCTGTGCCTTTGCATTCGACAGACAGTTGAAAAGGGTCGATTTGCCGACGTTCGGCAGACCCACAATGCCGCATTGTAATGCCATGATTATTTCGTTTTGTGTGTTATCTTAAATTTTGCGCGTGCAAATATAATGTATAATTCTAAATTATGAATTCTAAATCTTGAATTTATTCTGTTACCGTGATGCCCATCAGGCCAATCACCACATCGTTCGAAAGGCTTTCGAGGCGGAGCGATTGCAACTCCTTCGTCGGGTCAATCTCCATCTCGACGAGCGTGGCAGCACCGCCCGGAATCATGCGGTTGATGCCCTCGATGCCCATATCCTTGTCCAGCGTGCGGCTCAACGTGCCGTTTTCGAGCGAAAGTCGCCACAAGGCGGGTGCGCGGTACGAATAGCCGTCGTTGATACCCACCTGCTCAATCGAGGCCCAATTGTCGGGATTGACCAGCTCGAGTGTCGCGGTCGTGCCGTCGGTGTAATGGGCCGTCAGGCGACCGTTCGAGATGTGGCTCTGCATATGGTTGGTCGAACCGGCCATCATAAGCAGGAGCTTTCGTCCCCGACCTTTGAGGGGTACTTCGGCCTCGGTGGGGTAGTTGTCCCAGCGTGAGGTGTAGAGGACGTTTTCGCCCGTGTGGGCTAATCGGAAGGGGATTTTGGTGCCGTCGAATGTCACCTCTATGAGGCCGTTTTTAGCATCGATGGCGTGCTTCGCAAGCAGCTCGCGCAACCCCTTGTCGTCAATCTCGACCATCGCCTGCGGATGGCACCAATCGCCATATCCCTGCTTCGGGATTTGGAGCGTGGTGGCCTTCGGACGGGGCGAAAGGTATTCGTTGCGATAGATGTCGGTAACCGAGGCGTTGTAGCTCGTCGTAAGGTCGATGGTGCGTGTGCGTAGCGTGCCTTGCAGGGCGTTGTTCGCACGCTGTGGAGCCGATGTAGTAGCAGGTCGATGCGGTGCAGGCTGCTCGGGCAGGCTTCGATACTCCAGCTCGATGCGGTGGTAGTCGGCGTTGCGCAACTCGATGCGCTGACGCCCCCACGACGTGGCGGTATCGTGCGCGTGCCACTCCGTCTCATAGACCGGCTCTCCCTCCCGATTGTAGCAAACCATGCGACGAAGCCCCTGCGGGTTGAACATAAAGGCGAGGGTGGTCTCCTGCGGATAGCGGTGTTCGATGGTGTAGGTGAGCTTGTTGCCGTCGCGCTTGAAACTGTAATTGACCTTTGGCAGGTGAATCGAGGCGTGGTCCCACGCTTGCGGGAAGCCCGGAGCGATGGTGACCTTTCCGGCGATGAGGTCGAGACGAATACCGAACAGACCCTCGGTCAGCGCACGCGACCAGACACCAATCGGGTCGGCAAAGTCGCGGTAGCACTCGCCACGCGCGGCATCGAGGTAGCTGATTTGACCAAAGTTCAGCGGAGTCGTGCCGAGGTACATATTATCCATGACGATGCCCTTCATCAGGTGGAAGGCCTGCTCCGAATAACCGGCCTGCCAATAGGCGAGGGCTGCGTGCATCACCTCGGCAATCGCTACGTTGTTTATCGACCAGATGTAGGGTTGCCAATCGGAGGTGGCAGGTACCCAATACTCCTCCTCGAGGTCGGTTGAGCGGACGGGCAGGTGGGGGAGCTGGCGGATGTAGTCGGCCGTGGTGGCCCAATGTGTCGGTGAACCCACCTCCGAGTCGATGGCGTGGTAGATGGTCCAAAGGGCAGGCGAGGTGTGGAGTCGCTGAAGCCCCATCGCATCGCGGTATTCGCCCCAACGGTTATCCTCCGCATCCCACAACTTTTCGAGCATCGCCTGCTGAATCGCTTCGGCCTCTTGGCGATAGGGGGTTGCATCTTCACCGATACGCTCGGCAATGCGTGCCATCTCGCGGTTGGCGAAGTAGTTGTAGGCCGAGGAGTGGGTGGCTGCACCTCCGTTGTAATAGAGGGCATCGCTCGCCCAGATGCAGCAGTAACCATCGTAGAGGTGGTCGCCATCGGGGTCAAAGTTGCGCTTCTCCCACTCCAGGTGGAGTTTCAGTGTGGGGAACATCTCGCGCATAAACGCCTCGTCGCCCGTTGCACGGATGTGGCGCAACAGGGCGTCGATATAGACCAGATTCATGTCGTAGTGCGACATCTCGCGCTTGCCCGGACGACGGCAGATGTAACCGTTGCTGTACATGGGGGTTCCCCATCGTTTCTCGGCACGTGCCAGGTTCAGCGTCGAGTCCTGTCGCGGGTGGTCGAACATCGGCTCTACGTCGCGCACCATGTTGGCGGCATAGGTGCGGAAGTGGGTACGCGCACGCTCCGTCCAGCCGAGCGATGTGCCGACATAGGCTCCGCGCCAACCGAGGTGTTCGGTGCGCCAACCAATCGAACCATGCAACCAGGTGCGACCGCTCCAGATACCGTCGGCAGCGATGGCCAACGCTTCGCCCACGGGGTTGAGCCACGGGTCAGGCGTCTCGATGCGAATACTCTCGGTGAGGGCTTTGCGCTGCTCTTCGGCCTTCGTAAAGAGGGCTGCCAATTCGGCCTGCGTGTGGGGCTGTTCGTGGCGCGGGAAGTAGGCCATGTAGCAGACCTTACCGCCCGAAATCTTCGCCTCGCCAACCAGATGAGGAAGGCGACTTAATTGTTTCTTCTTAAAGGGGATAATCAGCGTTATCTCACCCTTTGCTTTCGCTTCGTAGGCCACCCCTACACGCGCTCCGTCGAGCGTGTATTGGTTCGTCGTGCAGGCGGCTGCATCAAACGAAAAGGCCTCGGGGTCATCCACGCCCAGGTCACCGTTGCGGTAGAATTTTTTGCCACTCACACCGCCAAAGCGATAGCCAATGGTCAGGGGTTTTGAGGTGGTGTTTTCGATGCGCCAAAGGACCACATCTTCCCCCTCGCGGATGATTTGTACTTCGATGGCGATACCCCCTTGCAGGTAGTTCATCTTGCCCGGGGTATAACGCGCTTCGCACGGCCCTTCGGGGAGCGAGAGCGAGAGGTTGCCACCCATGCCCGGCAGGTAGATACCGAATTCGGGGCGGTCACTGCACTCGACGCGAAAGCCCGTATGTGCGCCATAGAGGGCGCGATTAAAACGTGCCTTGCCATCGACCACCACTGCGCTGTTTCCATCGGGACGATAGTGGAGCGGACGGGGTGCAAAGGTCGTTTTGTTGAAGGTGTAATCCTCGTTCAGTTGCGGTTTCTGTTGCTGTTGTGCCGTTGCACTCGCGGCCAACAACAACAGTCCCAGGCAAAGTCTCTTCATATTCAAAAATTGAATATAGTTGTTTGTTTATTGAATTAAGATTTTAATAATTGAATCTCAATTTTGAATTAACCCTGCTTTGCAGGCTTTTCCTCCTCGCGGTTCGGCATAGTCTGCAAGCAGCCTCTGCACTCACTCGCATCGTCGGTTCTAAATTCTAAATTTTGAATTTTGCATTTTGGACTTACGGCAACGGCTTAATGCCCTCCCAGCGTACATCCCACTCGCCATTCTTCGGGAAACCGGGGTTCTTCTCGTTGCAACCATCCCAACCGGCACACATCAGGGCTACGGCGGTCAGCAGACCTCCGTTACCGGGCAGGTAGCAGCGCAGACGGGCATCCTGGAAGTTGTGGCCGTTCTTCAGGCAGGTATTCGTGCGCTTCGACATCAGGAGGGCGGCTACGGCATTCTCTCGTTCGCCCAGACGGGTGGCGTTCATCGAAACCATCGGGTAGTCCCAGCCCCAGGTCTTCTCCCAATTCCACTTATCCCAAATCCACTCCTGGGTCTGTTTCATGATGGCGGGGTCCACCAGGCGCGAGTGCGGGAAGATACCTACGGCACCCAGCACGGCGGGGTGGTCCGACGTGAAGCGGATATCTTCATAGGTCTGGGGAGCCGTCTCGGCAGCGAGGTAGAGACCATCTTTCGAGGCCAGGGGCGAGAGCTTGGCCAGCAGGTCGTCCCACTCCGGATTGCGCTCCTTGCCCAGACGCTCACGCCAGAGCTGTGCCATCGACAGCACGCAATGCCACTGCGACAGCTCGAAGGGGGGATTGATGGTCTCCGAGGCACGCAGGGTCTCCTGTGCGGGAATCACTCCGCGCAGTTCGTAGCGGTCCAATTCGGGGTTGTAGTCGGCAAAGTCGTACATGAAGGCGGCCGTCTCCTCGACCAGCTGCTCATACTCCTTCAGCAGCTCCTCCGAGGGGTTGGCACGGTAGCAAAGATCCAAGAGGTAAATCAGGTGCGGCTGCTGCCAGATAAGGAACGAGCCGGTCTTCGAGGGGGCCTCCATGGCCGTGGGGTCGGTCATCTTCATCCAACGCAGACCCTCGAAGCCTTGACGCTCGGCAATGTGGCGTGCGCCATCGGCAGCCGAGTGGTACCACTTCATGGTGCGCAGCAGCAAATCTTCGTGGCCGTAGAGGGCAAATTGGGCCTGGTGCCAATAAATCATCTCGAGGTGGAATTTGCCGAACCACGAGTTGTACGTAAGACCCGTCTCCTGGGGCGGGGTTGCACCGGCACATTGTACGGCCAGGAGGTATTGCGAGAGGACGACGCGACGCTCCAACTCCTTGGCACGCGGGTCGGTGCAATGGCTGAAATCAACCACACCGCCCTTGGTCCAGAAGTTGTTCCAAAAGGTGGCGGCATCTCGTTCGATGGTGAGGATGTCGGCCTGCTCGGAGGCGGCCTTCGTCTCCATCGGGGTATAGTGGGCGGCGAGGGTCCATTGGTCCTCTTCGGGGGTCAGCGTGAAGTGGTTGCGCCCCTTCTGCTCGATGGTGGCCTTGCCCGTCCAATCCAGACGCACGTAGTAGCGCACCGTATCAATCATGCGCATCAGCGTAGCCGACTGCTCGGTGGAGGCAATCAGCTCGGTTTGGTGCTTCTCGTCGGCTGACCAGTCGCAGGCATCGTCCGTATGTACTCCCGTGGGGTAGGCAAAACGGATGGCGACGGGAAGGTGCTTCTTGCCGACAATCGTGGCCGCAAAGCGGTCGGCTGCGGGGTCGCACGAAGTGGTGACGCTCATCTTTTCGCCCTCGACCGAGAACGACGAGCGAATCACGCCATTCATCATATCGAGCTTTTGGTCGATGTCGGTCAGCTCCGCAGGATTCAGCCCTTCGAAACCCACAATGCCGAGGTGCAGACGGTGGGGGTTGATGCGATACCAATCGGCGGCATCCTTGCCACGACCCTCGCGGGGCTGGGTGGCATACGGCTCGATTTGGCCGTGACCGAAGTCGTAGTCGCGCAACGTCTCTTCGTGGCGGTAGTTTTCGGGGTTGTCAAACGAGTGCCAGCCCCAATCGCTCTGCGTGCCTAACGGGAGGCCCTTGCTGTAAAATTCGGGGAAGGATTGCAGACCCGTCACATCGACCGTGACGGCAAATCCGCCATTGCCGACCGTGAGCGAGTTGAGCGTATCGACCTCCGTCAGGTGGGGGTTGTTACGCTCCAAAAGGGCTACGCGGTCAATCTTTTCCTGGGTGGTACAGCCGACAATAAAGAGGGCGGCTGCGAAGAGTAGTTTTTTCATAGGTTGTATTTTTTTTGTTGTTATTTGCGGTTTGCCTCCATCAGGAAGGTGTAGTTTTCGATGTTCGAATAGCCGTTTTCGGCTATCTTGGCGGCATCCGATGCATCGTTTTTGTTGAGGCCGTATTGCTCCTCAATCGTATCGGGAATGCCATCCTTGTCGCTATCCGTCGGGCGGTTGTCCGAGGTGTCGATTTGTTGCCACGAGTTGGCCAAGGGGTACTGCAACTCCTTGCGTTGGTCGCGGAAAATCGTTCCCTTCGTGCCGAGCGACTGGAGTTCCTCAATCATGTAGCCATCGACCTTGTCGCGCTGGGGCAGTGAGGCTCCCACGTAGTTCACCACCCAGCGATAGGCCGCTTCGGCCGAGGTTTTCTCGTCAATGGCGGGGTGCAGCGTGGAGGGCGACGCGAGGAAGGTGGGCGTGCCGCTGCAATAGGAGGCGAAATTTGCCGTGGTGAGTTCAACGCCGTTCAGCACACCATCCGTGTTGTTGTCGAAATAGTTGCCTGCGAAGTAGCTCTCGAAGTTGGCGTTGCCGCGCGTGAAGGGTTTGGTGGGCTTCTCCTGCGAGAGGACTTCGTAGTAGGCGTGTCCGGCTCCTGTCGGTGAGCAGATGGCTGCGTTGTTGTAAATCTCCGCGCTCACCTTCTCGGCCGGTGTGTTGCGCCATACATAGCAGGGTCCCTGAATGAAATAGTTGTTCTCGATTTGGGTGTCGGAACGCCCCTCCGAGTTGCTCATGTCGTAGCAGCTCGACGAACCCCAATTATAGACCACGTTATTGACATATTGGTTGAGACCCTTCACCTTGAAGTTACGCGCTCCGTTGTCGATTATGAGGTTGCGGAAGATGGTCACACCCTCCGTGTCGGAGGTCTGAATCAGCCCACCGGCCGAGTGGTTCATGCAACCCTGGCCGATGATTGAATGCTGGAGCGTGATACGTTGCGGACGGGTCCCCTTGTTGTCGGTGCTGATGGAGAAACATTCGTCCGTGGCCCACGTGAAGGAGCAGTGGTCGTAAATCACATCCGCTCCGCTCGACAAACCGCCGGCGTCCATGTTGTCTTGGCTCGAAGCCTGACGTCCCGTGCGTACACGCATATAGCGTACAATAAGGTTCGATGCACCCGATGAGGCGACACGGTTGTTGTAAATCTCGATGCCGTCGCCAGGAGCGGTCTGAAACAGCAGGGTTTGGTTGCTCTTGAGTACCAAGACCGATTTGAGTGTAATGACACCCGCCACATCAAAGACAATCGTGCGGTTCGATTGGCTCACGGCATCGCGCAGGGACCCTGCCCCCGAATCGTTGAGGTTTGTGACGTGGTAAATCTCGCCTCCGCGACCACCCGTGGCGTTGCGTCCGTGACCGACAGCCGTCGGAAAGGCCTTGACGGCACCGTAGTCGGGAAATTTGTCCGGTGCGGGCGGCGTAGGTGGAGCGGGCGGTTCAGGCTCCGGCTCGGGTTCGGGTTCGGGTTCCGGCTCGGGCTGCTCCGTTTCGGGCTGCTCGGGTTCTTCGCTTATCGGGTCATCACCTCCGCAGGCTGTAAGACCGAGGAGGAGAAGCGTGCATAGCAGTTGTAACCAATATTTACGCATGATGGGGTTTGTTTGTTCGTTTTATTTAGCCAACTCCAGACAGCCCATGATGAACGGACCGGTCGCCTTGGCGTCGTTGTCGCGGATGCGCTCACCGATGTAGTATTCGAACGAACCGTCGCGGTAGGGGTTGCCACCCAGACCACCCACGGCACAGCAGCGCGTGAGGGAGAGAATGCCGCGCTCGTCCTCGAAAATCAGGTCACGACACAGGGCGCGATAGGCCTCGACAGCCACCTTGCGGTAGCGACGGGGAATGTAACCCTTATTGACCGCCTTGGCAATGGCGTACATACATTGCGCCGTGACGGAGGCTTCGGGGTAGTTGCCTTCGCGCTCGGGGCAGTCCAGCACCTGATACCAATGGCCCTCGCGCTGGTATTTCATCAGGGCATCGGTCAACCCCTGGATGTAGCCGATAATCTCCTCGCGGGCGGGATGGTCAGAAGGCAGGTAGTCGAGGTTATCGACCAAGGCCATGAACCACCAACCGATGGAGCGACCCCAGAACGAGGGCGAGTGGCCCGTTTCGGGGTTGGCCCAGCGTTGTGAACGGCTCTCATCCCAGGCGTGGTGGTAAAGTCCCGTTGCGGGGTCGAAGGTGTGCTTGTGGCAGAGGCGGATTTGCTTTACGGCCTCCTCGACCCATTCGGGCTGGTTGAAGCTCACGCCATATTGCATCAGAACGGGCGAACACATATAGAGACCGTCGAGCCACATCTGGTGTGTGTAGCGGAGCTTGTGCCAAAAACCGCCATCCGAGGTGCGGGGCTGTTCGCGGAGCTGGTCCACCAACAAATCGAGGGCTTTGCGATACTTCTCCTTGCCGGTCTTTTCGTAGCAGGCGAAGAGGTATTTGCCCGAGTTGATAAAATCGAGGTTGTATTTGTCGCGTTCGTAGCGGTGAATCTCGCCCTTGTCGTTGATGAGCGTATCGGCTAACTTTTCGACATACCAAAAGTAATCCTCATCGCCCGTCTCGCGCCAGATTTGGAGCATGGCCGAACAGCCGACCCCTTGCGAATAGCCGAAGAAGGGGGCTTTGCAGTAGTCGAGCATCCAGGCTTCGGGGAAACGGTCGCGCTCCGAGGCGGCAAAACGACGGGCCATCTCGCCATAGGGCAGGATTTTGGCCTGAAGGGAGAGCGTTGCCAGGAGCAACGTGAGGAGGGTTACGAGGCGTTTCATGGTCTTTGGAGAAAGATAGTTTGTATTAAAATACAAATTTAAGCAAATAAAGCCGTTTTTGCAAGCATGATTTCCCGAGAAAAATCACTATATTTGTCCCATTGTATAAACATTCCCGACTATGGAGCTGAAAACCCTGCAAAAAGAGCTGCAACGCCTCAATGAATTGGTGGGTGCGTGGCAGCAGGATGAAGAGATAACGACCATCGAGCGCGACCTGGTGCTGGCGCGGTTAAGAGACCTTTACGAAGCGATTCGTTTTGGGGTAGAGCCACGTGTGGAGCCTGCTGCGGTTGCCCCGATTCCTGTGCCGGCTGTTGAGCTTGAGACCGAGCAGGAGCAAGCTCCCGTGGAGGAGGAGCCGCTGGCCTTGGAGGCCGATGATTTCTTTTCGCTCGATGCCATTGTGCCGTTTGGCGAGGAGCCGATGGAGGAATCGATGGAGGAGCCGGCTGGTGAGCCGATGGAGGAGCCGGTCTCGGAAACGGTTGCCCCCGCAGTCGAAGCAGAGGTCGAGGCACAAGCTGAACCGATGCCCGAACCGGAGGTCGTGGCCGAACCCGAACCCGAACCGGAAGTTGTTGCCGAACCCGAACCTGAACCGGAGCCGGAGTTTGTGGCTGAACCCCAACCCGAACTTGAATCGACGCCCGAACCGGAACGAAATACCTTCCAGACCCTCTTTGGTGCAGAGCCTGCCGAAGACAGGCATCGTCGCAAGCAGCGCGTCATTATGTCGCTCTACGATGTCTCCGAGCCTATGCCGCAGCACGAAGCAAAGAGCGAGGAGCCTGCGCCCGTGGTCGAGGTGCGTGTCGAGCAACCGATTGCGCAGCCGGAGGAGGCGGTCGTTCAGCTTGTCCCCCCGATGAGTGAGCTTATCGAATCGGACGAGGAGAGCGAGGTGATTGAGATTTCGGACGAGGAGTTGGAAAATGCACCCGAAAGCGTTGTCGAGCATAACGCAGAACCGAACCGCGAGGTGCAGCAGGGGCCGTCGCCTACGGCTGCTGTGGAGGCTGAAGACAGCGAGGAGGTGGCCGAAGAGCCTGCCTTTGTCCCTGCCGTGGAGGAGAATCCTGCGGTGTTGGGCGAGGTGATGACGCCCGCTCCGACCTTGGCCGACCAGCTCGCTGCCCGACAGACGGTCAATGACCTGCGTCCGAAGGTGACCGATTTACGACGTGCCGTGGGGTTGAACGATAAATTCCTCCTCATCCGCGACCTCTTTGGCGGAAACGGCTCGCTCTATGAGATTACGATTCGCAAACTCAACGAGTTCGATAATTTCGACGATTGCATGATTTACATCGCCGAACACTTCGCGTGGAATCCCAATTCGGACGGTGCGAAGTTGATGATTGACCTCCTGGAACGTAAATTTGAGCAGTAGGCACTATGGCAAAACTCTATTTGGTGCCGACCCCGATTGGCAATCTGGACGATATCACGCTGCGTGCCGTGGAGGTGTTGCGTACCGTGGATTTGATTCTGGCCGAGGATACGCGCACCACCTCGTTTCTGTTGCGTCACTTGGGCATTGAAAAGCCGTTGCGTTCCCACCACAAATTCAACGAACACGCCACGGCCCAATTCTTCACCGAGACGGTGGCGGCCGGTCAGAATGTGGCCCTTGTGTCGGATGCCGGAACGCCCGGAATCTCCGACCCGGGATTTTTGTTGGTGCGCACCTGCGTGGAGCAGGGCATCGAGGTGGAGACCCTGCCCGGAGCTACGGCCCTGATTCCGGCTCTGGTTAATAGCGGCTTCCCGTGCGACCGCTTCTGCTTTGAGGGCTTCCTGCCCCAAAAGAAGGGACGCACGAAGCATCTGGAGCGTTGCCGTGAGGAGGAGCGCACGATGATTTTTTATGAGTCGCCCTACCGCGTGGTGAAGTGTCTGGAGCAGTTTGCCGAATTCTTTGGCGAGGAGCGACCGATTAGCGTATCGCGCGAGCTGACCAAAAAATTCGAAGAGACCGTGCGCGGTACGATTGGCGAGGTGCTGGCCCATTTCCGCGAACATGAACCCAAAGGGGAGTTTGTCCTTGTTGTAGCGGGCAAACCGACCAAAAAGAAAAGAAACGAAACCGAAGAAGATGATTAAAATAACGGACCTGAATATTGGCCAACGCATCGCGTTGGAGTTGTTGTGGGGCTTTACGTGGTGTATTGCCGTGTTGCCCTATTGGGTGAAATTCTACCTGCTCGAGCCGCTGCTCTACGGGATTTTGTACCACCTGCTGCACTACCGTCGGCGGGTGATTGAGGAGAATCTCCGCGCCTCGTTTCCCGAGAAGAGCGAGGAGGAGTTGCGCACCATAAAGCGCGATTTCTACCACAACCTTGCCGAGGTGATTATCGGTACGTTTAATATGGTGCATCTGACCGATAAGAAGATTCGTCGCTATTTCAATATGCGCAATTTCGAACAACTCAAACGCGAAATGCCCGACGAACATATTATCGTCCTCTTTGCCCACCACGGCCTGTGGGAGTTGGGTGCCTTCTGGACGATGGCGGAGCCGACCCACGAATCGCTCGGCATCTACCACGAGTTGCGCTCGAAGGTGCTGGACCTCTTCTATCAACGCCTGCGCACGACCCCCTATTCGACCCCTGTGCAGAAGAAGGAGTCGATGCGTTTCCTCTTGCACCACTTCAAGGAGGGTGTGCGTGGCCGAAAGATGGCCATGGGTCTGATTGCCGACCAGCACCCCAACATCCCCGTCAATGCCGATACCCATTGGTTCGATTTCCTGAACCAGGAGACGGTCTTTTTCGATGGTGGTGAGCAGCTTGCCATGCGCTACCATATGCCGGTCTATTTCGCCCCGATGTTCCGCGTAGGTCGCGGTCGCTATGAAATGGAGTTCGAACTGATTTACGACGGGAAAGAGCAGGTCGAAAAGCATGAAATTACGGAACGATATGTGCGTCGTTTGGAGCAGATGATTCGCCGTGACCCCGCGCTGTGGATGTGGTCGCATCGTCGCTGGAAGCATAAACGAAATGTCGAAGAGTAAAATCGTCATACTGAATTGGAACGGGGAGCAGCACCTGAAGCGTTTCCTGCCTTCGGTCGTAAGGTCCGTGGAGGGGATTGAAGGGTGTTCGGTCGTGGTGGCCGATAACGGCTCTACGGATGGCTCGCTGGCCCTCTTGGAGCGTGATTTTCCGAGCGTTGAGGTGGTACGCCTCGACCGCAACTACGGCTTTGCCGAGGGGTATAACCGCGCGTTGCAAACGATTCAGGCCGACTATTACATCCTCCTGAACTCCGATGTCGAGACCCCGCGCGGGTGGGTCGAACCCCTGATTCAATGCCTCGATAACTGCCCCGAGGTGGCGGCCTGCGCCCCGAAATTGCGCTTCAGTGAGGTGCGTGACCAATTCGAGTATGCCGGAGCAGCGGGCGGATATATCGATTTTCTGGGCTACCCGTTCTGTCGCGGGCGCGTGTTACGTGCGATAGAGAAGGATGAGGGGCAGTACGACGATGCACGTGACCTGTTCTGGGTCTCGGGTGCGGCCTATTGTTGCCGTGCCGAGCTGTTTCATCGCCTGGGCGGTTTCGATGGCGACTACTTCGCCCACATGGAGGAGATAGACCTCTCGTGGCGACTGCAACTCGCAGGGTGGAAGATTCGCATCGTTCCCGAA
This sequence comes from Alistipes sp., assembly GCA_017398045.1. GTDB lineage: Bacteria > Bacteroidota > Bacteroidia > Bacteroidales > Rikenellaceae > Alistipes. The sequence continues at coordinate 107,062 of JAFQHI010000025.1, read as the reverse complement.
AGCAAGGTCTATCACTACGGAGGCGGAACGCTCTCGACCGATTCACCTCGCAAAATTTTCCTCAATCACCGTAATAATCTCGCCATGCTCTTTAAGTGTGGCACGCCCATGCAGTGCCTGGTGGCGTTGCTGTTGCGCCCGGGGTTGGACTGCCTGGCGGCATTGACCTATCTTGCGCAGGGACATACGGAGAACTTTAAGGCCGTGTTCCGCGCCTGGTGGGAGGTGATAGGGTGGTATCAGATGCTGAAGGAGAAACGCCGTAAGGTGCGCGAGTGTGCCTCCGCGGAGGGCTATCGCTACATCTATCGCGGTTCGATTTTGTGGCAATACCTCATCGGACGACGCAAAGCAGGCGAGTTGAATTTGCCAAAATAGAGAAAAGTTGAAAGTTGAAAGTTGAAAGAAGAGGCTTTTAGCTCCCTTTAGCAACCTTTAGTTTTCCTTTCCTGCCTTTCTCGCCCCGCTCCCGAACGAAAAAAACCACCTCCAAGCCTTGGAGGTGGTTCTCTTTTTAGGACGGTTGCCAATTTTATTTGTTAATCTTGGCCCACGAATCTTTGAGCGTTACCGTGCGGTTGAAGACCAGCTTTTCGGGGGTCGAGTCGGTGTCGGGGCAGAAGTAGCCCACGCGCTCGAACTGTACCGCCTTGCCAATCGGGGTCTCCTTGAGCGACGGCTCCAGGTAGCCCGTAATCTTCACCAGCGACTCGGGGTTGAGGTTGTCCTCCCACGTCTTGCCGCCCTCTTCGCAACCCTCGTTGGGGTCCTCGGTCGTAAAGAGCGGGTTGAAGAGACGTACCTCGGCCTCTACGGCATCCTCGGCCGACACCCAGTGAATGACACCCTTCACGCGGCGGCCGTCGCTCGACGAACCGTTGCCCGACATCGGGTCATACGTACAGCGCAGCTCGGTGATGTTGCCCTCCTCGTCCTTGATGACCTCCTCGCACTTAATCAGGTACGAGTAGCGCAGGCGCACCTCACCACCCGGCTGAAGGCGGAAGAACTTCTTGGGGGGATTCTCCATAAAGTCGTCGCGCTCGATGTAAATCACCTTCGAGAAGGGTACCTGGCGCGTGCCGGCAGCCTCATCCTCGGGGTTGTTGATGGCCGTGAAGTACTCCTTGCGACCCTCCTCGTAGTTCGTGATGACCACCTTCAGGGGGTTCAGAACAGCCATGCGACGCTCGGCAATCTTGTTCAAATCCTCGCGCACGCAGTACTCCAGCTTGCCCAAATCAATCACATTGTCGCGCTTTGCCACACCTACCATCTCGGCAAAGTTGCGTACCGAGGCGGGGGTGTAACCCTTACGGCGCAGGGCGCAGATGGTCGGCATACGGGGGTCGTCCCAACCCATCACGGCACCCTCCTGGACGAGCTTCAGCAGACGACGCTTCGACATCATCGTATAGGTCAGGTTCAGACGGGCAAACTCGTATTGGTGCGAGGGGTAAATCTCCAAAGCCTCGATAAACCAATCGTAGAGCGGACGGTGTACGTCGAACTCCAGCGTACAAATCGAGTGGGTAATCTTCTCAATCGAGTCGCACTGGCCGTGGGCGTAGTCGTACATCGGGTAGATGCACCACTTGTCACCCGTGCGGTGGTGGTCGGCGTGGAGAATGCGATACATAATCGGGTCGCGGAAGAGCATATTGGGGTGTGCCATATCAATCTTGGCACGCAAGACCTTCTCGCCATCGGCAAACTCGCCATTTTTCATGCGCTCGAAGAGGTCGAGGTTCTCCTCTACCGAGCGGTCACGCCACGGCGAGGGGGTACCCGGCACGGAGACCGTACCACGGTTCTCGCGAATCTGCTCCTGCGTCTGGTCATCGACATAGGCCAGCCCCTTCTTAATCAGTACCACGGCCCACTCATAGAGCTGGTCGAAATAGTCCGAAGCGTAACGCTCCTCGGCCCATTGGAAGCCGAGCCACTGGATATCGCGCTTAATCGAATCTACATACTCGGTGTCCTCCTTTACGGGGTTCGTGTCGTCGAAGCGCAGGTTGCACTTGCCGCCATACTTCTTGGCCATGCCGAAGTTGATGCAAATCGACTTGGCGTGACCGATGTGCAGGTAACCGTTCGGCTCGGGCGGGAAGCGGGTCTGTACGCGCTTTTCGCCTTTGGCGATAGACTCTTCGATAATCTCTTCGATGAAGTTCAACGACTTCTCTTTGGTTTCGGTGCTTTCGATTGCCATATTATTTTCTCTGCTTTTTGATTTTCGATTGAGGTTCGACCGACAAAAATAGGGAAAAGATTTTAATTTTATGTACTTTTGTAGCCAAGAATCACTTTTGATATGCGAAAAATTACCAACGAAGAGTTGATGCGCCCCTCCGTGGAGGAGTTTGTCGAGATGGAGAAGATGCCCGTGGTGGTGGTCTTGGATAATGTGCGTTCGATGCAGAACGTGGGCTCGTTTTTCCGCACGGGGGATGCCTTTGCGGTGGAAAAAATCATCCTTTGCGGCATCACGGCCACCCCTCCGGCCCGCGACATCCACAAAACGGCACTCGGTGCCGAGATGACCGTGCGGTGGGAGTATGCCGAAAAGACCACCGAGGCCGTCATGCGCCTCAAGGAGGAGGGTTATCGGGTGTTAGCCGTCGAGCAGGTCGAAGGGGCGGTGATGCTCAACGACTTCCGAACGGATGAGGGGGCGAAATACGCGCTCGTTTTCGGCAACGAGGTGGCCGGTGTCGAGCAGCAGGTGGTGGACCTCGCGGATGGAGCGATTGAGATTCCGCAGGTCGGCACAAAACATTCGCTCAATGTTTCTGTTTCGGGAGGCGTTGTTTTGTGGAATTTCTTTTGCCAAATTGGTTCGAAATAGTTAAATTTGTACGATTATATTCAATCCTATTAGACTATGTCAGTTGAAAGTAAAGTACGCGCGGTGACCACGGCCACCCTGGCGCAGATGAAACAGACGGGTGAGAAGATTGCCATGCTCACCTCATACGACTATACGATGGCCAAAATTGTGGATGGTGCCGGTATCGATATCATCCTGGTAGGCGACTCGGCCGCCAACGTCATGGCCGGCTACACGACGACGCTTCCCATTACGCTCGACGAGATGATTTATCATGCCAAATCGGTCGTGCGTGGCGTGGAGCGTGCCTTTGTGGTGGTCGATATGCCCTTCGGAACGTGCAGTGGCAATGTGGAGGTCGCCTTGGAGGCCGCCATCCGCATCATGAAGGAGTCGGGTGCCGACGGTGTGAAGATTGAGGGTGGTGAGGAGATGTTGCCCTCGATTCGTAAAATCATCGCTGCCGGTATTCCGGTGATGGGTCACCTGGGCCTTACCCCGCAGTCGATTCACCAGCTCGGTGGCTACGGCCTGCGTGCCAAGGAGGAGGCCGAGGCCGAGAAGCTCCTCAAAGATGCCAAGCTCCTTGCCGAGGCGGGTTGCTTTGCTCTGGTTATGGAGAAGATTCCCGCTCCGCTGGCAGCGAAAGTGACGAAAGAGATTGCCATCCCGACCATCGGCATCGGTGCCGGAGCCGAGTGCGACGGTCAGGTGCTGGTGGTGCATGATATGCTCGGCATGAACAAGGGCTTCAAACCCAAATTCCTGCGTCGCTATGCCAACCTGCATGAGGTGATGACCGAGGCCGTGGAGCATTACATCTCGGATGTGCGCCAGGGCGAGTACCCCAATGCCGACGAGCAGTGGAGTTAGACGAATTAAAAATTTAGAACCGACGCTGCGGGTGAGCGCAGAGGCTGCTTGCAGACTATGCCGAACCGCGAGGAGGAAAAGCCTGCAAAGCAGGGTTAATTAAGAATTTAGAATTGGGGAAATCCTTAAGGCACCTTAAGGCACCTTAAGCACCCTTAAAATCCCCCCCCCTAAAAAACCGCTTCAAAATTACACTTTTCATGAACTTACGCAAACTTCGTACGGCGGTGGCAGCGGTGGTCCTGGTGGCCATTACGCTCCTGTTCCTCGATTTTACGGGGACGGCACATCGCTTTTTGGGCTGGCTGGCCAAAATCCAGTTGTTGCCGGCAATCCTGGCCATGAATGTCGGGGTGGTGGCCCTGCTGGTCGTGCTGACGCTCCTATTCGGTCGCCTTTATTGCTCGGTGATTTGTCCGCTCGGCATCCTGCAAGACCTCTTCGGGCGTATGGGACGCAAAGCGAAAAAGAACCGCTACGGCTTTTCGAAGGCCAAAAATCTGCTTCGCTACGGCTTCCTCGCCCTCTTTGTGGTGCTGATGGTGGCCGGTGTGGGTCAGGTGGCGGCTCTCATTGCCCCCTATAGTGCCTTCGGCCGCATCGCCTCGACGCTGCTTGCCCCCGTATGGCAACTGTTGAACAACGGCCTTGCATGGGTTGCTACGCGCGTGGATAGCTACGCCTTCTATTCGGTGGAGGTGTGGTGGAAAGGCGCGGTGCTGACCGTCGTGGCTGTCGTGACGCTGCTGGTGGTGGGTGTGCTGGCCTGGCGCAACGGACGCACGTGGTGCAACACGGTCTGCCCCGTAGGTACGGTGTTGGGCCTGTTGTCGCGCTTTTCGTGGCTGCGCCCCGTGATTGATACCGAGAAGTGCAACGGCTGTGGTCTTTGCGCCCGCAACTGCAAGGCGGCCTGCATCAACCAGAAAACCCACAAGATTGACCTCTCGCGTTGCGTGGTCTGCTTCGACTGCATCGACAAATGTACGCGCGGAGCGATTAGCTATACCCCGCGTAAAAAGGCTGCTATGAACGAAAAGAGCGATGCATCGCGTCGTCAGTTCCTGACCCTCTCGGCACTCTTGGCCGGTACGGCTGTTGCCGAGGCCAAACGCCAGAAGGTGGATGGCGGTTTGGCGGTGATTGTCGATAAGGAGGCTCCTGCCCGCAAAACACCGTTGGTGCCTGCCGGTGCCGGCTCGTTCAAGCGTTTCACGCAACACTGCACCGCCTGCCAGCTCTGCGTCTCGGCCTGCCCGAACGAGGTGCTGCGCCCCTCGATGGGGGTGATGACCCTCCTGCAACCCGAGATGGGGTATGAGAAGGGTTACTGCCGCCCCGAGTGTACGAAGTGTGCGGAGGTTTGCCCCACGGGTGCCATTCGACCCATCACGCGCGAGGAGAAGTCCTCCGAGCAGATTGGTCGTGCCGTGTGGGTGAAAGAGAACTGCCTGCCCGCTTCGGAGGGGGTGAAGTGCGACAACTGCGCCCGCCATTGCCCCACGGGGGCCATCCGCATGGTGGAGAAGGAGGGAAAACGTATTCCGGCCATCGATACCGAGAAGTGTATCGGTTGCGGAGCTTGCGAACACCTCTGCCCCGCACGTCCCTTCTCGGCCATCTATGTCGAAGGCAATCAGCAACACCGAACCCTCTAAATCCGACCCAACCATGAAAGACGACAAGACGATTTCGCGCCGCGAATTTCTCAAACGCTTTGGTTTGGGTGCGGCACTGACGACGGCAGCCCTTACGGGTTGCGCCCCGAAACAACAAAAGACAACCGCGAAGTCGGCCTCCGAACCCGAGGCCGAAAAGATGACCTACCGCACTACGCCCACGACGGGCGATCGTGTTTCGCTGCTCGGCTACGGCTGTATGCGCTGGCCGCTCGAGAACCAAAAGGACCGCAATTCGCCCATCGACCAGGAGGCGACCAACGCCCTGGTGGATTATGCCATCGAGCATGGTGTGAACTACTTCGATACGGCTCCGGTCTATGGCCGCGGCCTCTCGGAGCGGGTGACGGGCATTGCCCTGAAACGCCATCCGCGTGAGAAGTGGTTCATCGCCACCAAACTTTCGAATATGCGCGACAGCTCGTTTGCCGCTGCCCAGGCGATGTATCGCAACTCGTTCAAGGAGTTGCAGGTGGATTATATCGACTACTACCTCCTCCACTCGATTGGTGGCGGTAAGGGCATCGCCACCTTCCACGAGCGTTTTATCGACAACGGCGTGATGGATTTCCTGTTAAAGGAGCGCGAGGCGGGTCGCATCCGCAACCTCGGTTTCTCGTTTCATGGCGATGTAAAGACCTTCGATTACGCCCTCTCGCTCCACGATAAATACAAGTGGGACTTTGTGCAGATTCAGCTCAACTTTGTCGATTGGCGTCATGCCGAGGAGCAGGGTTCGCGCAACGTGAATGCCGAGTACCTCTACAACGAGTTGGCCAAACGAAACATTCCGTCGGTGATTATGGAGCCGCTTCTGGGCGGTCGCCTAGCCACGCTCAACGACCACCTCACGGCCCGTATGCAGGAGGCGCGTCCCGAAGATTCGATTGCCTCGTGGTCGTTCCGCTTTGCCGGTACGCCGCCCCACGTGCTGACCGTGTTGAGCGGTATGACCTATCAGGAGCATCTGGAGGATAACCTGCGCACCTACTCGCCGCTCGACCCCTGCACGGCCGAGGAGTTGGAGCTGCTGGAGGATACGGCGCAACGCTACCTGAAATATCCCGTTATCAACTGCACCGATTGCCAATATTGTATGCCCTGCCCCTATGGTATCGATATTCCGGGCATCTTCAAACACTATAACAAGTGCGTGAACGAGGGTAACGTATCGACCTCGTCGGGCGATGCAAACTACCGCAAGGCACGTCGTGCCTTCTTGGTGGGCTACGACCGCTCGGTGCCTGCGTTGCGTCAGGCGTCGCACTGCATCGGGTGCGAGGAGTGTATGGAGCATTGTCCGCAGCGCATCAAGATTCCGCAGCAGATGCAGAAAATCGATGCCTATGTCGAGGCCCTGAAGCAGGGGAAGGAGTTTTAGGGTCCGATTCTAATGCTTCGAATTCAAAATTTAGAATTTAGAATTCAAAATTATACAATTGGGTTTAATGATTGACCTTCGAGTTCAATAACTAAACTGTAAACCAACTACACTAATCTAACCTATATGAAACTACTAAATCTTTCGAAGGCAAAGCAGGCCCTTGCGATGCTTTTGCTGGTGGGACTTTTCGTCCCCTCGTTGGCCGTGGCCCAGCGGTTGCGTCCGCAGCGTAACGTGATGCGTGAAACGCGCAAGGAGTTTTTCCAGTCGGCCGAGGCCGAGCGCATCGGTGACCAGATGCTGCTCTATCAGCGTGTGACGGGTGCCTGGCCCAAGAATACCGATATGGTGCGCCGCCTGACCGATCAGGAGCGCGAGGCGGTTATCAAGGCTAAAACGAACACGCACGACTCGACCATCGACAACGGAGCCACCACCTCGCAGATGATTTTCCTGGCACGACTGTATCAGGCGACGGGCAAGGAGCGTTTCCGCGAGGCCTTCCTCAAGGCGTTGCAGTATATCCTCGATGGCCAGTACGAAAACGGTGGCTGGCCGCAGATTTGGCCCAACACCGAGGGCTATCATGCCCACATCACCTTCAACGACGATGCCATCGCCAACATTCTCTTCATCTTTGACGATATCCGTAACGAGCGCGCCCCCTATGAGGGTGACCTGCTCGACAAGGCAACCCGCAAGCAGGTAGCCACGGCCTTTGATAAGGGCATCGAGTGCATTCTGAAGTGCCAGATTTATGTCGATGGCCGCCCGACGGTGTGGTGTCAGCAACACTATAAAGATACGTTCGAGCCTGCTCCGGCTCGTGTCTTTGAGCATGCCTGCTACTGCACGCAGGAGAGTGCAACGCTCGTGCGCCTGCTGATGACCTTGCCGAAACCCTCGAAGCGGGTGAAGGAGGCCGTTCATGGTGCCATGAAGTGGTTTGATACCTATAAATTGACGGGTCTGAAGCTCGTGCGCACGGGGTGGCGACCGGGCGAACGTCGTGATGCGAAGCTTGTGGAGGATGCCACGGCCAAGCTCCCGATTTGGGGTCGTTTCTACAACTTCGAGTATTGCGAGCCGTTTGTTTGCGACCGTGACGGCATCCAGCGTCGTCGTCTGGAGCAGATTGGCTTGGAGCGCAGAACGGGTTACAGCTGGTATGGTTCGCGTGCTGCCGACCTCTATCCTCTCTATGAGAAGTGGGCCGAGGTGAATGACCCGAAAAACAAGGTGCAGATTGACCTGCACGCGAAGGGTGCCAACGAGAACGGACTCATCGAGATGTACCGTCGTCCAACGATTGACCGTGCGGCTTTTGATGTGGTGGTGAAGTCCGGCGAGAGCATCCAGGCCGCCATCGAAAAGGCTCCCGAAAATCCGACCGAGCCGTTCAAGATTCTTATCGAGAAGGGTATCTACAACGAGAAGGTGATTATCAACAAGCCCAATATTGTGCTGGTTGGTGAGGAGCGCGAAACGACCCAAATCATCTATGCCGAGGTGATGGATTCGCGCAAAATCAAGGAGTACAAGGGCAAACCCGTCGGCAATGGCGTGATTGTGATTCAGGAGGGTGCCGACGATTGCGTGATTAGCGGTCTTACGGTCTATAATAATTATGGTACGACCGTTGAAAATACGACACGCCACCAGATGGCCATCTTTGGCCGTGCCACGCGCACGATTGTCATCAACTCGAATGTCTGGGCCGATGGTAACGATGCTCTTTCGCTTTGGGCGCGTGATGCAAGCGGTATGTACTACCATGCCGACCTCTACCTGCGCTGTCCGGGTGTCGATTTCCTCTGTCCGCGCGGTTGGTGTTATGTGACCCGCTCGCGTTTCTATGGCGACAGCCGTGCCATGATTTGGCACGATGGCCGTGGCGATAAGTCGAAGAAGTTGGTCATCATCGATTCGGAGTTTGATGCCAAGACCCCCACGCTCCTGGGTCGCTACCACCACGATTCGCAGTTCTTCCTGCAAAATTGCTACTTCTCGAAAAATGTCCTCGACGGCAACATCCACTACGCCTATTCGGACAAGGTGCTGGACCCCTGCCCGTGGGGTTTGCGTACCTATTATAATGATTGCGTGCGCGAGGGTGGTCACAGTGGTTGGCTCAACGACAACTTCAACGAGTCGGACGAGAAACCGGTCTATTACAACCTCAATGCCCGCTGGACTTTTGGCGGAAAGTGGGACCCCGAGGCCCGCATCCGTTCGCTTTGGAATGTGTTGGGCTACTAATAGTTGTTGCGTATGAAAAGAGCCTTTTTAACCCTCCTGCTGTCGCTCTTCGTGCTGGTAGCGTGGGGCGATGAGCGACCTGTTGCCTTCCCCGGTGCGGAGGGCTTCGGCCGCTATGCCACGGGAGGTCGTGGCGGTAAGGTCTATCATGTGACGACCCTCGAGGATGGAAATCAGCCGGGTACGTTGCGTTATGCCGTTGAGCAGCGCGGTGCGCGTACCATTGTCTTCGATGTGGCCGGAACGATTTTTCTCAACGCTCCGCTCCGCATCAGACATGGTGATGTGACCTTGGCGGGACAGAGCGCACCGGGGCAGGGTATCTGTATCGCCCGTTATCCGGTGACCATCCAGGCCGAGAATGTCATTGTGCGCTACCTGCGCTTCCGCGTGGGTAACGAGTCGGAGGGTGACCCCGACGGATTGGGATGCTCCTCGTCGCGCGATGTGATTATCGACCACTGCTCGATTAGCTGGTCGGTCGATGAGAGTTGCTCGGTCTATGGTGGGGAACGATTGACCGTGCAGTGGTGTATCATCTCGGAGAGCCTGCGCAATGCCGGCCATAAGAAGGGTAGCCATGGCTATGGGGCTATCTGGGGCGGTGCGCGTGCCTCGTTCCACCACAATCTGCTGGCGCATCACGACAGCCGCACACCGCGCCTCGGTCCTCATGTGAGTACGCAGGAGCGCGAGTATATGGATATGCGCAACAACGTGATTTACAATTGGGCCGGTGCCGGTTGCTACGGTGGCGAAGGTATGAAAGTCAATATCGTGAATAACTACTACAAACCCGGTCCTGCAACACCGAAAACGGGATTGGTCGGCCACCGCATTGCCGCCCCCGGCATCCGTACCACCCGCTACGTGACACGTGCCAACGGTACGTTTAACGCTTGGCGACCGATGTTGCACATCTGGGGTCGCTACTATGTGGATGGCAACGTGATGGAGGGGAACGAGGCGGTGACGCGCGATAATTGGACGCTTGGCGTCTATGCCCAGATTGACAATGCGGCCAACGATAACACCTTCACCGAGGAGGTGAAACGCGAAATTCGCCTTTCGCAACCCCTCGAAACGGATGTGGTGACGACCCACACGGCCGAGGAGGCCTATCGTCTGGTGCTGGAGGGTGCCGGATGCTCGAAGCAGCGCGATGCCATCGATACACGCATCGTGGAGGAGACGCGCACCGGTACGGCAACCTATCGCGGTTCGGTCTCCGAGGATGCCGACCGCCTGCCCGGTCTGATTGACCTGCCGCAGGATGTGATGGCCGAAGGGGAGCGTTCGCCTTGGTGTGCGTTGAGCGATGGCGGTGTGAAGACCAAGATGCTCCGCGATGCGGATGGCGACGGTATGCCCGATTGGTGGGAAAAGCAAGAGGGCCTCAATCCGCGCGACGCTGCGGACGGCTCGCGCGTAGTGACCAAGGAGGGCTATACCAACCTGGAACGCTATCTGAACAGCCTGGTGCAGTAGAAAGTTGAAGAGGAATTCTATTTGTTGAAATGTAGCCCCACCTTCGAGCTTGCTTGGAAAGGTGGGGCTATTCGCTTCAAGTGCGTTGCCTAATGGCAACCAAAAGGCTGCCCCGAAAGATGGAATAAATCGGGAAAGCGAATCTTTCGTTGCGCTTGATGAAAAAATGTTTATAATTTTTCGTTCGCCATCACTGCCGGCTTGTTAAATTCCGAAAAAATTACTACTTTTGCAGGCAACAAAAAATCCGTTCATTATGTCTTTTATTGAAAACAGAGTACAGCCCGAGGGTCTGACCTTCGACGATGTGCTGTTAGTTCCCGCTTATTCGGATGTGTTGCCGCGAGAGGTTTCGCTCGAAACCCGCTTCTCGCGTAAAATCCGCTTGAACATTCCTATCGTGTCGGCCGCCATGGATACCGTGACGGAGGCTCCGATGGCTATTGCCTTGGCCCGTGAGGGTGGAATCGGTGTGATTCACAAGAATATGACCATCGCCGAGCAGGCTGCCCAGGTGCGTCGCGTAAAGCGTGCCGAGAACGGCATGATTTATGACCCGGTGACCATCTCCAAGACCGAGACCGTGGGGGATGCGCTCAACCTGATGCGCGAGAATAAGATTGGCGGTATTCCGGTGGTGGATGAGGAGAAGAAGCTCATCGGTATCGTTACGAACCGTGACCTGCGTTTCCAGCGCGACATGATGCGCCTGATTGGCGATGTGATGACACCGCGCGAACGACTCATCACGACCCATTCGACCGACCTCGAGACGGCAAAGGATATGCTCCTGAACTCGAAAATCGAGAAGTTGCCCGTGGTCGATAACGAGGACCATCTGGTGGGACTTATTACCTATAAAGATATTACGAAGGTGCAGGACCACCCGAATGCCTGCAAGGACGAGAAGGGTCGTCTGCGCGTGGCTGCCGGTGTCGGTATCACGGAGGATGCCATGGTGCGTGTACGCGCCCTGGTAGCCGAGGATGTGGATGCCGTGGTGTTGGATTCGGCACACGGTCACTCGGCCAATATTGCCAAGAAGTTGCGCGAGATTAAGGCCGAATTCCCCGACCTTCAGGTCGTAGCCGGTAATATTGCCACGGCCGAGGCTGCCCAATTCCTCATCGATGCAGGTGCCGATGGCGTGAAGGTGGGTATCGGTCCGGGTTCGATTTGTACGACCCGTATCATTGCCGGTGTGGGTGTGCCGCAACTCTCGGCCATCTATGCAGCTGCCGAGGTGGCCAAGAAGGCCGGTGTGCCGGTTATCGCCGATGGCGGTCTGCGCTATTCGGGCGATATCGTAAAGGCCCTGGCTGCCGGTGGCGACTCGGTGATGGTAGGTTCGATGTTTGCCGGTACGGAGGAGGCTCCGGGCGAGACGATTATCTACAACGGCCGTAAGTTTAAGTCCTACCGCGGTATGGGTTCGATTGATGCCATGAAGGCCGGTTCGGCCGACCGCTACTTCCAGAAGGGGTGCGAGGGCAATATCAACAAACTCGTTCCGGAGGGTATCGTTGCCCGCGTACCGTTTAAGGGTTCGCTCAGCGAGACGGTTTATCAGCTTATCGGTGGTTTGCGGTCGGGTATGGGTTACTGCGGTGCCAAGGATATCGCCACGCTCCAAACCGCGAAGTTTATCCGCATCACGGCTTCGGGTATGCAGGAGAGCCACCCGCACGATGTTGCCATCACACGCGAGGCTCCTAACTATTCGAGCGAACGATAAACCAACCTGTCAGACAAGATGAACACGACTTCAGCCCACACGACGATGCTTTGAAATAGCATTGCAATGTGGGCTGACGCTTTAAGGTTAATGAGTGAAACAAACAATAAAATAATTTTTACCGCTATGAAACAAGATATGATTGTGATTCTGGACTTGGGCAGCCACGAAAATACGGTGTTGGCCCGAGCTATCCGTGCATTGGGTGTGTATAGTGAAATCTATCCGCACGACATTACGGCCGAGGAGCTGAAGGCACTGCCCGGCGTGAAGGGTGTGATTTTGAACGGTGGCCCGATGAATGTGGTCGATGGTGTGGAGATTGACGTTCTTCCCGAGATTTACGAGGCCGGCTTCCCGGTGATTGCCATGGGTCACGACAAGGCAACGTGCGAGGTGAAACTCCCGCAGTTGGGCAACGATATGGAGGCAGCCAAGGAGGCTGTTAAGTCGTTCGTATTCGATGTCTGCAAGGCTGAGACGAACTGGAATATGAAGAACTTTATCGACGACCAGGTGGAGTTGGTTCGCCGTCAGGTGGGCGACAAGAAGGTGCTGTTGGCCCTTTCGGGTGGTGTCGATTCGTCGGTGCTGGCCGCGCTGCTCTTGAAGGCTATCGGCGATAAGCTCGTCTGCGTACACGTAAACCACGGTCTGATGCGCAAGGGTGAGTCGGAGGATGTTGTGGAGGTATTCCGCAACCAGCTCAACGCCAATCTGGTCTATGTGGATGCCACGGAGCGTTTCCTGACGAAACTCGAGGGCGTTGAGGACCCCGAGCAGAAGCGTAAGATTATCGGTGGCGAGTTTATCCGCGTATTCGAGGAGGAGGCCCGCAAATTGGACGGTATCGACTTCCTGGGTCAGGGTACGATTTACCCCGACATCGTGGAGAGCGGTACGAAGACGGCCAAGATGGTGAAGTCGCACCACAACGTGGGCGGTCTGCCGGAGGATTTGCAGTTTGCCCTCGTGGAGCCGCTGCGTCAGCTCTTCAAGGATGAGGTACGCGCCTGCGGTGTCGAGCTGGGTCTGCCCTATGATATGGTCTATCGTCAGCCCTTCCCGGGTCCGGGTCTGGGTGTGCGCTGCCTGGGTGCCATCACGCGCGACCGCCTGGAGGCACTGCGTGAGGCGGATGCCATCCTGCGCGAGGAGTTCAAGCTGGCCGGTCTGGATAAGAAGGTTTGGCAATACTTTACCGTGATTCCCGACTTTAAGTCGGTGGGTGTGCGCAACAATGCCCGCTCATACGATTGGCCGGTGATTCTGCGTGCCGTGAATACGGTGGATGCCATGACCGCTTCGATTGAGGAGCTTGAGTGGCCCGTGCTGCACAAAATCACGAACCGCATCCTGAAGGAGGTTCCCAACGTGAACCGCGTATGCTACGACCTCTCGCCGAAGCCCAGTGCAACGATTGAGTGGGAGTAGGATGGAAATTTAGAATTTAGAATTAAAAATTAAGAATTATAATTCAAAATTCCATTTCAAACAGCAAGGGGTCGAAGGTTGCTTCGGCCCTTTTTTATGGTGGTGAGGGCGGCAAGGGTCAATTCGCCTCGGCTCTTTGGTGCGGGCGCGGTGGGTTGTAGCCCGTCGATTTCGAAATTAGGGGGATTTTAATTTTGCAATTTGCAAATATATCCTTAAATTTGTATGAATGAGGTTGTGTTGATATATGCAACCTGTTTAAGGAGGAACAATCATGGCAAACGAGTTTACCAAACGCGATGTAAAGGAGGATTTGCGCTATCTCAAACTCCTCGCCCGCGACTTTCCGACCGTATCGAGTGTGACGGCCGAGATTATCAATTTGGAGGCTATTCTGCACCTGCCGAAGCCCACGGAACACTTCCTGGCCGACCTGCATGGTGAGAATGAGGCCTTCCAACACGTGATTCGCAACGCCTCGGGTAATACGAAGCGAAAGGTCAGGGAACTCTTCGGCCAAAGCCTTACGAATGAGCAAATAAAAGAGCTTTGTACGCTCATCTACTACCCAGAGCAGAAGCTCAAATTGGTGCGCCGAAGCGAGACGAATCTCGACGAGTTCTACACCACAACCCTCAATCGGCTGATTATCCTCTGCCGCGATGTTTCGTCGAAGTACACCCGCTCGAAGGTGCGCAAGAGCCTCCCCGAGGAGTATGCCTACATCATCGAGGAGTTGCTGCACGAAACCTCCGATGTGAGCAACAAGCAGGCCTACCTGAATGTCATCATTCGAACGATTGTCTCGACACGTCGTGCCGATGATTTTATCGTTGCGCTTTGCTACCTGATTCAGACCCTCTCGATTGACCGCCTCCATATCTTGGGCGATATCTTCGACCGCGGCCCCGGTGCGCACCTTATCCTCGATACGCTCTGCGACTACCACCACTTCGATATCCAATGGGGTAACCACGATGTGCTGTGGATGGGTGCTGCGGCAGGTAATATGTGTTGTATTGCCAGCGTCTTGCGCCTTTCGTTGCGCTACGCCAATACGCTCACCCTCGAGGATGGCTATGCCATTAACATGGTGCCGTTGGCCACCTTCGCCATGGAGACCTATGCCGACGACGATTGCCTTCTGTTTGCTCCGCACGTGGAGGAGAACCGCCCCGATTTGAACGAAAAGACCCTGCGCCTGATAGCGCGAATGCATAAGGCCATTACAATTATCGGGTTTAAGTTGGAGGGGGCGTTGTGTAAGGCCCACCCCGAGTGGGGAATGGAGCATCGCTGCGTGTTGGAGCATATCGACAAGCAGGCCGGTACGATTACCCTCGACGGGGTGACCTATCCGCTGCTCGATGCCAATTTCCCGACCCTCGATACCGAGCATCCCTACGCTTTGACGGCCGAGGAGGTCGATTTGATGGAGCGTTTGAAGCACTCGTTCCTCATTAGCGAGCGTCTGCGCACCCACGTCGGCTGTCTCCTCTCGCACGGCAGTATGTATGAGATTTACAACTCGAATCTTTTGTTCCACGCCTCGGTGCCGCTCAATGCGGATGGCTCGTTGCGTGAGGTGCAAATCGGGGCAACTCATGTAAAGGGTAAGGAGCTGATGCAGCGTGTGGACCAGTTGGTGCGCACGGCCTTTGATTTGGGAGCAGAGCGCGAGGAGCGCAATTTCGCTGTCGATTACTTCTGGTACCTTTGGAGCGGAGCCGATTCGCCCCTGTTCGGTAAGTCGAAGATGGCAACCTTCGAACGCTACTTCATTGCCGATACCGCCACCCACAAAGAGGAGAAGGGGTGGTATTATACCCTGCGCGATTCGGCCGAGGTGTGCGAACGCCTGCTCGATGAGTTTGAGGTGACCGGTTCACATCGCCACATCATCAACGGCCACGTGCCGGTACGTGCCGGCAAGGGTGAGAACCCGATTAAGGCCGACGGCCGCCTGATGGTTATCGACGGTGGCTTTGCCAAGGCCTACCACAACAAGACGGGTATTGCGGGCTATACGTTGGTCTATCACAGCCGCGGTTTCCAACTCGTGCAACACGAACCCTTCAAATCGGCAGAGGAGGCGATTCTCAATGGTACGGATATCCACTCCACGACGCAGATTGTCGAGATGATGGGTCGTCGCGAAATGGTGCGCGATACGGATGTGGGCCGCGAACTCCGCCAGCAGATTGAGGAGCTGAAAAACCTCCTCAAGGCCTATCGCCGCGGCTACATCAAGGAGCGATAGAAAACGATGAATATGGTTGATTAACCTGTTAGCGGTATATGCGCTGGCAGGTTTTTTTTTGTGTTTTTTTGAACGAACCACGGATTTAGTTTCAAAGGGGAGTTTTTTTGAGTTATTAAGAAATTTTACTATCTTTGCTGGTGAGGGATATACAGTTCCTCGTCACAAATGAAGAATATATCGAGCTGTTTCAGAGTTGACTACGCAAATTGTTTCCAAGTAGCATTTCTCCACGCAGTTATGACTGCATGGGAGGATTGATTGCGACTCTGTTTCGATTTTTTTTGTCTAAATAATTCATCTTAAAAACATTTTTTATGAGTAAAGTTTGTTTACTCATAATGTCGTTGTGTACGACATTATGTAGTATAGGCAGTTATGCTCAACAACTCTATCCGATAACCCTTAATGAACTCTATCGGTTAGCTGATGAGCGCAGTCTTGCCATTCGCGTTGAGGAGACGGCTGTCGAGGAGGCTGAGGCTGCCGTCCGTGAAGTTCGGGCAGGTCGATTACCCGATATCAATCTTTCGCTCTCTGCGAGCTATTTGGGTGATGGGTGTTTGACCGACCGTGATTTTGGAGGTGGGCAACATATTCCGATGCCCCATTTTGGAAATAATTTTGCTATCGAAGCCACGCAACTTATCTATGGTGGTGGCGCAATAACGCAGGCCGTTGCTTTGTCGCGTTTAGAAGCAGAGATGGCCGGTGTGAATTTGGCGGCAACCCGTTCCCGTGTACGATTGATGCTTACGGGTTTCTTCCTTGAAATGTGCAAATTGAAAAATTTGTTGTT
The DNA here is from genome assembly GCA_017398045.1 of Alistipes sp. Classification (GTDB taxonomy): domain Bacteria; phylum Bacteroidota; class Bacteroidia; order Bacteroidales; family Rikenellaceae; genus Alistipes. The sequence continues at coordinate 90,318 of JAFQHI010000025.1, read as the reverse complement.
GGTCTATGACCACAATATCGCGTTGGCTCAAGAGGTGATTGCCGATACGAAAGCACGTATTCGTCAAGGTGTGGCCCTCTATAACGACCTTACGCGCTATGAATTGCAATTGAAAAACATTGAATTGGCTCGTACACGCATCGAAAATTCGCTGGAAATTTTAAATTATGACCTGGTGACGATGCTCGATTTGGAACCCGGTACGACCCTCGAACCGGATAAGGGGTTTCTTACGGAGGTGTTACCGACTTTCGCTCCGTCTAATTTGCAACAAGAGGCCGATCATGCATCTTTCGCGTTACGACGCTCTGCTTTGCAGGTTAGCATGAGTGAACGAGGAGAATGCTTGGCGCGTGCTGGCCGATTGCCTAAAATATCACTTATCGCTGCCAACCATTTCGACGGGCCAATTACCATTGAGGTGCCGGTTATCAACAAGAATTTTAACTATTGGTTTGTTGGTGTAGGAGTTTCTTTTCCGCTTTCGTCGCTCTATAAAACGGGACGTAGCGTGAAACGAGCAGCGTTAACAACAGCATTGAACCGTCGAAAAATGGAGGATACTCGTGAGGAGGTGCATCGGGCAGTCTATGCCGATTTTCTGCACTATCGGGAGGCTTATGATGAAGTAGAAACTCTCGAAAAGCAGGTCGAATTGGCTTGCCAAAACTATGATGTTATTGCGACACGATACCGTAATGATATTGTGTTAGTCACCGATATGCTGGATGCCGCGTCGCGTCGCCTGGAGGCTGAATTGCAATTAGCAAATGCCCGTATTCAGACGCATTTCCTCTATCGGAAATTGCAACATACGATTGGTAAACTATAAAATCAAAAAAACGATGAAAAGAAATACGAAAAAACTGATTTATAACGCCTTTGCTTGCGTTCTGTTGTTGGTGGCTCTTGTGTGGGTGTGTGGAAAATTTGTGCATCTGGGTGGTGTTGAATATACTGAGAATGCGCAAATAAAGCAGCATATTGTCCCTGTGCATGCACGTGTGCAGGGTTATCTGAAGGAGGTGCGCTTCGAGGAGTATATGCCTGTTAAATGTGGTGATACGCTGGTTTTGATTGAAGATGTCGAGTATCGATATCGTTTGGCGCAAGCTGAGGCAAATCTTGAGAATGCGCGAACCGGTAAAATGGCGATGCATAAGACTATTTCGACTACCGAGCAGAATCTTTCGGTCACCACAGCCGGTATTGAGGAGGCTCGGGTTCATCTCGACAATGCGACAAGCAATTACCACCGTTATGAAGCCCTTTTTGCCGATGGTGCCGTAACCAGACAGCATCTCGATGACTACAAGACAGCCTATGAGGCCGCCAAGGCTCGCTATGAGATGCTTTCTCGTCAAAGGGAGAGTGTGCGTTTGGTGGGGCGTGAGCAGCAGACCCGCCTTGGGCAGAATGAGGCGGGAATTCGATTGGCGGAGGCTGCATTGGAACTGGCACGGTTGAATGTAGGCTATACGGTCATCGTGGCACCGTGCGATGGAGTGACGGGGCGTAAGTCGATACAGGTCGGGCAATTAGTGCAGTCCGGAGAGCGACTCTTGGAGGTTGTTGATGAAGGTGAAAAGTGGGTTGTGGCGAATTATAAGGAGACTCAAACGGCCCGTATTCGCCCCGGACAATATGTGTCTATTGAGGTCGATGCCGTCCCCGATTATCAGTTTAGCGGTGTGGTGCGTTCCATCTCGCGGGCCACGGGGGCCTCTTTTGCATTGCTTAAACAAGATAATTCGTCAGGTAATTTCGTGAAAATCGAGCAGCGTATTCCGGTGCGTATCGACCTGACTGAGGAGAATGACCCCGAATGGGTTGCGCGTCTGGGCGCAGGCATGAATGTAACGTGTGAAGTAAAGTCCAAGCCATGAGCCAATATCACGTACAGCACTCTTTTTCGATTCCGCAAATTCGATTTATTCCGGAAAGATTGAAACCGTGGGTGATGATACTCTTTATCACCGTCTTTAACTGCACGGGTGGTGTCTATCTGGCGGCAGTGAATGAGATGGTAGGCTCCACACAACTCATGCGCGAGGATGTCATGATGGCCGGTTATGCCTCGTTGGTTGGAATGGCACTTTTTTTTGCCATCATGTTCCGCTTGAAATGGGCAGTGCGCCCCAAAACGACGCTGGGATGTTGTATCCCTGCGTTGTTGGTGGCAAACCTGATTTCGATGCACACGACAAGCGTGCCGCTCTTAGTGGGAGTGAGCCTCGTGGCGGGATTTATTCGTATGTGGGCTATTTACGAATGTAACTCGACCATTCAACTTTGGATTACCCCCAAGCGCGATATGTCCATCTGGTTTTGTTACATTTACCTGATGGTTAATACCACCATTCAAATCACGGGTTTGGCAGCACTTGGTTTTTCGATGTGGGTTTCGTGGCAATATATGCATTGGTGTATCATCGGAATCTTGCTTGTACTCTATCTGGTGGTCATCGTTTGCTATCGTGGTCGCAGGATTATGCCTCGTTTACCCCTGCTGGGTGTGGATTGGATTGGTCTGTTGTTGTGGGCAACGACCGCTCTTTCGGTACTCTTTGTGGCGATTTACGGCGAGCATTATGAGTGGTGGTCGAGCGAGCCGATTCGCTTCGCTACAGCGTTAGGCGTGGTGAGTTTAGGGTTGAATCTGTGGCGTGCAACCTTCTTGCGCCATCCCTATATCTCGTTGCAGATTTTTCGTATTCCGATAGTCCCGATTTCGGTGATGATTATCCTATTGATGGACCTGCTGTTGGCTCCTTCGCATATCTTTGAGCATCTTGTGATGGAGCAGGTGCTGGGTTTCGATACACGCAATATCCTGACCATGAATTGGGTTGCGATTGCTGGCGTGGTGACTGGAGTCCTCTTTACCTGGCAGACTTTTGCGCGTCGGAGATGGACCTATCAGCGTATGTTGGTCATAGCCTTTTCGCTCTTTGCTTTCTACTTGGCTTACTGCTACTTTCGTATCGATTACAATATTGACAAAGAGATGCTCTATCTTCCCATTTTCCTCCGCTCGGCAGGTTATGTGATAGTTGCAATTCTGCTTTTGACGGCCAACACACGCTTGCCTTTTCCATTTGTTTTTCTGCACGGTTTGTCATTTCAAAACCTTTTTAGTGCGGCTCTGGCAGGTCCCATCGGTACGGCTATCGTAGGGCGTGTGTTTACGGTTGTCATGCGTCAAAATATGCAATGGTTGGGTGAAAGCATCGATACGATGTCACAGGAGGCTCTGCGGTTGCCTGCTGAAGCCTTGGATGGTATGGTGCGCTTGCAAGCCATGCTTGTGGCAATGAAAGAGATTTATGGCTACCTGTTGCTTGTCGCTATTGCGACCCTCATCGGTTTGACACTGCGTTACAGCGGTATTCGTCCACGAAAGGTAATAGAGCCGGCCTATCGCTCCATCTACCGTGCGGTGCGTCAGCGCGTGTTGCCACGTATCAGGCTCTACCGATTACGATGATAGAAGCGCAGCACGAAGAGCTGGGAGGCAAGGGAAAAAGAAGAAAGAGGGAAGAGATAATTTCCAACTTTCCTCTTTGTTCTATGCGCTTTCCTCTTGAAAAACTTTGTTCATTCGATGAAAATAGTTATTTTTGTTCTATTATAGGCAATTTAGAATCTAAAAACAGATAGCGTATGAAATTCAACGAAATCGGTAAGACGGGCATGGTGGTATCAGCCCTCAGCTTTGGTGCATCGTCGCTCGGCAGCGTCTTCCGCTCGACGCGCGAAGAGGAGGCCTTGGAGGCGGTTTATACGGCCATTGAGGGCGGTATGAACTTCATCGACGTGTCGCCCTACTATGGTCACTACAAGGCCGAAACGGCGCTTGGCAAGGCCCTGCGCAACGTACCGCGCGATAAATACTATCTCTCGACCAAGGTGGGTCGCTATGGCAAGGATGGCGTAAATACGTGGGATTACTCGGCCAAACGCGCCCAGGAGAGCGTCTATGAGAGCATGGAGCGTCTGGGTATCGACCATATTGACCTTATCAATGTCCACGATGTGGAGTTTGCCGACCTGAATCAGGTGGTTGAGGAGACCCTGCCGGCACTCGTCGAGTTGCGCGAAAAGGGCATCGTGAGCCACGTGGGTATCACCGATTTGCAGTTGGAGAACATCAAGTGGGTCATCGAACACGTCCCCGCAGGTACGGTCGAAAGCGTGCTGAACTTCTGCCACTACTGTCTGTGCGACGATAAAATCGTCGATTTCCTGGACTTCTTCGAGGCGAACAACGTAGGCGTTATCAGCGCATCGCCTCTGTCGATGGGTCTTTTGTCGGAGCGTGGTGTGCCTGATTGGCATCCCGCACCGAAACCTTTGGTCGAGGTGTGCAAAAAGGCGGCCGACCACTGCAAGGCCAAGGGCTATCCGATTGAGAAGCTCGCCATGCAGTATGCCCTGTCGAACGACCGCATTGCCACGACCCTCTTCTCGTCGGCTAATCCGGCCAACGTGAAGAAAAATTTGGCCTTCATCGAGGAGCCGATTGATTGGGAGTTGGTGCGCGAGGTGCAGGAGATTATCGGTGACCAGAAGCGCGTGAGCTGGGCTAATTCGTAACCCGATTGTGTGAGATGGATTACAAGATTATCGACGCCCACGCCCATTTGTGGCTCAAGCAGGATGCCCGCTGGAACGGCAAGCGGATTCAGACGCTCGAAAACGGCCGCTCGCATTTCCTCGGTGAGGAGGTGCAGATGATTCCCCCGTTTATGATTGACGGACGCAACACGGCCGAGGTTTTTCTGTCGAATATGAACTATGCGCAGGTCTCGGCAGCCGTCATCACGCAGGAGTATATCGATGGCCACCAGAACGACTACCTGCAAGAGGTGCAAACGGCCTACCCCGACCGCTTTTTCTGTTGTGGTATGTGCGAATACTTCGACGAGGATGTCGTGGGGCAGGCCAAGCAGCTGAAAGCGCGTGGCTTTAAGGCTATTAAGATTCCCGGCAACCGCCTCAAGACCGATGCCGTGGTGGTGGAGTTGCAGGATAAGAAGATGGCCGACCTCTTCGCCTGGATGGAAAAGGAGGGGATGATGCTCTCGATTGATTTGGACGATGATTCTCGCCAAATTGCCCAGCTGGATGAGCTACTGCAGCAGCATCCCGACCTCAAGACGGCCATCGGCCACTTCGGTATGGCCACCTTCCCGACCTTTATGGAGCAGGTACGCCTGGCGCATCATCCGAACGTGATGATCGAGTCGGGCGGTATTACCTGGCTCTACAACTCGGAGTTTTACCCCTTCCATGGGGCGATTAAGGCGATTCGTCAGGCTGCCGAGGAGGTGGGTATGGAGAAGCTGATGTGGGGCTCGGACTATCCGCGCACCATCACGGCCATCACCTACCGCATGTCGTATGACTTTGTGCAGAAGACGACCGAGCTGACCGACGAGGAGAAGGCGATGTTCCTGGGAAGGAATGCGGAGCGATTCTACGGCTTCAAAAACCTCGTAGAACTCCCATATATCAAAAATATGTCAGAGTAAAAGCACCTTTTGAGGTTTTGTGAAACGAAAACAGTTAATTGATATCCAATGAAAGCAGTACAGATTGTCGCCCCTTTGGAGATGAAGGTGGTCGAGTTGGAGCAGCCGCAGCCCAAGGCGGGTGAGGTGCTTGTGAAGATGTGTTATGTGGGCTATTGCGGCTCGGATTTGAACACCTACCTGGGTCGCAACCCGATGGTGAAGTTGCCCGTTATCCCGGGTCACGAAATCGGTGGCGAGGTGACGGCCGTAGGTGAGGGTGTACCTGCCTCGGTCAAGGTAGGGCAGACGGTGACGATTAACCCCTACACGGCCTGTGGTACGTGTGCTTCGTGTCTTGCGGGTCGCGTGAATGCCTGCCAATTCAACGAGACGCTCGGTGTGCAGCGCAACGGTGCCATGTCGGACTACATCGTGGTTCCCTGGCAGAAGGTGATTCCGGCCGAGGGCATCTCGACGCGCGATGCCGCCCTGATTGAGCCGATGAGTGTTGGTTTCCATGCCGTGGATCGCGCCCAGGTGACGGACCTCGATACGGTGATGGTGATTGGTTGCGGTATGATTGGCGTGGGTGCCATCGTGCGTGCTGCCCTGCGCGGTGCTACGGTCATTGCGGCCGATATCGACGACGAGAAGTTGGCTCTGGCCAAGCAGCTCGGTGCCAAATACACGGTCAATACGATGCAGGAGAATGTGCATGAAAAGCTCCAGGAGCTGACCGGTGGTCATGGTCCCAATGTAGTGGTGGAGGCCGTAGGTTCGCCCATTACCTACGTCATGGCGGTCGATGAGGTGTCCTTTGCCGGTCGTGTGGTCTGCATCGGCTATGCCAAGAGTAATGTGGAGTTCCAGACCAAACTCTTCGTACAGAAGGAGCTGGATATCCGCGGTTCGCGCAACGCCATGCCCTCGGATTTCCGTGCCGTGATTCGCTTTATGCACGAAAATCCCGACTTCCCGAAGGATAGACTGATTTCGGCAGTCGCCACTCCCGAAACAGCGCACGAGGTGATGAAGACCTGGGCGGAGGCACCGGGGAAGGTGTTTAGAATTCTGGTGAAGTTCTAGGACAGGGAACTAAAGGCAATCTTTAATCGCCTTTAGCAACCTTTAATAACCCTTAAAATAAAGCAAGGCTGTCCTTCTTGGACAGCCTTGCTTGTTGCATTGGGTCGGCTAATTGAAGAAGATGTAGAGGCCGACCATGACGGCAATCAGCAGCACCCACAGCGTGGCTACCAGACCGCCGACCTTCTGACGCTCCACCTTGTCGAATAGTTCCGTACCCTCCTCCATGGGCGAGCGGTCGAAGTGCGAAATAAGCATCATCGCCACAACCAATGCCACCCAGAGGTAGAACGAAAGCATCATGAAGTGGGGCTTGACAACGCCCTCGGGCCATGCCCAGAGGTACATCACACCCGTGCCGATGCTGATGAGCGTTCCGAGCGTGAGGGCAAAGTTGGCGGCACGCTTCGTGGTGCGCTTCCAGAAGACACCCAGCACAAAGACGGCGGCCATCGGCGGTGCGATGAAGCTCAATACCGACTGGAAGACGTTGAAGAGGTTCAGCCCCTTAATCGAGTCAATGGCCACGCAAATCACCACCGAGAGGATGGCACCCACGATGGTCACCACCTGCCCCATGCGGATAATCTCCTTGTTCGAGGCCGCGGGGTTGAACTTCTTGACGTATATATCCATCGTGAAGACCGTACTCAAGGCATTCAGTGCCGACCCAATCGTGCTGACCAGAGCGGCTGTCAAAACAGCCAACACCAGACCCACCATACCGGCCGGGAAGAGGTTCTTGACCATCGTCATATAGGCCTCATCGGGGTTGGCCAAGGTGGGGTAGAGGGCGAAGCAGATGATACCCGGCAGGATGTAGAGAGGCACATCCAGAATCTTCAGCCAGCCCGTAAAGTTCGTACCGAGCTGACCCTCGCGCAGGTTCTTGGCGGCCAGAACGGGCTGCACCATCGACTGGTCGGTACACCAGAACCAGATGCCCGAAATCGGGTAGCCCAATACAATCGGCAACCACGGGAAATCGACATCCGAATTGGGGCGGAACAGCACCCAATAGTCGGCCGGTGTGCGGGCCATAAGCTCGTCGATGCCGCCCAACTTATTCAGACCGGCAATGACAATTGTAGCCGAGACGAAAATCAGCAGCAGCATCTGATAGACATTCGTGTAGGCCACCGCCTTCAGACCACCCAGCATCGTGAAGAAGGCCGAGATGGCCAGCAGAATCAGGGCCGATTGCCACATCGGAATATCGAAGACTTGACGAATCAGCACGCCTCCGGCGAAGAGCGTGAGGGCCAACCACGAAATCAGCACCGTAATCATCGTGTACCAGGCCAGGATGTTGCGCGTCGATTGGCCGAAACGCTTGCCCATAAATTCGGGGAGCGTCGAGACCTTCGAACCGAGGTAGCGCGGAGCGAAGACGAAGGCCAACATACAGATAAAGATAAAGGCGTACCAGGCGAAGTTACCCGATACGATACCGGTCGTGAAACCGGCCGATGCCGAGGCAATCAGCATCGAGGGGCCGACGTTGGTACCCCACATCGAGAAGCCGATGTGGTACCACCGCAGCGAGTTCTCGGCCAAAAAGAGCGAGCTTCCCTTCTTGCGTTGGGTGCTGGCCCAGATGCCGATGGCAAAGAGGATGAGAAAGTAGCCAATCAGGATTCCCCAATCCAATCCTTGCAGATAGTTAGCGTTAATCATAGGTTATGGTGTTAGGTTGGTTTGTTTTTTAGCGGTATCGCTCGACAATCTTCAGTGCCTCGTCGATTTCCTGCTCGTTCTTGAAGTCCATCGAGAGCAACATACCCTCGGCTCCCACGTTGTCCAGGAGCGGCTCCAGTTCGTCGAGCGTAATCCAGTTGGCCTCGATGGATTTGCCACCCGCCTTGATGCGGCGGTAGAGGTCATACCATTTCTTGTCGCCTCCCTGCGGCTCACCCACGCCCGGGGTCCATTGGATGGCGTTCAGCTCCTCAATCTCCAAGAGGGCATCGAGGTGACGAATGGCCCCCACACCGTCGAGGTGGTAGAGCGTGTAATCCAATTTTTGGCACTGCTCGCGGATGAAGGGTTGCACGAAACGGCGGTAGTCCTCTTCGGAAATCATAATCGAGATGTCGCTCTGGAGCTTGCTCACGCGCCCCGGACCCCAAATCGAGAAGTAACAGAAGGCCATGCCGTCGTCCTCGCGGATGATGTCATACAGCTCGTCATAGACCTTGAAGTAAATCTCATTGACCTGCTTTAACTGATGCTCCAACAGGTCGGGGTCAATCATTGTGTCGAGCAGCACGTTGTCCGTGCCACGAATGGCCGCCAGCACATCCAGACCCTCCATCAGGTCGGGCATACCGACGTAGTAGTTGCCCTGGGCGAGCTTCTTCGAGGCCTTCAGCAGCTCTTTGTGGAGCTTCCAGGCGGGGTTTTCGGGGTCGAAGACGATATCCTGACCCACCGCATCGGCCGGATGAATCCAAATCGTATCGGCACCGCCCTCCAGCTTACCGCCCAGGATGGCGGCCAACGAACCGGGGCCTAACTGGGTGTTGGCGACGGGGATAATATCGGCCTTGAGCGACGAGTGAGCCACATAGTGGTTCAGCTCCTCGGCACGCCATGCGGGGTCGAACCAGCGTTGGTTCATATCCTTCGGTGCTGCGGGGGCGGCCACCTCGGCGTGGGGTGTTACACCCGCTTGCAGATGCTCCCACATCGTCAGTACGCAGCCCTTATGTTGCCACCAAGCGAGGTAGTTCTGCTTCGATTGCTCCCAATTTTTCTTCCAAGTATTCATCGTTGCGTTAGAATTTGAATCCGTTAAATGTTTCGTCAATTACAAGCTTTTCGGCCTTCGTGAGGTCCATCTGGTCGGTGTGCTGCGGGTCGAGGTCGGGGTAGAGGCTGATTTCGGCACCCTCCTTCACATAGAGCGGCATCCGCTCCAGGGGACACTCCACACCCTTCAGCCAACGGCCGCCCTCGAAGCGTTCACCGGTGAAGAAATCGACCCATCGACCCTCCGGCAGATAGACGTCGCGTTTGTCCTCGCTGTTCATCACGGGGGCCACGAGGAACTGCGAACCGAAGTAGTATTCGTCGTCGATGTGCCATACCTGACGGTCGTCGGGGTGGTGCATCATCAGAGCGCGTACCATCGGATAACCCGTCTCGGTGGTCGTGCGGGCCTCCTCGAGGATGTAGGGCATCAGGCGGTAGCGCAATTTCCACCAACGCTTCACGATGGGCGCGATGGCGGGGTAATGCCAAGGCTCACGCTTGAACGAACCGTGGTAGCGCATATGCGAGGTGAAGACGCCGAACTGCGTCCAGCGCATATAGACCTTCTCGTCGAGGGGCGAGTTCATGAAGTTGGGCAGCGAGTGGAAGCCCGGCACATCGTGGCTCCAGAAGCCGAAGCCCGAAAGACCGAAGTGCAGACCGCCCTTCACCGAACCGGCCATGCCGTCCCAGGTCGAGGCCGAGTCACCGCCCCAATGCAGCGGGTAACGCTGGCAACCGGCCCAGGCCGAGCGGGCCCAGACGATGCCGTCGCCCGTCACCTCCTTCGTGATTTCGTAGGCGGCCTTCTGATAGAGCAGGGCGTAGAGGTTGTTCAGCTCTTCGGGGGGCATCGCGTAGTAGTCGGCATCCATGTGGATATTCTCGCCAAAGTCGGTCTTGATGCAGACTACGCCCATATCCAGCAGCTCCTTCAGGAGTCCCTTGTACCACGCGGTAGCCTTCGGGTAGGTGAAGTCAATCGTGCCGGCATAGTCCAGGGTCGAGAAGTTTGAACCCTCGGCACGCTCCTGCTCCTTCGTCAGGGGCGCGATGTAGCGGTTCTCCTTCGCCTCGTGAATCTGCTCGGCACCCTCGGCAACGTAGGGCAACTGCCAGAGCGATACGCGGTAGCCATCCTCCTTCAGCCCCTTGAGAAAGCCCACGGGGTCGGGGAAACGCTCGGGGTTGAATTTCCACTCGCAAAGCCAGTCGGTGCGGAACCAACCCGTATCGAGGTGAATCACATCGCAGGGGTACTTCTCGCGACGCAGACGGTCGCAAATCTCCTGCACTTCATCGGCCGAGAAGTAGGTCATGCGGCTCATCCAGATACCGAAGCTCCACATCGGGGGCAGCGACGGAAAACCGGTCAGCGTGCGGTAGTTGTAGAGGATGCGTTCGGGCGACGAGCCACCGATGAGGAAGGCGTCCACCGTGGGCGATTCGTAGAGGAACTGCACCGAGCGGGTCGAGTGGTCGGCCAACGAAAGTTTGCAGTAGTTGCTCGTGTGGTAGAAGACGCCATACAAGCGGCTCGAGAGGTAGAAGGGGATATTCTTATAGGCACGACGGTTGTTCACGCCCTGACCATCCTGATTCTTGAGGTAGAAGGTGTGACCCGAAAGGTCCATCTTCGTGAATCGCTCACCCGTACCGGCAAAACACTCATCGTGCTTGCACTCGAACGAGAGGGTGGCGCGGTCAATCTTTCCCTCCGTCTCGCAGTAGGCGAGTGGCAGGGCATCGTAACGCGGGGGCGAGAAGTGGTCGTAAGCCGAGAGGCGCACGGGCTTCTCCTTTACACCGTCGGGATAAATCGTCAGGTCGATGGTGGGCTGCGGGGCGGGTTGCAGGTCGCTCCAGAAGTCGATAACGGCCTCCTTCATGTTCAGCTCACCGCGGAGCGTGCCGTTTGCATCGTGGAAGTGCCATACGTCGTCCGTCAAGGTAGCCGTGAGGGGCATCTGTTTCACGGAGGGGGCATACGCAAGCATCTCGCTCTTGTCGCTCGGTGCTTGGCCGTTGGTCGAAAGGAAGAGGCGCACAAGCTCCTCGCCATAGGCACGCAGAATAAGCGTGTGTGTCACCTGTTCGGCCTTCGTGTCGGCAGCCATGTCGGCCGCTTTGAGCTGCTTTTGGAAGGGTACGGCGATATGGATGTCGCCTGCCACCACCTCGACCGAGGTGGGCTTGTAGGCCTTCCAAAGGGCCTCGTCGCGCCCCAAATCGGGGTCAAAGTCCAGAAAATCGAAAAGATGATAATTGGTCTGTTTCATCGTCTATTGGTTGGGTTTTTTGTGTGAATTGTTACTTTTGGATGGCTCGTAAAAGCGCGTCGCGGTCCACTTCGGGGCCGTTCTGTCCCTCGAATTTAACCTTCGGACCCGGATTGTTGAACCCGAACGAGTCGGGAATCTCGCACCAGTTGTTACGAATCGTGTAGCCGTCGGTTGCGGCATCGAGGTAGATGCAGAAACCGCGGTCGTTGGTGGCGTAAGGGGCCTTTATCGGGGCGTAGATGATGTTATGCTCGATGAGCGATTTGGGCTGATTCGAGAGGGTGTAGATGCCCCCCGTGTCGTAGAGCTGACGGGCATAGTTGCGCACCGTGTTGTAGGTGATGCTGTTGCGTGCCATGCCGGTTTTGTGCTTCGTCCAGCCCCAGCCGACGGCAATGGCCGAGTAATTGACCCCATCGACCGTGTTGGCGTGAATGGCCGTATCGCTCACGTATCCGCATCCGATGCCGACCGCACCCCAATCCTCGCGCGTGCAGTTGGTGATGGTGTTGTAGGCAAGGCGCAGGTGGGTGCAGAAGCCCTCCTCGGAGCCGATTTGGTGGTAGGGGATATGAACCTCGGTTGCCCCCTCGCCAAACGAACCTGCGAGCAGTGCCGTGCCACCGATGTTGCGGAAGGTGCAATGTGCAACCGTCGCGTGGTGTACGTTGGCTGCCAAATCCAGTCCCGTCGAGCCGAGGGCAACAAACAAGCAGCCCTCAAACGCAATGTGGCGGGCGTTCGTGACCGAAACGGCTGCCTCGGGTCTTACAACCCAGGCCTGATTTTCGAGGTTCTTATCCCACGGGAAGCCCTCCTTTTCGTAGAGTTTGTAGCCGTCGATAAAGGCAAAACCGCCCTGTAAGGTCACGTGGCCCGCCTCCGAGGGACGATTCCAGGCCGTGTCGGCAAAGGTGAGGCCGCGGAAATAGATATACTCCACCGCCTGCTTGGCTGCCCCCTCGATGGTCATCAGTCGCTCCAAATGGGGAATATAGACCGTCGTTTTGTTCGGGTCGATGGCGGGGTCTTTGGCGTAGAGGTAGATTTTGCCGGTGGCCCCCTCCTGCCACCATTCGTAGTCCTCGTTGAGCAGCTCGCGGGCGTTCATCAGCATAAAGGAGGAGTTGCCCCGCTCCTCGCCAATGACCGGTTGCGGCCAGGGATGTTCAAATTCGAGGTAGCTTTCAGGCTCGAGGAACGACAGGATGGCCTTGTCGCCTTCGTAGCGCATCTCCTTTACGCGCAGAATGGCCGTGGCCCAACGCTGATGCACCATCATCTCCAACCCCTCGGCTTGCTCCAGCCCCGCAATCGTGGGCTTCGGAATGGTGATGGTACGTTGCTCCTTGTTGAATGCAATCATGCGCTCCATCTTTCCCTCGCCAAATTGGTTGGCGCGGAAGAGCTTGCCGCCAAAGCCCCAGAGCTGGCGCGTGAGGAGCGGGCGGGCGTGGATTTTCGGAGCCTCCGTCACCCAGCAGTTGCCCTCCTTCGACCAATCTTTAAGGGGCGTGCTACCCACGATAAATACTTTGCCTTCGGCACCCTCGGCGGGGCGAAGCGTCGTAGGGGAGTCGGCCGTACCGCTGTCTTCGGGGCGCAGGTAGATGGTCCGATCGAGCGTGTAGCGTCCCGCCTCGAAACGAATCTCAATGCCACCCGCGACGCGCTCATCGGCCGTTCTGCGCCACTCGCGTGCCATCTTCAGGGCCGCATGGGGCGTGCGTAACGGATGTTGCCGGCTACCGTCGGCGCGGTCGTCGCCCGTGGGCGAGAGGTAGATGTTACCTGCCATGAGCAGGCTCGGCATCAGGAGGGAATAGAGAAGAGTCAGCAGTCGGTTCATAGAGAAAGTGTTTGATAAATCAAACAAAGATACAAAAACAAATTAAGAATTAAAAATTATGAATTAAGAATTAAAGGGAGCTAAGGGGGCTAAAGGAAATTAAGGGGGACGAAAGGGGACTAACGCACCCCCCCCCGCTCCTTAACAACCTTTAGCAACCTTTAATCCACAACCGCCCACAGTATCACCAACCGTCCACTACCTTCCTGCCCCTAATTATTTTGAATTCTTAATTTTTCTTTTTATATTTGTATGATTAAACCGCAAACAACAACAAAAACCAATAACACCATGAACGAAATTCTCGAAAAACTCTTCACCTGCATTGAATTTGGTAAAATCAACACCGCTTCGCCCTATCCGCCGCAGATGCGTGGCCAGGAGGGTGCCATGGAGCTGACGAAACAGGCACTCGAGGCCGGTATCGCCCCCTCGGAGATTATGGATTCGGCCCTGATTCCGGCCATGACGCGCGTGGGTCAGAAGTTTACCGAAGGCCAGGTTTTCGTGCCGCAGATGTTGCTGTCGGCCAAGGCGATGAATGCCGCCCTGACGCATATCAAGCCCTTCTTCCTGTCGGGTGAGGTGAAGCGCAAGGGTACGTTTATCATCGGTACGGTCTTTGGCGATTTGCACGATATCGGTAAGAACCTCGTCTGCATGATGGTCGAGGGTGCCGGTTGGGAGGTTGTGGACCTCGGTGTCGATGCTTCGGCCGAGAAATTCCTTGCCGCCCTTGAGGAGCATCCGGGCGCACATATCGGTCTTTCGGCCCTCTTGACGACGACGATGACCAACATGAAGACCATCATCGACAAGGTGCATGAGACGCATCCCGAGGTGAAGTTTATCGTGGGTGGCGCACCCGTTTCGGCCGAGTTTGCCCAGGAGATTGGGGCCGATGGCTACGCTGCCGACCCGCAGGATGATATTAAGATTTTGGAGAACTTCCTGAACGCCTAATCGCTTAAGAGCCAACCGTATGAAAAAGTGGATTGACTCGCTGATGGCTGCCCCGAAGCGTGTCGCTGTGCCGATTATGACCCACCCGGGTATCGAGTACATCGGACGGACGGTGCGTGAGGCAGTTACCGATGGCGAGGTGCATTTTGAGGCTATCCGAGCCTTGGCCGAACGATACCCTTCGGCTGCTTCTACCGTCATTATGGACCTTACGGTCGAGGCCGAAGCCTTCGGCGCGAAGATTCTCATTCCCGAACATGAGATTCCGACCGTCACCGAGCGTTTGGTGTCGGATGCCGCCTCGGTCGAGGCGTTGGAGGTACCTTCGCTCGATAAGGGGCGTGTGCCTGAATTTTTGAAAGCCAATCGCCTCTCCGCGGAGCATATTACCGACCGCCCCGTCCTGGCAGGATGTATCGGCCCCTTCTCGTTGGCCGGTCGCCTGTATGATATGAGCGAAATTATGGTGGCGATATACATCGAGCCGGAGGTTATTATGGCCCTCTTGGATAAATGTACGGCCTTCCTGATTGACTACTGCAAAGCCTTGAAAGCTACGGGTGTTGCAGGTGTTGTGATGGCCGAGCCGGCTGCCGGTTTGTTGTCGGACGAGGACCACATGATGTACGCTACGCCCTACGTGAAACAGATTGTCGATGCCGTGCAGGACGATGACTTTACGGTCATTCTGCACAACTGTGGCAACATGGGACAATGTACCCACGCCATGGTCGAGTGCGGTGCGAGAGCATTGCATTTTGGCAATCTGGTCGATATTCCGCAGGCCCTCCAGGAGGTACCGGAGGAGATGCTCGTAATGGGTAATCTGGACCCCGTGAATGTGATGCAACAGGCTACGCCCGAGGCGGTGGCTGCCGCTACGACCGACCTGCTGGAGAAGACGGCCGGTGCGAAAAACTTTGTCCTTTCGACCGGTTGCGACCTTCCGCCCGAGGTGCCTGAAGCCAACATCCAAGCCTTCTTCGAGGCACTCGAAAAATTCAATGAGCGATAGCGTGGAGCATACGTTCCATACCTACCGTTTTCCCTATGGCGAGGTCTTGCCCTCGCTCGATGAGCTTGCTCGGTATCTTCACATGGATGAGGATGCCGAGCATCCTGCTTATCTCTATATGAAAGAGCGTCTTGCGGAGCTTACATCAAGTGATTTAGAGGCGGTCGGCGGCTATGCCGTCGGGGCGATTGACGGGCTGGATTTGCAGGCCGGAACATTGACCGTCGAGGGGGTGACTTTCGGGGTCGGAGCGCAGGTGTGCGGCTACCTGAAAGAGGCTACCGAAGCGGCTCTTTTCCTCTGCACGGCGGGGCCTTTGTTTTCGGACGAGGCGCACGAACTGAATGCCCAAGGGGACTTCCTGGAGGCCTATATCATCGATGCGATTGGCTCGCTCACGGTGGAGCGTGCGATGGATAAAATCCACAAGGCGTTGGAGGTGGAGCAGGCCAAGCGGGGAATGAAAATCACGAATCGTTACAGCCCGGGTTATTGCAATTGGCCGCTACGCGACCAACGACCGCTGTTCGACTTTGTGAGCGAGAATCCCACGGGTATCGCCTTGAGCGAATCGTGCCTCATGCATCCGATTAAATCCGTCAGTGGCGTAATTGGCATCGGAGTAAAGGCGCGTCGCAGAGCCTACGGCTGCGTGATTTGCCAAAACAAAACCTGCATCTATCGTCGCTTGGTGCAGAAGAATTAAGAATTAAAAATTAGGAATTAAGAATTAAGAATTATTCTTGCCTCTTTTGCGTTAATTTGTAACCGATTATGAAGAGAGTTTTGTTTTTGTGGAGTTGCTTGTTGGTTGTCTTTTGTGCTAAAGCTCAAATAGTTGAACCGGAATATATAGGGCAGGCCTATGCCCTTTTACAAAATGGCGAGCGTATTGATTTGAGTTCGGAAATTGGCTATGTGTCGGTTAAAACTAATGCGACGACACATGGGGCTACTTCACGACATAATATTTGGAATGTTTTTTATCCGTTATTATTTGGAAGTAATTATTCTGTATCACAATCATATGGTAAATCTGTTGACTATCTAAATGTTACAGGAGAGAGTTCGTTGACTTTTTTGCGTGTCAAAGAGCCTTTTAGTATCGTATTGCGGCTTGAGAGTAATGAGTATCTGCCCGAAACGCTAATGAAGATTGTAAGGTTCGTTGTGGATGATGGTGTGCGCAAAGCGCACGCGGGTTCCGGTGTCCCGTTTCGAGCTGTTAAGGTAGGCAAGTCATCCTATCAAATTTCGCTTGAAAAGCCTCTCTATGGCGAGTATGGCGTGGTGTTTAAAAACGATATGAATACGGTTTTGACCTTTTCGTTGGGGTATTCGGATGATGAGGTGCGTGCATATGTGAAGCCGTTTCTTGAGCCTGGTTCGGTGAAAATGATACGTTACACAACAGCCAATTCTTTTGATATCTTCGATGTGGATAAGGGTGAATATATTGAAGATGATGAGTTTGCGACAAAATATAGTTTGGACTTTCTAAATCGTGTTGAGGTAGAATATAATCAACAAAAAAAGGCTTTGGATAAAGCGAATAAGGCCATAAAGAAAGCGCAACGCAAAGCAAAACGAGCGCAAAAGGCGAATTAGGAGGCTATGATGTTGCTGATGGCGGGGATGTTGGTTGTATGTGCCGTGTTGGTGCGCTTTCGGCCGCAGTGGATTAACGTGCTGTCGGATGAGGAGCGCAAGCGGATGAACCCCGAAAAGACGGGGCGGATAGCCTTTTGGGGGCTGATGCTCACCGCGTTGGTGTTGGTGGTGTTGTATGCTGTCGGCCTGCGCAATGAGTTGGTGCCGCTCTTTGTGGTGCCACCGGGTGCTATCATCACGGCTGCCCTGATTCAGTGTTCCCTGCCAAAGAAATAGAATTTTTCGGTGCGAAATTTTGTTAATTCCATTTTTCGCCCTATATTTGCACACCCTTTCGGAACAAAACGACCGAAAACGGGAAAACGGAGAGGTGGGTGAGTGGCTGAAACCACCGGTTTGCTAAACCGACGTACCTGATTAGGGTACCACGAGTTCGAATCTCGTCCTCTCCGCAAAAGGGCAAACGAACGATTTGCACGGCTTCTGCATCAGCAGAAGCTTTTTTGTTTTTAGGGGTCAAGTCATGCTTGCATGAAGCTTTGACCCCTAAACAAAAAAGTAGCTCCTTTGGAGCCGTGCAAATTATCGTTCGTTTGGCTTTTGCAAGGATGCCTCCGGCAGGAAAGAGAAAGGACTCGCTTCAGCGAGGCCAATCTCGTCCTCTCCGCCCTTCGATAAAGGGCATCCTTGCAAAAGCAAACCCTTTTGCGGAGAGAACGATTAAAGGCAACTAAAGGTTACTAAAGGCGACTAAAGGCAATTAAGGGGGTGGGTAGGTAGTACGTTAGTCGCCTTTAGTAACCTTTAGTTGCCTTTAAATTCTTAATTCATAATTTTTAATTCTTAATTCTTTTTGCTATCTTTGTATAGAATATACCTAAACCTACTAAAATGATAAGACTCTTTTCGCGCGCGCTTGCGTGTGTGTGCGCCTTGTGGTGTACCTTTTCCGTGGCCGAGGCACAGACGATGACCGACCGTCTGTCAGCCTCCGAAACCCCCTTTACGATGCCCTTGATGGAGGTGTTGGACGAGGTGGAGCGTCTTTTTGATGTCAAACTCGACTGCCGTAATTTCGACCCCAAGAGCCTTTCGCTCGATTTCGCGGCTTCGCGTATTCGTCCCTATTCGTTGGAGGAGACCTTGCGCAATGTCTTGATGCCCCTCGACCTAAAGTGGGAGCAAAATGGTCGCACGGTGCGCATCCAGCCCTACGAGTACCACCGTCGTGTACCCGCCGATGGTGAGAAGCTCCTCGCCTGGCTCTCGGCGAAGTACCAGAACCGTGCCGAGTGGGAGCAGCGTAAGGAGGAGGTGAAGCGCGATGCGCTGAAGATTCTTAACCTCGACCCCTATGTGCGTGGCTTGAAGGCCGACCCGGCAATCTATACGGGTGCCGTGACGATGCACACGGGCTATACGACCCAGAATTTTGCCCTTGAGACCCTCCCCGGCCTCTATGTCTGCGGTACGATTTACGCCCCCGCAGCGAAGGCAAAAGCCAAGACCAAGCGACCGCTGATTATCTCGCCTGCCGGCCACTGGCCCGAGGCGCGTTATCGTGCCGACCAGCAGTACCGCATGGCTACCTTTGCCCGCATGGGTGCTGTGGCGGTCGATATGGATATTGTCGCCTGGGGCGAGTCGGAGCATCAGCTCGGCATTGAGGCCCACCAGGCCCCCTACGCCATGCAGGTGCAGATCCTCTGGTCGAAGGTGGTGACCGATTGGATTTTGGCGACGCGCAAGGATGTCGATGTCAATCGCATGGCCGCTACGGGCGGTTCGGGCGGTGGTACGCATACGCTCATGGCGGCTTTGGTCGATGGCCGTTTCGCGGTCTTGGCCCCCGTTGTACACCTCGTGTCGCACTTCGATGGTGGTTGCCCCTGTGAGAGCGGTCGCCCCGTGGCATTGGCCGCAGGTGGCTCGGCCATGCCCGAATTGTTGGCAGCCGTGATGGCTCCGAAGCCCGTTTTGACCGTCTCGGATGGTGGCGACTGGACCCACACCTATCCCACGCTCGAGCAGCCCTACCTGCACCGCATCTGGGGCTTCTATCACGCCCAGCACAACCTCCGCAATGCCCACTTTGCCGACGAAAAGCACGATTACGGCCCCAATAAGCGCATGGCCGTCTATCGCTTCTTTGCCGACCACCTCGATCTGGACTTTACGCAGGTGGACGAGGAGCAGGTGACCCTGCAACCGCACGAGGCGTTGCAGAGCTTTAAGGGCAACCTGCCCGAAGGCGCGATTCGCTCGGCTCACGAACTCGAAAAACTGATTAAAACCCTGAAATAATGAAAAAACTGATTTTGTTCGGTGCGGCCGTAGCGATGCTCGGTGCCTGCACCAAAAGCGAAGAGCGCATCTACCGTGTCGAGGTGGAGGCTCCGCGCACGGATTGCCCCGTGGTGATTGCCGATGTGCCGGCATGGGCCGAAAGTGTGGTTGTGACGGCCGAGGGTGAGGAGATTCCCTCGCAGCTCGATAAATGTCTCGCGGAGGCCGCCTTTGTGGCCGATGTGGAGCAGGTGAAGGAGTTTACGGTGACCTTCTCCGAAGAGCCTTCGACGAAGGAGTATGCCCCGCGCACCAATGCCCAGATGTGGTGGAAGACGGGCGACGAAGCGAATCCCTATGAGGAGAAAGATACCCTCTTCTCGTTCAAGGACGATATGTATCGCAAGCTGCACCACCACGGACCGGCCATCGAGTCGGAGTGGGGTGCTTATCGCGTCTATTTCGACAAGAAGCAGACGATTGACACCTACGGCAAGAAGAAGCCGCAGCTCGAGTTGCGCCAATCGATGTGGTACTCCACGCCCGAGCAACTGGCCGAGGGCTTTGGCCACGACAACCTGCGCGTCTTCGGTTCGATTGGTGTCGGTGTGCTGAAGGGCTGGGACGACGAGGCAAAGCAGATGATTCATATCTCGGACTTCAAGCGTCGTGAGGCTCGTGTATTGGCCAAAGGCCCCGTGCGTGCCATCATGGAGATGGAGGTCGAGGGCTGGAACTATGCAGGCAAGGAGCTGAATATGACTTCGCGCTATACGATTTATGCAGGCCATAGCGATGTGGTGGTCGATAACTTTATCGAGGGCGACTTCGCAGGACTAAAGTTCGTGACGGGCGTGATGAAGATGCTCGAGACGCAGTTCATCAAGGAGGAGCGTGCCGTGGCCCAGATTGGCACGGACCACCCCGAGAACGACTACGAGAAGTGGCCGAAGGAGACCGTGGCTTTGGCGGTGGCTCTGCCCGACGAGGTGGAGATTATCTCGGCCGAGGATGACAAATTGAGCTACCTCTACCAGCTTACGCCCAATCAGGAGGGTCGCATTTCGTACCACTTCGATATGAATTGGCGCAAGAGCAGCTGGCTCGACCAGTTCTCGGATGAGGAGCTTCTGACCGATGTCCTGAAGAAGGCCAAGGCGGCCGCTCGTCCCGTCAAGGTGGAGCGCGTGAAATAATGGCGACGAATCAACAAAATATCAATCAACAATAAAAAACTAAACCAACATGAATTTCAAACACACGATTCTTTTCCTGGCGGCTGCCGCGATGACGGCCTGCTGCTGTGGTGAGGCGGACAAGACGGCTGACGTCTATGCCAACCTCCCGTTCGAGATGCCCAAAGTGGAGCTTCCCTCGATTCCTGCCCGCGAGGCTTCGATTGTCGATTTTGGTGCCGTGGGTGATGGTATGACCCTCAATACGGAGGCCATCCAGGCGACGATTGACAACCTGGCCGAGCAGGGTGGTGGTAAGGTGGTGGTACCCGACGGTATCTGGTTCACCGGCCCGATTGTACTGAAGGACAACATCGAGTTGAACCTCTCGAATCATGCCATGATTCTCTTCAGCCCCGACCAGTCGCTGTATCCCCTGACCGAGATTATCTTCGAGGGTCTGAATACGTGGCGTATGCAGTCGCCCATCTCGGCTCGTGGCGTGAAGAACGTAGCCATCACGGGTGGCGGTGTGATTGACGGTAGCGGTGATGCTTGGCGTATGGTGAAGCAGAGCAAGGTGACCGAGTCGGCTTGGAAGAAGCTCGTAGCCAGCGGCGGTATTGTCGATGGTACGAATTGGTTCCCCACCGAGAGCTACTACCGCGGTCAGAAGGGTGCCACGGACCAGAACGTAAACGAGAACATGAAGACGAAGGAGGATTTCGAGCCGATTCGTGACTTCCTGCGTCCGGTGATGGTGGCTATCCACAACTGCGACAACGTGCTGCTTCAGGGCGTGACGTTCCAGAACTCGCCCTGCTGGACGGTTCACCCCGCCATCTGCACCAACCTCACGATTGACGGTGTGACGGTTCGTTGCCCGGCATATGCCCAGAATGGTGACGGTCTGGATATCGAGTCGTGCAAGAATGTGCTGGTCATTAACTCGTCGATTGACGCCGGTGACGATGCCATCTGCATCAAGAGCGGTAAGAACGAGGATGGTCGCAAGCGCGGTATTCCGTGCGAGAATGTGGTGGTCGATAACTGCATCGTCTTCCACGGTCACGGTGGCTTTGTCGTAGGTAGCGAGATGTCGGGCGGTGTGAAGAACGTGAGCGTTCGCAACTGCACCTTCTCGGGTACGGATGTCGGTCTGCGCTTCAAATCGACGCGCGGTCGCGGTGGTGTGGTCGAGAATATCTTTATCGAGAACATCACGATGAACAACATTTTGACGGACGGTCTGCTGTTCGACCTCTTCTACGGTGGCAAGTCGGCCTCGGAGGCTTTGGCCGATGGTGACGAGGGTGAGGCTTCGGATATGCCCTTCAAGCCCGTTGATGAGACGACCCCCGCTTTCCGCAATATCGCCATTAAGGATGTACGTTGCAACGGCGCACGTCGTGCCATGCTGTTCAACGGTCTGCCGGAGATGAACGTCGAGAACGTGACGGTGGAGAACGCCTGGTTCTATACGACCACCGGTGCGCAGATTAACGAATCGACCAATGTCGCGCTGAAGAACGTAACCATCGTGCCGAAGCAGGGTGTGCCTCTGGCCATCAACAACGCAAAGCAGGTGAAGGTAGAGCAGTTTACCTGCCCCGAGAATATGGCCACGGCCCTCATGGTAACGGGTAGCCGCAACGAGCAGATTGCGATTCAGTCGGCCCAGATTAAGGCCGAGAATACGCAGCTCTCGCCCAAGTCGGAGGGTAAGGTTGCCTTTAACTAATAGAATGAACCTTAAAACTTTATGCTAATCATATGAAACGATTGTTTTATTTCCTGGCAGCTGCCGCGATGCTCGTCGGCTGTTCGGATGAGTACGATGATTCGGCCCTGAAGGGTGAAATCGACGACCTGAAAGACAAGGTGACCAACCTCGAGCAGCAGATTAACGCGCTGAAGCAGGAGGCCCTGAAGATTAACGACGATATTGCCGCCATGAAGGCCATTGCCGACGGTATCGCCATTACGAAGGTGACGGAGAATGCCGATGGCGGTTATACGGTGAACTTCTCGGATGGCAAGAGCTTCACGATTGCCAACGGTCAGAAGGGTGACCAGGGCCAGACGGGTCCGCAGGGTCCCCAGGGTGAGCCTTGCACGCCGATGATGCGTATCGATTCGGAGGGCTATTGGCAGGTGAGCTACGATGGTGGTTCGACGTGGGAGTATCCCGCCGGTGAGAAGGTTTCGGCCTTGGGCCAGACGGGTGCCACGGGTGACCAGGGCGCACAGGGCGCACAGGGTGCTACGCCGATGTTGAGCGTCGATGCCGAGGGCTACTGGGTCGTGAGCTACGACGGTGGTGCCACCTACGAGCGCATGAAGGATGCTGCGGGTAACGAGGTGAAGGCTGTTGTTTCGGAGGGTACGGGTGACGTAACCTACAAGTCGGTCTTCGAGTCGGTGACCTATTCGGCCGAAAATTCGACCCTGGTAGTGGTGTTGGCCGGTACGACCGAGGAGCTGGAGATTCCCGTAGGCGGTAAGGCCTTGGCACAGCTCTATGCCGGTGAGAACCCCATTGAGGATGTGCAGGTGTTTGCCTACGCAGAGAAGAAGAGCTATACGGTGAAGGCCCCGACGGCCGATATGGTCAAGGTGGTCGGTTACCCCGACGGTTGGACGGTGACGCTGACCGATATGACGCTTGACGTGACGGCTCCCGCCGCTCAAAGTCGCGCTACGGCCGACTCGGCAACGGATGTTTCGCTCCTCGTTGTGATGAAGAACGGCCTGGCTACGGTACTGCGTATGCAGGTGAAGATTGACGGTACGGCTGTGGAGCCGGTTGCTTTGGCTACGCCCGTCGTGACGCTGACGCCCGCCTCGGTAACGGCCGGTGCGGAGCAGGCTGTGGTGGCTACGTGGGAGGCTGTTGCCAATGCCACCTCGTATCAGGTTTCGTTCAATGGTGCTGCCGCTACGAGCGTAACGGAGGCTACCTACACGATTGCTGCTGCGGATGTGAAGGCCCTTGCAAAGGGTGAGTACAAGCTGTCGGTGGTGGCTGTTCCGACCGATGCCGCCTACACCGAGTCGGCTGCCGGTGAGGCTACGCTGACCGTAACGGAGGCTACGACGCCCCCTGCTACGGGTGATGTGCTGGAGTGGAGCAGCTCGGTATTCGAGCAGCTCTATAACTCGATTGGAACGGAAAATTACACGGCCGATGTCGATCTTGGCAATGGTATGAAGTTTATTGCCGGTGAGGGCAAGTGTAAGTTCGGTAAGAGCGGTGATGATTATCGTATCCAACTCGGAGGTTCGGGTAACACTACTTCGTGTACGCTGCAGTTTACGGTGGCTGGGCCTGGTACGCTTGAGGTTGATATTCAGTCCAGTGGATCTGGCGATCGTTACTTGGCCGTTGCTATTGATGGTACGGAGGTAAATGCTGATGGATTTGTGGCTCCGGATTCGAGTGCTTCGCGTCAGGTGCATACGATTGATTGCTCGGCTGCTAAGGCTGGGTCGGTCATCAATCTGTATAGCAAGAAGAGTGCTATTAATGTGTATAAGGTTAAGTGGACGAGTAAATAATTTTAGCAGATACTCGCACTATGAAACGCATACTATTATATATAATGCTCGCAGTGGGGGCATTGTCGGTCGCTTGCTCGGATGAGTACGACGACTCGGCCCTCAAGGGCGATGTGGCGAACCTCGCCGAGCGTATCGCGGCTGTGGAGCAGGCTTTGCAGGGGCTGAATGGCGACCTCAAAAGCTATGCTTCGCTCCTCGATGCGATGCAGGGGGCAAGCTATATTACCTCCGTCACGGAGCAGAATGGTGTGGTAACTGTCACCTACAACAACGGCTCGACCTATACGCTCACTTCGGGTACGAAGGGCGAGACGGGCGATGTAGGTGCCGAGGGACCCACAGGCGCGATGGGCGAGGTGGAGATGCCTCTTCTGAAAATTGATGCAACGGATGGTTGCTGGTATATCTCTTACGACAACGGTGGCAGTTGGTCGCAGTTGCTCGATGAGGCCGGAAATCCCGTCAAAGGCCTTGGTGACAAGGGCGAGACGGGTGCGGACGGTACGGAAGGCGAGGTGGGCGTAGCTCCCACGCTTGGCGTGGACGAGATGGGCTTCTGGACCATCGACC
This sequence comes from Alistipes sp., assembly GCA_017398045.1. Classification (GTDB taxonomy): domain Bacteria; phylum Bacteroidota; class Bacteroidia; order Bacteroidales; family Rikenellaceae; genus Alistipes. The sequence goes on along the minus strand of JAFQHI010000025.1, from coordinate 65,650 downwards.
TTGGCGACGGCAACGGCCCGAAACGTATTCTGAATGCCAATGGTGACCCCATTGTGGCCGACCCCACGAAGCTCCCCAAGAGCTACTTTACGCAGGCTGCCGTCAGTGACGATGGTACGATGCTCGAGGTGACGCTCGTAACAGGTGATACGCTCTCGTTGCCCATTGTCGGCAGCATGGTCTTCGAACTGACGGCCGGTGCAACCGAAACCTTTACGGTGGGCCAGACCCGCTCGTTTGCCCTCAAACAGCAGGGCATCGCGGAGATTGCCATCGAGCGTCCCGAGGGTTGGCGTGTAAAGGTAGGCGAGACGTCGGTGGAGATTACTGCCCCCTCCTTTAAGAGCGAGGGCGATGTGACGCTCTATGCCGCGACGTCGGGTGCGCTCTTGAAGCTCGCAACGATTCATGTGAAGAGCGAAGCGGCTGCGGCCGTGAAGTTCCCCGCCTCGGAGCAGGATGGCGTGATTCGCGCCTTCCCGGGTGCCGAGGGTGGTGGTATGTACACCACGGGTGGCCGTGGCGGTCAGGTGGTTCATGTGACGAACCTCAACGACGAAGGTCCGGGTTCGCTGCGTGAGGCCCTCGATATGAACGGCGCGCGCACGATTGTCTTCGATGTGTGTGGTACGATTTACCTCCAGTCAGAGTTGCGCATCGGCAAGGGCAACGTAACCATTGCCGGCCAGACGGCTCCGGGCGACGGTATCACGCTTGCCAACTACTCGGTGGTGGTCAATACGAATAATGTGATTATCCGCTACCTGCGCTTCCGCATGGGCGATGCGAAGGGTCATGAGGGCGATGCCATCTGGGGTCGCTATCGTGAGAATGTCATCATCGACCACTGCTCCATGTCGTGGAGTACGGATGAGTGTGCCTCGTTCTATGCCAACAAGAACTTTACGATGCAGTGGTGTCTGATTGGCGAGTCGCTCAAGAACTCCGTACACGGCAAGGGTTCGCACGGCTACGGCGGTATCTGGGGTGGTAAGAACGCATCGTTCCACCACAACATCCTCACCGCTCACAGCAGCCGTAACCCGCGCTTCTGCCATCCGCAGGTCTATGGCGACTACCTCTCGACCCACCGTGGCAATGTCGATTATCGCAACAACGTGGTCAATAACTGGGGCGATAACTCGTCGTATGGTGGTGAGAGTGGTCAGTTTAATATGGTGAACAACTACTACAAGCCCGGCCCCGCATCGAAGGACCGTAAGTACTTCTTGGCGGCGGATGCCTTCTACGAGAAGGATGGTAAGGTGTGGTCTTCGGCCTATCCGCAACTCTTTGTTTCGGGTAACGTACATACGCAACACAGCGATATTACGTCGAACAACCAGAGCGGTATCAACTTTACCGATGGTGCGCAATACACCTATTACAACCAGTTCCAGACGGCTCCGTTTGCGATTAAGAAGGATGATGCTACGCTCTGCTACACTTCGACTCACACGGCCGTAGATGCCTATGCGCGCGTGTTGGACTATGCCGGTGCTTCGCTTAAGCGCGACAAGGTCGATGAGCGTCTGATTGACGATGCCCGCAACGCGAAGGCTACCTACAACGATGGTGGTAACGGCTCGACGGGTGGTATGATTGATACGCAGACGGCTGTAGGCGGTTGGCCGACTCTTTCGGCTACGAGCGAGGAGATTCAGCGTGCCACGACCGATACGGATAAGGATAATATCCCCGACTACTACGAGGAGAAGCTGGGCCTGAACCCTGCCAAGGCCGATGCAACCGATAAGACGCTCGACCCGCAGGGGCTTTACACCAATTTTGAGTGTTACCTGCACTACCTTGTTCAGGATACCGTCATGGCCCAGATTGAGGGGGGAACTTACACCAAATTAGAGTAAACCAAGATGATGAAGAAATTGTTTTTAGCGTTGGCACTCTTCTGCTTCGGCTTTGCCGAGGCAGAGGAGCAACGCCCGTTGCACATCTATTTGATTGGCGACTCGACCTGCGCCAACAAGAACCTGGAAAAGGAGAATCCCGAGCGTGGCTGGGGGCAGTTGTTCCGCGCCTTCTTTGGTGAGGATGTGGTGGTCGAGAACCACGCCATGAACGGCCGCTCGACCAAGTCGTTCCGCGCCGAGGGTCGCTGGGAGCCTATCTACACCCAGATGCAAAAGGGCGACTATGTCTTTATTCAGTTCGGTCACAACGACGAGAAGGTGGACCGCCCGAAGGTGGGGTCCGTGCCGGAGGTCTTTGCCGAAAATCTGCGTCGCTATGTCAATGAAACGCGCGAGAAGGGGGGTATTCCGGTCCTTTTGACCCCGATTGCCCGTCGTCACTTCACCGAGGAGGGTCAGCTGAAAAAGACCCATGGCGAGTATCCCGATCGCGTGCGTCAGGTGGCCGAGGAGATGGGCGTGACGCTGCTCGATATGGAGGTCGTTACCGAGGAGTGGCTCAAGGAGCTGGGTGATGAGCCTTCGCGCCGCTACTTCATGTGGGTTAAGAAGGGTACTTCGCCCCTCTATCCCGATGGCCGTGAGGATAATACGCACCTCAATGTGGCGGGAGCCCATGTCGTTTCGCGCATGGTGGCAACGCTCATCGAACAGCAGATTCCTGCGTTGGCCGAGCGTCTTGAGATTCCCCACGTGGTGGTTGCCAAGGATGGTACGGGTGACTTCTTTACGCTGAAGGAGGCCATTGATGCCATTCCCGACTACAACAACGGTTCGTTCAAAATTCGCCTCTCGGAGGGTGTCTATCGTGAGAAGATTTCGATTCCCTGGACCAAGCGCAACGTGTTGCTCTACGGTGTAGGCAAAGCGGTTCTCTCGTGGGACGACTTCGCCAACCGCAAGAACATCAAGGGTCAGCCGATGGGTACGTCGGGTTCGGCCACGATTTATTTCGGTGCTGATAATTGGACGGTGGATAACATCACGTTTGAGAATACGGCAGGTCGCGTAGGTCAGGCCGTAGCGGTGCAGACGCTCGGTAACAACCTCCGTTTCCGCAATTGCCGTTTCCTCGGTAATCAGGATACGCTCTACACGCGCGGTGCCGGCAACTCGAATGAGCATATCGGTGGCGAGCGTTGGAACTACTTCGACAACTGCTACATCGAGGGTACGACCGACTTTATCTTTGGTGCCGCTGCGGCTATTTTCCGCAATTGCGAGATTTGCTCGTTGTCGAACTCCTACGTAACGGCCGCCTCGACCGTCGAGGGCCAGGAGGTGGGCTACATCTTCTTCAACTGCCGACTGACGGCAGCCGAGGGTGTGACGAAGTGCTACCTGGGTCGTCCGTGGCGTCCCTATGCCAAGACGATTTTCATCAACTGCGAGCTGGGTGAGCATATCACCGCGGCCGGTTGGGAGCTGTGGTCGAACAAGGAGAACCCCTCGACGACCTACTATGCAGAGTATGGCTCGAAGGGTAAGGGTGCCGTGAAGAAGGGTCGTGTAGATTGGTCGCACCAGCTGACCCGAAAAGAGGCCGAGGCACTGATTGAGAAGTATTTGAAATAAACCTCAAAAGCGATTCCGATGAAAAAACTATTATTTGCTTTGCTCGCGTGCGTGTTGCTTGCTGTGGCCTGCACCGAGCAGAAGCATCCGCTCATCGATGGCGATAAACCGCTGGCCGTCTGGATGGTCGAGAGCGAGATGGCTCGTTTCCCCTCGCCCGCACAGATTGACTTTATCCCCGTGGGTCAAATCAAGTGGAACTACACGACGGGTCTGGAGCTGCTGGCCTTCATGGAGGCAGCCAAGGAGTACAACCGCCCCGATTTCGATGCCTATGCCGAGCGATACTACGACTCGATTGTGCAACCCGACGGCTCGGTGTTGAGCTATGCACGCGAGAAGTACAACATCGACCACGTCTGCCCGGCTCGTCCGCTCTTCGAGCTGTATGAGCGCACGGGTGAGGAGCGTTACCGCCAGGTGCTCGATACGATTTTCTTGCAGTTGCAGCACCATCCCCGCATTGCGGCCGGCGGCTTCTGGCACAAGAAACGCTATCCGCAGCAGATGTGGCTGGACGGTATTTACATGGGTCAGCCCTTCTATGCCGAGTATGTGATGCGCAAGGTGATGCCTGTGGATGCAGAGGCCGGCAAGCGTTATGTGGACGATATTGTCAATCAGTTCATCTGTGCGGCACGTGGCACCTATGTTCCCGAAACGGGCCTCTTCTGCCACGCCTTTGACGATGTGCGCGCACAGTTCTGGTGCGATAAAGAGACGGGTCGTTCGCCCCACACCTGGAATCGTGCGCTGGGCTGGTACACGATGGCCATTGTCGAGACGCTGCAATACCTGGGCGTGAATGAGCAGACGCAGCCGATGGTGGAGATTCTGACCCACATCGCCGACACGTTGCCGCGCTATGCGCATCCCGAGAGCGGTATGTGGTATCAGGTGGTGGAGTTCCCCGGCCGCGAAGGCAATTACGAGGAGTCCACCGGCTCGATTATGTACATCTACTCGATGTTGAAGGCCCTCCGCTTGGGCTATTTGCCCGAGTCGTACCGCGATGCATGGATGGAGCGTTATCGTCAGTTTGTCGATCGCTTCCTCAAGGTCGAGGAGGATGGTACGATTTCGATTACCTCGTGCTGTGCTGTGGCCGGTTTGGATACCGACGGTACGCGCCGCGACGGAACGTATGAGTACTACCTCTCGGAGCCGGTACGCGACAACGACCCCAAGGCAACGGGTCCCTTCATCTGGGCCGCCATGGAGTATGACCGCGCAAGGGGGAATTAAGAACCGACGCTGCGAGTGAGTGCAGAGGCTGCTTGCAGACTATGCCGAGCCGCGAGGAGGAAAAGCCTGCGAAAGCAGGGTTAATTTAGAATTCAAAATTTAGAATTGAAAGTTGGAGGGCAACCTCCAACTTTTTTGTTGCAAGATGCGTGTTATTTCATTTTTAATCGCTAATTTTGCAAATTATGATTGACCGGACAACAGTTGATAAAATCTATGCCGCAGCCAATATCGTCGAGATTATTGGCGACTATGTGACGCTCAAACGCAAGGGCGTCAATTACATGGCGTGTTGTCCGTTCCACAACGAAAAGACCCCCTCGTTTGTCGTTTCGCCCTCGAAGGGCCTCTATAAATGTTTCGGTTGTGGCAAGGGCGGTAATGCCGTTACGTTCCTCATGGAGCATGAGAGCATCACCTATCCCGAGGCCCTGAAGATGGTGGCCAAACGCTACAACATCCCCGTCGAGGAGCGTGAAGAGACCGAGGAGGATATCCGTCGCAATAACGACCGAGAAAGTATGTTTGCCGTCAATAGCTGGGCGGCTGACTACTTCATGAACTACCTCCACAACGAGGACGAGGGTCGTTCGGTGGGGTTGGGTTATTTCCGCCAAAAACGCCAGCTGACCGATGCTACGATTCGTAAATTCGGCCTCGGCTTCTGCCCTTCGTATGGCGACCGCATGACGCGCGATGCCCTGGCGGCAGGCTATAAGGAGGAGTTCCTGCTCCGCACCGGACTCTCCAAGTCGCGCGAACGCGACGGCCACCTCTACGACCCCTTCCGCGACCGCGTCATTTTCCCCGTGCATAACATCTCGGGGCGCGTGGTGGCTTTCGGTGCGCGTACCTTGCGCTCGGATAAGCAGGTGGCCAAATACCTCAATTCGCCCGAGAGCGAGATTTACAGCAAGCGCAACGAGATTTACGGCCTCTACTTTGCCAAACGTGCCATCCAGCAGCAGGATTGCGCCATCATGGTCGAGGGCTACCTGGATGTGATTTCGATGCATCAGGTGGGTATTGAAAATGTGGTGGCCTCGTCCGGAACGTCGCTCACCCAGCAGCAGATTCGCCTCTTGTCGCGCTTCTCGCGCAACATGACGGTCATCTACGACTCCGACCCGGCCGGCATCAAGGCTTCGTTGCGCGGTATCGACCTGATTTTGCAGGAGGGGTTGAACGTGCGCGTGGTGTTGTTGCCCGATGGCGAGGACCCCGATAGCTTTGCGCGTACCCATACGGCCGACGAGGTACGTCAGTATATTGCCGACCATGAGCAGGATTTCCTGAATTTCAAGGCGCGTCTGTTGCTCGACGAAACGAAGGGTGACCCCGCACGCAAGGCGATGGTTATCAATGATATGGTGCAGTCAATCGCCCAGATTCCCGATGCCATTCAGCGGGCAGTCTATATCAAGGAGTGCGCCCGCACGACCGACACGCAGGAGCAGGTGCTGATTGCCGAGGTGGCCCGCAAACGCCTCACCTCGTCGGGCGACCGCGAAACGGATGACTTTTTGCGTCGTCAGTCGAGCCAAATCCGCGCCGAACGGCAGGAGGAGCAGTCCGAGCAGCCCGCCTCGGTGGGTATCAATACGAACATCGAGGCCGGTAGCAGCGTGCAGGCGTTGGAACGCGAGTTGCTGAAGTTCCTGATACGCTATGGCCATCGCGATTTCGAGATTAAGGAGGGTCATAATATGGTTGCCTGCAATGTGGCCGAGCTGATATTCTCCGAGCTGGATGCCGATAAAATGCGCTTCGAGAATGAGGTGTATAACCGGATGTTCGACCTCTATCGCGAGGAGTGGGAGGCGCGAGGCGTAGGGGAGATGGTGCCGATGCAGTGTTTTATCCAGCACACCGACCCTGCGGTGATTGATGCCGCCATCGACCTCTCGACCGAGGGTGAAAATTATGTGATGAGCCAGCTCTGGAAACGCAAAGATGTACACATCGAGAGCGACGAGGAGATGTTGGCCGCGGGGGTCCCGAAGGCGATTACGATTTTCAAGTCGAAGGCCGTCGAGCGGATGATTCGTGAGCAGCAAAAGCGGTTGAGTAACGATGCGCTGAACGACGAGGAGCAGGATGAGGTGATGCGCGAAATTTCGCGTCTGAATCAGGCGCGTGTGAAGCTGGCTGCCAAGACGCAGCGTTTGATTTTGTAAAAACGAAGGGAACGCCCGCGGGTGATTTCCGAGCGTTCCCTAAAGATGGGCATCGGTGCGTACACGTATCACTACGCATACCGTGTGCAAACAGAAAATAAACAGAAAGATGTGTAAAACATTCAAAAGATAAAAGAATTAGTTACCTTAAGCCGATACCCATCTTCGCAGCTGAAAAGTGCAATAAATATGCCGTTTTGAGTGATGAGCGAACAAAAAAAGATAAACATAAAGAACAAACGAGCCACCTTCGACTATGAGATTTTGGAGGAGTGGGTGGCCGGTGTGGTGCTGGTCGGTACGGAGATTAAGTCGATTCGTGCCGGCAAGGCCTCGATGGTCGATAGCTACTGCTATTTCGATAGGGGTGAGCTGTGGATTCGCGGTGTGAACATCGCCGAATATGCCTGGGGAACGTGCAACAACCACACCCCGCGTCGTGACCGCAAACTCTTGCTCACGGGGCGCGAGTTGCAGAAGCTGGAGCGTGCTTCGCAGGACAAGGGTTTGACGATTGTGGGACTCCGACTTTTCCTTAACGAGCGCGGTCTGGCGAAGATTGTTATCGGCCTGGCACGTGGTCGCAAGGCCTACGATAAGCGCGAATACCTCAAGGAGAACGACGCAAAGCGCGAGATGGATAAGGCGATGAAAAATTTTCGATAAGCAATACGAGCAATCCTATTATGGCACTTATACTCTGCATTGAAACCGGTACCGACATCTGCTCGGTGGCCATTGCCCGCGACGGGGAGTTGATATCGTTGCGCGAGAGCGACGAGGGACGCGACCATGCCCGTCAGGTGGCTGTTTTTGTCGATGAACTTTTGAAGGAGAACGACCTGCGTCCCGAAGAGTTGGATGCCGTGGCGGTTGGTAAAGGCCCCGGCTCCTATACGGGCCTTCGCATCGGTGTCTCGTTTGCCAAAGGGTTGTGCTACGGCATCCAAAAACCGCTCGTGGCGATTGGTTCGCTCGATGCACTGACCGAGGTGGCGCGAGAGGATTATGAGGCCGGTATTCTGGATATTGACGGATGGGATGAAGCGGTGCTTTGCCCCATGGTCGATGCCCGTCGCATGGAGGTCTATACGCAACGATTTACGAGCCGCGGTGAGGCGTTGAGCGAGGTGTCGGCCGAGGTGATTACCACCGAAAGTTTTGCTGCGGAGCGTGTCTCGGAGCATCCCTTTGTCATCTTCGGCAACGGTGCCAAGAAGTGCGAAGAGGTGTTGAGCGGTGCTACGTGGGTGCAGGTTGCCCCCTCGGCACGCGGTCTGGTACGGCTTGCCGAAGAGGCCTTCGAAAAGGGACAATTCGAGGATTTGGCCTATTTTGAGCCGTTCTATCTGAAGGATTTTGTGGTAACCACGTCGAAGAAAAAACTCTTCTAATCGGGCGATGAAAAGGGGTGTTTTGTGGGGCTTGGCGTCGGTGCTTGCACTGCTGGTGGCCGTGGGGTGCCAATCGGAGGACGAGGCCCGAAAAAGGGCGATGAAGGGGGCTGTCGAAACGCTCCTTGCTCGCTATCCGGAGGCTACGTTGCAAGACCTCTATAAGAGCTGTTTCCAGGACTATTTCGGGGTGGCACATCTGCTTGCAGACCGCGAGCGGGTGAAGGGCTATATTGATTATGAACTCGCGACGGCCGATTCGCTCGTCGCGTGCCATTACGAGCCGTGCGGTTGGCGCGGAAATTTCGTGAGGGTCAATCTTTCGGTTATCAGCGACGGATGTATCACCTCCGACGAACTGACCGATGCCTTTATGGCAAGTGCCGCCTATTCGAAAAACGAGGTGACCGAGGAGTGGCTCACGGAGTGGCACGAAATGTTGCAACTGATTAAAGCGGAGGGGCTGGATAAAAAGATGGCCCATTTTCAGGCCGACTCGATGCAGCTTGCTACGATGCTTGGCGAGGGAAAATATGTGATGCACCACAGCGAAGCCTATGGCAAGGCCTATCATCCCCACTACCGCATCATCCATCGCTCGGTGTTCGAGGAGCAAATCCTACCCAAATTGAAGTAAAGAGGAGAGAGAAAAGAGCGAAGAGCGAAGAGTTGAAAGTTGAAAGTTGAGAGTTGAAACCTTTAGCTCCCTTTAGCAACCCTTAGCAACCTTTTCCCCCACCAAATGAAGAAACAAAACAAGGGAGATGACCAAAAGTTATCTCCCTTGTTTTTGCTAATTACTAATTTTTAATTCTAAATTTTTAATTTTTAATTTTTAATTCTCCCTCACCTCGCCTTTGACAAACTCATAGACGGCCTTCAGCGAGCCATCTTCGTTCCAATGCGTGGCGGGACCCTCGGCCACATAACCGATAAATTTGCGGTTCAGGTCGCGGGGTGTCGGCTCCAAATCCCAGTGCGACTCCACGCGCTTTTGACCGGTGGGGTAGTATTGCGTCCACACACCGCGCATCGACTCCAGGTCGCGCACCCAACGCCAACGCAACGTACCATCGGGGTTGTAGAATAACTCCTCGCCCGTTTTGCGACCGTGGGCATAGGTAACCTGATGTTGCAGCGTGCCGTCGGCGTAGTAGTCCTTGGTCGTGCCATGCAACAGATAGCGACCGTTGGGATAAATCATCGCCTCCCATTCCGATTTGAGCGTTCCGTTGGGGTATTTCTCGCTGTATGCCTGCTGCTTGCCATCGGCTGTCGAGTGTGCGATTTCACCCTCGTCGGACCAAATCCACGCCTCGTTCAACTCGTAGTGCAGGGCAGGGTAGTTGGCCGACGTGAGGATGTGAATCAGACCGTTCGGGGCCTGACGCACGGTCGAGTAACCGAGCGAGGGGTGAGCCGTGCGCTTGTTGTGCGGCAGGGCTACGGGAAGCGATTTGATGCGCCAGGTTTTGCCGTTGTCCTTCGAGATGGCAATCACGCATTTATCCTCGTTTTTCCACCCTTCGGGTGCGGGAATATCCTTCTTGAGCATATAGGAGTCGGTGATATAGACCAAGTTGCCCGACTGAAGGCGAATCATCGAGGGACGCTGCGCACTCCCCAGCGGCGGGAAGGGTGAGGGGGTTGCCTCCTCCCACGTGGCACCCCAGTCGCGTGAGATGTTTTGCGGGGTCCAACCCTCCACCGAGGCGTTCTTGCCACCGATAGAGAGGAGCGTACCTTCGTTGTCGAGCGGGATGATGGTCGAGTGGCGACCCAACGTGCGACCACCCATATCCTCCCACGTTACGCCCTCGTCCGAACTGCGCCAGAGGAAACTTTGGCTGCCGTCGGCATCCATGGCCATGTAGATATTACCCTGCGGGTCACGGAAGGCGTTGTTGATGGGCTGTGCCGTGAAGTCGGTGGCTACGGTGTCGAGTTGCGGAACCGAGAAGGTCCAGGTGGCACCGTTATCCTCCGAGGTGGCGATGCGGAAGGGGACATAGTCCGACATATAGCGGCCACCGCCGAAGAACCAAATCTTGCCGTTGTCGTTCCACAGCAATCCCGATTGGTCGTTGCCGAGCTTCGTATCGAAGAAGAGTTCGGGCATATCCCACTCCTCGGCACCGAATCGGAGGCGTGCCTGCACGAAGGTGGCCATCGTGTCGCTCTCGCTACGACCGCGGGGCGAGCTGAAATAGACGGCCAGAGCATCGCCGTTGGGCATCACCTCGAAACCCGGTGAGTGACAATGGTGGAAGACGCCATAATCCAAACCGGCCATTTCGCCCTGCTCGGTCGGGGTGTAGGAGGCCGGAATGGGCAAGGTGAAACGTACCGTGAAGAAGGGTTCGTCGGCTACGGGACCCTGCTTCGCCTCGTCGGTCGATTGTCGGATGGCCGACTGCGAGAAGGGAACCGTTTCGCGCTCTTTGAGTACGAAGTGGACGACATTGGCCGAGTCGCCCAGGGCGGCCATCTCCTGACCCGCCTTGAATTGCGAGGCTACCACGTAGAGCGTATCCTGCTCCAGATGCGCCCATGCCCGTTTCTGCTGCGAGGTGCAGGCCCCGAGAAGAGCCACTACGGCAGCAATCAGCAGTAAAGTTTTTCTTGTCATCTTGAAAGGTTTTAAGTGTTGGATAATGTTGCTTTTATGCCGACAGCGGGTGAGCAGACCTTCTCTCGTGTCTGCTCACCCGCTGTTTTCGGACTTTTTTTGGTGGTTACTTCATCGTCACCTCCAGCGGGCTTTCCACCATGGCAACCTGCTCCTTGATGGTCTCAACCCACTCCTCCATGTTCTCAACGCCACCCTGGCTCCAGCCCGATGCGCTGTAGTAGGTCATCTTCTCACCCGACTTCACCGGCTTGATGGCCAGCGAGTGACCCAGCAGGTCGGCATTGAACTCGGCACCCGGCAGGACGATAGCCTGGTAGATATCGCCATCCACCTCGGGCTGCTTCGAATCCGAAACGGCCTCAACCATGGCCAACCAATCCGTACCCGACTCGGTACCCTTGACATCGTGGCGCACGAAACCGGCTGCGATGGGCAGCTCCTCGAACGCACCCGTGTAGATGTTCTCCATGCGGTTGAAACGCTGGTTGGCATCGAGCGTGATGGTCTTCACGAGCGATACGGGCGTGCCGTTTACATCCCAGGCTACGTAGTTCAGCTCGACGCTCGTGCGAATCGGACCGTTGTCGAGGGTCTTGCAGCTTGCGTAGTTATGCTCCATGGGCCAGAACTTACCATCGACCATCGGCACCGAAGCACCGCCACCCAGCGTGCGGCCTACCTTGTAGCAGTCCATGCCGTCGCCATAGTTGTGGTGGTAGTCACCCTTGGCATACCACTCGTCGATAACGAGCTTCTCGGTGCATTTTACCCATACGTCGATACCCGGCGTGATAAGCTTCTCGGGCGAGGTCTCCAACGCGGGACCATAGAGACGGTAGGCCGAGAGGTTGTTCTCCCAGGCGTAGTCGTCGTAACGCTCCGGCACCTGACGACCGAAGGCCTGCTGCTCGTACTCCGAGCGAACGCCCTGCTCGATGGTGTAAAGGGCCGTTTCGCCACCCTCTACCGAGGCCTGGAAGATGAGCTTCTTCGGCTCCTCACCACCGCGATAAATCACCTGCGAAGGAATCTCGACACCCTCGCTGTCCTTCACTACCACGTTCTCGACCGTGAGGTCGGCTTGTGCAGCGGTGAGCTGCTTCCAGCACAACTCGATGGTCTCGGCATTGCGGGCTACGTCGGTCGGGTTCTTCACCTCGACCTGCACGCTGTTGTTTGTTTGGCAGGCTGCCATTGCGACAGCGGCCAGCATCAGAAAAATTTGTTTCATGGTTTTATTTTTTTTGATAATTTGGCTCTCGATGGGCAAATTTACGATTTAATTTGCAGAATATGGCATCTTTGGTGAAAATATAGCGCGAATTTAGCGGTAAAATTCGTTGTAAATTCAGGAAAGTTGTATTATCTTTACAATCTGAAATGTGTATATAAACCAATAAAACCTCAATACCAACTATGAAACAGTTTAACGACGACAATTTTCTGTTGCAGACGCCCGCAGCCGAGCGTCTCTATCATGAGCATGCGGCCAAGATGCCGATTATCGACTACCACTGCCACCTGATTCCCGAGTATGTGGCTTCGAACCATAAGTTCGACAACCTCTCGAAGATTTGGCTCGAGGGTGACCACTATAAGTGGCGTGCCATGCGTACGAACGGTGTCGATGAGCGTTACTGCACGGGTAAGGACACGACCGACTGGGAGAAGTTCGAGAAGTGGGCCGAGACGGTTCCCTATACGATGCGCAACCCGCTCTATCACTGGACGCACCTCGAGCTGAAGACCGCCTTCGGCGTTGAGAAGCTCTTGAACCCCTCGACCGCTCGTGAGATTTACGACGTCTGCACCGAGAAGTTGCAGCAGCCCGAGTTCTATGCTCGCGGTCTGATGGAGCATTACAACGTGGAGACGGTCTGCACGACCGACGACCCGATTGATTCGCTGGAGCATCACCTGAAGGTGGCCGCCGACGGCTTTAAGGTGAAGATGCTGCCCACGTGGCGTCCCGACAAGGCGATGGCCGTGGAGGTTCCTGCCAACTTCAAGGCCTACATTGACAAGCTCTCGGAGGTGTCGGGTGTCGAGATTAAGAAGTTCCAGGATGTGATTGAGGCACTGCGCGTGCGTCACAAGTTCTTCGAGGAGGTGGGCTGCCGTCTTTCGGACCACGGTATCGAGGAGTTCTATGCCGAGGATTACACCCAGTCGGAGATTGATGCCATCTTCCTCAAGGTCTATGGCGGTCAGCCGCTGACGCAGGAGGAAATCCTGAAGTACAAGACCGCTATGATGGTCGAGTTCGCCATCATGGACTGGGAGACGGGTTGGACGCAGCAGTTCCACTACGGTGCCATCCGCGACAACAATGGCCGTATGTTCCGTCAGCTGGGTCCCGATACGGGCTTCGACTCGATTGGCGACTTCACGGTAGCAAAGAAGATGTCCAAGTTCTTCAATATGCTCGACGAGCAGGACAAGCTCACCAAGACCATCATCTACAACCTCAACCCGCGCGATAACGAGTTGGTGGCTACGATGCTGGGTAACTTCCAGGATGGCCGCTACGGTGCCGGTAAGATTCAGTTCGGTTCGGGCTGGTGGTTCCTCGATCAGAAGGACGGTATGGAGAAGCAGATGAACGCCCTCTCGACGCTCGGTCTGTTGAGCCGCTTTGTCGGTATGCTTACCGACTCGCGTTCGTTCCTCTCGTATCCTCGCCACGAGTATTTCCGTCGCACGCTCTGCAACCTGCTGGGTAACGATATCGAGCAGGGTCTGCTGCCCGCCTCGGAGATTGACTTCATCGGTAAGGAGATTGTCGAGGGTGTCTGCTACCGCAACGCAAAGAATTACTTCAAATTTTAATAACTCAAAACTTTTCAAAAGATGAAAATCGTAACTTTAGGCGAGATTATGCTCCGCCTTTCGACGCCCGGTAACACGCGCTTCGTTCAGTCGGATTCGTTCGACGTGGTTTATGGTGGTGGTGAGGCTAACGTAGCTGTGAGCTGCGCCAACTATGGCCACGAGGCCTACTTCGTAACCAAGCTCCCGAAGCATGAGATTGGTCAGTCGGCCGTCAATGCCCTGCGCAAGTATGGCGTGAAGACCGATTATATCGCTCGTGGCGGTGACCGTGTGGGTATCTATTTCCTCGAGACGGGTGCTTCGATGCGTCCCTCGAAGGTGATTTACGACCGCGCTCACTCGTCGATTGCCGAGGCCGATACGACCGACTTCGACTTCGATGCCATCATGGAGGGTGCCGATTGGTTCCACTGGTCGGGTATCACGCCCGCCATTTCGGACAAGGCTGCCGAGCTGACGAAGCTCGCTTGCGAGGCTGCCAAGCGTCACGGTGTGACGGTTTCGGTGGACCTGAACTTCCGCAAGAAGCTCTGGACGAAGGAGAAGGCCCAGTCGATTATGCGTCCGCTGATGCAGTATGTTGATGTCTGCATCGGTAACGAGGAGGATGCCGAGCTGTGCCTCGGTTTCAAGCCCGATGCTGATGTTGAGGGTGGTGAGACCAATGCTGAGGGCTACAAGGGCATCTTCACGCAGATGGCCAAGGAGTTCGATTTTAAGTATGTGATTTCGACCCTGCGCGAGTCGTTCTCGGCTACGCACAACGGCTGGAAGGCGATGATTTACAACGGCGAGGAGTTCTACGAGTCGAAGCGTTACGACATCAACCCGATTATCGACCGCGTTGGTGGAGGTGACTCCTTCTCGGGTGGTATTATCCACGGCCTTCTGACCAAGCCCAACCAGGGTGAGGCCCTCGAGTTTGCTGTGGCTGCTTCGGCCCTGAAGCACACCATCAACGGCGACTTCAACCTCGTATCGGTTGAGGAGGTGGAGTCGTTGGCAGGTGGTAATGCGAACGGCCGCGTTCAAAGATAATATGTCTAACGGGTGATTTTGGCGTTATGCATCGCTCCGCGATTGCTCACATACGCTCAGTATGCTGCGCATCGCGGAGCTTCGCAAGCCTAAAAATCCCCTCGTTATACCTATTATCTTAATACCTATTTATATAATTTTGAATTCTACATTCTAAATTCTAAATTCTGAATTTGCAACATGGCAAAGTTTGATAAAATCGCCGTGATGAAGAAAATCGGCGAGACGGGTATGGTTCCCGTATTCTATCATAAGGACGTTGAGGTTGCCAAGAAGGTCGTAAAGGCCTGCTACGAGGGTGGTGTACGCGCTTTCGAGTTCACGAACCGTGGCGATTTCGCCCACGAGATTTTCGGCGAGCTGGTAAAGTGGGCTGCTGTTGAGTGTCCCGAGCTGGCGTTGGGTATCGGTTCGATTGTTGATGCTCCCACGGCTGCGCTCTACATTCAGCTGGGTGCCAACTTCATCGTAGGTCCGCTGTTCAACCCCGACATTGCTCCCGTCTGCAACCGTCGTTCGATTCCCTACTGCCCGGGTTGCGGTACGGTATCGGAGATCGGTAAGGCCCAGGAGCTGGGTTGCGACCTGACGAAGCTCTTCCCGGGTGACATCTATGGCCCCAACATGGTGAAGGGTCTGATGGCTCCCTGCCCCTGGTCGAAGATTATGGTTACGGGTGGCGTTTCGCCCGACCGTGAGAACCTCACGTCGTGGTTCAAGGCCGGTGTATATTGCGTAGGTATGGGTTCGAAGCTCTTCCCGTCGGATAAGGTGAAGGCCGAGGATTGGACCTATGTAACGGAGAAGTGCCGTGAGTGCCTCGACATCATTGCCGAGATTCGTGGTAAGAAATAATTCACTAAAATCAATAAGCAAAACAACCAAAAATGACACAGTTCAAAGAAAAAATGACCAACTGGCGTTGGTGGATGTGCCTGCTGCTCTTTGTAGCAACGACCGTTAACTACATGGACCGCCAGGTACTTTCGCTGACGTGGAAGGATTTTATTGCCCCCGAATTCCACTGGACCGACTCGGACTACGGTACGATTACCGGTTTCTTCTCGATTTTCTATGCCATCGCTTGCCTCTTTGCAGGTAAGTTCGTGGACTGGATGGGTACGAAGAAGGGTTTCTTGTGGGCTATCGGTGTTTGGTCGCTGGGTGCCTGTATGCACGCAGGTTGCGGCTGGATGACGATGACGATTCAGGGCCACGAGTCGATTGAGGCTCTGAAGGCGCTTGAGAATGGCTCGGAGGCTGCGATGGCTGCCGCAGCCTTGAGTGTATGGCTCTTCCTCGTATGCCGTGCCATCCTTGCTCTTGGTGAGGCCGGTAACTTCCCCGCAGCTATCAAGGTAACGGCCGAGTACTTCCCCAAGAAGGACCGCGCTTTGGCTACGTCGCTCTTCAATGCAGGTGCTTCGGTAGGTGCATTGGCAGCTCCGCTGACGATTCCCATTCTGGCCCAGGCTATGGGTTGGGAGATGGCCTTCATCATCATTGGTGCGCTCGGTTTCATCTGGATGTTCTTCTGGGTATATATGTATGAGAAGCCCGAGAAGTCGAAGCACGTAAATGCTGCCGAGTTGGAGTACATCCTCCAGGATGAGAAGGACGCTCCGAAGGAGGTGAAGCCCGCTGCCGAGGAGGAGAAGACGATTCCTTTCCTCAAGTGCTTCGGTTACAAGCAGACCTGGTCGTTCATCGCCGGTAAGTTCTTCACCGATGGTGTTTGGTGGTTCTACCTGTTCTGGGCTCCGGCTTACTTCTCGGAGTGCGGCTACGGTATGGACACGACGATGGGTAAGATGCTCGTATTCGTGCTGTATCTGATTGTTACGGTTCTCTCGATTGGTGGTGGTTATCTGCCCAAGCTGTTCGTTGAGAAGAAGGGTATGGAGCCTTATTCGGGTCGTATGTTGGCCATGTTGATTTTTGCCTTCTTCCCCCTCTTCGCCCTCTTTGCACAGCCGTTGCAGGGTATCTCGGTTTGGTTCCCCGCTCTGATTATCGGTGTCGCCGGTGCAGGCCACCAGGCTTGGTCGGCTAACCTCTTCTCGACGACGGGTGATATGTTCCCCAAATCGACCATCGCTACCATTACGGGTATCGGTGCCATGGCCGGTGGTTGCGGTTCGTTCCTCATCAACAAGGGTGCCGGTATGCTCTTCACCTATGCCGAGACGCAGGGTTCGGCCTTCACGTTTGCCGGTTTCGAGGGTAAGCCCGCAGGTTACATGATTATCTTCTGCATCTGCGCCGTGGCCTACCTCATCGCTTGGTCGATTATGAAGACGCTCGTGCCGAAGCACAAGCCGATTGTTATCGAGTAATACGTTAAGTAAGAAATTCTAACAAACTTATACAGAAATGATTAAGAAACTCAATAAGACGACGGTCGAGAAGGTCGAGCGTCCCGTAAAAATCCTTCAGTTTGGTGAGGGTAACTTCCTGCGTGCCTTCGTGGATTGGCAGATTGACATCGCCAACGAGAAGGGCGTGATGGATGCCGGTGTGGCCATTTGCCAGCCGATTATCGACCCCGAGAAGAAGGTGCTGAAGATGGTCGAGATGCTCAACGAGCAGGATAATATGTATCATGTATATCTTGAGGGTATCGAGAACAAGCAGCCGAAGAAGGATGTTCGCCTCGTAAAGAGCGTGATGGATTCGTTCAACCCCTATGAGGAGTATGCCAAGTATGAGCAGTACTTCCTCTCGCCCGAGTTGAAGATTACCATCTCGAACACGACCGAGGCCGGTATCCGCTACGAGGAGGGTGACGATTTGACGGCTTGCCCGCCGAAGTCGTATCCCGCCAAGATGACGGCTCTCTTGTACAAGCGTTTCAAGCACTTCAACGGTGACCCCGAGAAGGGTTTGGTTATCATCTGCTGCGAGCTGATTGAGAACAACGGTTCGACGCTGCACGAGTATGTAATCAAGCACGCCGAGTACCACAAGCTGGGTCAGGACTTCATCGACTGGGTAGAGGCTAACTGCCACTTCTGCGACACGCTCGTTGACCGCATCGTTCCGGGCTTCCCGCGCGATACGATTAAGGAGATTCAGGAGGAGGTCGGCTTCGAGGATAACCTCGTTGTGAAGGCCGAGCTGTATCACCTGTGGGCTATCGGTGGTCCGGGTTATAAGAAGGTCATGGAGTTGCTGCCGCTCGATAAGGCCGGTCTGCACGTGATTTTCATGCCCTCGATTAAGCAGTTCCGCGACAAGAAGGTGCGCATCCTGAATGGTTCGCACACCGGTATGGTGACGATGGCTCTGCTGATGGGTTGCGAGACGGTGATGGATGCCTTCAATACGCCCGACATCGAGAAGTTCGTCAACGACATGGTAGCCGAGGAGGTGATTCCGATGATTGAGGAGGACCAGGAGGAGCTGAAGGCCTTTGCTTCGAGCATCCTGGAGCGTTTCTACAACCCCTACATCAAGCATATGCTGAAGTCGATTTCACTCAACTCGCTCTCGAAGTGGGAGGCTCGTAACTATCCGACCGTGAAGGACAACTGGTTCAAGGCCGGTAAGGTTGCCGAGCATGAGTGCATGACCTTCGCTGCTTTGATGGCCTACTACAGCCCCAAGAGCGGTTTCGAGCCGGATGATACGGCCGAGTTCGTTGCCTACATCCGCAACAACTGGAATTCGGAGGATTTGGAGGGTACGGTAGCCAAGATTGTGAAGGAGAGCGGTATCTTCACCGTTGACTTCTCGGAGGTTCCGGGCTTTGTTCCCGCCGTTGCCAAGTACCTCAAGGATATTGAGGAGCTGGGTATGGCTGCTGCCCTCAAGAAGTTCCTTGCTTAAATTTGCCTAAATGGGTGATTTTGGCGTTATGCTTGTGGCCGAAATCCTCACATACGTCGAGTATGCTGCGGTTTCGGTCACGGCGCAAGCCTAAAAATCCCCACATTTATCCAAATTTAATGTGCTAACACGTTAATCGAGGGGCGAGTGCCATGCAAGCGCACATCGCCCCTCTTTTGCTAAAATCCTGAAAACACAAACTTTTGAGATGAAAAGATTTCTGAAAATCAATGCCGTGGATAACGTGGCTGTAGCCATTGCCGACGATGTGAAGGCGGGCGAGGTGGTCGAAATCGACGGCAAGCAGATTACGCTCAAGGAGGATATTACGCGTGGCCACAAGTTTGCCATCCGACCGATTGCCGAGGGTGAGAATGTCATCAAATATGGTTATCCGATTGGCCATGCTACGGCAGCCGTGGAGGAGGGTGGTTGGATTCACTCGCACAACCTGAAGACCAACCTGCACGACAACCTCGAATATACCTACGACCACAAGACCTACGAGATTAACTACCCGAAGCGCGACGAGCTGAAGGTGATGGGTTATCTTCGCAAGAACAACACGATGGGTATCCGCAACGAGTTGTGGATTGTCCCCTCGGTGGGTTGCGTGAATGGTCAGGCACAGGCTATTGCCGAGCGTGTAAAGCGTGAGTGCGACTGCTCGCATTTGGATGATGTGCGCGTCTATACGCACAACTACGGCTGCTCGCAGCTTGGCGAGGACCACGCGAATACGCAGCACGCCCTGGCTGCGCTCGTTAAGCACCCCAATGCCGGTGCCGTCTTGGTGCTGGGTCTGGGTTGCGAGAACAACCAGATTGCCTCGTTCAAGGAGGTGATTGGCGAGTGGGACGAGGAGCGCGTGAAGTTCCTCATTGCCCAGGAGGTTGAGGATGAGATTGAGACGGGCTTCGAGATTTGCAAGGAGCTGGTCGAGAAGACGCGCGAGGATAAGCGTGAGCCGCTGCCGTTGAGCTACCTGCGAGTAGGTCTGAAGTGTGGTGGTTCGGACGGTTTCTCGGGCATCACGGCCAACCCGCTGGTGGGTCTGTTCTCGGATTGGCTGATTGCACAGGGTGGTACGACGATTCTGACGGAGGTTCCCGAGATGTTCGGTGCCGAGACGATTCTGATGGACCGCGCTGTAAATAAGGAGGTCTTCGAGAATACGGTCTGCCTGATTAACGATTTCAAGGGCTACTTCCGCAAGTTCGACCAGCCGATTTACGAAAACCCCTCGCCGGGTAACAAGAAGGGTGGTATTACGACCCTGGAGGAGAAGTCGCTCGGTTGCGTGCAGAAGGGTGGTGCGCAGCAGGTGGTCGATGTATTGACCTATTGCCAGCCCCTCGTGAAGCCGGGTTTGAACCTGTTGCAGGCTCCGGGTAACGACCTCGTAGCCGCCTCGTCGCTGGCTCTGTCGGGTTGCCAGATTGTCCTCTTTACGACCGGTCGCGGTACGCCGTTTGGTGCCTTTGTGCCGACGATGAAGATTTCGACCAACACGCAGCTCTCGAAGTTCAAGGCCAACTGGATTGATTTCAATGCCGGTACGATGGTCGAGGACGAGGAGCCGCAGGTGGTGCTGGAGCGTCTTATCGAGAAGATTATTGCCACCGTAAATGGCGATAAGCTCAAGCACGAGAAGACGGGCTTCAAGGAGATTGCCATTTTTAAGACGGGTGTAACGCTCTAAACAAGAAACCTATGAAACGCCTTTTAACTTTTCTGACTTCGGTCTTTCTCTTCGTGTCGTGTTGCTGCGGTGAGAAGGCCCCCAAGACCGAGTATGTGGTCGATTGCAACGGCTCGGGCGATTATACCTCGTTGCAGGAGTGCCTCGACGCACTGCCCTCGAAGTCGCCCGTATGGCGCACGATTACCGTTAAGCCCGGTGTCTATCGCGAGAAAATCACGATTGATGTCTATAAGGACAAGCTGACGATTGTCGGTGAGGGTGATGTAAAAATCGTCTGGGACGACCACACGGGCAAGGTGGTGGATGGTTACACGATGACCACCTACGATACGTGGACCATGTCGATTCAGGCCGATGAGGTACATCTGCAAAATCTCACGATTGAGAACGCGGCCGGCCGTGTAGGTCAGGCCGTGGCAGTCGAGACGCGCGGTGACCGCATCATCATCGAGAACTGCCGTATGCTGGGCAATCAGGACACCTTCTTCACGAAGGACTACGTGGCCCGCATCTATGTCAAGAACTGCTACATCGAGGGTACGACCGACTTTATCTTCGGTGCCTCGACCACGGTCTTTGACAATTGCGAGATTCACTGCAAGCAGAACAGCTACATCACGGCAGCCTCGACGGCCGAGCGTACGATTTATGGCTACATCTTCCGCAACTGCCGCATCACGTGCGGTGAGGAGGTGACGGCCATGTACCTAGGTCGCCCCTGGAAATCGACCGGCCGCACGGTGTGGATTGAGTGCTATATGCCCGAGGAGATTCGTCCCGAGGGTTGGCACAATTGGGGGGCGAAGGACCGCGAGGAGCGTTCGTTCTATGCCGAGTACAACTGCTACGGCCCGGGTGCCGACCGTTCGAAGCGTGTGAAGTGGTCGCACGAATTGACGGCCGAGCAGGTGGCCAACGAATACACGCTGGAGAAGATTTTCGCCCTGAAGGTCGGCTCGGAGCAGTATCGCTGGCCCTGGAATGGTACGTTTAATAAAGAAAACCCTGCTGAATAATGAAGAGATTGTTTTTTGCCTGCCTCGCGCTCATGACCCTTTCGGTAGCTACGGCGCAGACGGTATGGACGCCCGATTTGGGCAACGGCAAGTACAAGAACCCCGTACTCTATGCCGACTACTCGGACCCCGATTTGATTCGTGTAGGGGATGATTATTGGATGACCGCTTCGTCGTTCAACTGCGTGCCGGGTCTGCCGATTCTTCACTCGACCGATTTGGTGAATTGGGAGATTGTGAATCATGTATTCATCGACCAACCCCCTTATGATTGGTTCGATAAGCCGCGCCATGGTGACGGTGTGTGGGCCCCCTGCTTCCGTTATCACGACGGCTGGTACTACATCTATTGGGGTGACCCCGACCGCGGTGTGATGATGTCGAAGACGCAGGACCCGCGTGGTGAGTGGACCAAGCCCCACCTGGTGAAGGCTGCGAAGGGTATCATCGATACTTCGCCGCTGTGGGATGAGGATGGCAAGGCCTACCTCGTACACGGTTGGGCAGGTTCGCGTGCCGGCTTTAAGAGCATCTTGTCGGTGAGCGAGATGACCCCCGATGGCATGAGCCTCATCGGGCAGGATGTGATGATTTTCGATGGCCACGGGGAGCATCCCACCATCGAGGGTCCGAAGTTCTACAAGCGCAACGGCTGGTACTATGTCTTTGCCCCCGCAGGTGGCGTGAAGACGGGCTGGCAGGTGGTGCTGCGCTCGCGTTCGCCGTGGGGTCCCTACGAGATTAAGACCGTCCTGGAGGAGGGTTCTACGGGCATCCCGGGACCGCACCAAGGTGGTTGGGTCGAGGACGTAGCGGGTAACTGCTGGTTCATGCACTTTGTCGATATGTATGCCTATGGTCGCGTATGCCACCTTCAGCCGATGAAGTGGACCGAGGATGATTGGTGTACGATGGGCGAGGACTACGACGGTAACGGCATCGGTGAGCCGGTGAAGGAGTACAAGATGCCCGCCACGAACGTCAAGTCGGCAATTAAGACGCCGGCCGATAGCGACGAGTTCTCGGAGCGCACGTTGGGCTTGCAGTGGCAGTGGCACGCCAATCCGCAGCTGCATTGGCTCTTCACGAACCCCTCTGCAGGCGAGATTCGTCTCTACTGCCGTGCGCACGATAGCGAGTGGCGCAACCTCTCGGACAACGGTAACCTGCTGTTGCAGAAGGTCAATGCCCCCGACTATGTGGCTACGACGAAGGTGAAGTTCAGCCCCAAGTATGAGGGCGACCGCATGGGTCTTATCATGATGGGTCACGACTACGCCACGATTGGCCTGAAGCTGAAGGAGGGTAAGGTTGTTGTCGAGCAGACGCGCTGCACGGAGGCTATGCGTCAGGGTACGCCCGAGAAGGTGGTTGCTACGGCAGCCTACACCTCGGATATGGAGCCTGTGGATGTCTATTTCCGTTGCAAGATTCGCCAGGTGTGGAATAAGGGCGAGCAACCTCGTCTCTTCTGCCGTTTCTCGTATAGCAAGGATGGCAAGAAGTTCCAGGAGCTGGGCGAGGAGTTCGAGGCACAGGCCGGTCACTGGATTGGTGCCAAGATTGGCTACTTTGTCGATGCCGAGATTCACAAGAACGACGGCGGTTGGATGGATGCCGATTGGTTCCGCGTGACCAAGAAGTAATCATCCGGTTGCTTAAACAAACGAGGCCCTGCCGATTGTTGGCAGGGCCTCATTTTTTTGTCGTCTGGCCTATTTAAGGTAGGGATTCACCAGGCGTGTGTACCAGATGCGCATCAGGTCATGGGTCGTGTAGTAGGCCTCGATGCCCGACTCGGTGCGGAAGGTGTAGCCATTTTCCGAAGGTTGGACCGTGGCATCCTGCATCGAGATGACGCTGTCGTGGAACACCTCGCCCAGGGCTACGAAACACCCCTCATGGAGCGAGTAGGCGTACTCCTTGATGCCCTCAACGCGAAGCCCCGGGGCGCGGTACACTCCACACGCAGGGTCGTTGTAGGTACGCTCCAGGATGCAGAAGTGGAGCTTCTCGGGGGTGGTGCAGAGCCGTGCTGCGAAAAAGTCGAGCGAAAATTCAATGTGGGTCATGGTGGTGGTTGGTTTATACCTGCGCCTTGGCGTAGAGCGTGCCGAGGCGGTCGGTCATGAAATATTGCGATGCCCCGCGCAGGAGCATATAGAGCGTAAAGGCGGCCCAGAGGGCGTTGTTGCCAATGAGCGGGTAGAGGCTGAAATGGAGCGTGAAGAAGGCGGCCGAGGCGATAAACATGGCGTTGCGCATCACGCGACTTTCGGTTGCTCCGATCATGATGCCGTCCAGCGCAAACGGCACGGCGCAGAAGAAGGGAATCATGATAATCCACCCGATGTAGTTGCCCGCAAGGTCAATCAACTCCTCCGCATTGCCCGCCTCGCTATCGACAAAGAGCGAGAGCAAATCGCGCCAACCGATGAGGTAACACCCGACAAAGAGGAGGGCAATGACCGTACTCCAAAGGATGCTGCGGTTGATGCACAGACGCAACATCTTGGGGTCTCGCGCTCCGATAAAACGCCCCGTGAGGGCCTCGGCAGCGTAGGCAAAGCCGTCGGCCATGTACGAGAAGAGCGTAAAGAGCTGCATCAAAAGGGTATTGATAGCCAGCAGGTTCTTGTCACCCATGCGCGCCGAAATGCCCGTAAAGAAGGTATAGACGGCTACATTGCACAGCGTGCGCAACATGATGTCACGGTTGATGCGGAAGAACTCTTTGAGCGGTTCGATGGCCAGCACCCGTCGCCAATCAATCTTTGTGAGCATCCCCCGATAACGCCCCATGAGCAACGCCACCGAAAGTCCCACACCCGTATATTGTGCCAAGACCGAGGCGTAGGCGATGCCCACAATGCCCATATTAAGCCCAAACGCAAAGGCAAAGCTACATCCGATGTGAATCAAATTGACCGCAATGGCTGTCGCCATCGGAATCACGGCATTCTGCATTCCCGTAAACCAACCGTTGAAGCCGAAGAGCAGGATGCCGGCCGGCACGGCCCAGATGCGGGCGTAGAAGTATTCGCGGGTCATCTCGTCGCCATGCATCGCCCACAAAGCCAACTCGCCAAGTGGCAACTGCAACACGACGAGCAGCAGACCCATCAACAGCGCGACAGCCAGCGCACGCGCCAACATATTGGTACATTCGGCCCAATCCTTTGCCCCGTATGCCTGGGCCGTGAGGCCGCTTGTTCCCATTCTGACGAAGGAGCAGTTCCAATAGATAAAGTTGAAAATCGACGTTCCGATGGCCAGCGCACCAATCGTGGCGGCCGAATCGACCCCCCAATGGCCCGCAATAGCCGTCGAAGCAATACCCATCATCGGCACCGTAATGTTCGAGATGATGTTGGGTACAGCCAAGCGTAATATTTCATGGTTTATCTTCATGATGCCACAAAGATAGTGATTTTTCGATTTTATACACACTAATAAATGAAAGGCAATAATGGTAACTAAGGGTTATTAAAGGTTATTAAGGATAAAACTTTAGTCTCCCTTAGCTTCCTTTAGTCCCCCTTATCCTCCTTTCTCGCCTTATCCGTCTGCTGATACTTAAAAAACGCTGATTGTTTTACTTTTCGGTCTTTAGAAAGGCGGAAAATCGAAAACTTTGCCGTACCTTTGCCCCTCGATTTACCTATATAATAGAAAGATGGAAAAGAAATTCAACGACTCAAGCTCGGCCTTGTCGCGTTTTGCGCGTGACAAGCGTGTGCGCACCGTGACGGCCGCCCCCGAGCGCGTAGAGCGTCGTCCGCGCACGGAGAAGGCGCAGGACGGTTACCGTCGCGATGACAAGGCGGCTCGCCCCGCAAAGCGTGCCTCCTACAACCCGCATTTCTCGGAGGACAATCGTCCGCTCTTCGAACAGAGGGAGGAGCGTCGAACCTCGAAGTTCTCGGCCGCAGGTCGTGGCCGCACGAATAACGGTGAGCGTCGCACGTTTGGTGACAAGAAGCAGGGCGTAGAGAAGCCCTTTGAGAAGAAGTTCGACAAGAAATTCTCGGACAAGAGAGGCTTTGGCGACAAGAAGCGCAGCTTTAAGCGCGATGAGGAGCGTCCGCGCAGCTACCCGAAGTTCAACCCCGAGCGTCAGACGGGCGATATTCGTCTGAACCGCTTCCTGGCCCAGTCGGGCATCTGCTCGCGTCGCGAGGCCGACGATTTCATCACGGCCGGTCTGGTGTCGGTCAATGGCGTGATTGTAACGGAGCTGGGTACGAAGGTGAAGCCCACGGATGAGGTGAAGTTCAACGACGAGCGCATCCAGGGCGAGAAGAAGGTCTATTTGGTGCTGAACAAGCCGAAGGGCTATGTGACCTCGCTCGAGGACCCGCACGCCGACAAGGTGGTGATGGATTTGGTGAAGAACGCCTGCACGGAGCGCATCTACCCCGTAGGTCGTCTGGATAAGAACTCGTTGGGTCTGTTGCTCTTCACGAACGACGGCGATTTGACGAAGACCCTGACGCACCCCTCGTATCGCAAGAAGAAGATTTATCAGGTGTCGCTCGATAAGCCCCTCACGCGTGCCGATATGGACCGTCTGGCCGAGGGTGTAACGCTCGAGGATGGCGAAATCTTTGCCGACGAAATCTCCTACCTCAAGGACAACAAGCAGGAGGTGGGCATCGAGATTCACTCGGGTCGCAACCGCATCGTGCGCCGTATGTTCGAATTCCTGGGCTATACGGTGACGAAACTCGACCGCGTCTATTATGCCGGTCTGACGAAGAAGAACCTGAAGCGCGGAGCTTGGCGTTTCCTCACGAAGGAGGAGGTATCGCGCCTCAAGGCCGGCTTGTACGAGTAAGCTACGATAGACTGCTTGCAAAGGGCGCGTTCGATGTGCCGGATGCAGGCAACGGAAAATAGAAAAGCGAGGGTGTCCATCAGGACACCCTCGCTTGCTTACTATCTTCAGCACCTTACTCGGCCTTCGGGGCCTCGGGGCGCATCATGACCTTAATCTGGTTCTTGTTCTCCAACAACATCTTGGCGAAGGCCTGTATATCGGCGTTGGTCGTCGATTTGATGGTAGCCTCCTGCTCGGCGATGTTGTCCATGCCGCTATTCCACTTTGCGGTGATGTAGTTCATCCAGCTCTGGTTCTGCTCCAGGCTCGAGGTCCACCCCTTGAGGAGGTATTCGCGGGTCTTCTCCACATCCTCCGTCTTCGGACCGTTGGCGGCAATCTCCTCAATCTCCTTCAGGATAATCTCGCACAGCTCGTCGGCCATCGCATCGTTCGTGTCGAACTGGATGTTCATCGTATAGGTAGGCGAGGGGATATACGAGAGCGAACCCCAAACCTGTACGCCATACGTGCCACCCTTCTCCTCACGAATCGACTCCAGGTAGCGGGCGTTGAGGGCCTGCGTTAGATAGACCATATTCAGGCGGTTCTGCATCGTGTAGGCCACGTCACCCGAGAAGATGTAGCGTACCGAAACCTTCGGCTGCTGCATCGCGGTGCGGAAGGTCTCATCCACCATGCCGCTCACATAGTCGGCGTTGTCATCCACGAAGGTCATCGGCTTCTTCGCTACGGGCAGCGAACCGAGGTACTTCTCAACGAGCGGTTTCAGTACCTCCAAATCGACATTACCCACGAAGTAGTAGGTGAAGCTGTTGCCATTGGGGAAGAGCTTCTTGTAAATCGGTGCCAAATCCTCGAACTTGTACTTCGAAAGCGTCTCCTTCGAAAGCTCCTGACGACGCGGGTTGTTGCCATAGGCAATCTCGGTCGTGCGCTTCTGCATCAGGTAGTCGGGGTTGCTCTCCAGATTCTCGACCTGGGCCTTGACGATGTTCATCACCGTCTGGTAGTCGGCCTCGTTGAAACGGGGCTGCGTGAGCGTGAGATAGACGAGCTGGAGGAGGGTCTCGATATCCTTCGGCGAGGTCGAACCCGAGATGCCGCTGCCGTAAGCCGAGGCGTTGACAGCGACCTGGGCCGTGTTGCCCGAGAGTTGCTTCTGAAGTTCGGTGCGCGAGAACTTACCTACGCCCGACATCTGGCAGATGGCCGGCAGCAGCTCTGCGTAAATCGTCTCCTCATCCGTCAGCACCGAAGCACCGCCCTTGGCCGAAGCGACAAACATCACCTCGTCGGCCTTGAACGTCGTGGGCTTTACTACGACCTTGATGCCGTTCTTCAGCGTCCACTCGGTCGTGCCGTAGCTATCGTTCGTTACGCTCTTCTTGACGGGCGAACCCTTCAAAATCGTACCCTCGGCGATCAGCGGCTCCTTCACCGTGTTGTCCTCGTAGGGGGCAATCTCGCTCTTGGCGACCTTCTCGCGGATAGCCAAAATTTCGGCTTCGGTCGGCACAGCTACACCCTCCTTCTCGGGCGAGTTGATGATGATAACCTGGTTCTTGTCCATGATGACCTGCTTGGCCAACTGGTTGATAACCTCTACGTTGAGGCTCTTGATGAGCATCGAATCGAGCTGCCACTCGGTCTCGGCATCGGGCATGGCGGCATTCGAACGGAAGGCCTTTAGGTAGCGGTTTACGTAGTAGCGGTTCTGCTGGTCGTTGCGGTTCTTGTAGCCACGCTCTGCGCTGGCCATCAAATCGTTCTGTGCGCGCTCGAACTCACCGTAGGTAAAGCCGTGGCGACGGATACGCTCCACCTCGGTCATGATGGCCTCATAACCGCGAGCCAGCTCGCCATCCTTCGTCGAAACGGCGGCCACGGTGGCATTGAGCGTGGGGATGATGCCAATCGTTCCACCCGTGACGATTTGACCACCGAGAAAGGGTGCATCGGGTTTCATGGCAATCTCTTGCAGACGCTCGCCCGTCATCGAGGCGAAGTAGTGCTGCATGATGGCAAGCATCTCGGCATAAATCGTGTTGTTGGCCTCCTTCGGCAGGGCGGGGTACTTCATGAAAATCTGGGCCTGCGAGGATTGCATCTCGGGGTCGGTATAAATCGAGATGATAGGCTCCTCGTTGTCGGGTACAACGATGACCTCCTTCTGTGCTGCATCGGCGGGCGAAGCGGGGATGTCGCTCATGAGTTTCTTGAGCTTCTGCTCCACCTCATCGACGTTGATGTCACCCACGATGACCACAGCCTGATACTCGGGACGATACCAAGCGGCATAGAAGTCCCCCAAGTCGGAATATTTGAAGCTCTGCAACCCCTCGAGGTAGCCAATCAGGTTGCGCTCGGCATAGCGCGTACCCTTACCCAGGGCCTGGAGCATCTTCATCGTCGAACGCCACTGTGCATTGTCACGCGTGCGCAACTCCTCCTGAATCACACCGCGCTCCGAGTCAATCTCCTTGGGTTGCAGGGCGATGAAGTGCGACCAATCGTGCAGAATCAAGAGGGCCGAATCAATGACACCCTCGCGCTGCGTGGGAACATCCGAGATGTTGTAGCAGGTCTCGTCCCACGAGGTGTAGGCATTCAGGTTGGCACCGAACTTCACACCGACCGTCTCCAGGTATTCGATGATTTGTTTGCCGGGGAGGTTCTTCGTGCCGTTGAAGGCCATATGCTCCAGGAAGTGAGCCAGACCCTGCTGGTTGGCCTCCTCCTGAATAGCACCAACGTGGTGCAGGATGTAGAAATCGGCCAGTTGCTTCGGCTTCTCGTTGTGGCGAATGTAGTAGGTCATACCGTTGTCGAGCTTGCCTTTGCGGACAGCCTCATCCTCGGGAATCGGCTGCATGGGGTTCATCCCCTGCGCAGCTGCACTCACCGTAAAGAGTGCGGCCACAATCCATAAAGTCAGTTTTTTCATAATGTGTTATAAGTGTAAAAAGTTTATTTGTCGAGTTCTTCTTCGGCTTGATACTCGATGATATCCCCGGGCTGGCAATCCAACTCACGACAAATCGCCTCAAGGGTCGAGAAGCGAATTGCCTTCGCCTTGCCCGTCTTGAGAATCGAGAGGTTGGCGGGGGTAATATTCACCCGCTCGGCCAAGGCCCCAAGCGAAATTTTGCGCT
Organism: Alistipes sp.; assembly: GCA_017398045.1. Classification (GTDB taxonomy): domain Bacteria; phylum Bacteroidota; class Bacteroidia; order Bacteroidales; family Rikenellaceae; genus Alistipes. The sequence continues at coordinate 36,282 of JAFQHI010000025.1, read as the reverse complement.
TGGCCATCATGACGTCGATGTTGATAATTATTGCCATCGCGCACCCCCCCCCTTATCTATTTTGTACATAGGATATAACGTGTTGTGATTCATGTTTCGTATTGCTGTTGCGTGGGTTAGATGGTTAGTTTCTGCTCCTCGCCCAGGTCGCGCCCGATGGCAGTCAGCTCGGCAGCAAAGAGAATCAGAAGCCCCATGATAAGGGTCGAGTAGCTGAAATGGAAGGTGGTGTTTACCGTGTAGGCCGTGTCGGCAATCAGCTCGGCAGCGCGGTTGTTCATGATCCAACTGCTGAGGCTGTTGCATAGCTCGGAGAGGATGCTGAGCAGGGCAATTAGTCGAAGATACCATACGTTGCACCGCTCGAGGGGCATCTCCAGGCGAATCGAACGTCTTACCGAACGGATGATGAGCCACATGAGGATAATGATGAATAGGAACGACAAGGAGGCCGCCACCGTCATCCAATAGACCCACGGTGAACCACCCACGGCTGCAAAGGCGTGCCACCACATCGAATGGTCGCCGGCCGGTTCTGTTACGTGGAAAGTGATGGTCGAAGGGCGTGCCGTGATGGTGCGCAACGAGTCGGTTGTTGCCACCTGCGTGGCAGCCGGCGTTTCAAGCGGACAGTTAAAGAGCAGGTAGCTGCTTTGGGGAGTGGCCTGTTCGAGCTGCTCGCTCAAATCCTGCCCCATGCTGGTTCCTGCCTCCAGCCCTTGTCGAAATCCGGGGGCGACATCGAGTGTCAGCCCGACAAGCAACACTGCGAAGAAGGCAATGTAGATGACCAACAGTCGTCGGAGATAGGTCGATTTGTTTTGCATAGTGTTCTAATGTTGATGCAAATATAAGGAAAAACTCCGAGAAACAAACAAAATTTATTGTTTTTCGATAATATTTGTTTCCAGATGCGGTGTTTTATACCAAATAATCGGAAATTTTTTCTATCTTTGTTCCCGTAATAAGCAAACGATTATGGCAGATAAAGCATACTTTACCTACAAGGTCGAGCCGCAGAGCCTCGACTTTACCTCGCGCCTGAAGTCCCCCGCGCTGATTATGTCGGCACTCAATGCCGCCGGAGCCGATGCCCACAACAAGGGTTTCGACTATGTCGATATGGAGCAGGATGACCACACCTGGGTGTTGAGCCGCATGGCTATCGAGGTGGCCTTCCGCCCGAAGCAGTATTCGGATTACGAAATCGAGACCTGGATTAGTGGCTACAACCGCCTGCTCTCGACCCGTAATTTCCGCATCTACGACGAGGATGGTAAGCAGTTTGCCACGATGACTTCGCAGTGGGCAATGCTCAATGTCAAGACCCGCTCGGCTGTCGATTTGACCCTTACGGCCGATGTCCATAATAAATATATGGTGCAGGAGGAGCCTCCTTGTGCAGCTCCGTGCCGCCTGCGTGGTGTGACGGAGGGAGAGGAGTTCCGCCATACGGTGCGTTACAGCGATATCGACTTCAACCGTCACATGAATACGATTCGCTACGTGGAGATGATTTTCGACCACCTCCCCGTAGAGGCCATTGCCGAGGATAAACCCTTCCGCCTCGATTTGCACTTCCTGCATGAGGCTGTGCTGGGCGATGTGCTGACCATCTCGACCAAAGAGGAGGAGGGTCGTCTCGTGTTCGAGATTTCGACCGCCGAGAATCCGTGTGTTCGCGCTGCGCTCGCCTGGTTGTAGGGAGATTTGATGGACCGATAAAAAAAGAGGAATCCCGTTGTCGGAATCCTCTTTTTTTTCATATCTTTACATTATGAAAATTACGATTCTTGGTCCGGCACACCCTTATCGGGGCGGTTTGGCTTCGATTATGCAGACCATGGCCCGCGTCTATCAAAACGAGGGTCATGCGGTCGATTTATGCACCTTTACGTTGCAATACCCCTCGCTGTTGTTTCCGGGCAAGAGCCAGACGGTAACGACCCCCGCTCCCGAAGATTTGACGATTCGACGCGAGGTCTCGACCGTCAATCCGCTGAATTGGTGGCGTGTGGGGCAGATGCTCCGTCGTGAGCGACCCGATTTTATCCTCTTGAAATATTGGACGCCCTTTATGGCTCCCTGTTTCGGTACGATTGCCCGCCTGGCGCGTAAGAACGGCCATACGAAGGTCTTGTGCCAGATTGATAACGTCGAGCCGCACGAACACCACCTTATCGACCGCCCCTGCAACCGCTATTTCCTCCATTCGGTCGATGGCTTTGTCTATATGTCGGACGAGGTGTTCCGCCAGCTTCGAGCCTATACCGATGCTCCGGCACTCTTTTCGCCCCATCCGCGCTTCGAGAACTTTGGCGAGCGCGTCGAGCGAGAGGAGGCCTGTCGGCACCTTGCGTTGGACCCCTCGGTGCGTTATGCCCTCTTCTTCGGCCTGATTCGTGATTACAAGGGGTTGGATTTGCTCTTCAAAGCGTGGGGCGCGATGAAGCGTGCCGGCAAGACCGCAGGACGCAAATTGATTGTGGCAGGCGAGTTCTACACCTCGCCCGAGCCGTATCGAAAGTTGATGGAGGAGGTGGGGATTGCCGACGAGGTGATACTCCACGACCGCTTTATTCCCGACTCGATGGTGGGGGATTACTTCTCGGCGGCCGACTTTGTGGTGTTGCCCTATCGTTCGGCCACGCAGAGCGGTGTGACGCAGATTGCCTACCAATTCTCCACCCCGATGATTGTGACCGATGTGGGCGGTCTGAAGGAGATTGTACCCGATGGCAAGGTGGGCTACCTTTGCCGGCCTACACCCTCATCGATAGCCGAGAAAATCGAGCAGATGTGGCAGGGCGACAACCTGGAGCGTTTCCACCAAAACTGCCTTATCGAACGTGAACGCTTCTCGTGGGAGGAGATGTGTTCAAAGTTGATGGCGGTGTATGATATGGTGAAGTAGCGTTGAAAGTTGAAAGTTAAAAGTTGAGAGTTGAAAGTTAGCTCAACAAAAAAGGGAGATAGCCAACGGTTCAGGCTATCTCCCATAATTTTTTTGTTGAGCGGATGAAAGAACGAAAAAAACTTTGATCTACCTTTGGTAGCTCGACTTTGCTCCGCTTCGGCATAGCCCGCAAACGGCCTTTGCTCTCAGCTTAATCGCAAAGTTCAACTTTCAATTTTCAACTTTCAACTTACTTCTTGATGTTCGGCAGCTCCAGGCCGTACCCCTTCTTCTTGTCCTCAATCTTGAGGTAGAAGCTCATGATGAAGGCCAGCACGCCAAACGACGAGAAGATGACCATCGGAGCCACATAAGTACCCGTAGCATCGAGTACCGTACCAATCAACAGCGGTACAAGGCAGAGACCGATGTTCTGAATCCAGAAAATCACGCAGTAGGCCGAGCCGAGAATCTTCGCGTCGATAATCTTCGGCACCGAGGGCCACAGGGCGGCCGGTACGAGCGAGAACGAAACACCCAGCGTAACTACCAACAGCAGAGCCAGACCCTTCGAGGGGAATGCCGGCAGCAGGAAGGCAAACGACAGGTGGCAGGCAATCATAATCACGGCACCCACCATCAGCATCGTGGCACCCTTACCCTTGAAGTCGAGCAACGCACCGAGGAAGGGCGTGAGGCACATGGCCAAAATCGGGAAGCAGCTGAACAGACGGGCAGCCGACTCGGCATCAATACCGAGCGTTACCTCCAGGAAGTTGGGGGCATAACGCTGGAAGGGGAAGATGGCCGAGTAGTAGAGTACGCACAGCAGAGCCACCAACCAGAACATCTTCGACGAGAAAATCTTGCCCAGGTCCTTGATTTGGAACTCCTCCTCCGACGACTCCTCCTGCTTCTCACCCGAAGCTACGAGCTGCTTGTCGAACTTCTGGTCCATCAGGACGAAAATTGCGTAGTTCAAAAGACCGATAATCAGCAGCACCGTGCAGAAGGCTACGGGAGCCACAACCGATTGGTCGAACCAACCCGAAACCATCGGAGCCAGCCACATTACGGCAAATACACCCAGACGGGCGATGGCCATCTCCATACCCATGGCGAGTGCCATCTCCTTGCCCTCGAACCACTTGGCAATGGCCTTCGAGACGGTCGTGCCGGCCATCTCGCAGCCGCAACCGAAAATCATGAAGCCGAACGAGGCAACCTTCGCACTTGCGGGGAACGAGGTCCACCACGAACCGAGCCAAGCGCAGAGTTCGGTGGTCTGGAACCAATCCGTGATACCGATGTACTTAATCACGGCACCGAGTACCATCAGCGAGGCCGACAGCAGACCCGTGAAGCGGATACCCATCTTGTCGAGGATGATACCGGCAAAGATGAGGAAGAAGACAAAGACATTCAGGAAGTACTCCGAGGCGGCATACGTTCCGAAGGTCGAGCTGTCCCAGCCGCGCTCCTGCTCAATGAGCGATTTGAGCGGCGACATCACATCGACAAACATATAGGCAAAGAACATCATCGAGGCGATGAGAAACAGCGCGCCCCAACGAAGATACCATTTGTCGTTCATTTTTTGTGTCAAAGTTTGCGTCATAGTTTTTTATGAATTTAAGTTTGTTTAGTCGTTTAATCATTCAGCGGTGCATAGCGTTTCAGTACCTCGTAGGCCTCCCGGATGCCCAGCTCGCCCGCCTTCGAGATATCGAGACACCCTTTTCGCGTATCCTTCATGAAGATTTGCACCACGCCGCGGTTGTAGTAGGCCTCTGCAAAGTGGGGATTCAGCTCGATGGCCTTCGTGTAGTCCTCGTAGGCTGCCGGCAGGTCGCCCGACAAAGCACGCAGGTTGGCGCGGTTGTAGTAGGCGTGGGCGAAGTCGGGGTAGAGCTTCAGCACCTTGTTCAAATCGGCCGTTGCCTCGTCGTAGCTGTAGGTGCGCTTCGAGTTGTTGTGCAGGCGGTTGGCGGGGTCGGAATCAATCGTGATGCGTTGATATGAGTTGTCAATCGAGGAGATGAAGTCAATCATCTCGGCTCGCGTCGTCGAACGGTTCAGGTAGAGGAACGGATTCGAGGGGTTCTGCTCGATGGCCGAGGTATAGGTATTTACCGCATTGGTGTACTGCTTGATAAGCGATTGGGAGATACCGCGCTCGAAGAGGTTCACCCACGAGGGGTCGCTCACGTTGATTTGGCGTGTGTACTCCTTGTCGAGCATCACGAGCGTATCGGCCGGCAACGACGAGTCGCGCCACGAGAGGGCGAGATAGCGGTTGTTGATGCGCTTGAGGAAGTCCTCTAAACGCTTCGGGTTGTATCGCTTCATCTCGACGGTCGTGTCGGGCTGCATGAGGGTGAATTTGAAGAGAGGCAGCAGACGCATCTCCTCGCGGCCGCCCTGTGCCGTGATGCGGTCGAACGACGAACCGGCAAACTTGCTGTCGAACGAGAGCAGCTTGTCGAAATGTTGGGTCGTGTCGGCATAAATCGAGTAGGTGCTGTCGCTGAGGCGTTCCCGATAGGCGGCAATCTTCTTTTGTGCCGTCTGCTGGTCGCTACGCGCACCCTTCTGGTCGCGTATCAACGCACGCAACCGACCGCGATAGATGTAGGCGTTGGCAAAGTCGGGGTAGAGTTCGATGGCCGACGAGTAGTCGGCAATGGCCTTTTCGATTTCGCCTAATTGGGCATGGACGTTGGCACGGTTGTAATAGACCAATACGTTGTTGGGCGAGTAGAGAGCCACCTTGTCGTAATCGGCCAGGGCGCGGTTATAGTCACCGATGCGGCTGCGCAGCATGGCGCGGTTGAAGTAGGTGAGCGAGTTTGTCGAATCGAGGTTGATGACCTTGTCGAAATCGGCCAACGCATCCATCGGGCGATTCGTGTCGGAATAGACCAACGCGCGGTTGAAATAGGAAATCAGATAGGTCGAATCGCAGGCGATGGCCATGTTGAAATCGGCCTCGGCCTCCTCGAAGCGTTGCTGTTGCAGGTAGAGCGCACCGCGACGGTTGTAGCCGTTGGGGCTTTCGCGGTTGGTGCGGATACCACGCTCGAAATCCTCGTAGGCCTTCAGCGTATCCTTCAGGTGCAGGTAGCTCAAACCACGGCAGATGTAGGCATCGGCCACCTTGTTCTCCTGGCGCACGAATTTGTCGAAGTCGGCAATCGCCTCCTCGAACTGCTGATTCAGCAGGCGCGTTACGCCACGGCTGTAATAGGGGCCGGGGAGGTCGGGACGCAGGTCGATGGCCTCACGGAAATCCTGAAGCGCATCGTCGTAATTACCTAATCGTGAGCGTGTAATGGCGCGGTAGGTGTAGGCCTGCGTATAGACCGGATTGAGCCGGATGGCGGTCGAAAAATCGGCCTCGGCACCCAGCAGGTCGTCGAGGTTGTATTTGGCAATACCGCGCAGGAAATAGCCCTCGAAGGCCTCCTCGTCGAACCGAAGCAGGGTGTTGAGCGTGCGAATGGCCTCCTGATAATCGTTGTTCATCATGCACCGACGCCCCACCCAGAAGAAGTACTCCCGGTTGTATTGCGCCCGACTCTCCGTGACGACAAGGAGCAGCAGGGCTATTGCTATGAGGCGTTTGAGCAGGTGCATATCGATGTTTGTAACGTGTGTAAGGCGGTTTTTATTATTCGAGTTCGTAGCCGAAACGACGCAACTCACGGTCGTTGTTGCGCCAATCGTCATTGACCTTGACGTAGAGTTGCAGGAAGACCTTCTTGTCGAGGAAGGCCTCCATATCTTCGCGGGCGGCCTTGCCGACCTTCTTCAGCTTCTCGCCCTTGTGGCCGATGACGATGCCCTTTTGCGAGTCGCGCGAAACGTAAATCGTAGCCGAGATGCGGTCAATCGTCGGCTCCTCCTTGTAGGTGTCGATGGCGATTTCGCACGAGTAGGGAATCTCCTTGTCGTAGAATTTGAGAATCTTCTCGCGGATAATCTCCGAGGCGAAGAAACGCAGGGTTTTGTCCGTGAGGGTATCTTTGGGGTAGTAGGCGGGGCCTTCGGGCAACAGCTCGAGGATGGTCTTAAAGAGCGGCTCGATGTTGAACTGCTCCTTGGCCGATACGGGGATGATGCGTGCCTCGGGCAGCTCCGTGTGCCACTTCTCGACCAACTTTTCGAGGTCGGCAGGGTTCGACAAATCGACCTTGTTGATGACCACAATGACCGGAATCGAGGTCTTTTTGAGCTTCGTAAGAATCTCGGCCGCACGCTCCGACTCCTCCACCGTGTCGGTTACGAAGAGAATCACATCGGCATCGGTCAGTGCGCCCGTGACGAACTTCATCATCGACTCCTGCAATTTGTAGGAGGGCTTCAGGATGCCCGGCGTGTCGGAATAGACAATCTGAAACTCCTCGCCCGACACGACACCCATGATGCGGTGGCGGGTGGTCTGTGCCTTGGAGGTGATGATGGAGAGCTTCTCGCCCACAAGCTGATTCATGAGGGTCGATTTGCCCACGTTGGGATTACCGATGATATTTACAAAGCCTGATTTGTGCATATACCTTTTTATTATTCACGCGCAAAGGTAGGAATTTATCGGAAATTATCCTATTTTTGCCGTACCTATTGTGTTTTTAGGAACGAAAGTAGATTAAAAGAAATATTCCATGTCAGTAATTACGAATCTTGAACCCCGCCTTGTGTGGGAACAGTTTGATGCCATTACGCGCGTACCGCGCCCCTCGAAAAAGGAGGGTAAGATTATCGACTTTTTGGTGAACTTCGCCAAGGAGCATGGCATCGAGTATAAGAAGGATGCGATTGGCAATGTGGTGATGCGTAAGCCGGCCACCGCAGGGATGGAGGACCATCCGACGGTCATTCTCCAGTCGCATATGGATATGGTCTGCGAGAAGAACTCGGATGTGGAGTTCGACTTCGAGCATGACGCAATTCGCACCCGCATCGAAGATGGCTGGGTGAAGGCCGAGGGTACGACCCTGGGTGCCGACTGCGGTATCGGTATGGCGGCAGCTTTGGCCCTGATGCTCGACGAGCAGGTGGCGCACGGTCCGCTGGAGGCCCTCTTTACGGTGGATGAGGAGACCGGCCTGACGGGTGCTTTCGAGTTGGGCGAGGGGATGCTGACCGGTAAGTACCTCCTGAACCTCGATTCGGAGGACGAGGGCGAACTCTTCATCGGTTGTGCCGGTGGTATCGATACGATTGCCACGTTCCACGCCACGATGGTCGAGGCTCCGAAGAATTACCAATTCTACCGCGTCGATGTGTCGGATTTGCTGGGTGGTCACTCGGGCGACGATATCGACAAGGGGCGCGTAAATTCGAACAAGACCCTGGCGCGTTTGATGTGGGACGGCATCGAGAGTTGCGAGTTGCGTTTGAGCTACTTCTCGGGCGGTAATCTGCGCAACGCCATTCCGCGCGAGGCGTATGCCATCTTTGGCGTGCCGACCCGCTACAAGGCGGAGTTTGAGGAGCGTTACCGCCTCTTCGCGGCCGACCTGGAGCAGGAGTTCCGCTTCCGTGAGCCGCATTTTAAGATTACCTTGAACGAGATGCCCGAGGTGGACCGCGTGCTGGACGAAAAGACCCAGAACGCGCTGATTTATGCCCTCGTGGGTGTGCCTAACGGTGTGATTTCGATGTCGTTTGCCATGCCCGGCCTGGTGGAGACCTCAACGAACCTCGCCTCCGTGAAATTCGTCGATGATGAGACGATTGTGGTCACCTCGTCGCAGCGTTCGTCGGTCGAGAGTGCCAAGAGCTATGTGGCGCAGATGGTCGAGTCGGTCTTCTCGTTGGCGGGTGCCGATGTGGCCCATACGGATGGCTACCCGGGCTGGAATCCCAACCCCGAATCGCACCTGTTGGAGGTGACGGTCAATGCCTACAAAGAGCTGTTCCAGACCGAGCCGAAGGTTCGCGCTATCCATGCCGGTTTGGAGTGTGGCCTCTTCCTTGAGAAGTATCCCGAGCTGGAGATGGTTTCGTTTGGTCCTACGTTGCGCGGTGTTCACTCGCCCGACGAGCGACTGGAGATTGCCACCGTTCCCAAGTTCTGGGATTTGTTGTGCGAGGTGTTGCGTCGCCTCTAAACAGACCGAAACAATGCTGCGAAGTTGGTCGGCTTTTGTGTTGATGTTGGTGTCCGTGACAGCCATGGCACAAGTGTCTGACGAGCTTTCCTACTATCCTTACGCCGAGTTGGAGCTACGGAGCGAAGAGCCATACTCCGACTCGACGCTCTTTTATCGGGCCATTGGTCGTGCCGAGGAGTTGTTTGCGGCTACGACCGAATTTAACCTCCCGCGCGTGACTCTCAAACGACGCGGAGAATCCTTCCGCCACGAAGTTCACACATGGTACGAACTGCCGATAGCGTATCGCCATACCTCCCTGCTGCGGGCGTTGGGTGGCGAGGAGCGACAAAGAGGCGGTGTGACGATGGGGAATTATACGCTTGGCTCGACGGGCGGTATTACCTCGTGGCAACTCGCCGATGCACTGCCCCTGCAGCCCTATGAGGCCTCGGCCCGCATCACCAATCGCAACTACCGCGTGTCGGGTCGCGTGAAGATGTTCCGCGAAGTGGGCCGTTGGCAGTTGGGTGCCGTAGTTGATGCCCGCATGGGGAGCGATGCCCGTCTTAAGGGGCTGTCGCACGACGGATTGTCGGTCGCCGTCAGTGGGTTGCGTCGTTGGTCAAAGGGGAGTTCGCTCGCTTTCCTGGCAAGTTTCGTAGGGTCGAGACGCGGACTGCGCTCGGCAACCACCGAAGAGGCCTTTACGTTGCTCGACGACCCTTATTACAACCCTTCGTGGGGCTTGCAGGGAGGCAAGGAGCGCAACGCCCGCGTTCGACGCGAATGGATGCCCTATGTGGCACTGCGGTGGCAACAGCCCCTCACCGAGCGCACCTCGCTCCGATGGGCAACGGGGCTTACCTATGGTGTCAGCAGCCAAAGTGCCTTGGGATGGTACAACGCACGTACACCGCTCCCCGATAATTACCGTTATATGCCCTCCTATACGGGCGACCGCCTTACGGAGGAGACATGGCTTAAGACCGATGCCCGTTATACGCAGATAAGGTGGGACGAGCTGATAGCCCAAAACCGTATGAGTGATGGCGATGCCCGCTACGCGCTTGAGGATCGGGTTTCGCGCTCCTTGACGGGTGATGTCGCGCTCATGTTTGAAAGCCGGCTGGATGGGCTGTTGTTGCGCTATGGCGTTCGCGGCACCTATCATCGAACGCGCCATTATAAGGAGATGAACGACCTGCTGGGAGCCTCCTTTTTGACCGATATCGACCAATACCTTATCGATGACGACAGCTATGCGAACCAGCTCGAAAACAACCTGCAAAATCCTTCGCGTCGTATTACGGAGGGGGAGCGGTTCGGCTATGATTATGCCCTTGTACGGGGCGAAGGGGCGGCCTTTATGGAGGCTCGATGGCAACGTGAGCGACTCACGGTGAAGGTGGGTGGCGAAATTGGTACGGCCACCATCTATCGACGCGGATACTACGAGAAGGAGCTGTTCGCAGGTGCCGCCTCGCTTGGGCGCAGTCGCACCATTCGGCTGAATCCCTACCGCCTGAAGGGGAGCGTGGGGTATGCCTTTTCGCCACGCAGTTACCTGGAACTGACCCTCGCGGCAGGTGCTGAAACGCCGCTCGAAGCGCATCTCTTTCTGCAACCGCAGTACAACAACCGTTCGATTGCATCGCCCACCGAGGAAAGTTTCTATGCCGTACAGGGGACTTATCGTCGTCGTCACGAAAGGTTCGATGTCGAGCTTACGGCCTTCTTAACGACTCGTCTCGACGGGGTGGAGAGTACGCGCTATTTCGATGATTTGTCGGGCGAATATGCCGACCTGGTGATGGCTGAATTGGGAACGATGTCCTATGGCGTGGAGGGGGCGTTGCAATGGCGACCGGCTTATCGGTGGACGGTGGCGTTGGCCGCCTCGTGGGGGAGTTATCGTTATATGCGTGATGCGCAGGTCAGCATCTTTGCCGATACGGATAATCGCCCCATCGAGGAGCGAGCGGTGAGCCATTTGCGCGATTGTCGCATCGGTGGTGCGCCCACCGTGACAGCCGCAGCCTCGGTGCGCTATTATGGACCTCGCGGATGGGGTTTCCGCCTTTCGGGAGGCTATGCAGGCGGACGCTATGTCGATGCGGCTCCGTTACGTCGCACCGACCGCGTGGCGCGTCAAAACGGCACCACGCCCGAAGCCTTCGAGGCCTTCACCCACCAAGAGCGGTTGGAAGATGCCGTGACACTCGATGCAGGCATTTTCAAAAGCATCTATGTGGGGTCGCACACCCTCTTCTTGTCGGTGCAGGCGACCAATCTGCTGGGGCGTGAGCAACGCTCCTACGGCTACGAGTCGTTGCGCTCGATGCGCGTAGGGGAGGATACGGCTGCGCTCCGTATGCCCCAACCTTCGCGCTACCTCTACGCCCTGCCACGTACCCTTTCGCTTGGCGTAAGTTGGCGTTTTTAGGAAAAAGCGAAAAAATGTATTACCTTTGCATCGCGCAAAATAATAGCACACTATGGCAGGTTCGAACTTTGTTGATTACGTAAAGATATTTGCCCGCTCGGGACATGGCGGTGCCGGCTCGGCACACTTCCGCCGCGAAAAATTTGTAGCCTTCGGTGGCCCCGATGGTGGTGACGGCGGCAAGGGTGGCAGCATCATCCTGCAAGGTGACCGCCAATATTGGACCCTGATTCACCTGAAGTACCAGCGTCACCAATTTGCCGAGGATGGCGAGTGTGGCTCGGGCGCACGTGCGTCGGGTAAGAACGCCAAGGATATCATCATCCCCGTACCGCTCGGTACGGTGGCCAAACGCCTGGTGGAGAACGAGGAGACGGGTGAAACGGAGCTGGTGCCGGTGGGCGAGGTGACCGAGCATGGCGAACAGCTTGTCCTCTTGCAGGGTGGCCGTGGCGGTTTGGGCAATTGGCATTTTAAGAGTGCAACGAACCAGACTCCGCGCTATGCCCAGCCCGGTGAGGAGGGCGATGAGGGTGCCTTTATTTTGGAGTTGAAGGTGCTGGCCGATGTGGGGCTTGTGGGCTTCCCGAATGCCGGCAAATCGACCCTGCTGTCGGTCGTTTCAGCCGCTAAACCGAAGATTGCCAACTATGCCTTTACGACCCTCGAGCCGAACCTCGGTATTGTCGAGGTGCGCGACGGTAAGTCGTTCGTGATGGCCGATATTCCGGGTATCATCGAGGGCGCACACGAAGGCAAAGGCCTCGGAACGCGCTTCCTGCGCCACATCGAGCGCAATTCGGTCTTGCTGTTTATGGTGCCGGCCGATTCGGACAACATCAAGACGGATTATGAAATTCTGCTCGGTGAGCTGACCCAATATAATCCCGAGCTGCTCGATAAACAGCGTCTGCTGGCTGTTACGAAGTGCGATATGTTGGATGAAGAGTTAATCGAAGAGATGAAGGCAGACCTGCCCGAGGGTATCCCCGCTGTCTTTATTTCGTCGGTTGCGGGGTTGAATATCCAACGCCTCAAGGATATGCTTTGGTCGGCCTTGCAGGAGTAGCACTACCGAAAAAAGATGCCGTAATTGACCACACGCAACGCATAACGGCCGTTGAAATGGTCGATGATGCCATAGAGTGAGCCTTTGCCTGCGGGCAGAGGCTCGCTTGCATAGTGGCAGGAGGGTAGAACACGCACCGTGAACTGCTCGCCTGTCTCGTTTTGAATCGTATGCTCGGTGATTTGAAGTTCGCCACTTACGGGGTCGGTGTTGCACCAGCACCCCTTGTCGATAAACGCCACCCGGTCGAACCGTACATAGCAATCGACCCATGCAGCCGAAATCTCGTGAAAGGTGCATAGCCGAGGTTGCGGTTCGCTTTCGGCCGGTCGGAGTTTGCGGATATAGCGCGTAAAGTCCTCTTGCAGAATACCATGCCGCCCGTAGGCATCCGCCTGGTCGCCCAACTCGATGCGCCCACCGTAGTTGCGGAGCGTCAGCCCCGTGCAGTAGATGTGTAGCCGTGTGCCGATGGGAAGTTGCTCGAAGATGCGCGTTGCCTCCAGATTCACCGTCAGACCACCCGTCTCGTCCTGCATCGTAAATTGCCGCTCCATCTCGCCCCATAGGTCGTTGGCCGTCACGACGCCCTGAATGACAACGCTTTCACGGATAAGCTCCTCACCCTCGTCGCACAGCGATTTTAGGTAGGCTATCGAGTGCAGTCCGCTCACCTCCTCCTCATCGGGGTCGATGGAGGTGGCTTCGTTGCAGGCCGTAAAGAGCCACGCAAGCAGTAGGAGGCTATAGCTGAAAATCCGCTGCATCGTTGGGTTTAAGCAGGTAGCGACCATCGTCTGTCGCATCGTATTGCAGGATGCCAGTCAGCGACCCCTCGGAGCGTGGTATCTGTTCGTCGGCAAAGTCGGCATAGGGGCGCACGTAGCTGTAAACAGCTCGCCCTTCGCGGTCGATAAAACGATGATAACCACTCCAAACGGACGGTTCATCCTCCTTTTCGGGGGCGTAGCGAAGACCCTCGATGCGAATTCGCAGACCGCACATCGAGGGGTCGAGTTCGTCGAGGGTGCAGGTGATGGGTTGCAACTCGGCAAGCGGTGCCGCGGAGCGCACAACGTGGTTATCGACCTTGACTTTCGAGGAGAGGTAGTCGGCCACATAGCCACTCGCGGGGTCCGGCTCTTCGCCCACCTGCAAAATGCCGAGCCGTCTGCCGAGTGAAAGTCCCTTCAACCGCAGGTAGAGTTTCGAACCGATGGGGTAGTCGTTGTGGAGTTTGTCCAGCCCGACCAGTATCTCCACCGCACCCGACCCCTCCTGAAGGATGAGCGAGCGGTAGAAATTCTGCGCCTTGTCCGACGAGGTGACACGCCCCGAAACGATTATCTCCTCCTCGATGCCGACCGTCGCGCCCGTAAAGCGTTGGCATAGCTCCTCGAGCGAACTATTCACGGCCAACTCCTCTCCCAATGGTGCATCTGCGGAAAACTGCTCCGTGCAACCAACGAAGAGAAGCAGCAGGCCTGCAAAGAGCCACTTTATGTCAAATCTTATCTGCTGCATCCTATCGGTTACTCCGTTTATTGCCCCGAAATGGCTCCCGCGGTGGCGGATTTATGCCTTATCTTGGGCATTCGGTTCGCATTTAACGTAAATATCACACAAAGTTAAAATACTTCTCTTTTTTTTTACCTATTTTTGCAGAAGATTTCGTTAAAAAATTAGGAGGATGTTACCACTCTATACACAAACCGAGAGCGTCGAACCGCTGATGCTGCCCGATAGCGTGCAGAAACAGAAGTTCGTCGAGAGTATCGAAAAACTGATGAACCTCGATATGCAGGAGATGATGTCCAACCTGGCCGAGCAGGCAATTTGGGTGCTGGTGAAGATTGCGATTGCCCTGCTCTTCTATTTCGTGGGACGTTGGCTGATTCGTCGCGTGTTGCGCCTGTTGGACAAGATGTTTGAGCGCAAGGGGGTCGATGTGTCGATTCGCCCCTTCATCCGCAATACGTTGAGTGTAGCCATGGTGCTGATTCTGGTGCTGATAGTGGTGCAGACCCTCGGTGTGAACGTAACGTCGCTCATCGCCATCTTCTCGGCTGCTACGTTGGCCATCGGTATGGCATTGAGCGGTACGGCACAGAACTTTGCCGGTGGTGTGATGATTCTGATGGTCAAGCCTTACCGCGTGGGTGACTACATCACGGCACAAGGACAATCGGGTACGGTGCAGGAGATTAAGCTCTTCTCGACCGTGATTACGACCGTCGATAACCAGACGATTTACATCCCGAACAATGTCATTGCCACGGGCATCATCGACAACTACTCGACCGCCACAACGCGCCGTACCGATTGGTCGGTTGCGCTCTCCTATGGCGACGATGTAGAGGTGGCTCGTCGCGTGATTTTGGAGATGCTGTCGTCCGACGAGCGCATCTTGAAAGAACCGGCTCCGGTCGTGTGGCTCAACGCGCTCGAAGATAGCTGTATCCGCCTCACGGTGCGTGCCTGGGTGAAGAATTCCGACCTTTGGGAGGTCTTCTTCGAGTATAACGAACGCTTCTACAAGGAGCTGCCGAAGGCAGGTCTTCACTTCCCCTTCCCGCAATTGGATATTCATGTTAAAAACGAAAAATAAGCATTAAAACTATGGAACTGAAAGAGATTTTGGCCATTTCGGGCCAGCCCGGACTTTTCAAATATGTGGCTCAGTCGCAGCGTGGCGTGATTGTGGAGTCGCTCATCGACGGCAAGCGCATGAACGCTTCGGCCACCTCGCGTGTGAGTGCGCTGACGGAAATTTCGATGTTCACCGAGGGTGAGGATATCGCCCTGGCCGATGTCTTTACGCGCATCTACGAGAAGACCGAGGGTAAGGAGGCTATCAGCCACAAGTCGTCGGCTGCCGAGTTGCAGGCTGCCTTTGCCGAGGTGCTGCCCGAGTATGACCGCGACCGCGTACACGTATCGGATATCAAGAAGTGCTTCTCGTGGTTCAATATCCTCGTGAAGGCCGGCTTTACGAAGTTTGAGTTGCCGACCGAGGGTGACGAGGAGTAGGCGCGTCAGGCGAACTGCATAAGCCCGACACAAGCGGGTCTGCCGATGAAGAAAAAGATTCGGCAGACCCGCTTTGCCGTTTTGTGGTACATTTCTTGTGTCGGCAGTGGGGTAGAATCACTTAAAACTTTGTAACGTGAAAGCAGTTTTTACCCCTGTTCTTGCCTCGGTGATGCTCCTGTCGAGCCTTTCGGTCGAGGCCCAGCAAAACCAACAGCATCCCGATTCGGTGTTGGTATCGAGCCGTGTGGAGGGTGGCGAAGAGGTGCGCCACTATCGTGTCACAACCCCCATGGAGGCCGACTATGCGGTGCATTATGCCATCAGCAGTGCGACGCTCAACCAAACGATGGGCGATAATCCCGAGGAGCTGAAAGCGTTGAAGATGTTGATGCAGACGTTGAAGGATACGATGCACCGCGTCGAGGCGATTCATATCACGGGTTACGCCTCGCCCGATGGCCCGGAGCAACTCAACAAGTCGCTGGCTGACCATCGAGCCTCCAATTTCAAGCGTTATGCCGAAAAGCAGTATGGCCTTTCGTCGCAATGCAAGGTTGCACTTGGTGCAGAGATTGCCCCCTGGAGTGCCGTGCGCGAAAAACTCGCCCAGTCCTCGGTCGAGGGGCGCGATGAGGCGTTGAAGATACTCGATAGCAACCACACGCCCGCCGAAAAGCAGGCAGCCCTGAAGCAGATGCCGGCCGTGTGGCAATTCCTGGCCCGAGAGGTGTTGCCCCCGTTGCGTCGCGTCGAAATGGATGTGAAATACAACGAGGGGCGTCTGGTCGAGACGCGTATGGCCGTAGCCCCCAAACCGGCCCCCGCGCCGGTCGTAGAGGAGGTGGTGCTTGTCGAGGAGAAGGTCGCCCCCTCGCCCGATGACCCTTGCTGCGACGAACTCCTGACGAGCGAAACGCTCGGTATCATCGTGGCCATGCCCGGCAGTGCGGTCGATTTTTAGTAGTTTTTTAGGAATTGTGCGGCTCGTTGAAAAAATCTTTGGTTTTTAGAAAGAATTTCTTAATTTTGCATGATAGAAACACTTAAAAACACAAAAATATCATGGCAAATTTAAGAGTACTCAAAAAGCAGATTGACTACTGCTTGGAGGAGGTCGTTTTCGACTGCGATATGGCTATCTGCTTCCAGCCCTCGAAGGAGGAGGAGATTATGAACCTCATGCAGGAGGCCGTTGAGATGCGCAACGAGTTCTTCAAGAAGGCAATGAACCCCGCCGAGCCGCACAATAAGTCGCTCGTTCGCAAGCACTATGCCGCTCTCCGTCGCGAAATTGGCGAGGGTTTTGGTCAGATGTTTGAGAAGTTGTCGGCGATTAACGAGGCCAAATAGGACGAAAGCCTCTCTAAACGGCTCTTTTGTCGTTACACCGCAAGGCGAAGATGCTCACATACGCAAAGTATGCTGCGCTCTTCGCCTTTTGTGTGCCTAAAAATAGCTCGTTATAGCGACTTTCGCGGAAAATTACTTCTTGCGGGCAATACGCATTTTCAGAATTACAACAAAGGAGGGCGCGAACCCTCCTTTTTCGTTGTCTTATCCTTTAGCCACCTTTAATTGCTCTTATTGCCTTTCCTGCCCTTAATTTTTAATTCTAAATTTTGAATTTGCGAATGATTTGATTTTCTAATCATTCGCAACATCCGTCGCCCGGGTGGTGTGCCAAAACGGTGTGGGGGACGTGGCCGTGCGTAAGGATTTGAATCGGGCAGTTGTAGTTCTCCAACTGCTCGGCCGTGATGATGTTCGAGTGGTGGCGATGCACATGCCGATTCACGCAAACAATCTCCTTCACAAGGCTCGTGATGGTGCCGACATCGTGCGAAACAACGAGAATCGCCATCCGCTCGTTCAGCTCGCGGAGGGTGTGGTAGAGTTCATGCTCGAAGCGGTTATCGACAAAGTTGGTCGGCTCGTCCAAAATGAGCAACTTTGGGTCGGAGATAATGGCGCGACAGAGCAGGGCGCGTTGCATCTGACCGCCCGACACCTCGCCGATGGGACGCTTCGAAAGTGCTTCGATGCCCGTTTTTGCAAGCAACTCGAGTGCCTTTTCGCGGTCGCTCCGTGTGTAACGGTGGCGGAATCCGCGTCGTCCCTGCAAGCCCGACAAAACCACCTCCTCGACCGAGATGGGAAAGGCGCGGTCGAACTCCGTAATTTGGGGCATATAGCCAATCAGTCGCTCGCGACCATCGAACAATTCGGGCGCGTAGTCGATTTTTCCCGTGTAGGGGACAGCCCCCAGGATGGCCTTCACAAGGGTCGTTTTGCCCCCGCCGTTGGGACCGATGATGCCCAGAAAATCGGCCGAATCAATCGCGAGATTCACCGCGTGCAGGGCCTCGTAGCCCTCGTAGCCGACGCTGACGTCGTGTAGTTCTATGAGCTTCATTTTCGGGTGATTAGCGTGGTGATGTGGTCGATATTCCGGATTACATCCTCTGCCAATGGGTCGAATTCGATGACCTCGGCCGCCATGTCTTCGGCTACGGCCTCGACGCTCGAACGGGGAAATTGGCGTTGCACCAAGACGGTGCGAATCCCCTCCGCGCGTGCCGTGCGAATCAGCTCCGCCAAACGCTTGGCCGACGGCTCTTTGCCCTCCTCCTCGATGGCGATTTGGTGCAATCCGTAGTCGCGTGCGTAGTAGGTGAGAGCAGGGTGGTAGATGATGAACTGCTCCACGCCCGATGCCGTGAGTTGCTCCTCAATCGCTCGGTCGAGAGCCTCCAAACGCTCCTGCAAACGGTTGAAATTCTGTGAATAACGTACCGAATCGGGATACCGCTCGCGGATGGCGTGGAAGAGGTTTTCGCTCATCGTTTTCAGGGCGCGGGGCGAGGTCCAGATGTGGGGGTCGATGCCGTGGGCGTGGCTGTGGCCGTGATGGGCGTGCGAACAGGTGCCAGCAAGCAGCTCGATGCCACGACTCAGGTCGATGACCTTCTCCTGCGAGGGGAGCTTGTCAACAAGGGCCTGCTCAAACTCGATAAGGCCCGTCGAGAAGAGCCACTGCGCCTCATTCAGCGCGATATATTGCTTGGGCGAGAGTTCGAAATTTTCGGGCGATGCACCGGCCGGAACCAGCACCTCGACCGGAAAATCCTGCTCCGTGATGGCCTCGACGAGCGAGCGCAGGGGAGCAATCGAGACGTAGATGGTCGTGGGGTCGGTGGCGGGACGCGGTTCTCCGCAGCCAACCAGCATGAGGAGTGCAGCTATATATATAAGGTGTCGTTTCACGATGCGAAGATACGAATTTTGTCACGAAATTTGCACTTTTCACCCCAAGTGTGTAGTTTTGTACAACACTTAAAGCCGAATAAAGATGAAAAAATTGCTTTTGACCCTCTTGTTGCTCGTTGGCTCGATGGGCCTTATGGCTGCCACCAACACCAAAATTCGTGTGGAGAGCAAATCGAACAGCGCGATGAATTTTACGATTTCGCTCCGCACCTTTCAACGCCTGATGCGCTTCGTCCCCGATAAGTTGTCGGACCGCGCCCGCACCGAGTATAAGTGGTTCCGCGAGCAGAACCTGGGCGATGCCGACTTTAAGCGTAGCGGTGTCGATTGCACGATTCGCATGAAAACCGAGGGCAAGATGGTCTTCAACTACAAGGGCATCACCGGCACGGTCACCAATGCCGATTGGGAGACCCTCGACGATGTGTTTGATTATAAGCCTACGAAATAGTAGGGTAGATAAAGTCGCCTAACAAGGCTCTTTTGTTGGGCGAACAGAGAGGCAAGAGGGTGTCCGAAAACTTTGGGACGCCCTCTTGCTGTTTATTTCCTCGGGCGCGCTGTCGCACTTTTTTCGCTTTTTGCTTTGAATTATCTGCTTAAAAGTGTAATTTTGTGCTGTTTCCTTGCGGGGAAACGACATATGAACAATAAAAAGCGTTAGCTTTTATTCCGGTATCTGAAACTTCGCAACTTTCACCACCACCACGAGTAAAGCACGACGCTCACGTTTCATACGTGGGCTTTACTCATTTATTTGGTGGTGGGCAATGCGAAGGCCTCAGATACGGATAAATAGGTTCAGCCTGCGTTTTTTTATTGTTTGTAGGCGAGTGCAAACCATTAAACAATCAATAGAAATGAAGAGACAAAACGTAAAGGAGGCCTACGAGGCCCCCATGAACGAGGTGCTGGAAATCTCCGTCGAGTGCGGATTCGCGGCATCGACCGAGGACTGGAAAGAGGAAGAGGTAACGCCCGATTGGGATGAGCAATAACCAAACGAATAGAGACGAACGATGAAAAAGTTTAGCTTTATGGCTCTGATGACGAGCCTCTTGTGTTTCTTTGGTGCTTGCTCCGAGACGGGTGTTGAGTCGGACGCTCAAAGCCCTTACACGATTCACGCAACGATTGACAATGCCAGCCGTACCACGTTGGGCGAGGCTACCGACAACGGATACAAAACCTCGTGGGTTGCAGGCGATATGATTGGTGTCTATGGTGCCGGCGTGTCGAATAAGATGTTTACCACCTCGCAGAGCGGTTCGTCGGTCGATTTTTCTGGAACCGGTGCGCTCGCTGCCGGTGCCTATGTGGCCTATTATCCCTATATGGCCACGACCCAATTTGCCGAGGGTAAGTTGAGCATCGAACTGCCTACAGAACAGCTCTACCCGGGAGCCGATTACCTGTTGGAGTATGCTCCGATGGCGGCTTACAGCAAGGATGGCAAGAACTTCTCGTTCAAGAACTTGTGTGGTCTTGTGCGCTTGCAGTTGCTTGGCTCGGCCACCATCGAGAAGATTACCTTCGAGGCCTTGGATGGCGATTTCGTGAGCGGTACGATGCAGGCCGAGGTGAGCGAAAGTGGGGTAGTGACCACCCTCAGCGAGGGCGCATCGACGGTCGCGCTGACCGGCCTTTCGGCTGCCTTGTCGCCGCGCCGCGTAACCTCGTTCTATCTGGCTGTGCCGGAGGGCGACTACAAGGGAATCAAGTTCGTGATTCAGGATGCGGAGCGCAACACGATGACCCTGCAGGCCTCCGATTTCACCCTTTCGGTGCGTCGCTCGGTGATGAGTAGCATCGCTGCTGTGACCTATGCAGCCAATGGCCGCGTCTATGAGGTGGGCGATTTGTACGAGAACGGCACGGTGAAAGGTATTGTCTATGAGGTCGATGCCACCGGTCAGCATGGTAAAATCGTCTCGCTCGACGAGTATCAGGGCTACTATGGCTACGGCACCTCCAACTACCTCGACAACTGCACGAGCTACACGGATGGTCTCTATAATAAGGCGCAACTTTGGGCTTCGGGTGCTACCTATAGCTCCTACTATCCGATGCCTCACCGGAGCAGCGTGTGGTATATTCCTGCCTTGGACGAGTTGCACGTGTTGGCTCGCGTGGCTCCGCAACTCAATACGGCCATGGTCGCCAACGGTGGTGTGCAGTTTACCCTGACGGGCGATTGGGATTCGGGCTACACCTCATCTACGCTAACGAGTTTGCCGACTAGCTCGACCAAAATGATGGGTGCCGTGCTGTTTGAGAAACCCGATACGGGGGCCAATTATGCAGTCACGAGCGCACAGATTCGTTGCCGCACGATTACGACCTTCTAAATAGGATAGCGTACTAACTTAAAAGCACCTCAAAGCCGTGTGTGGCTTTGAGGTGCTTTTTTATTCGGCAACGAAGGTTGTAAAATCTTCGTAATAGGTCTGTGTAAACACAATTTTGTATATCGGTTCACCGCTACCGTTTGTTTCGTGTGTTGAGATAATCTTTACACTATCTATGCCAAAAGTGTTGAGATCATCCATTGTGACGATTTCGCCGATACTCATTTCCTGCTGTCTTTGTTCTGCCGAAACACATTTGCAATTTTTCCTGCCGTCTTTGGTTCCGACAAATAACTTTTCTCCATGGGGTACACTCAAAAGTTAATAGAACATCCCCACCCACACGCGATTTAACATAATATATATATTATTTCAAAAGGGAAAAAAGCGGGGTTAGGGGAGTGTGTGAGGCTGATTGGGATGTTGCGCGGATTGAAGAACGCTCTTTTTGTGAGGAAAATGCACTCACAAAAGCGTAAAATTTAACCCTCCGAGAATCGCGTATTTGAAAACGGCGTGACCACTCGGTCGAAATACGCGAAAAATAGACGGTCATCCGACAAGGCGATTGTAGCGTTGGCGTTCCCGAAATCCTCACACTCGCCAACGAATGTCCGGTGTCGAAAATCACACGCCTGAAAATTCCTCTTGTCGGATGGCCGCTTTGGGGTTGTCGCTTCGTCGGCTGAAATTATCTGTTCGGAGTGAAGCTCTCGAAAGTCTGGTCGTCGTAAAAGATGACGATGCGGGCGACGCGCGAGGCGTTGTGCGAAGTCGCAGCACTGACCGCCTGTTGAACCGAACTGTCGGCAACGGGTCGAGTCGGCTCCGGTGAGGTGGTCATTTGTGCGAAGAGCGAGTTGCTCGGCGTCTGCATCACGGAGCTATCGTCATTGGACGGGACGGGTTGTTTTGCCGAACTCGGCTCCGCGGTCGCTGCTTCACGATACATCGGCCCCTCGTCGAGCAGCAACCAATCGGGATTCAGGCGCGGAAAACGACGCAGGATTTTCTGCAACAATTCGAAGCCCGGTTTGTTGCGTCCGGCCAGAATATGAGAAACAGCGGCAGGGTTGATACCCAACGCTTCGGCGAGCTGTCCCGACTTCAACTGCTCGCTTGTCATCAAATCACGCAATTTTTGCTGCATAAGGTGAATTTTTTACAAATATAAAAACTTTTCTTTTGTAAAACAAGAAAATTACACATTTGTAAAATGTTAATCGTTGTTGATAAAGTTTACATCTGTTAAAAATATAATATGGTAAAATCTACCTGCAACGCTTAATCTCTATTTAACTTTATGTAAAACGGTGTAAAATGCTTGAAAATAGCGCAATAACGTGTATTATATAGGCTAATTTATGACTAATCTCGAAATCGCGCTTAAGATGCCCTCTGTTGCGGATTTTACTTGATATAAATTTTGTAAATAGTTGGTTTTGAGTTGTATAATTGCCTAAATTTAATAATTGAACTATTGGGTTGCGGGCTATTTTGTTGGGTCTGACTCCCCTACTGCCCCACTTTCCTTTTGTATAATTATCGGGTTTTCAACAGCCTGATAAATTTACTTTTGTAATTACAAATGGAATTTTACGGCTTTCGCGTGATTTACAAATGTAATTACAAATGTAAAATTGTCTGAATTTTCGGTGTTTTGAAGGAATTTTAACACCTTATCGAACAAAAATTTTGTGGAAAAATTTTTCAGCAAACATTATGTTAAATACAAAGATGCCGAGTAGGTTTTTAGCATCCCTACTCGGCATTTAATCAGCAACTTATAAAGTTGTAAACAGTCCCCTATTTGGTGATTTTATCTACAATTTCGCGGAACTCATCCGGCGTTAAAACCAGCTTTTCGCGGTGGAAATCGACGTCTTTTTCGCTCTGAATGGGGATTAAATGGATGTGTGCGTGCGGTACTTCCATGCCTAAAACCACCACGGCTACACGCGCGCAGTCGATATTTTGTTTAATCTTCTTCGCTACCCCTTTTGCGAATATCATCATGTCGCCTATCGTCTCGTCGTCGAGGTCGAACAGGTAGTCAATCTCCTGCTTCGGGATGACGAGCGTATGCCCCTTGGTGAGCGGATTGATGTCTAAAAAGGCGTAGAATCGGTCGTCCTCGGCAATCTTATACGAGGGAATCTCGCCCGCTACGATGCGTGAAAAAATGGATGCCATACTCTTATTTTGTTGAATGGTTGTAATTGCTTGCGGAAGGTCCGTGAGTTGCTCTTGAACATTCACGAGCTGTTTGAGTTTCATACCCGCTGTCGTTATTCGTACTCCTGGAATTTCGGCTTCAGGATTTCGCTATATACCACGGCACGCTCCAGGTCGAAATCGCGCGTCAGCTCATGCGCCTCCTCCCCCTTGATGGCGGGATTGGGGCGTTGTGGCGTGGCGATATGGGGGTGCGTGACAGTGTTGGCCCGCTGTGCTTTGTTGGGCGTGCGAACGGGCATAGCCTTTCCCTTCGCGTGCTTGAAGTTCGTTCGCTTGGCAAAATCGCGCGGATTTATCTGCTCCAGCGATTCCGACTCGATAGAACGGCCCTCCAGCGTCTCATAGGCGGGCTTGGCGGGGCGTTTGGTGGCCGTTTGGGGCTGTACGGAGGGCTGCGCGGGTTGCAAAATCTCCCTTATCTCCTCCGGCGTGGGGAGTTGTTCCTCGTCGGCAGACTCTTGTGCGCGTCGCTTGTTGGCGGCGTTGATGAGCGAGCCGATGATAATCATGGCAACCCAGACGACAATGATAATATCCTCCATACTACCCTGCTTTTTGGCTTATAATGTGCGTTTTATGCTCTCGATGCCCTTTACTTGGCGCATCTTATCCATCACGGCATTCAAACTCTCGACATCCTTTACGTAGAGGCTCAAATTGCCTTCAAAGATGCCGGCGTGGCTCTTGATATTGATTTCGCGGATGTTGATGTTGAAATCGCCACTGATGATGCGGGCCAGGTCCATCAGGATGCCCTTGCGGTCGATGCCGCGCAACTCGGCTGTCACGAGGTAGGACATTGCCTTTTGGCGCGACCACTGAATCTCCTCCTTGACAATATTTTTGCCATGCTGGGCCGCCAGGCGGTTCAACTCGTCGCACGTGGCTTTGTGGACAATGATTTTGTCCGTCAGCGGGTCGTGATAGCCCACCACCTTATCGCCCGGAATCGGATGGCAGCACTCGGCCACCTCGAATTGTTGGGCGTGTGCCTCCTTGTTGGTCGTTTTCGCGCTCTCCTTCTGCTCTTCGGAGGGCGTGTTGCTCTTCTTCTGGGGAATTAAGAAAGTCCAGAATTTGAGCAATTTACGGCCCGAATTCTCTTTGAGAATCTTCTCCAGGTCGTCGAGCGATATGATGCCGGCACCGATTTTCGTGTACAGCTCCTCCTTGGTCGTACTCTCGTAGGCCGGAATGATTTTGCGCAACACATGGCCATTGAGCTGGATATTAAGCTGTTGCATCTTCTGCTCCAGCATCTCCATACCGCGCTCGATGTTGTTCTGGCGTTCGCGCTTAAGGAAATTCTTAATCGACTGCTTGGCCTTACCCGTCGTAACCACATCGAGCCACTCGGCCTTCGGTTTGGCGTTGTCGGAGGTGATGATTTCGATTTGATCGCCACTCTGAATCTGGGTCGTGATGGGCTTCAACTCGTGGTTGATTTTCGCACCGATGGCACTGTTGCCAATCTTCGAGTGGATGTCGTAGGCGAAATCCAGCGCGGTGGAGCCGAAGGGCATCTTGCGCGATTCGCCTTTGGGCGTAAAGACTACGATTTCAGAGGTGTAGAGTGAGAGTTTGAAGTTGTCGAGGAAATCGACGGCATTCTCCGTGGGGCTGTTCAGGGCGGCACGAATCTGGTTCAGCCACTTGTCGAACTCGTCCACATCGCCCTCGGCCTGCTTGTATTTCCAGTGGGCGGCAAAGCCACGCTCGGCAATATCCTCCATGCGCTGGGTGCGAATCTGCACCTCGACCCATACTCCGTCGGGGCCCATAACGGTCGAATGTAGTGCCTCGTAACCGTTGGCTTTGGGCATCGAAATCCAATCGCGCAGACGGTCGGGCTTGGGGGTGTAGATATCCGTGATGGTCGAGTAGATTTGCCAGCATTGGGTCTTCTCGGAGGGGAAGGGCAACGACTTAAAGACGATGCGGATGGCAAACAGGTCGTAAATCTCCTCAAAGGGAATCTGCTTGCGTTGCATCTTGCTCCAAATCGAATAGACGCTCTTCACGCGCCCTGCAATCTCGTAGTTGAAGTTGTCGCGGTCGAGGGCCTCCTTAATCGGTGCGCAGAACTTCTCGATGTATTCGCGACGGTTGGCATCCGTGTCGGCCAGCTTCTGCTTGATTTCGGCATACTGCTGCGGGAAGCGATACTTCATGCAGAGGTCCTCCAGCTCGGTTTTGATGGCGTACAGACCAAGGCGGTGAGCCAGCGGTGCGAAGAGGTAAATCGTCTCGCCCGTGATTTTAATCTGCTTGTTCATCGGCATGGCCCCCAGCGTGCGCATATTGTGCAGGCGGTCGGCAATCTTAATCAGAATCACGCGTACATCGTCCGAGAGGGTCAGCAGCACCTTGCGGAAATATTCGGCCTGCTCCGAGGTGTCGGCATTGAAGACGCCCGACATCTTTGTCAGGCCATCGACCATCGAGGCAATCTTCTGTCCGAAGATGCGCTCCATATCCTCGACCGTGTATTCGGTGTCCTCCACCACGTCGTGCAGCAGCGAGGCAACGACCGACTTAACGCCCAATCCGATTTCATCGACGGCAATCTTGGCCACCGCAATCGGGTGCAACAGATATGGCTCACCGGAGCGTCGTCTGACCCCCGCGTGTGCCTCCTTGGCGAGGAAAAAGGCTCGTTTGATGAAGTTCCAATCCTCGTCGTTCTTGCAGATTCTTGTACAGGAATAGAGCAGGTCGTCCCACTTTTCCTTAATCAACAGTTCGTCTTCGGCCGTATAACCCATATATAACCATGTTACGCCAGCCCTCCCCTTTCGGGTCGAGCTGACGTTGTTTTACTTGTTGTTTATAAGGAGCTTACTCCTCCTCCGTGGCGGCCTTCGAGCCACCGCGTTGTGCCTCCTTCTCGGCCTTCATCGCCTCGCGAATCTCGGCCTCAATCTTGTTGCAGAACTCCTGGTCCTGCTTCAGCAGCTCTTTCACCGAGTCGCGGCCCTGGCCAATCTTCTTCTCGCCATACGAGAACCACGAACCGGCTTTCTTAATCACGCCGTAATCGACACCTAAATCAACAATTTCGCCAATCTTCGAGATACCCTCGCCGAACATGATGTCGAACTCGGCACGACGGAACGGAGGGGCCACCTTGTTTTTGACAATCTTCACGCGGGTGCGCGTTCCGAGCTGCTCCTCGCCATCCTTGATGACCGATACACGACGGATGTCGATGCGTACCGAGGCGTAGAATTTCAGGGCGTTACCACCCGTCGTGGTCTCGGGGTTGCCATAGACGACACCAATCTTGTCGCGCAGCTGGTTGATGAAGATGCAGACGGTCTTCGTCTTCGAAATCGACGAGGTGAGTTTACGCATGGCCTGCGACATGAGGCGGGCCTGAAGACCCATCTTCGAGTCGCCCATCTCGCCCTCGATTTCGGCTTTGGGCGTCAGGGCGGCCACCGAGTCGATGACAATGATATCAATCGCACTCGAGCGAATCAGCGAGTCGGCAATCTCAAGGGCCTGCTCACCGTTGTCGGGCTGCGAGATGAGGAGGTTATCCACATCCACGCCCAGGTTCTGTGCGTAGTAGCTGTCGAAGGCATGCTCCGCGTCGATGAAGGCGGCAATACCACCGGCCTTCTGGGCCTCGGCGATGGCGTGGATGGCCAGCGTGGTCTTACCCGACGACTCGGGACCGAAAATCTCGATGATGCGACCCTTCGGGTAGCCACCTACGCCGAGGGCCATATCGAGCGTTACCGAACCGGTCGGAATCACCGGCACATCGTTCACCTCGTTGCTGTTCATGCGCATAATCGAGCCTTTACCGAAATCCTTTTCGATTTTGGCCATCACTGCGTTCAAGACCTTGAGCTTGTCGGCATTTACTTGTGTCTTCTCTGCCATACTATTTTATCTTTTTTATACTATTATTCAACTGTGTTTTCTTGTAAGCAAACTTACCCTCAAAGATAGCGAATGAAATCCAAAATTCAAAATTCTATCCCTGCCTTCTTACTCTTTGAGGCTTAATTTAGTCCCACGTGTAGGTCATCTCGACCTGTTCGTTGAACTCCTCGGGGGTGTTGTTGAGTCGGCGGTGGCACGACGGGCAACGAATCGAGGTCTCGGTTTCGATGTAGCCACCCATATCCCCGCACCCTACACACATCGGAAGAAATCCGAAGCCGGCATCGGCCGAGTGGTTGAAACGTGTGCCGCAATGTTTGCAGCAAATTTGATAAGCAGTTCCCATTTTTGCAAAGTTTTAAGTGGTTTAACCTGTTGTTTACGATGCAAAGGAACGGCGGTTCTGTGTCAGGTTTTGACACAGAACGAAAAAAGTGAGATTTTTTTGCGATTTTTTTTGCTTACAGGGCGTTTTTTGCCATGTACTCCTTGAGGTAGGCCTTCAATTCGGGGCTGTCGATGATGCGGATATCGTCGAGCAGACCCACCACAAAGCGTCCTACACCGGCCATGCCGGCGACCTCCGTGTCGAGCAGATAGCGACCGTCGCCTATGGGTTTCAGGTCGCGCTCGGCGAGCGGATACTCCTCGACGAGGAGGTTGTAGGCCAACATACCAAGCTCCAATTTGACACGTGCGCGTTGTTCGCCTCCGTGCAGACGGAAGATGTCGATGAATCCTTCGCGGTGGTCGGCTTTGT
Organism: Alistipes sp.; assembly: GCA_017398045.1. Taxonomy (GTDB): domain Bacteria; phylum Bacteroidota; class Bacteroidia; order Bacteroidales; family Rikenellaceae; genus Alistipes. The sequence continues at coordinate 8,236 of JAFQHI010000025.1, read as the reverse complement.
GTTCCCAGGCGGTGTCGGTCAGCTCCACGGAGCCGATGCGCGAGGATTTGAAGAGTTTGCAGCGGCCATCCTCGGTGTCGTAGCACCACACCTGCACGTAGTTGGTCGTGAAGGCAAACGGCTCTACCCTACGGTCGCGCACGGCCGAGCCGTGAGCCGATTGGTAGCCGTGCAGAATCACCTGCCGCTCCTCCTCGATGGCCTCAATCAGGTTGCGGATGTTGGGCGCGTTCTTGCCCTTGACAACCGTGTCGGCCAGCGTCTTATTGTCATAGACTGCATAGAGCTTGCGTTTGAGGTTCTGCTTCAGGAGGTTCGTGTCGTCGATCGACTCGATGGCCGATTTGAGAATGACGGCCTCCTCCTCCGTGAAGTGGACCAGCTGGGAGATATCCTTGAAATGGGGCGATGCTTTGTCGAGGCGGATGCAGTCGCCCGATTTTTTAATCACGAAGCCGGCCTCGCGGAAGGTGTCAATGTAGCGATAGATGGTGCGACGCGACATGGAGAGTCGCTCGGCCAACTCATCGACCGTGTAGGTCGTGTTGGCCGTCAGGAGCTTCATCAGACGAAGCAGGCGTTCGATTTTGGGCTGATCCATAGTACAAATTTAGAATTCAAAATTTAGAATTCAAAATTAGCCCTTGAAAAGAATCAATAAAAAAGGCGAAGAAACTCTTCGCCTTTATCCTCTTTAAGAGTTGTGCTTGTGTGCTTATTGGGCCAGGATTTTCTTTTCAATCTCCTCGACCGTGCGGCGGAACTGCTTGTCGGTCTCGATGAGGTTCGATACGGCCTTGCACGAGTGGAGTACCGTGGCGTGGTTGCGACCGCCAATCGAGGCACCGATGGTTGTCAGCGGAGCCTTCGTGTGCTGCTTCGAGAGGTACATCGCAATCTGGCGTGCCTGGGCAATCTCGCGCGTGCGCTCGGTTGAGTTGAAGCGGTCGAAATCAATCGAGAGGTGGTCGCAGACGGTCTTGATGATGTGGTCGATGGTAATCTCCTTTTGGTAGAGCTTGACATAGACCTTCAAAATCTCCTTCGCCAACGAGGTGGTAATCTTGCGACCGAGGAACGAAGCGTTGGCCACGAGCGAGGATAAAGCACCCTCAATCTCGCGCACGTTGGCCGAGATGTTGTCGGCCAAATAGCCTACAACCTCCTCCGAAATCTGCGCACCGAGCTTTTCGGCCTTGGCGCGGATAATCTTGAGCTTCGTCTCGTAATCGGGCGTCTGCACCTGTGCCGAGAGGCCCCACTTGAAGCGGGTGAGCAGGCGTTGCTCGATATCCTTCAGCTCTACGGGCGGCTTATCCGACGTGAGGATGAGCTGCTTGCCGGCCAGCTGGAGGTGGTTGAAGATGTTGAAGAAGGCGTTCTGGGTACCCGGTTTTCCGGTCAGCTCCTGGATATCGTCGATAATCAGCACATCAATCATCTGATAGAAGTGGATGAAATCGGTAATCTCGCCGCGCTTGTAGGCGGTTTGGAACTGGGCCTGGAATTTGTTCATCGAGACATACAGCACGTATAGCTCCGGATGGCGTTGGCGCACCTCGTGGCCGATGGCCTGTACGATGTGCGTTTTGCCCAACCCCGAATCACCATATATATATAAGGGGTTGAAGGGGTTGTTGCCGGGCGATACGGCCACCGACATACCCGCCGAACGGGCCAGACGATTGCACTCACCCTCGATGAAGGTATCAAACGTAAGACCGGGACTGAGCTGCGGGTCGATATTTAATCGGCGCGGAATGCCCGGAATTGCAAATGGATTTAGTACCTTTGTATCGCTCGGATTGGTGAAGCGGGTCATCGGGTCGGCGTTGTCCGTCGGCGAGGGGTTGTTTGCACCCAGGCGCGGCACCGAGTAGAAGAGCTGGGTCTGCTGACCGTAGCACTGCATGATAATCGGCAACAGGAGCGAAAGGTAGTTCTTCTCGATTTGGTTGATGTAGCTCTCGTTGGGAACGCGCAGGCGCAGCTTCGTGCCATCAAATGCGATGGGTACAATCGGGCGGAACCACTTCTCAAACTCCTCGGCGGAGGTCTGAGCTTTGATTCGGTCCAGGCATGTTTGCCACATGTCACTGTATGACTGCACGTTACTTAACATTGGTTCGGGGAATGACGATTTTTGTTCGTTTTTCGTACTGCAAAGTTGTGAATAAATTTGCAAAAAGATTCTCAAAAAACGCTTGCAAAATATCTTTTTTTATATATAGAAAAACAACCTTTTTTTTGCGCGTAATTTTTAAGTCGCTGATATTGAATATTCAAATAAATTTGCTTATATTTGCATATAGAAATTAAGTCTTGAGAGATTTTTTAACTATAAATAAAACTTATAACTCTATGGCAAACGAAATGGACCCCCAAATTCTGGCGAAGGCCCAGCAGTGGCTGGATGGCAACTACGACGCCGAGACGAAGGCACAGGTGAAGTATTTGATTGAGAACGACCCGAAAGAGCTTGTTGAGAGCTTCTACAAGGACCTCGAATTTGGTACGGGTGGTCTGCGCGGTATCATGGGCGTAGGCTCGAACCGCATGAATGTCTATACGGTAGGTATGGCTACGCAGGGCTTGGCCAACTACCTGAAGAAGAACTTCGAAGGTGAGCAGATTCGCGTGGCGATTGGTCACGATAGCCGCAACAACTCGCGTAAGTTCTCGGAGCATGTGGCCGATATCTTTGCATCGAACGGTTTCACGGTATTCCTCTTCGATGCCCTCCGCCCCACCCCCGAGTTGAGCTTCGCCATTCGCGAGCTGAAATGTCACTCGGGCGTTGTGGTAACCGCATCGCACAACCCGAAGGAGTATAACGGCTACAAGGCCTACTGGACGGATGGTTCGCAGGTGACGGCTCCGCACGATAAGAACATCATCGAGGAGGTGGCCAAGATTACCGATGTGAACCAGATTCTCACGGGCAAGAACCCCGAGAATATCACCATCCTGGGCGATGAGTTCGACCAGATTTATCTGAATAAGATTCTGACGCTCCAGCTCTCGCGCGAGTGCGTGCTGGCGCATAAGGATATGAAGATTGTCTATACGCCGATTCACGGTTCGGGTGTGAAGCTTGTTCCCGCCTCGCTGAAGAACTTCGGTTTCGAGAATGTTTCGGTCGTTGCCGAGCAGGCCATCGTCGATGGTAACTTCCCGACCGTAGATTCGCCCAACCCCGAGGAGCGTAAGACGATGATGAAGGCCATTGAGCTGGCCGCCAAGGAGGGTGCCGACCTCGTGCTGGCTACCGACCCCGATTCGGACCGTCTGGGTGTGGCTTTGCGCAACAAGCAGGGCGAGTATGTGCTGTTGAACGGTAACCAGACCCTCGCGCTCATTATGAGCTATCAGCTCACGCGCTGGGCCGAGCTGGGTAAGCTCGACGGCAAGCAGTTTGTCGTAAAGACGATTGTGACCTCGCAGATGGCCAATGCCGTGGCTGCTCACTTTGGCGTAAAGTGCTACGACTGCCTCACGGGCTTTAAGTATATCGCCCGCATCATCCGCAACAACGAGGGCATCGCAACCTACATCGGTGGCGGTGAGGAGTCGTTCGGTTACCTGGCCGGTGACTTCGTGCGCGATAAGGATGCTGTTTCGGCCTGCTCGCTGGCTGCCGAGGCTGCTGCTTGGGCGTTGGAGACGAAGGGCCAGACCCTCTATGAGTGGTTGCAGGAGCTGTACGTACAGTATGGTCTGTATCGTGAGGGCCTCGTTTCGGTTGTCCGCAAGGGCAAGGAGGGTGCCGAGCTGATTCAGAAGATGATGGTTGATTTCCGCGAGAATCCGCCCAAGACGATTGTTGGCTCGAAGGTGGTTAAGATTAACGACTACCTGAAGAGCGAGACGCTCGACGTGGTTACGGGTGCCGTGACCCCCATCGAGGAGGATAAGAGCAACGTGCTTCAGTGGTTTACGGAGGATGGAACGATTGTTTCGGTGCGTCCCTCGGGTACGGAGCCGAAGATTAAGTTCTACTTCGGTGTGAAGGCTCCGCTGGCTTCGGTGAATGAGTTTGATGCCGTATTGGCACAGCTCGATGGCAAGATTGAGGCTATCAAGGAGGACCTGAAGTTGAATTAATGTAGCATTCAAAATTTAGAATTCATAATGAAAAGGGGTTGTGGCTTGCCACGACCCCTTTTTGTGTGATTGAGGCGGAAAAGGCGATAAGGGCGGTAAGGGCGAAAAAAGCGAGAAAGGTCTCCCCTTCTCGCTTTTAATTTTGAATGCTAAATCTTGAATCTTGAATTTTTAATTCTAAATTCTAAATTCTAAATTTTCAATTCTTAGTTTCTCCGCTCCCACTCCAGCGAGGCGAGGATAAAGGTACCGACGGCCTTGCCTTCGTTTTGAGCCAGACCCACATCCTTACCGGCCAGGTAGTAGTTGATGGTACCCGTGCGCGAATGGTCTTTGGCGGGGCCGAGGCCGGCCGAAGCGCAGCTCTGGACGATATCAATCGTGCCATCCTCCTGCTCACGGATGAACTCCTTGACGCAACCAGCGTAGGCCTTCTCGGCTACAGGGGTGTAGGTCGCGGCATCCAGCAGACCGAGGCGGATACCCTTCAGGTAGGCATAGGTGAAGATGCACGAAGCCGAAGCCTCCAGGTAGTTGGGCTGCTCGCCTACGTTGAAGGTCTCACCCTCCACCGTGTCACCCTTGCCGTCGGCCGTCATCGTAGCGTCGTGTTGCAAGAGCTGATACCAAACACCCGACTCCGCATCCTGCCAACGAGCCAAACCGGCTGCAACTTCGTTCAGAATCTTTACAACAGCCTCATAATCGGCATGCTCCTTGGGCATAAACTCCAGCACATCGACCAGAGCGGCGAAGTACCAGCCCATACCGCGACCCCAGAACTCGGGGCTGCAACCCTTGTACTCGCCCTCCTGCTGCGCCCAGAACGAATTGATATCCTCGGGCGTGGCGGTCCAAGCATGGTAGTTGAGCTGCAACTCTTTATTATAGGTATAGTGGTGGATGGTCTTAAATTGGTGGGCAATGTCGCTCCACGAAGCCTCGTGGTCGGCTGCATCGGCCTCACCGAAGTTGTACTGCCACTGTGCATAGATGGGCGAACCCATAAACAGGCCGTCCAGCCACATCTGGTTGGGATAGACCGCCTTGTGGAAGAAACCACCTGCACCCGGCAACCCCTCGGCAATGCGCGAGTGGTCGAACTTGAGTTTGTTGCGAATCATCGTGGCGGCTGCCTTGTAACGCTCGGCATCGACCGTGTTACCCTTCGCAAGCTCCGTGCGATAGAGCGTGAAGTAGATGTTGCCGGCCGGCAGGTCGTCGATGTTCGAGGGGCGCAGTGCGTTGGTCCCCTTCAACGAACGGATAAAGGTGCCATCCTCGTTGAGCGAGAAGTCGGCAAAGGCCTTCACGGCATCGTAGTAGCACTGCTTCTCGGGATACTGCTCCCAGCTCTTCAAAACAGCATTGGCCACGAGGCCCGATACGTAGTCCCAACCCGTGTGAGAGAGGCTGTCCTGGTAGTGGCGGTTGCAATAGAAATCGCCCAAGCCGTGCGACTCGACCATCCGTTGTGCGTAGGTCTTCTCTTCGGGTTGCGTGGCGCAGCCGACCAATGCAACGGCTACGGCACCCAAAATCAAACTGTTCAGTTTCAGCATAGTAGTTTATTGTTGTTAGTAAATTGTTCCGAATTAGACAAAGATACGAAATTTGTCGCGGAATCCCAAATCTATCCCCTATTTAAGGTTCAACAGTTTGGCCTTCAGTGGCTTCCGTGGGTATCGGCTCTTCCGTTACGGCCTCCTCCTGAGGCGCATCGAGGGCAATTTGTTCGCCTTCCAGCTCCATCGAGATGGCGTAACGGTGGCGACCCTTCGGGGCCGACAGCGAATCACTGCCATAAGGTGCGATACGGAACTGCTCGGGCGAAACCTGTTGTTTGGTGAGCATATAATCATTCAGCACGTGGTCGCGCATCACAGCCAGGCGCGAAACGAGCCTCTTGGCCTGCTCGCCATAGAGCGTTACGGCCTTCTCTTCGGTGTTCTGTCCCTTGGCCGAAAGACCGCGCTTCGAAAGCGCTGCATCGGCAAAGGCGGCCAGCTCGGACGAATTGCTCTTGATTTGGTTGATTTGGTCGTAATCGACCATCTCGAGACGCATCGTCGTATCGCCCAAATCCTGCTTGTAGTAGGCCGCCTTGAGCGAATAGAGGGCCATCTGCTTTTCGGCCACCTCGCGGTCGATAAGTTGCGAGAGGGTGACTCGCATTTCGGGTTTCTCCTTCAAGGTTGAGGCAATCTTGTCAAATGAAGCATATTGCTCGGCATTGAACGAGGCCTTGTGCGGCTCTTTAATATCTATGGCCGAAAAACCCTTGTCACCACCACCTTTGAGGAACGAGAAGGGAGCCGTAGCCACCTTCAGCAGGACGTTGCCCAACGCCTTGAAGATGATTTTGCGGTAGGAGAATTCCGGGTCGTCGATGCGTCCCTTCACCGGCAGGTCGAGGTCGATGTGGTCTTGCTTGTCGGTCAGGACATAGACACCGAGCTTGAGGGGCAGTTTCACGACGGGGTCAATCTCCTTGAGCTTCTTCTCGACGGCAAATTGGTAGGTGTTGAGGTGGTTTGTGCCACGCAACTCATAGTCGGTGATGATGTTCTGGCTCTCGAACGTGAGGTTACCACCCGTAATGGGGTGTGCGGTGAAGGCCTCGCAGTAGGTCGTGAAGTCCTGCATGGCGACATTCGAAAGGTTGAGCGTAATGTTGTGGTTTGCAAGGCTTTTGAACGAACCCTGCCAACGAAGTGAGGCCGAGCCGGTTGATTGCAACGTGGCGCGCCCCGTGAGCTGGTTGATGGCGTCGAGGTCGAAATTGCGACTCATGAGCGTGATGTTGCTCACCTGATATGTAAACGGACGGTGCAACGTATGGTCGGCATAGTAGAACGAACTGCGCTTGAGGTCGGCCTCGCGGATGTAGAGTTTCAAGGGGTCATGCTCGGTCGAATCGACCTTGACCGAAACGGCTGCATCGGCCTCCTCGCCGCGTTCGTCGATGGCCTTCCAAAGGCCTGTGTAGGTGTTTGTGCTGTCGGCAAAGAGTTCGTAGCTACCCTTCAACCCCTCGAAGGCGAGGCGGTTGAAGTGGAACGAGTTGTGGACAAAATCGACGCTGTCAATCTTTACGTGACCCTTCTCGAGGGCAATCACTTCGCGCTGTTGCATATCGTGGATGCGGAAGTTCTCCACATCGGCCGTGCCGGCTACGCTGAAGCCCATGATGTAGCTCAAATTACCCGTCAGATTCATATCGGCCGTCAATGCACCCTCCACGGCCGAGACGTTGAAGGTTTGGCGGAAATAGGGCAAAACGGTCGAGAGGGCCAATTTGTCCAACTCGACGCTCAAATCGAAGTCGTTCGATTCGAGGTTGTAGGCCAACGAGGTGAGGAGCGAACCACCCTCGGCAAACGAGAGCGTAATACCGATGTCGGTATCCTTTCCTGCGAAATAGACGCTCGGAATATAGAGGTTGAGGTTGTTAAAGTCCCACTGTGCCTCTACCTGGCGGTCCTCGTAGAGCATCTGACCGTTGCGAATCGTGATGGAGTCGATGTCGATAATCCAGGGATTTTTCTCGGTCGCAGGCTTTTCGACAGCGGTCGTGTCGTTACGGAAATGCGCTACCATGTCGTCAAAATTGAACGTACTACCCTGCTGGGCAATGTGGATATCGGGGCGCACCAGGTCGATGTAGTTGATGTTGATTTTGCGCCCCAGGAGAGCCAACAACCGCACATCGGTCGAAAAGCGGTCGAGGGCGACAAAGGGGGTCGTGTCATCGGCCTCGTAGAGGGTGAAATCCCCGATGTTGAGCTTACCGTTCAGTAGGTTAATCTTCAGCTCATCGACCGTCACGCGACGACCAATCAGCTCTTTGCCGTGTGTTTCGATATAGTACTTGGCGAAGGGCGAAATGCCGAACATAACGACGAGCATGACGATGCCGACCAAGGCCAGCAACGTGAGCAGCAGTCTGCGAGAGAATTTCTTCATGGTATTGGGCGTGTAATTGGTTTTCTTTATTTTAATATTTTATCGATTTGATATAATCGTTTGAAGAATAAACACTTGAAGTTATTTTGAAAAGAGCGTGGTAACGATTTGGGAATCGTGCGAATTTCTGCGGTTTGCGGTAGCAATACTCTCAAATAACTCTTGT
>JAFQHI010000024.1 GCA_017398045.1 Alistipes sp. | reverse complement strand
CCCGCCAGATGCCCTTACGGACCACATCAGAACTCCCGCATCGAGAGCAACTTTTTGTCCATATTAATTATAAATGATGCAAATATACTATATCTCAACCTTTTACCCCCTCTCGCAGGTCTCTTTTTTGACCATTAAGCCCTTTTTTTGTTGGTTGATAACTCATTGCTGTTTGTACCAAAAGCGTAGCTTTTCTTGCGCTTTCGTTTGGCTTTTTCCGGCTCTTTTCGTAACTTTGTAAAATACCGAAGAACTACGCCTATGAAAACAACCGTTCGCACCATAACGCTGACCCTTGTGTCGCTCTTTGTCACCTTTTCGACGCTTGGCCAATCGCTCGAGGAGGCCTTCCGCAATCCGCAGGGGGATGCCAAACCTTGGACGCTCTGGTATTGGATGTATGGAGCCGTCTCCGAAGAGGGGGTGCGTGAGGATTTGCACTCGATGGCCGAGTCCGGCCTGGGCGGAGCCTATCTGGTGACGATTCGCTCGAGTGACGATACGCGCGGTGTGCCTTTCGGGGGCGATGCCGACCAGTTGAGCGAAAATTGGTGGCAACGTGTTGCTGCCGCCTTCGATGAGGCCGACAAACTCGGCTTGCAGCTCGGTGTCCACATCTCGGATGGCTTTGCTTTGGCCGGCGGCCCGTGGATTTCGCCTGCGGAGTCGATGCAGAAGGTCGTGACGAGCGAGACGCTTGTAGCGGGAGGCGAAGCCGTCAGCCTGCAACTTCCGAAGCCCACCCACTACGAAAATTACTACGAGGATATCGCCCTTCTGGCCCTGCCTTGTAAAACCCGTGCCGGTCAGCCCCAACAGCCGACGCTTGTCTGCGAAAATCTTGCCCCCTCGGCCACCGAGAAACAGCGCGTTTCGGTCGATGAGAAGGGGGTGGTTCGTGCCGGTGCGCCCTGCCGCCTGACCTATACCTTTGCCGAGCCGACGACGGTCTATCACCTCGAAATCATCCTTGCGGGCAACAATTACCAGGCCCATCGTCTGCGCGTGAGCGCGAAGCGTGAGGATGGTACGCTTGACTTTGTGACGCAACTCGAACCCGCCCGCCACGGCTGGCAGAATACCGATTACCAATCCACCCACGCCATTCCGCCCACCACAAGCCGCGAGTTTGTCTTGGAGTGGACGCCCGTAGGCAGTGAACCCGGGTCGGAGGATTTGGATGCTGCCAAGTGGGCCCCGAACCTCAAAATCAAGGAGGTGAAGTTCGGCACGACGCCCCGTCTCCATCAGTGGGAAGGGAAGGCCGGTTTTGTGTGGCGCGTAGCCCGCGAAACGGGTGCCGAGGTGGCCGACGATTGCTGCTACCGCCACGATGAGGTGATTGACCTGACCGCTTCGCTTCAGGGTGACGAGTTGCGCTGTACGCTCCCCGCAGGGTCGTGGCGCATCCTGCGCATCGGCCACACCTCGACCGGCCATACGAATGCTACGGGCGGTGCAGGTCGCGGTTTGGAGTGTGATAAGTTTAGCCGTCGGGCCGTTGCCAAGCAGATTGATAATTGGTTTGGCCGCATCTATCGCTCGATTGACCCCGAGGTGGCCAAGCGGGTGCTGAAGATTCTCTATGTCGATAGCTGGGAGTGTGGCTCGCAGAATTGGAGCGAGGAGTTTGCTGCCGAATTTAAGGCACGAAGGGGCTATGATTTGATGCCCTGGTTGCCGCTCTTTGCCGGTGTGCCGATGGTCTCGGCCGAGGAGTCGGAGCGCGTGATGCGCGATGTGCGCGAGACGATTGGCGAGCTGATTCACGATGTCTTCTTCGATGTGCTGGCCGAGAAGGCCGACGAGTACGGATGTCGTTTCACGGCCGAGAGCGTGGCTCCGACGATGATTAGCGACGGTATGTACCACTACGACAAGGTCGATTTGCCGATGGGCGAGTTCTGGCTCAACAGCCCCACGCACGACAAACCGAACGATATGTTGGATGCCATCAGCGGTGGCCACGTCTATGGCAAGCGCGTGATTTCGGCCGAGGGCTTTACCGCCGTGCGTGCTGTGTGGGAGGAGACACCGAAGATGTTGAAACCGGTCCTGGACCGCAACTATGCGCTGGGTCTGAACCGATTGGTCTATCATGTCTATACGCACAATCCGTGGAAGAATCGTAAGCCCGGTATGACGCTCGATGGTATCGGCCTCTTCTTCCAGCGCGATAACACCTGGTTTAAGTACGGAGCGCGTGGCATGAACGACTATGCGGCCCGTTGCCAGACGCTGTTGCAGTATGGCTATCCGGTGGTCGATATGGCCGTCTTTACGGGCGAGGAGATGCCGCGTCGCTCGATTTTGCCCGAACGCCTTGTCGGGATGTTGCCCGGTCTGTATGGTGCGGAGCGTGTTGCCGAGGAGCAGACGCGCCTGAAGAATGAGGGGCAACCCATGCGCACGAAACCCGTGGGCGTGAAACATTCGGCCAATATGGCCGACCCCGAAAAGTGGGTGAATCCGTTGCGAGGCTACGCCTACGATTCGTTTAACCGCGATGCGCTGGTGCGTCTGGCCGAAGTGAAGGATGGCCGCATGGTGCTGCCCGGAGGGGCTTCGTATCGCGTCTTTGTGGTACCTCAGGCACGCCCGATGAACCCCGCAACGCCGATGTCGGAGGAGGTGCGCTCGAAAATCGAGGAGCTGAAACGGGGTGGGGTGGTCGTTGTCGATGCGCCCTACACGGAGGAGGATTTCTCGGCCTATGGGCTGGAGCGCGATGTTGTTGTGCCGCAGGATGTTGCCTGGGCGCATCGCCGCTCGGAGCAGGAAAACGTCGATATCTATTTTGTGGCCAATCAGCTCGATACGCCGCGCGAATTTACCGCCTCGTTGCGTGTCGCAGGTCGTATGCCCGAAATTTGGAATCCGATGACGGGCGACCGCCAAGATGCCTCGTCGTGGCGTGAGGTGAATGGTCGCACGGAGGTCGATTTGCACCTCGAAGGGGGCGAATCGTGCTTTATTGTCCTGCGCCGCGAGGGGACGCCTCAACCCGTCGCTGCAATGGATTCGCGCGTGGAGAAACTCGACGTAACCTCCGATTGGTGGCTTACGTTCCACCTCGACGATGAAGGGATTCGCACCGAGCGCACGAAGGAACTTTACGATTGGACCACCAGCCCCGAGTGGCGACTGAAACATTTCTCGGGTACGGTGACCTACCGCACGACATTCCGCTATCGCGCAAAGGGCAATCGCGTGTTGCTCCACCTGCCGAAGGTGTATGATGTGGCGGCCGTCAAACTCAACGGCAAGCCGTGTGGCATTGTCTGGACGGCTCCCTATGTGGTAGATGTGACGGATGCTATCCGACGAGGTGATAATCAGCTTCTTATCGAGGTGCAGAACACCTGGGCAAATGCCCTGCGCGGTGCCGATGCGGGCAAGGCCCCCTTCCGCAACATCTGGACCAATGCCCCCTACCGTCGTCAGGAGCAGACCCTCTTGCCGGCCGGCCTGGTGGGTGAATTGGAGATTGAGACGCTTCGAATGAAATAGGCAATAAATAAAAAACAACCGATATGAAACTGCAAAAACTTTGGTTAGCCATCGCCGCTGCGATGATGACCTTCACGGCCGAGGCCGCGATTAAACTTCCCGCCTTCTTCATGGACAACATGGTCCTGCAACAGCAGACGACGGCTCGTCTGTGGGGTACGGCCACCCCGAAAAAGGAGGTCAAGGTGACCGCTTCGTGGAGCGATGAGGTCTATACCGTAAAGGCCGACAAGGAGGGTCGTTTTATGGTCGAGCTGCCGACCGTTGAGGCGGGAGGTCCCTACGAAATCACCCTCTCGGACGGGGAGGCGGTGACGCTGAAGAATGTAATGTTGGGCGAGGTATGGATTTGTGCCGGACAGTCGAACATGGAGATGCCGATGAAGGGCTTTAAGAACCAGCCCGTCGAGAACGGCAACCTCGATGCTGCACGGGGTACGAACCCCAACATCCGCCTCTTCACCGTGAAGCGCAACGCCACGATTTCGGAGGTGGAGGATGTCGTAGGTAAGTGGGAGGAGGCCAAGCCCCTCTCGATTCGCGAGTTCTCGGCCACGGCCTACTACTTCGGTCGCATGGTCGAAGAGGTGCTGGATGTCCCCGTGGGGTTGATTTGTGTAGCGTGGGGAGGCTCGGCTTGTGAGGCCTGGATGACCCCCGAGATGCTGGAGGCCTTCCCGCAGGTGACGCTTCCCAAGTCGCAGGAGGAGGTCGATAAGACCAAGCAGCGTTGCCCGACCGCTCTTTGGAACGGTATGTTGCGCCCGTTGGTGGGTATGGCCATGAAGGGTGTGATTTGGTACCAGGGCTGCGACAATTGGAATCGTGCCTACTACTATGCCGACCTGCACGCCACGCTGATTCGCGGATGGCGCGAGAAGTGGGGCATCGGCGATTTCCCCTTCTACTACTGCCAGATTGCGCCGTTTGATTACGATATCATCACGGCCGTAGGACAGCCCCGCTACAACTCGGCCTACCTGCGTGAGCAGCAGGCCAAGGTGGAGCATATGGTACCCAATTCGGGCATGGCCGTCCTGCTCGATGCCGGCATGGAGCGCGGCATCCACCCCTATGACAAGCAGACCCCGGGTGAGCGTTTGGCACTCCACGCCCTGGCGAAGAACTATGGTATCGAGGGTATCTATTGCGATGCACCCATCTATAAGGGCATCGAAATCAAAGGCAACGTGGTGGAGGTGTCGTTCGACCGCTCCTCGATGTGGATTTCCTGCAAGCATGGTTTCGAGTCGAAGTGCTTCGAGGTGGCCGGTGAGGACCGCGTCTTCTACCCCGCAAAGGCCGAGGTGAAGCAAAAGGTGATGGTTGTAAGCTCGGAGCAGGTGCCGCATCCCGTAGCCGTGCGCTATGGCTTCAAAGATTGGTGTGTGGGCGACCTCTACGGTTCGGACGGCCTGCCGATTTCATCGTTCCGTTCGGATGATTGGGCCGACCCGGCACCGATTAAGCAAGAGTAAAGAGAAAAGAGCGAAGAGCAAAGATGAAAAAGATAGCACTATTTGCATTGCTCCTGTGGTCGGTGGTAGCGTGGGCGCAACCGGCCGATTACGTATGGACTACCGAGAGTAAGAACTCCTCGGAGTCGATGCCCTTGGGCGGTGGCGATGTGGGGTTGAACGTCTGGGTCGAGCAGGGCGAGTTGATGTTTTACATCACGCGCAGCGGCTCCTACGACGAACACAATGCGTTGCTCAAGGCGGGGCGTGTACGCCTCAATATCGAGGGAGCCGATAAGCAGGCCCCCTTCAGCCAGACGCTGCGTCTCACGAAGAGCGAAATGGTGGTCAAGATGGGCGGTGCGCAGGTACTGCTCTGGGTCGATGCCTTCCGTCCGGTGATTCATGTCGAGGTCGAAAGTCCGCGTGCCGTGCAGTGTAACGTGCTGTATGAGAGTTGGCGATACGAAGACCGTCCCTATCGCAAAAACGAGGGTCGTCAATCGTCGCACAAATGGCGCAAGCCGACCGACCTGGTCACGACGGCCGATGTCATTTCGCCCGACAAGCACGGCGTGACCTTCTACCACCACAATCCGGCCGAGACGCTCTTTGACCGCACGGTCGAGGTGGAGGGCATGAACGCGGTGAAGGATGAGCTTTGGAACCCGCTGGCCCACCGCATTGCGGGAGGTCGTCTGTGGAGCGAGGAGTTGCAATACGAGGGGACAACGGATGGAGTGTATCTCTCGACCAACCACCGTGCCTGGCGTTTTTGCAGCGTGAAGCCGATGCGTCGTCAGGGCTTTACGATTGCGTTGCACAATGACCAGACGCCCGATGTGAAGCAGTGGCGCGAGGGGTTGCAGCGAACCATTGCCGAGGCCACCGCTACGAAGACGGCCAAAGCCGATACGGAGCGTTGGTGGGAAGCCTTTTGGCAGCGCAGCTGGATTGAGGGCGCGGGAGAATGCGCAGAGATTACCCGCAACTATACCCTCTTCCGCTATATGTTGGGGTGTAACCGCACGGGCAGCGACCCCACGAAATTCAACGGTGGTCTGTTTACCTTCGACCCCGAATTTGTCCAGCCCGAGCAGACCTTCACGCCCGATTTTAGAAATTGGGGTGGTGGTACGATGACGGCCCAGAATCAACGCTTGGTCTATTGGCCGATGTTGCGGTCGGGTGACTTCGACCTGATGCCCGTCGAGTTCGATTTCTACGAGCGAATGCGTCCCAATGCCGAGTTGCGTTCGCGCTATTATTGGGGCCATGAGGGGGCTTCGTTCACCGAGCAAATCGAGCTGTTCGGCCTGCCGAACTACATGGAATATGGCACGAAACGCCCCGCCTCATTCGACAAAGGGGTGGAGTACAACGCCTGGTTGGAGCATTGCTGGGATACGGTGTTGGAGTTCTGCCAGATGATTCTCGAAACCTATCGCTACGACCGTGCCGATATTGAACGCTATAAGCCGCTGATTGAAAGCTCGCTCCGTTTCTTCGACGAGCATTATCAGTACCGCGCTGCACAGCGTGGCCGCAACAAGTTGGATGGCAACGGGAAGCTCGTCCTCTTCCCCGGCTCGGGTTGCGAGACCTACAAGATGACCTACAATGCCTCCTCGACGGTGGCCGGTCTTCGGACGGTGCTGGAGAGCTACCTCGAAGTGAAAAAGATGCAGGGCGACACGGCCGTTGCTCCGTGGCGTGCGATGCTTGAGCGCATCCCCGAGATTCCGCACCGCGTGGTGGATGGACGCGAGATGATTGCTCCGGCCGTGGTGTGGGAGCGCATCAACAACAGCGAGACCCCGCAACTCTACCCCGTCTTCCCGTGGCGCATCTACTCGATGGCCTCCAATCAGCCGCTGGATGTGGCTCTGAATACCTACCTCTACGACACGCACGCAGTCGCAATGCGCTCCTCGAAGGGGTGGAAGCAGGATAATATATGGGCGGCCCTGTTGGGTCAGACCGAGGATGCCGTGCGCCTCACGCGCGAAAAACTCTCGAATGGTCCGCACCGTTTCCCCGCCTTCTGGGGACCCGGTTTCGATTGGACGCCCGACCACAATTGGGGTGGCAGTGGTGCCATCGGGTTGCAGGAGATGTTGATGCAGACCGACGATGAGCGTATTGTGCTGTTCCCTGCATGGCCTGCGGAGTGGGATGTGAAGTTCAAGCTCCATGCACCGCACCGCACGACCGTCGAGTGTGAATTGCGCGGAGGCGAGATTGTGAAGCTCGAGGTGCTGCCCGCTTCTCGTGCAAAAGATGTAAAGATTTTACTACCAACCAAATAAGACGCTTAAGATGAAAAAAATCCTTTTGATGGCCCTCGCTTGGCTCGCACCGTGGATGGTTCAGGCCGAGAACTATACGCCGGCCGAATTTTCGGTAGCCGGACTCATTCCGCTTGAGGAGAGTGGCCGTGTGGTCTATGATTTCAATGCCGGATGGCGTTTCTTGAAAGGTGATGCCGCGGGTGCCGAGGCGGTCGCATTCGACGATTCGGCCTGGGAGGTTGTTTCGACCCCCCACACTGTGGAGTTGACCCCTGCCGAGGCGAGTGGTTGTCGCAACTATCAGGGGGTGGTTTGGTATCGCAAACACTTTGTCGTGCCGGCGGCGTGTGCCGATAAGGAGGTGCTGTTGCACTTCGAGGCGGTGATGGGTAAGCAGGCCGTCTATGTCAATGGCAAACTCGTCGAGGAGCATCTGGGCGGTTATCTGCCGATTCAGATTTCGCTCTCGGACGCAGGTGTCAGGGCGGGCGAGAAGTGCGTGGTGGCGGTGAAGGCCGACAACACGAACGACAAGATGTACCCTCCCGGAAAACCGCAATATACGCTCGACTTCGCCTACCACGGCGGTATCTACCGCGACGTATGGCTCATTGCCCGCTCGAAGGTGGGTCTGACGGACCCCGTTGAGGCGAATCGCGAGGCTGCGGGTGGTGTGTTTGTCCATTTTGCCAACATTTCGGAGGCGTCGGCCGAGGTCTATGTCAAGAGCGAGTTGGAGAACAAGTCCGAAGCCACGCAGGCGGTCATCGTGGAGACCACGTTGAAGGATGCCGCCGGTACGGTGGTGGGCCGTCACGCGCAGCGTGCTACCCTCAAAGCGGGTGCAATCAGCTCCGTAGAGCAGGGCTTCAAGGTGCAAAAACCGCACCTTTGGTCGCCCGATGACCCTTATCTCTATCGTGTCGAGACGCGCATCAAGTCGCGCAAGAGCGGTGAGGCGTTGGATGGCGGTGTGACGCGCATCGGTATCCGCTCGTTTGCCTTCTCGAAGGAGGAGGGCTTCATCCTCAACGGCAAACCCTTCGGCAAGCTCATCGGTGCAAATCGTCACCAGGATTTTGCCTATGTGGGCAATGCCGTACCCAATTCGCAGCAGTGGCGCGATGCCAAGCGTCTGCGTGATGCCGGTTGTCGCATCATTCGTGTGGCGCACTATCCGCAGGACCCCTCGTTCATGGATGCCTGCGACGAGCTGGGTCTGTTTGTGATTGTTGCTACGCCCGGTTGGCAGTATTGGAACAAATTGCCGATTTTTGCCGAGCGTGTTCACCAAAATACGCGCGAGATTATCCGTCGTGACCGTAACCATCCCTCGGTCTTGATGTGGGAGCCGATTCTCAATGAGACGCGCTACCCGCACGATTTCTCGTTGGAGGCCCTCCAAATTACGAAGGACGAATACCCCTATCCCTACCGTCCCGTGGCGGCTGCCGATGTCCATTCGGCAGGCGTGAAGGAGCATTACGATGTGGTCTATGCCTGGCCCGGTGACGAGCAGAAACCCGATGCCCCGAATCAGACGATTTTCACGCGCGAATGGGGTGAGAATGTCGATGATTGGTATGCCCACAACAACAATAACCGCGCTTCGCGCAGTTGGGGCGAGCGACCGTTGAAGGTGCAGGCCTTGTCGCTCACCGAGACCTACAACAACCTCTATAATACGGAGAACCAGTTTATCGGTGGTGCGCAGTGGCACCCCTTCGACCACCAGCGCGGCTACCATCCCGACCCCTATTGGGGCGGTATCTACGATGCCTTCCGCCAGCCGAAATATGCCTATTGGATGTTCCGCAGCCAGACGGCAGCCGACCTGCAGCACCCCACGGCCGAGAGTGGTCCGATGGTCTATATCATGCACGAAATGTCGCAGTGGTCGGATAAGGATGTCGTCGTCTTTACGAATTGCGATTCGGTACGCCTCTCGATTTATAACGGTGCCAAGAGTTGGACCAAGGCCGTGGAGCGCACGGAGCGCACGATGCCTTCGCCTCCGGTGGTCTTTGAGGATGTCTGGGACTTCTGGGAGGCTCGTTCGTACAGCTACACGAACAAGAATTGGCAGGCCGTGAATATGGTGGCCGAGGGTATTATCGACGGCAAGGTGGTCTGCACGACGAAACGGATGCCTTCGCGTCGCTCGACCATGCTGCGCCTGTCGGTCGATTGGGAGAATCGTCCCCTTGTAGCCGATGGCTCGGATTTCGTGGTCGTGGTGGCCGAGGTGACGGACGATAGCGGCAATGTGCGTCGTTTGGCGAAGGAGAACATCCGCTTCACGATTGAGGGTGAGGGCGAGATTATCGGCGACCGCTCGATTTATGCCAACCCGCGCCCCGTGGAGTTTGGTTCGGCTCCGATTCTGGTGCGCTCGACCCGCAAGGCGGGCAAGATTCGCATCCGTGCCGAGGTCGAATTCCCCGGTACGCACGCCCCGACGCCGGCCGAAATCGCGTTTGAGAGCGTTCCGGCCGTGTTGCCCTTCTGCTATGCCGACCAAGAGCGTGCAACCGTTGCGGGAGCAACGACCGCCAAGCACGGAGGTGCGCAGCTCTCCGAGGAGGAGAAACGTCGCCTGCTGGAGGAGGTGGACCGCCAACAGCAGGAGTTCGGCATTCAGTAGGGGTGGCTTCAGCCCCCGATTTGGGCGATTGACCTTTTTTAGCCGTGTTCTTTGCCCGAAAAACTGTATTTTTGACAACCAATTACACCAAAACTAACAACTTAAGAAGATGAAAAAACTGTTAATTGCCCTTTTCGCTTGTGCGTGGGTGTTGCCCTCGCAGGCGCAGTATCCGACGATTCCCGATTCGGTACAGCAGCGTGTTGACCGTCAGACGGCCGAGATTGAACGCCTCTCGGATGAGGCGTGGGAGAAGGCACTCCCGATTGTTCAGCAGGAGGAGAAGGAGCAGGGTAGAGTCTATCGCCCGTGGGCTTCGAAACCCGATGAACTGCTCAAAGCCGAGATTCCTGCCTTCCCGGGTGCCGAGGGAGGCGGTATGTACACCACGGGTGGCCGTGGCGGTAAGGTACTGGTCGTAACTTCGCTCGAGGACCGCGGCCCAGGTACGTTGCGCGAGGCCTGTGAGACGGGCGGCGCACGTATCATCGTCTTTGAGGTCTCGGGTGTGATTCGCCTCAAGACCCCGATTAACATTCGCGCCCCCTATGTGACGATTGCCGGTCAGACGGCCCCCGGTGACGGTATCTGCGTGACGGGTGCTTCGGTGCTGATTGATACGCACGATGTCGTTATCCGCCATATGCGTTTCCGCCGTGGTGCGATGGATGTCGGCTTCCGCGACGATGCGCTGGGTGGCAATGCCGTGGGTAACGTGATGATTGACCACGTCTCGGCCTCGTGGGGCCTGGACGAGAATATGTCGCTCTACCGTCATGTCTATAACCGCGACCGCGTGACGCGCAAGGGTACGAAGATGGCTTCGACCAATGTGACGATTCAGAACTCGATTTTCTCGGAGGCCCTCGACACCTACAACCACGCCTTCGGTGCTACGTTGGGTGGCAACAACTCGATGTTTGCCCGCAACCTCTTTGCTTCGAATATCTCGCGCAACTGCTCGGTGGGCATGGGTGGCGGTTTCAACTACGTGAACAACGTGGTCTTCAACTGGTGGAATCGCTCGGTGGATGGCGGTGGCCCGCGCTGCTGGTGGAACATCATCGGCAACTATTACAAGCCGGGTCCGATTACCCCCGCAGGCGAGCCGATTTCGTGGCGCATTGCCAAGGTGGAGTCGGGTCGTAGCCGTGTGGATGGTGAGCGTCGATTCGGTAAGGTCTATGCTACGGGAAACAAGGTCTATGGCAACGAGGCCATTACGGCCAACAACTGGTCGGGCGGTATTCAGGTCGAGGAGTACGACCTGACGCAAAAGTATGTGGCGCAGATTCGTGCCGAGAAGCCCTTTGAGATGGCACCCGTGTCGATTCTCTCGGCCGACGAGGCCTATGAGTTCGTGCTTGAAAATGCAGGTGCCTCGTTCCCGAAGCGCGACGCGGTGGATAAGCGCATCGTGAAGCAGGTTAAGACGGGCAAGATTTTCTATGCCAAGGATGCCGAGCCGTATGTAACGCCTTACGTGAAGCGTCGCCTGCCGGATGACTCCTATAAGCAGGGCATCATCACCAACCCGCAGCAGGTGGGTGGTCTGCCGACCTACAAGGCCGGTAAGGCTCCGCAGGATACCGACCGCGACGGTATGCCCGATGAGTGGGAGCGTCGCTATGGCTTGAATCCGAATGATGCGTCGGATGCCAACGGTGACCTGACGGGTGACGGCTACACGAACATTGAGAAATATATCAACGGTATCGACCCGACGGTGAAGGTCGATTGGAAGGACCTCGACAACAACAAAGATACGTTGCTCGGTCGCAAGAGTCTGTTGTAAGCGAATCAATCAATAACCAAATAAAAAAACTACATGATGAAAAAGATTTTGATTTCGATGCTGGCCTTGGCAGTGGCTCTGCCTGCCCTGGCACAGTATCCGGAGATTCCCGATTCGATTAACCAGCGCGTAGCCCGCGAGCAGGCTGCGTTGGCTCCCTTGCAGAAGAAGGCTTGGGAGGAGGCCTACAAGGTCGTTCAGCAGGAGGAGAAGGAGTTTGGTCGCGTCTATCGCCCCTGGGCTTCGAAGCCCGAGGATTTACCGCAGGCCAAGATTCCCGCCTTCCCGGGTGCCGAGGGTGGTGGTATGTACACCCCGGGCGGCCGTGGCGGTAAGGTCTTTGTCGTGACCTCGTTGGAGGACCGCGGTCCGGGTACTTTCCGTGAGGCTTGCGAGGCCGGTGGCGCACGTATCGTTGTTTTCAACGTCTCGGGTGTGATTCGCCTTAAGTCGCCTATCGACATCGATGCCCCCTATATCACGATTGCCGGTCAGACGGCTCCGGGTGACGGTGTCTGCGTAACGGGTGCTTCGGTTCACATCAATACGCACGATGTGATTATCCGCCATATGCGCTTCCGTCGTGGCCAGACCGATGTGGCCTATCGTGACGACGCCCTGGGTGGTAATGCCGTGGGTAACGTGATGATTGACCACGTATCGGCTTCGTGGGGTCTGGACGAGAATATGTCGATTTACCGCCACGTCTATAACCGTCAGGCCGATGGTCGCGGTTTGAAATTGCCGGCTGTGAACGTATCGATTCAGAACTCGATTTTCTCGGAGTGCCTCGATATGTACAACCACGCTTTCGGTGCTACGATTGGTGGTCACAACTCGACCTTCGCGCGTAACATCTTCGCTTCGAACATCTCGCGTAACTGCTCGATTGGTATGAACGGCTCGTTCAACTTCATCAACAACACGGTCTTCAACTGGTGGAACCGTTCGGTCGATGGTGGTGACCACTCGAGCTACATGAACATCATCGGTAACAACTACAAGCCCGGCCCGATTACCCCCGCTGATAAGCCCATTGCATGGCGCATCGTGAAGGTGGAGAATGGCCGCGATAAGTCGAACCGCGATAAGTGGGGCCGTGCCTATGTAGCTGACAACAAGACGTGGGGCAATGCCGACGTGACGGCCGACAACTGGCAGGGTGGCGTGATGGCCGGCGATAAGTTCGTGACTGCCGACCAGCCCGAGCTGATGAAGCAGGTACGTGCCGAGAAGCCCTTCGAGATGGCTCCCGTAACGATTACCTCGGCCGAGGAGGCCTACGCTCATGTGTTGTCGTGTGGCGGTGCTTCGCTCCCGAAGCGTGACGCCGTTGACAAGCGTATGGTGAAGCAGATTAAGACGGGTAAGATTTTCTATGCCAAGGATGCCAAGGAGCATCAGCCGCTGTACGTAAAGCGTCGCCTGCCGGCCGACTCCTACAAGCTCGGTATCATCACCGACCCGCAGCAGGTGGGCGGTCTGCCCGAGTACAAGGGTAAGCCCTATGTCGATACGGACAAGGACGGTATGCCCGACAAGTGGGAGAAGAAGTATGGTCTGAATCCCAACGACCCGACCGATGCCAATGGCGACCTCTCGGGTGACGGCTATACGAACATCGAGAAGTATATCAACGGTATCGACCCGACCGTGAAGGTGGATTGGACCAATCTGGAGAACAATCACAACACGCTGGTTAAGAGCCTGTTCTAAACACATTATAACATATGAAGAAGCTGCTTTTTACGCTTCTCGGTATCGCGGGTTTGTGCTGCACACAAGGTGTGGCACAACCCGCTTTTCCGATTTCGGTAGCGGAAGGTAAGTTGCAATATGCCACCGATAAGCAGGGAAACCGCATCCTCGATTTCTCCTATTGCGGCTATCGCAACTCGAATGAGTTGATTCCCGATGCCGAGGTGGTCTATACGCTCTCCCCCTCGGAAAACGACAGCGAGCTGATTCAGGGCCATATCGATGCCTTGGCTGCCCTGCCCCTGAACGAGCGCGGTCTGCGCGGTGCCATCCTCTTGAAGGAGGGTACCTACCTGCTCGATGAGCCGCTCCGTATTTCGGCCTCGGGTATTGTCCTGCGCGGCGAAAGCAAGGAGAAAACGGTGCTTGTAAAGCGTGGTGTGGAGCGTGGTGCCGTGATTTATATCGAGGGTGCCACCGACCGACAGTTTACAGGCGAAGTGGTTGTCACGACCGAGCGTATTCCCGTGGGTACGACTTCGTTTGAGGTGGCCTCCGTGGAGGGGTTGCAGGTAGGACAGCAGCTCGTTGTCGAGCAGCAGCCCGTAGCACGTCCGCGCGGACGGGATGCCGAGGTGACCGAGGCGTTGATGCGTCAGCTCGGCCCGGGCAATATCCGCATCGGCTGGGACCGCACCATCACGGCCATCGAGGGCAACCGCCTTACCCTGGACGATGCCCTGACTTTCGAGTTGGGACTGCGCCCCGTGGTGGTGAAACCCTATACGTGGGCAGGTCGTATCGATGAGTGCGGTGTGGAGCATCTGACCCTTGTCTCCGACTACGATAAGAGCTATCCGATGGATGAGAACCATGCCTGGACGGGCGTGTGGCTCAACAATGCCGAGGATTGCTGGGTGCGTCAGGTCGATTTCCGCCAGTTTGCGGGTGCGGCAGTAGCCGTGCAGCGCGAGGCGCGTCGTGTGACCGTGTCCGATTGCCAATCCTTCGACCCCGTGTCGGAGATGGCCGGTTCGCGTCGTCGCACCTTCTTTACGCTCGGTCAGCACACGCTGTTCCTCCACTGCTACTCGGAGCATGGCCAACACGACTTCTCGGCCGGCATCAATGCCCCGGGTCCCAATGCCTTCGTGCAGTCGGACAGCTACCTCTCGACGGGCTTCAGCGGCTCGACCGGTTCGTGGGCCTGCGGTCTGCTGTTCGATATCGTGAATATCGACGGCCACGACCTCTCGTTCAAGAAGCTGGAGCGTACCCACGCCCGTGCCGGTTGGAATACGGCAAACAGTGTCGCCTGGCAATGTACGGCAGCCGGCATCGAGTGCTATGCACCGCGAGGCTACGGCATGAACTACGCCAATGGTTCGTGGGCTACGATGTGCGGTGATGGCGTGATGACCAACTCGGACGAGTTTGTAAAGCCCTACAGCTTGTTCCGCGCCCAGCTTGCAGCGCGTATCGGAGCGGAGAAGGCCCAGCAGATTACGCGCATCTACGACCGCGATACGAATGCCACCTCCAGCCCCACGATTGAGCAGGCTATCAAGTTGGCCAAGCAGGCCTATGAGCCGCGTGTGACCATCCCGATGTGGATTGCACAGGCCCCCTTCACCGCCTCGGTGGAGGATAACGGACGCCAGGCGATGTTGGCTCATGTCGATAAGGCCTACCGCGAGGTGGATTATGCGCTAAAGAACGGCCGCTTGACGGCCAACGATAAACTTTTGGTGGGCGGTCGTCAGAATGTCCGTTGGTGGAGCGGTAATTTGGCCTACGACCAGCTGGAGAAGGCCACCGACCATGTAACGCGCTTTGTCCCCGACCGCGAGGGGCAGGGCCTCACGGACCGCATCGATAAGGTGGTGGCCAACATGAAGGAGCGCGGTGTGTTGCTCCTCGACCACAACTACGGCCTTTGGTATGACCGTCGTCGCGACGACCATATCCGCGTGCGTCGTCGTGATGGCGATGTTTGGGCGCCGCACTACGAGCAGCCCTTTGCCCGCTCGGGCGAGGGTCAGGGTTGGGACGGTATGTCGAAGTACGACCTGACGAAACCCAACACCTGGTATTGGAGCCGTCTTAAAGAGTTTGCCGAGAAGGCCTCGCGTGAGGGGTTGTTGCTCTTCCATCAGGACTACTTCCAGCACAACATCATCGAGGCGGGTGCGCATTGGGTCGATTCGCCCTGGCGCACGCCCAACAACATCAATAATACGGGATTTGCCGAGCCTACGAACTTCGCGGGCGATAAGCGTGTCTTTGTGGCCGATATGTTCTACGATGTAAATCATCCGGCCCGTCGTCCGCTCCATCGCGGCTATATCCGGATGTGTCTCGAGCAGTTGGCCGACTACGAGAATGTGGTACACCTCATCAGCGAGGAGTACACCGGCCCGCTCCACTTTGTGGAGTTCTGGTTGGACTGCATTGCCGAGTGGGAGGCCGAAACGGGCAAAGAGGTATTGATTGCCCTCTCGGCTACGAAGGATGTGCAGGATGCCATTCTGCGCGACCCCGTGCGCTCGAAGGTGGTCGATATCATCGATATTCGCTATTGGCACCACCGCTCGGATGGTACGACCTACGAGCCGGAGGGTGGCGTGAGCATGGCTCCGCGTCAGTATGCCCGTAAGATTAAGGTCGGCACGATTGACTTTGCCTCGACCTACCGCGCCGTGAGCGAGTACCGTGCAGCCTATCCCGAGAAGGCGGTAACCTTCTTTGCGCAGAGCTATCCTTCGTATGGTTGGGCGATTCTCTTGGCCGGTGGCTCCTGCCCGACGCTCCACATCGAGGATGAGCGTCTGTTGGCCGCTATTCCTGCCATGACGACGGCCGAGAAGGATGCCAACTCCCACCGCCTGATGGGTGAGAAGGGTGGTCTTATCTACCTGCCCGAGACCGCTTCGGTGACGCTCTCTCTGCCGAAGGGTAACTATACGCTCCACTCGGTCGATATGAAGCGGGGAGTGACGAAGCGTCTTGTCAAGCAGCACAAGAGTACGACTCCGCTCGTTCTCAACCGTGCAGGCTTGTATTGGGTCGAGAAGACGAAATAGCGGGGCGTTGCCTCCAACGAAAAAGGCTGTCCATTCGGACAGCCTTTTTTCGTGCTTTGTAAGTCTTTTCGATTAGCCCACGATACCTGCGATAAGGAACGTGGCGGCAACCGTCAGAATGGCGTACAGCTCGGGGAAAGCGGCCAGAATCAGCGTTTTACCCATTACGTCGTGGCCATTACCGATGGCGGCGATACCGTTGGCGCAGACCTTGCCCTGATAAACGGCAGCGGCGAGGTTCACGATACCAACCAGGATACCGGCACCCAGGATAGCAGCACCCTGCAACATCGTCGGGTTCGAGAGCATACCCTGAACCATGAAGAAGCAGACGAAGCCGTACAGACCCTGCGAACCCGGAAGAGCCGAGAGAATCATGTAGCTACCGAATGCGCCACCGTTCTTTTTCATGGCACCTACGGCAGCCTGGCCGCAAATCGACGTACCCATAGCCGATGCGATACCGGCCAAACCTACCATCAGTGCTACACCGACATAGGCCATTACTAATGCAGTTGTTTCCATAGTGTTTGTTGATTTTTAATTGTTTGTTGTTTGATTATTCGTTTTCATTTTCGTTTTTCAGCGGCTCGAAGTTGCGCGAAGCCATCTCAAAGCCGGCATTCTTGTAGAACTCCACAAACGTAAGTCGCATCGGGTGAACGAACGACGAGATGGTGGACATGAAGAGGTTGATGCCGTGGCCGATTAAAAGAATCGGAACCATGACCAAGATACGCACCACGATATTGGCTCCCTCCGGTACAAAACCCTCGGCCAGCGAGTTGAATACGAGTGCCAAGACACCGCCCGACAGACCAATGGCGAAGAGACGGATGTACGAAAGCACGTCACTCAACAGACCCGTGATGTTGTTGTAGAGATTCCAAAGACCCGAACCGACATTGATGAGCGGGTTGTGGAACTTACCCGGCGTATTCAGCAGGAGCATCAAAGCCAGACCTACACCGATGGCGGCGTAGAAGGCGGGTGATGAGGTCGTAAAGCCCGGAATGACCCACTCCTCGTTCATAATCGGCAGACCCGCGGCCAGCGAACCGGCCAAAAGGACGATGAACCAACCAAGGTTCGAGAAGCAGTACTTCACGCCGAAGCAGCGAATCGTCATATAGACATTCAGCACGAGACCGAAGAGAATCTGAATCATACCGATGGCCAAAGCCCACGAGAAGAACTGACCCTGGAAGTCGAAGAACTTCACCGAGGGGAAGAACTCACCGAGGCTCAAACCGAAGAACGAGCCGCAGAACAGACCAAAGAGGGTGGTCGAAAGGGCGCACATCGTGGCGAACCAGGCGGCTCGATGCATCATGCCCGTCTTGAACTTCATCAGCATCGCGATGCCGGCAATCAGCAGAATCAGACCATAACCCGCATCGTTCAGACAGATACCGAAGAAGAGCATATAGAACGGTGCAAAGAAGGGGGTGAGGTCCAGCGTGCCGTACTTCGGACGGGCATACATATCGCCCACCATCTCGAAGATACGCGCGAAGCGGTTGTTCTTCAGCTTCACGGGCGTGTTGTCCTCGGGCGTGGGGTCGCTCTTCAGATAGACCACATTGGGGTACTCCTCCAGGAGCTTATCCACCTTTTCCGAGGTCTCCTTCTCGGCCCAACCCTCCATCACGAGCAGCATACCGTCGGCAGCCTCCGTAGCGGTTGCCTTCACGCGGTCGCTTTGCAACTGCTCCTTGAGTTGTGCGGCATAGCTCTTCATCATCGCCTCGCTGGCTGCCACGCGGGCAAAGGTCTTATCCAACGCCTTCACCTCGGCCTGCAAAGCCGCAATGCGGCTCTCGGCCTCCGCGCAGTCCATCTGCGGAGCCTTCATCTCCTGGGCGTCAATCGACAGCTCCTCACCGGGCTTGGCGACAACTACGAACCAGACGGTCGATGCCGAGCGGTTAATTTCGGCAATGGTGTATTGCTCGGCCCAGGTCGGAAGCTCCTTGTCGAAGGTGCTTGACGGGGTCGAGAGATAGTGCAGGATGATGCCTTGAGCTGCCAAAGCGGCACTCTTTTTCGGGTCGAATGCACCCCAGGGGCGCAACTCGTCGGCCGTCTTCTCCAGACGGGCAATCTCCGTATTGAGTGCGGCAACCTGCTGCTGGGCCTGCTGGTAGCATTCGAAGGCCTCCAGGCCCGAGCCGTAAGGCTCACCCTTGAGCGCGGCATGCTCCTCATCCTCTTTCCAACGCGAGAGCTGTTCGTCGGCCTTTTGCAGCCCCTCGATATCGAGAATCAGCTGACGGTCCTCCTCCGAAGGCTCCCAACCGGCGGTGGTGATATCCACCAGGCCCAACTCGCGCAGACGTGCTACGAAGTCCTCACTCTGTGCGGCATACAGCACAAAGTTGTATTTCGACATTTTTGCAATCATAGCGTCGAGCCCTCCCCGGCTTGTTGTTGTTTGGTTTTTACAATCTTCTGGGCAGATTTCGAGAGATTCTCCTCGTCCTCCATGAAGCGTTTGATTTTACGAATGGCATCCTCATACCCCGGGATTTGCACCTTCTCGTAGAGGTTTACCTTCTGTGTGGTCTTGCGGCGGGCATAGTCCAAAAGCTCCATCTTGCGATTAAAGACCTCGAACTCGATGCCGAGGCGGGCCATACGCTCCAACACCGCCACACCGTCGGCATACCAGACGGGCGACGAGAAGAGGTCGTAGGCCTTGCGCTCAAACTTTACCTCCTGCAAAACCGGTGTACGCACACCGGCAATCTTCTGCTCCGAAAGCTCCACATCGGCAATGCGCACCAGCGTACAATCAAACTCGCCCCAGAGCGCGACCATGTAGTCGTACTCGGCCTTCAGGCGGTCGAGCTGACGACGGAAGTCGGCTGCTGCGTCCTTCGCCCGCTTCACCTCGGAGCGCAACGCCGACTCCTTCGACTTGATGGTCGGAAGGGCCTTCTGGCGCATCTTAAGCTGCTTGCCGAGTTCGCCGAGCGAGGTTTTGTTGTATTGAAATTTGATTGCCATGTGTGTTTAAGCTTTCCAGTATTTCTCGATAAGCTCGGCCTTGATGGCAACCTCCTCCTTCGTGAAGTACTCCGAGAAGAGTTCCCAGGCCGTATCCAACATTTCGGTAATCTCGATGTTGATGTCGATGGCCAGCAGCTTGCGCGAGTAGTCGCGGGCAAACTTCAGAGCGCGCTCGTCGTAGTCCGAGAGGTCGAAACCGTTCTCGAGCTTCGTCTTGGCGTTGGCGGCATCGGCATACAGACGTACACAGGCATTCATCACCTGCGGGTGGTCCTCGCGCGTCTTCTTACCGATTACGAGCTGCTTCAGACGCGACAGCGAACGGAACGGGTCAACGATAACCTTACCCGTATCCGAGTCGTTGCGCAGGAACAACTGACCCTCCGTGATGTAACCCGTGTTATCGGGGATGGCGTGCGTAATGTCGCCACCCGAAAGGGTCGTCACGGCGATAATCGTAATCGAACCACCGTTCGGGAGCTGTACGGCCTTCTCGTAAATCTTGGCAAGGTCCGAGTAGAGCGAACCGGGCATCGAGTCCTTCGACGGAATCTGGTCCATACGGTTCGACACGATGGCCAGGGCATCGGCGTAGAGGGTCATATCGGTCAAAAGTACCAGCACCTTCTCGCCCTTATCCACAGCGAAGTACTCGGCGGCGGTCAGTGCCATATCCGGCACGAGCAGACGCTCCACGGGGGGATTCTCGGTCGTATTGACGAACGATACGATGCGGTCCAGCGCACCGGCATTCTCGAAGACCGACTTGAAGTAGAGGAAGTCGTCGTTCGTCAGACCCATACCGCCCAAGATAATCTTGTCGGCCTTGGCACGCAGGGCCACGTTGGCCATCACGGCGTTGTAGGGCTGGTCAGGGTCGGCGAAGAAGGGAATCTTCTGACCCGTTACAATCGTGTTGTTGAGGTCGATACCGGCAATACCCGTGGCAATCAGCTCCGAAGGTTGCAGACGCTTGAAGGGGTTCACCGTCGGACCACCAATCTCGCGGGCCTCACCCTCCACGGCCTCACCGCCCTCGAGCGGCTCACCATAGGCGTTGAAGAAACGGCCGGCCAGGTTGTCCGAGACCTTGAGCTTCGGCGGCTCACCGTGGAAAATCACCTCCGAGTTGGTGGCGATACCCTCCGTACCGGCAAAGACCTGAAGGGTCACGTTCTGACCCATAATTTTTACCACCTGCGCCAGCTTACCGCCTACGGTAGCCAGCTCATCGTTGCCCACGCCCTCGGCGCGCAGCGTCACCGTTGCTTTGGTGATGTTGTCGATTTTGGTGTATATCTTTTGAAATGCGCGTGTTGTCATGGCTTATTTCGATTTTTGACTTACATACTGCTCAATCTGCTGCTTGTACTGCTCGAACTTCTCCGACTTCCACTCCGAGTAGTTCATCTGGCGGAAGAGGTTAATCAGACCCTTGAAGAACTGCGAGCATTGCTCAAAGTCGGTGAAGGTGAAGTCGTGGCGGCAGATGTCCAGCACCATCTTGTACATCATCTTCTGACGCTCAATCGGGCAGTTGGCATCGATATCGTCGAAGGCATCCTGCTGCAAAATCACGAAGTCGAGCAGCTCCGACTTCCAGAAACGCTCATGGTACTCAACGGGTACACCGTCGTCACCAAGGATGTTAATCTGGTCGTTGGCCTCCTTACCGCGCTGCACGAAGGTCTTACCCTCATAGACGGCATCTACCCAATCCTTCTCGATTTTCTCGTCCAGGTATTCGCGTACCTCGGGGTACTCCAGATATTTCGAGTAGGAATCCAGCGGGTCGATGGCGGGGTAACGCTTCGAGTCGGCACGACCCTGCGAGAGGGCGTAGAAGCAACGGGCAGCCTTCTTGGTCGATTCCGTTACAGGCTCCTTGAGGTTACCACCGGCGGGCGATACGGTACCGAGGAAGGTCACCGAACCCGTCTCACCGTTGGTGAGCTTCACCAGACCGGCACGGGCGTAGAAGTTCGAGATGATTGCCGAAAGGTCCATCGGGAAGGCGTCCTGACCCGGAAGCTCCTCCAGACGGTTCGACATCTCACGCAGGGCCTGCGCCCAACGCGAGGTCGAGTCGGCCATTACCAACACCTTCAGACCCATCGCGCGGTAGTACTCACCAATGGTCATACCCGTATAAACCGATGCCTCACGGGCAGCTACGGGCATATTCGAGGTGTTGCAGATGATAATCGTGCGCTCCATGAGCTTGTGGCCCGTGCGGGGGTCAACGAGTTCGGGGAACTCCTTGAAAATCTCCACCACCTCGTTGGCACGCTCACCGCACGCCACGATGATGATAATCTCGGCCTCGGCCTGCTTCGAAATGGCGTGCTGCAGCACCGTCTTACCTGCACCGAAGGGACCCGGGATGAAGCCCGTACCACCCTCGGCCAGCGGGTTGAAGGTGTCGATGGCGCGTACACCCGTCTCCATCACACGCGACGGACGGGGCTTCTCCGTATAGGCGCGAATGGCCTGCTTCACGGGCCACTTCTGCACCATCGTAATCGGATACTCCGTACCCTCCGAATCCACCACCACGGCCACCGTGTCGGTCACCTTGTAGGTGCCGGCCTTCACGACGCTCTTTACCGTATAGTTGCCCGTCATGACGAACGGAACCATAATCTTGTGGCTAATCCACTGCTCCTTCACCTCGCCCAACCACGAAGCGGCCGACACCTTGTCGCCCTCCTTGGCCAGGGGGGTGAACTCCCACGTCGAGTCGTAGTCAATCGGGTCGGTCAGCGAACCGCGGTCAATGAACAGACCCTCCATCTTCTCGAGGTCGTTTTGCAGACCGTCGTAGTTCTTCGAAAGCATACCCGGGGCCAGCGTTGCTTCGAGCATGTGACCCTCGAATTCGACCTTGTCGCCGATTTTCAAACCGCGCGTCGAGTCGAAAACCTGGACATAGGCGTCGTCGCCTACGACCTTGATGACCTCGGCCATCATCTTCGTATCACCTACGTACACATGACAAATCTCGTTCTGACCAACGGGGCCGTCGGCCTTGACGATGACGATGTTCGAGATGATACCGTTTACACGTCCTATAGTTTTCATCTGTATTTTGTTATTGTTTATAAATCATATCCTTGCCATCCAGCTCGGTCATCAGGCGCGCAAACATCTCACGACCACGCACGGGGTCGAGCATCGACCAGCGGGCTACGAGGTTGATACGCACGAGGTAGGCCAGAACGGCGTTGATGTCGAAATAGTCGAAGGTCGAAAGCTCCGAGGCTTCGTTCCAGCGAATCAGGTCGATTTTATGCTCCTTCTCCACGAGGTTCTGCTCGTCGGAGATGGCAGCGATGGCGGCATCGAGGTATTGCAACTCGCCTCTTAAACCGAAATCCGAAGCAGAGCTACGCTGCAACTGCTCCACAATCTCGCCTTCGCCTACCGTCACCTCCTCAATCGGGCGGTTCAGCTCACGGGCCGTGATGGCGGCCGAGACGTTGCGCAGGTTGCAGTCGAATGCGCTCCACTCGCGGAGGAAGCGGCACGACGAACGGGCGGCAAGGGCGTAGTAGGCGGCAAAGAGCGACTTCTCGAATCGCTGCGTCGTATCCACCTGCTCGGCATCCTCACCCTCGGGGTCGGCATAGGCACGAATGACCTGCTGCAGATCCTCGGGCAGCAGGGTCGGGCGTTCCAATTCGGCGAGAATCTCCTCGTGGCTCAAATTACCCAGCGCGTTGTGGGCCGTGCGGCCGGCGCGGGCTGCCGAGAGGTTCTCGCAGTCGTAGTAGCCGTAGAGCAACTCCACCGCACGCTGATCCTTCGCGTCGAGGTTCTCCATCACCTCGGCACGAATCTCCGCGGCGTCGAACCCCTTACGCTCGGCGTCGAGTGCATACTCGCGGAAGCCGGCTACTAACGTATAATAATTCGTTGCGAACATGACATCGCCTTTAGGCTCCGAAGAGCATGTTCGATACCTTCTCGCGCAGGTACTCCGAGACGAGTGCCTCGAGGTCCGTGTCGGCAAACGAGATGTAGTAGCCGCCCTCCTTCTCCGAGATGCGGAAACCGCTCTTCACCTCCTTCGAGTAGCCGACCTCGATGCCTGCATTCAGCAGCTCCTTGGCGGCCTTCTCGAACGATGCGTCGAGCTTCTCGCGCTGTGCCTCCGGCAGCAGGGCCTTCAGCTCCACCTTGCCGGCCGACGAGCCGTTCCAATTCTTGGCAACCGAGAGAAGCATCTCCTTGAGGAAGGCACCGTCGAGCGCAGCGGCCTTCACACCCTCCGAGGTGCTTTTGGCAACGATGAGCGACGAAATCTCGGCCTTCAGACGGGCGATAGCCTGCTTACCGGCCAGGGTGATTTCCGTAGCACTGTTCTTGGCCACATCCTCGGCCTTGTCCTCGGCTTTGCGGATAATCTCCTCGGCCTCCTTGCGGGCGTCGGCGATAATCTTGGCAGCCTTCTCCTGGGCCTCGGCTACGCACTTTTCGGCCTCCGAGCGACCCTTCTCCAGACCCTCTTCATACAGCTTCTGGGTCAACTGTTGCAATTTGTTTTCCATGATTTTTGGTGTTGTTTTATATTGATTTGTTTCGATTTTTCGAATTTTGACTTTTTAAGGCACACAAAGATAGCAAAATTTTCCCGACAAACCTCCTTTTCGCGCGCGTATTTTAGGCTTATGACCAAATATTCCCTCCATTCGACCACGTGGAGGCTCTTTCACCTGCCCCGAGTGGGCGTTTTGCCCTCGCTTTCGGGCGTTTCACCTCCGCAAAAGGTCCATCGGAGGCTCTTTTGATTAACTTTGTAGAGCCTTAAAACTACAACTAACCAATGCCTTTTATGAAACTGCGTCTATGTATGCTGCTCGTGTTGCTCGTTGCGGGGATTGCCTCCGTGTGGGCGCAAGAGCAGGTCGGTCCGTTGAGCGGTCGTGTCTTCGATGAGCAGGCCGAAGGACAGATCGACCATCGTCGGCCGGGAATGGTGGGTGCCGTTGTGGCAGTCATCTCGCCCCGTGACACGTTGCATACGACGACGGATTACAGCGGTAATTTCTTTTTGAAGCAGGTTCCGGCCGGCTATGTGCGGGTGGAGGTTTCGTTCCTCGGCTATGAAACGTATGTGCAGGATTCGGTGCGTGTCGCTCCTCGTTATGGTGTGCAACGCCCGTTGCGGATTCAGATGAAGGCGGCCGCTCGGGAGATTGACCAGGTGGTGGTCGAGGGGCGCGCCCGATTGGTCTCGCAGCGGGGCGATACGTTGGTCTATAACGCCGCGGCCGTGCGCACCTTGCAGGGCGATGAGGTGATTCAGATGTTGGACCAGCTGCCCGGTGTCGAGGTGGATGACGGGGGCAATGTCACCATCCAGGGCGAAAAGCTCTCCCGCGTCTATGTGAATGGTCGCACCATCTTCGGCGAGAGTCCTTCGACGGCACTCAATGCGCTGTTGGCGAGCGATGTAAGCCATCTGGAAATCTATGACGAGGCGACCGATGACGAGATTCGCCAGCATCGTCGCTTTGCCGAAAAACAGAAGGTGATGAACATCCGCACGAAGCGCGACTTTAAGTCGATGTTCGACGGCTTTTTTCTCGGTGCGTGGGGCCTTGATATGAACCGCGAAGCGGATGGCTCATTGCGCCATCGCTACGGCGTGGGTTTGACGGCCAACCTCTTTTCGGAGAAGTTGCAATTGACGGTCGATGGCTACTCGAACAACATCGGGCGCACGTCGAATCGTCTGCGCGATGTGTTGAGCAACCGCGTGGCTGCGGGCAGTTATGTTGAGCAGCACCGCGCCTCCATCTCCATGTCGCGCCTGTGGGGTAAAAACCGCCGCGAGGGTCAGGTGCTGGACCTGAGCTACGCTTACGATAACAATTACACACATTCGGGAGCCGCAACACAGCGAAATTACTTTGCCACCGAGGCCTCACCGGCACGACTCTACGCCGATACGACCTCTTCGCACAGTTCGGGCGGTACCCATACGGTGAAGCTTTATGGGTTGATTCACCCGGGTGGCCGTCACCAATTCTCCTCGCGTAACGAGTTCTCGTACAGCACCCCCTCGAGCGGCTCTGCACAGCAGATTTTGAATCGCAGCGAAACGCTGGACCAGCGCACCGAGGTGCTTCAGCACAGCGAATCGCATGGCTATACGTTGAAAAACAACCTGAATTACCAGTGGGACAATCCGCGGGTGGTGCGCCCCTATATGTCGCTCAATTCGACCATTTCGCGCACGGACCGCGTCGGTTGGCGCGTCGATACCCTCACGCAGGACAAACGTGTGTTGGAGACCGACTACGTGGGGCCGCGCGAGTCGTATAATGCCGAGTTTTCGCTCCAAAAGGATATCTACGAAACCGAGGGAATGCGCGTGGAGCTGTTCGCCTCCTATCAGTGGGATTATGAGCATAATCGCACCCGCCAAATGGCACTGAACACCTTCGACCCCGTGGTGGAAATCGACCCCACGAACACCTACAACTACACGCACAACTACACGACCCATTCGGGGCGTTTCGCCTTCCGTCTTAACTCCTCGTTGTTCCGCCTCAATGCCATCCTCGATGTGCGCTCGGCCCGCATGAACAAGGACGAATACTACCCCGAGGAGTTGCAGTACCGCGAGAAGTTCCTCTCGTGGCTCCCCTCGTTGCAATTCACCCTCGTAAGGCACGGCCGACGCATCAATATCTTCAACTATTCGACCTCGGCCACCCTTCCCTCGGTCGAGCAGCTGCGCGACCGCATCGACAACAGCAACCCGATGCTGTTGCAGACCGGTAATCCCGCCCTGAAACAGGGTATTCAGCACCGTTTCTCGATTAACTATCCGGGCAACGTGAATGTCGATAACGGACGTAATTTTACGGTGGGTATGAATGCTACGCTGTCGCCCGACCAAATCACCCAACGCTCCTACTATTACGACGAGGCGACCTACCTCGAAAAGTGGGACTATACGGCCCCTGCCGGAAGTACGCTCTACACCTATGAGAACATCTCGGGTGCCTTCTCGCTCTCGGCCTATACCGATTTCAGCCAGCGCATTGCCGCGTTGCGCTCCACCTTCCGTGCCTCGTTGCGTTATCAGTTCAACCAACGCCCGACCTATATCGAGGATGCGAAGAATATCTCCCGCCAGCACCAGCCGATGTTGGCCCTCACCTTTAGCGGTGCGCAGAGCGATTATCTGCGCCTGGGATTGCACTCCACGACCTCCTACTCCGAGGTGCAGAACAGCATCGGTACCGATAACCGTTATCTCTATCAGACGGCATCGGTGATGGCCGAGGTTCGTTTTTTGAAGGTGGGTATGTTGATGGCGAATTATAATTTGGCCCACTGCCACTACCTCACCGATACGGGAACCGATACCACGACCCAGATGCTCAACATCATGGTGGGATGTTCGCTGTCGAAGGGGCGGGTGCTGGTCGGTGTGACGGCCTATGACCTGCTGAACCGCGGCTCGAATTTTACGACTACGACCTACGCGGATTATGAATTGCAGAGTTGGAAACCCTCCTATGGACGCTACTTTGCCCTCAATGTCGGTGTGCGCCTGAATAAGGCCTCGCAGCGCGAGTTTGGCCGAGGTGGTGGTTACGGAGGCCGAATGAGATAGTTAGGTAATGAAAAACAGTTAGACGGTTAGTGAATAGGTGACTGATTACATTTAGTTAATTTGATGTGGGATTTTGTTAATTAAATGGGCGGCCCCGATGCTCGAAACGAGCGTCGGGGCTTGTTTGTGGTCGGTCGTGCGGAGGGCCTTCGGCGGGTTGGCTCGTACACCGATTCGGGTCGCTCGGTGCGTGTTGTTTGCGCGTTGTGTGGCGCGACGGCTCCTCGAAGAGGAGTCTATCCGAAATAAATGTTGGTTAAGTTGTTGTTATTTTAGCCGTAAGTTTGATTAATATGCTCCAAGTGTAACAGACAATTTCCAATATTCCCCACCGCCCAGTTAAACGGTTTAACTCATTGAGTCAGTGAGAATTACAGGATATTGCAAATAATGTGTTTGGCCTTTAAGATATTGATAAGGAATGAATTATACTATCTGAAACTTTTTTAGGTTACACCTGTGATATATTAATCAATTTTTAGTATTTTTTGTGAGTACATTAAGTCTTTTTCGAACTTTAAGCGTTATATATTCGGAAGCGCGTTTCCAACAAACGAAAACAAACCATGAAACTAACAACCGAAAACAAACAACTCACCCGCCTCGCAGAGCTGATGCAGCCCGAGCGCGACCATCTGTTTCGATACGCCTGCTATCGATTGGGGTCTGCCACCGAAGCTGACGACGTGGTGCAAGACCTTTACCTGCGGCTCTCGAAACAAGGCGCACGACTTAGCGGGATTGAAGACCTGAAAGGCTATATTTATCGCTCATTGACAAATAGTTGCGCCTCGGTTTTACGCTCACGACGACAGTTTGCAACCACCGAAACGCTCGATACACTGAGTAGCGACGACCTCGCTCCGCAAGATTTCGAACAAGAGTTTCGATTGATCGAACGACTGATGGCGCTCCTACCCGATGAGCAGAGCGAAGTGATCCGATTGCGAATCTATGGAGGTCGTCAATTTGACGAGATTGCCTCGATTTGCAACATCCCTCTTACCACGGCCAAATCGCGTTTTCGCTATGGCATTAACAAGTTGCGCGAAGCCCTCGAAAAGCGTGGGCTGATTTAACTCACTGTAAAAAAGACCAACATTATGAAAACCAACAACAATTTAGACACTTTTTCGGACATTCGCGTTGAGAATCTTCTCACGCCGCATTTCGCCCCCACCACTTCACTTTCGTTCAAAGCCCCCGCACCACGCCGACACCCCCTCTGGCAGGCAGTACGCATTAGTGCCGTTGCCGCAATAGTCGCAGTGGCAGTTGTCATCGGCATTAGCAGTGTGCAGACCAGCACCGCCCGCGAGGTGGTCGAGCGAGCAATGACTCAACTGCTCGAATCGGATAGCTTCCTCGTACAATTTACCGCAAATGTTACCGAGAACAAGAACTCACGGGAGCTCTATGACCTTGATTTCGAAGGTACTCCGATGCAAGGCACCGTCGAGATTCGCAAAGAGGACTCGAAGGTCAAAATGGCTATCAAATGGCAAGACAAGGTTCGTTCTATGGAACTCTATGACGGCGAGAGCTATCGACGCTACCAGAACGGCCAAATGGTACTCGAACGTCCCCACGGAGGAATCGACCTCTCCCCGCTTGCTACGATTGATAAATTGAAGGAGTACGCTTTGTTAACGGGTATTCTGCTGAAATTCCGCGAGGAGGGCGATATAATCTTGGTTAGCACCAGGGGCGACAAGGTTGGGATCGTTGCTCGTTTCTCAAAGAGCGAGGGTCGCCTGCTCGGTGCCGAGTGCTCAGGGCTATACAACGGGCAGCAGGTTACGGTACTCACCATCGATCAGATTGATTTCGATGTGCCTCCCACCGAGTAGGTGCTACATATTCTTTTATAACAATATCTGCACCCCCCCCTCGCAGAACTCACCGCCTGCACACTCTAACTTAATGTGAGTTTCGCGTTCATTCATTTTTTGGCAATCGGTGGTTGATACTGCCGATTGTCTTTTTTATAATAGGCTCATGGCGTAACAGCGATTTCTCGATAATTCCCATTTATCCGTTGTGTCGTTTAACATTTCAATTCACATAGATTTGAGGCGACATTGGTCATTAGAACCTTATTTTAGGTTATATCTTTGATATAATCCTCAAAAAATTTCACTTTTGCAAAAGTTTTCCTACCTTTGTAGCGTCGAAAAAGGGGCTTATCCGAACCTTGCCGAGGCGAAGTGGCTTTGGGTGGGGTAGAAGCGGGCCTTAAGCCGCGAATTTGGTACCTTTTTTGACCGTGAGCAAACAAGCATAAGAGGTTTTAATTTAATAATACAAACAACTATGATCGACAAGAAAGATTTGAGAAAGTACGGTATCACCGGTGTGGAGGAGATTATCTACAATCCTTCGTATGACGAGTTGTTCCGCGAGGAGACCAAGAAGGGTCTGCGCGGTTTCGAGAAGGGTCAGCAGACCGAGATGGGTGCCGTGAACGTAATGACGGGTGTTTACACCGGTCGTTCGCCCAAGGACAAGTTCTTCGTAATGGACGAGACGTCGAAGGACACCATCTGGTGGACCTCGCCCGAGTACAAGAACGACAACAAGCCCGTTACGAAGAAGGCTTGGAAGGAGCTGAAGAAGATTGCCTCGGAGGAGCTGTCGGGCAAGAAGCTCTACGTGGTTGATACCTTCTGCGGTGCCAACGAGAACTCGCGCCTCAAGATTCGCTTCATCATGGAGGTGGCTTGGCAG
The DNA here is from genome assembly GCA_017398045.1 of Alistipes sp. GTDB lineage: Bacteria > Bacteroidota > Bacteroidia > Bacteroidales > Rikenellaceae > Alistipes. The sequence continues at coordinate 9,788 of JAFQHI010000024.1, read as the reverse complement.
GCACACTTCGTAAAGAATATGTTCATCCGTCCGACCGACGCCGAGCTGGAGACCTATGGTGAGCCTGACTTCGTGGTACTGAACGCTTCGAAGGCCAAGGTGAAGAACTACAAGGAGCTGGGTCTGAACTCGGAGACGGCCGTTGTGTTCAACCTCACGGAGAAGATGCAGGTTATCATCAACACCTGGTATGGTGGTGAGATGAAGAAGGGTATGTTCTCGTACATGAACTACCTGCTCCCGTTGCAGGGTATCGCTTCGATGCACTGCTCGGCCAACACGAACGAGAAGGGCGAGACGGCTATCTTCTTCGGTCTGTCGGGTACGGGTAAGACGACCCTTTCGACCGACCCGAAGCGTCAGCTCATCGGTGACGACGAGCATGGTTGGGACGACGAGGGTGTCTTTAACTTCGAGGGCGGTTGCTACGCCAAGGTTATCAACCTCTCGAAGGAGAACGAGCCTGACATCTGGAACGCCATCCGTCGCAACGCACTGTTGGAGAACGTAACGGTGGACAAGAAGGGTAAGATTGACTTCTCGGATAAGTCGGTTACGGAGAACACCCGTGTATCGTACCCCATCTTCCACATCGACAACATCGTGAAGCCCGTTTCGAAGGCTCCCGCTGCCAAGAAGGTTATCTTCCTCTCGGCCGACGCCTTCGGTGTACTGCCTCCCGTTTCGATTCTGACCCCCGAGCAGACGAAGTACTACTTCCTGTCGGGCTTTACGGCCAAGTTGGCCGGTACCGAGCGCGGTATCACGGAGCCTACGCCGACCTTCTCGGCCTGCTTCGGTGCTGCCTTCCTTTCGCTGCATCCCACCAAGTACGGTGAGGAGCTGGTAAAGCGCATGGAGAAGTCGGGTGCTACGGCTTACCTCGTGAACACGGGTTGGAACGGTACGGGCAAGCGTATCTCGATTAAGGATACGCGCGGTATCATCGACGCCATCCTCGATGGTTCGATTGACAACGCTCCGACGAAGATGATTCCGATGTTCGACTTCAAGGTGCCGACCGAGCTGCCGGGTGTTGACCCCGCTATCCTCGACCCGCGCGATACCTACGCCGATGCTTCGGAGTGGGAGGTGAAGGCCAAGGACCTCGCAGGTCGCTTCGTGAAGAACTTCCAGAAGTTCACGGGCAACGAGGAGGGCAAGTCGCTCGTTGCTGCCGGCCCGAAGGTAGAGTAAGTTCGAAATTTAGAATTTAGAATTTAGAATTCAGAATTAGGAATTAGGAATTCGAGATTTTGATTCAGCGAAAAGGGTTGCATCGCAAGGTGCAACCCTTTTTTGTGCGTTGCTCGAGTTATAGTTTCGGCTTATGGCGGTATAAAAATTATCAATTTGACAAATAGAAAACTATGTATTATCTTTGCAATAGAAACAGAAAATAACACACTAAACAAAGCAAGATTATGGCAACGAAGTTTTATATCTGCCGCCACTGCGGCAACGTGATTGAGAAGGTGGTTGATTCGAAGGTCCCCGTGGTATGCTGCGGCGAGAAGATGGAGGAGTTGGTTCCCAATACGGTGGATGCGAGTGGCGAGAAGCATGTGCCGGTCGTAACGAAACTCGATGAGTGGACCCTCAAGGTTGAGGTGGGTAGTGTAGCCCATCCGATGCTCCCCGAACACCACATCGCCTTCATCTATGTCGAGACCGAGGCCGGTGGCGTGCGTGTCAATTTGAGCGACAAGCCCGAGGCGATTATCAACACCTACCCCCACAAGGCGGTGGCTGTCTATGAGTATTGCAACCTCCATGGTCTTTGGAAGACCGAATTGTAATTGTGAATTGTGAAAATTGTGCGTTTTGCGTTGATTGAGTTAGGTTAAGTGCAGGGGCGTGACATCCGGTCGCGCCCCTGTTGTTATGGTACGGCGAAGAAAAAGGCGAAATGGAACTTTGCGCTCCATTTCGCCTTGTTGTGCAATGCCCGAAACAGGCCCTTTGAGAGGGGCTGTTATACGGTCATAATCTCCTTCTCCTTGGCAGCCAGCACCTCGTCCAGCTTCTTCGAGAATTTGTCGAGCATCTTCTGTGCGCGCTCGCCACCATCCTTTGCCTCGTCCTCGGGCATACCCTCTTTCTGGGCCTTTTTGAAGGCCTCGATGGCGTCACGACGTGCATTGCGCAGACTTACGCGAGCCGTCTCTGCCTCGCCACGGGCGCGTTTTACCAGTTCCTTACGACGCTCCTCGGTCAAGGGGGGCATCGTGAGGCGAATCTGCTCGCCGTTGTTCGAGGGCGTGAGGCCGATGTTGGAGTCCAAGATGGCCTTTTCGATGACACGAATCAGGTTCTTGTCCCAGGGCTGAATCAGGATGGTCTTGGCATCGGGTACGGTGACCGATGCGGCACCCGATACGGGGACCTGCGAGCCGTAGTACTCCACCATCACACCGTTCAGGACATTTGTCGAGGCCTTGCCGGCGCGGATGTTCAGCAGCTCCTCGTCGAGGTGATCGACAGCCTTTTGCATGCGCGAAGAGGCTTCGTTAAGAATCGATTGGGTATCCATATTGTTTGGTTTTAAGTTGTTTGTTCGGTTTTTGAGGCGACTATTTTTTCAGCTCCTCTTCGATTTTGGCAATCAGGGCGTCGAACTCCTCCGGCTCGTAGCCCACCGAGGCAACGAGGACCTTGCCCTCTTTGTCGATGAGGAAGTTGCGGGGGATGAAGTTCGAGGCAAAGAGGTCGTAAATCTTGCGCTCGGGGTCAAGACCCATTGCGAACGTATAGCCCATCTGCTCGCGGAAGGCGGCTACGGTCTCCCGCTCCTCGCCACGCGAAATGGGGATAAAGACAAACTCCTCACCGGCAAAACGCTCCACGAGGTCTTGCTGTACCCGCTTCAGCTCTTCACGGCAGGGAGGACACCACGTGGCCCAGAAATTGACCAGTACCACCTTGCCTTTGAGCGACGAGAGGGTTTGGGTCGAGCCGTCAAACATCTCGACCGTGAAATCGGGGGCCTGCATCCCCTCCTTAACGAGGGTCGTAGTGGCGGTTTCATCCTGTGCGGCCTGCTCCGTAGCATCGCCCTCCTCGGCCTGAACCGTCGGTGAGGTCGGAAGCAGGAAAATCACTGCGCAAATCACGATAAGCAGTGCGACGAGCAACCACAAACGGGTGGTGTGCTGTTTTTTGCGTGTTCTGATAGCCATCTTATGCCAATTTTACGAGTGTACCAATTTGTTCGCCTGCAAGCACCTTACCGAGATTGCCCGGCGTGTCCATATCGAATACGATAATTTCCAATTTGTTCTCACGGCAGAGCGTGAAGGCGGTCTGGTCCATCACCTTGAGCTGGCGGCTGATAACCTCGTCGAAGGTGATTTCGTCGAACTTCACGGCCGTGGGGTCCTTCTCGGGGTCGGCCGTATAGACGCCATCCACGCGCGTACCCTTCAACATCACCTGCGCCTCAATCTCGATGCCGCGCAGTGCCGAAGCCGTGTCGGTGGTGAAGTAGGGGTTCGAGGTGCCACCGCCGATGATGACTACATAACCGGCCTCCAGGTACTCGATGGCACGCGCCTTGGAGAAGTATTCGCCGATAGGCTCCATGCGAATCGAGGTCAGCACCTTGCACTTCACGCCATTGTCCTCCAGGGCCGATTGCAGTGCCAGCGAGTTGATAATCGTTGCCAGCATACCCATCTGGTCGCCCTTCACGCGGTCGAATCCGCGCTTGGCACCGGTCATGCCGCGGAAGATGTTGCCGCCACCGATGACGATGCCGATTTGAATACCCGTCTCGGCTACCGCCTTAATCTGCTCGGCGTAGGATTGAAGTTGGGCCGGGTCGAGGCCGTATTTTTGCGCTCCCTGGAGCGATTCGCCGCTCAATTTGAGCAGGATGCGATTGTATTTCATGGTCGTTTATCTTGATTCGTTATGCGAAGATAACAAAATTCTTTGAAATAATAGGCAAATTATCGTATCTTTGTGCTATGATGGTCGAACGGAAGTATCATTTGCTCGAAAAAATCAACACCCCCGACGAGTTGAAACAGCTCACGCCGGAGGAACTTCGCCGTTATTGCGACGAATTGCGAAGCTATATCATCGAGGCCTGTTCGATTAACCCGGGTCACCTGGCATCGAGCCTCGGTACGGTGGAGTTGGCGGCTGCGTTGCACTACGTTTATGCAACGCCCGAGGATAAAATCGTCTGGGATGTCGGCCATCAAACCTACCCCCATAAAATCATCACCGAGCGACGCGAGGCCTTCCTCAATCAACGTAAGAAGGGAGGCATCAGCGGTTTTCCGCGCATGGACGAAAGCCCCTATGATGCCTTCGGAGGCGGTCATGCCTCGGTCTCGATTTCGGCGGCCTTCGGAATGGCCAAGGCGGCCGAGTTGCGGGGTGAGGAGCGTCATATCGTCGCTGTGATTGGTGATGGCGCGATGACGGGCGGTCTGTCGTTCGAGGGGTTGAACAATGCGGGCGCAAGTCGCAATACGAACCTGCTGGTCATCCTCAACGACAATAACATGGCCATCGACCGCGCTACGGGAGCCTTGAAGAGCTACCTGGTGAAAATCACCTCGTCGCGCCACTACAACCGTCTTAAGCAGCGCGTCTGGGCCGTCTTGTCGCATCTGCCCGCCTTGCAACGCTTCCTGCAAAAGGCCGGCACGGCGACCAAACAGGTGCTGCTGCATAACAGCAACCTCTTCGAGAGTTTCAATTTCCGCTATTTCGGCCCCATTGACGGCCACAACCTGCCCGAATTGATTCGCACGCTGCAGGCGTTGAAGCGGGTCAAAGGGCCGAAATTGCTCCATGTGATGACCACCAAGGGTAAGGGTTATACCCCTGCCGAGCAGGACCAAACCACGTGGCACGCCCCGGGTTGCTACAACCCCGAGACGGGCGAACGCATTAAGAGCAGCCGCTCCACGGACCGCTATCAGGATGTCTTCGGGCAGACGATGATTGATTTGGCAAAGGCGGATGAGCGCGTAGTCGGCATCACGGCCGCCATGCCTTCGGGTTGCGGTCTGCAACAGATGATGTCGCAGATGCCCCAGCGAACCTTTGATGTGGGCATTGCCGAGGGTCATGCCGTCACCTTTGCAGCCGGTCTGGCCGCTTCGGGTGTCATCCCCTTCTGTGCCATCTATTCGACCTTTATGCAGCGTGCCTACGATAATGTGATTCACGACGTGGCTATTCAGAATCTGCCTGTTGTCTTCTGCCTCGACCGAGGCGGTCTGGTGGGCGAGGATGGAGCGACGCACCACGGTACGTTCGATATGGCTGCCTATGCCGCCATTCCGTCACTCACGGTGGCCGCACCGCGTAACGAGTTGGAATTGCGCAACCTGATGTTCTCGGCCAAGGAGGCGGGCCATCCCTATATGATTCGCTATCCGCGTGGTATGGGCGAGGGGGTTGCTTGGCGCGACCAGCCCTTCACCCTCATCGAGGAGGGGCGGGGTGAAAAGCTCCGCGAGGGCGAGAAGATTGCCCTGCTGACGGTCGGCACGACGGCCGGAAATGGTGCGAAGGCCCTCGATAGGGCGGCCGAGGAGGGAATTCATGCGGCACATTACGACCTGCGTTTCGTGCGACCGCTCGATACGGCCCTCTTGGATGAGGTGGCTGCCCGCTTTGAACGTGTCATCACGGTCGAAGATGGCTCACTGCGAGGTGGTGTGGGCGAGGCTGTCGCGGCCTACCTGCACGAAAAGGGCTATCGGGGTGAGGTGATTCGACTGGGTGTTCCCGACCGTTGGATTCGCCACGGTACACCGCAGGAGTTGCACGCAGAGTGCGGATTTGATGTGGAGGGTATCCTGCAGGCTATCCGAAAATAGTGCGGGCGTTTGCCTCGGCATGACCATATGAGAAGCGGTCCGATAAGGTGATTGTGGCGTTGGCCCCTCCCTGTTATACCACTTCAATAAGCATTGAGTTGCTCAACAAACGGGTTGGGCAACTCTTTTTTTTGGTATAGTTTCTGCAATACGGAGGGTATGAAAATGATACTGATTACGCTTCTACTCGCAACGCTGGTGGGCAGTGTCCTCTGCGCCCCGGCAAACAACGGCATCGACCGCACGACGGTCAGTTCGCTGGACTTGGAACGCTTTATGGGCCGCTGGTATGAAATTGCCCGCTACGACCACCCCTTTGAACGCCATCTGGAGGCGGTCGAAACGGACTATCGGATGCTCCCGAACGGGAAAATCGAGGTGATTAACCGAGGGATTGATGAGCGCACGGGCAAGGAGAAGGTGGCGCGTGGCAAGGCTCGCACAACCGACATCCCCGGACGGCTTAAGGTCTCCTTTTTCTGGTTCTTCTACTCGGATTACAACGTGCTGGCTCTGGCCGAGGACTACTCCTGGGCCTTGATAGGCGGCCGTTCGGCCAAGTATCTCTGGATTTTGTCACGCACACCTCGTCTTTCGGCCGCTACGACACGTCGGATTTTGCTTCTGGCCGAAGAGAAGGGTTATGCGACTTCGCCGCTGCTGTTTATCGACCAGCCTGAACGCGCTGTGAATCAGGCCACCGAGCAGGCGATGCCGAGTGCCTCGACCTGACGGGCAATCGCCTGAAGCTCCTCCTTCGTGACACGCTCCAGCGTGTCGCACGGTGTATCGCGGTCGAGCGAGTAAATCATTACCTGACGCGGGCGAATCTGCTCCACGAGTCGAAGCCAGGCCGCCACCTCCTCGGGGGTGGTGTTGTCGATTGTGGCCCCGTTTCGGTGGCCGCGCAGGAACATCGTTTGGAGAATCATCCGACCCGAAAATTGGTGCATACGGCGCACGATATCCTCGACCGCGTAGTGTGCCTGGCGCGGTTGGTTGATACGGCGTACCGTCTCGTCGAAGGCCGAGTCGAGCTTCAGGATGTTGTTATCAACCCGCTCTAACGCGCGACACACCTCCTCGCGGTGGAGTTGCGTGGCATTCGAAAGGACCGAAATTTTAGCCGTGGGGCAGAGCCGGTTGCGGAGCGCAATCGTGTCGTCGATAATTGGCTCAAAGTCGGGGTGCATGGTCGGCTCTCCGTTGCCGGCAAAGGTGATGACATCGGGGGGAGTCCCCGCCTCCTTCATGCGGGAAAGCACCTCTTCGAGCTTCAGGCGAACCTCCTCGCGGCTGTTGAAGCGCATCGCTCCCCGTCGCTCCGCATTCCAGCCACATTCGCAGTAGATGCAATCGAACGTGCAGAGTTTGGCGTGTATGGGGAGCAGGTTCACACCGAGCGAAAGCCCCAGACGACGCGAGCGCACGGGGCCGAAAATTACATCTTCGAAGAGGGCTGTCATGGCTTATTTCAAAAGGCTTTTGAGCGTTTCGTTCACAATCTTGCGTGTGGCGGTCTGCGTGGCGGTCTGGGCCGCTTTGCCCAAGACGCTCTTGCTGCTCTTTTTCGAGGAGCCGCCCGTGATGGATTTGGCTACCGAGGTGCTGATGCTGCGGATGAAACTCGTGGCTGCCGCCCCGATGAGCGTGCCGAGCAGTCCGCGACCGATGCCGCCACCGCTCTTGCGCTCCCGTTTCTCGCGCTCCTTCTCCTCGAGGGCGGCCTGCTTGGCCTCCTCCTCTCGAGCAGCCTCTTCCGCGGCCTCCTTCTCGGCCTCGGCATTCTTTTCGGTCAGCACCTCATAGGCACTCACGCGGTCCACGGCAGCATCGTAGGCACGGATATTGGCCGGTGCGGAGGCTATCAGTACCCTGCGCTCCTCGTCGGTGATGGCACCGATTTGGCTCAACGGGAAGAGAATCTTGGCACGCTCCACCACCGAGGGCGCACCCTTCTCATCGAGGAACGACACGAGAGCCTCGCCCGTCCCCAACTCCATGATGGCCTCCTCGGTCGAGAACGAGGGGTTGGCGCGGAAGGTCTGCGCAGCCGAGCGAACCGCCTTCTGGTCTTTGGGTGTGAAGGCACGCAGGGCGTGCTGGATGCGGTTGCCGAGCTGACCCAGAATCTCCTCCGGAATATCGGTCGGCGACTGGGTGACAAAGTAGATGCCCACCCCCTTCGAGCGAATCAGACGCACCACCTGCTCGATTTTATCGACCAGGGCCTTCGACGTGCCGTCGAAGAGCATATGTGCCTCGTCGAAGAAGAAGACGAGCTTCGGAAGTTCGGCATCGCCCACCTCGGGCAGGTTCTCGTACAGCTCCGACAAGAGCCACAACAAGAAGGTGGAGTAGAGCTTCGGGTTGAGCATCAGTTTGTCGGCCGCCAGGACGTTCATCACGCCGCGTCCGCCCTCGGTCTGGATGAGGTCGAAGATGTTGAAGGCCGGCTCACCGAAGAATTTGTCGCCTCCCTCGCTTTCGATGGCCAGCAGAGCGCGTTGAATCGCACCAATCGAGGCCGACGAAATGTTACCGTACTCGGTGGTGTATTGCTTGGCATTCTTGGCCACAAAGTCGAGCATCAGGCGCAGGTCCTTCAGGTCGATGAGCAGCAGCGCGTTGTCGTCGGCAATACGGAAGACGATGTTCAGCACACCGCTCTGCGTCTCGTTGAGCTGCATGAGGCGCGCAAGGAGCTGCGGACCCATCTCGCTCACGGTCGTGCGCATCGCGTGACCACGCTCGCCAAAGACATCAAACAGACGCACCGGACACCCGCCGAATTGGGGGTCCGTGATGCCGAACTCGGCACAACGCTTCTCGATAAAGCCGCTCATCGCGCCCTTTTGGCTGATGCCCGAGAGGTCGCCCTTCATATCGGCCATGAAGCAGGGGACGCCCGCTTGGGAAAATGTTTCGGCCAGCACCTGCAACGTGACGGTCTTACCCGTACCCGTGGCACCTGCAATCAAGCCGTGTCGGTTGGCCATCGAACCCTCAATCGAGATAGGCCCCTCGGGGCCGTGGGCTACATAGAGCTTTTTGTCGGAAGTGTACATATCTGTCAGAAAATTTTTGCCGTGTATTCTTTCTTGCAAATATAAAAGAAAGGTGCGAAAAAAACAAACTGTCCCGCCGTGGGGTTTCTAATGGGGCTGCCGAGACGCTTTATTGTCGTTTTCGAAATCGCTTCGAGGGTGTTGCTGCGCCCTTTTGGGATGGAGGAAAGAAGGTGTTTTTGCTTGTGAAATACTATTATGAAATGTAACTAAAATATTATAAACTATATATATTAAAAACATAACAAGCATAAACAGAGCAAGATAAAAAGTAACAGAATGTTACCCCCCCCCTATTTTTCGTTAAAAAAGTGTTCTAAAACACGGAAAAGTTATATCAAAATGTAATATTTTATATGGCTGCATTTGCGAATTGTAAGTCTTTTATTTTTCTTTGCGGTGTCCTATCTATATAGGCTATCTCCTCCAGACAAATGTCTCTTTGGATGGCAGGACAAGGTGGAGGATATATAATAATAGGTGTAGGGTAGCCCAACCTGCCCGCACCCGAAAAAGAGAGAATACAAATATTAAATATGAGAGGCTTTATGAAAACGAAAAAGTATGTCGTGCCATTGACGTTGTGTGTCTCGGTACAGACTGAAGGTTGTTTTGCATCGTCGTTGGAGAACGATGCCGTGCTTGACCCTGACGCCATCCAAATTGAGGTGGAGGAGTATGCGTCGATTGAAAATGATGTGGCGTTTAAGTAAAACCAGGCGTAATATGAAAAAGTTATTTTAGATTTTTCTCGGTTTGACTTAACCGATTGAGAAATAAACTTTTAGCGAATTATTTGAGAAATAGAAGTAACGATTTAGCAACTGTGCGAATTTCAGCGTTTTGCGTTGCTATGCTGTCAAATAACTCTTTCATT
>JAFQHI010000032.1 GCA_017398045.1 Alistipes sp. | reverse complement strand
GGGAGTTTCTGTATTCAAGTCAAGGGGGTAAATTGTCAAAATTTTAATTATTTTAAAAATTTACCTTTTTGCTTGGTTCAGCATTCAAGCTGGGAAGTGTTTTCCACAGGGGATCAGGTCAAGGACGAATGGGGCTTGGACTGATTTTCTCCCCAGTGCTGGCCGGTTTTGAGCATTTGATTCACGATCGTGATCAATTTGCGAATACAGGCGATTTTCAACTGGCAGCCGGTCAGTCCACGACTCTGGAGGCGGGCCGCGAAGGCTTTGATCGTCGGATTGTATCGCATCGCAATGGTGATTGGCGTGTACAATCCTCGCTTCAGACCGTAACGTCCGTGGCCCACACGGCGAACGCCTCGTTTCCTTCCGCTGTCGTTATTCAGTGGAGCCACGCCGCACAGGTTCGCGATCTCGCCCCGATTCAACTGGCCAAGTTCCGGCAAAATTCCGATCAGAAGCGCGCTCGTGACGTGCGAAATGCCCGGTACGCTGCGAAGGATCTCGTCCTTCTTCTGGAAATCCTCGTTTGCCTGGATCAGTTTTCGGGCTGCTTTTTCAAGGCGTTCGATTTGTTCATCGATGGCCTTCAAAATTTTTTCATGTCCTTTCAGGATCTCCTTCGAGAGGGCTTTGCCTTCCTTGCCGAAAGCCGCCAGTTCCTTGAGGATGTCGGCCTGCTGGCTCATTTTGTTTTTCAGGTCGGTCCGTTTTTCGACCAGGAGGGTGCGCTCCGACGAATACTCACGGAGCAATTCGTGCTGACGCGTCGGCTTGATCCGCGGCTGGTAAAACTTGCGTTTCGCGACGATCGCCATGTAATAGGCGTCCAGTTTGTCGGTCTTGGCCGAACGGCCTTCGGCATCCATCAGCTGACTCAGATTGCGCGGATTCATCACGACGACGTTAAAACCCGCCTCCAGCAGAGCGTGAACCGTCGCTCGGCTGTACTGTCCAGTCGGTTCCAGAACGATCTGGTCCGGCTTGACTTTTTTGATTTCGCTCACGAATTTTTTAATTCCCTCAGGGGTATTCTGATACGTGAACATTTTGTTTTCGGGCATTGCGCAGGCATAACACACATCCTTCGCGATGTCGATGCCCAGTCCACATTTGACCAAATTTTCGGGATCCATTTCACTCCTCCTTGCAAATTCGAACTGAGCTGCTATAATATAAGCAACTCGTTCTTGTTTCTGTCCGAGTTTACTCCGGAGACACCGCGCAGTTCCCACTCCCAATCGACCTCCGAGGTCCAGCGGCAACGAACTTACGGGTGCGTCGTTCACTGCTGGCCGGCAGTGAACGCTCTCCATTTAATAGCATACTTGAAAAACAGAAAATTGCAAGGTCTGGTCTTATGGATCTATTATACAAGGCGGTGCGTCTCGCATCGCTTTTAGGAGGCGGTGCGTCTCGCATCGCTTTTGGGAGGCGGCGCGTCTCGCGTCGTTTTTGGGAGGCGGTGCGTCTCGCGTCGCTTTTGGGAGGCGGTGCGTCTCGCATCGCTTTTAGGAGGCGGTGCGTCTCGCATCGCTTTTGGGAGGCGTCGCGTCTCGCGTTGCTTTTGGGAGGCGGCGCGTCTCGCGTCGCTTCTCAAGAAATTCCCCTCCCTCGGATGGGCGGCGAGCGAAGCGAGACGGAGTGGTTGGGGATACTCGGCATTTCAGCCCCCCCCGCCCCTAAGGGGCACCCCTCCAAAGGAGGGGAATTTTCGCCGGATCGCTCCGCGCTGTGTCGTCTGCTGCGCGGGCGGCTCCGCCTCGCCCTCGCGCTGCTGACGCCTACCGCGCTACGCTCTATTCCTCCGGGACTGGACTGGCCAAAACTGGGCGGAAGCCAAGG
>JAFQHI010000002.1 GCA_017398045.1 Alistipes sp. | reverse complement strand
TACAAAATATATCTAAAATGTAGTTCAGATACTTATAAAAAACTATCGAAATAATTCCTCGACAGCCTGTTTTAGGTCTCCTTTTTGACTATTAAGTAATTTTACCCCCTCTCGCAGGTCTCTTTTTGACCATTAAGCCGAAAAACTGCCATTCAACAACTATACAATGGCAATAATAACAATATAGATACAACTCTTTCTTTTGCTTGGGAGCAAGATGAAAATCTTAAAGAGCGTATCAAAGAACGAGTACAAGATGCAGAGGTATTAGTTGTAATAGGATATTCATTCCCTTATGTAAATCGAGACATAGATAGATTAATTGTAAACAATATGCCTAATTTGAAAAAGGTTTACATTCAAGACCCCAATGCAAGTAGTATACGACAAAATTTTGAAGCAGTTATGAATTTTACTCAAACCATAATGTTCAAAAAGAATAATAATGGTGATATCAAGGAACTAACACACCCTGACCAATTTATAATACCAAGTGAATTAGCATAATGCCAAACACCTTCTTTCCACGCCGACCAGAGGCGAACCCGATGATATATGCCTACGAGGATAAAGCATATCCTGGGCTACTGAAAGTGGGCTACACAGCCGTAAATGTTCAAAAGCGTGTAGCACAGCAATACCCGACTTTGCGCCCTGGGGCATCACCTTACCGCATCGTATTGGAAGAGCCAGCGATGCGTGGTGACGGCACATCGTTCACCGACCACGATGTGCATCGCATCCTGCGACAGATGGGCGTGGAAAATCCCGAAGGTGAGTGGTTCCGTTGTGGCGTAAAGGAGGTGCGTGCCGCTGTGCGTGCTGTGCGTGAGCGCAGGGAGGTAAATCTCAACCGCACCGAGAGCTTTGGTATGCGCCCCGAACAGGCTGATGCCGTAGCCAAGACCAGCAGTTACTTCCGAGCCTACCGTGCCGAGAACAAGGGTCGCACGCCTCACTTCCTATGGAATTGCAAGATGCGTTTCGGCAAGACCTTTGCCGCCTATCAGCTGGCGAGAGAGATGGGCTGGAAGCGTATCCTGGTGCTGACATTCAAGCCCGCTGTGCAGAGTGCTTGGGAGGATGACCTACGCACACACATCGACTTTGAAGGTTGGCAGTTTATATCCCGCACCTCGGAGCTTACATATGAGACCGCCGACCGCAACCGACCCATCGTCTGTTTCGGCTCGTTCCAAGACTACCTCGGCAAAAGCAAGGCAGGAGGCATCAAGACGCATCACGAGTGGGTGCACGCAATCAACTGGGACTGCGTAATCCTCGATGAGTACCACTACGGAGCGTGGCGAGACAATGCCAAAGACCTATTCGAGAACGAGGATAAGCGTGAGCAAGCATACGCCACGGGCGAGGGTTTGGACTACTTCGACGAGGGTGATATGCCCATCACCACGGGTGCATACCTCTACCTCTCTGGTACGCCGTTCCGTGCCATCAACTCTGGCGAGTTTATCGAGGAGCAAATCTTCAACTGGACATACTCCGACGAGCAACGAGCAAAAGCAGAGTGGAACGATGCCAATGGGGATAATCCCTACGCTGCATTGCCCCGAATGGTGATGATGACCTACCAACTGCCCGATGAGTTGCAGATGGTCGCATCGCAGGGTGAGTTCAACGAGTTCGACCTCAACATATTCTTCTCGGCAGAGGGCGAGGGCGACAATGCCCGCTTCGTATATGAGGACGAGGTGCAAAAGTGGCTCGACCTTATTCGTGGAGCATATAGCGAGAACATCGTATCGGATTTGAAATTAGGCAAGCAACGACCACCGATGCCCTTCTCGCACGCTCCGTTACTGGCATCGCTGACCCACACATTTTGGTTCCTGCCCTCGGTGGCATCGTGCTACGCTATGCGTAATCTGCTCGCCGAGCGACAAAACCGCTTCTACCACGACTACAATGTGGTACTGGCGGCAGGAGCAAAGGCTGGAATCGGCGTTGATGCGCTACCACCCGTGCTGAAAGCGATGGGCAATCCGATGGAGACAAAGAGCATCACGCTATCGTGCGGTAAGCTGACCACAGGCGTATCGGTGAAGCCCTGGTCGGGTATCTTTATGCTCCGTAACTCATCAAGCCCAGAGACCTATTTCCAGGCGGCATTCCGAGTGCAGACCCCGTGGACGGTGCGTAATGCCGATGGACTATCGCCAAACCAGGTCGATATATTGAAAGAGGAGTGCTATGTATTCGACTTTGCGCCGAACCGCGCGTTGAGGCAGATTGCCGATTATAGTTGCAGACTCAATGTCGAGGAGAGCAACCCCGAAAAGAAGGTTGAGGAGTTTATCAACTTCCTGCCCGTGCTGGCGTACGATGGTAGCTCGATGAAGCAGATTGATGCCGCTGGCATCCTCGATATAGCGATGAGCGGCACATCGGCAACCCTGCTGGCACGCCGCTGGGAGAGTGCCTTGCTGGTCAATGTCGATAACGAGACACTGCGCCGACTGATGGGCAATGCCGAGGCTATGGCAGCACTGATGAGCATCGAGGGCTTCCGCAACCTCAACCAGGATATTGAGACCATCATCAACAAGTCGGAGAAGGTTAAGAAGGCAAAGAAGGAGACCTCGGACGAGGATATGACCAGAGAGAAGAAGAAGGAGCTGACCGAGGAAGAGAAGGAGTACAAGAGCCTACGTAAGCAGATACAGGAGAAGTTGATTAAGTTTGCGACCCGTGTACCCGTCTTTATGTATCTGACCGACTACCGAGAGCGCAGCCTAAAAGATGTAATCACGCAGTTGGAGCCTGGTCTATTCAAAAAGGTGACTGGTTTATCGGTCAAGGACTTTGAGCTACTCGTTTCGCTCGATGTATTCAACTCGGCACTGATGAACGATGCCATCTACAAGTTCAAACGCTACGAAGATGCCTCGTTGGACTATGTGGGTATCAATCGACACGCTGGCGAGGCGGTCGGATTGTACGACACCGTGCTATCGCCCACCGACTATCAGCAGACCTTTGTAAACCAGGCGTAGCAAATAATTCTTTGATATAACCGAATACGAAAATCGGCAGTCGCAATTAAGTGGCTGCCGATTTTTCTGAATACACTCGTAGGTTGAATACACCTATTGGTTGGCTTTGACCAACTCGGAAAGCATATGAGATACGGTTTTTGCTACCTCTTTCTTATCGTCATTGCCGAGTATGGCTTGATACACATTGACCGCTTGCCAAAATAGGTTGTCGTCTTGGGGGAGCTTGCCTAAACGCATATCAACAAGGTCGAGCATATAGTTATCAAAGCACAACTTGTAATATTCCCCTTGGTCATACACGCCAGTTTTCACCTCACGGCGGCGGGGTCGGGCGGCGGGACTCCCTGCCTCCCCAACAGAACCAGTGCCGCGCGGAGCGGAACTAATAGAACTATCCTTGGAATATATAGGGGTTTCACCCTTCTCCTTGTCCGCAACACCAACTACCGAAGCGTTGGAAGATGATGGACGCACCTCGGAGCGAGGTTCTTTCTTTGCTTCTTGCTCTTTCAATCGCTCACTATCGTTCGCTTCGTTAATTAAAACACTATTTGAAGAATTAGAAAAAGAAGATGAAAAAACCTGTTTCCCCGATGTTCCATCGGCAGCATCATTTTCATCTATATCATCATTTTCATCTTCATTTACATCAACATCCTCATTAGCATCTACATCAAGGGGTTGTTTCTGGGGTTGTTTTTTGCGGGCGTTCTGGTTGCCCTTCGGCGCACCGCCTAACTTGCCAAACTCGGCACCCTTCTTGCCATTCTCAACGCTCGCCATATACCGCCGTCTTGCACTATCAAGATTGGGTTTCACCAGAGCCATAATAATGTTAATGTTTGGACTTGCGCTTTCCTCCTCCAATCCATCAATGGCATAATCCCTTATTCTTAAAAAGCACTCTCTAAACTCTGCATCGTTGAGGTGATTCATCGCCTCCAAAAAGGAGTCGTAAAATACAAATGACCGTTTTTCATTTTTCTTAATCATTTACAAATTGATATTTATAACTTTATTATTAAAACTACGCCAACACCATTGGCGCAGTTGGGGATATCCCTACTAACATTATAAAGTAATAGGGATACGAAGTCAAGAGATTTTTGAGAAAAGCACAAAAAAAAGAGCAAAGTTTTTTTACTTCGCTCTTATTAAAATGGATTAGGTTCTTTTACTGTGAAACACCCACTATCGGTGTTCCAAGTACATTTGAGATTCTGGCAAGGGTTCTAATGGTAAAATTGTGAGTACCTCGCATCCATCGAGAGATTTCCGCTTCGTTTTTACCCAAAGCCTCCGCCAACTCACGCTGTGTCATACCTTTCTCTTTGAGAATGGCATCTATTCTGTCCACGATGGCAAATGAAAGGTCGATTTCAGCCTTTACATCTTCCGTTACTTCGGACAAACAACTCTGGAATAAGGCATTTGTTTTCATAACTCAAAAGATTTACCCTCTACACCTATAATTTCTTTTTCCTCAATGCTTAATGCTCCATTTTTAATGCCAGCACGGATTAGTTTTTCAAACTTCTGCAAGTCGAGTACATATCCACTCAAAATAGGGTCTTCGTTATATGTACGAGTGCTCTTTATTCCACCATTGCCGACAATTAAAATCTGGTCAGACATTCGCAAGCAATATAATCTCAACTGCCCTGATTCGATGGGAACTGCACAAACGCCATCGTTAAACTTACCTTCGGGACGGAAATAACGCTCCAAAGCACCATTGCTAAGAATCTTGCTGATTGCATATACAATACGCTGAAAATCTTCATTCAATTCAGCATTATCCTTAAATGTCTGCAAAAATTTCTCAAATTCCGTGGTATCTTCTCCGTTAAATTTGATAGAGTATAGACTGACGAGTTCCGACTGTTCAACGATTTCTAATTCTGCTTGGCTCATAGTTTCTTCTGTTTTAGTACCGCAAAGATAATACAATTTCTTTAAACTTGATATAAAAGTTAAGTTTATTTTCAAAAAATAACCTACTAATTATAAGTAGGCTATTTCTGATAACATTCAATCTTACGCTATTATTTTAAGCTCGATTTGCTAATGTTAATTCTCCGAGATTACCATTCATCAGCATCTCTTACAATGCGACTGGTTTTCATAATTTGTTAGTTTTGGTTTATTAGTTATACAAATATACAAATATTTTCTAAATTTTATTATTTGAGGGCTTATTTTCTTCACTCATTACTACAAAAACTCCATTCTTAGGTAATAGCCAATCAAAGGCTTCAATACTCAACATATTATTTTGCACATGAGTAATTTTTCTTTGTTTTGCAGATGTAAATGTTCCTAACAATTCACCATGGAAACGAACATTTTGGTCGTCTTCACATACGCAATCTATTCTAAAAGATTTAGCAGGATACTTTAATCTACTTGTAAAATGGGCATCATTAATAGGCAAATATACTTCATACACCACCTGAACCTCAATGGATTTATGAAAATCTACAAATATACCACATTCTTGACCATAATGACTACGGAACCCATTCTCATTTCCACAATAAACCACCTTTATATGGGAATTATAATAATTATCTATCTCTCGTAATTTTGTAATTCTATACGACAATTTATCTACAATATCCCGCTTTTCTCCACCATCAATAGATACTACGAAATGCTTAATCATAAATATATCTTTGGGGTCCTTGGGTTTATCAATAAATGGGGGTATATCCATTGTCTTTCCTAGACTTAAATCTGCAACTGTAATTTCACTTTCATCAAGTGGACTATTGATGATATATTCTATATTCACACGACGAAATAGTGCAGGTTGTTCTTGACTTCCAGCACCCCATTTAAAAGATATATGTCGTTTGTAAACACCAGTTTCCCTATAAGTTGAATAATATGGGTTGGTCAAAGCCTTGAAAATATCTTTTTCTTTAGACATTAATCCATTCTGCATATTGGGGTATTTTCGTTCATTTATTTGTTTTAGTGCATCTACACGTAATTGCATCAAATCCTCCTCTGGAAGCTGTTTGAGAAATTCAAATTTTGTAAATGAACGAACTATTAAATCTTGAATATCTGATACTTGTTTGCGAATATCAATAACGATAGACACAAGAAAACCAGCAATAATAGCCGAACTCATGGGTAACACAAGATATTCCGCCCAATACTTACCTGGATAATTCTGTGACACATAAATTATGGTTATCACACATAACAACATAATGATGATACCAACGCATAGATTTATAGTGAAAAATTTACGTAACGATATTAATAAATGCTTCACATCATCGATGAGATTTCGAAGCCATTTCATTTTCCATTTGTAGACCATATTGAGTAAGTAATTTCTTTATTGAATTGTACGAATTCCTTACCCAAAATGTTTCATTTCTTCCTCGAATTATTACAGCACAACATCTTTTAAATTCAGCCAGCAATGGAATGGACTGTATCTCATCGAAAGTAAACTCAGTTCTTTCTTCTACCAAAATAATGTCAGATACATTAACGAGCCACTTTTTATTTGATAGACTAACAAGTTTTATAAACATAACTAATCAAACACAATATTCATACCAAAAAGAAATAATTCCTATATGACTATATGATATAATTTAAAATCATATCTAAAACTATATCAAGACTTTTTTGTGAGAAATTTTGCCTTTTCAGGATAGGCGACCTTTAACCACTCGATGAAATCCAATATCTTCAAGTAGTCATCTATAAAAGTTCGATAGTCTGGCACGATGTGGCACAAAAAAGAGCAGTCATACGAACTGCTCTTTTTTGCGTCTAAAGGGACTCGCACTACTTGTGGCGGCTCGGCAGACTTATCTGCGGAGGGTTGTTGTTTGCTGCGCAAATACCCGTGGTTGTCGGGCGATTGTGTCAGAAAATAAATTTTCGCCCCAACGCCCGACAACCCCGCCAATCTTCGATTGCAACAACCTTCCTTCGGTCTGCTCTCGCCTGCTGCCGCAGTTCGAGCCAACACGAGTTGTATGGTATATGGGAGGCTTGGGGTTGCTTGTAGCATTACCCTTAAAACAGCTCCAGTTGGCCGATTTCGTGGTTGAACGTAAGGCGATGGTGGGGTGAAAGGCCATGTTCGCGGATGGCGAGGCGGTGTTCGCGGGTGGGATATCCCTTGTTCTTCTGCCAGCCGTACATCGGATACTCCTCCGCAATGCGGTACATATACTCGTCGCGGTGGGTCTTGGCCAGGATGGAGGCGGCTGCAATATCGGCAAAGCGGCCGTCGCCCTTGACAAAACAGCTATACGGTATCTCAAACATCGACTTGAAGCGGTTGCCGTCGATAGCCAAGAATTGGGGGCGTGGGTCGAGACGTGCTGCTGCGAGGTTCATGCCCTCGATGGAGGCATTCAGGATATTGATTTCGTCGATACGCTCGGCCGAGACCGCCTCCACGGCCCATGCAACAGCCTCGCGCTCAATCAGCAGGCGCAATTTGTCGCGTTGCTTTTCGGTCAGTTGTTTCGAGTCATTGAGCAGCGGGTCGAAAAAATCGGGGGGCAGCATCACCGCTGCGGCAAATACGGGGCCGGCCAGGCAGCCTCGCCCCGCCTCATCGCACCCCGCTTCGAGCAGGTCGTATTGGCTTTGTGTTTCGAGCATCGTCTCTTCTGTTTGCTTTTTGCTTCTCGCGTTGTAAAGTTACAAATTATTGCGTAATTTTGTCACACGATAAGCCCCTTTTTCATGCGATTCGATTTAGTGCGACAACCCCTGATTCCGGCCTTCCTTGGCCTGGTTATCCTCCTTGTTCTTGCGCTGTGTCACACGGCGAGCGGGGGCGATGTGTCGTACCCCACTTTCGGGATTTCGGCCGCCGAGCTACCCTTGCCGGCCTTTGGCGGGGTGCTGGAGCAGTTTGCACAGCACCATGCGGGGTGGGCCCATACGCTGGCGGGCTTTTGCCTGCTCTTTTCGGCCATGTCGATTGGTCGCATGACGGCTCGATTCAAACTCTACGGTATCAGCACCTTTATCGCCATGCCGCTCTATATGCTCTCGATGATGGGGGTCATGGGGTGTAATGCGTGGTTCTCGGCCGTGGTCACCTCGACCTTCTTGACCCTCTCGGTCAAAAATTTCTGTTACAGCTTCCGCAACGGATTCAGCTTCGATGCCGTGCTGCGAGGAGGTATCTATTTAGCCCTTGTGTTGCTTCTCATGCCCAAGGCCGCTCCGCTCGTTTTGGTGATGCCGTTGGCCATGATACTCTTCCGTCGTGCCACGCGCGAAACGCTGGTTGCCACCTTCGGCTTTCTGCTCCCTCCGTTTGTTTGGGCCTACCTGAATTGGGCCGTGGGCGGCTCCTTCGTTGCCCCTTTTAAGTTGCTCTATCACCTCTTCATGGAGGGGGAATGGTTGTTCGGCGTGTTGCAATTTTCCATCATTACGCAACTCTTCGGTGCGATTTTGCTGTTGCTCAACCTGCTTTCGGTCATCCTCTTTTCGCTGAACAGCTACGCGCTCAGCACCCGCTCTCGCCACACGCTTATCTACACCACCTACCTCCTGCTCTGCTGTGCCGCCCTGCTCCTGGTTCCCGGGGTGCAGGCGACAATGTTGGCACTTCTTGCCGTCCCCTCGGCACTCATGTTGCCCGTCCTCTTTATCCGTGTTCGTCGCAGCCTGGCACAAATCCTCTACCTCTTGTTCGCAGCCGCATCGATTGCCGCCTTGGTGATGGCTTGTTAATGAACTGCATCCGGATTTCGTAACGATGGCCCGTTTGGTCCGAATTTGGACTAAATTGGACTAATGCTCCAATAAATTATTTTGTTTTCCAATATTATATTGTATATTTGGGGTGTACAAATCGGGTGGGTAACCATCCATAAAGAAAACAAAATATGTTGCATTTCGAGACGGCATCGCATGCCGAAGAACCAACGATTGTCAAGTACGTCGAGAAGACGCATACCGGCATCGAAACCATTAACCTTTCCCGCTACGCCATTGCCTACATCATTCGAGGTCGGCAGTACATCTACGACGGCGACCGTCGTCGTTCGGTGGGGCGTGGCGAACTCCTCTACCTCGGCATCGGCCGCCACTACCTCGAGTCGGTTCCCGAAAACGGGCAGCCCTTCGAACAAATCTTTATCTACTACACACCGCAGGAACTGCAACGTGTTTTGATGCACCTTAATGTTACCTATCGGCTTACCATCCGCAACAACCATTTGTGCGAAAAGTGCCGTAACAGCTCCTCGGTGATTGCTGATGCTGCTCCGGCGATTCGCAACTTCTTCCTCAATGCGAACAACTACCTGCGCGACCACATTGCGCATCGTGATGAGACGGCCGAGAACATCAAGATGACCGAGATGGTCTATCTCATCGTGACGCAGGACGAGGGGTGTATTCGCAGCCGTCTGTTGGGGTCGGTCGATACGGCGCAGGAGAATTTCGAACAGGTCATCTTCGACCACCTCTTTCGGGCCGTCCCGATTGAAGAGCTTGCCGAGAAGACCAACCGCTCGCTCACCTCGTTCAAAAAGGAGTTCCGTCGCCACTTCAATGCACCGCCTCACAAGTGGTTCGTCAAGCAGCGATTGGTCCATTCACGCCTGTTGCTCATCTCGACCAACAAATCAATTTCCGAGATTGGTAACGAATGTAGTTTCCCCAATACTTCACACTATATCAAGCTTTTTAAGCGTGCCTACAAGGTGACGCCGGCGGCCTATCGAAATGCGCATCTCGGTAATAGCCAGGCGGTTTCGTCCGAGAGTAGTGAGCAGGTAGTCGTTGAATTAGTTTCTTAAAAAATTACAAAATGTATAAAATTAAAATTTTTTAATTAAAATTTATTGGTTAAAGTGGGGTGAAAAATGAAAAATTATCACAAAAAGATTTGGAATTTCCCAAAAAGTACCTATCTTTGTCCATACAAAAGTGGGGTTCCCCACACTCATTAACCTAACTAACCTAACCAAGACGGCCTATGTTGTGAAACAGCGGCCGTCTTTTTTTTGTGGAAATGGGGATGGAGGCTTACAGTGCGCCTATCCCATGAATCGCTTTTGATAAGGTTCTTTCGCCATCGGCCTTGCCCATAGCGTGGCCATTTTGGCTCGATTTAGACCGCTTGTTTCGTGCTGCGAGCAGCTTCAAAACACCTCTTGTTATAACGACAAAAAAAGGAGGTTGCTCAACAAACTTGTTGAACAACCCCTCGACTTACATTTGCCCGTGGGCGGTTCGCCTACTTGAAGTAGCGGTTATAGAGGCCCTCGAAGCCCTTACCGTGACGTGCCTCGTCCTTGGCCATCTCATGTACCGTGTCGTGTACGGCATCGAGGTTCTGCTCCTTGGCAATCTTTGCCAGGTGCATCTTGCCCTCGCAAGCACCACACTCGGCATTCATACGCTTGTAGAGGTTGGTCTTCGTATCCCAAACCACCTCACCAATCAGCTCGGCAAACTTGGCGGCATGCTCGGCCTCCTCCCAGGCGTAACGCTTGAAGGCCTCGGCAATCTCGGGATAGCCCTCGCGGTCGGCCTGACGGCTCATGGCCAGATACATACCCACCTCGGTGCACTCGCCCATGAAGTGGTCCTGAAGACCCTGCCACAACTCGGCGTCCGAACCCTTGCCATCACCCAGCTTATGCTCCGTGACGAAATCCAGTGCGCCATCCTCGACAACCTCGACGAACTTGTCGGCACCTACCTTGCACAACGGGCACTGCTCGGGAGCCTCGTTACCCTCATGAATGTAACCGCATACGGTACAACGGAATTTCTTTACCATAATCTTTCTGTTTTTATTGTTATTAGTGTGTGTTTCTGTTTCTGATAGCAAAGATAAGATTTTTCGTCGCATTTCCAATACACATGGCGATTCTCTTTTTTGATAGTGCTATCAGCAAAACCTATTGCAGGGCTGCCTCCACCTCACGAGGGTCGGTTGAATCCTTCACCAAGACTCGTTTGTTGGCATCGAGCAGATAGATGGAGGGGATGGCTCGCAAATCGTACAGCTCGTCGCGTCGAATCTTGCCATCCGCATCGCGGGCATCTATCCACCCCTCCTCGGCCGAGGCCTCCCGTTCCCAGGCGCGGATATCCTCGTCGGGATAGAGCATCAGCAACGTAAGTCGTCCTTCGGTGATGCGCTCCACAATGACCGCGGAGCTTAAAAGCAGCTCCTTGAGCATTTCGCACATCGTACAAGCGGGATTCGAGAAGAAGATGAGCGTATGTTCGGCCTCCACTCCGTGGAGCGTTCCCTCCTCCCCGTTGCGCCTTACAAAGCGAAAATCGTTGGCCGTTTCACCTATGCGGTTTTGGCGTGCCAGGCGCAAATCGTGTTCGGGTACGATGCGCTCATAGACGTTGTAATAGGGGGCGCGGAGCTGTGCCTCGAGCAGGGGAATATACAGCTCCGAGGAGCGGAGCGGGGAGTTCGGGTCGTGCAGCACCCTTTGGGCCAGGAAGGCAAAGTAGTCGAGGGTGGTGCGGTGGGCGGAGGCCTGCTCCGCGAGTCGCTCCATCGGGGCCGAGTGTAGCGGTTGCTGCCCGACAAGGGCGACAAACTGCGCGAAACGACGCATCATCTCGGCCGTGTCGGCCTTTACAAGGGCGGCCGTATCGGCAAAGGGGAAGTGGTCCCAATAGTGGGTGGCGAGGTAGTCGATTTGTGCCTCCCGTCCCATCGTCGCGGGGGCTTTTGGGAGGGTAAAACGGTGTACGGGGGTCGATTTTTGAGCCGTTCGACACCCGCCCAAGACCAAACCCACGAGGGTCAATACCATCCACATCACCTGTTTCATATAGACAAAGATAACCCTTTGCCGCGAATAATAAAAGTCTGGCGGCATAGAAAAGGTTGTTTCGCTCGCGCTATTTGTTGGTTTGCCCCCTCCGAAACAAGAGCCATGGTTCAACAAAAAGGGCGTGTCCAACCTGCTTGTTGGAACACGCCCCTTTGTCTAATGGAAAACCAAGGCTTTAAGCCTGCTTCTTCGTGCGCTTCGTCTTCTTGGCCTCGAGTGCCTTATCCACCTCAATCTCGAAGTCCGAGAGGACATTCATGTAGTTGATAAAGGCGTCGTAAGCCGAATCGTAGGGGTTGAAGTACGAGTGAACATCACCGTCCGAGAGCCACTTCGTAGCCATGTAGTAGAAGTGGTCCGAGGTCTGCATGAAATTCCACACGTAGTTGAAATCCTCGCTCTTGAGCTTGGCAACCTTCTCCTTCAGACCGTAGAGCTTCGAGAAGGCCTCGTTCTGCAACTCGTTACCGAGCCATGCCGTTACGTCGCGCTCCTCATCGGCCCACGACATCGTGTGCGGGCAGTGCAGCACCGAAACGGGCTGGTACTTCTTGGCGGCCTCCGAAACGGTGGCAAACTCCATGCCCGAAGCCAATACGGCTGCCGGCAGGGCCTTCATGAAGTCGAAGATACCCGTCTCAACACCCTGATGCTCACCGAAGGTCTCGTAGTCCATGAAGAGGTTCACAACCTCACCCGGGGTCTCCTCCGACGTGAGCCACGATACATACTTATCGGCCGTCAGCGGGTACTGGTCCCAACCCTGGTTCGAGAAGCGGAAGGCGATATCGTCCGACAGCTTGTAGTTACGCAGCAAGAGGCGCATCTTCTGGTCGATGGCGTTGGCGTAGATGTAGTTGGGCGACTTCCAACCCAGGATGTGACGCGCACCCTCGGCCAGCATCGTCTTGTAACCCAGCTCGGCCACCATGGCACCAATCTCATCCGAGTAAATCAGCTCCGTGTTGCGGAAGGCGGTCGGCTTCACACCGAACTCCTTCTTAATCGTGGCAGCGTGCAGCTTCACCTGCTCGGTGAAGTCCTCCTTCGAGGCCAACGAAGCCAGCGAGTGCGAGTAGGTCTCGGCCAGGAACTCGACGCAACCCGTTGCAGCCAGCTGCTTGAACGAGTCGAGTACCTCGGGAGCGAAGGCCTTGAACTGCTCGATGGCGATACCCGTAATCGAGAAGGTGCAGCGGAACTTACCCTTATTCTCCTGGATGAGCTTCAGCAGCATGGCATTCATCGGCAGATAGCACTGGCGAGCCACCTTCTGAAGAATCGAACGGTTCGAGAGGTCGTCCAGATAGTTGTGGTCCTTGCCCATGTTGAAGAAACGATACTTCTTCAGACGCCAGGGCTGGTGAACCTGAAAATATAAACAAACGGTTTTCATGACGGTTATTGATTTTTATTTGTTTTCACTCTCTTCAACGATACGCTCGTAGATGGTCTTCATCTTGGCGGCCACGTTGTTCCACTTGAGGTTCGTCACCTCCTCCAGACCCTTCGTCGAGAACATATTCGACAGGGCGGGGTACTTAATCAGGCCATACATGGCATCGGCCAGGGCATCGACATCCCAGTAATCGACCTTCACGGCGTAGTCCAGCACCTCGGCTACACCACTCTGCTTCGAGATGATGACAGGCACGTTCGAACGCATAGCCTCGAGGGGCGAGATACCGAAAGGCTCCGAAACCGACGGCATGACATAAACATCCGACAGCTGGAACATCTTGTGTACATCCTCACCGCGCAGGAAGCCCGTGAAGTGGAAGCGGTCGGCGATACCGAGACGGGCCACGCGACGAATCACGTGGTTCATCATATCACCCGAACCGGCCATCACGAAACGGACATTCGGCACACGCTTCAGCACCTTGGCGGCAGCCTCCACGAAGTAGTCGGGACCCTTCTGATAGGTGATACGACCCAGGAAGGTGATAATCTTATCCGCTACACCACGCTCCGGTGCGGCAGCGGCCTTCTCGGCAAAGCGCACGGCGTTGTGAACCGTCACCACCTTGTTGGCATCGATGCCGTAGCGGTTGATGACGATGTTGCGCGTGAGGTTCGATACGGCCATCACGCAATCGGCAGCCTGCATACCGGCCTTCTCGATGGCGTGAACCTGCGTATTCACATTCTCACCCGAACGGTCATACTCCGTGGCGTGCATATGCACCACCAGCGGCTTACCCGATACGCGCTTGGCGGCGATACCGGCATAGTAGGTGAGCCAGTCGTGGGCATGAATCACGTCGAACTGACCCTCCAGATTCTTGGCAACCTGGGCGGCAACCACCGCATAGCGGGCTACCTCCTCCATCAGGTTGGCACCATACTTACCCGAGAAGGTGTAACGCTGCTTCCAACTATCGGTCGTGGACCATACGCTTTTGCCCGTCTTGACAAACTCCTCGTGATAGGAGGCATACTCCTCGGGCGAGATGTACGGCACCATGTTCGAGTCGATGTGGATGAACGAAATCTTGTCCAAGATGTCGTTTTCACCGCTGGCACTTGCGCCATAGACGGCCTCGACATCGCTGGCGTTTACCACGCGGATAAAACGCTGGTCCTCGTCACCATAGGCGTGCGGCACAACGAACGTCACGTCCACACCATTGCGTGCCAGGCCGCGCGTCATGCCGTAGCATGCCGTTCCCAGACCTCCGGCAATGTGAGGCGGAAACTCCCAGCCGAACATTAAAATTCTCATAGCTCTATCTTTTTATATTTCGTTTCGTTACTTCTTTTTCGGGGCGGCCTTCGTCGTCTTCTTCACGACCTTCTTCTCCTCTTTCTTCTCCTCCTTTACGGCCTTCTTCGGGGCAGCTTTCTTCGCAGGAGCCTTCTTCGAGGGCTTGGCCTGTGCCTCCTTGCGACGACGAATCATCTCGTAGATGTCCAGTACGGCACTTACCGACCAGGCGTGCGAGATGGCACCGCGCGAAGCGTACGGCGGGTCGGCATCATACAGCTCGCAAATCGAACCGATGCCGTAGCTCTGGATATCCTCCTCGAAGTACTCCAGAATCTCCTCGGCCGTAGGCAAATAGCGGTCACCGTTGATATCGAAGGCGGCAGCTACATAGAAGGGCAGCAGCCAGGGCCATACCGAACCGTTCTTACCGGCGAAGTCGCGCTCGGCGGGGGTACCCTCCTGCGAACCGCGGTAGAGCGGGTTACGCGGCGAGAGGGTGCGCAGACCGCGCGGCGTCAAGAGGTGCTGACGAATCGTGCGCAGCGTGTCGAGAATCAGCTCCGACGAAATCATCTTATACTTCAGACCGCAGGCAATCACCATATTCGGACGGATGAAGCTGTTGGCACCCTCCGTACCCACATAGTCGGCCAGATAGCCGTCGAGCGGGAAGAGGGCGTTGAACGAAGCCTTCGTCTTCTCGGGAATCTCCTTCCAAGCCGCTACAAACTCCTTGTCTTTGAACTGTGCAGCCAGCTCCAGCGCATACTGTACGGCGTTGTACCACAAGGCCTGTACCTCGACCTGGTAACCGTTACGCGGCGTTACGGCCTTGCCGTCAATCATCGAGTCCATCCACGATACGGGGAAGTCGCCCATCTCGGCCCAGATAAGGCCGTTCTCGTTCAGCACGATGCGACCATCCATGCCCTTGCGGTAGTTCTCCAGGATGCCCTTCATGGCTGCACCATAACGCTCCCAAATCATCTTCGCGCCCACATACTCCTCCAGACGCTGCAACGTCCAGAAGAACCACAGCGGAGCATCTACCGCTACGCGAGCCGAAGCCGAACCGGTGAACATACCGTCCTGCATCTCCTCCACGAGCGTATCGAGTACCGTGATGCAGTCCTCCTTGTGGTCCTGCTCGAGGGTGATACCCGGCAGTGCAACAAAGGTCTGACGACCCTGCTCACCGTGCCAGGGATAGCCCTTGATGACCTCCATGCGGCCACCCGGGCGGCGTACCACGAACTGACGGGCAGCATGCTCCAGGCAGCTGATGAAATCAACCTTGTGGGTACGACGGGCAATCGACTGCTCGAACTGCTCCTGAATCTCCTTGCCCGATTTCATCTCGTCGAGCGATGCCGAGAAGATGATGCTCTCGCCCTTCTTCAGCTCACACTCGAAATAACCGGTCGTGAGCAGGTCCTCGTAGCCGTCGTAGCCGCGAGCCAGGTCCTGGAGGTACTCGAAGTTGTAGTACCAATCGGGAGCCGGAACAAATTCGGCATCGGCCTTCGTGGTCTGCATATAGAGCCAGGGGAACGACTCGTACATACGGCACTTCACGCCATTGATGGCGGGATACGAGTGGCCGTCGGCCTCCATGTTGGCCTTCGTCAGTGCGTGCTTGTCGCGGAAGGCAAGGAAGGGACGCAGACGGAGTTTCGTCTCCGAGTGTGCATCAACGAGCGTGTAACGAATCATGAGCTGTGTGCGCTTGTGAATCCACAGCAACTCCTTCTTCAGAATCACACCACCCACGCGGTAGGTAATCGTCGGGGTCGGCGTGTACTCGAAGTCGGTGATGTACTTGTGGCCACGCGGCTCATAAACGCCCTTGAAACGGTGCAGTGCCAGGTTGAACGACTGGTCGTGCTGCACAATCGTCTCGTCGAGCGACGAGAGAAGCACATAGGTGCGGTCGCTTTCATCAATCGGTGCCACAATCAAACCGTGGTATTTACGGGTGTTGCAGCAGACGATTGTCGTACTCATGTAACCGCCGATACGGTCGGTCGAGAGCATCTCGCGCTGGAGCGAATATTCGAGGTTTCCAAGCGAGGCTTTGTCGAATGTTAAGGCTGACATATCGTAAAGAATTCTGTTCGTACCCTAAAGATATTAAAAATTTGGTTAAGTTGTTGCAAAAACCGCAAAAAATATCTCAATATGGGCCAAATTGTTTATAAATAATGTACCTCACCCCCTCTTTTACCCGTTCGCGACGGATAAAAGAAGGGGTTAAGGTTATGCTACGAAAGGGCCTTCGAAAAGCCCCTTTTCAATCAGGGTTATGCCCACTTTACAAGGGCGAAGTCCATGCGGTGGGGCAGGTGCTTGTTCTGCGGGAAGATACGCAGGGCATAGTCGAACGTACCGGCCTCGTCGGGCGTGAAGTCGAAGGCGTAGGTTACCAACTGACCCTCGACCTTCGTGCGCTGAAGCTCAATCGTGCGCTTCACGTCAACCGACTCGCGGCCGACAATCTGCTGTGCCACAACCATCTCAACGCCAATATCCTCCGGCTGCAACGTATTCACGTCGAGCGTCACCTCGAAGTGGTACTTCTCGCCTACGAATACCGCCTCCTGGTCGATGCGGACACGCTCCGTGTTCACCACGCGAACGGCATCCCAGGCAGCCGAAACCTTGCGCTTCCAAGCGGCAATCTCGCGGGCCAGCTGATAGCTGTTGGCCACAATCTCACGCTTGCGCTCGGCCAGCTTGTTGTAGAAACGCTCCTCGTAGTCGATGAGCATACGGTTCGTCGTGAAGTTCGAGGCGATGTCGGCCACGCAGCTCTTCACCGAAGCTACCCACTCGTGCGGAATACCATCCTCCGAACGGTTGTAGTATTTCGGAGCAATCTGGTCCTCGATGGTGTTGTAAATCATCTCGGCATCCAGCTCGTCCTGGAAACGCTGATCGGTGAAGGTGCGCTCCATCGGAAGCATCCAACCGGCCCCCTCCTTGTAGCCCTCGACCCACCAACCGTCGAGTACCGAGAACTGCATGACACCGTTCATCACACACTTCTCACCCGACGTACCCGAGGCCTCCAGCGGACGGGTCGGCGTGTTGAGCCATACATCGACACCCTGTACCATGCGGCGGGCCAGCTCCATATCGTAGTTCTGCAGGAAGATAATCTTACCTACGAACTCCGGCATGGCCGAAACCTCCACGATGCGCTTAATCAGGTCCTGACCCGGCTT
Source organism: Alistipes sp. (assembly GCA_017398045.1). GTDB lineage: Bacteria > Bacteroidota > Bacteroidia > Bacteroidales > Rikenellaceae > Alistipes. The sequence continues at coordinate 5,885 of JAFQHI010000002.1, read as the reverse complement.
GTCGTGCGGGTGAGCCTTACCGGCGAAGATGAACTGTACGGGACGCTCTTTATTATTAACAATAGCCTTCAGACGCTCCAGGTTCGTGAACAGGAGGTGTGCGCGCTTGTAGGTGGCGAAACGACGGGCGAAACCAATCGTCAGCACCTCGGGCTTGATGCTGTCAATCACCTGCAACATCTGACGGGGCGACTCCAGACGTACCTGACGCGGGTCGCTGTAACGACGACGGATGTGGTGAATCAGACGCTCCTTGAGCTTCATGCGCTCCGACCACAACTCCTCGTCGGGAATGTTGTGAACCTTCTGCCAGCCCGGGATGTCATAGACGTGGCCCGTGAACGACTCGCCGAAGTAGCGGGCGTAGAGGCGACGCAACGACGTTGCAATCCAGGTCGGGAAGTGTACACCGTTCGTTACGTAGCCGATGTGCAGCTCGTTCTTGAAGTAGCCCGGCCACATATTGCCCAGGATATCCTTCGAAACCTCGCCGTGCAGCCACGATACACCGTTCACCTCCTGCGAGAGGTTGCAGGCCAGCACCGACATCGAGAACTTCTCGTTCGGGTCGTTCGGGTTGGTCTTACCGAGGTTGATATACTGCTCCCACGTGATACCCAGCACATCGGGATAGTGCGACATATACTGACGAATCATCGACTCGGGGAAGGCGTCGTGACCGGCCGGTACGGGGGTGTGGGTCGTGAAGAGCGACGACGAGCGAATCACCTCCAGTGCCTCCGAGAACGACAGACGCTTGTGGTTCACCAGGTCGCGGATGCGCTCGATGCCGATGAAGGCGGCGTGGCCCTCGTTGCAGTGATATACATCGTGCTTGATACCCATCTGGCGCAGGGCGCGAATACCACCGATACCGAGCAGAATCTCCTGCTTGAGGCGGTTCTCCCAGTCGCCACCATAGAGGTAGTGGGTAATCTGACGGTCCTCCTCGAGGTTGGCCTCGTAGTCCGTATCCAAGAGGTAGAGGTTCGTGCGACCCACCTGGCAGAGCCATACGCGGGCCGAGAGGGTACGACCGGGCAGAGCGACGGTCACCGTTACCCAGTTGCCCATGGCATCACGCACGGGCGAGATAGGCAGTTTGTAGAAGTTCTGTGCCTCGTAGGTAGCCTCCTGTGCGCCCTGCGACGAGAGACGCTGCGTGAAGTAACCGTAGCGGTACAGCAGACCCACGGCAGCCATCGGGACATTCTTGTCCGAGGCCTCCTTCAGGTAGTCACCGGCCAGGATGCCCAGACCGCCCGAGTAAATCTTGAGCGACGAGTGCAGACCATACTCCATCGAGAAGTACGAAATGGTCGTGGCACCCTCTGCGGGCTTCTCCTCCATATAGGTGCGGAACTGCGTATATACCTCATCGAGCTTCGAGAGGAACTCCTTGTCCTGCTCGAGCTGCTTCAGACGCTCCATCGGCAACTTGTCGAGGAAGGCGATGGGGTTCTGGTAGCTCTCCAGCCAGAGCTTCTGGTCGATACCCTCGAACAGGTCGCGGGCATTGGCATTCCAGCACCACCAGAGGTTGCGCGAAAGCTCCTCCAGGGCGCGCAGACGCTCGGGCAGGTTCTTATCAATCATCATGCGATTCCAGTTCGGCTTCTCGGCGAAGAGCTGCTGACGCACGAAGTTAATCTGCTCGGTGCGCGAACCACCCTCACCCAGCACGGCGCGGTTCGTGCGCAGTACGGAGCTTTCGAGTGCCTCGGCGTAGGCCTGCTCGTAGAAGGGGAAGAGGTTCGACCAGAGGGCCGTATGCGAAATCTCGAGGGCCGACTGGCGCGTAGCCTCCACCTGCTTCTCGTTCATCAGGCTGAAGCGGAGCAGTGAATCGGCAATCTTCATCGTCACCTCCATATCGTTGTAGTCGTCGCGGCGAATCACCTCCACACCGGCATGCTCCGAACGCTTGTCAACCCACATACCGAAGCCGGCCAGGGTCGTCGTGATGGTCGGAACGGAGAAGGCCACCGACTCGAGCGGGGTGTAGCCCCACGGCTCATAGTACGACGGGAATACCGTGACATCCATACCTACGAGCAGCTCGTAGTAGTGCTTGTTGAAGATGCCGTCGTTGGCATTCAGGTAGGTCGGCACGAAGATAACCTTCACCTTCGACTGCTCGGTCGTGAGAATCGAGCCGTTCAGGGCTTTGACAATCTGGTCGTTCTGCTGATACTCCAGACGGTGGGTCGAATATTTGTACTGACCCAGGTCAATCGGGTTCTTCTTGTCCTGGAGGTGGGCCTGCAAATCGGCGCGTGCGCCCGTGTTGGCAGCCGGTACGGTGATATAAACCAGCACCTCACGCTCCAGCTTGTCCGACATGGCCAGACGCTTGAGCGACTCGAGGAAGATATCCAGCCCCTTGTTGCGGAACTCGTAGCGACCGCTCGTGCCGACAATCAGCGGCTCCTGCTCGAACTTCTGACCCAGGCAGGCCTCGGCCACCTCAATCATCGCCTTGCGGGCCTCTTTGCGCTTCTTGTCTGCCTCCTTGCCCGTCCATACGAAGTCGTTCTCGAAACCGTTGGGCGTTACGCAGTCCGGCTCACGACCGATGAGGTACTTGCACTCGTTGGCCGTGATGTCGCTCACGGTGCAGAAGGCATCCGTGTGGGCGGCACCCATCTTCTCAATCGAATGCTTGGCCATTACGTTGAACTGGCGAGCCAGGTCGTCGGCGTTGAACTTCGTCAAATCGTTGTAGAGGGGGAGGTGGTTACCGGCAATGCAGCGGCCCATCACCGTAGCGTGGGTCGAGAAGAGGGTAGCGATGTAGGGGGCGTTCGAGCGCAGGTAGAGTGCGCCTGCAACGGTCATCCACTCGTGGAAGTGGGCGGCCACCTTCTTCGTAGCGGTGCAGAAGGTATCGACATAGGAGGCAATCACCTGACCGGCAGCCCAGCCAAAGAGCACCGGCTCTACGTAGTCCCACTGACCCGAAATAGAATCAACGTGGTACTGGTCCCAGAGTTGTTTCAAAATCTCGTCCTTCTTCGGGAAGAGCGACGTGAAGTCAATCAGGATGGCCATCGGCTCGCCCTGAATCTTCCAGCGACCTACGCGGATACGGATACCCATCTCATAGACGCTCTGACGCCATGCGCGCAGCAGGTTGACATCCTCCTCAAACTCGGGGTTGGTGCCTTCGTGCTGCAAATCGGGGCCAATCAACACATAGTGATTGCCGAACTTGCGAAGTGCGCTCTTGGCTTTCGTAGCAATGACGGTGTGAATGCCACCGACCTTGTTGCAAACCTCCCAGCTCACCTCAAACAGGTAGTCGGGAGTCATCTTCGTATTATTCATATATCGTTTAATTTGTTGTTTTTCCGAATAAAAATATTCGCGGTTTCGACCGCAAAGGTAACACTTATATTTATATAATGCAACTTTTTCAAAAAATTTAAGAATGAATTTTCGTTACCCCCTCATAGAGTTGCGTAGAAGGGGTCATAGGTCGAAAAGTGAGCCGATTACGCGGTCCGAAAGAAGCAATTTTTCCGGCGGAATGTGCAACCGATTGTCGCTTTGCCGCAGCAGCCCTTCGTCGAAAAGCGGTCGGGTTGCACGCTCGAGCTTTTCGAGCCGTTTTTGACCAAAGCGGACGGCGAACTCCTCCCGGGTAAATCCTTCGGCCGTGCGCAGACGGGTCATCAGAAACTCTTCGTAAAGTTCTTCGTCGGTAAGCAGCTCACTTTCAGGCTCCTCGCCCGCAAGATACCGCACTACCGAGCTGACGTTCCATTGGCGCGAGCGGCCGTCGTAGGAGTGGGCTGCGGGGCCGATGCCGAGGTAGGGTGTTGAGTCCCAATAGTGGCTGTTGTGGCGTGCGCGGAAAGAGGGGAGGGCGTAGTTCGAGACCTCGTAATGCTCCATGCCTGCGGCTGTTAAGGTGTTGTGCATCAATAAGTATTCCGCTTCTGCCTCCTCGTCCGAAATCTCCTTCAGTAGGCCCTTTTCGGCCATCTTGCCAAAGCGGGTGTTCGGCTCGATGGTCAGCAGGTAGGCCGATATGTGTTGTACGCCGAGCGATAGAGCGGTGCGTATCGACTGCTCCAATTTTTGCCCTCCGAAGCCCGGGACACCGAAAATCAGGTCGATGGTCAGGTTCTCGAAGCCGGCATCCTGCGCCCGTTTGACAGCCGCCACGGCCTCCGCAGCCGTATGGCGACGGTTCATCAATCGAAGAGCGTCATCATCGAAGGATTGGATGCCGAGCGAGAGGCGGTCGATGCCGAGTTGTTTTAAGCCGCGCAGATACGCCTCGGTGAGGTCGTCGGGATTGGCCTCAAGGGTCGTCTCCTCCACGGCCGAGCAGTCGAAATTGCGGGCCGTTACGTCGAGTAACTTTTCGAGCTGCGGAAGGGATAAAAGCGAGGGCGTTCCTCCGCCGAAATAGCGGGTTGTCAGTTTTTCACCATGCAGATAATCAGCCCGTTTCTGCACCTCTTCACACATCTTATCGACTACCTGCGGCACCTCTTTGAGCAGTGCCGTGCGGTAAAAATCGCAGTAGCTGCAAATCCGCTTGCAAAAGGGAATGTGAAAATAGATTCCGGCCATGGCTGACAAAGATAGAAAAATTTTTCACAGCGGCAAACTTACCCGTTTAATAAAATGCAAACCGCCCCTTGCAATTTGCATTTCACCTCATCTTGTACTATATTTGTACGAAACAATCGTTATACGGAGCTAATAAACAACATTCGATATGGATTTCAAAACTTTGATTGCTTCGCGTCGTTCGATTCGCAAGTTCGAACCCACGGCCGTACCCGAAGAGGTGGTCAATCGCCTTGTCGAGGCGACGCTCACCGCCCCCTCGTCGCGCAATTCGCGCTCGACGCACCTGATGATTATCGACAATGCCGAGACCATCGCCCGCATGGCCGAAATGCGCGATTACGGCTCGTCGTTCATGAAAAATGCACCGCTCGTCATCCTCGTGATGGGCGATACGAAGGTGACCGATAAGTGGCTTGTAAATGCTTCGATTTCAGCCACTATGTTGCAGTTGGCCTGCGTCGATGAGGGGCTTGGTTCGTGCTGGGTCCATGTCGATGGCTCGCTCTGCTTCAAGGACAACCCCGACGGCCCGACGGCCGACGAATTCCTGCGCAAGATGCTGCCGATTCCCGACCATATGAACATCCTTTGTGCCGTGGCCATCGGCTACACCACCTTCACGCCTGCCGACCTCCCCGCCTGGGACAAGGAGGCTCATGTACATCGCCTGTAACCGAATTTCAACCCAACACACAGGGGGCTGTCCGACAAAAACGGATAGCCCCCTTCTTGCTTCTTCCCATATTTTTCTCTCGGATATTGTTCGTTTTAGAAAAAATGGTTAATTTTGTACTATCGTAAGTTATCTTGCGATGTTACATATTGTTGTGAAAGTGTAATCGCTTCATATCCTTGAATGGAAATCTGGAAAATTTCTTTTAGCACAAGGAGAGCAATCACACTCGTCACCTTGTATTAGAATCTTTGTGGCATACTCTATGCCCATCTAATACGGGTGTGGGGTATTGTTTATTTGTGCTAAGGTATTCCAGAACCTCCATTCAGATAGACGATTCGGCTCCACACTTTCTTTTTACCCACAATCGCCGCATCGGGGCTGCTACGGCAAGGGAAAGAATGATGAATATTAAGCGGATTTCAGCGTGTTTAATTGCGTTGGCATTTGTTGTGCAAACCTCTGCACAACAGGTTGATTTTGGCTTAATGGTCAAAAAAGAGACCTGCGAGAGGGGGTAAAAGGTTGAGATATAGTATATTTGCATCATTTATAATTAATATGGACAAAAAGTTGCTCTCGATGCGGGAGTTCTGATGTGGTCCGTAAGGGCATCTGGCGG
>JAFQHI010000023.1 GCA_017398045.1 Alistipes sp. | reverse complement strand
TTAGTTTTGGGGGAGGGTGAAAAGGGCGGGAAGGGCGGGAAAGGCGGGAAAGGCGGGAAGGGCGGGAAAGAGTAAGGTGCCTTAAGGGGGCTTAAAGGGGCTTAAAGTTACTTAAGGGGTTTTTAATTTCATCTCTTCGCTCTTTAACCCACCTTCGGTGGCTTGACTTTGCTCCGGCTCGGCATCACGCAAGCGTGTGCGCTCGCCTTAATCGCAAAGTTATCTCTTTGCTCTTTGCTCTTTTTTTCCTATCTTTGTAGGATGAAACAGTTAAAAATTCTGACCTTATTATTACTCGTCTTGCCAATGGCCTGTGGCTGTGGGCGTAAGAGCCGCACAAAAGAGATTACGGTGGTGGAGCCTGCACGCTACACCTACCGCATTGTGCAAACTTTTTCGCACGCGCGTGACGCCTACACGCAAGGATTGCAATATGCCGACGGCAAACTGTGGGAGGGAACGGGCGAATATGGCGGTTCGGTCCTCAAAACCACCGATTTGGAGCGTGGCCAAGAGCAAATCATCCACCGACTGCCCGACTCCGAATTTGGCGAAGGCATCACCCTGTTGGGCGATAAGATTTACCAGCTGACCTGGAACGAGAACACCTGCCACGTCTATGACCGCACCACCTACCGTAAGCTCAACGATTTCCGCTATGTAGGCGAGGGTTGGGGCCTTACGACCGATGGCGAAAAGCTCTATTTCTCGAACGGTTCGTCCACCATCTATCGCATCGACCCCGCCACCTTCCGACGCGAAGGTTCGATTGTCGTCACCCTGCGCGGTATTCCAGTCGAATACATCAACGAATTGGAGTGGATTGACGGAAAAATCTGGGCCAACATCTACCTTTCGGACCAAATTGCCATCATCGACCCCAAGACGGGTATCGTCGAGGGACTTATCGAGTTGGGAGGCATCCTTCCCGCCGAGGAGCAGGAGCCGACGACCGACGTACTGAACGGCATCGCCTACGATGCGGAGCAAAAGCGCATCTTCGTCACGGGCAAGAAGTGGCCGAAAATCTACCAAATCGAACTTATCAAGCAATGACAAACAGACTACATAACGCGCTCGCGGAGCGCATCCTGCTGCTCGATGGAGGCTTCGGCACCATGATGCAGCAAAACCACTTCACGGAGGAGGACTACCGCGGGGAGCGATTCAAGGCACACCCCACCCCCCTCAAGGGGTGCAACGACCTCCTCTCGCTGACGCAACCCGCAGCCGTGGAGGCCATTCACGAAAAATATTTGCAGGCAGGTGCCGATATCATCACCTGCAACTCATTCAACGCCAACGCAATATCGCTGGCCGACTATGACCTTTCCGCATACGCGCACGAGATGGCCGCAGCCGCAGCCCGCATTGCCCGCACCATTGCCGACCGCTACACGCAACAGAACCCCTCGAAACCGCGCTTCGTGGCCGGTTCGGTGGGTCCTACGAACCGCACGGCATCCCTCTCGGCCGATGTCGAGAATCCTGCGGCACGCGAGATTACGTTTCAGCAACTGAAAGAGGCCTACCGCGACCAAATCGAGGGGCTTGCGGAGGGGGGCGTAGATATTCTCCTCATCGAGACGGTCTTCGACACCTTGAACTGCAAGGCGGCCCTGTATGCGATTCGGGAGGCGGGGATTCAACTCCCCGTCATGGTCTCGGGAACGCTGGCCGATAAGAGTGGCCGTACCCTCTCGGGACAGACCGTCGAGGCCTTTGCCGCCTCGGTCGAGCATGCCGATTTGCTCTCCATGGGTCTCAATTGCGCCTTCGGTGCGCGCGATTTGATGCCCTACATCGAGCGACTCTCGAAGGTCGCCTCATGTCGCATTTCGGCACACCCCAATGCCGGTCTGCCAAACCTCATGGGCGGCTACGACGAAACGCCCGCCATGTTTGCCGAAGATATCCGCCACTACCTCGAGCGCGGTCTGCTGAATATCGTGGGCGGCTGTTGCGGAACAACCCCCGCACACATCTTCGAGTTGCAAAAAATCGTGGGTAACTACGCTCCGCGTCCGTTGCCCGAACGACGCCCCGTGACCCGCTTAAGCGGTCTGGAGCCGTTGGAGATAACCCCCGAGAAGAATTTCATCAACGTGGGCGAAAGGACCAACGTAGCCGGCTCGGCCAAATTTGCCCGTCTGATACGCGAAAAGAACTACGAAGAGGCCCTTTCGATTGCCCGTCAGCAGGTGGAAGCCGGTGCGCAGGTGATTGACATCTGCATGGATGACGGCATGATTGACGGTGTGGAGGCGATGCGTACCTTCCTTTCGCTCGTCGCTTCGGAGCCGGAGATTGCCCGCGTACCGGTGATGATTGACTCCTCGCGCTGGGAGGTCATCGAGGCCGGTCTGGAGCTGACGCAGGGTCGCTCGGTCGTGAACTCCATCTCGCTCAAAGAGGGCGAGGAGGCCTTCCTGGAAAAGGCCCGCAAGATTCATCGCTATGGAGCCGCTGCGGTGGTGATGCTCTTCGACGAAAAGGGGCAGGCCGACACCTATGAACGCAAGGTCGAGGTGGCCGAGCGTGCCTACAAACTCCTGACCGAACATGGATTCCCGCCCGAGGGCATCATCTTCGACCCCAACATTTTGGCTGTAGCCACCGGCATCGCGGAGCATGACCAATATGCCAAGGCCTTTATCGAGGCTACGCGCACCATCAAGGAGCGTTGTCCGCACGTAAAGATTACGGGTGGCGTCTCGAACCTCTCCTTCTCGTTCCGCGGCAACAACACCGTGCGCGAGGCGATGCACGCCGTCTTCCTCTACCACGCCATCCGTGCCGGTATGGAGATGGGCATCGTCAATCCCGCCCTGCTACGCATTTACGACGATATTCCGAGCGAGCTGTTGGAGCGGGTCGAGGATGTGATTCTGTGCCGTCGCGCAGATGCCGCCGAACGACTGACCGACTATGCCCAGGCCATCAAGGCAACCGCCACCGAGCAGCAATCGAGCGGAGCAAGTTGGCGCGAGGGAAGTTTTGAAGCGCGTCTTCACCACGCCCTGATGAAGGGTATCACGGACCATATCGAGGCCGACACGCTGGAGGCTTACGAAGCCCTCAAAAGCCCAATTGCGGTGATTGACGGGGTGCTGATGAAGGCCATGGAGCAGGTAGGTCGTCTCTTTGGCGAGGGCAAGATATTCCTGCCGCAGGTGGTCAAGAGTGCGCGTGTCATGAAACGTGCCGTGGCCGCGCTGACCCCCTACATCGAACAACAAAACGACACGCAACATACGGCCGGCCGGATTCTGCTGGCCACCGTCAAGGGCGACGTACACGATATCGGTAAGAATATCGTAGCCGTCGTAATGGCCTGCAACGGCTTTGAAATCAAAGACCTGGGCGTGATGGTCGAGGCCGAGCGCATTGTCGAGGAGGCCCTCGCTTGGCAGGCCGATGCCATCTGTTTGAGTGGTCTTATCACCCCCTCGCTCGACGAGATGATTGGGGTTTGCCGCGCCTTGGAGGCTCGCGGTTTAACGATTCCCGTCGTTGTGGGTGGAGCCACCACTTCGCCCCTCCATACGGCCGTCAAGATGGCCCCCGTCTATCGGGGCATTGTGGCCCATTCGGCCAACGCCAGCCAGAACAGCCGTATCCTGCAACGCCTGCTTGGTAGCGAGCGGGCAAGTTTCGAGGCGGAGTTGCGTGCCGAGCAGGAGCAATTGCGCCAAACGCACAGCGAGGTCGCCACTCGTCGAACGCTTCTTCCCTTGGCCGAGGCCCGCGAAGCGGGTCGTCGCACGGCAACCCACACCCCCATCGCCCCGCTCCATGTCGGTCGGTTGATGTTCCACGATGTGGCCATCGAGGAGGTGGAGCCGCTCATTGATTGGAGTTTCTTCCTCTCGGCCTGGGGGCTGAAGGGGCGTTATCCCGAACTGTTGGAGCATCCCGAAAAGGGGGAAGAGGCCAAACAACTCCTGGCCGATGCCCGCACCCTGCTCGACGAAATCAAGGCCAAAAAACTGCTTACCCTGCAAGGTGTGGCGGCCATCTACCCTGCCCGACGAGTGGGGGATGATATCCTCGTTCAGGGCAAACGTCGCGAGGTTCGCCTTGCGATGTTGCGCAACCAAACCCGCGACGAGGAGAACCGCTCGCTGGCCGACTACATCGCCGAAGAGGGCGACCACATCGGCTGTTTCGCCCTTACGGCCGGCATCGGACTGAAGGAACTTACGGCGCGATTCCGCGGCGAGGGCGACGATTACCGCGCCATGCTTTCGAAACTCCTTGCCGACCGCCTGACCGAGGCCTTCATGGAGCATGTGCATCGCTTTATTAGGCGCGATATGTGGGGCTACGAGCAGGGCGCACAACAGACCCCCGAGGAGATTTTGGCCGAGAAATACAACGGCCGTCGCATGGCCCTGGGCTACCCCGCCACCCCCGACCACTCGCTCAAACGCGAGCTGTTCGACCTGCTGGCCGTCGAGGTGCTGACCCGTATGCGGCTGACCGAGAATTGGATGATTGACCCGGGCGAGGCCCTGTGTGGTCTGCTGATTCCCGATGGGGAGTACTTCTCGGTGGGCAAGATTGACCGTGAGCAACTCGAGGAGTATGCCCACCGTCGAGGCATGGACCCAGAAACAATCAAAAAGATTATACCCAACAACGTATGAATGTTGTAGAAATCATCCGAGAAGCCGAGCGCATCCACTCGACACGCTTCGCTTTCGAACTGCTCCCCCCGCTCAAAGGGGATGGCATGGAGGGCATCGCGGCCACCATCGACCGCCTGATGCCCTACGACCCGGCCTACATCAACGTCACCTTCCACCGCGAAGTGCTGAAGGAGGTGCGTCGGGCCGATGGGAGCATCGAACGACACGTGGTGCGTCGTCGCCCGGGTACGGTCGGCATCGCCACCGCCATCCGCGAACGCTATGGCGTGGAGGTGGTCCCCCACCTGATTTGTGGCGGACACTCCCGCTCCGACATCGAAGATGCCCTCATCGACCTCGATTTTCTGGGGTTGCACAACGTGCTGGCACTGCGCGGGGATGCCTTCACGGGCGAGAAACACTTTAAGGCCCACCCTGAAGGGTATGCCCATGCGGTGGATATGGTGCGCCAGATTGCAGCGATGAATCGCGGTGAATTTATCGACGGCGAGGTGGAGCTGACCCACCGTTCCGCCTTCACGATTGGCGTGGCCGGCTACCCCGAAAAGCACAGCGATGCGGAGTCGATGGAGGAGGATTTGAAACACCTCAAAGCGAAGGTCGATGCCGGAGCCGACTACATTGTCACGCAGCTCTTCTACGACAACAGCCGCTTTTTCGACTTTGTCGCCCGCTGCCGCGAAATCGGCATCTCGGTGCCTATCATTCCGGGCATCAAACCCCTCGCCACGTTGCGCCATCTGGAGCTGTTGCCCAAGACCTTTGGGTGTCACATTCCCGAAGCGTTGGTAAGCGAGGTTCGCGCTCATAGCGAGGACAAAGCGGCCATTCGTGAGATTGGTATCGAATGGGCCGTGACACAGTGCCGCGAGTTGATGAAAGCCGGTGTACCGGTGCTACACTTCTACTCGATGGGCAAAGCCGAAAACATTGAAAAAATCGCCAAAACAGTATTTTAAGTGGAAAGAGCGAAGAGAGTTAAAAGTTGAGAGTTGAGCATTGAAAATTCCTTTAGTAACCTTTAGCACCCTTTAGCAACCTTTAGTTACCTTTAGTTACCCAAATAACACCATGAACGCCATCGACTTCCGTCGCCATCTGCACCGCCATCCCGAGCTATCGTTCGAGGAGCATCAAACGGCTACGTTTATTCGTGAGGCACTTTCCGAGGAGGGCATCGAGCATCGTCCGATAGCCTCAACCGGCACCCTGGCCATCATCCGAGGCAGGAAGACCACCCCGCAAACGGCACATCGAGCCGTCATCCTCCGTGCCGACATCGACGCCCTGCCCATCGAAGAGCAGACCGGCCTGGACTTCGCCTCCGAAAATCGCGGTGTGATGCACGCCTGCGGACACGATATGCACGCAGCTACGCTCTTCGGCACGCTCTGCGCACTGAAGGCAAACCCCGACTTTGCCGGTACGCTCTTTGGCCTTTTTCAGCCCGGCGAGGAGTGCAACCCGGGTGGGGCATCCCTCGTTTTGAAGGAGCATCCCTTTGAGGACTACGAGGTTGTGGCCTGCATCGGTGAGCATGTCGAGTGGCAGTTGGAGGTGGGGACCATCGGCCTGAAGGCCGGCAAATACATGGCTTCGAGCGACGAATTGCGCTTCACGGTCGAAGGCGCAGGCGGTCACGGAGCGATGCGCCACCTACTGAAAGACCCCATAGCGGCAGCGGCATCGCTCGTTAGGTCGCTCCTTGCGCTGAACGACACGGAGCAGGTCCTCTCCATCGGCCATATCGAGGGACGCGGAGCGACGAATGTGGTTCCCGACAAGGTCTATCTGGAGGGGACCCTGCGCACCTTCTCGGAGGAGAATCGTCGCGCACTGCACCATGAAATTGCTCGTCGCGTAGCCGAGAACGATACCCTGCACGGCACCTCGACCCGCTTCGATTTAAGCCACGGCTATCCGTGTGTAGTGAATGATCAGCAACTTGTCGAACTTGCCGATGCGTTGGCTCGCCAGGAGGGGCTGCACACTGTACCGCTGGAGCTGCGCTTCACGGCCGAAGATTTCGGTTTTTACACCCTGCACTACCCCTCGCTCTTCTTCCGTTTGGGCGTCGGGAAGGCCGCAGGTCGCTCCCACACGTCGCTTTTCAACCCCGACGAAAGGGCGTTGGATATCGGCAGTAAACTGATGCAACAACTCGTCTTTACACTATTAAAATAGATGAAAAAAGAGAAACGAAACGGACGTCGTCACGACCGTGCCTCCGTCATTATCAACCTCTTTCGGGAGTTCCCGAACACGAAATTTTCGCTCAAACATCTTGCAGCCGCTTCGGGCGGTGCAGGGCGTGACGGGCAACGCGAGACGCTCGCCATCCTCGACCGCCTTTACGACGAGGGGGTCATCGAGGAGTGCGCCCGCCACAAATACCGCCTCACGAACCGCCACCTGCCCCACTATGAGGGTATCTGCGATATGATTTCGAGCGGCTCGATTTACGTGAAGGTCGAGGAGTTGGAGAACGATATTTTTGTCCACCAGCGCAACACCTTCGGGGCGTTGGAGGGTGACCGCGTGGAGGTGGTGGTCATGCACCGCAGCCGCGACGGGAAGCTCGAAGGAGAGATTACGCGCATCGTAGAGCGCAGCACGAAGCCCTATGTCGGCATAGCCGAGGTAGGGGCGCATCAGATTTTCGTGCGCACCGATTCGCGTCGCCTGCCCTACGACATCTACCTGCCGAAGAAACGCTACCCCGAGGTGCGCGATGGCGAAAAGGTCGTCGTGCGCATCGTGGAGTGGACCCCGGGGGCAAAAAGCCCGCTCGGTGAGCTGGTTGAGCGACTCGGCATGGCCGGCAACAACGACACGGAGATGCACGCCATCCTGGCCGAATACGACCTGCCCTATCGCTTCGAGGAGGAGGTTGAGGAGGCCGCCCACCGCATCAAGGGTGAAATCACGCAGGAGGAGATTGCCCGCCGCCGCGACTTCCGTGACGTGCTGACCCTCACCATCGACCCGGCCGATGCCAAGGATTTTGACGATGCCCTCTCGCTGCGCAAGCTCCGCGACGGAGTGTGGGAGGTGGGTGTCCACATTGCCGACGTCACACACTACGTGCGTCCCCATTCGATTATCGACCGCGAGGCCGAGGCGCGTGGTACGTCGGTCTATCTGGTGGACCGCACGATTCCGATGCTCCCCGAACGACTCTGCAACGAACTCTGCTCGCTCCGCCCGCACGAAACAAGCCTCTGTTTCTCGGCCGTCTTTACGCTTAACGAGGAGGCCGAAATTTTGGACGAGTGGTTCGGTCGCACGGTAATTCACTCCAACCGTCGCTATGCCTATCAGGAGGCGCAGGAGATTATCGAGACGGGGCGTGGCGACTATGCCGAGGAGATACTGACCCTGCACCGTCTGGCGCAAAAGATGCGCACCGCGCGATTTAAGAGCGGGGCGATTGCCTTCGAAGGCGAGGAGATGAAATTCCGCCTGGACGAGAGTGGCAAGCCCATTGAGGTCTATTTCAAAGTACAACAGGAGGCCAACCAACTCATCGAGGAGTTTATGCTCCTGGCGAACCGCCGTGTAGCCGAGTTCTGCGCCCACAGCATCAGCGAAAAGGGGCGCAAAATGCCGCGCACGATGGTCTATCGCGTCCATGACGTGCCGAGCGAGGAGAAGCTCGACCGTTTCCGCGAATTTGCCCTCCGCTTCGGCCACCTGTTCCGCGCCTCGAAGGGGCGCGCCATTGCCAAGGAGATGAATAAACTCCTGGACAAGGTGAAGGGCAAAGCCGAGGCTTCGGCCCTCTCCACGATGGCTGTACGCTCGATGGCCAAAGCGGTTTATGCGACCGACAACGTAGGCCACTACGGACTGGCCTTCCCCTATTACACGCACTTCACATCGCCCATCCGTCGCTATCCCGATATGCTGGTACATCGTCTGCTGGCCCACTACCTCGAGGGGGGCAAATCGGCCGACAAAGCGACCTTGGATGCACAATGCGAACACGCCTCGGAGCGCGAGGTGATTGCGGCCGATGCCGAACGTGCCTCGATAAAATACAAGATGGTGGAGTTCATGAAGGAGCATCTGGGCGAGGAGTTCACGGGCCACATCTCGGGCATGAGCGAATGGGGTGTCTATATCGAGTTGGAGGATACCCACATCGAGGGTATGTCCTACCTGCGCGATATCGAGGGCGATTTCTTCCGCTTCGACCAGGAGCGTTACGAGCTACAAGGCGACCGCTCGGGCATCCGCCTCACGTTGGGCGACGAGATGCGCGTCAGGGTGGTACGTGCCGACCTCGAAAAACGCCAGCTCGACTTCGAGGTACTCTCCTACCGTAAAATTCGCAACTAAAACCGTCTATGTTCCGCATCACGCTTCTTATTCCGACCTACAACCGCTCGCGCGAGTTGCTTCGCGCCCTTCAATCGGTAGCGGCGCAACAGCTCGATCACGCGCTTTGGGAGTGCATCGTGGTTGACAACGCCTCGACCGACGACACGGCCGAGGTGGTGGAGCGTTTTGCTGCGGAGCATCCTTCGCTTAATCTGCGACGGGTCTTTGAGCCACGTGCCGGAGTTTCTCACGCCCGCAATCGCGGTCTTCAGGAGGCTACGACCCCGCTCATCGCCTCCATCGACGATGACGAGCGCATCAACCCCGCATTTTTGGAGGCCTATCTCCACTTCTTTGACACGCATCCCGAAGCAAACATCGCCGGCGGAAAAATCATTGCCGAATACCCCTCGGGGCGTCCCGACTGGATGAGTCGTTGGACCGAGCGTCCGATTGCCAACCCGATGGATTTCGGCACGCAGGTGCGCCCCTTCCCCAAACGTAGCCTGCCCGGTGGCGGAAATATGGCCTTTCGTCGGGAGGTGGCCCTCCGCTACGGATTCGATACGGAGCTGGGACGCGTAGGCGGGAAACTCATTGGCGGTGAGGAGAATGATTTTTTCCTGCGTCTGCGTCAGGCGGGTGAGCCCCTGTGGTATGTTCCCGACGCGGTGATGTGGCACATCATCCCCGAAGAGAAGCTCACCGAGGGCTATTTGAAACGGCTCGGCTACCACATCGGCATCAGCCAACGTCGCCGTGCCACACGTGACAATGCCCTTCACTCGGCCTACCTGAAAGAGGGGCTGAAATGGCTCGTGACGCTCCTGCTTGTCGTCACGCTACGCCCCACACAGTGGGTGCGCGTCGTGGTCATGCGTCGTGAAATCAGCCGCGGATTGTTCCAAAACGAACAAAAATACGCAGCGGGAGCAGACAAATAGCGAGAAATAAGTATAAATACTTATTCCCGACGCACGAAAAGTCACTACCTTTGATTGATTTATTGCGGACGTGCTGTTCGCAGGAGTAGAACGTATAAACTCAAAAACTTAAATACACAAGAACTATGGTAGATATTTTTGATCGCCTGGAAAAGAATGCCGGTGGCCCGATTGGTCAGTACATGGGTTATGCACACGGTTACTACGCCTTCCCGAAGCTGGAGGGTGAGATTGGTCCCCGCATGAAGTTCCGCGGCAAGGAGATGCTCAACTGGAGCTTGAACAACTATCTGGGTCTGGCTAACCACCCCGAGGTACGCAAGGCCGATGCCGAGGGTGCCGCCAAGTTCGGTATGGCTGCCCCGATGGGCGCACGCATGATGAGCGGCCAGACCATCTATCACGAGCAGTTGGAGCGCGAGCTTTGCGCCTTCGTAGGCAAGGAGGATGCCTTCCTGCTGAACTTCGGTTATCAGGGTATGCTCTCGATTATCGACTGCCTGCTCACGCCGCGCGACGTGGTGGTCTATGACGCCGAGGCTCACGCCTGCATCATCGACGGTCTGCGTATGCACAAGGGCAAGCGTTTCGTCTTCGGTCACAACGATATGGATTCGCTGCGTCTGCAACTGAAGCACGCTACGGACCTGGCCGAGGAGCAGCGTGGTGGCGTATTGGTCATCACCGAGGGTGTCTTCGGTATGAAGGGTGACCTGGGTAAGCTGGACGAGATTGTAGCTCTGAAGAAGGAGTTCCAGTTCCGTCTCTTGGTGGACGATGCCCACGGCTTCGGCACGATGGGTCCCCAGGGCCGCGGTACGGCTGCCCACTTCAACGTAGTTGACGGTGTGGATGTGCTGTTCAACACCTTCGCCAAGTCGATGGCCGGTATCGGTGCCTTCGTAGCCGGTCCCCGTTGGCTCATCAACCTGCTGCGCTACAATATGCGTTCGCAGCTCTACGCCAAGTCGCTCCCGATGCCGATGGTTATCGGTGCTTTGAAGCGTATCGAGTTGATTCGTGAGCATCCCGAGTATCAGGAGAAGCTGTGGGAGGTGGTTCGCGCCATGCAGTCGAAGCTCGTTGAGAACGGCTTCAACATCGGTGTCACGAACTCGCCCGTAACGCCCGTATTCCTCAAGGGCGGTGTTCAGGAGGCCACGAACCTCGTAGTGGACCTGCGCGAGAACCACGGTGTATTCTGCTCGATGGTTATCTACCCCGTTATCCCGAAGGGCGAGATTATCCTGCGCATTATCCCGACGGCTGCTCACACGCTGGAGGATGTGGACTACACCATCAACGCCTTCAAGCAGGTGCGCGAGAAGCTCGAGAACGGCACCTACGCTTCGCTGCCGATTCCGATGCGTGCCGACGAGGGTTTCAAGGTACGCTAATCCGATAAACCAACCACAAAAAAGCACTCCGCAAGGGGTGCTTTTTTTTGTTGGGAGAGGAAAGAGCAATGAGGAGAGAGGAGAGAGCGAAGAGCGAAGAGGGGAAAGGTTTCTTAAGGGAACTTAAGGAGGCTTAAAGTTCCTTAAGGGTTTTCTTTAGCCACCTTTAGTAACCTTTAATAACCTTTAATAACCTTTAGCATCCTCACACCGCTCCCCCTCCAACACAAAAGAGGTTGCCCCGCATTGGGACAACCTCTTTTCATTCGTTGCGTCCGACAGACTATTTCAGGCCATCGAGAGCAGCCTTGGCATTCTCAACAGCGGGGCCTGCCGTAACCTTCTGGAAGGCGGCGATAGCCTGGTCGCGCTGCGAGAGGGCGTTATGAGCGGCACCTACCTGGAAGTAAGCCATGCTCTTGTCGGCCTCGTCGGTCTGGGCAGCAGCAGCCTCCTCACCCAGCTCAATCACCTTCTTGTAGTCCTTCTTACCGAGGTAAGCCTGCAAACGTACCAGCTGGAACGTGGGGCTTACGGGGTTCTTGGCAAGCTGCTTGTCGGCCATAGCGATGATGCCATCGAAATCACCGGCACCCTGCAACTTGGCAACCTCGTTGTTCGTGTAGAGGGCCATCTGCTCCTTTGCCTTGGCAGCATCAGCAGCATACTTCGGGTGCTTCTTGGCAGCAACCACCTCGTAGATGTCCATACCCTTCTCGAACTCACCCAGCTCGCAGTAGCTCATAGCCAGGTTCAGGGCCATAGCCGTATTGTTCTGGTCGGCAGCGTAGCCCTTCTCGAATACGGCAACTGCCGTAGCGTAGTCCTTCGAGTTGAAAGCCTCACCACCCTTCATCTGGTAGATACGGCCAACCCATACCTTATACTTATCGGCATTCGTAGCATCGCCATACAGCTCGGCCTTGTCGGCAGCCTTCGTGAAGTTCTCCAAAGCAACATCCAAATTCTTGGCCTGGGCAGCACGACCACCCAACATATAATAGCACTTGGGCAGGTAGGTCTTGGCCGAAGCGACCGTCGACTCCATGTCGGGCATATCCATACCCTCGGCAATCACCTGCTCGAACTTCTCGGCTGCAAGCTGGAAATTCTTGGCCGTATAAGCAGCACCACCCTCGTTAAACACCGTCTTCAGATCCTGCGCCGAAAGCGAGCATACCGCGAAGAGCGCAGCTACCAATACAAAAAGTTTTTTCATAGTCTTATAAAGTTTTTTGGTTATAATTGCATCACATTTTCATCACTTGCAAAAGGCAAGAATGGGACAAAATTATATAAAAGTTTTCAAACTTTCAAATTTCAAGGTTCATCTTCCCCGTTTTTAGCCACGCAAGGAGGTGAAAAATTCGTTCATCAAGGCTTCGCACGCCTCCTTCAGCACCCCGCTCACCACCTCCGTTTTGGGGTGGAAGACGCGTTCGGAGTAGCTGCGGTATCCCTTTTTCGGGTCATCGGCACCCCACACCACACGTCCCACCTGCGCCCAGGCAATCGCGCCGGCACACATGATACACGGCTCGACGGTCACATAGAGGGTTGCCTTCGGCAGGTATTTACCGCCCAGCGTTTCGGTGGCAGCCGTCAATGCCTGCATCTCGGCATGGGCCGTGGCATCTTGCAGCGTTTCGACCAAATTATGCCCTCGACCGATTACGCGCCCCTCGCTCACGACGACCGCGCCAATCGGAACCTCCTGCTTGTTAAACGCAGCGCGGGCCTCGTTTAGTGCCTGCTGCATGAATTTTTCATCAATTAGCCGTTGCTCAACCATATTTTTTTCGCACTTTTCCGCAAAAGTAACACTTTTAATGATTAACTTTGCCCGTTATCTCGCATTTTTTAGTCGAAAGAACGAACAAAACATATCAAATATGTACAGAACTCATACTTGTGGCTCGCTGCGTATCGAGCATAAGAACGAAACCGTCACCTTGGCCGGATGGGTGCAGAAGGTGCGTAACCTGGGTGCAATGACCTTCATCGACCTGCGCGACCGCTACGGTCTGACGCAGATTGTGGTGGAGGAGAACTCCGACGCCGAGGTGCGCGAAACGGCTCTCAAAGTGGGTCGTGAGTGGGTATTGCAGGTAACCGGTACGGTCCTGGAGCGTCAGTCGAAGAATCCCAAGATGCCGACGGGCGATATCGAGGTGGCTGCCACGGCCATCACGGTGCTGAACGAGGCACAAACGCCTCCGTTCACCATCGAGGAGAACTCGGATGGCGGTGACGACCTGCGCATGAAGTATCGCTACCTCGACCTGCGTCGTCCGCCCCTGCAACGCAACATGATTTTGCGCCACAAGATGGCCCAGGAGATTCGTCGCTTCCTCGACCAGGAGGGTTTCCTCGAAATCGAGACTCCCTACCTCGTTGGCTCGACGCCCGAGGGCGCACGCGACTTCATCGTGCCGAGCCGCATGAATCCCAACCAATTCTATGCCCTGCCGCAGTCGCCCCAGACGTTGAAGCAGCTCTTGATGGTAGCCGGCTACGACCGCTACTTCCAGATTGTACGTTGCTTCCGCGACGAGGACCTGCGTGCCGACCGTCAGCCCGAATTTACCCAAATCGACTGCGAGATGGCCTTCGTCGAGCAGGAGGATGTTATCTCGACCTTCGAGAATTGGGCCAAGCATATGTTCCGTGAGGTGATGGGCATCGACTTTAAGGAGCCGTTCCGCCGTATGCCCTGGCTGGAGGCGATGGAGAAGTATGGTTCGGATAAGCCCGACCTGCGCTTCGGTATGGAGTTCGCCGACCTGACGGAGCTGGCCAAAGGCCACGGTTTCTCGGTATTTGATGATGCGGAGTACATCACGGGCTTTGCCGCCACGGGATGTGCCACCTATACGCGCAAGCAGATTGACGCCCTCACGGAGTTCGTAAAGCGTCCGCAGGTGGGTGCCAAGGGTCTTATCTGGATTCGCGTGGAGGAGAACGGCACGAAGTCGTCGATTGATAAGTTCTACTCGCCCGAGGAGGTCAAGGCGATGGCCGATAAGTGCGGTGCCAAGGCCGGTGATATGGTCTTCATCCTCTGCGGTAAGAAGTTCAAAGCCCTCACGCAGCTCTGCGCCCTGCGTCTCGAGGTGGGTCAGCAGTTGGGGCTGCGCGACCCGAAGAAGTTTGCCCCCCTCTGGGTTGTCGATTTCCCGATGTTCGAGTGGGATGAGGAGACGGAGCGTTTCTACGCCATGCACCACCCCTTCACCTCGCCCAAACCGGAGGATGTGGAGTTCCTCGAGAGCGACCCGGGTCGCGTGCGTGCCAACGCATACGACTTTGTCTGCAACGGCACGGAGATTGGCGGTGGCTCGATTCGTATCCACGACGCCAAGCTGCAGGCCACGATTTTCAAATGCCTCGGTTTCACGCCCGAGCGCGCCCAGGAGCAGTTCGGCTTCCTGATGAACGCCTTTAAGTTCGGTGCGCCCCCGCACGGTGGTCTGGCCTTCGGTTTCGACCGCCTCTGCTCGCTGTTCGGTGGTTCGGAGTCGATTCGCGACTACATCGCCTTCCCGAAAAACAATGCCGGCCGCGATGTGATGCTCGACGCCCCGGGCTATGTGGACCAGACACAGCTCGACGAGTTGTATTTGAGCCTCGTAAAGCCTGAATAAAAAAATTCCCTCGAACCTTGGTTCGGGGGATTTTTTTAAGAGGAAAGAGGAAAGAGCAAAGAGCGAAGAGGAGAGAGCGAAGAGGAGAGAGCGAAGAGAAGAGAGGAAAACTCCTTAAGTAACTTTAAGCACCCTTCAGTCCCCTTAAGGCACCTTACTCTTTCCCGCCCTCTCACCCTTTCCGCCCTTTCCATCCCCTTTGGAAAATAATTCTTAATGTTTAATTTTTAATTCTTAATTTCAAAGAGTATCTTTGCATAACGAACAACCAATACCGAAAGACCATGTCTGCACCATTAGCCGAACGCCTGCGCCCACAAAAGCTCGATGACTACATCGGGCAGGAGCATTTGGTGGGCGCACAGGGGGTCTTTCGCAAATTCTTCGAGACGGGCAATGTCCCCTCGTTCATCCTTTGGGGTCCTCCGGGGGTGGGCAAGACGACACTGGCCAAGATTGTCGCCTCGACCCTCGAACGCCCCTTCTTCACCCTCTCGGCCGTTACGTCGGGCGTGAAGGATGTGCGCGAGGTGATTGAGTCGGCCAAACGCCAACGCTTCTTCGACCAGCGCGCCCCGTTCCTCTTTATCGACGAGATTCACCGTTTCAACAAATCGCAACAGGACTCGCTCCTGGGGGCGGTCGAGCAGGGCGTCTTTACGCTCATCGGTGCCACAACCGAGAACCCCTCGTTTGAGGTGATTTCGCCCCTTTTGAGCCGATGCCAGGTCTATATCCTCAAATCGCTCGAAGATAAGGACCTCGAAAAGTTGCTGCAACGCGCCCTCAGGACCGACAACAAACTCAAACGACGCGATATCGAGGTGAAAGAGACGGCCGCGCTATTCCGCTTTTCGGGAGGCGACGCCCGCAAATTGCTGAACATCCTCGACATTGTGGTAGGGGCCACGGAGGGCAAGGTGACCATTACCGATAAGTATGTCACCGACTGCCTGCAACAGAACATCGCCCTCTACGACAAGAAGGGCGAGCAGCACTACGACGTCATTTCGGCCTTCATCAAATCGGTACGAGGGAGCGACCCCAATGCCGCGATTTACTACCTGGCCCGTATGTTGGCCGGTGGCGAAGAGCCGCGCTTCATTGCCCGACGACTGGTGATTTTGGCTTCGGAAGATATCGGTCTGGCCAATCCCAATGCCCTGCTCTTGGCCAATGCCTGCTTCGATACGGTGCATAAAATCGGTATGCCCGAGGCGCGTATTACGCTGGCCGAGACAACGATTTATCTCGCCACCTCACCCAAAAGCAACTCGGCCTATATGGCAATCAACAAGGCACTTGCATTGGTCGAGAAGGATACGACGAACCGTCCCGTACCCCTTCATATCCGTAACGCCCCGACCCGTCTGATGGCCGAGGCGGGCTATGGCGAGGGCTACAAATATGCCCACGACTACGAGAATCACTTTGCCGAGCTGGAATTCCTGCCCGAATCGCTCTCCGGCACCCGATTCTACGAACCCGACCTGCAAAATGCGGCCGAGCAGAAGATTGCCGAGCGCATCAAAACCCTCTGGAAGGGGAAATATTAAGCCCCGTTGTTGCTCCATGAAACGCATCGGCATCATCTCCGACACCCACTCCACCTTCGACGAGCCGCTTCGGAAATTTCTCTCCGAGGTGGACGAAATTTGGCACGCCGGCGATATCGGGTCGGTCGAGTTGGCCGATGAGATTGCCGCCTTCAAACCCCTGCGTGCCGTCTATGGCAACATCGACGGAGGCGTCGCACGACGCATCTACCCCCAATTTGCCTCGTTCCGATGCGAGGGGGTGCAGGTGCTGATGACCCACATCGGGGGCTATCCGCGTCGCTATGCACCCGGGGTGGCACAACGCATCCAACAACTGCGTCCGAAACTCTTCATTGCCGGCCACTCGCACATCCTCAAAGTGCAATTCGACCCTGTCTATCAGCTCCTGGCGGTCAATCCCGGCGCGGCAGGGCTGTATGGATTTCACAAAGTGCGCACAGCGATTCGCCTCACGATTGATGGCGAAGATATGCGCGATATGGAGGTGCTGGAGCTACCGCGCCAATAGGCTATTTCATACAATAAATACTACAAACATACAATTTTCCGTTAGCATCCCGAAGCTAATTGGACGATTGTATGCAAATAAACATCTCTAAAACGCTCGAGGGCATCCTGGCCCGCGTGACGTTTCAAACCACCAAGCGGTCCATCCGCCACCACCTGAAGGATTACCTGACGCTGGCCCTCATCGAGGAGGAGGGGGCCTTGGCCTACCAACTGCTCTCGGAGCGTATGCAGCCCTGGGCGTTGTATCAATTGCGGCTGCGCATCGAGCAGGCCGTCGCACATAGCCCCGCATCGACCGAGGAGGCTGACCCCGAAAGTTTCTTTCGGCGTTTCAGCATAGAGCTGACAGCTCATTTTACGCACGTCAAGCGCATCTCGACAGCGCACGCGCTCCTTCGCATCGTTTCCGACCCCACCACGGCCACAGCGCAAGCCTTGGCACGTTATCACATGACCGAGGAGCAGCTGCGCGCCGCCCTGCAACAACTCGAAACCGACACGCTGCAACGCCCCGATGTGGAGGTTCGCCTACTCGACACACTGCGTGGAAGCACCCTCACCGCTCCCCATACGTCCCTCGACCGCTACGGCACCGACCTGACGCGTGAGGCACGTGAGGGGCGTATCGACCCCGTCATTGGGCGCGACAGGGAGATTGAGCGCGTGATTCAAATCCTCACACGTCGCAAAAAGAACAACCCCATCCTGCTTGGCGAGGCGGGTGTGGGCAAGACGGCCATTGTCGAGGGGCTGGCCCTGCGCATGGTAAGCGGGGAGGTTCCCTATCTGCTCCGTGGCAAGCGGCTCTTCTCGCTCGACCTCTCGTCGCTCATTGCCGGCACCAAATTTCGGGGCGAGTTCGAAGAGCGTATGCAACAACTCATCGACGAGTTACGGCGCAATCGGGAGGTTATCCTCTTCATCGACGAGATTCACACCATCGTGGGGGCCGGTTCTACGCAAGGTTCGCTCGACACGGCCAACATCCTCAAACCGGCATTGGCTCGCGGGGAGTTGCAGACCATCGGCGCAACCACGTTCGAGGAGTACCGCCGCGAGATTGAGCGCGACAGCGCACTGGAGCGACGCTTTCAACGTGTGGTGGTGGAGCAACCCACGCCGGAGGAGACCCTCGGCATCCTGCAACAAATAGCCCCCGCCTACGAGCGGCACCACCGCGTCCGCTACACGGAGGAGGCCCTGAAGGCTTGTGTCACACTCACCGACCGCTACATGAGCGACCGCTCCTTCCCCGACAAGGCCATCGACCTGATGGATGAAGCGGGGTCGCGGGCGCATCTGCAACGCAGCGGAGCGTCGTTGGCTGACGAGCGGCTGAAGGCACTCGAAGAGGCTCGCTATGAAGAGGCTATGGCACTGCGCATCGAGGAGTTAAGGCAACGTGCCACCCTCGACGAGGCGACCGAGATAGGCGTGAGCGAGGTAGAAAGACTCATGACCGAGCTGACGGGCATCCCGCTGGAGCGCATCACGGGCAACGAGGCGGAACGGCTCAAGCGACTCCACGAACACCTTGCCGGGCGCGTTATCGGACAGCAGGAGGCGGTCAAGCGACTTTCGCAGGCCATCCTTCGAACGCGCTCTGGGCTGAAGGAGAGCCACCGCCCCATCGGCGTCTTTCTCTTTGTCGGCCCCACGGGGGTCGGAAAGACGCTTTTGGCCAAGGAGTTGTCGCGCTGGCTCTTCGACGAAAAGCGCGGACTGATACGGCTCGACATGAGCGAATACAGCGAGAAGCACAACATCGCGCGTCTTATCGGGTCGCCCCCGGGCTATGTGGGATATGGCGAGGGCGGTCAGCTGACCGAGGCAGTGCGTCGCCGACCCTATGCCGTGGTCTTGTTTGACGAGATTGAAAAGGCGCATCCCGAGGTCTTCAACACCCTGTTGCAACTCTTCGACGAGGGCCATTTGACCGATGGTTCGGGACGCAAGGTCGATTTTCGGAATACGGTCTTGGTGATGACTTCGAACGTGGGGTCACGCGACATGAAGCGGGGTGCAGCACAACTCGGTTATACGACCCTCGCGCGAAAGAACGCGCCTATGGCACACCGCGAGGAGGGCTATCGCAAGGCTTTGGAGCAGACCTTCGCACCGGAGTTTCTGAACCGCATCGACGAGGTGGTCCATTTCCGACAACTCGATAAGGAGGATATTCGTCGGATTCTCGAACTGGAGCTACGCCACCTGACGACCCGGAGCGAACAGCTCGGCTGCCGCCTGCGCATCACCCACGAGGCCAAACAGCACCTCATCGAGCGGGGGTATGAACCTCGCTACGGCGTGCGCTCGCTCAAACGCGCCCTCCAATCGGCCATCGAAACACCCCTCTCGGAACTCCTCGTCGAGGGCGAGCGACTCACCGACCGCGAGGTGGTCATCGAACACTGTCCCGATAGGGGGATTCGTCTCCGCGTCGCATAAAACAGGTAATGTTGCCAAAAAGGGCTGCTGGTTAGCTTAAAAATCGCGCAGGAGGAATGGTCATAATTCCTCCTGCTTTTGTTTTAGTTTATCTTTATTGGATTGGAAGAAAAGATACCATTTGATAAAGTTGATAAAGTGTTC
>JAFQHI010000022.1 GCA_017398045.1 Alistipes sp. | reverse complement strand
CTACCAACTTTCCCTTCTATAAAAAGGCAACGGATAGGTAGCAATTCTTTCTCTAATACCCACCATATACGGCTATTTCTGCCGAAATTAGAAATATGGCGGGATAACACAAAAATGGTATAAATACCAACCACTTATCATATTTTGCCCTCATTCTGCCATTTTTACGCAAGTTCTTCGTATCTTTGTCGCGTATGAAGATTTCGAAGCAATACAAGGTGCGCGAGATGGCGGGTGAGCATATTATTGTGATGCCCGGTCGTTATGGTGCGGATATGACCCGCGTCATTGCGCTCAATGCTACGTCGCTCTACCTGTGGGAGGAACTTGCCGAGCGTGAATTTACGCTCGAGGAGGTGGCTGCGCTGCTCACCAAGCGGTATGATGTGGATGCCGAAACGGCGTTGCGTGATGCCGAAAAGTGGGTCGGACAGCTCAAGGATTGTGGAATTTTGGTCTAAACAAACAACAAACGATGCGTAAGGTGCGACAGATGGTGGCCATGGTGCTGTGTGCGGTTTACCTCTTGGGGGTAGGCGGTGCGGCCTTGTCGTCGCTCCTGTGTCCTTGCGTCGAGTGGCACCACCACACGGCCCAATGCAACCACGACCACGGCCATCAGCACCTCGATATGCACCCCTTGCAGGCGGCACACGATGCCGATTTCTCGGCCCCCTGCTGCGATGACCGCCATTCGAACAGCGTGCAACTCTATACCGCCTCTTCGGACGAAGAGCGCGTGTCGAAACTCTTTTTACCGGAACTTCCGGTGGCTCTTTTCGAGCCGCAACCCGAACTGCAACACCTCGCATCGCTGTGCTGTGGCAGGTGTTTCGAGCAGCTACCGCTCCCATATTCGCGTGTAGTGCCGACAAAGGGCCTGCGCGCCCCTCCTGTTAAGGCTTAAGACCCCACAAAACCGCTCTTCGTGCATACGAAAGAGGCGGTCGTAAGCGTTTTAACCTTAATAGAAAATCCATGAAAATCAAACTTTTTACACTCTTTACAGCCCTTGTGGCAACCGCCGTGTCGCTTTCGGCCCAGAACCTTTCGGGTCGTGTCTTGGATGCCAATGGTGAACCCCTTATCGGTGCTTCGGTCTATTGGGCCGGCACGACCGTGGGCGGTTCGACCGATACGGAGGGCAACTATATCATCTATCGCGTCAAAGGTCACGATAACCTGGTGGCGGCCTATCTCGGCTATACGAACGATACGCTGAAGGTGGCCGAGGGGGTCGAGCGACTCGACTTTCAGTTGGAGGCCGACGGCCTGGCCGTGGAGGATGTGGTGATTGACGGCTCGTTGAGCGGTAACTATGTCAAGCGCGACGGCATCCTGAAAAACGAGATGATATCTTTCGCGGGTCTTTGCAAGATGGCCTGCTGTAATTTGGCCGAGTCGTTCGAAAATTCGGCCTCCGTAACGGTCGGCTATAGCGATGCCATTTCGGGTGCGCGACAGATTAAAATGCTCGGTCTGGCCGGTACTTACACCCAGATTTTGGACGAAAACCGTCCCATTATGCGCGGTTTGAGCGCGCCCTACGGATTGAGCTATACGCCCGGTATGTGGCTCAGCTCGATTCAGGTATCGAAGGGTGTCGCTTCGGTGGCAGCCGGCCACGAGGCCATCACGGGCCAAATCAACCTTGAACACCGCAAACCCACGGACGAGGAGCGTCTGTTCGTGAATTTCTACCTCGACGATGAGTTGCGCCCCGAGCTGAACCTCGCCTCTGCCATTCCCCTCACGGAGGATAAACGCCTCTCGACGGTCATCCTCTTCCACGGGTCGGCCGATACCGATGTGCGCGAGATGGACCACAACCACGACCTCTTCCGCGACCAGCCCGAGACGAACCTCCTTTCGCTGTCGAATCGTTGGCTCTACCAATCGCAAAACGGCACCCAGCTCCGTTGGGGCTTTAAGCTCTTGCAGGAGAATCGCCTGGGCGGTATGATGGACTACGAGGACGAGGAGGAGCAACGCTCGCTCATGGCACGTGATTGGGATTGGGCCGAGCAGGGCAAGGAGATGCCCCGCTATGGTTCGCACATCCGCAATCGTGAGGCGGGTGGCTACGTGAAGTTCGGAACGCCTGTCGGTAAGGCCGTATGGAGCGAGGAGGAGCAGGATGAGATGCGCTCGAATGTGATGGCGATGGTCGATTTCGACCACTACAACGAGTCGGCCTACTTCGGTCTGAACGACTACTACGGTCAGGAGAATGTCCTTTCGCTCAATGCCGCCTATCAGCACTATTTCACC
This sequence comes from Alistipes sp., assembly GCA_017398045.1. Classification (GTDB taxonomy): domain Bacteria; phylum Bacteroidota; class Bacteroidia; order Bacteroidales; family Rikenellaceae; genus Alistipes. The sequence continues at coordinate 19,868 of JAFQHI010000022.1, read as the reverse complement.
TACCGTTCGTCGCTCATTCTCGGTCTTCAGGCACACCATACGTCGGTCAATGAGGCGTTGGTGAACTTTACCCCCTGGTTGGAGGAGAACCCCTATCGGGTCAATACGTTTGACCTCGACCGCGAGGAGCAGGAGGTGGGTCTTTATGGCGAATACACCTATGCCGTGAAGGATAAGTTCTCGGTTGTGCTGGGTGTGCGTGGCGACTATAACTCCTTCTACGACCGCTATTTCTGCACGCCGCGCGGCCATATCCGTTGGAACATCACCCCGCTGTTGGCCCTGCGCCTTTCGGCCGGTCTGGGTTATCGCTCGACCAACGTCTTTACCGACAACATCGGCATCCTGACAACGGGTCGCAAGATTGTTTTCCAGGATGGCAACTACACCTCGCAGGGGTGGTTCGATGCGTTCGACCGCATGGAGAAGGCCCTCACGATGGGTGGCTCTTTGACGCAGACCTTCTCGTTGGCCGGTTATGAAAATGCAACGCTCAGCTTCGATTACTTCCGCACGGAGTTTGACCACGCCGTAGTGGTGGACCAGGAGTGGGACCCCACGCTGATTAACATCTACACCTCGGACGGCAAGTCGCACACGGATACCTATCAGGTCGATTTCTCGTGGACCCCTGCCGAGCGTCTGGATATCTTCGCCACGTTCCGCTACACGGATAGTGAGATGACGATTCGTCGCCCCGATGGCACGACGGCCCAGGTCGAGCGTCCGCTGGTGAGCGAATATAAAACGCTGCTCAACATCCAGTATGCGACGCGCTTCCGTCGTTGGGTGTTCGATGCCACGGCACAGCTCAACGGCCCCTGCCGCCTTCCGTCGCAGACGGGCAATTTGGCCGATGACAGCCACTCGCCCCGCTACCCGATGTTCTTTGCCCAGGTAACGCGCAAGGTGGGTAAATTCGACCTCTATGTCGGTTGCGAGAATATTGCCGACTACCGCCAGGATGTGCCGATTTTGAACGCTTCGAACCCCTATTCGGCAGCCTTCAACTCGATGAACGTATGGGGACCGCTCATGGGACGCAAGTTCTACTTCGGTCTGCGCTTTAATCTGTATTGATAAACCTTAAACCATAAAAAACATGAAAAAGATTTTGATGATTTGCCTCGTGCTGGTAATGAGCATGGGTGTTGCCGTGGCACAGAAACCTGCAAAGAAGGCTCCGAAGCAGTATGTAACGACCGTCTTTGTGACGAACCTCGATTGCCCGAACTGCGCCAAGAAGGTGGAGAATAACGTACCTTCGCTCGGCAAGGGTATCAAGGATGTGAAAATCGACCTTCCGACGCGCGAGGTGAGTGTTACCTATGACGCTTCGAAGAACAATCCCGAGACCATTATCAAGGGTTTTGAGTCGCTGAAGGTTGAGGCTTCGGTCAAGAAATAGGACGATACAGCCCCTCGGCCTTTTGGCCAAAGGGGGCTGAACCCAATTCCGTTTAATCCCAATCTGCTATGAAACGTATCGTTACCTTTGGTGAGGTGATGCTTCGCCTGACGCCCCCGTCGTTCGACCGTTTTGGTCAAAGCTCCCGCTTCGAGGCCAATTTCGGAGGCAGCGAGGCCAATGTAGCCGTCTCGTTGGCCAACTACGGCCTGGAGTGCGAGCTGGTCACCTGCCTGCCGCCCAATAAGATTGCCGATGCCGCCGTGCGCGATTTGAACCACTACGGGGTCATCACCGATCATGTGATTCGCAAGGCGGGTCGCATGGGACTTTACTATATGGAGGAGGCCGTAGCCATGCGCTCCTCGCAGGTGGTCTATGACCGTGGCGACTCGGCCTTCGACCGCATCGGGGTTGCGGACCTGGATTGGGAGCAGATTTTCCACGGTGCCGGTTGGTTCCATTGGTCGGGCATTACGCCGGCCGTGAGCCAGGGCGCGGCCGATATGTGTGCCGAGGCGATTCGTGTGGCGCGACGCATGGGGTTGGTCGTTTCGTGCGACATCAACTACCGTCGTAACCTCTGGCGATACGGCAAGACGGCCGGTGAGGTGTTGCCCGCTCTGATGGAGGGGTGCGACATTGTCTTCGGCACGGAGCTGGAGTATAAGCAGTCGCTCGGAGTCGATATGCCCGCGTTTAAGGCGGTCGATACGACCTACGAAATGCCGATGGAGGGCTACCGCAAGGCTGCCGAGGAGGTGGCTGCCCGCCTGCCGCACTGCCATACGATTGTCTTTGCCCTGCGCAATGTGCTGCACGCCCAGCACCATCTGCTGGGTGGTACGCTTTGGCATCGGGGCGAGATTTACGCTTCGCGCATCTTCGATATCGAGGGGGTAGTCGATTGTGTCGGTGTGGGCGATGCCTACAATGCGGGCATCATCTACGGTATGTTGCACGACTGCACGATGCAACGCGCGTTGGACCTCGGAGCTGCCGCCTGCGCCCTGAAAAACACCGTGCCGGGCGATTATGCCCAATTCCCGATTGAGGAGATTATGGCCGTTGCCGATGGCAATACAAACGGCCGCGTCCAGCGATAGGGTGCAGAACGGTTGAAGTGTGTCGTCCTAAAAAAAGTGTTACAGGATTTGACACAAAAAAATGATAAAAAAATGAGCGTGTCCAAAAACTTGTTGGACACGCTCGTTTGTTTTGTGTTGTTTGGTTGTTGATGCGGGGCTATTTGCGGATGCGGAACTTATCGGTCAGCACCTTCACCGAGCCGGCCCAATAGTTGCGGAGGCCTGCGCCACCGGCATCGGTCTCCAGCTCCTCGCCATGCACGATGTTGCGCGTTGCGATATCGAACAACAGCACCTGATAGGTGGCCTTGCCGCGCTTCTTGTCGAAGAGCTTACCCACCACCACGAGGGCCATGCCCTGCGTGTCGCGCAACTGATAGGAGCGCACCAAGCTGAACACGTCAATCTGGGGAACCATTGCATAGCTCGTCTTCAGCGTTGCCCAATCGCGGTTGTCGTTGTGGGCCAGCATCATATCGATATCGATAATCGGATGCTCCTTGATGCCTAACGACTTGCGGAAGCTGTAACGATTCTCCTCCTCGACGAGCAGTTTGTTCATACCCTGGAAGGCCTTACGGAACTCCTCGGGCGACTCCTTGGCACCATAGACGCGCACCTGCGAGAGGTCGATACCGAGAATCACAGTCTGGTCGGGACGCAACGGAGCGCGGTTGTGCGACGAGTAGGGGACATACTGCTGCTGGGGCTGGGGTGCCGGAGCAGGGGTTTGCTGAACGATTTGCTGCTGTTGCTGTTCAACTTTGGCAGCAGCCTCCTTATGCTCTTTGTTTCGGCCAAAAGGGAGCCATCCGCCACGCTGCTTGGCAGGTTGTGCCGGAGCGGCTTGCTGTACCGGAGCCGGAGCAGGGGCCGGAGCGGCTTGTGTCGTCTTGTTGCTAATCGACTTCAGGCCAAAGAGCGACTCGGCAAGCTGTACGCAGCTCTCCTGCAACTCCTCGGCATCGATGCCCGACTGCACATTCGAAACCTTCTCGATGCGCGCACTCTCCACGTTGAGGATTTTGGCCATGATAAATACGTTCGACTCGTCCACCATGGCGGCCTCGGCCACCAGAATGTAGGCGGCACCGGTCATCTCACCGAGCTTTTTAATCTGCTCGTCGCTCACGTTACCCGTGCGCTGGAAGTCATGCTCACCCAAAATCTGGTCCATATCCACGCGGTCATAACCCTCATAACCCGGCGTATTGGTAATCGCCTGCGAAAGGTTACCGCGAATCATCAGTCGCACACCGTAACGGATGTTGTTCTCCTTATCGACAGTCTCCAGGATGGCCACCTTCTTGGTTGTCTGGGCCAGGGCCTCGACAGCCAAAAATTGCACGGCCAACAGGAGTGCCGAAACAGCAAAAATTACTCTTCTCATTATTGTTTAATCGTTGTGGTTAATATCTCACCCAGTTCCGCCGTCAACTCCTTGTAGGCCGCGCGTGCCGCTTCGGTGAAGTTGCGCGTATCGCCGCCCTTCTTGGAGATGATGTTTTCGTAGATGTTCTGTTTGGTGGCCATCTTGTAGATGACAACCTTGGCTTCGGCATTGGCGAAGTAGGAGGTGCGCGTACCGAAGGTGGTAGCCTGACCCTCGCGGGCAAATGCCGAGATGGCAATCACCCAATCGCTTTGTGAGGGGCTGTTTGTGAAGTTGCACCCCATCTCCGAAAGGATACCCCTTACGCGCTTATCCAGTTCGTAATACTCCGTATCGAACAGCTGTGCCTCGCAGTTGATGCAAATCGTCGTGCCGTGTTGCAACTCGGCAAGCTGCTGCTGTACAGTCTGATAGAGGGTGTTTCGGCGTGAAGTTAATTCGTTGAGTTCCGCTTGAGGCATATCGAACAAACTCATCCAGAAGAAATATCCGTCTGTCTTGTCAAATTCCGGATTTACGCGTTCCAATTCGCCTTTTGCTCGGTCTTTGAATCCCATCTCAATAAAGACCGATGCGGTTTGAATACCATTTTCAACTGTACGTAACGCCATCTGCAACTCGTTTTCATAGTGACGACGCACACTCGCCTTATGCAGATACGCAATAGCAAAGCCCTCGCGCGTGGCGGGGTTGTAGTGAGTACGGGTCTCCACCAGGTTCATCTCCACATCGGTCGTAAAGGTACTTATTGAACGATATCGCTCGTTGCTCTTGCCATTGACAATCGTTAATTCATCTGCCGAATGACTTTGCACCTGAATTTGAACTTGCTGTGCAAGATTTTTACGTGCAATTTGTACCAACTGCTCTTTGAATGCCGTTTCTGAAATGTTGCCCGTGTTGAAATCACTTTGCAAATTGCTCAGATATTCTCTGCCCATAAAAGGTAACCACTCGGCCGGGTGCTTCGGTTGAGCACCCGACACGAGCGAGCTGAATAGCAGTATAACTGATAATAGATAGCGTTTCATGCAGCTAAATACTATTTCAGACCACGAAGAGCGTCAGCAATCTTCTTGTTCGTTTCCATATAGGCATCCAATGCCGAACCGCTCAAATTGGCAGGAGCAGCCGTAGCCGTTTCGTTCAACAATTTCACGAAACGGTCACCTCGTATGGCAACCTTTGCCCATACCGAGTACTGACCGGTGCTGGGATTGTACTCAATCTCCAACTCGCCCCAAGGCTCGCAGCCCTTCATCACCGCATTGCTAAATTGTTTCCATGCGCCAGTAACCGACTCAAGATATTGACCGTTAGCACCTGCAATACCAATATTGTTATCGCTATTTACCTCCGATGCTACGCATTTGTTTACGTTGTCAGCAACAGCATTATAAGCACGTTGGCGAGCCAAAGCAATGGCTGCACTCTTGTTATCAACATCAGCGGATGCGGCCCACCACTTGTAGGTTACCATCTCGATTTTCGTACCATCAGCACTGAGGCCTTTACCTTCGTCGTAGCCCGTGTCGGCACGAGTCTCTTTATTGACCTGCTGGCCTTCAAGGCTGGTTACGGTCTGGATTTGCGGTGCAGGCGTATAAGCCGGTTTGGCCGAACCACACGAAACGAGCAGAGCTGCGCTCATCAGGAAAAAGAAAAACTGCTTCATACTTATTTAAGTATTAAGTTTCCGTAGCAGCTCCGATACGGGGGTTAGTAATGGGTTTGTGTAAAAAAGGAAAGTGTGGAGCCGTTCGTTTATTCGACGATAGGCATTTGGCGTGGCCCAAGTACAAATAAACAATACCCCACACCGGAAACGACACGTTAGACGGAACGTGCCATACTCTCGGTTGAGTGTTGATCGTTTATCCCTGTACTTGTAAAATCGCCAAATTTTATCGTCGAGGATAGCGAAACACTTTCACTATTATGTCTTGCGGAGTGGTTTTACCACTTTCGCACCACAAAAATAGGAAATCTTTCGCAAACTACAACACTAAATGGGGTATTGTCGCAACAAATTTGACCATTTTTATGTCAAAAATCAAGATTGACAGATTGAAATCTTATCTTAAATTGCGCAAATACAGCTCTTTTTCTGCTCAATAAACGGGCCACGGGCGTCCCTGTCGCGCGGTTTTGACGCTTGCGTGGGCGGTGAGTGTTACTAAATAATTAGCAAAAACAAAAATATATTTGACAAAAATGTGAAAACTTTGTTGTTTTTTGAAAATAAAGAGCTATCTTTGCACTCGGAGAGTCGAACAGACATTCGTTGGAAGTTTCGGCATCTTGTTAGAAAAGTGTAATTGGAGAGCTTCCGTCCACCTTCGGTGGGCGGAGGTTTTTTTTCATTGGTGGCCCTTTCGGTCGAACGATGGGCGTGTTTCGTGCGACGGAGGAATGGGGGCTGGATGGCGGGTGCAACCGCGACGCGGCAGCGGGTCGGTTTGCAGAAACAAAATATTCTCGCTATATTTGTTGCTAACTACTAACTAAACCTATGTACCGTATTCTTGTTGCCCTTGTCGTAGCATTAGGTATGGCATCCTGTCACCCCTCGGCCGAAGAGCGGTTGCTCAATGAGGCCGAACGACTTCTTGCCGAGCAACCCGATAGTGCTTTGTTGCTGTTGCAGAGCTACGACCGACAACGCTCCGGCCGCGAGGCACTCGATGCCCGCCATGCCAACCTCTGCAACCGCGCGCTCATCGAGCTGCCGGACGGCGTGTTGTGCGATTCGCTCGTCGATGCAGCGTTGGCCTACTACGAACACTCCTCGCGGAAAAGTGAGCTTATCGAATCAGCCTACGCATACTATTTCACAGGGTTGCGGTTCTACGAGGCCGGTGATTTGAGCAATGCGTTGAGTGCCTATCTCGAAGCCGATGTCCGCCTTGCGCGTACCTACGAAATTGATTTGCGCGGTGACCTGCTGATGTCCATGGGGCGTCTTTACCGCAAGCAGCAATATGTCAATCTCTCCTCGTCGCACTTTGCAAAGGCGGTGACCTGCTTTGAGCATACGGGCAAGAAACAGGAGGCCATCCACGCCATGATAGCGGCCGGCTCGGAGTATTACCGCATCCGCAATATGGAGTATTACAACCGCTATTGCAAGCAGGCCGAGCAGTATGCCGAGGAGCTGGGTGATACGACGGCCCTCTTGAATCTGGCCCGCATCTATGCTACTGAAGAGGCGGATAACGACCGCTACGAGGAGGCCCTGCATCGTTTGCAGGGGGCGGTGCAGCAATATGCCGGCGGCGTGATTCCCGAATCCTATTACAGCCTCCTGGGGCGCATTTACCTCTATTTGGACGATGCCGATACCTCGGCCGAATTTCTGGCCACGTGGCTGGCTAATACCGCCGAGAAACAGCGTCAGGAGGCCCTCTACGACCTTTCGTCGGGCCATTGGCAGTTGGAGAATGAGCGCATGGCGGGCGAATTCTTTGCCGTATTGGAGGAGTACCCGAAGGCCTATAACCGCCAGCAACGCGCCCTGGAGGTCTATGATTCGCTCTATTATGCCGAGAAGCAGTCGCTTATCCCGGGTATGCAGGGACGTTTCTTCCGCGATATCCTCATCAAGCAGAACGAGCATCTGCGCCAGCGTGTTCTCTACCAATGGGTGGCGGGCGCATTGTTGCTGTTGGCCATTATCTTCTTGGTGCTGTGGCTCTTGTCGCGTCGTAGAAGCCTCATTTTGTTGCAGCAGCAAACCATTTCGGAGTACCGCGCTGCCGTCCTGCGTCTGAAAGATGCCTATGTGGCCGAGCGTGCGAAGCCCCGCATCGGTATCCCGCAGGAGCTGATTGACCGACGTGTCGAATTTATGCGCAAACTGCTCGATACGGCCGTCCTCTATGGCGGGCGCAGCGAACTCTTCATGCGCAAGATGAACGAGCTGATTTCGGCCGAAGCCGAGGGTGGTGTGCAGTGGATTTTTGAGGATATCCTCAATATGCAGCAGGTCGGTGTGGTGAATCTCCTGCGCACGCGCTATCCCCAACTCTCGGAGCGCGAGGTCTGCCTCTACTGCATGATTTGTCTCGATATGACCAAGTCGGCCATCTGTATGGTGGCCAACATCAGTGCCAAGACCTACTACAACCAGCGCAACATCCTGCGTGGCAAACTCGCACTCACGAACCACGATGTCACCTTCACGGACCATTTCGAGGCCCTCTGTCGTGATTGTGCCGCCCAACAGCCCTCTTCGGAGCCGAAGGATGAGTAGTAGGGTAATCGGGAATTTACAATCCGTTGATTTGTAGCTGTTTGCGATTTGCAATCGGGATATGCCCTTTCGCGGTATTTTGCGAAAAACTTACTACATTTGTATATCGTAATGTACCAAGCGACGCCTCTCATCTTGTCTATTGCGTCGTGTCAGTCGAAGCATCCCGCTTCGAACCAGAAAGGTAACATTTTGATGGATTGTGTGAAGTCACCGAGGTCGGGAGGCCTCGGTGATGTTTTTTAAGAGGAGAGAGGAGAGAGCGAAGAGAAAAAAGGCGATTAAGGGAGATTAAGGTTTTTGGAAGTAACCTTAAAAAACCTTACCTCTCTTTCCTCTTCGCTCTTCGCTCTTTCCTCTTAAAAAGAAAAAGCCCCACAATTGGGGCTTTTTCCTTTTTTTCTTGGTCGGTCTTACTCGGCCAGGACTTCGGCAATCTTTTTGCCGATGGTCTCACCGCGGATGCCGCGAGCAACAATCTTGCCGTCGGGACCGAAGAGGATAATTTCGGGAATACCGTAGATGCCGTAGAGGTCGGTCGGAATCTTCTGTGCATCGTAAATCACCGGCCACGTGATGGGCAGCTCCGTCATGGCCTTTTCCGTGTCGGGACGCTCATCCCAAACCGCTACGCCGACAATCTCGAACTTATCGCCTTTGTATTGCTTATAGACATTCGCCAAGTTGGGCATCTCACGGCGGCAGGGACCGCACCACGAAGCCCAGAAATCAACCAGCACATATTTGCCCTTGCCTACATAGTCCGAGAACTTCACGGGCGTCGAATCGGCATTGCCCTTCTCAATCGTGAAATCGACAAACATCTGACCCTCGGCCGTGCGCTTTACCGCCTCGCAACGCGCCTTCTCCTTCACTACGCTCGGGGCGTTCTTCACCGCCTCACCGGCAATCATGTAGAGCGAGTCGAACTTCTCGGCATCATAATTTGCCAGCTCGAGCATGGCCGAAGCACCGAGGATATCCTCCTTGTGGGCGACGAACATCTCCTCGTTGGCGGCCTTCGTGTCGGCACGATAGACCTTGAGCAGCTCTTCGCGTTGCGCAGCCATGGTCTCGGCATCCAGCTCCTTGTTCTCGCGCAGGGCGGTGTAGCCCTCGCGGTAGGTGTTGTAGATAGCCGTGGTCTTCTTGTCGTAGGCGTCGTAGGCCTCGTTCAGGGGCGTACCCGTGAGGTTGCTCGTCGTGCGGTCAATCAGCTCAACGCCGATAACGCCCGGCTCCAGCACCACCGTAGCACGCAGACGGTTCTTCTCCTGTTGGAGCTGTACGCGGGCCATTGCGGGGGTTGCGGCCTCGCCCGTGAAGACGAAGGCGTTGTTCTCGACCACCGTCGAGTCTTGCGGCTCACCATTTATATATAGGTATGCCGTTGCTCCGTTATAGGTTGAGTCGGCTACCGAGCCATTGAGCGTGTAGCCGGTGTTCGCGCCGCACGAGGTCAGCAGGGCGGCAGCCATCAAAAATACAATATTACGTTTCATAAGTACAAGGGGGGGGGTAAAATTACAATGTGTAACCAAATTGAAAAAAATGAGCCTTTTTGTGTCAAATCGCTTGGAACTCACTACAAAAATACCTATTTTGTCAAAGAAAACAACACAATTCACCAAAATTTTAACCTTATAAAACATTTTTTATTTGGCGTAAATACCTACATGCACCAGTATTAAAAAATGGGACGTTACCATGCCGGTAGGGTGGTTCGCTCCCGCCTCTGTTATCGAGGTACGTGTGTCAAATCGCAAACTCATAAACAGATTGTTTCACACAATTCCACCAAAAATCTATGAAGAAACTTTACACAGCAGCAATGCTTGTCGCTATGTGTATCTTCTCCTTGACGGCTTATGCCCAGCAGAAGGAGGTGACCGGTAAAGTATCGGACGCAAATGGTGACCCGCTGGCCGGTGTGACGGTAATCGTCAAAGGCAAGAACCGCGGTACCACGACAGATGCACAAGGTAATTATCGTATTTCGGTTGATGCAGCCGACGCGCTGACTTTCAGCTATATCGGTTATACGGACTATGAAGAGGCCGTAGGCGCAAAGAGCCAGATGAATATCGCAATGGAGGAGGCCGCCGAGCAGGTCGAGCAGGTTGTGGTAACGGGTTACCAGACCATCTCGAAGGAGCGTGCCACCGGTGCGTTCGACATTATCTCGGCCGACCAGATTGAGAAGCCGACCGGAAACATCGCCTCGCGCCTGATTGGTGCCGCCGCAGGTCTTGTCGCCACGCAGGATGCCTATGGTAATCCGCAGTTCGAGATTCGCGGTCGCACGAAACTGACCGTGGACCCCGATGATGTACAGCCTCTTTTGGTTGTCGATGGTTTTGCCATCGAGGGCGGTTTCGAGTCGATTAACCCCAACGACGTGGAGTCGGTAACGGTGCTGAAGGATGCCGCTGCCGCTTCGATTTGGGGTGCCAAGTCGGCCAACGGTGTCATCGTCATCACCACCAAGAACGCCAAGCGCGACGGCGAGGGTACGACCGTGACGGTCGATTACTCGGGTCACCTGAAGGTGTCGCCGAAGATGGATTTGGACTACTACCTGAATCGCGCTTCGACGAACGATGTGATTGACTATGAGGTGAATAACTTCTATAAGTGGGACGCTTCGCTGTGGTACATCGACCCCTATTCGGGTGCCGACTACTACGACGGTACGTCGAGCGTCTATAAGCTCCTGAATGCCCACCGTCTGGGTCAGATTTCGGAGGCCGAGATGAATGCAGGCATCGCCAAGTATCGTCAGTTCGACAACACGGACCAGCTGAAGGAGTTGTTCCTCCAGAATCCGATTGTTCACCAGGAGAATGTTTCGGTCAATATCGCTACCGACCGCTCGCGCACGATGCTTTCGGCCATGTATCAGAACGACCGCAAGCACTTCAAGACGCAGAACAGCGAGAAGTATATGGTCGCTTTCCGCAACCAGACCAAGCTCTTCAAGTGGTTGGATTTGACCCTCAATGGTCAGTATAGCCGCACCGCTTCGGAGAATAACGTGGATACGGGCGCATTTGGCTATGCCCCCTATGAGATGATTGTGGACGAGGCCGGTAACTACGTTCCCTACGACCAGGTGAGCCTCGACTATGTCGATAAGTTCGTGCCGAAGGGTGCTTTCCCCTATGCCGATTGGACCTACAACCCGCTTCAGGAGACCGAGGGTCGCAGCCTGAAGTCGTGGTCGACCAACGCCCGCATCCAGGCCGGTCTGACCTTCAAGATTTGGAAGGGTCTGAACATCGAGTCGCGCGTGCAGTATGAGATGCAGGAGGGTCGCACGAAGAACTACTACACGGAGGATACCTATGAGGTACGCAGCACGGTCAATATGGCCGCTTCGTGGGATAAGAACACGGGTGAGGTAACCTCGAACCTCCCGATGGGCGGTATGCTCGCCCAGAGCCGCACGCAGCGCGAGGTGATGACCATCCGTAACCAGGTGAACTTCAACCACACCTTCGCCGAGAAGCACGCCGTGGCTGTGATTGCCGGTATCGAGACCATCGATAACGTCTATCAGGAGTTCGGCAACCCGACGACCTATGGTTACAACGATGCTACGTTGAGCGTAGGTACCTTCCCCAACGGTGTTGGTGGTTCGGGTGCGTTGAAACTCACCAACTGGCAGGGTTCGTCGCAGACGTTTGCCTATGTGAATAAGTTTAAATACGAGACCGACCGCTATTTCTCGGCCTTCGGTAACGCTTCGTACACCTTCGATGAGAAGTACACCGTTTCGGGTTCGGTACGTACCGATGCTTCGAACCTCATCTCGGATGACCCGAAGTACCGCTACGCCCCCTTCTGGTCGGTAGGTGCCAGCTGGCAGCTCGGCAAGGAGAAGTTTATGCAGGATGTGGATTGGGTAGATGCCCTCGGTATCCGCGTAACGTATGGTTACAACGGTAACGTCGATAAGACGACCTCGTTCCGCCCGCTGATTAGCATGAGTGGTGCAACGAGTGCCGCCACGAACGAGTTTACGGCTGCCGTATCGAGCTACGCCAACCCGACGCTGCGTTGGGAGAAGACCCGCACGTGGGATGTGGGTGTCGATTTCCGCCTCTTGAAGGGTAAGCTCTTCGGTAAGTTGGATATCTACAACAAGTATTCGGAGGATTTGATTGGTTCGGTTACGCTGCCCAACGTACAGGGTAACTCGTCGATGAAGATGAACTCGGCCGAGGTATCGAACAAGGGTTTCGAGTTGGAGATTGGCTCGGCTCTGAAGATTTCGAAGAACGTATCGTGGACGGGTAATCTGGCCCTGTCGTACAACAAGAATAAGATTGAGAAGCTCGCTACGAAGCCTTCGAATGCCTACGCACTGGCCTACTCGGGTGGTTCGTCGGCCTGGATGGAGGGCTACGATATGAACACCCTCTGGGCCTACAAGTATGGTGGTCTGATGAATGGTGCTTCGGAGGCTAATCCCGAGATGAAACCGACGCTCGTGGGTAAGGACGGCTCGCAGCAGTTCTTCAACTCGTGGCCGGCCGGTGATGCCATGAACATTTCGTATGAGATGGGTACGCTGGTGGCTCCCTGGACGATGGCCTTCTCGACCGCATTCGAGGTGTATGATTTCGATATCTCGTTGATGGTAACCGGTAAGTTCGGCCACAAGTTCATGCGCACGGGCTTCAACTACCCGGGTATGACCGGTAATGCCGTTCCCAATAAGTACTATCAGGATGTTGTGAACTGCGACCCGAGCCAGATGGTTCCCCTGCCGCAGACCGAGGTGGAGACCCGCTACTACTTCTGGGACCGCTTCTATCCCTATATGTCGTATCTGGCCGAGAATGCAGGCCACATCCGTCTGCAGGAGTTGAGCGTTGCCTACAACCTGCCGAAGAAGGCTACCAAGTGGCTCGGCGTGCGTAATCTGAAGATTTACGCCCAGGCCAACAACCCCTTCTCGATTTATTTCAACGATTATGATGAGGATCCCGAGTTCGCGTATGGTAATATGCGTTTGCAGGCATCGTACACCTTCGGTATCAAGTGTTCATTCTAAATAAAGCGTTCCTATGAAACTTAGAAATATTGCATTATATGCTTCGATGTTCGTGCTGGCAACGTCGTTTGTTGCCTGCGACGACTGGCTCGCCAAGGAGCCTTCGAAGTCCACGAACAAGACCCTGTCGAACACGGAGGAGCTGGATGCCTTGATGGGTAACTACTCGCTCTATGTGCAGGAGCAGGCTACGCCCGCCTATGGCTCGGATGACTGGGGTATTACGCCCGAGTTCCACACGGCCAAGAGCGGTGGTGTGTTCAACGCTACGACGCAGCTTCCCTATATCCTCTACAGCAACGAGGTGGATGATACGCGCTACTCGGTATGGCAGAGCGAGTATAAGAAGATTTACTTCGCCAACATGGCCATCGAGCAGGCGATGAGCCTCAATGGTCCGGAGGAGGACAAAGCCAACCTGAAGGCCGAGGGTCACTTCCTGCGTGCCTATTCGATGTTCCAGCTTGCAGTGGCTCACACGCTCTACTACACCGGTCAGAACGGTGACGAGCTGGGTCTGTCGCTCCAGACGATGACCTTCGAGGATTCGCCTGCACGCGCCAATCTGGCCGATACGTGGGCTGCCATCGATGCCGATTTGCAGGAGGCCCTGAAGATTACCGTACCCCTGAAGCAGGATGGTCGCAACCGCGTATGGCGTGCCACGACCGCATCTGTCAATGCCTTTGCTGCCCGCTACTACCTCTATCGCGGTGACCTCGCTATGGCCAAATCGTATGCCGAGAAGGCTCTGTCGGAGTACAATACGCTCAGCGACTACAACGAGTCGCTGTCGTTCAGCCAATCGACCTTGAGCTACGACATCAACGGCTCGACGAACCCCGAGAAGGTAACCGTTCAGTTGCCGATTGGTTACGATTTGCGCCTGAGTGGTGCCGCCAACTTTGGTACCTGGTTCGACAAGGAGGGTATCTACCTGGCTCGCCATATGTATTCGGCCTTCTGGTGGTTTGTTCCCAGCCAGGAGCTGATGGATACCTATCTCATCGACCTGCCGGGTGGTGATGCCCAGAACGACCTTCGTTTCCGCTACTACTACGCCGAGGACTTCTCGTTGCGTGCCTGCTCGAAGGACCCCGCCTTCCGTTGGCCGGGTGTGATGGTTCACTACATGGAGTCGATTGATGCCGGTCCGTCGGTAGCCGAGATGATGCTCATCAAGGCCGAGGTAGAGGCACGTAACGGTGACTATACGGCCGCCATGAAGACCATCGCTCCGCTGCGTAAGGCCCGTATCGACGCTTCGGTTTATACCGAGCTGACCGCTACGTCGCAGGACGATGCCATCAAGAAGGTACTCGAGGAGCGTCGTCGTGAGCTGTTTATGACGATGCGTTGGTACGACCTGAAGCGTTACAACGCCAACGACTATGCAGCCGACGATGTGACCGTTACGCGTCAGTTCTATGATTTCAACCCCGCATCGGGTTCGGTGATGATGGATGGCGGTGTGAAGACCTTCACGCTGGAGCCTAACTCGCGTCATTACGCTATTCCGATTCCCAAGACCGAGATTGCTAATGCCGGTGGTGCGTTGCAGCAGAACACCTATTAGCAGGTAATCCCATAAAAAAGCGCAACCATGAAAAAGTTGTTGATTGCGCTGTCTTGTTTCATGCTGGCCGGATGCTCGTCATCCGGCCTGCTGAACAATGACGGCAAGGCTGCGTTGAAGGTCCTCTACGTGGGTGGAGCGGCCGAATTTGAGACCTTCGGTTCGCATCGCTCGAAAGAGGGCATGGAGGCTTCGGCTCTGGAGCGCACGGCCGCCTGGGAGGCGATGCTCAAGGAGCGTTTCGACTCGGTGGCAACCGTGATGGGTAAGGAGTATAAGGCCGAAATGTCGAAGGGTTACGATGTGACGATTTTCGACGGCACGATTCCCGCTACGCGACAGCGCGAGCTGATTCGTGATGCTGCGGGCAAGGTGACAAAGGTGATTCCGGCTCAACGTCTGCCCGAAGATTTTGATTGTGCCTCGATTGCCATCGGTCAGCAGAGCGAGAACATCGGTCGCGGCATCGGCACGAAGCACGATTGGTATTGCCTCTGTCTCGATGCCCATGCCCACGGCATGAAGCTCGACCATGCGATTTTCCGCGGGCCTTTCAAGACCGATATTTCGCTTGAGAAGCGACCCACCCCCGAGGATGCCAAGCACTATGAGTATTTCACGCCCAACCTGCCCGATTCCGTGATGATGTGGCGCGTGCAGACGAAGGGTTACATGACCGACGAGGGATTCCCCGTAGGTATGGTTTCGCGCCCGTGGGGCTATCTCGATGGTCCCGACACGGAGTTTATCTCGAGCGGTGTATGCGCCAAGACCATCGACGCGGTGGCCATTGGCCGCCACGCCAACTTCCTGCACTGGGGCTTTGCCGCCTCACCGGCCTACATGACCGAGGAGGCGAAGGCTGTCTTTGCCAATGCGGTCTGCTATATTGCCCAATTCAAGGGGCAGCAGCCCCTGGTGCGTAAGTACAGCGACCGTATGGCTACACGCGAGTATGTCAAGGAGTTGAAATACATGGCTACGATGGAGCCTTACGAGACCCGTGTGGGTTGGACCGTGGAGGCCAATAAGGAGGGCGCAAAGAAGCAGGCCGAGGCAAAGGCCAAGCAGGCGCGTGGCGAGAAACTGACGGCCGAGGAGAGCTACTACCTCAATTTTAAGCCCAGTGAGCCGATGTCGCTTGAGGACTATCTGAAGCGTTACCACCGCCTGGCCTATATCCATCTGGGCAATGACCTCGATGCCTACATCCCCTTCTACGAGGAGAATACCCCCTATATCTATGGTCTGGACGGCTCCTACGAGATACAAATCGACGAGGATGCCAAGGCTTGGCAGATTCCGACGGGCGATATCCGCCTCTTGGAGCGAGCCGTCAAGTCCCTCGAAAAGGGCGAGGAGGTAGAGCGTGCCGAGCGCATCTTGGAGCGTTATACGCTCTGTACCTTCGAGACGCCTGCCGAGTGGAGCGCGTGGTTCAAGAAGTATCGCAAGCAGATTTTCTTCACCGAGGCCGGTGGTTGGGTCTATATGGTTGATGGCCCGCAGACGCTGCCCGGTAACGACTACAAAGTCCGCGAGAAGAAGGCCGCAGCCGCAGCACGTGCTGCCGAAATGGCCGCCGCAGGGGGCGAAACAAGTCAGGAGGAGCCTGTGCAGGTGAGTGGTTCGGTGGTCAAGAATGAGCGCGGTATGGCCGTAGAGCTGAAGATGCAGATTCACCCGGGTTTCCATATCTATCGCACGGTGGCCGCCTCGGATGCCTACCAGCCCTTAAAGGTGTCCGTAACGGCTCCCGCAGGGGTGACGGTGGGTGAGTTGATTGCCCCCGAGGCCAAAGCCTTCGGAACGGCCGGTACGACCATCTACGAAGATGCAGTCAGCGTTATGGTTCCTTTGACGGGTACGGCTTCGGGCGAGGTGACCTGCAAGGTGGAGTGGCAATGCTGCGATGCGCACGTATGTATGCCGCCCGTAGAGAAGGAGCTGAAGTGGACGTTGTAAGTTAGTGACACACTTCCATAGAGAAACGAAAAAAGGATGACTCGAAAGTCATCCTTTTTTGTTGAGCTACCAGGATTCGAACCTGGAATAACAGGACCAGAATCTGTTGTGTTACCATTACACCATAGCTCAATGTCCCTGTGTCTGTTTTGACGATGCAAAAGTAGAACTAATTTTTGCAAATGGCAAGAAAAAAGAGAAAAAAATTTTGTACATTTGTTATCCGAGCCGGTTGCAAGGTTCGAATTTAAGATTGAACAAACATTAAATCAATAGATTATGGGTATCAAGTTTCGTTTGACCGTGATGAACTTTCTGCAGTATGCAGTGTGGGGTTCCTACCTTACATCGATGGGTTCATACCTCGTAGGGGCCGGTTTGGCCTCGAAAATCGGTCTTTTCTATGCCATGCAAGGCATCGTATCGCTCTTTATGCCGGCTGTGATTGGCATTTTGGCCGACCGTTGGATTCAGGCACAGCGTCTGTTGGGTATCTGCCATGGCGTGGCTGCCGCCTTTATGGCCGGTGCGGGTTATTACGCCATGAGTGCCGGTGCCGAGGTACAGTTCGGGCTGCTCTTTACGCTCTATGCCGTCAGCGTAGCCTTCTATATGCCGACCATCGCCCTTTCGAATTCGGTGGCATACAGCGTTTTGGAGAGCAACAACTACGACACGGTGAAGGCCTTCCCGCCCATCCGCGTATGGGGTACGGTGGGTTTCATCTGCGCCATGCTCCTCTGCGATGCCGCCGGTTTCCAGACGACCTATATGCAGTTCCTGCAGTGTGCTGTGCTGGGCTTTGTGTTGGGGGCTTATGCCTTTACGCTGCCCGCCTGCCCCACGAATCGCTCGGGCGAGAAAAAATCGCTCGTCGAGGCGTTGGGTCTGCGTGCCTTTACCCTCTTTAAGCAGAAGAAGATGGCCCTCTTCTTCATCTTCTCGATGCTCTTGGGTGTTTCGTTGCAGATTACCAACGGCTTTGCCAATCCCTTTATCACCTCGTTCCGCGACATTCCCGAGTTTGCATCGACCTTCGGTGCCAACCATGCCAATGCGCTGATTTCGCTCTCGCAGGTCTCGGAGACGCTCTGCATCCTGCTGATTCCCTTCTGCCTGAAGCGTTTCGGCATCAAAAATGTGATGCTGATGGCCATGTTTGCATGGGTGTTGCGCTTCGGTCTGTTTGGTGTGGGTAATCCGGGTGGCGGTGTCTGGATGTTCATCCTCTCGATGATTGTCTATGGCGTAGCCTTCGATTTCTTCAACATTTCGGGTTCGCTCTTCGTGAATAAGGAGACCGATACGACGATTCGCGCCAGCGCACAGGGCCTGTTTATGATTATGACCAACGGTATCGGTGCCACGATTGGTACACTGGGCGCACAGGCCGTGGTGAACCACTTCGTCTATTCGCAGCCCGACCCCGCAGCCCAGGTGGCCGGCTGGTCCACTTCGTGGCTCGTATTTGCCGCTTACGCCCTGGTGGTGGCCCTGCTCTTCGCCATGGTGTTTACCTATAAACACGAGCCTGAAAAGGCCCAATAAAAGCGAAGGACGCAACCATCGTCCAAAACGGTATAAGTCCGTCCCCTCGGGGGCGGACTTTTGTTTTGGCATCGTATTTGTAACTTATACCCAACAGCTGCAGATCAGCAACTGCAGTGAGGTTTCTTCATTTATTTAAGTTTGGGTTAGTAGTTTTAGGGAGGTGCAACGCTTCCCGAGGGCGAGCGGCAGTCGTGAAGACTCCCGCTCGTTTTTGTTGTGGGCGGTCGTTGTGCTTTGTTGTCTTGCTGGGTCTTAAAACTCCTGTCAACCTGTAGCGGCTCGGATGACTTATCTTCGCTTGGAAAATGGGGTGGCTGTTGATGCCAACAGATGGAGCCGAGATGGCGTTGCCGTTGGTGAGCAAGCTCCCCCGACACGCCATCTCAACTCCATGCCTACGGCCTTCCACCCCATTTTCTTCGCTTCGGTCACCTCTCGCCTTCAGCGGTCGTTAGTAGTTTGGTGGGGCGATGAGGACTTTTCACAAATGTGTTGTCTCGTTGCTGCTAGTAGTTTTAGGGAGGTGCAACGCTTCCCGAGGGCGAGCGGCAGTCGTGAAGACTCCCGCTCGTTTTTGTTGTGTGCGGTCGTTGTGCTTTGTTGCCTATCGGGTCTTAAAACTCCTGTCAACCTGTAGCGGCTCGGATGACTTGTCTTTGCTTGGAAAATGGGGTGGCGGTTGATTTCAACGGTTGGAGCCGAGATGGCGTTGCATCCCATTTTTGCGTGACGCTACCACGCAGAAACGGAGCGTTAAAAACGCTCCGCATCATCACGAATTTGCTCTTTGTTTACCATTCCCAACACCTCCAGCCGACGCGCTTTGGGCGTTACGTTTTGCTGTACGACCAGCAGGTAGGAGTGGCGTATCTCGCGCCGCAGCTCTTCGTCCGACATCTTACCCGCGAACCGAATCGAGTTCCAATGTTTTTTGTTGAAGTGAAAGGCCGCTTTGACTTGTTCGTACTTATCGCGCAACGCAATGGCGCGGTCGGGGTCACACTTTACGACAAATCCAATGGGATTGTCCAGCCCAACGACCGTAAACATACGCCCCGCCACCTTAAAAACGAGCGTCACATCGTCAAAGGGGAAGCACTCCTCCACCTCGGGGAGCGATAGGCAATAGGCACGAAAATCGATAATATCCATCCCTGATTATTTATCTTCTCGACAAAGATAGGGAAAAACATGAATTATCCATAATGAAGTGTTAAAAGAAAAAGCCCTCCCCGAGGGGAAGGCTTTGCACAACTGATAAGTCTCGGCTCTACGATTACTTACCCATATACTCCTTTGATATCGAGCGCGTCTAAGTCCCCCTCACAGGAGGGGGATTTAGGGGGAGGGTAACACACAAGTGGTAGCACCACCATTATATTAAGGGTTAAAAGGAAAGCCCTTCCCGAGTGGAAGGCTTTGCACAACTGATAAGTCTCGACTCTACGATTACTTACCCATGTAACCCTTTTATGTGGAGTGCGACAAAGCCCCCTTTACAGAAAGGGGGTTTGGGGGATAGGTAACACACAAGTGGTAGCACCACCATTATATTAAGGGTTAAAAGGAAAGCCCT
>JAFQHI010000031.1 GCA_017398045.1 Alistipes sp. | reverse complement strand
GAGCCTGCTCCTTTTGTTCTTCTGTGAAATGGATATAGCTTGACATGGGTTCTCCTTTCGTTGGGATTATTGTTTGAGACCGTGAGCCTGTTTCTTCTCGTCGATCTTCCGCTTGAGCTTGCGGTCGATACCGCCCATCTTATCTTTGCGCTCATCCTCCAAGCGGTTTTGGAGCATACGGGCAAGGTGGTGGAGCAATCGGATCGATCCCATTGTCGCCGACCAGTTTTTATTGTTCTTTATGCTGTGCAGGAGCTGCTTGGCATAGGGGTTGCCTTTCTCAGCTGCGGATTGCAGGTATTCCATCGCTTTGTCATAGTCACGGTCGATCTCTCTGCCGTAGAGGTACAGCTTTCCGAGTTGGTATTCGGCGTAGTCGTTACCGTTCTCCGCGGCGATCTCGAAGTTCTTGATGGCTCGGAGGATGTCCTTGATATCTTCCTCGGTGAGCAGTAGCTTGCCTGCGAGGTAGGCGGCGTAGGGGTTGCCTTGACCTGCTGCTCGTTCGAGGTAGTCGATAGCTCTCTCCAAGTCTTTCGGGATGACCTCACCCTGACTCATAAGCTTGCCCAGGAGATACTGTGCCGGAGCGAAGCCGGAGTCTGCCGATTCGGTCAGCAGTCGGATCGCTTCGGGGATATCCTGTAGGAGCAGGAGTCCTTCGAGGTAGGCTTTGCCGAGAGCGTATTTGGCATAGCGGTTTCCTTTATCGGAGGAACGCTTCAGCAGATCTTCGGCACGAGGCAGATTTTGCTCGGCATCCTCGCCACGGAGCAGAGTCTTGCCCAGCAGGTATTCGGCATACTGATTGCCGTCTGCCACCGCATCCTCTAACCATCGCAGAGCGTAGTCGGTGTTCTTCGCCACGTCCTCACCTCGGAGGAACATTTTTCCGAGACGGTATTTGGCAACGTCGCATCCGAGCTTTGCCGAGTCGATGAGCAGATCCACCGCCGTGTCGGGATCGTAGTCCTCGCTTTCACGGTCCAGCAGTTCTTTTGCCTGACGGTAGTACCGCCACATAGCAGAGATCCGTTCTCGTTCGCTCATATGAGCTGCAGACTCTCTCTCTTGCTCGGCTCTCTCCATTTCCTCCGGCGCAGGTTCGGGAGTATCGAGGACGATATCTTCCTCGTCCTCATCGACGGGAGTGATATTGGCAAGGATGTTCATGGCTTCGCTGATCACCGCATTCTTCACGGATTTGAATTCGGGATTGTCCACGAGAGGTATTCGTTCGGGAAGGTCTTGGGTATAGATGCCGAGTACCTTTTCTCGTTGTTCGCACCACAAGTCGTAGAGGGCGGCGATCCGTTCGTCGGCCGATAGTTCCACGACGATTCTGTTGACGAGTGCCTTCACATCGGATTTCAGATAGCCGTACTGTTTCTTACCGCCTGTGCGGTAGAGACGGTCGGCAAGCTCACGAAGCATTTCTTCCACCTTCGGGTTATCGTATACACCGGAGTTGATCTGCTCCACGATCTCAGCGATGAGCTGACTGCCGTGCTGTCGTAATTCATCACGGTGTTCGGTCTGTACGCTGTATATCTCTTGCAGATCATCTCGGAATATTTCCTTTGCGAAGGATGAGCGCAAATTCATAATGCCTTGCCGTGCAAGGTACGGTGTTTGGGACTCATCGCTGTACACCATGAGGTGAACGTGAGGATGGTGACTCTCGTTGTGAAAGGCGGCGTACCAATGGAGATCCTCCGCAGGTATCTTGAAATTTTTTGCAATGATAGCCGCTTGGGTACGGAGCATCTCCCGCCATCGTTCTCCTTGATTGTATCCGAGGCGCTCTGCATCCTCACGGCGCAGAGAGATGATCACCGTCCACACGTTTCCGTTATAGTTGTTCAGTTCCTCCGAGACTTTGTCGAGCTTAACGGGGATACCGTCATCGGTGAACAGACCGTGAGAGCCGAAGCGTTCGGCTCTCGGTCGGGTAGCAATATAGTCTGCGTAGGTCTTGGTCTGCATCACCTCGTAAGCGTTGTCTTCCAGAGCGCGGGTGATGAACTCGGAAGCGTTTCCTACCGTTGGCTCTTTCAGATAGTCCTCATACTCCAACATCTCTTTGCTGTCGGGAAAGTCTTTTATGATTTCTTCGATGAGCTGCTGTTGCTTCTGTGAGGACGGCGAGAGCCGATAGGACTGATCGATCTTCTCCACACCTTCACGGGTAGCAATCTATTTTGCATACCCGCCAACACTTTGCCGAGCGTTGGGCTTGAGATATTTGAACTTGGTGATCAGCTTTGCCAT
>JAFQHI010000021.1 GCA_017398045.1 Alistipes sp. | reverse complement strand
TTGCCCTTAGTCGCATTTAGCTCCCTTTAGCCCCCTTAATTATTTTGAATTCTTAATTAATATTTGTATCTGTGCGCGCCGAATGTGCATGAATAGAGAAGCAAAACGAATATAACTTATTTACTATGAACATTGTACGTGAGCAGCGCGAGGGTGGTATGTCCATCTTGAGCGTGAAGGTTGTCGAGGCAGATTATGCTGCCGAGGTGGAGAAGGCTCTGCGCGAGTATCGTCGCAAGGCCAACATCCCGGGTTTTCGTCCGGGTATGGTGCCGATGGGCATCGTGAAGAAGATGTACGGCAAGGGCGTTTTGGCCGAGCAGTCGTACCGCATCGCTTCGAATGCCGTTTTTGAGTACCTGCAAAACGAAAAGATTGACTACCTGGGTGATGTGATTCCCTCGGAGGAGCAGGGCGATTTCGACTTTGAGAATGGCACCGAGTTCGAGTTCAAGTTCGAGATTGGTGAGGCTCCGGCCCTCAATCTGGAGCTTTCGGAGAAGGATAAGCTGACCTACAACCGCATTAAGATTGACAAGAAGATGCACGCCGACTACCGCGAGAACTACCTGCGTCGTTTCGGCCGTCTGGTCGATGTAGAGGAGGTAGCTTCGGACGAGGCACTGACCGTCGTGCTGGATAATGGCGATATGCAGATTCAGGATGCCTATGTCGGTCTGATTTCGATGACCGAGGAGGAGCGCAAGCCCTTCCTGGGTAAGAAGGTTGGCGACAAGATGCAGGTGAACATCAACGAGTTGTATAAGACCGAGGCCCAGCGTGCCGCCATTCTTCAGGTAAAGCAGGAGGAGCTTGCTGCCATTAAGCCGGAGTTCGAGCTGGAGATTACGAAGATTCGCAAGTTCTCGGAGCCGGAGCTGAACGAGGAGTTCTTCAAGATGGCCTTCCCCGCCGGCAACGTGACGAGCGAGAAGGAGCTGGACAAGATGCTCGACGAGGAGATTTCGCGCGAGCTGGGTCGTGAGAGCGACTATATGTTCACGCTTCAGGTACGCAACTACCTCATCGAGAAGGCCGGCCTGAAGATGCCGGAGGCCTTCCTCAAGCGTTGGCTCTACACGATTAACGAGGGCAAGTTCTCGATGGAGGATATCGAGAAGGACTTCGACCAGTTCTTGCAGATGTTCACCTGGAACTTCATCCAGAAGCAGCTCATCGAGCAGGAAAAGCTCACCGTAACGCCCGAGGATGCCACCACGGAGGCCAAGGCGTTGGCTGCTGCCCAGTTTGCCCAGTACGGTATGCCGTCGGCTCCGGAGGATATGTTGGAGGGTTACGCCAAGCAGATTCTCGAGAACAAGGAGCAGGCCCAGAAGATTTACGAGAAGCTCTTCGAGCAGAAGGTTGTAGAGGCCGTGAAGGGTAAGATTAAGGTGACCGAGAAGGCGATTTCGGCAGACGATTTCGCAAAAATGGCCAAGACGTTGTAGGATTTTTAGAAAAAAATCGTATCTTTGGACTTTGCAGGCGTGATGTTTGCAAAGTCCTTTTATTATTTGAAAAATAACGATGGCTTCGGAATTTGAAAAATATGCCCGCCTACATTGCGGTATCAGCTCGTTGAAGTTGCATGATTTTCAGTCGGTTGCGGCAGGATATGTGTCGCCTACGATTATCGAGGAGCGACAGCTGAACGTGGCGCAGATGGATGTCTTCTCGCGACTGATGATGGAGCGTATCATCTTCCTCGGTGCGCCGATTTATGATGATGCGGCCAATATCATCCAGGCGCAGTTGCTCTTCTTGGAGTCGGTGGACCCCGAGAAGGATATCCAGCTCTACATCAATTCGCCCGGTGGGTCGGTGACGGCCGGTCTTGGTATCTACGATACGATGCAGCTCGTTTCGTGTGACGTGGCGACGCTCTGCACGGGTCTTGCCGCCTCGATGGGTGCCGTGTTGCTGACGGCCGGTGAGGCCGGCAAGCGTTCTGCGTTGCCCCACTCGCGCGTGATGATTCACCAGCCGCTGGGAGGTGCGCAGGGACAGGCCTCGGATATCGAAATCACGGCTCGTGAAATCCTCAAAACCAAGCGCGAGCTGTATGAGATTCTGGCCAAGCACGCCGGGGTGTCGCTCAAGAAAATCGAGCGCGATGCCGACCGCGACTATTGGCTCTCGGCCTCGGAGGCCAAGGAGTATGGCCTGATTGACGAAGTGCTGACAAAGAGAAAATAAAGAGCAAAGAGCAAAGAGGAAAGAGAGATTAGAGAGAAAGAGTTAGAGAGGAGCGTTTTTTCAGTAGGCTCAGCCTCCCTTCTCGCCCTTCTCGCCTTTTCCGCCCTTTCAAAATAGACTATGACGCAAAAAAACAACAACCGCCGAGGTGGCGGAAATCATAACGGCGAGGGCTGCTCGTTTTGCGGTGCCAAGCGTGCAGATGTGGAGATTCTCTTCCAGGGAATGGATGGGGCCAACATCTGCAACAAGTGCATCGAGAATGGCCATCGCATCCTGCTCGACAACGAGATGGTGGCCGAGAACCGCCCCCAAAAGCCCTCCTTCAAGCGGGAGGAGCTGATGAAACCGCAGCAGATTAAACAATTCCTCGATGAGTGGGTCATCGGGCAGGACGAGGCGAAACGCGCCATGTCGGTCGCTGTCTATAACCACTACAAACGCCTCATGGTCGAGCGCAAGGAGGGCGAAGTGGAGATTGACAAGTCGAATATCGTGCTGGTGGGTCCCACGGGTACGGGTAAGACCCTCATCGCCCGCACGATTGCCAAGCTGCTGAAGGTGCCTTTTACGATTGTCGATGCCACGGTGCTGACCGAAGCCGGCTACGTGGGCGAGGATGTCGAGAGCATCCTTTCGCGCCTGTTGCAGGTGGCCGACTACAAGGTCGAGGAGGCCGAACGCGGTATTGTCTTTATCGACGAGATTGATAAGATTGCCCGCAAGGGCGATAACCCCTCCATCACGCGCGATGTTTCGGGCGAGGGTGTACAGCAGGCCCTGCTGAAGATTCTGGAGGGTACGACCGTTAATGTGCCGCCCCAGGGAGGTCGCAAGCACCCCGACCAGAAGTTTATTCAGGTCGATACGCGCAACATCCTCTTCATTTGCGGTGGCGCGTTTGACGGCATCGAGAAGAAGATTGCCCAACGCCTCAATACCCGCGCTTTGGGCTATGGTCGCGTGAAGACCGAGCAGGTGGACCGCAACAATTTGATGAAGTACATCCTGCCGCAGGATTTGCGCTCGTTCGGGTTGATACCCGAGTTGGTGGGTCGTCTGCCGGTGCTGACCTTCATGCAACCGCTGGGACGCGAGGCACTGCTCAAGATTCTCACCGAGCCGAAGAATGCCATCGTGCGCCAATACGAGCGTTTGTTCGAGATGGATGGCGTGGAGCTGAAGTTCGAGCAGGAGGTGCTGGAGTATATCGTTGATAAGGCCGTGGAGTTCAAACTCGGAGCGCGTGGCTTGCGCTCGATTGCCGAGGCGATTATGACCGATGCGATGTTCGAGCTGCCGTCGAGCGATTTGACCCGCTTCACCGTGACGCTCGACTATGCCCGCGAGCGGTTCGAGAGGGCCAATCTCGCGCAACTGAAGCAGGTAGGATAACGAAGAACAATCAATAATCAATTATACAACTTAACATTATGGCTACTAATTCCGAATTGAAGCGCGTTGCCGACAACATCCGTGTCTTGTCGGCCGCAATGGTCGAAAAGGCCAAGTCGGGTCACCCCGGCGGCTCGATGGGCGGTGCCGATTTTATGGCCGTCCTCTTTACCGAGTTCCTTAATTATGACCCCCAGAAGATGGATCACCCCTATCGTGACCGATTCTTCCTCGACCCGGGCCACATGTCGCCGATGCTCTACGCAACGCTTGCACTGGCAGGGAATTACTCGATGGAGGATTTGGAGAATCTGCGCCAATGGGGCAGTGTAACGCCCGGTCACCCCGAGGTGGATGTGATGCGCGGTGTGGAGAACTCGTCGGGTCCGCTGGGTCAGGGCCATGCCATCGCCCTCGGTGCTGCCATTGCCGAGCGTTTTATGGTGGCTCGCTTTGGCGAGTGGATGGCACACAAGACCTATGCCTACATTTCGGATGGTGCCGTTGAGGAGGAGATTTCGCAGGGCGTGGGTCGCATTGCCGGCCACCTCGGTCTTGCGAACTTCATCATGTACTACGATTCGAACAATATCCAGCTCTCGACCAAGGTTGAAGAGGTCGATACGGAGGATGTCGAGATGAAGTACAAGGCCTGGAATTGGAATGTGCTGAAGGTCGATGGCCACAATATCGACGAGATTCGCGCCGCCTTGAAGGCTGCCAACGAGGAGACCGAGCGTCCGACCCTGATTATCGGCAAGACGATTATGGGTAAGGGTGCCGTAGCTGCCGATGGTTCGTCGTTCGAGGATAAGGTTTCGACCCACGGTCAGCCCCTGTCGGCTGCCGGTGCCGATTTCGCAGGGACGATGAAGAACCTGGGTGCCGATGTGGAGCATCCGTTCCAAATCTTTGCCGAGTCGGAGGCCGCTTTTGCTGCCCGCAAGGAGGAGCTGAAGGGCTGGAGCGACGAGATGGCCGCGACGGAGAAGGCTTGGCGTCAGGAGAACAAGGCTCTCGCAACGAAGCTCGATAAGTTCCTTAAGAACGAGCTGCCCGAAATCGACTACAAGTCGATTGAGATGAAGGCCGACGTAGCTACGCGTGCCGCTTCGGCCACCGTATTGAGTGTATTGGCCGACAAGGTGGAGAACCTGGTGGTGGCTTCGGCCGACCTCTCGAACTCGGATAAGACGGACGGCTACCTGAAGAAGACGACGGCCTTTACGAAGGGCGACTTCACGGGTAAGTTCTTCCAGGCCGGTGTTTCGGAGCTGACGATGGCCTGCGTGATGAACGGTATGGCTCTGCACGGTGGTGTGATTCCCGCTTGCGGTACCTTCTTCGTATTCTCGGATTATATGAAGCCGGCCGTGCGCCTTTCGGCCCTGATGCGCCTGCACGTGATTTATATCTGGACCCACGACTCGTTCCGTGTTGGTGAGGATGGTCCTACCCACCAGCCCATTGAGCATGAGGCACAGATTCGCCTGATGGAGCATCTGAAGAACCACCACGGTGAGCGTTCGATGGTTGTGCTGCGTCCGGGTGATGGCGAGGAGACCGTAACGGCTTGGAAACTCGCTTTGGAGGAGCAGCGTCCCGTGGCCCTGATTCTGTCGCGTCAGAACATCAAGACCCTGCCTACGTTGGGTCGTCAGCGTCGTGAGGAGGCCTTGCAGATTGCCAAGGGTGGCTACGTGGTGATGGATGCCGCCAAGCCTGCTGCCGTATTGGTGGCTACCGGTTCGGAGGTTTCGACCCTCGTGGAGGGTGCCGAGAAGCTCGCCGAGGAGGGTATCGCCGTGCGCGTGGTGAATGTGCCGAGTGAGGGCCTGTTCCGCGACCAGCCCCGCTCGTACCAGGAGAGCGTGCTGCCCGCAGGGCTGCCGCGCTATGGTATGACGTCGGGTCTGCCGGTAAACCTGCTGGGTCTGGTAGGTGAGAACGGCTATATCCACGGCCTCGACCACTTCGGCTATTCGGCTCCCTACAAGGTGCTGGATGAGAAGTTCGGCTACAACGGTACGACCGTCGCTGCCGAGGTGAAGAAGATGCTCGGTAAGTAGTACCGATGATAGCACAAAGAGAGGGTCTCCACCGGAGACCCTCTCTTTGTATAGGTGTGTGATGCTTGTTAGCGGGTGAACTGCTCCCAGCCCGGACTGTTGTAGAAACGGATGTCGCCCGTGAGGGGTCCCTCGAAGTGCATTTCGGGGGTGATGCCCTCGGTCGTCCAATTTTCGAACAAGAGGTTGCGACCATCGACCACCTCGATAAGCGGTTTTTTAGCCCCAATCATCTTGAAATTGCGCATCGACATTCCCTCCACATCGCGCAGCAACATCAGCTTGCGGTTGCGTGCATCGTCCCAATCGCACTGCGTATGGCGCATATCGAGCGTCAGGTTCTCGATTTGCAGGTAGCGCACGGGGCTTTCGGGAATCGACTTCATATCAATCAACTCACGGCATCCCTCCACCACGATATCGCGGATGGTGATGGCGCGGAATGCGGGCGTAAGTTTCGTCCAGCTGCGCACCGGAAAACGCGAAGCCAGCTCGCCCGTCCAAGCGGGGTTGCCGAGCATATCCCAGACGATGGCCCCCTTCGTGGTGCGCATACGGATGCGCTCGTAGGTGAGGTTCTCGCCACCTCCGGCACGCGGACGGCGGGTCTTGAAGCGGATGCCGATTTGGGTGCCGTCAAAGACGCAGTCGTGCGTATAGAGGTTGCGAATCCAGCCGGCCGTTTCGCTGCCGCAGGTGATACCTCCATGGCCACGCAGGGTGAGGCAGTGGCGCATGACGATGTTCTCAGAGGCGCGACCAATCGCCTCGCCATACTCGTTGCGGCCGCCCTTCATGGCGAAGTTATCATCGCCGCAACCCATTGTCGAGTACTCAATCAGGACATATTTACAGCAGGTGATATCGACACCGTCGCCACGCGGAATACCGACCGACTCGACCTCCACGCCACGGATGATAAGCTCCTCGCAATAGACCGGTGCGATGTTCCAGAAGAAGCCCTGCTCGAACTTTACCCCCTCCAGGAAGACCTTCTTGCAGTTAATCGGGCCGAAGAAGGTGGGAAGAAAGACCTCTCCGCCATTGCGTCCGTCGTAGATGCGCTTCTCGACGGGGGTGTTGATATCGATTTTCTCGACCGCAAACGAAACTTGTCTTTCTTTAATCGAACCGCTTTTCGGACCAATCAGACGGCCCTTGCCCGTGAGGGCGATGTTCTCCTCGTCGCAGGCGTAGATGCAGGCTCCGAGCGAGGTAATCTCGACCCCCTCGTTGGTCGTAAAGACGGCCGGCAGGTAGTCCTCGATTTCACCGCTGAAGTGGAGTTCACACCCCTCTTCGAGGTGGAGTTCCACGTTGCTCTTGAGCGTGATGCGCCCCGTGTGCCAATGGCCCGCAGGGACGATGACGCGACCACCGCCCCGTTTTGCGGTCTGGTCAATGGCCTTTTGGATGGCGCGTGTTGCCATATCGCCATTGGTGGGGCAGGCGACCCTTACGGTGTAGTCGGGGAAGGTGGGGCGCACCATCTCGGGCATATAGAAGGGGGCCTTGATGGGGGCAATCTCCGTCGGACAAACCGCGGCTCCCACCTCGTCACGGGTCGGGATGTGTACCTGCGCGGTGGCGATGGCTGCTACAAGGAGCAACGCAAAGAGGGAAAGGATTCGTTTCATGTGGTTGAATAGTGTTAGAAAGTGTTGGAATGTTGGTTAGCGTAAGAAGAGTAATTCGCGGTACTTCGGCAGGGGCCAAATCTGGTCATCGACAATCTCTTCGAGCTTATCGACATGGTCGCGGATGCGCTCGAAGTAGCCCTCCACCGTGTCGTGGTAGGCGATGGCTTTTAGTCGCATATCCTCGATGCGGTTG
The DNA here is from genome assembly GCA_017398045.1 of Alistipes sp. Lineage (GTDB taxonomy): Bacteria > Bacteroidota > Bacteroidia > Bacteroidales > Rikenellaceae > Alistipes. The sequence continues at coordinate 108,514 of JAFQHI010000021.1, read as the reverse complement.
GCCTTTTTGCGTGCCTCGACCAGCTCTTCCGAGAGCCGTACAATCTCGGCCGTGTGGTCCTGAATGCGTTTGATGAGGGCGATATCGGCATCGGCATTCAGTCCCGAGCCGATTTGCGACATCTTATAGACCTTGTCGAGCAGGGCCGCCTCGTAGCGCGATGCGGTCGGAACGATGTGGTTCATCACCAAATCGCCCAGCACGCGCCCTTCGATTTGAATCTTCTTGACATAGGTCTCCCACTTGACCTCGGTGCGAGCCTCCAGCTCGACCTGCGAATAGACGCCGGTGCGGGCAAACAACGCCACCGTTTCGGGAGTCAGGTAGCGGTCGAAGATGAGCGGTGTGGAGGTCTCGCAATCCAGCCCTCTCCGCTCGGCCTCCGCACGCCACTCGTCGGCATAGCCGTTGCCGTCGAAGCGGATGGCACGTGAGGCGTTGATTTTCTGCTTCAGCACCTCGTAAATGGCCTTCTCCTTCTTCATGCCGCGCTCGATTTTGGCATCCACCTCCTGCTTGAAGGCGGTCAGCTCGTCGGCCAAAATCGTGTTGAGGGTGATGATGGCCTCGGCACAATTGTCCGAAGAACCTACGGCGCGGAACTCGAATCGGTTACCCGTAAAGGCGAAGGGTGAGGTGCGGTTGCGGTCCGTATTGTCGAGCAGCAGGGTGGGGATGTGCGAAATGCCGCTCATCTTAAAGACCCCCTTGGCATCGAAGCGGATGGCATTGTCGCTCCTCGAATCGGCCAACTTATCGAGTACGGCCGAGACCTGCGTACCGAGGAAGGTCGAGATGATGGCCGGCGGAGCCTCGTTTGCACCCAGACGATGGGCGTTCGTGGCACTCATGATGGCCGCCTTCAGCAGGCCGTTGTGCTTGTGGACGGCCGAAATCGTGTTGACCAGGAAGGTGATAAATTGCAGATTCTCCGAAGCGGTTTTACCCGGTCCCATCAGATTGACCCCCGTGTCGGTACCGAGCGACCAGTTGTTGTGCTTACCCGAGCCGTTGATGCCCTTGAAGGGCTTTTCGTGCAGCAGGACGCGGAACTTATGGCGGCGGGCAATCTTGTCCATGATGGTCATCAGCAGCTGGTTGTGGTCGTTCGCCAGGTTGGCCTCCTCATAGACGGGAGCCAGCTCGAACTGGTTGGGAGCCACCTCATTGTGGCGCGTCTTGACCGGAATGCCGAGTTTCAGGCACTCATACTCCAGCTCCTTCATAAAGGCAATCACGCGCGTGGGAATGGCCCCGAAATAGTGGTCCTCGAGTTGCTGATTCTTGGCCGATTCGTGGCCCATCAGCGTGCGACCGGTGAGCATCAGGTCGGGACGCACGGCCCAAAGACTCTCATCGACGAGAAAATACTCCTGCTCCCAGCCGAGGTAGGTATAGACCTTCTCGACCGAGCGGTCGAAGTAGTGGCAGACCTCCGTGGCGGCCTTATCGACGGCCGAAATCGAGCGCAAGAGGGGAACTTTATAGTCCAATGCCTCACCCGTGTAGGCGATAAAGACGGTCGGAATACAGAGCGTCGTATCGACAATAAAGGCGGGCGATGCGGGGTCCCAGGCCGAATAACCACGCGCTTCGAAGGTGTTGCGAATACCACCGTTGGGGAAGGAGGAGGCATCCGGTTCGGATTGGGCGAGCAGCTTGCCCGAGAACTCCTCAATCACACCTCCGAAGCCGTCGGGCTGTGCAAAAGCATCGTGCTTCTCGGCCGTACCGCCCGTGAGGGGCTGGAACCAGTGGGTGTAGTGGTCGGCTCCATGCTCCAAGGCCCATTGGCGCATACCGGCAGCAATCGAATCGGCCACCTCGCGCTTCAGGGGTGTGCCGTTGGCCATCGTGTCCGAGAGGGCCTCGTAGGTCTTTTTGTCGAGGTATTTGCGCATCGCCTCTCGGCCGAATACTTTGGCTCCGAAATAATCCGACGGGCGGCCTTCGGGGGCATCTACCTCCACGGCTGTGTGGTTGATGGCCGCATCGACCATCTTAAATCGCAACAGGGATGACATTGTTTTGTTTGTTTAGATTCGTTTTTGCAAAGATAAATATTTTCGTTTTTCTTCCTGCATCGAAAAATGACAAATTTTGGGGAATAGTGTGAATTTTATGCGCTTTTTTCGAAAAATCGGGTGATTTTTCAAGCGTTGTGGTGAAATTTTGGGTAGTTTTTCGAAAATGTAGGTGAAAAATCGGGGTGATTTCCTAAAAATGGGATTTTGTGATTTTTGTAAAAATAGAGGTGAAATAGTTGAAAAATGGTTTATATGGTGTTTGTTCTTCCTTTGCCTGCTCGGTGAGACCTTTTGTAAAAGTGCAAGAATGGTTATCTTTGTAGAACATTGATAAAAAATATCGGATATGAAAAAGTTACGTTGGTGTGCCTTGCTGCTTGTCGGTATGCTGTTTGTCGGTTGTTCGAGTTCGGACGATGAAGGAGGTGCGGCGTATGAGCAGTTGATAGGTACATGGGACTGCTACCTCGAAACCTATACCTATGACGATGGTGAAGTGGAGGAGTATCGTTATGAGCGTGGCGAGGTGTATGTGGTATTTACGCCGACAGAGTTTGTCGTCTATGATGATGAGGACCTGATGAATGGTCGTTATACGGAGTATGCCGTTAGGGGAAATAAATTATATGTTGCCGGTGTTGAGTGGTGTGCTATAGAACGACTCTCGGCGCGCGATTTGGTCTTGCTGTTCGACTTTGATTTTGAGAGCGAATGGGTCGGGAGTGCCGTGCAGCGCAGCTATTTCCGCAAACGGTAACAAACCCTTTTTTTGAGTTGTGGCGGGTGGTCTTTGACGATTGCCCGCCTCTTTTTTGTTTTTGCTGTTAGAAAACTAACAAAAAGTTTCTTTCTTTGATTTATAATGTGTATCTTTACGCGCCTATTTTAGACAAGCTATATTCAATTTAATCATATTAACTAAAAAACAGTTATGGCAAATCTTAATGAAAAGCTGTTCGCCGAATTCCCCGCGGTTCCGACCGAGAAGTGGGAGGAGGTGATTACAGCCGACCTCAAGGGTGCCGACTACGAGCGTAAGCTGGTATGGCGTACGGGCGAGGGTTTCAACCTCAAGCCCTACTACCGTGCCGAGAACCTCGAGGGCATCGAGTTCCTGCAAACGAAGGCAGGTGAGTTCCCCTATGTACGCGGAACGCGCGCCAACAACGAGTGGCGTATCCACCAGACGGTGGTTGTAAAGGATGTGGCCGAGGCCAACGCCGAGGCACTCAAGTTGCTCAACTCGGGCGTTGATTCGCTCGGCTTCTGCACCTGCGGTGTAGAGCTTACGGCCGAGCAGCTCGACGAGTTGCTCAAGGGTATCGTGATTCCCGCCGTGAACCTCTCGTTCTGCGTAGAGGTTGCCGACCTGGTATTGGCCAAGTTGGAGAAGGAGGGTCTGGAGGATGCCTTCATTTCGTTCTCGGCCGACCCCGTTGTGAAGGGTATGGCCCAGAAGGGTGCCATCTGCTCGTGCTGCAACGATGCAGTGGTGGAGCTGGTGAAGAAGTGCGCCAAGTACAAGCACGTTCGCCCCATCACGGTCAATGCCCGTGTATTCGGCAATGCCGGTTCGACGATTGTCGAGGAGTTGGCTTTCGCCCTCTCGGCAGGTCAGGAGTACATGACCCGTTTGACCGATGCCGGTATCTCGGCCGATGACGCTGCCCGCTCGATTCGCTTTACCTTCAGCGTATCGTCGAACTACTTCATGGAGATTGCCAAGTTCCGTGCCGGTCGTATGTTGTGGGCCAACATCGTGAAGGCTTACGCTCCCGAGAAGGAGTGCGCTTCGAAGATGTATGTGCATGCCGAGACCTCGCGCTGGAATCAGAGCGTTTATGACCCCTATGTGAATATGTTGCGCGGTACGACCGAGGCGATGTCGGCAGCCATTGCCGGTGTAAACTCGCTGGAGGTTGTCCCCTTCAACGCCGCTTATGCCGAGCCGGATGAGTTCGCAAAGCGCATCGCCCGCAACGTGGAGCTGCTGCTGAAGCATGAGTCGCATTTCGACCAGGTGGTTGACCCCGCCGGTGGTTCGTACTACATCGAGAACCTCACGAAGTCGATTGCCGAGGAGGCTTGGAAGCTCTTCCTCGAGGTTGAGGAGAAGGGTGGCTATGCTGCCGCTTACGAGGTCGGTTTCGTGAAGGAGAAGGTTGAGGCTTCGGCTGCCCAGAAGGAGAAGAACATCGCTACGCGCCGTCAGATTCTGTTGGGTGCCAACCAGTTCCCCAACTTCACGGAGGTTGCCGGTGAGGAGATCACGATGGAGTCGGTTGAGCGCGACCTGAAGGAGGGCAACGTGCTGAACGCCTACCGTGGTGCCATGGCCTTCGAGAAGATGCGTCTGGAGGTTGACCGCTCGGGCAAGACCCCGAAGGCCTTCATGCTGACGTGCGGTTCGCTCGGTATGGCCCGCGCCCGCGCCCAGTTCTCGTGCAACTTCTTCGCTTGTGCCGGTATCCGTGTGGAGGACAACACCTTCTTCAAGTCGGTTGAGGAGGGCGTAGAGGCCGCACTCGCCTCGAAGGCCGAGATTGTGGTTGTCTGCGCATCGGACGACGACTACGCCGAGGTAGCCCCCAAGGTGAAGGAGCTGCTGGGTGGCAAGGCTATCCTGGTGGTTGCCGGCGCACCTGCCTGCACCCCCGAGCTGGAGGCACAGGGCATTACGAACTTCATCAACGTGAAGTCGAATGTGCTTGAGACACTGAAGTTCTACCTTAAAGAGATGGGTATCTAATTAACGGGAATCGAATTATGAGAGCTAAATTTTCGGAACTGAAATATACGGGTGCCGCCCAGGAGTGCTGCGCCCAGAAGAGCTGCGAGGAGAAGCAGCCGTGGATGACGGCCGAGCAGATTCCCGTGAAGGGGATGTACACGGCCGAGGATTTGGCAGGCATGGAGCATCTGAACTACGCTGCAGGTGTGGCTCCCTTCCTGCGCGGTCCCTATTCGACGATGTATGTGATGCGTCCCTGGACGATTCGTCAGTATGCAGGTTTCTCGACCGCCGAGGAGTCGAATGCCTTCTATCGTCGTAACCTGGCTGCCGGCCAGAAGGGTCTTTCGGTAGCCTTTGACCTGGCTACGCACCGTGGCTACGATGCCGACCACCCGCGTGTAGTGGGTGACGTAGGTAAGGCCGGTGTGTCGATTTGCTCGGTGGAGGATATGAAGGTCCTCTTCAACGGTATTCCGCTCGACCGTATGTCGGTGTCGATGACCATGAACGGTGCCGTGCTGCCGATTTTGGCCTTCTACATCGTGACGGGTCTCGAGCAGGGTGCTACGCTCGACCAGCTGGCCGGCACGATTCAGAACGATATTCTGAAGGAGTTCATGGTGCGTAACACCTATATCTACCCGCCCGAGTTCTCGATGCGCATTATCGCCGATATCTTCGAGTACACGTCGAAGAATATGCCCAAGTTCAACTCGATTTCGATTTCGGGTTACCATATGCAGGAGGCCGGTGCTACGGCCGACATCGAGCTGGCCTACACGCTGGCCGACGGTCTGGAGTACCTCCGCGCCGGTATCAACGCCGGTATGTCGGTGGATGCCTTCGCACCCCGTCTGTCGTTCTTCTGGGCTATCGGTATGAACCACTTCATGGAGATTGCCAAGATGCGTGCTGCCCGTATGCTTTGGGCCAAGATTGTGAAGCAGTTCGACCCGAAGAACCCCAAGTCGCTGGCACTGCGTACCCACTCGCAGACCTCGGGTTGGTCGCTCACGGAGCAGGACCCCTTCAACAACGTAGCCCGCACGGCTATCGAGGCCATGGGTGCCGCCCTGGGTCACACCCAGTCGCTGCACACGAACGCCCTCGACGAGGCTATCGCCCTGCCGACCGACTTCTCGGCACGTATTGCGCGTAACACGCAGATTTACATCCAGGAGGAGACCTCGGTTTGCCGCCAGGTTGACCCGTGGGCAGGTTCGTACTACGTAGAGTCGCTCACGCAGGAGATTGCTCACAAGGCTTGGGAGCATATCCAGGAGGTGGAGAAGCTCGGCGGTATGGCCAAGGCCATCGAGACGGGTATTCCGAAGATGCGTATTGAGGAGGCCGCTGCCCGCACGCAGGCTCGTATCGACTCGGGTGAGCAGAAGATTATCGGTCTGAACGAGTACCGCCTTGAGAAGGAGGCTCCGATTGATATCCTCGCCGTAGATAACACGGCTGTTCGCGAGAGCCAGGTGAAGCGTCTGCAGGAGCTGCGCGCCAACCGTGACCAGGCTGCCGTTGATAAGGCCCTGGCCGCTATCACCGAGTGCGTGAAGACGGGTGAGGGTAACCTCCTCGAGCTGGCTGTTGAGGCCGCCAAGGTTCGCGCAACGCTGGGTGAGATTTCGGATGCTTGCGAGGTTGTAGTTGGCCGCTATAAGGCTGTAATTCGTTCCATTTCGGGTGTTTATAGTTCAGCAGTGAAAAACGACGAGTCGTTCGAGCGCGCCAAGCAGATGTGCGCCGAGTTTGCCAAGAAGGAGGGTCGCCAGCCCCGTATCATGATTGCAAAGCTGGGTCAGGATGGTCACGACCGCGGTGCCAAGGTCGTAGCTACGGGTTATGCCGATATCGGCTTCGATGTCGATATGGGTCCCTTGTTCCAGACCCCTGCCGAGGCTGCCAAGCAGGCTGTTGAGAATGACGTACACGTTGTCGGCGTTTCGTCGCTGGCCGCAGGTCACCTCACGCTCGTTCCGCAGATTATCGAGGAGCTGAAGAAGCTCGGCCGCGAGGATATCATCGTGGTAGTGGGTGGTGTAATCCCCGCACAGGACTACGACCAGCTCTATCGTGATGGTGCTGCTGCCATCTTCGGCCCCGGTACGAAGATTGCGACGGCGGCGATTAAGATGCTGGAAATCCTCTCCGAGGAGTAGGCATCACAGGATTGCGCCTGATGGCCGATTTTGGTGTTACGCTTGCACTCGGAATGCTCACATACATTGAGTATGCTGCGCTTCCGAGTACTGCGCAAGCCTAAAAATCGGCACATCATCCACAATCAGAACCGTTTTAGTTAAAGAGCTATCCCGTGAGGGGTAGCTCTTTTTCGGCTCATCGCAAGCCTTGAACTCGCCTCGTCATCCAACTTCAGATAACTTATCGCAAAGAAGGTCACTCGTTTTGGGTGACCTTCTTTTTTGCACAAGCCTAAAAACAGCCTCGGATATGAACTTTTGCCCGCTAAGTGGAAGGTCACTCGCTAAAGGGTGACCTTCTTTTTTTTTGCACAGGTCTAAAAATCGGCACATCATCCACAATCAGAACCGTTTTAGTTAAAGAGCTATCCCGTGAGGGGTAGCTCTTTTTCGGCTCATCGCAAGCCATGCTTCGCCTCGTCATCCAACTTCAGATAACTTAACGCAAAGAAGGTCACTCCTTTCGGGGTGACCTTCTTTTTTTGCGCAAGCCTTGAACTCGCCTCGTCATCCAACTTCTTTCGTGCTTCCGGTGCGTGCATAAAAAAGCGTGTCCCGACTTTCGTAGGACACGCTCTGTGTGTGTTATGCAAATGACCTTTACGGTTAGCCGATAAGCTTGTTAGTCTCCGTATCGGGGAAGATAATCCACGGTTTGAACGTCTTGGCATCCTCGAAATCCATCAAGGCATAAGAGGCGATAATCACCACGTCGCCCACCTGGACCTTGCGGGCAGCAGCACCGTTGAGGCAGATGCAACCACTCTCGGCAGCCCCTTTAATAACATAGGTCTCGAAACGCTCACCGTTGTTGATGTCCAAAATCTGGACCTTCTCGCCCTCGATGATATTGGCGGCCTGCATCAGCTTCTCGTCGATGGTGATGCTGCCTACGTAGTTCAGATTCGCCTGTGTGACCGTCACGCGATGAATCTTCGATTTGATGACTTCAATCTGGAATTTCATGACTTATCGAATACGAATGTTATCAATCAGACGGATTTCGCCCGCTTGGACGGCGATGCAACCCTGGATGCGCTCCGCATCGCTCCACGCCTCGACCTCCTGCATCGTCCGTGCATCGACCGATTGGTAGTAAATCGTCTGCAACAGCGCAGTGCGGTTGATGGTTGCCTCGACCCAGGTTTTCAGCTCCGTGGGGGTCATCACCTCCGACAACTCGACGGCACGACGCAACGTGGCGTAAATCGTGGGGGCAATGGCGCGATGTTCGGGGGTTAAAAGTTCGTTGCGCGACGAGAGGGCCAGCCCATCCTCGGCACGGATGATGGGACACTCCACAATCTCGACCTCGATGCCGAGCTGTGCTACCATCGCCTTGATGACGGCAATCTGCTGAAAATCCTTCTCACCGAAGTAGGCGCAGGCGGGCTTCACAATGTCGAACAGACGGCTCACGACCTGCGCAACACCGTTGAAGTGTCCCGGGCGCGTGGCACCCTCCATCACCTTGTCGATTTGTCCGAAATCGAATTGGCGTGTATCGGGTTCGGGGTAAATCTCCTCGACCGAGGGCATCAGCACGAGGTCGGCACCGGCCGCCTCCAACAGAGCCGCATCGGCCTCGGGAGTGCGGGGGTAACGCTTCAGGTCGCCCTTGTCGTTGAATTGCGTGGGGTTGACAAAGACACTCACTACCACCGTTTCGTTCTCCTTGCGGGCGCGCTCTACGAGCGAGCGGTGGCCGGCGTGCAAGGCCCCCATCGTCGGCACAAAACCGACACCCTGGGGATTCACCTCCGCAAGTGCCTCACGGAGTGCATTTACCGTAGTTACTACTTTCATCTTTTTGGATGGGTTCATTATTCGTCGCAAAAGTAGAAACAATATTCGAGAAAGAGAAATGAAAAGCCATGAATTTTCGCCACTTTGTATTATCTTTGTGGCAAGAAATTTATTCCTATTCACCATGAAAAATCCTTTACTTATGGCATCCGTGCCTTTTTTAACGCTGGCCATGTCGGCCTGCAACCCCGCGACCGAGGCCGAGCAGCCCTGGATTGTCGATCGTTTCGACGATGTCAAGGTGATTCGCTACGAGGTTCCGGGCTTCGAGCAACTTCCGCTGGAACAGAAGGAGTTGATTTACTACCTGCAAGAGGCTGCCAAGTGTGGTCGTGATATCCTCTACGACCAGAATTGCGCCATCAACCTGCCGGTGCGTCGCACGCTGGAGACCATCTACCTGAACTATGCCGGTGACCGCACGACGGCCGAGTGGCAGGCCCTCGAAAAGTACCTCAAGAAGGTGTGGTTTGCCAACGGTATCCACCACCACTACTCGAACGACAAGTTCAAGCCCGAATTTTCGGAGGAGTACCTGCTGTCGGTCATCGAGCAGGTGGGCGATGCGAAGTTCGGTGAGCTGAACGAGTGGCGTGAGGCGGTGTGCCGTGCCATCTTCGATGCGTCGCTCTATCCGACGAAATTGAACCAGAAGGCGGGTGAAGACCTGCTCCTTACCTCGTCGTCGAACTACTACGCCGGTGTGACGCAGGCCGAGGCCGAGGCCTTCTATGCCAAGATGGCCGCTGCCGATAAGGGTAATCCGCAGCCCGTGTCGTATGGTCTGAACTCGCAGCTTACGAAGAACGACAAGGGTCAGCTTGTAGAGCGCACCTGGTATGCCGAGGGTATGTATGGCGCGGCCATCAAGCAGATTATCTATTGGTTGGAGAAGGCCGAGGCGGTAGCCGTTGAGCCGCAGAAGCAGACGATTCGCCACCTGATCGACTACTACAAGACGGGTGATTTGAAGCTCTTCGATGCCTACAACATCGCGTGGGTAGCCGATACGGAGTCGCACGTCGATTTCGTGAACGGTTTTATCGAGGATTACGGCGATGCGCTGGGTCGCAAGGCGTCGTGGGAGTCGATTGTGAACTTCAAAGATACGGAGGCCTGCCACCGCACGGAGGTTATCTCGGCCAATGCGCAGTGGTTTGAGGACCATTCGCCCATCAACCCCATCTACCGCAAGCCGGAGGTGAAGGGCGTCTCGGCCAAGGTGATTACGGTGGCTCTGCTCGGTGGCGACTGCTTCCCCGCTACGCCGATTGGTATCAACCTGCCGAATGCCGACTGGATTCGCCGCGACTACGGTTCGAAGTCGGTGACGATTGATAACATCACCTATGCCTACGATAAGGCCGCCCAGGGCAACGGCTTTACCGAGGAGTTCGTGCTGCGCGAGGAGGACCGCCAGCGCATGAAGGAGTACGGCAAGCTGGCCGATGACCTGCACACCGACCTGCACGAGTGCCTGGGTCACGGTTCGGGTCGTCTGAAGGAGGGTGTCAGCCCCACGGCCCTCGGTAGCTACTCCTCGACCTTGGAGGAGACGCGTGCTGACCTCTTCGGTCTCTACTACATCGGTGACGAGAAGATGGTTGAGCTGGGTCTTGTTCCCTCGTTCGAGGTGGCCAAGGCAGCCTATGCCGACTATATTATGAATGGTATGATGACCCAGCTTTCGCGCATCGAGCCGGGCAAGAATGTCGAAGAGTCGCATATGCGCAACCGCAAACTCATTGCCGAGTGGTGCTACGAGCAGGGCAAGGCCGATAAGGTCATCGAATGGGTCGAGCAGGACGGCAAGCGTTACCTGGTGGTAAACGACTTCGAGAAGCTCCGCGAGCTGTTCGGCAAGATGCTGTGGGAGATTCAGCGCATCAAGTCCGAGGGCGATTTCGAGGCCGGCAAGGCGTTGGTTGAAAAGTATGCCGTACAGGTGGACCCTGCACTGCATGAGGAGGTGCTGGCACGCTACAAGGCACTCAACATCGAGCCTTACGGTGGCTTCGTGAATCCCGAGTATGAGGCTGTGATGGAGGGCGATAAGGTGGTCGATGTGAAGATTTCCTATCCGGCCAACTACACCGAGCAGATGCTCCACTACGCCAAGAACTATTCGTTCCTGCCCAACAAGAACTAAAAATCGACGCTCGTAATACAGCGTTTGGCAAAAGAGGGGTTGTTCAACCAAAAGTTGGGCAACCCCTCTCTTTTTCCATGCACTTTCATCGGCTTGGTGGCCTTAAGTCTTATAAATTTTTCTATCTTTGTAGCAGACCAAACTGCATAATTGTATGAAAAGATACCTCTTCGTAATCCTTTTGGGCCTTGTCCTGATGGCCTGTTCGTGCGATGTGACGAAAACCGACCGTGGGGTGGTGGTGCGTACCGATGAGGGCGATAGGGTGCGCGTGGAGCTCTTTTCCCCTACGATTGCCCGCGTGACGGCCTCGTGCGACAAACGCTTTTCGCGTCGTGAATCGCTGGCCGTATTGCCCCAACCGTCGTTCTCCGATTTTCGGGTTGAGACCTCCGATGAGGGCCAGGTGCGCCTTATGACCGACGCCATGCAACTGACGATTGACCGCCAAACGGGTCGCGTTGCGTGCTATGATGCCGAGGGTAGATTGGTGTTGAGCGAGGAGCGTCGCGAATTCTCACCCATTGAGGTCGATGGCGATGCGGGCTATACGGTGCGCCAGCTCTTCCATTCGTCCGACGAGGAGGCCTTCTACGGCTTGGGACAGCACCAGAGCGACGAGTTCAACTACAAAGGCAAAAACGAAACCCTCTACCAATATAATACCAAGGTATCGGTGCCTTTCATCGTTTCAAGTCGCGGCTACGGCCTTTTGTGGGATAACTATGCTTTGACACGTTGGGGCGACCCGCGCGACTATATGCAACTCGACGAGTTGTTCGACAGCGAGGGGCTGAAAGCGACCTACAAATCCCGCAAAGGGCTGATGGTGGAGCGTACCGAGGAGCGGCTCGATTATGCCGATTTGGAGAAGGTGAAGCATTTCCCTACGGAGTTTCTGCCCCATTTCTACGGTTCGGAGATTGTCTGGGAGGGCGACCTGACGGCCAAAGAGGCAGGCATCCACCGCTTTATCCTCTACTATGCCGGCTATACGAAACTCTTTGTGGATGGCGAGGAGGTCGTCTCGGAGCATTGGCGCACGGCTTGGAATCCGAACAGCGTGAAGTTTGAGTTGGCGTTCGAAGAGGGCGAGACGAAACATATCCGCGTCGAGTGGAAACCCGATGGCGGCGTGTCGTACCTCTCGCTGAAGGGACTTTCGCCCGTGCCGGATGAGGAGCAGCAGAAGATGTCGTGGTGGAGCGAGATGGCTGACGAAATCGATTACTACGTGGTGCTGGGCGATACGGCCGATAAGGTGATTTCGGGCTATCGCACCCTCACGGGCAAGGCGCAAATCATGCCCAAGTGGGCGATGGGATTCTGGCAGAGCCGTGAACGCTACAAAACGCAGCAGGAGATTGTATCGACCGTGGCCGAGTACCGAAAAAGGGGCATCGGCCTGGACAATATTGTGATGGATTGGTCGCATTGGGAGGAGGATAAGTGGGGTAGCCATGAGTTCGACCCGGCACGCTTTGAGGACCCGAAACAGATGGTCGATTCGATTCATGCCCTCCATGCCCGTTTTATGATTTCGGTGTGGCCGAAGTTCTACCTGACGACCGACCACTACAAGGAGTTGGATGAGCTGGGGGCGATGTATCAGCAGGCTGTTGCGGATAGCGTGCGCGATTGGATTGGCCGTGGCTACATCGGCTCGTTCTACGATGCCTACAACCCTGCGGCGCGTAAGCTCTTCTGGCAACAGATGAGCGAACACTACCTGCCGCTCGGGGTCGATGCCTGGTGGATGGACGCTTCGGAACCCGATATTTTGTCGAATGCTTCGCTTGCGTATCGCAAAGCCCTTTCGGGACCCACCTATCTCGGCTCTTCGACCCGCTATCTGAATACCTACGCCCTGATGAATGCCGAGGCCATCTACACGGGACAACGCGGCGAGCGACCCAATCAACGCGTCTTTCTGTTGACTCGTTCGGGATTTGCCGGTCTGCAACGCTATTCGACCGCCACCTGGTCGGGTGATATCGGCACCTGCTGGGAGGATATGAAGGCGCAGATTTCGGCCGGTTTGAACTTCTCGATTTCGGGTATTCCCTATTGGACACAGGATGTGGGTGGCTTCTCGGTGCAGAAGAAGTTTGAAAAGGCCACCGAGGGGTCGGAGGCGATGGAGGAGTGGCGCGAGCTGAATGCCCGTTGGCATCAGTGGGGTGCCTTTACGCCCCTCTACCGCTCCCATGGCCAATATCCCTTCCGCGAGCTGTACCACATTGCCCCCGATGCACATCCGGCCTTTCAGAGTATGCTCTACTACAACCGCCTGCGCTATCGCCTGATGCCCTACCTCTATACGCTCGCTTCGCGCACCTGGTTCGATGACTATACCCTGATGCGCCCCCTTGTGATGGACTTTGCCGAGGACGAAGAGGTGTTGAACATCGGCGACCAATTTATGTGTGGCGATGCGCTGCTGGTTTGCCCCGTCTATACCTATCAGGCGCGTAGCCGCGAACTCTACCTGCCTGCCGGTTTATGGTATGATTTCTACACCGAGCGACCCATTGAGGGCGGTCGTCACCTTACGGCCGATGCCCCCTATGAGCGGATGCCGCTCTATGCACGTGCCGGCCAAATCGTCCCGATGGGTCCTGCGATTGAATATACCGCCCAAGATGCCGCAGGTGAGTTGATTATCCATGTCTATACGGGCTGTGATGCCGCCTTCTCGCTCTACGAAGACGAAGGGACGAATTACGATTACGAGCGCGGTGCGTTCAGCCGTATTCCGATGCAATGGAGCGAGGCGGAGCAACGCTTCACGTTGGGCGAGCGTGAGGGGGCGTTCCGGGAGATGATTCCGGAGCGGGACGTGACGGTGCGTCTGATTACTCCGCAGGGTGTGCAGAGCCACAAATTACGTTATACCGGAGCAGCGATTGCTATTCCATAAAAAAAGAGTGCCATGAAGAACCGTTTGCTTGTTTGTTTAGGCCTTGTGGGCCTGCTGGTCATGGGAAGCAGCTGCTCGCCCAAGTCGACCACGGAGCCGATTTATCTGGACGAGAATGCCCCCATTGAGGAGCGTGTGGAGGATGCCTTGAGCCGCCTTACGCTGGAGGAGAAGGTGGCCTTGTGTCATGCCCAATCGAAGTTCTCCATAAAGGGCGTGCCGCGTCTCGGTATTCCCGAGGTGTGGATGAGCGATGGCCCGCATGGTGTGCGTGCCGAGATTGAGTGGGATAGCTGGAGCTATGCCGGGTGGGGGAACGACTCCTGCACCGCCTTTCCGGCCTTGACCTGCCTGGCGGCAACCTGGAATCCCGAAATGTCGGCCCTCTTTGGAAAGGCCATTGGCGAGGAGGCCCGCTTTCGCAAGAAGGATGTCCTGCTCGGCCCGGGTGTCAATATCTACCGCACGCCGCTCAACGGCCGCAACTTCGAGTATATGGGCGAAGACCCGAAACTCGCCTCGGCCATGGTCGCCCCCTACATCGAGGCGGCACAGCAGAGCGGCATCGCCACCTGCGTCAAACACTACGCCCTGAACAACCAGGAGACGCGCCGTATGCGGGTCAATGTGCATCTTTCGGAGCGCGCCCTGCGCGAAATTTACCTGCCCGCCTTTAAGGCGGCCGTTGATGCCGGAGCCTGGTCGTTTATGGGGTCCTATAACCGCTATAACGGTCAGCACGGATGCCATAATGAGGTGCTAATCAACCAAATCCTGAAGGGTGAGTGGGGCTTCGACGGTGTCTTTATCTCCGATTGGGGCGGTGCGCACGATACCTACGAGGCGGCCGAATATGGCCTCGATATCGAGATGGGTACCGGCTCGGACGGCTTGACCTATTCGACCAAGAACCACTACGATAACTATCATCTGGCACTTCCCTACCTCGACGCCTTGAAGCGTGGAGAGGTGAAGATGGAGAACCTCGACGACAAGGCGCGTCGTGTCCTGCGCCTTATCTTCCGTACCCTGATGTCGAAGGACCGTCCGTGGGGGTCGTTTGCCACCGAGGAGCATGCCGCCGTAGCGCGTGAAGTGGCGCGTGAGGGCATTGTGTTGCTGAAAAATGACGGCATCCTGCCCTTGAAGGCGTCCGAGGTAAAGCGTATTGCCGTCATTGGCGAAAATGCGACCCGCTCGATGTGCAAGGCCGGTGGCTCGTCGGAGTTGAAGCCTTGGCGCGAGGTGTCGCCCCTGGAGGCGGTTGTTGAGGCCTATGGCGCGGAGCAGGTGAGCTACGCGATGGGCTACGGCAGTGGTCCCTCGTCGTATGGCCGCGTCAATCCCTCGCCCTACGATGCCGAGGAGTTGAAGCGCGAGGCCTTGCAGGTGGCCGGTGGGGCCGATGTGGTACTCTTTGTCGGTGGTCTGAACAAGAGCCACCAGCAGGATTGCGAGGATGGCGACCGAAAAACCTATGCCCTGCCTTTTGGCCAGGAGGAGTTGATTCGTGAGCTGGCCGCCGTCAATCCGAATTTGGTCGTGGTGCTGATTTCGGGCAATGCCGTCGAGACGCAGTGGAGCCACCTCCCGCGTGCCATTGTGCAGGGATGGTATGGCGGCTCGGAGGCGGGTCATGCGCTGGTTGATGTGTTGAGCGGTGCGGTCAATCCGAGTGGCAAGCTGCCCTTCTCGTTCTATGCCCGTCTGGAGGATTGCGGTGCGCACGCGTTTGATGTGAGCTGCTACCCGGGCGTGGATGACGAGTGCTATTATAAGGAGGATATCCTGGTCGGCTATCGTTGGTTGCAGGCCAAGGGAATTGCACCCGCCTATCCCTTCGGTTATGGCCTCTCATATACGACCTTTGCGCTGGGTGAGCCGACCGTAAAGCGCACACGCTATGCTACCGATGATAAGGTGGTGGTGGCCGTCGAGGTGACCAACACGGGCGAAGTGGATGGCAAGGAGGTGGTGCAGCTCTACGCTTCGAAACCCGAAAGTTGCGTGGAACGCGCACCTCGCGAACTGAAGGCCTTTCAGAAGGTAAAGGTGAAGGCGGGTGAAACCGCGCGTGTCGAACTCGCGTTTGATGTACAGGAGTTGGCCTATTGGGACGAAACGAGCGATACGTGGCAAATCGAGTCGGGTGAGTACGACCTCTATGTCGGCAACTCGTCGGAGGCCGCATCGAAATTGACCATCACGGTCCGATAACCGCTCCTGATAGCTGTAAGAAGGGCGACCCACGATTGGGTCGCCCTCTTTTATGGTAGCTTTAGTAGCGCACTTCGACGCTCTCCACCTCAATGCCCTTCGGCGCGGTGCCTTGGTCCGCGTAATCGCTTCCTCGCAGCGAGAAGTAGATGTTCTCTACGGCCGACCAATCGACCTCCTTGTCGCGACCTCCAAAGTCGGGACGGTAGTAGGGGCTGATGCCCGGCCAATCCTGCGGAAGTTGCGGTGCGCAATCCCGGATGAAGGTTGCCGTGGGAATTTCGATGGTCTGCCACTCCTCAGTGAGGGCCACGGTGACACCCCACGATGCAAAGTCGTCTTCACTAACGAGCAGGCGCATCCGCTCCGTCGTGGGCGTCAAAGCCCGCACGCGCAGGAGGATTGTACAAGGTTTCATGCCTCGCTTGAGGCGGTCGCCGATGTAGTGTTGTGCCGAGATATCGGCCGGGAACCAATACTCCTCCTTCTGGCTCAAATCGGCAGTGTAGAGCTTCAGATTGCCCGCCTCCGAGGGACGGCTGTCGAACGAGGGGCTGAAGAATCCGCCACGTGTAAAGAGCAGGGTGGGGTAGTCGCGTTTCGGGTCGAAGATGCGCTCGCGCGAGGCATCATACACCACCTCGCCCAGGTACTTCGCCCCATGCTTCGAAAGGCGGTAGCGTCCCGGTGTAAGTTCTGCATCGATTTCTATCCCCGGTAGCGAGCAGGCAAAGCGGAAAGGCTCCTCGTCGAGCGTAAAGACCCGACGGTCGATGCTCGGCCATTTGAAGGGGTCATCCACTTGCTTCACCGACGGGTAAATCTCCAACTCCCACTCCTTGTCGGCCTTGTAGTCGAGGAAATAGATGCGGTTGCCCGCGCACTTGACCAGTGCCGACGAACCGACGCCCGCAATGTGGCGCAGGGTGGAGCTGTTGAAGGTGAAATCCTGCGGGAGCGAGTTCGAGTAGAGGAGCGTTTCGCCATCGTAATAGGTGCTGCGGTCGGCCTTCCAATCCACCGTGACGGGGCCGAACTGCGAGTTGGCAGGATACTCGCCCCAATCCTTGCCACGCGGCAGAGCCTGCATCGCCTTGACGGCAATCATGGCCGAAATGGCCTTCTTCGGGGTATAGACCATATTCAGCAGGTGGGTTTGCCACCCCAAATTCCAGGGGGCGGTTGCCAGCATATCGTAGGAGAACATGGCCGCCCACTGTACCCCACCCTCGCGGAATTCACGCACCTGGGCGGGATACATATAGGAGCAGGTCAGGTCGGGCGCATCGAACTCATAGACAAATTTCGAACGCGCTCCGATATCGACGCTCTTCATCGGAGTATAGTCATTGACATAGGGCAGGAAGTTACCCTTCAGCGTCTCTCCGTGGTTGAGCTGCGTGGGGTACCAGCCATAGGTGGCGCACTGTGCCTTCGAGTCGCGAAGGGCGGGAGCCATATAGAAGTTCTCCGAGATGTTGTAGGCGACAATCTTCTGACACCCCGTGGCGCGAATCGTCTCGGTCATCGTGTCGATGTAGGCGCGAATCTCCTCGTTGCGCCCCATCACACGTGCCGGCTCGTTGAGAATCTCGACAGCGATGATGTGCGGCTCCTCTTTGTATAGCTTGCCCGTGTAGCGGTTGCGATAATTCAGGAACTGCGTCATGTAGTTCTGCTGGGCGCGAATCGCCTCCTTGTCGAAGGTGAGCGACTCCTTGCCGAAGTGGGCCGTCAGTCCCGGCAGATTGCGCTCACCATCGGGCCACCAGGCGGCATGAGCCACCACGGGCGAGAAGAGCATCAGGATGTTATGCTCCGAGGCCTTGTAAACGAGGTAATCCAGCAGGTCGAGGTGTTCGTTGTCGAGGAGGTTTCCTTGCTTGTCGGAGTTTTCCCAATCGCCCCAAAACGAGAGGCGCAAGGCCCGCATCCCCATTCTGGCCAGGTGGTCGATGTCGATATCGATGAGTTGTTTCTTTCCCGCCAATGTGGGAACTACTTTGTGGGCGGCACGGTAATCAGAAGCCGAGGGGAGGCAGTAATTGACGCCAAAGACGGCCATCTCCTCCTCGTTGGCCGTGTAGCGGATAACGCCCTCGGCATCTTGATAGACCAGCTCTTGAGCCGACAACAGACCCGTTGTCAGCAGCGCAAAGACAAGCAAAAGGTGTTTCATAGGTGTGTTAGTTTATGCTGCAGAAGTCGGCTCTTCACCGAGCAGCGCGATGAGTTGTTCGGCCTCGCTGCACGAGAGCCAAATTTTATCTTCGTAGATGGTGGTGATTTCGACCATGTTGCGCCATTCGGAGGCGTAGATGGTCAATCGCTCGAAGTTTTTCAGGTCGAAGAAACGGCCGTAGTAGCCGAAGAATCCGCATCCGCCAAAGAGGGGAATGATGCCGTGTAGCTCCTCCTCCTCGACCCGTCGGATGGTGGCAATCTCCTCGCGCGGCAGCTCCGTAACATCCAGCAGGCACTGCACCGATAGCGTCTGGTCGGTAAGAACCAGCTTGCGCGGAATCGAGAGGGCCATCAAAATGAGCAACGCACCAATCGAGGTGGAGAACCATGCCGAAAAGTAGCCCCCCTCGTAGAGCAGGTATAGACCGATGCCAAGAGCCAGGTAGGCCACTACGTAGAGCAGTGTCCAGTACCAGGTTCTGCGGTCAATGCGGTATCGGTAGGTGTAAATCATGGGCTTGCTATCTGCTTATTCGTTCTCCTCGCACGGAGCCTCCTCGGCCTCAATCAATGCGCGGGCCACGACCAAATCTTCGGGCGTGGTGATTTTGAGGTTCTGCCTTTCACCTGCTGACAGATGGAGTTGCTCGCCCATCGCCTCGATGACCGAGGCATCGTCCGTAAAGAGGGGCGAGAAGGGTTGTTCGTAGGCCTCATCAAGCATCGCGCGACGAAATAGCTGCGGGGTCTGCACGATGCGGAGCGGACGACGGTCGATGATATGCGACTTTTCGCCCTCCACCATGCGGTAGGAATCGACCGCCTCGATGACGGGAATGGCCGAACCGAACTCCGCGGCCTCGCGCTCCGTGCGTCGAATCATCTCGAGCGAGGCCAACGGCCGCACACCATCCTGCACGGCAACCAGCTCCACGTCGTAGCCTACCGCCTTCAGTCCGTTTTTCACCGAGTGGAATCGCTCTTCGCCACCCGCCACCACCTGGTGACGAGCCACCTCGAAACGGGCCTTCAGGTTCTCCCAAAAGGGGATATGCGCCTCGGGCAACACCACGATGAGCTGCGCCTCGGGCAGTGCCGCATGAAAGCGGTTGATGGTGCGACAGAGAATCGGCTCCGTGGTCAGCATCCGAAACTGTTTCGGGAGCGTGCCTCCCATGCGCTTGCCACCGCCTCCGGCGACAATAATAACGGCCGTGCGTGACATCTTATTGTGGGTTTTGAGTGAGCGAATCGGCCGAAATGGCATCGGGCAGGACAATGGAATCGACCTGCGTAATCATCTCCTCGGGCTTTACCTCCCCCTCCAACTCGGCAATGATGCGGTCGCGTACAAACTCGAATTTGGCGCGGTTTTGTTCGCTAATCGGTTCGGTCGGCTCCTGCGGCACCTTCAGCGGGTTAATCGGTGTGCCGTTTTTCCAGATGCGGTAATCCAGGTGCGGGCCGGTCGATGTACCCGTCGAACCGACATAGCCGATGAGCTGCCCCTGCTGCACACGCGTACCGACCACAATGCCTTTGGCGAAGCCGCGCAGGTGCAGGTAACCCGTCATAAGGTTGCCGGCGTGCTTGATTTTGATGGTGTTACCGCCACCGCCACCCCAACCGCGGAAGGTGACCACGCCATCTGCCACGGCACGCACGGGCGTACCTGCCGGAGCGGCATAATCGACACCCGTATGGGGACGACGCACCTTATGCACGGGGTGCAGGCGCGAGTAGGAGAAGCCCGACGAGATGCGCGAGAATTTGAGCGGGGCTTTCAGGATGTTTTTGCGCAACGAGCCGCCATCGGCCTCCCAATATTGCAACTTCTCCTTTTGGCGGAAGGGGATGGCATAGCGCGTCTTGCCGGCATGGTTGAACTTCGCGCCCCAGATGCGGCCGATGCCAATCGAGACGGTATCGTCGATAAACTTCTCGTCGTAGATGACCGTGAAATCGTCACCGGCCTGAATGCCGAAGAAATCGACCGTCCATTGGTAGATATCCTCCAGCTCGGCCGCCAGGGCGTAGGGGAGGTCGGCCTCCATAATCGCGCCCCAGAGCGAACTTTCAATCACGGCACTCTTTTTGGTGCGGCGCACCGTGGTCGGCTTCTCGCCCTTGGTGATGGTCACCGAGTCGCCCACAAATCCGAAAACGACATACTCCGCGATGCTCTTCTCGTAGGCCAAATAGTCCAGGTGGGGCGTGTGGAGCGAGTCTTCGTGGATGAAGGCGGTGTATTTGTGTCCCGGGCGGATGTTGCGTAGCGGGAAACGCTCGCGCGAGGCCTTGTCGAGTCGGTCGATGAGGCGGGCCGAGACACCGAAGCCGCCCAAAATCTCGCCTACGGTCTGCCCCTCGCTCACTTCGCCCGTTTCGAGGCGGTAGAGGTCGGCATCGATGCCGTAGCGGATGTTTTTCGGACGTTCAACCTCCTCCTCGGCCGGTGAGTTGTTGCCCGAGCAGGCGGTGATGAGGGATAAGGCCAGCAGTGCGACCAGCAAGCGGATATGGGTGTAAAACGTATTCATCATTTTTTGTAGGATGCTATTAGTGGGGTAAAGATAGCAAAAAATGTGGAAATTTGTGCAGTTTGTTCGGGTATTCTACCCGAAAAGCAAGAAAAGGGGATTTTCGTTTGGGCGTTCGAAAAAAAATGCCTATCTTTGAAAAGATAGTGTAATCATATCAACCGACTCATGCGCGAACTACTCTATGTACCCCTCTCGTGGCTCTACTCGCTGGCAGTGAATTTTCGTCACCGCCTCTTCGATTGGGGTGTGCTGAAGAGCGAGCAGTTCGATATCCCGATTATCTGCATCGGCAACATCACCGTAGGTGGTACGGGTAAAACCCCGATGGCCGAGATGCTCATCTCGTACCTGAAGCGCAAGCACTGCGTAGCCCTCCTTTCGCGGGGCTATGGCCGTCGCACGAAGGGCTATCGGGAGGTGCAGGTGGATGCCCATTACCGCGATGTGGGCGATGAGCCGCTGCAAATCAAACGTAAATTCCCCGATACGGTGGTGGTCGTGTGCGAGAAGCGCGTTGAGGGTATTCGTCGCATCCGCGAGGAGCATCCCGAGGTGAATCTGATTGTGATGGACGACGGCTTCCAGCATCGCTACGTGCAGCCCAAAATCAATGTGTTGATGGTCGATTCCACCCGCCCGATTCAGACCGATAAGATGTTGCCGGCCGGTTCGCTCCGCGACAATCCCGAGCAACTCTACCGCGCCCACTATTTTGTGGTGACGAAGTGTCCCGAGAAGATGGCCCCCATCGACCGTCGCATTTTGCGCAAGGTGTTGGTGAAATATGCCTATCAACGCATCTACTTTACCCGTTTTGAGACCTTCTCGCCCCAGCCGGTATTCCCGACCGAGAGCGGGCTTATGCCCCTCAAACAACGCGGGAAGGTCATCGCTTTGTCGGGCATCGGCAACCCCAAGCCCTTCCTTTCGACCCTCAAAAGCAACTATCAGGTGGTCGAGGAGGTGACCTTGAAAGACCATCATGTCTATCGGGTACGCGATATGCACCTGCTTGCCGAGCTGTTGAAACGCCATCCGGGGTCGGTGATTGTCACCACCGAGAAGGATGCCGTGAAGATGGGCCGCAAGGATAAGATTCCTGCCGAGGTGCGTCGCAGCCTCTACTATGTACCGATTGATATCACCTTTATCGAAGATTCGGCAACGGATTTTCTGCAAAAAATAGAAGAAGATGTTAGAAGCAATTAAGCAGACTGCGGCATGGATTAAGGCCGCCACGAACGATTTTACCCCCGAGGTGGGTATCATCCTCGGCACGGGGCTTGGTGACTTCGGCGAGAAAATCGAGGCCGCCTATGTGCTGGACTATAAGGAGATTCCGGGCTTTCCCGTCTCGACGGTCGAAGGCCACAAAGGACGCATGATTTTTGGTACCATTGAGGGTCGCAAGGTGGTTGCCATGCAGGGCCGTTTCCACTACTACGAGGGCTACAAGATGACCGAAGTGACCTTCCCGGTGCGTGTGATGAAGCTCCTGGGCATCGAGTACCTCTTCGTGTCGAACGCTTCGGGCGGTATCAATACCTCGTTCCGCACGGGCGATTTGATGATTATCACGGACCACATCAACCTGATGCCCAATCCGCTCATCGGTCCCAACCTCGCGGAGCTGGGTCCCCGCTTCCCCGATATGCACAACTGCTACGACAAGGAGTTGATTGCGAAGGCTACGGCCATTGCAGAGCGTGAGGGCATTAAGTTGCAGTATGGCGTCTATGTGGGCGGTACGGGTCCCACGTTCGAGACGCAGGCCGAGTACCGCTACTTCAAGGCCATTGGTGGCGATACGGCCGGTATGTCCACCGTGCCGGAGGTGATTGTGGCACGTCATATGGGTGTTCCCTGTTTTGGCGTTTCGGTCATTACGAACTGCGGTCTTTCGGACGAAATTGGCGACCATGAGGATGTGCAGCGTCAGGGTAAGAAGGCGGCTGTAAGAATGGAGACGCTCTTTAAGGCGATGATTAAGGAATTGAAATAAAGAAAGTTATGGTAAATAAAGTAATTTTGGTAGGCAACGTGGGCATGGACCCCGAGGTGCGTGCCATGGAGGGTGGCGTGAAGGTTGCCCGTGTGCGCCTGGCTACGACCGAGCGTTTCCGCGATCGCCAGTCGGGCGAGAATAAGGAGCATACCGAATGGCATACGATTACCCTGTGGCGTGGTCTGGCCGAGGTGGTGGATAACTATGTGCGTAAGGGTTCGCAGATTTATGTCGAGGGTCGTCTCCGTACCCGCGAATGGACCGACCAGCAGGGCAACAAGCGTTACACGACCGAGATTCTGGCCGATTCGATGAATCTTCTGGGTCGCCGCCCCGAGGGTGGCCAGGTGTCGGACAATACGGGTACCTACACGGCTTCGCCCCGTCCCGCAGCTCCTGCCCAGCAACCTGCACAACAACCTGCCCAGCCGCAGTATCAGCAGCCCGTCGCTGCTCCTGCCGCCCCGCAGGAAGACCCGGACGATTTGCCGTTCTAGTTGAAAGTTGAGAGTTGAGAGTTGAAAGTTTTTTCGTTCTTTTATCCGCTCAACAAAAAATATGGGAGATAGCCTAAACCGGTGGCTATCTCCCTTTTTGTTGAGCTAACTTTCAACTTTCAACTTTCAACTCTCAACTTTCAACTCTCAACTTCTCTACGCTTCGTCGTACTGCACACACTCGATGCCGACACGCTTGAGGAGGTTGATGCCCTCCTCCGAGCGGTACTCCTCGGCATAGACCACGCGCTTGATGCCGGCCTGGATGATGAGTTTCGAACACTCGATGCAGGGGGCAGCGGTGATGTAGAGGGTCGAGCCGTCGCAGTTGTTGGCCGACTTGGCGACCTTCGTGATGGCGTTGGCCTCGGCATGGAGGACATAGGCCTTCGTCTTGCCCGTCTCATCCTCGCAGATGTTCTCGAAGCCCGAAGGCGTGCCGTTGTAACCGTCCGAGATAATCATCTTGTCCTTGACAATCAACGCCCCCACCTTGCGACGTACGCAGTAGGAGTTCTCGGCCCAGATGCGGGCCATCTTCAGGTAGCGAATATCGAGCTGTCGCTGCTTCTCCTCTTGGTATCCCATCAGCTTCTTCCTCCTAATTTTGCATTTTGAATTCTACATTTTGAATTGAGGAATGTAGTGATTTTCACTACATTCCTTTGCCGTGGCAGTTCTTGTACTTCTTGCCCGAACCGCAGGGGCAGGGGTCGTTACGGCCCACCTTTTTCTCAACGTGAATCGGCATCGGCTTCGACTTCTCGGCCTGACCTGCCTGGGCGGCTGCCTGCATACGCGAGGCCTGGAGCTTGTTCACATCCACCTTGGCACGCTGCTGCTGACGCTGGGCTGCCGACTCGGCACGCTGGTCATTGACCGGAATGTAGGCCTTGCAGAGGATGGCCAACGTATCGCGGTTCACCTTCGTGAGCATCTTCTGGAAGAGGCCGAACGACTCGAACTTGTAAATCAGGAGCGGGTCTTTCTGCTCATAGGTGGCGTTCTGTACGCTGGTGCGCAGGTCGTCCATCTCGCGCAGATGCTCGCGCCATGCGTCGTCGATAGTGGTGAACATCACCACCTTCGAGAAGACGCGGTAAATCTCGGCACCATCCGTCTCCTTGCACTTGCGCAGCTCGACCGGTACGTTGTAGCCTAAATGGCCGTTCGTGAGCGGGAAGTACATTTTCATATCGAGCTGGTCCTTGCGGTCCTCGTAGATGCGCTCCATGGTCGAACGCACGGTGTCGGCCACGGCCTTTGCACGACGTGCGGTCGTTGCCTTGATATCCTTTACGATGCGCTCAATCAGCTCGTCGTGCTTGAACTTGCCATACTCCTCGGCCGTGAACGAAGGCTCTACGGCCACCTCGCGAATCAGCTCGAACTTGAAGTCCTCGAACTCGGCACCCTCGTTGCGCTCCACAAAGTCGCCGGCATAGTCGAACATGATATTGTTCAGGTCAATCTCGATGCGCTCGCCATAGAGGGCGTTGCGACGACGCGAATAAATCACCTCGCGCTGCGAGTTCATCACATCGTCATACTCCAACAGACGCTTACGCACACCGAAGTGGTTCTCCTCGACCTTCTTCTGGGCGCGCTCGATGGCCTTGGTCATGATGCCCGACTGGATGGCCTCGCCCTCGACATGACCCATGCGGTCCATCATCGAGGCGATGCGGCCCGAACCGAACAGACGCATCAGGTCGTCCTCCAACGAGACGAAGAACTGCGACGAACCCGGATCACCCTGACGACCCGAACGACCGCGCAACTGACGGTCCACGCGACGGCTCTCGTGACGCTCCGTACCGATGATGGCCAGACCACCGGCCTCCTTCACCTCGGGGGTGAGCTTGATATCGGTACCACGACCGGCCATGTTCGTGGCGATGGTCACCTGACCGGCACGACCCGCCTCGGCCACAACCTGGGCCTCCAGGGCGTGCTGCTTGGCATTCAGTACGTTATGTTTGATGCCGCGAATCTTCAGCATACGGCTCAACAACTCCGAAATCTCGACTGAAGTGGTACCTACCAGCACCGGACGACCGCCCTGCACAAGGCTGACAACCTCGTCAATCACGGCGTTATACTTCTCGCGCTTGGTCTTATAGACTACATCCTCGCGGTCGTGGCGCAGAATGGGACGGTTGGTCGGGATAACCACCACGTCCAACTTGTAAATCGACCAGAACTCCGATGCCTCCGTCTCGGCCGTACCGGTCATACCGGCCAGCTTGTGGTACATACGGAAGTAGTTCTGGAGCGTGATGGTGGCGAAGGTCTGCGTGGCAGCCTCGACCTTCACGCGCTCCTTGGCCTCGATGGCCTGGTGCAGACCGTCCGAGTAGCGACGACCCTCCAGAATACGGCCCGTCTGCTCATCGACAATCTTCACCTTGTTGTCCATTACCACATACTCGATATCCTTCTCGAACATGGCGTAGGCCTTCAAAAGCTGGTGTACGGTGTGTACGCGCTCCGACTTAATCGAATACTCGTTAATCACCTCGTCACGCTTGGCGGCACGCTCCTCGGCCGAAAGCTCGCTCTTCTCGATTTCGGCCACGGCCGAACCGATGTCGGGCAACACGAAGAAGCCATCCTCGTTGAAGTAGCGCGAGAGGGCCTCGTGACCCTTATCGGTCAGCTCCACCGTGTTGAGTTTCTCGTCGATGACAAAGAATAGGTCGTCCGTAATCTCGGGCATACGGCGGTTGTTGTCCTGCATGTAGATGTTTTCGGTCTTCTGCATCAGGACCTTCACGCCCTGCTCCGAGAGGTATTTAATCAGCGGCTTGTACTTCGGCAAACCCTTATGCGTGCGGTAGAGCTTTACACCGCCATCCACCTCGTTGCCCTCCGAAATGAGCTTGCGAGCCTCGGCCAGGAGGTTCGTAACGAGGTTCTTTTGCAGGTTGTAGAGATGCTCGATGGCGGGACGATACTCCTCGAAGAGCTGGTCGTCGCCCTTGGGTACGGGACCCGAAATGATAAGGGGGGTACGGGCATCGTCAATGAGGACCGAATCGACCTCATCGACAATGGCGAAGTGGTGCTTGCGCTGTACCAGGTCGGCCGGCGATGAGGCCATGTTGTCGCGCAGGTAGTCGAAACCGTACTCGTTGTTCGTACCGAAGGTGATGTCGGCCATGTAGGCACGACGACGCGCCTCCGAGTTGGGCTGCGTATCGTCGATGCAGGCGACCGAAAGGCCGTGGAATTGGTACATCGGACCCATCCACTCCGAGTCACGCTTTGCGAGGTAGTTGTTCACCGTTACTACGTGTACACCCTTGCGAGCCAGGGCGTTGAGGAATACGGGGAGCGTAGCCACAAGGGTTTTACCCTCACCCGTGGCCATCTCGGCAATCTTACCCTTGTGCAGCACGACACCACCGAAGAGCTGTACATCGTAATGCACCATGTCCCACTTCAGGTCGTTACCACCGGCAATCCAGTGGTTCTGGTAGATGGCCTTGTCGCCCTCGATGGTGACAAACTCCTTCTCGGCCGCCAGGTTGCGGTCGAAATCGTTGGCCGTCACAACCACCGTCTCGTTCTGGGCAAAGCGGCGTGCCGTATCTTTCATGATGGCGAAGGCCTCGGGCAGAATCTCGTCCAGCACCTGCTCAATCTTCTCGTCGATGGTCTTGGTGAGCTGGTCAATCTCCTTCGAGAGCTTCTCCTTCTGCTCCAGAGCCGTTTCGGGCTTCTCCAACTCGACTTTGAGCGTGGCCTTGCGCTCCTCGTCCGCGGCAATGAACGAAGCGATTTTTTGCTTCAGTGCCTCACTGCGCGCACGCAACTCATCGTTCGAGAGCTGCTCGATGGTGGGGTATATGGCCTTGATTTTCTGAACGTAAGGCTCAATTTGCTTGCGGTCTTTGTCGGCTTTCGAACCGAAGACCAATTTAATCAGACTGGCTAAAATGTCCATATCGTTGTTTAAGTTTTTTGCGTAAAAGCTATAAATCCTCCAAAGATACGAATAAAAACTCAAAACAACAAAAAAGAGACCCTGTGCGAATCTCTTTTTCTGCTTTTCGGCCTGTTTGGGCGAATTATTTGATTGTGCGCAGGATACGTCGTCCGACGGGGCAGTTGGCGCAATTCTTTTTCAGGCAATGGGCGGTCGATAGTTGCAGCAGTGCCTGCGTCTCGAAACTGTCGCGCGGACGAAGTCCCCGATTCTGCCAGGCACGGATGTAGCGATTATCCTCTGCGGGGAGTGTCTCGAGCAGGCTCATGGCTCCATCGCGTAACCGCTCCTTGCCCGTGTAGGAGCCGTAGGCAAATTGCAACATGGCCACAAGGTTGATGCCCAGGATGTGGGCTTTGAAGACGCCGAGGCGTTTTGGGCGGGCGTTCTCCTGCTTGACGGCCGGCACGTAATGGTCGCGCCAATAGTTGTCGGCCTCGATGCAGAAGAGCTGTTCGATATCCTCCTCGTTGTGGCAGGCGAGCATCCGGTCGAAGACAAAATCGTCCTGCCGAAAGAAGGCGGCAGCCTGCGCCAGACGCAGTGTGGGGTGGTTGGCCGGTCGAATCTCGCGGAGCGACCAATCCTTGACCCGCATCGGCTCGATGCTGTATTTGGCTTGCAGGTGGTCGAATTCGCGGCGAAGCAGCGAGGTGTAATTGTCGTGGGGATAGAGGTCCAACAGCCCCGAGGCTCCGAAGAACATCGCCTCCACGCCATGGGGCGTAAGTCGTTCGCGCAGCACCACTTTGTAGGGGACGCGACGAGCCAATTCGAGGTAGGCCTCCTGGTTCTGGCTGTCGCCCAAGGTGCGGAAATAGAGCAGGTAGAAGGTCTGATTCCAATTCTCGCCACTCTCCATAAACAGCTCTTCGACGAGCTTCATTTTGCGCTCCAGCCGTTCGTAGAGCAGTGTGGTATAGATTTCCGTGCGAAACAGGTCGTCGAGCGCGGTCAGAAACTGCCCGCAACGGGGTGAACCTTGCTCGGCATCGTGCCGAAGCCGCTCCACGAGAGCCTCTTGTCGCTCGTCAGCCATCGCCTGCGAAGGGTTTTGATTTAGAACAGATTGAGTTCGAGCAACGCCTCCTCCGTCATCATCGACTTATCCCATACGGGGTCGAAGGTCAAAATGACGTTCACCTGCTCGACGTGCTTTACTTTGCCCACCTGCACATTGACATCCTCGACCAGGATGTCGGCCATCGGGCAGTTGGGGGCGGTGAGGGTCATGCGAATCGTTGCCACGCCGTCGGGCGTGAAGTCAATCTCGTAAATGAGGCCCAGGTCGTAGATGTTCACCGGAATCTCGGGGTCGTAGATGTTCTTCAGCGTCAGGATGATATCCTTCTCGACCTGCAATATCTCTTCGGGGGTCATCATCTTTTTAGCACGTTTTGTTGGCGTAGGCCAAGGCGTAAAGTTTCATCTGTTTAATCATCGCCAGCAGTCCGTTGGCGCGGGTGGGCGAGAGGTTGGCCTCGAGACCGATGGCCTTGATGAAGTAGAGGTCCATCTCCATCACTTCGCGGGCCGTGCGTCCGTTCATCACGCGGATTAGGAGCGCGATGATGCCTTTGGTGATGATGGCATCGCTGTCGGCCGAGAAGTAGAGCTTGCCCTCCTCCTCGCGGGCATCCACCCATACGCGCGATTGGCAGCCGTTGATGAGGTACTGCTCCGTGCGATGTGCCGAGTCGATGGCGGGCAGCTGTTCGCTGAGCGAAATCAGATAATCGTATTTGTCGAGCCAGTCATCGAATACCGAAAACTCCTCAATAATCTCCTCTTGAATTGCATCCATGGTTTGCTTGTTCACTGTTTTATCGTACCAACTCCTCCAATTCGTTGCCCTCGGCCGCCTCCGGTTCGGGTATCTCCATCAAGCGTGCCAAGGTGGGGGCTACGGAGGTCATATCCGTCTCGTTGTGGATGGCGCGCGCTCCGATGCGGTGACCGTAGAAAATCAGCGGCACTTTGCGGTCGTAGCCGTACATCGAGCCGGACGAAGAGCGCATCAACTCCCGCTCCTCGATGTAGCCCGGTTGCAGATTAAGTATCACGTCACCCGAACGACGGGGGTAGAAGCTGTTTTGCATACGACGGGCATAGCCGCTGCCGAAGTAGCTTGTGCGCAGGGCCGAAGCCGAGAGGGCGTGCGAAACGCCGCTGAATTGCTGGGCGAAAATTGCCACCTCGTTCTGAACCTCGTCCAGACGCAGGTTGCGTTCGTAGATAAGGTTGTGGTTCAGGTAGATGGATTGGTCGCGGTAGCCCAGCACCCAGGTTCCCGTGCCGTAGCGCACGTTGAGGAAACCATTGACAATGACGCGGAATTGCTGTACGTTGAAGCGGTCCTGCGGCTCCTCCTTCACATCATACGATGCGCTGGTGCCGTGGTCCGAAGTCAGCACCACCAGACACTCCTCCTCTTTGACCTGGGCGAAGAGAAAGGTGAAAAAGTCGGCCAACTCCTTGTCCAAGCGATAGTACATATCCTCCACCTCGACCGACTCGGGACCGTAGATTTGGTGAATGTGACGCGACGAGTCGAAATAGAGATTCAGCAGGTCGGGCGTCGTATCCTTGCCCATTTCGTATTGGGCAATCACCTGCTTGGCCATGCCAATCACGACGCTGTTGCCGGCCGGCGTGAAGCAGAGGCGTTCCCCGTAGTTTTGGGGGTTGGCACGACGCGGTGCGGTGCTGGCTTGTCGCTTGCCTTCGATGACCAGACGGATGTCCGAGTGGCGCGTGTTGCGGTATTTGTCTTTGGGCAGAATCTGTCGCCAATCGGGCAGCAGGTAGGAGAGGTTATACCCCTCGCGGTTGCTGCGTGCCATCCATTCGGGCATCGAGCGGGTGTAGTAGAGCGACGACGTCCACTCCGCCTCTGCGGGGTCAATCCAGAAGATGTCCCCCTCGCGACCGCCCATCAGGATGGCCGACGTCGGCTCCAGTGCGAGCGATACGGCTTTGCTCTCGGTGTGGTGACGACGCAAGGTCTCGGCCAGGGTCGGAGCCAGCAGGTGGTAGCCACCCTCGCCACGACGCCCCTCCGTGAGGCGCACCATCGAGTTGTCGGTATAGTCAAACCAATAGTCGCCAATCACACCGTGCATCGAGGGCATGGCACCCGTTGCGAGGGTCGAAAGCGAGACGGGCGTGGTGGTCTGTTGGTAGTCGTAGGCCCCTTCGGTGAAGTAGGCTCCCCCCTCCATCAGCCGTTTGAATCCCCCTTCGGTGAAGTTGTCGGCGTAACGCTCCAAGTCGCCTGCACGCATCGAGCCGACGACGATTTGCACCACCAGACGGGGTGCTTTGGCCGAGGCCTCGATGGCGAAAAGGGCGAAGAGCAGTATCGTGATAAGTCGTTTCATGCCGTAAAAATCTACATCCAAACTGCAAAGATAGCGTTTTTCGGATTATAGTTGTGCTTCTAATGCGTGGATTTGCTCCGAAAAGTCGATTTTTACCTCCTCCTGCAAGGCGTAAAGCTCGTCGAGGGTCCTCTTTACCCCTTGTCGGTGGCTTTCGCTGTGGGGATGGAGGGGGCGATGGCGGCAGAAATTCAGTACGTGGTCGATGCGGTCGAGGTAGGCCTGATTGACGGACGAAAAGGCAAATTCGGTGAATCGCTCCACGATGTAGGCGACCGCCTGGCGGGAGGGATGGACCAAATCTTCGGCATAGAAGCGGTAGTCGCGCAGGTCGTCTATGAGCAGCTCGTAGGCCGGAAAGTAGTGTACGTTGTCGTATGCCGAAACCAGCTCCTCGATGGCCAGACGCAGGGTCGCCTTGCTCACCGCATTGTCTTGCAGACCATCGCCCAAATGGCGGATGGGACTGAGGGTCAGGATGATTTGCTTGTCAGCCAAAGGCCCCTCTATCAGCTGTTTCCATTCGGTGAGAATCTCCTCGACCGTAAGTCGTTCCCGACGAAACGATGCGAGGGGTTCGCGGTGGCAGTTGGCCACCACCTCGCCACTCGTTTGCAACCGATAGACCCAGGCCGTGCCGAAGGTGAAGATGAGCCATCGGGCCTCGGTGACGGCTTCGCGCAGGCGGTCGTTGGTCGCGTTAAGGCGTTCGAGCAACGCCTGCCCCGAGGGGTCGGTAAAGCGGGTTGAGGCCTCGAACGAGAAGCGTTCGCCCTCGGCATTGGTTGATAGCTCCTCGGCCGTGAACCGACGGCCATCCATGGCGCGACGTAGGGCGGATGCAATCGAAGCGGGGTTGAAGAGCGGTCCTAACGGATTACCCACAATGCGGAGATTTTGCGACGAAAGTGCCTCCGAAATTGCCGTGGCAAAGCATGAACCGAGGGTCACGATGCGCTCCGAAAGGTCGATGGTGCGCTTTAAGGGGGCTATTTTTAGTTCTGTACGAAATTTCATTGGGCAAATTTACAAAAATTCTTACCTTTGTTTTATGAAACTCAAGGCAAATTGCAAAATAAATCTCGGGTTGGATGTCCTGCGTCGTCGTGCGGACGGATTCCACGAGTTGGAGACGGTAATGGTACCCGTACGGGGGCTGTATGACGAGCTGGAGGTGGAGCGTATCCTCGGCACGGGGGCGGTCTTCGAAAATCGCGGTATGGCGGTTGATTGTCCTGCGGAGGAGAATATTTGCCTGCGGGCTTTCCACCTGATGCGCGACCGCTACGGTGTGGATGGGGTGCGCATCGCCCTCGATAAACGTGTGCCGTTTGGCGCAGGATTGGGGGGCGGCTCGTCGGATGGCACGATGACCCTCTTGGCACTCAACGAGTTGTTCGCGTTGAAGTTGGAGGAGCAGTGCTTAATCGAGCTGGCGGCCGAGTTGGGGAGCGATACCGCCTTTTTTGTCCGCAATACGCCCCAACTCTGCACGGGGCGTGGCGAGAAGATGACCCCGATTGAGCTGTCGATTGAGGGGCTGTGGATTGCCCTTATCAAGCCCGACGAGGGGGTTTCAACGCGCGAAGCCTATGCAGGGGTGAAGCCCGCTGTGCCGGCCGTGTCGCTGCGTGAGCGGTTGTCACGCCCTATTGTCGAGTGGCAGGGGCTGGTGAAGAATGATTTCGAACCCCCTATTTTCGAGGCGCATCCCGCGATTCGCCAAGCCAAGGAGACATTGCAACAGGCAGGGGCCATTTATGCCTCGATGTCGGGCAGCGGTTCTACGGTCTTTGGCCTTTTCGACGAGGAGGCGTCGGCGCGAAAGATTGATACACCCTATATCTATCAGTTGTAAAAAGGGTTACTAAAGGATATGAAAGGAAAAGAGGCTGTCCCGTTTGGGGCAGCCTCTCATTTTGAATTCTAAATTCTAAATTTTGAATTGCTCGTTATTTCACCGGAATCTTGGCGATGCGGGCCTCGTGGCGGCCGCCCTCGAATTCGGTGGCAAAGTACTCGTCGAGAATCGCAACGGCCTCATCGTTCGAGATAAAGCGGGCAGGCAGTACTACGACGTTGGCGTTGTTGTGCTGACGAATCAGGTGGGCAATTTCGGGCAACCAGCACAGACCGGCGCGGATGCCCTGGTGCTTGTTGAGGGTCATCGAGATACCCTCGCCCGAGCCGCAAAGGCCTACACCGCACTCCACATCGCCCTTTTCGACCGCCTCGGCCAACGGATGGCCGAAATCGGCATAATCGACACTCTCGGGGGAGTGGGTGCCAAAGTCATAGACCTCGAAGCCCTTGGCCTGGAGGTAACCCACGACAAACTCTTTCATTTCGTAGCCGGCATGGTCGCTGGCAATACCTACTTTTTTCATATCGGTCGGTTTTAAGGTGTTGCTTTATTGTTCGCTCTTGGCGGCGCGCTTGCGGTCCACGTCGTGCAGCAGAATCTTCCTTAAGCGCATCGCGTGGGGTGTAACCTCCACATACTCATCCTCTTTGATGTACTCCAGTGCCTCCTCCAGCGTGAAGATTTTGGGCGGAACGATGACCGCCTTTTCGTCCGAACCCGAAGCACGCATATTCGTCAGCTGCTTGGCCTTCGTTACATTTACCGCAATATCGTTTTGGCGCGTATGCTCACCGATGACCTGTCCTTCATAGACCGCCTCCATCGGGGCGATGAAGAAGCGACCGCGCTCTTGCAGTTTGTCAATCGAGTAGGCGTAGGCGGTACCCGTCTCGGAGGCGATAATCGAGCCGTTGGTGCGCATCTCAATCTCGCCCATCCACGGCTCAAAGCCCTTCAGACGGTGGGTCATGATGGCCTCACCGGCCGTAGCGGTCAGCATATTCGACCTTAAACCGATGATACCGCGCGAGGGAATATCGAATTCGAGGCGCACGCGGTCGCCATTCGAGGTCATGTTGGTCATCACGCCCTTGCGACGGGTCGTCATCTCGATAACCGTACCCGAACAGCTCTCCGGGCAATCGACCATCATCTCCTCCACCGGCTCACACTTCACGCCGTCAATCTCCTTGATGATGACGCGCGGCTGACCAACCTGCAACTCGTAGCCCTCGCGGCGCATCGTCTCAATCAAAACCGAGAGGTGCAGCACGCCGCGACCGAAGACGTTGAACGAATCGGCCGAGGGGCCGGGCGTGACACGCAGGGCGAGGTTCTTCTCCAACTCGCGGTCCAGACGCTCCTTGATGTGGCGTGAGGTGACATACTTACCGTCCTTTCCGAAGAAGGGCGAGTTGTTAATCGTGAAGAGCATCGACATGGTCGGCTCGTCGATGGCAATCGGGGGGAGCGGCTCGGGATTCTCGAAGTCGCAAATCGTGTCGCCAATCTCAAATCCGTCGATGCCCAGGATGGAGCAAATCTCACCACATTGCACCTCCTCGACGCGCTTTTTCGAAAGACCCTCGAAGACCATCAACTCCTTGATGCGGCTCTTCAGACGGGTCTCACCGTCGCGTTTCGCGAGGGTGACCGGCTGTCCTGCACGCAGCGTGCCGCGTGTGAGCTTACCCACGGCTGCGCGTCCCGTGTAGGCCGAGTATTCGAGCGAGGTGATAAGCAGCTGGGGCGTACCCTCCACCGTCTCGGGTTCGGGAATCTCATCGATGATGGCATCCAGCAGCGGCACGAGCGAGTCGGTCTTTTCGTTCCACTTGTGGGACATCCAACCCTGCTTGGCCGAACCGTAGATGGTCTTGTAGTCGAGCTGCTCTTCGGTCGCATCGAGCGAGAACATCAGGTCAAAGACCTGCTCATTGACTACCTCGGGGCGGCAGTTGGGCTTATCGACCTTGTTGATAACCACAATCGGCTTCTTGCCCAGCGCGAGGGCCTTCTGCAAGACGAAACGGGTCTGGGGCATCGTCCCCTCAAAGGCATCGACCAACAGCAGTACACCGTCGCACATATTCAGTACGCGCTCCACCTCGCCACCGAAGTCGGCGTGGCCCGGGGTGTCGATGATGTTGATTTTGTAATCCTTATAGATGACCGATACGTTCTTCGAGAGAATCGTGATGCCGCGCTCTCGCTCCAAATCGTTGTTGTCCAGAATCAGCTCGCCACTTTGCTTGGCGTTGTCGCGCAGGATGTGGCCTGCCAGAATCAGCTTATCGACCAGGGTCGTCTTGCCGTGGTCCACGTGGGCGATGATGGCAATATTACGCAGTTTTTGCATAGCGAAATTTTTTGATGCGCAAATGTAGCTATTTTCTTCGAAAATATCGTAAATTTGAGGGCGTAAAAACACAACGAATGATGAATCCCGACTTTACGGTGCGCTCTTCGAGTCGCGTTTATATAGCCTCGGCAATGGAGTTGTTGCCCCATTTGGTGGCCGAAAAGCGTGTGGTGGTCATTACCGATGCCACCATCGACCGCCTCTATGGCGAGTTGCTGGCCCCCTACGAAAAGATTCTCATCGGGCGGGGCGAGACGATTAAGACCCTGCAAACGGTCGAGCAGATTATCCGCCAATTGGTGGCTCTCGGTGCCGACCGAAAAACCCTGCTTTTGGCCGTCGGGGGCGGTATTATCTCCGATATTACGGGCTTCGTGGCGTCGATTTATATGCGCGGCATCCGCTTCGGGTTCGTCTCCACGACGTTGCTGGGGCAGGTCGATGCCTCGGTAGGAGGCAAGAACGGGGTTAATTTGGACGGCTATAAAAATATGGTGGGCTGTTTTACGCAGCCCGAATTTGTCGTGTGTGACCCTGCGATGTTGCGTACCCTTTCCGAGCGGGAGTTTCGTGCCGGTCTGGCCGAGATTGTGAAGGCTGCCATTATTGGCGATGAGGCGATGTTTCGACGCCTGGAGCAGGCCACTTTCGATGAGTTGCGCCGCGATAAAGGGCTGTTGGCTGCGGCCGTGCGCTCGGCCGTCAGGGTGAAGGCCGAGATTGTCGAACGCGATGAGCGTGAGGCGGGCGAACGTCGTCTGCTGAATCTGGGCCATACGTTGGCGCACGCCATCGAGAAATCGTCGCCGCAGTTGATTCATGGCGAGGCGGTAGCCGTAGGCACGGCCGTGATAGCCGATGTGGCGGTGAACATGGGAATGCTCATGGCCGCGGAGCGTGACCGTATTCGTGGCGTGTTGGAGCGGCTGGGCCTTCCGACCGAGCCTCCGGTGGCGATGCAGAAACTCGTAAAGGAGATGGTGAAGGATAAGAAGAGCGAGGGCGGGCAACTGCATCTGGTCATCCCGCGAGCCATCGGCCGATGCGAATCGGTGCCGGTCGAGAAGGGACAACTACCGCAACTCTTCGGTGTGGCCGAATAGCGGAAGCATCCGCCTGGTCCGCACCAGACAGTTTGCGCGGGAAATAGTTTTTCAGTGGGCGTACAATTAGAAATCGCTTGTTATACGACTGCTACAAAATGGGGCTATCGAACAGTGATTGTTGGATAGCCCCTCTTTTTTGTCGCTTTATCGCGTAAAGATAGTCTGTGTAATGGTGCGTGTGGCCCCTTGGTGGCTGTGGGTGTAGTCCCGAACCAGGCGTGAGGTGGCGGCGAGTTGCTGTTCGTCGTCGCGCAGGGGAATGAACCACTCCTTCAACTCCTCGTAGCTCTTCACCGAGCGGGCCGCACCGAGTGATAGCAGGTCGCAAGCCTCCTTGAATTTTTGGTACTTCGGTCCGAAGGCTATCGGGAGACCAAACGTAGCCGCCTCCAACGTGTTGTGGATGCCGACCCCGAAACCTCCTCCGATGTATCCCCACGAGGCCGAGCCGTAGGCCGAGGCCAAGATGCCCACCGTGTCGAGTATCAGGAGCTGTTTCTCCTTGAGGTCGCTCTCTGCGGTGCATTGCGTATAGCGCACGGCACCTCCCTTGGTTGCCTCCATGAGGTGCGCGATGCGGCCCTCGTCCATTTCGTGGGGGGCAATGATGAATTTCAGCGTCGGATTTTCGTTCATCAGCGGAATGAGCAACTCCTCATCGGGACCCCAGGTCGAGCCGGCAATAAAGAGTTTTTGGTCGCCCTTGAAACGCTCGATAAGCTCCACGCGCTTGGCCGAGCGGGCAATTTCGGCCACACGGTCGAAGCGCGTATCGCCGGCTATGGTCACATTGTCGAAACCCAGCTCGGCCAACAGCCGTTTCGACTCCTCGTTTTGGACAAAGAGTACCTCGAAGGTCTCCAATGCCTCGCGCCAGGGGCCTCCATAGAAACGGAAGAAGACCGAGTTGCGACGGAAAATCGACGATACGACAAAGGTACGTATGCGACGACGACGCAGTTCGGTCAACATATTGAGCCAAAACTCATATTTAACAAAGATGGCCACCTCGGGATGGGCGATGTCGAGGAATTGACGCACGTTGCGACGGGTATCTATCGGGAGATAGAAGATGTAGTCGGCACCTGCGTAATTCTTGCGGATTTCGTAGCCCGAGGGCGAGAAGAAGGTGAGCAGAATTTTGTATTCGGGATGCGAACGGCGAATCTCCTCGATGATGGGTCGCCCTTGTTCGAACTCACCCAGCGAGGCAACGTGCAGCCAGACAATACGGGCCTTCGGGTCTATCTTTGCACGCATACGCTCAAAGAGACCCTTGCGCCCCTCACTCCATAGGCGAGCCTTCTCGTATTTTAACCCCACGAGACGAATCACCCAAGCGTAGAGGCTCATGAAGAAGTCGTACAACCACATGATTTGCTACCTTACTGTTTTGTGATGACAAAAATAATACAAATAAATCAAAAACACAAACAATTAGCCGCGCCACGATGTGGCGGCCACCTCTTCAATCAGCTCCACGTGCATCGCTCCGTCGGTCCCGACACGCACGGCCGCCAGGTCGAATTGCCACTCATAACCCGCATAGCGACGGGCATATTGGCCGATATAGAGCCTGGCCGCACGATGTAGGGAGCGAATCTTATGCTCGGTCAGTGCCTCTTCGGGCGAGGTGAGGCCATCCGCTTGGCGTGTCTTGACCTCGATGAAGTGCAGTACCTCGTAACGACGCGCCACGATATCCAACTCGTAGGAGCCGCTGCGCCAATTGCGGGCGCAAATCTCATAACCGGCTTGGCGGAGATGGCCCACTGCGGCCTCTTCGCCCAACCGACCGATGCGGCTCTTTTCGGTTTCGTGGTTTACGGCCATCGATTAGTGGATGATGCGCTGAATCGAGTTGGCGCGGTCAATCACCTCCCGTAGCCCCGTCGTGTCGTCGCGCTCAATCATGCGACGCATCAGTTGCAGCTGGTGGATGTGTTCGCGCAGGACATCCAGCACGTTGTATTTGTTCTGCATCAGAATCGGAACCCAGGTCGAAGAGGCACTCTTCGCAAGACGCACCGTACTTTCGAAACCACCACCCGCCAGATCGAAGATGTGTCTGTCTTCGCGCTCCTTTTCGAGGACCGTGTTGGCCAGCGCAAAGGAGGTGATGTGCGAGATGTGTGAGACGTAGGCCGTGTGCAGGTCATGCTCCTCGGCACTCAT
The DNA here is from genome assembly GCA_017398045.1 of Alistipes sp. Lineage (GTDB taxonomy): Bacteria > Bacteroidota > Bacteroidia > Bacteroidales > Rikenellaceae > Alistipes. The sequence continues at coordinate 70,344 of JAFQHI010000021.1, read as the reverse complement.
GTAGATGACGGGCATTTGCAACGTGCGAAGCAGTTCCTCGACCATTTGCAGGACATCTTCATCGCTCCTTTCCCGCTCGCAGATGACGGCTGTGCGCCCCGCAAAGGCACCCTTTACGGCAGCTTGCGGGCCGCTGTACTCGGTACCCCACATCGGGTGAACGGCCACAAAGCGACTGCGACGGGTGTGCTGGTCAATCATTTCGCACAGCTCGCCTTTGGTCGAACCGAGGTCGATGACCACCTGCGGTTTTTGGACCCGATTAAGTGCCTTGACGGCCAGCATGGGAATCGTATCGACGGGGGTGGCCAGCACGATGAGGTCGGCCGTCGTAACCCCCTCCTCGAAGGGAACGATGCGGTCGGCCAGGCCGAGCGAGAGGGCCTCTTTGGCCCGCTCCTCGCTCACCTCCATGCCCATCACCTCCTCGACCGTCCCGCGCTCCTTCAGCGTCAGGGCAAGCGAGCCACCGATAAGGCCCAATCCGGCAATAAATACCCGCATACCTATTTATTAAATAGGAACGACAGGTCGTCGCCCGCCTGCACCTCGTGGGTCTCGACCCCCTTGCGGAAGATGCGCATCGGGCGTTTGCCAATCAGCTCCAGTTTCTCGTTCTCATAATGCAGGATGCAACCCTCGCGCAGACCGACCACCCAACGCTTCGGGTTGGCCTCGATGTACTCCAAGATGCGCTGCTCGCGCGTCTCGCCGGCATGACCTTCGGGGTTGGCGTCGAGGTAGTGGGGGTTAATCTGGAAGGGAATGGCTCCGATGGCTCGGAACGATTCGGGTTGAAGAATCGGCATATCGTTCGTGGTGCAAATCGTCGGGCAGCAGACATTCGAACCGGCCGACCAACCCACGTAGGGCGTTCCGGCCTTGATTTTCTTCAGGATGGCCTTCATCAGCCCCTGCTCCTGCATCTTCTTCGTCAGGGCGAACGTATTACCTCCACCGACGCAGATGGCTTCGGCCTCGCGCACCATCTTGGCGGGGTCTTTGGCGCGGTGTACCGACTTTACGCGGATACCGATCTCCGCGAGGCGGGCCTGCACCTTCTTCTCATAGGCGGCATACGAGAAGGTGACGGCGGCATAGGGGACAAAGACCACCTCCTTTACACCGTGGAGGAATTTTTCGATTTCGGGCAGCGGATAACGCAGGTATTCTTCGCCTGCATTGGTAGAATTCGAGATAAGTAATAATTTCATAACTATCTGTTTGTTAATTTATTACAGCTTATATTGTTCTAAAACACCGAATTTTTGGCATAAAAAAATCGGCTTCTTTTGTCAAAAGTAATAAAAAAAGTGTTATTTTTGCCCCAAATTGGATGAGAAATTAGATTCAATTCTAAAATATTGTTTAACTAAAAACTTAAAGTCATGTCTGAAATTCAAGCTAAAGTTGTCGAGATTATCGTTGACAAACTGGGTGTTAAGGAGTCGGAGGTAGTACCCGAGGCCAGCTTCACGAACCATCTGGGTGCCGATTCGCTGGATACCGTAGAGCTCATCATGGAGTTCGAGAAGGCTTTCGATCTGCAGATTCCCGACGAGGAGGCCGAGAAGATTGCCACCGTAGGTGACGCTATCGCCTTCATCGAGGCACAGAAGAAATAATTCGAGCGAAGATCATTCGCGGCAAGTTCTTTGTTTACTTAAACTTCAATCATGGCAGAGAGAAGAGTTGTAATTACGGGTATCGGAACCATCAACCCGCTTGGTAAAACCATTGAGGAGTATTTTGCAAATCTGGAAGCGGGCCACTCGGCAGCCGCCCCCATTACCCATTTCAATACCGAGAAGTTTAAGACAAAATTTGCGTGCGAAATTAAAGATTACGACCCGAACGACTATTTCGACCGCAAGGAGGCTCGTCGCTACGACCTCTTTACGCAGTATGCCCTCATCGCCGCCGATCAGGCCGTTGAGGATGCCGCTTTCGATTTCGACAAGCTCGATTTGGAGCAGTGCGGTGTGATTTCGAGTTCGGGTATCGGAGGAGTAAAATCCTTCTTCGACGAATCCGTGGGCTATGCCGAGGGTGGTAACACCCCTCGGTTTAGCCCTTTCTTTGTACCCCGCATGATTATCGACATCGCGGCCGGCTTTATCTCGATGAAGTATGGCTTCATGGGTCCCAACTACTCGGTGGTCTCGGCCTGTGCTTCGTCGAACCACGCCATGATTAACGCGATGGAGACGATTCGCTACGGACGTGCCGATGTGATTGTGACGGTCGGCTCGGATGCTACGGTTAATGAGGTGACCGTCGGCGCATTCAACGCCATGCAGGCCCTCTCGACCCGCAACGACGACTGCACGCACGCCTCGAGTCCCTTCGATAAGAATCGCGACGGTTTTGTGGTAGGTGAGGGTGCCGGTGCCTTCGTCTTCGAGGAGCTGGAACACGCCCTGGCCCGCGGTGCAAAGATTTATTGCGAGGTGGTTGGCGGTGGTAACTCGGCTGATGCTTACCACTTTACGGCTCCGCATCCCGAAGGTCGCGGTGCCATTAAGTCGATGCGTGATGCGTTGCGCGATGCTCATGTGTCGCCCGAACAAATCGACTATATCAACGTACACGGCACCTCGACCCCGCTGGGCGATGTGGCCGAAATCAAAGCCCTCGGTGAGGTCTTTGGCGAGGCGTTGCCCTCGATTAACATCTCCTCCACGAAGTCCATGCACGGCCACCTGCTGGGTGCTACGGGTGCTGTGGAGGCGTTGGCTTGCGTAATGGCCATTACGCGCGGAGTGATTCCTCCGACGATTAACTGCCGTGAACTCGACCCCGAGATTCCCGCAAATCTGAACCTGACGCGCGACAAGGCACAACGCCGCGAGGTGACCTACACATTGAGCAACACCTTCGGTTTTGGTGGCCATAACTCGACGCTGATTCTGAAAAAATACCAACCCGAAACCGCCCTTTAGAGCTGTGTTTGACTTTCTGTTGCGCCCCTTGCGCCGCCGTTTCGGGCAGGATAAACAATTCTATGCGATGGTCGATGACCTGTTTGGTTTTCTGCCGAACAACATCGAACTCTACAAGCTGGCTTTGATTCATAAGTCGGCCTCGATTAGTGTCGATGGAGGCCATCCGATTAACAACGAACGTCTTGAGTATCTGGGAGATGCGGTGATTGAAGCCGTGACATCCGATTACCTCTTTATCGAATATCCCGACCGCGACGAGGGCTTTTTGACGCAGCTGCGGTCGAAAATTGTATCGCGTCAGTCGCTCAACCATTTGGCCGAGGAGCTGGGGCTGGATCGCTATGTCATCTCGCATCATGTGCAGGGGGCTTCGCAGAAACATATCTTTGGCGATGCCTTCGAGGCGATGATGGGAGCCATCTATCTGGACCAGGGTTACGACTTTGTCAATCGCCTTTTAATCAACAAAATCTACGCCCAATACCTCAATGTGGAGCGTCTGTCGGACTCGGAGACCGACTTTAAGAGCCGTCTGATTGAGTGGTGCCAGAAGAACCACCACCAGATTCGTTTCGAAACCGAGCGCGACAAGGAGTATAAGCCGAATCATCCCGTGTTCTATACCAAGGTGCTGATTAACGATATGGAGATGGGTCACGGTGCCGGTGATTCGAAGAAGGAGGCGGAGCAGAAGGCCGCCTTCTCGGTGGCAACCTTCATGAGCGATGAGCAGTGCGCCTCGATGCTCGATAGGGTGGACCGCATGGAGCGTCGTCGGGGAGGCAGCGAAGAGCAACGTATGGCGCAATAATGCGCCTTTTTTTTTATATGAATCATATCACCGATAAGATGGATGCGCGAGGTGTCGCCTCGCTCACCGATGAAGAGCTTGTCACCCTGCTTGTGGAGGACGAGCAAATGGCTCATGCGCTGCTCACGACCTGCGGTTCGTTGGCCGGTGTGGCACGCGAGGAGCGCGCCCGTTTGCGGATGATTGGCGGACTTGGGCAGCAACGCGCCCGTCGATTGATGGCGGCTGTCGAGCTGGGACGTCGCGTGGCGGCGAGCGAAGGGGAGGAGCCACAGCCCGTGATTCGCACGAGCGACGATGTGGTTCGTTTGGTGCGCCCCGCCATGGAGGGGTTGAAATACGAGGAGTGCCGCGCACTTTATCTCACCTCTTCGAATCGCGTGATTGAGCAACAGCGTATCAGTCAGGGCGGTGTGCAGGGGACCATTGTGGACCATCGCCTCATCATTAAGCGGGCATTGGAGTTGCTTGCGACGAAGCTCGTCTTGGTGCATAACCACCCCTCGGGCGCAGCCGAGCCGAGCGAGGCCGACCGACGTTTGACCCGCCGGCTGAAGGAGGCGGCAGCCCTGTTCGATATTCAGCTGGTGGACCACCTGATTGTGGCACGCGAGGGAGATTTCTCGTTCAAGCGCGAGGGCTTGTTGTAAAATAGTGACGAAATACAAAAATAAAAGGGACTTTGTCCCTTTTTTTTATGTGTTTTTCGTAACTTTGCCTTTTGGAAGAAAAATATTAACACAAGATAAACCATGACACAGGAAGAACTCTTCAAGAAATTGGTCGCTCACTGCAAGGAGTATGGCTTCGTATTCCCCTCGAGCGAGATTTATGATGGTCTGGGTGCCGTGTATGACTATGGTCAGAACGGTGTCGAGCTTAAGAACAACATCAAGCGTTATTGGTGGGATTCGATGGTGAAGCTCCACGAGAATATCGTGGGTCTGGATGCCGCCATCTTCATGCACCCCAAGACGTGGGAGGCCTCGGGCCACGTGGGTGCCTTCAACGACCCGCTGATTGACAACAAGGACTCGAAGAAGCGTTATCGTGCCGATGTGCTGATTGAGGATTGGATGGCCAAGCAGGACGAGAAGATTGAGAAGGAGGTTGAGAAGGCCCGCAAGCGTTTCAAGGAGCAGTTCAACGAGGAGCAGTATCGTGCTACTTCGCCCCGTGTGCTGGAGGTTGCCGCCAAGCGCGATGAGGTGCATAACCGTTTTGCCGAGGCATTGAACAACAACGACCTGAACGAGCTGCGCCAGATTATCCTCGATTGCGAGATTGTCTGCCCCATTTCGGGTACGCGCAACTGGACCGAGGTGCGCCAGTTCAACCTCATGTTCTCGACCCAGATGGGTTCGACGGCCGAGGGTGCCAATACGATTTACCTCCGTCCCGAGACGGCACAGGGTATCTTCGTGAACTTCCTCAACGTGCAGAAGACGGGCCGTATGAAGCTCCCTTTCGGTATTGCACAGATTGGTAAGGCCTTCCGTAACGAGATTGTGGCCCGTCAGTTCATCTTCCGTATGCGCGAGTTCGAGCAGATGGAGATGCAGTTCTTCGTGCGCCCCGGTACCGAGATGGAGTGGTGGAACAAGTGGAAGGAGACCCGTATGGCCTGGCACCGCGCCCTCGGCTTTGGTGACGAGAACTACCGCTTCCACGACCACGACAAGCTGGCTCACTACGCCAATGCCGCAACCGACGTGGAGTATAACTTCCCCTTCGGCTTCAAGGAGGTGGAGGGTATCCACTCGCGCACGGATTTCGACCTCTCGAACCACCAGAAGTTCTCGGGCAAGAAGATTCAGTACTTCGACCCCGAAACGAACGAAAGCTACGTTCCCTATGTCGTGGAGACCTCGATTGGTGTGGACCGTATGTTCTTGCAGGTGATGTCGGCTGCCTACACCGAGGAGCAGTTGGAGGGTGGCGACCAGCGCATCGTGCTGAAATTCCCCGCAGCGTTGGCCCCCGTTAAGGTGGCTGTGCTGCCGCTTGTGAAGAAGGACGGTATGCCCGAGGTGGCACGTAAGATTGTCGATGAGCTGAAGTACGACTACAACGTAGTCTATGACGAGAAGGACTCGGTAGGTAAGCGTTACCGTCGTCAGGATGCCATCGGTACGCCCTTCTGCGTGACGGTCGATGGTCAGACCCTCGAGGATGGCACCGTAACGGTACGCCACCGCGATACGATGCAGCAGGAGCGCGTCGCTATCTCGGAGTTGCGTCGCATGGTGGACGAGGAATGCTCGTATCGCAAACTTTTTAAGAAATTGAGCCTCTAAAAAACGATGGGTCGCATTTTAGCCATCGACTACGGAGTGCGTCGTACAGGTTTGGCCGTGAGTGACCCCCTGCGCCTTATTGCAGGGGGACTTACGACGGTCGAGACGAAGCAGTTGGAACGATTCTTGGCCGACTACTTCCAGCGCGAGGAGGTCGATGTGATTGTCCTCGGCAAACCTGCGCAGATGGATGGCACGCCCTCCGAAACATGGCGTTTCATCGAGCCGTTGGCACGTCGGCTGAAGGCTGCCTATCCGCAGAAGGAGGTGGTCTTTTACGACGAGCGTTTCACGTCGGTTTTGGCCCATCGGGCGATGATTGACGGTGGAATGAAGAAGATGGCCCGCCGCGATAAGGCGGTGGTGGATAAGATTGCGGCCACCATTATTTTGGAGGATTATTTACAGTATAGACAATGATTTACCCGATTGTAATTTTCGGTTCGGAGACCCTGCGCAAGCCCTCCGTGGAGCTTGATGCCGACTATCCGGAGTTGCATAAACTTATCGAGGATATGTTCCTCACGATGGCCGCTGCCGAGGGTGTCGGTCTGGCCGCCCCGCAGATTGGCAAAAATTTGCGCCTCTTTGTGGTCGATTGTTCGCCTTGGGGCGATGAGGATGAAGCCTGCAAGGATTACCGCCGCGCCTTCATCAATCCCGAAATTTACGAGGTGTCGGAGGAGACCGGTCTCTTCAACGAGGGGTGTCTCTCGCTCCCGGGGCTGCATGAGGATGTGCGTCGCCCGATTGCGATTAAGATGCGCTACCTGGATGAGAATTTCGAGGAGCATGACGAACTCTTCGAGGGCTTCCGCGCCCGCGTCATTCAGCACGAATACGACCACCTCGACGGTAAGGTCTTCACCGACCGCCTGGCTCCGCTACGTCGTCAGCTCTTAAAGAGCAAGCTGCTTGCCATGGCAAAGGGTAAGTACAGAGCGGCCTACAAAACCAAATAAAAAGGTTTTAACAAGGCTCTTTGGGCATCTGCCTCGTGATAAAGAGATTAAGGAGATTAAGGAGATTAAAGAGATTAAGGAGTGTTCTTTAATCTCTTTTTTATTTCCTTTAGCTCCCTTTAGTTTCCTTTAGTTCCCTTTTCCGCCTTTTCCGCCTTTTCCGCCTTTCCCGCCCTTCTTCGCCCTTCTCATCCAAAAACAAAAGAGGTCGCTCATTTGAGCGACCTCTTTTCGTAGCTGAATCCGAAGAATTACTTCTGGTTCAGGGCAGCGTGTGCCGCAGCCAGACGTGCGATAGGCACGCGGAAGGGCGAGCAGCTGACGTAGTTCAGACCTGCATAGTGGCAGAACTCAACCGACGAAGGCTCACCACCATGCTCACCGCAGATACCGCACTTGAGGTCAAGGCGCGTACCGCGACCCTTCATAACGGCCTCACGGATGAGCTGGCCCACACCGTTGCGGTCCAGAATCTGGAACGGGTCGTTCTTCAGGATACCCTTCTCGAGGTAGATGGGCAGGAACTTCGAAATATCGTCGCGCGAGAAACCGAGCGTCATCTGTGTCAGGTCATTCGTACCGAACGAGAAGAACTGGGCAACCTCGGCAATCTGGTTGGCCGTAACGGCTGCACGCGGTACCTCGATCATCGTACCTACCATGTAGCTAATCTTGTCGTTACGCTCCGAGAATACCTGCTCGGCGGTCTTGTCGATGATGTTCTTCTGGTAGCGCAGCTCCTTGTGGTTACCTACCAGCGGCACCATGATTTCAACGTGTACATCCATGCCCGTAGCCTTTACGTTCATGGCAGCCTCGATGATGGCGCGCGTCTGCATCTCGGTAATCTCCGGATAGGTGTTACCCAAACGGCAACCGCGGTGACCCAGCATCGGGTTGAACTCGGCCAGAGCCTCTACCTTGGCGATGATCTTCTCAACGGGTACACCCATCTCGTCGGCCATCTCCTGCTGACCCTTCAGGTCATGCGGTACGAACTCGTGCAAGGGGGGATCCAAGAGACGAACCGTTACGGGGTGACCCTGCATGGCCTTGAACAGACCCTCGAAGTCGCCACGCTGCATCGGCAGCAGCTTGTTCAGGGCTACGCGACGGCCGGCCTCATCGTCCGACAGAATCATCTCGCGGATAGCCTTGATACGGTCGCCCTCGAAGAACATATGCTCCGTGCGGCAGAGACCGATACCCTCGGCACCGAACTCGAATGCCTGGGCAGCATCCTTCGGCGTATCGGCGTTGGCGCGAACCTTCAGTACCGAGTACTTGCCGGCCAGCTCCATCAGCTTACCGAAGTCACCGCTGAGGTCGGCAGCGCGCGTGGCTACCTCACCGAGGTAAACCTCACCCGTCGAACCGTTGAGCGAAATCCAATCGCCCTCCTTCACCGTTACACCGTCCACCTTAATCGTGCGAGCCTTGTAGTCAATCTCCAGCTCACCGGCACCCGATACGCAGCACTTACCCATACCACGGGCAACTACGGCTGCGTGCGAGGTCATACCACCGCGAGCGGTCAGAATACCGGCAGCATCCAACATACCCTTCAGGTCCTCGGGCGAGGTCTCGATACGCACCAGGATGGCGCGCTGACCCGTCTCGGCCAATACCTTGGCGGCATCGTCGGCGAAGAATACAACGGGACCCGTAGCGGCACCCGGCGATGCGGGCAGACCCTTCGTAATCACCTTGGCCGAAGCGATGGCCTTCTTATCGAATACGGGGTGGAGCAGCTCGTCGAGCTTGGCAGGCTCGCAACGCAGTACGGCCGTCTGCTCGTCAATCATACCCTCACGGAGCATATCCATGGCAATCTTCACCATGGCAGCACCCGTGCGCTTACCGTTGCGGCACTGCAACATCCAGAGCTTACCGTCCTGAATCGTGAACTCGATGTCCTGCATATCGCGGTAGTGGTCCTCGAGGTGGTTCTGGATGTCGTCCAGCTCCTTGTAAACCTCGGGCATCACCTCCTCCAGCGAAGGATACTTCGAAGCGCGCTCCTCCTCCGAGATGTTCTGGGCCTTGGCCCAACGACGCGAACCCTCGATGGTAATCTGCTGCGGCGTGCGGATACCGGCAACCACGTCCTCGCCCTGTGCGTTAATCAGGTACTCACCGTTGAAGATGTCCTCACCCGTAGCGGCGTCACGCGAGAAGGCTACACCCGTTGCCGAGTTGTCACCCATGTTACCGAATACCATGGCCATAACCGATACGGCCGTACCCCACTCGGCGGGGATGTTGTTGAGCTTACGATACAGGATAGCACGCTCGTTCATCCACGAACCGAACACGGCGCAGATGGCACCCCAAAGCTGCTCCCAGGGGCAAGCGGGGAAATCCTTGCCGGTCGAAGCCTTCACAGCGGCCTTGAACGAAGCTACCAGCTCCTTCAAATCCTCTACCGTGAGGTCGGTATCCTTCGTGATACCGCGCTTCTCCTTCTGCTTCTCGATAATCTCCTCGAAGGGGTCTTGGTCCTCCTTCGATGCGGGCTTCATCTCCAGCACCACGTCACCGTACATCTGTACGAAACGACGGTACGAGTCCCAAGCAAACCAGGGGTTACCGCTGCGACGAGCCATCGCCTCGACAGCCTCGTCGTTCATACCCAGGTTCAGAATCGTATCCATCATACCGGGCATCGAAGCGCGTGCGCCCGAACGAACCGACAGGAGCAGGGGCTGCTGCTTGTCGCCGAACTTGCAACCGGTCAGCTTCTCGATGTTAGCCACGGCCTTCTCTACCTCGGGCTTAAGCAGCTCTACAACTGCATCTTTACCCTGTGCGTAGTACTCGGCGCAGGTGTCCGTCGTAATCGTGAAGCCCGGAGGTACCGGCATACCAATCAGGTTCATCTCGGCCAGATTGGCACCCTTACCACCCAGCAGCTCACGCATCTTACCATTACCCTCGGCCTCTTTGTTACCGAAGGTATAAACTCGTTTTACGTCTGCCATAAAATGATAGTGTTGTTAATAAAATATTAAAAAATGATTGTCTTTTCTTTCAATTTATCACACAAAATGGGGCGCACTTTGTGCGGATTGCGAATATAGTATATTTTTTTGGTTTGTGCAAGAAAAAACTACTCAATCTCGCACCAAACGGGCAGGTGACGCCCTGCACCACCCACATAGCGGTTCGACCGATAGGTCGGGCAGGGTTCTCCATCCTCGTTGAGCCACTCGCGACGAATCACCACCGCACCCGCTTTGCGGGTCGATAACGTGTCGGTGAAGATGCGGTCGCGCATCTGCCATCGGCCGCCCGTCAGGCGGTTGCCGTGGCCGCGTCGAGCGGGTGCCAGCAGTCGGTCGCAAAGGCCGTAGCGCGTCGCGTCGATGGAGGCTAACTTGCCCGCTACGAGGAGCTTTCGGGTGGGGTGTGTTTCGCGCGAGGAGGCAATCTCCATGCGCACAAAGCGCGGGTCGATGCCCAGGATGATGCCGGTCGTGTCTCCCGCAATCAGGGCCTCGACGGTGAGCATGGCGCGTCGGGACTCGGCTTGCAACGGTTCGCATTTGTCGGCAAAATAGAGCAGGGCAAAGTCCATGCCGTCAAACGAGTTGATGGTGCGATGCAGGTAGGCGTAATCCCCTTCGAGCTGTAAGGTGATGTCACGAACCACCTGCTCGTTCTCCACGCCATAGAGTGCTACAATATCGCAATGGAGTGAGTCGATGACAGCGGCCACTTGGCGTACCTTCCGCTGATAACGCAGGCTGTCCCAGGCGAAGCGACCCTCGGGCGTGTAGTCCGAATCGTCGTAGAAGGGCGACTCGACCGTATCGTATAACTTATCAAGGTCGTAATAGGCAAAACGCACCTGCGCAACGAGGGGTTGCGTCATGGCAATCAGTAAGAGGGAAATGAGTATGCGCCACATGGTTAGAGCGGCTTTTCGGGTAGAAAATCACGAGGCGAGCAACCAAGATATTTGGCAATTTCGTTGAGGTGTGTCGGACTATACTTTACGTCACATTTCGGACTTTCAACCTGCCCGATGAAACCACGCGATACACCAATCCAACTTCCCAACATCGCTTGCGAGATATGTTGCTCGCGGCGCATCTTGCGGACGGCATCAATAATGTATTGATCGATTGGCGAAATCATGGCACTCGTTTTAATTTTGAATTCTAAATTCTAAATTTGCGAATCCTATTCGCAAATCACGCCCGAGGCGATTAGCTCCTCGCCCTCGTAGAGGGCGGCAAATTGACCGGCAGCGATGCCACGTTGCGCCTCGTCGAAGAGGATGTAACAGCCGCCTTCGTGGCTGTAGAGGGTAGCCGTCTGGAGGGGCTGGCGGTAGCGAATACGCACTCGGCAACGGAGCGTTTCGCCCACTGCGCAGGTGCAGTCGGGATTGACCCAATGCATGGCATCGCGCTCGATTTTCAGAGCCGGTCGCCACAATCCGGGATGGCTGTCGCCCTCGCCCACGTAGATGACATTCTCCTGCACATCGGTGGCCAGGATAAAGAGCGACTCTTTGCGCCCACCGATGCCGAGCCCCTTGCGCTGGCCAATCGTGTAGAAATGTGCGCCGTTGTGCGTGCCGATTTTTTTGCCGTCGCGCACCGTGTAGTGCCACCCTTTGGCCAACGCCTCCAACTCCTCTTGGGTCGGCTCTTGTGCGTGGGAGTCGCGGGTCGGACGCAGGCTGAACTTCGGCCATTCGGCTTTGATTTCGTGGATGTTACCCACCTTTTTTGCCAACTTTTGTTGCAGGAAGGTCGGCAAATCGACCTTGCCTACAAAGCAGATGCCTTGCGAATCTTTGCGCTTGGCTGTGGCGAGACCCTGCTCCTGGGCGATGCGTCTTACCTCGGGCTTTAGGAGGTGACCAATCGGGAAGAGGGCATAGCGCAACTGCTCCTGGTTGAGCTGGCAGAGAAAATAACTTTGGTCTTTATTGGGGTCCGAGCCGGCCAGAAGGTGGAAACGCTCCGTGCCGTCGGGTAGGGTAGAGACGGTTTTTCGGCAGTAGTGGCCCGTGGCTACATAGTCGGCACCGAGTTTTTGGGCCTCCCGCATAAAGACGTCGAATTTGATTTCGCGGTTGCACAACACATCGGGGTTGGGGGTGCGTCCCGCCTCATATTCCGCGAACATATACTCCACTACGCGCCGACGATACTCCTCCGAGAGGTCCACCACGTGCAGCGCGATATCGAGCTTTTTGGCCACCAACTCGGCAAACAGACGGTCGTCGTGCCACGGACAGTCGCCCTCCAGGGTGCCGGTCGTATCGTGCCAATTTATCATGAAGAGACCGATGACCTCATGCCCCTCCTTTTTGAGCAGGTAGGCGGCCACCGAAGAGTCCACGCCACCCGACAATCCAACTACTACACGTGCCATGCTGCTTAGTCGATTAACCCCTCGGGAAGGATGAATTTAATCTGTTCGCGCTCGAAATCGATGCCGCCAATCATCTCATCCACAGCAGGTACCAGCACCTCGCGCCCCGCAATGGTCAGCTCGAACAGGGGGTTGATGTCGCTGTCGATGTAGTCGGTCACCTCGCCCGTGAAGGTGCGCTCGGTTGCCGGCTCCAGAATCGTCGCCTCGAAACCGATTAGGTCCTCGAGGAAGAACTCGTCCTCCTCGCCCTCCTCGTCGGAAAGCTCCATCGAAAACTCTTTGCCTATCAGCTCCTCGGCTCGACGGTCGGTGTCGAGGTCGGCAAAGCGTACCGAGGCTCCCGAGGCTCCTACATAGTCAAACTCCTCGCAGTAGAGCGGTACCTCCAGTCCGTCGATTTCGACAACGAGGGGCATGGTGGCGGGGTTGAAATCTTCGGGAAACGAGTCGTAGAGCGTGAGGCGCAGGCCTCCGCCCGTGCCAAAGAGTTTATTGATGCGACCACAAAGCGTCATGACAAATTCAAAGTTTGGTTTTTAGCACTCAAAATTAGTGAATTGTATTGAAAAATACAAACCGAGCAGTTGGTATGGATGTGTATAAAATGTGGGATTTCAAGGCTTGCGCAGCGTGAGAAACCGTAGCATACTTGTCGTATGTGAGGATTTCGAGCGCAAGCGTAACGCGGAAATCACCTTTTTAGGCACATCCAAAAATAAGAGGCCGCTCCAATTGGAACAGCCTCTTTTTCGGTAAGCGGTCAAGGAATTACTCCTCAACAGCAGCCTCCGTAGCCTCCTCGGCAGCCTCGGCAGCGGCCTCGGCAGCAGCAGCCTCAGCGGCAGCCTTCTTCTCGGCGATAGCCTTGGCACGCTCCTCGTTTACCTTGGCCTCGGCAGCCAGACGAGCCTTCTCGGCCGACTTGGCATCCGATGCGAGCTTCGAGGTCTTGGCCTCAATCTTACCCGACTTGGCCTCTGCCCACTTGTTGAAGCGAGCCTCAGCCTCAGCCTCGGTGAATGCGCCCTTGGCTACACCACCCAAGAGGTGCTTCTTGTAGAGTACACCCTTGTACGAGAGGATGGCACGGCAGGTGTCCGTAGGTTGTGCGCCTTTGAGTAACCAACCCAGTGCTTGCTCGAAGTTCAGGTCGATCGTAGCAGGATTCGTGTTGGGGTTGTAGGTACCCAACTTCTCGATGAATTTACCATCACGTGGCGCTCTGCTATCTGCGGCAACGATGTGATAGAAGGCATAACCCTTCTTACCGTGACGTGCCAGACGAATTTTAACAGCCATTTTGCTATAAAATTTTGTAAGGTTAATAAAAAACGCTCAGCCTTTCGGCTTATTTCGGGTGCAAAGATAATGCGAGAAAATCAAAAAACCAACACCTTGAATCGAAAAATCGTTGAAAAATAAGGGAAATTTGATTTCAGGCGCAGCTGAAATAATGCAAAATTTAGAATTTAGAATTCAAAATTGGCGGCTAAAGGTGACTAGGGGGATTCAGGAGTTCCCTTAAGAAACCTTAAGCTCCCTTAAGGAACTTTAAGGAACTTTTCCTCTTCGCTCTTTCCTCTCTCCTCTTTCCCCTTACACAAAAAGCACTCCGCAAGGGGTGCTTTTTGTGATCGCGGAGCGGCTCGAACGCTCGACCGGCAGCTTAGAAGGCTGCTGCTCTATCCAACTGAGCTACGCGACCAGGGCGGAGGCGGTTACATTTTATTGAAAATGTGTCACCTTTATGGTATAAAATTCGGCCTCTTTGAGGCTCTTTTCGGCATTTTTTCCTTCGGAAATCTTGAAAATAGCCCGCTATTCCCTGCGCTTTCCGAAGCAAAACTTGCTCAAAAAAAAGCACTCAAATAGTCTCGAAATAAAATGTAACCGACTCCGCAGTAATTTGAGGCGGTTACCTTTTATCGAAAAGGTGTCTGCCTAATTTTCGGGTGCAAAATTACGCATTTTCGCGCCAAAAGCAAACTTTTGAGGCGAAAAACCTTTGTTAGTGGCGGTAAGTACCCTCTTTGACGGTCGTGTTGCCTGCCGAATCGCGTACCGTAAGTCGGTAGTGATGGGTGCCGCCATCGGCCGGTCGGTCGAAATGAAAAACGAGGATGCCACGGCTCGGATAGCGGTCGCACGGTCGCCACTCGCCATCCACCTCCAGACGCCACGAAGCGACCCCCGAGAAGTTGTCGGCCACTTTGAAGGTGAGCTGTTTGCGAAGTTCGGCTCCATTAGCAAAGATGGGGGTGATGGTCGGTGCTTGGATGTCGGCCATGACGAAATAGTCGCCTGCCGTGCGGGTTGCCACGCTCACCTCGCCCTCTTTGTAGCTGCCACCGGCCAGTGCGGCCCGTCCGCGCCAATTCTTAAGGGCAATCATGGCACGCGAGCGGAGCGAGTCGGGGACATAGGTGCGAATCGTCACGGTTGCCGCTTTGCGCATCGGGGTCTTGGCATCCAGCACCCGATAGGCGGGTGAGAGAACCACCACGCCCGAATCCACCTTCGGAATCGTTCCCGCCTCTACGCGGGCGTAGGTCGATTCATAGAGGGCCTCGGCCGGAAGGTGAAAGGTGAAATCCTTATCGCTACGGAAGGTCTTGGCTTTGCGCATGGCAATCAGCTCCAACGAGGGGTCGGGCTGCTCGGCCGTGAACTGCCCCTCGCGTCCCTCAATGATGAATTGGAGCGTGGAGCGATTGCCGCAGTCGTCCTCGCAGGTGAGGCGGATGGTGCGCTGCTCTCCCACTTGGGTGCGTATCAGGCCACGCTCTTCAAGCGTCGGATAGCAGAAGATGGGGGCCCCTTCCAGACGAGCCAGACGGATGACCTCGTTGCGCGAGGTGAGTTGCAGGGGATAGCAGCTCACGGCATCGCACGAACGCGAAAAGGCGTGTGTGAAGTGGTCGATGCGGAATTCGAAGATGGGCTTGTTGTCCATCTCGGTGCGGATGCGCCAAACGGCAAAGGTGTTGTGTACACCGTTGCGACGGTCCGTGACCTCGGCAATGAAGTACCCTTTGCGCCCTACGGGGAGCGGCTCTTCGCGCGTGAGGCGGTAACGCCCCTCCTTTTCGCGTACCACGGCATAGCTCTCCATCGGGCGATGGATGCAGACACCATCGGGGAGCGAGTCAATCTCCACGTAGTGCAGCTTCATGAAGCGGGGCGGAAGTGAATCGGTGGGCGAGATGATGCCCTCGCTCACCACGTTGCGCAGGCGTTGGTCCTTCGTGTCGCGCAGCTCGAAGTGCAGGTGCGGACCGCCCGACGAACCGCTGTTGCCCGAGTAACCAATCATGTCGCCCTGCTTGACGGGAAAGACTTCGGGGGTGAACCACCGATCCACGCTGTTCGATTTTCGACGATAGCGGTCGGCCTGCATCAGGCTGTCGATGTCGGGGCGAAAGCGGTTGAGGTGGCCATAGACGGCCGTCTGGCCATTCTTCAGTGTGAGGTAGATGGCGCGGCCATACCCTCCGGCCTGCACCACGATGCGCGACACGTAGCCATCGGCCACCGCGACGAGGGGTTTGCCCTCCACGCCATCGGTTTTGATGTCGATGCCGGCATGAAAATGGCCCGGGCGTATCTCGCCAAAGTTGGCCGAGTAGAGTTGTGCCACCTCGCGGACGGGGTAGATGTAGTCCGCGGGGTTGAGTTTGGTCTGCCCCGATGTCACAAGGGGCGTTACGAGGGCGATTAAAAGGAGTATTCGTCGCATGATAAATCGGCTTGTTTAAGGTGTTTTTGGACGCTATCCAGTACGGTTTCGTAGGGATAGCCGAGCGAAAGCGCGTAGCGAATGAGCTTCGCTTTCAGTTCGTAGGGCGTTTTGGCCTTCAGGGTGCGCAGTTTGCGCTGAAGTTGCTCGTCGAGGCGCGAAAGCATTTTTTGTGTATCCACCTCGGCAAGGGCTTCGTTTATAATCGTTTCGCTGACCTCTTTGCGCTTGAGTGCCGTGCGGATTTTGTAGATGCCCCAACCGCTCAAATTGAGCTTCTCGCGCACGAAGAGGGTGGCGTAACGCCTGTCGTCGATAAAGCAGTCGCGCACCAAGCGTGCCACCACCGCTTCGGCGGCCTTTTGTTCAACGCCCCATCCGCGCATCAGGCGACGCGCATCCCCCTCGCACTTCTCGGCTCGGGCGCAAAGGCGCATGAGTGATGCGAGGGCCTCATCGGGCGTTTTGGTGCGCGGTTTGCGCTCTGTTACTGCTTTGGTTTTCTGCCACATAGCATACGCGGTTTCTCTTGCAGGTCACAAAAAATCGTCACCTCTTCATAGCCCATCTGTTTGACAAGCGACTGCATCTCGTCGGCCAGGGCGTGGTAAATCTCGAAGTAGAGCGCACCCCCTTCGCGAAGCAGCCGCCAACTCGTTTGTGCAATCGCGCGATAGAAGCGCAAAGGGTCCTCGTCGGGGACAAAAAGGGCCATCTCCGGTTCATGCTCCAGCACGTTGCAGTGCATGGTCTTTCGGTCGCTTTCAGGCACATAGGGCGGATTCGACACAACCACATCAAACGGTCTGTCGAAGAGTCGGTCAAACGACGAGAGGGCATCCCCTGCTCGAAAATCGACCTTCGCCCCCAATTGCTCGGCATTGTGTCGAGCCACCTCCAAGGCATCGGCCGAGAGGTCGATGGCCGCAACTTCGGCCGTAGGCAACTCGAGGGCCAGTGTAATGGCGATGCAACCGCTGCCTGTCCCCACATCGAGGATGCGCCGTGCATCGCGCTCCGTGCGACGGATGCGGTCCACCAGCTCCTCGGTCTCGGGACGCGGAATCAGCACACGGCTGTCCACCTTGAACTCCCGCCCGAAAAAGTCGGTGCGACCGATGACATATTGCATCGGCTCTCCGCTTGTTAATCGCTCGGCAGCTTGTCGTAGCTGCTTTTCCTCTATCGGCCAATCACGCAACGGGTCCACCCGTAAGGGGGCGGTATTGTCGCCCAAACCTACCAGGTGGGCTGCCGTGAGGAGGGCAATCTGCGTCGCCTCGCGCTCATCGTAGTGTGCGAGACAGCTGTTTTTTAGCGTTTGGATAAGTGTTTGTGCCTGCATGGTTTTAGGCACGTAAAGCGAGTTCGGCGAGCGTGATGGCCATCATGGCCTCGACAACCACCTGCCCGCGTAGGGCGACGCAGCTGTCGTGACGACCCGCAATTCGGAGGGGCGCAAGGTTGCCCGTCGCGGTGTCGAAAGTGGCTTGCTCCCGTGCGATGCTGGGAGTTGGCTTGAAGGCTACGCGCACCACCAACGGGTTGCCGTTGGTAATGCCGCCGTCAATGCCTCCGGCATGGTTTGTGGCGGTGTGTCCCTCGGCATCGAGAATCGGGTCGTTGTTCTCCGAGCCACGGCGTGTAGCTACTGCAAATCCGTCGCCAAACTCCACGCCCTTGACGGCCGGAATCGAGAACAAAAGGTGTGAAGCGAGGCTTTCGACCGAGTCGAAGAGCGGCTCTCCCCAGCCTGTCGGTACCCCGTCGATGTGACATTCGACCACACCACCTACCGAGTCCCCCTCGGCTTGGGCCGCACGAATCATCTCCTCGAAACGCGCAGGGTCTTGCTCGCCACCCACCGCAACAAGGCGGGTCGAGAACCGAATATCGCAGGGTAGCATCTTCTTGGCCACCACACCGGCCGCCACCAACGCTACGGTCAGTCGAGCCGAGAAGTGACCACCTCCACGCGGGTCATTCATCCCGTTGTATTTTACGTGGGCTACGCGGTCGGCGTGTGACGGGCGAAAATGGTGCGTGAGGTTCGAATAGTCCTTCGAGCGCGTATTGTCGTTCGTGAAAAGAATGGTCAGCGGTGCGCCCGTGGTGTGTCCGTCGTAGATGCCGGAAATCAGGTGCGGAAGGTCCGCTTCGCGGCGCGGAGTTGTCCCCGTCGCGCCTCCTCTTCGGCGTGCCAAATCGGCCTCGAAATCCTGCTCCGAGAGGGCAATGCCTGGTCTGACACCATCTATTGTGATGCCGACCGATTCACCATGCGACTCGCCCCAAATCGAGAGGCGGAACGAATTTCCAAACTGATTCATAACGGACTATTTTACGCGGATTGACTCCAATTGTTCAAAGAAATCGGGATAGCTTTTGGCTACACACGCTGCACCGTGAATCCTCATCTCGCCATCCGATATGAGGCCGGCTACGGCCAAGGCCATGGCGATGCGGTGGTCGTTGTGGCTTTCGACCTCCGTTGCGTGAATTCGTCCGCCTTGGATGCGCATCACGTTCTCCTCCGAGATATCGACCGCGATGCCAATCTTTTGGAACTCTTCGGCAATGGTCTTGGCGCGGTTGCTCTCCTTGTGCGTGAGGCGGGAGGTGCCGTAGAGGGTCGTTTCACCCTCGGCTGCGGCGGCCAATGCGGCCAGCGCAGGAAAGAGGTCAGGGCATTGCGTGGCATCGAATTCGAAACCGTGCAGGTCACGTTGCGAGGCGGTAATCGAGTCGCCCTCGATGATGACCTCCGCGCCGGCACGGGCCAGGGCATCGAGAATGGCCGTGTCGGCCTGCTTCGAGAGTGCCGAAATATTCTCGACACGTACCTCGCCGGCCACGGCACCCGCGACAAGCAACATGGCGGCTGCGCTCCAGTCGCCCTCAATCGTCAGGTCGATGCCTCGATAGCATTGTCCGCCCGGGATGTAGAATTCGCAGTAGTCGCGGTGGAAAATATCCACTCCGAAGCGGGCTGCCGTATCAATCGTCATATCCAGATAAGGGGTCGAAACGGCGCGCTCGACGTGGAGCGTGGTGTCGATGGGGGCCATGGGCAGGGCCAAGAGCAATCCGGTGATGAATTGCGACGAGACCGAACCGTCCACCTTCGCCTCGCCACCGCGCAACGGTCCGCAGACTTCGAAGGGCAGGTAGCCGTGGTTGTCCTTGACCGTGGCACCGAGTTGGCGCAACGGCTCAATCATCATCTGCATCGGTCGCTCGAGGAGCGAACCGCGCCCCACGATGCGAATCGGCTGGTTGTGCAGGGCGGCAATGGGGGTGAAAAGACGCGATGCCAAGCCCGATTCACCTACGTGCAGGGTCCTTTCGCGCGGAGCGAGCGACCCGCCGATGGAGAGGGTCGAAGCATCCACCTCGACCACCTCGGCACCCAACGTGTGGATGCAGCCCAGGGCCGAGAGGGTGTCTTGGCAAAAGTCGAGTTTACGCAACACGGTCACACCGCCCGCCAACAGCGAGACGGCCAGGGCGCGTTGTGCGTAACTTTTCGATGAGGGGGGAGTAAGCGTGCCGTGGACACGCCCTCGCGGGACAGACTTATCCATGGCTTACTCGTTTTCGGGGGTCTTGGTTGCCTCCTCTTGTGGCGTAGTCGGGGCTTCGGGCGTAGTCGGGGTCTCTGCCTCGTCGTTCTTCTCCTCGGCCTTGACACCCGTGCGAATCATCTCCTGCGTGAGGCGGTGACTGCGCTTTAGCTCGAAGTTCTGACCCAGATAGACCTTTCTTACCATCGGGTCGGCAGCCAGTTCCTCGGCCGAACCGGTCTTGAGGATTTTACCCTCGTACAGGAGGTAGGTGCGGTCGGTGATGGCCAACGTCTCATCGACATTGTGGTCGGTGATAATCACACCGATATTCTTGTGCTTAAGGGTGGCTACAATCGACTGGATATCCTCCACGGCGATGGGGTCCACACCGGCAAACGGCTCGTCCAAAAGGATGAATGAGGGGTTGATGGCCACCGCGCGGGCAATCTCCGTGCGACGACGCTCGCCACCCGAGAGCTGATTACCGTAGCTCTTACGCACCTTTTGCAGGCGGAACTCCTCGATGAGGGCCTCGACGCGGTCGCGCTGATACTCCTTCGAGTAGGAGGTCATCTGCAACACGGCGCGGATGTTGTCCTCGACCGAGAGGTTGCGGAATACGGAGGCCTCCTGGGCCAGGTAGCCCACGCCGAGCTGGGCGCGTTTATAGACCGGCAAGCCCGTCAGTTCGGCCACTTCGCCCTCGTCGTTTTCGAGGAAGATTTGACCTTCGTTAGGCTTGATAAGGCCTACAATCATATAAAAGGTGGTGGTCTTTCCGGCTCCATTCGGACCCAGCAGACCGACAATCTCGCCCTGCTTCACGTCAATCGAAACATGATTGACGACCGTGCGGGACTTATACTTCTTGACCAGTTCGCTTGTGTAGAGGCGCATGCTGACTTTTTTTCGTGAATTTTCCACAAAGTTATGCTTTTTTTAGAAAAAATTTTTATCTTTACATTGAAATTTGTGTTTTACGATTTAGAACGGTTTATAGAACGCTGAAATGGAACGCTACGATTCTGCTCTTTTGCACGCTCGCCTGAAGGAATACTTCGGGTTTTCGGCCTTCAAAGGAAATCAGGAGGCTGTCATCAACAACGTGCTTGCCGGTCGGGACACCTTTGTCCTCATGCCGACCGGCGGAGGTAAATCGCTCTGCTACCAACTGCCCGCCCTCATCATGGAGGGTGTGGCTATCGTTATCTCGCCCCTGATTGCCCTGATGAAGAATCAGGTCGATTCGATGCGTGCCTTCTCCGAGAATCCGGGCATCGCCCACTTTCTGAATTCGTCGCTCAACAAGTCGGCCGTGCAGCAGGTGCGTCAGGATGTGCTGGATGGAAAGACCAAACTGCTCTACTTCGCCCCCGAGTCGCTCACGAAGGAGGATAATGTCGCCTTCCTGCGCAAAATCAAAGTATCGTTCTACGCCATCGATGAGGCACACTGTATCTCGGAGTGGGGCCACGATTTCCGCCCCGAGTATCGCCGTATTCGCCCCATCATCAACGAAATCGGTAACGCTCCGCTCATCGCCCTGACGGCCACCGCAACGCCCAAGGTGCAGATGGATATCCAGAAGAACCTCGGTATGACCGATGCAGCCGTCTTCCGCTCGTCGTTCAACCGCCCGAATCTCTACTACGAAATTCGCCCCAAGCGCAACGTGGACCACGATATCATCCTCTACATCAAGCAAAACGAGGGAAAGAGCGGTATCATCTACTGCCTCAGCCGCAAGAAGGTCGAGGAGCTGGCCGAACTCTTGGTGGCAAACGGCATCAAAGCCCGTGCCTATCATGCCGGTATGGATGCCGCCACACGCGCCGAGAATCAGGATGACTTCCTCATGGAGCGTGTCGATGTTATTGTCGCTACGATTGCCTTCGGTATGGGTATCGACAAGCCCGACGTGCGCTATGTGATTCACTACGATATTCCCAAGTCGCTCGAGGGCTACTATCAGGAGACGGGTCGTGCCGGTCGTGATGGTGGCGAGGGTCACTGCCTCACCTTCTACAGCTACAAGGATATCCAGAAACTCGAGAAATTCATGCACGGCAAGCCGATTGCCGAGCAGGAGATTGGCAAGTTGCTGCTGCTCGAAACAGTCTCCTATGCCGAAAGTTCGATGTGCCGCCGCAAGACACTGCTGCACTACTTCGGCGAGGAGTACACCGAAGGGAATTGCGGCAACTGCGACAACTGCCGCCACCCGAAACCGAAGGTCGATGCCAAGAAACAGCTCAAGCTCGCCTTGGAGGCGTTGCGCGATTTGGGCGATAAGTTCAAGGTCGATTACCTCATTGCGGTCCTTACGGGTAAGATGACTGCCCTCATAAAGAGCTACAACCACCACAAATCGAAGTGGTTTGGCGCAGGCGAAGAGCATGATGCCCGCTTCTGGGGTGCCGTGATGCGCCAGGCACAGATTTTGGGCCTCATTGACAAGAATATCGAGAACTACGGCCTGATTTCGGTGAACGAAAAGGGTGAAAAGTTCATCGAAAAACCCTTTGCTGTCACCATTACGCTCGACCACGACTACGACGAGGAGCAGCAACAGGAGGAGCATGGCGGTCCGCAGGGCCGTGGTGGTGCTGCCGACGAGGAGCTGTTTGCCATGTTGAAGGATTTGCGCAAGAAGGTGGCCAAGCAACACGGTCTGCCGCCCTTCGTGATTTTCCAAGACCCCTCGTTGGAGGATATGTCGGTGCAGTACCCCATCACGGTGGAGGAGATGCAGAATATTACCGGTGTCGGTGTGGGTAAGGCACGCAAGTTTGGTGCCGAGTTTATCCGCCTCATCAAGGCCTATGTCGAGGAGAAGGAGATTATCCGTCCGCAGGATATGGTGGTGAAGTCGGTCGGCTCGAAGTCGGGCAACAAGATTTTCATCATCCAGTCCATCGACCGCAAGATGGATTTCGAGGATATTGCCCGCGCCAAGAACCTCGAATTCGACGAGCTTTTGACCGAAATTGAGGGTATCGTGAATTCGGGTACGCGCCTCGATATCTCCTACTATGTCAATGACTTCATGGACGAAGAGAAGGTGGATGATATCTACCTCTACTTCAAGGAGGATGCCGAGAGCGACTCCCTCGATGCCGCCATCGAAGAGCTTGGTGCCGATTATACGGAGGAGGAGATTCGTTTGGTGAGGATCAAGTTTATGTGCGAACAAGGGAATTAAAATCCGTCTGGCGGGTAATTGCTGCGTTACGCTCGAAACGAAATTGCTCACATACGTTCAGTATGCTCCGCATTTCGTTTCATCGCAAGCCTTGCAATTCCACCGCCATACGAATTTTAAGAATAACTAATATGTGGTAGCGAAGTCGCAAGACGGGCTGCCACATAATTTATAACCAAGGAACTGTCTATGGCTGAAGTAAGAGCCAAAAAAGCATTGGGTCAGCACTTTCTGACCGATTTGAATATCGCCCGCAAGATTTGTGATTCGCTCTCGGGTGGGTCGCAAGAGAACCCCTGCGAGGTGCTGGAGGTGGGGTGTGGTATGGGTGTTTTGACCCAATTTCTCCTGCGTCGTGACGATATCCGCACCTGGGGTGCCGAGATTGACACCGAGAGTGTGGCCTATCTTCATGCCCACTATCCCGACTTTGCGCCCCGCCTTATCGAGGGTGACTTCCTGAAGATGAACCTTGCGGAGCGTTTCCCCAAGGGGTTGCAGCTTATCGGCAACTTCCCCTACAACATCTCCTCGCAAATCTTCTTCAAGCTGCTCGAAAACCGCCACCTCATTCCCGAGTGTGTCGGCATGATTCAAAAGGAGGTGGCCGTGCGTATTGCCGAGCCTCCCGGGTCGCGCGAGTATGGCATCCTGTCGGTTTTGTTGCAGGCGTGGTACGATATCGACTACCTCTTTACCGTCAATGAGACGGTCTTTAATCCGCCCCCGAAGGTCAAGAGTGCCGTAATTCGCTTAAAGCGCAACGGGGTCGAGCGGCTCGATTGCGACGAGACTTTATTTATCAAGGTGGTGAAGGCCTCGTTCGGCCAACGTCGCAAGATGATTCGCAACTCCCTGCGTGCGGTCTTCGGCAACTTTGGTGGCGAGGAGCACGCATTCTTCTCAAAACGTGCCGAGCAACTTTCCGTGGCCGACTTCGTTGCCCTCACACAGTGGGTGGCTACGCATATTGCGTAATTTAGAATGTAGAATTTAGAATGTAGAATTAGGGGTGCTTGGTTGTTATACCTTAAGCACCCTTAAGTCTCTTTAAGTCACCTTAAGTACCCTTACACCTCGGTCGTCAGCGAATTTACTTCCAACTTCGCAACTGACCACAAAAAAAAGAGTTCCCGACAGGGAACTCCTTTTTCTTCGTGCTTTCGCGCTTACTCTGCCAGGGGCAGTACGCTTACATAGGACTTGTTCTCACCCTTCTTGCAGAACGTAACCGTTCCGTCAACGAGGGCAAACAACGTGTGGTCCTTACCCATACCTACATTCTCACCTGCGTTGTGAACCGTACCACGCTGGCGGACGATGATGTTGCCGGCCTTAGCGAACTGACCGCCGAACAACTTGATACCGAGTCGCTTGCTCTCCGACTCACGGCCGTTCTTCGAACTACCTACACCCTTCTTGTGTGCCATGTTTTCTTCAGTTTTTTAAGGTTTAACTTACGCAACAATCTCCTCCACGAGAATCTGGGTCAGGTACTGACGGTGACCGTTGCACTTCTGATAACCAGTTCTACGCTTCTTCTTGAAGACCAGGACCTTGTCGTCCTTCAGGTGCTTCAGGATTTTGCACTTAACCGAGGCGCCTTCTACTACAGGTGCACCTACTTTAACCTGACCGTCGTTGTCTGCGAGCAGGACCTTGTCGAAGCTAACGGACGAATCTACCTCGCCCTGGAGACGGTGAACATAGAGCTTGCGACCTTTCTCAGCCTTAAATTGCTGACCTGCGATTTCTACGATAACGTACATTGAATTAAAAAGTTCGTGTTAAAAACACAATTTGGACTGCAAATATAGAGGCTTTTTATTTCATAAACAAACAATCCGCAAACTTTTTTCGCCTCTTTTGGGCCGTTGGGTGGGTCGGAACGCCTTTTCGCCTGCCGACGGCCGCCCTGCATCGGTTTTTGGCACGCTTTTCGACCGTTGTTCTGCTCCTTGAACAGACCTTTTCGATGGCGCGTGTGTTAATCTATTCGGCCGACAGGCTCCTCACGGAGCTGGTACGGGTGGCTTTGCAGGGGCTTGGTGCAGAGATTCGCTCGGCGGAGAGTTACGAGCGGTTCGAGCAACTTGCCGCACGGATGGTGTTTGATTTGGTGTTGGTCGTAGGCGTGGCCCCCTTCTGGAATGGCCGCGAACTGTTTCGAAGGGTCCGTCCGCGCCCCTTGCACAAGCCCGAAATCTATGTCCTGGCGTGGCATCAGGCCGACGAGACGGTACTCGGCTTGCTGGAGAGCGGGGTGGACCAATACATGACCTTTCCGCTTAATCTGGCACGACTGCGAGGGAAGGTGATAACGGCGTTGGAGCGATGAACGAGTGGTGTTTTTGGGGCTATATGATGCTTCTTGCCGGAAGCGGAGTGTGGCTGACGGTGAAGCTCGTTGCGGGGTGGATGCAGCAGCGTCGTCGGCCACGTCAGCAGTTGCTGTTACAACGGTCGGCCGGAGAGTTGGTGCAGGGGCTTTTGGAGGAGTCTCCGCGTCCCCTCTCGGTGGAGCATACCGTTCATGCGCAACAACTTTTGGCCGAGTTGGTGGCGTCTGTTCATGCCTCCCTCTATGGGTGCGCACCCGCCCCCTTGACCCGCAAATTGGAGCAGAGAGGCGTCGATAGGTGGCTCGTCCGGCAGGTGAAACGCAGTCGGGGCCTAAAACGAGCCTGGGCCTTGAAACTGTGGGGTGATTTGCCCCCGATGCCCCGTGTGGAGCCGGCGTGTGAGGAGTGGCTGTTTGACCCCTCGCCCGAGGTGCGCCTCTCGGCCCTGCTCGTCCGCATCTCGGCCTATCCGCAGGATGCGTTGCGCCTGGTGGCATCGTGCGATAAACCGATGACACTCTGCGAGGTGAGCGAGGTGTTGCATCTGTTGCGTCGTCGCCTGCTCCCCATCGCCTACCAACCGCTTTTGGAGTCCCGAAATCGCAATTTGCAACGCCTTGGATTGTTGATTGTGCATGAGTTCAGCATCGAGGAGGCCGATGAAGGGCTGCTCCGCCTAATCGCCTCGACGGAGGATGCCGAACTCTCGATGGCGGCCCTCTACACCCTTTGCGCCCTCCACCGTCCGTTGCGTGGCAAGGCAATCAGGCAGTGTATCGAACGGCTTACTGCGGCCGAACGGGGTGTATTGATGCGACACATGGCCCGTGAGGGCTACGCCCCCGCGCAGGTGAAAAGGCTGTGGAGCGAGCGACAGCGAGTGCGCTATGAAGCGTTGGTTGAAACCTATAAAACTACGCTCGTATGGTCTTGATTTGGTTGCTTTTGTGGCTGATGGCCGTGGCTGTGCTGTATGGATGGCGAAAGCGCGAGGAGGCCCGCCAGCGTCGTCGATGGCTCGACCGTATGCACGGGGCTCGTAACGGCACCTTCGGGTTGGGGCTTTCGCTCCTCGTGGCCGACGGGGTGGATGAGGAGCGGTTGGTGCGTCTGCTGGGGGTGGAGTATGACCACCTTGAGGTGGTGGCCGTGGTGGATGGCGGATGCGAAGCATTGCTTATCGAGCGACTGATGGCCCGCTACCACCTGATTCGGGTCAGCTGGCACCCCTCGGAGGAATTCGCGGTGCGCGGTGTGCGGGGGCTGTATCGTTCGCGCAAACGTCGTTTTCGTCGTCTTGTCGTGCTGGATTGTCGTGCGGAACAGCCTGCCGCACGACTCGATGCTGCGGCCGATGTGGCCTCCTACGACTACCTGATGCCGTTGGTCGGAGGACGTGAGCCACTGAAGGGTGCAGTGGAGCGGCTGGTGACCGAGTTGGCTTTGCGGCCGTTGGATAGCGTGGACCAAATCTGCCTGTTGCCGACCTTCACCACCCTCGTGTGGCGACGTACCGCCCTCGTGCGGGTCGGCGGTTTTGCCTGCCGTCCCCTCTCAGTGGTTGCCGCGCCCCATCGCATCCTGCTGTGGGAGTCGCCCTTAAGGCGGGGCGGACGACGGAAGGTGCGCATGAGGTGGTCGGTGGTGGGCGCGGTGACGGTACTGCTTGTGGCGCGGAGTCTGCTGGTGGGGCAATGGTATCCCCTCATAGTCGGCCTTGCCACGCTCGGATGGCTCGCGCTTGTTTGGTTGCGTCTTCGCCAATTGGACGGGGAGTTGCAGCCATTATAGGCTAAAATGAAACTTTTCTGGTTTAAAAGGGAGGTTTTTGAAATTTAGTCACTTTTTTCTCGTTATTTTCTAAAAAAATATTTAACTTTACTACACCATAATCCGATGAACCCTGAAACCATGATTGATACCCAGGTCAATACCTACCTGCTGCCTGCTATGTTCAACGCTGCCGTCCGTGCCGGAGCGGCCATCATGAAGATACACGGCAACAAGGATGACTATGACATCTCGCTCAAAAGCGATAAAACACCCATTACATTGGCCGACCGCACGGCGCATCGTACCATTCGTGAGGCGTTGGGCCATACCCGCATCCCGATTTTGAGCGAGGAGGGCCGCGAAATGCGCTATGACGAGCGTCGAAACTGGGAGCTGTATTGGTTGGTGGACCCGCTCGACGGTACGGCCGAATTTATCGAGGGGTATAACGAATTTACGGTCAATATTGCCCTTATGGAGAACAATCGCTGCATAGCGGCGGTAATCTATGTTCCCTATTTCGAGAAGATGTATTTGGCCGGTGAGGGGCGCGGTGCCTTCCTGAAGCGCGGTGTCAAAGCCGAAGCCGATGCCGCCTACGACTATATGGCCATCGTGCGCGATTGGTTGCCGTTGCCGCTTGTCAAAGAGCAATCGACGCGCAATTTCCGCGTCGCGCTCTCGCGTCGTCACCGCACGGAGGAGACCTATGCCCACATCGACTCGCTGCGTGCCGAACACCCCGATTTGGAGATTGTCGAGCAGGGGTCGTCCTATAAGTTCTGTATGTTGGCCGAGGGTACGGCCGACTACTATGTACGCACGACCCATACCTACGAGTGGGATACGGCAGCCGGTGAATTGATTCTTGCCGAGGCGGGTGGCGTAACCCGCACGTTGCCCGATGACGGGGCCTTGAAATACAACGAGGAGAACCTGCATAACCCCTGGTTCTATTGTCGTCGATAACGAAAAAGCCCCAATCTTGGGGCTTTTTTATTTTCTGAAGGGGTTTTATAAGGGGGCTTAAGGTTTCTTAAGGGAGCTTAAGGTTTCTTAAGGGATTTTCCTCTTTTCTCTTTCCTCTTTCCTCTTCCCTCTTCGCTCTATCCTCTTTTCTCTTCAATATCGCACGCACCGCAGTTGCCCGAGCAGCCTTGCAGGGGCGAAGCATCCTCCGAGCAGGCGGCCGTACCGTCCATCTCTCTGGTCTCCTGTACCGCGCATTTGATGCCTAATCGCTGCATATCCTTATTGGTCGAAATCTCCGAGTCGATATGGTGTCCCTTAATCATCAGCGTCAGCGACAACCCAACCACGAAAAATCCGACTGCCAAAATCGAAATACCTATTACCACCAACCAACTCGGCATCTTTTTAATTTTTTATAAGTATAAATTTGTGCTTTCCGCTGCAAATTTATACATTTGTAGGTTAAAATGCAAAAATGTTGCCTTTGGGTTGAGCAAGAACCCGCCTGCGAGGTCTTTTCTGCGTTACGCTCGTTTTGCAATTGCTCACATACGCCAAGTATGCTCCGCATTGCAAAACTTCGCAAGCCTTGAAAAGCCACCCGCAATCGGGTTCTGAAAGGTTCGGAGAGGGGCGCAAGCCTTGAAATCCCCGCCGTTATCGACTTTCGTAAGGGAGTACAAGCCTTGAAAAGCCACTCGAAATCGGGTTCTGAAAGGTAGTGCTGCTTTCGGCCTTTAGTTGCCTTTAGTACCCTTTAGCCACCCTTAAAAACCTTTTTGCAGAAAAGCCGAAAAAACATGAAAATCGTTATCGCAGGAGCCGGTGAGATGGGTAGCCATCTCGCAAAGATGTTGAGCGGAAACAACCACGATATTACGGTGGTGGACAGCGACCCGAAGTTGCTCTCGGAGGTGGCTTCGTTGGCCGATGTGATTACCGTTGAGGGTGATTCGACCACCCTCGCTACGTTGCGTCGTGCCGCGGTGCGTCGCTCCGACCTCTTCATCGCCGTAAACCACGAGGAGAACGACAATATTGTGGCCGCCATGTTGGCCAAGAAGCTCGGTGCCAAGAAGTCGATTGCCCGCATCGACAACAATGAGTATCTCGAACCGAACAACAAGGAGATGTTCATTGATATGGGTATCGATTACCTCTTCTATCCCGAGAAGATTGCCGCCCGCGAGGTGATTAACCTGTTGGGTCACACCTCGACGAGCGAGTATGTCGATTTTTCGAGCGGAAAGCTCTCGTTGGCCGTCTTCCACCTTGAGGCTACCTCGCCCCTGATTGGTCAGCATCCCGCCGGACGTGCCGAGGGGGAGCAGTTGGCCTACCGCACGGTGGCCATCACGCGCGATGGACAGACCATCATCCCCGACGAGGAAGAACAGTTTGTCGAGGGCGATGTGGCCTACCTCATCGTGCGCCACGATGCCATGCAGCAGGTGATGGAGCTTTCGGGTCAGAAGAACATCGCCGTGAAGAACATGATGATTTTGGGCGGTTCGCGAATCGGTGTGCGTGTAGCCATGGAGTTGCAGGAGGAGATGAACATCAAACTGATTGACTACAATGCCGAGAAGGCCTACCGCCTGGCCGAGCTGCTCGATAAAACGCTCATCATCAACGAGGACGGGCGCAATACGGAGGCGATGCTCGAAGAGGGCCTTTCGAATATGGATGCCTTTGTGGCGGTCACGGGTCGCAGCGAAACCAATATTTTGGCGGCCATGCTGGCTAAACGCATGGGTGTGAAGAAGGTGATTGCCGAGGTCGAGAACCTGAACTATATCAACCTGGCAGAGTCGATGGGCATCGATACGATTATCAACAAGAAGCTCGTTACGGCCTCCAATATCTTCCGCTTCACGATGTCCACCGATGTGCAGGCCATCAAGTGTCTGACGGGCAGCGAGGCCGAGGTGCTGGAGTTTATCGTAAAGCCCAATTCGCCCGCCACGAAGGCCCGCATCCGCGACCTCGACCTGCCGAAGGATGTTATCCTGGGCGGTATCGTGCGTGGCGATAAGGTCTTCATTGCCGAGGGTGGCATGGAGATTAACCCCTACGACCGCGTGGTGGTCTTTTCGATGCCGGCCTCGGTCGGTAAGGTGGGCTACTACTTTAATTAGTGAATCGTCATGTCCTGCATAAGCAAACTGTTTCGCCTTTATTTGGACTATCGCCTGCGACGGATTGATGCCTTTCGTCGTCACCCCGTCGAGGTACAGCAGGCCCAGCTGAAGGCTCGCCTCGAGGCGGGGCGCAAGACCGCCTTCGGGCGCGATTACGACCTGCGCAAGGTGACAACATATGAGGCGTTCGCCCGTCGTGTGCCAACCTTCGATTATGAGGCCTTCAAACCCTACGTGGAGCGTATGTTCGGAGGTGAGAAGTCGGTGACAGCCCCCGGGCGGGTCGGCTTCTATGCCCGCTCGTCGGGTACGACCTCCGACCGCAGCAAATACATACCCATCACGCGCCACTCGATTTTGTGGAACCATACGCTCGGTATGCGCGATGTGGTGGGCCTTTACCTCGATGCCTTCCCCGCCTCGAAGTTGTTGCAGGGGCGTACCCTGACCTTGGGTGGCTCGTGTGTGAAGGAGGAGGGCAATCTGGTGGGTGACCTGTCGGCCATCCTGCTTCACGAAACGGGAGGCTGGGGCAGTTCGATGCGCGCTCCGCAACCCGCCACGGCACTGATTGCCGACTTCGAGGCGAAGATTGACCGCATCGCCAAGGAGTGTGCTACGCAACGCATCACAGCCTTTGCCGGTGTGCCGTCCTGGAATTTGGAATTGATGCGTCACGTGTTGGCTTATACCGGAAAAGCGAATCTGCTGGAGGTGTGGCCCGATATGGAGCTGTTCCTGCATGGCGGTGTGGAGTTTGCCC
Source organism: Alistipes sp. (assembly GCA_017398045.1). Classification (GTDB taxonomy): domain Bacteria; phylum Bacteroidota; class Bacteroidia; order Bacteroidales; family Rikenellaceae; genus Alistipes. Next base: position 39,440 of record JAFQHI010000021.1, on the reverse strand, counting down.
CCTATCGTCAGGCCTACCGCGAGCTGATACCCTCCGACACGATGCACTACATGGAGACCTATAATGCCTCGGAGGGCTTCTTTGCCGTGGCCGATGACCCGGCGAGAGATGATATGCTCCTGATGCTCGACTATGGCACCTACTACGAATTCCGCAACGGGGATGCGGTGGTGCCGCTTGAGGGGGTAGAACTTGGTAAGACCTACGCCATGCTCATCACCTCGGACAACGGTCTTTGGCGATATGAAATCGGTGATACGGTGACCTTCACCTCGACCGACCCCTACCGCATCCGCTTTGCGGGGCGCACGCGCCAATACATCAATGCCTTTGGCGAGGAGCTGATTGTCAATAATGCCGACCAGGCATTGGTGGAGGCCTGCCATAAGACGGGAGCCGTGGTCAGTGAATATACGGTGGCACCCTGCTATATGACCATGGAGCGACAGGGAGCGCACGAGTGGATTGTAGAGTTTGAGAAGCAGCCCGACTCGGTGGAGCATTTTGCTGAGGAGCTGGATAAGGCCCTGCGTGCGGTCAATTCGGACTACGACGCCAAACGTCTGACGACCATCGAGCGACAGCATCTGACCCTTGTCGAGCGGGGATTTTTCCTCCGTTGGCTGCGTGCGCGGGGTAAGAATAAGGTGCCGCGTTTGGTCAGCAATCGACGCATTGCCGACGAGCTGCACGAAGTGATGAAGCAAGAGAATAAAAAATAAACTGAAGAACCATGTATATCGCAATTGCTGGTAATATCGGTAGTGGCAAAACGACCCTGACCGAGATGCTGACCGAACGCTACGGAGCAAAGGCCTATCTGGAGAATATCGACAACCCCTATCTGGGCGATTTCTATGAGGATATGCTGCGCTGGTCGTTCAATCTGCAAGCCCGATTCCTGGCCAGCCGTATCGAGCAGACGATGGCTATGCTGGCCGAGAATACCGACCTGCACATCATCCAGGACCGCACCATCTATGAGGATGCCCACATCTTTGCCGGCAACCTCCACGAGATGGGGCTGATGTCCACGCGCGACATCGAAACCTACATGCAGATTTTCCGCCTGGTGACCAATCTGGTGCAGAAGCCCGACCTGTTGATTTATCTCAAGGCGAGTGTGCCGACCCTTGTGAAGCAGATTCATAAGCGTGGCCGCGATTATGAGATGAATATCGATGTGGCCTACCTCGAGCGACTGAACAAGAAGTACAACCACTGGATTGACGAGTTGTACGAAGGCCGCGTGCTGGTCGTGGATAAGGATACGGATGACTTCGTGGCCGACAAGTCGGTCTTTGAGCGCATCTGCGCCGAGGTGGACCGGTTGGATGTGCAGAAAAAACTCTTTTAAGGGATGCAGCTGCCACCGCGTTTTGTCGAGCGCATCCGCGCACAGTTGGGCGAGCAGGAGGCTGCGCAACTTTGTGAGGCGTTGGAGGGGGAGCAACCCACCTCGGTGCGTCTGCATCCGTTGCGAGGTGAGCGGTGTGCGTTGCCCGTTGCCGGGCAGATACCTTGGTGCGCGGCAGGTCGCTATTTGACCGACCGCCCATCCTTTACGCTCGACGCGGCCTTTCACGCGGGGGCCTACTATGTGCAGGAGGCCTCGTCGCAATTCGTCGGACGATTGATGCCGAAAGCGTGTGCGGGGTTGCGCGTGTTGGATATGTGTGCTGCCCCGGGTGGCAAAACGACCCTCTACGCCTCGATGGTCGGGACAACGGGGTTGGTCGTGGCCAACGAAATAGACCGCAAGCGGGTGCAGGTGTTGGCCGACAACGTGCGCAAGTGGGGCTTGGGCAATGTGGCCGTGACGTGTGGCGATGCCGAGACGGCCGCCCGCATGGAGTCCTGGTACGATGTGGTAGCCGTGGATGCCCCCTGCTCGGGCGAGGGGATGTTCCGCAAGGATGACGAGGCTCGCAAGGAGTGGAGCGAACAAAACGTGCGCCTTTGTGCCGAGCGACAAGATGAAATTTTAGGCCATGCCTGGCGTGCCTTACGCGCGGGCGGTACCTTAATATATAGCACCTGCACCTTCAACCGTGAGGAGGACGAGGGGTCGCTGGAGCGTTTTTTGGAGCGTTTTGCCGAGGAGGTCGAAGCCTCCGAAGAGGTGGCAGTTGAGCCTGCATGGGGCATCGTGACGGGGCGCGTGGGGGCCTTTCAGACCTTCCGGTTTATGCCCCACCGAGCCAAGGGTGAAGGCTTTTTTGCCGCTGTTGCCCGCAAACGGGACGATGTGCGGAATGGGCGGTTGCCACGTGCCAAACGGTCGGTTATCGCTCCGGTCGATAAGCAGACCGCGACCGCATTGCGACGCTGGGTCGTAGCGCCGGAAAGGATGCTCTTCGGACAGGCGGGTGATTGTTGCTATGGCTGGTATAGCGAGCAGGCCGAGGCTGTAAAACGACTCTCCGAATTGGTGCCGGTCATCTATTCGGGGGTGGCCATGGGACAACTCTTCAAGGGAAAGCTGAAGCCGGAGCAGGCGTTGGCGCACTTCGTAGGGTTGAATCGGCAGGCGGTGGCTGTTGCCGAACTCGACAAGGAGGAGGCTTTAGCCTTTCTGCGCAAGCAGGAACTGCGTGCCGAGCGATTCGCCGAGGGGATGAATCTGGTCTGTTTCGAAGACCTTCCGCTGGGCTTTGCAAAACGCATCGGTGGGCGAGTGAATAACCTCTATCCGAGTGTGTTACGAATTTTGAAAAACGATTAAAGACGCAATAAGTTATGGCAGAAAAACTCTTATACTCGATGGGCGAGGTGAGCGAAATGTTCGACGTGAAACCCTCCCTCTTGCGCTATTGGGAGGAGCAATTCCCGCCCCTTCGTCCCAAGCGCAACAAGAAGGGTAACCGCCTCTATTCGCCCCAGGATGTCGAGCTGTTGAAGACGATTTATCACCTCGTCAAAGAGCGTGGTATGACCATCGACGGTGCGAAAAAGGCCCTTCGCGAACAGCGTAAGGAGGGGACCGTGGCACGCAACGCCCAACTCATGGAACGCCTTCAACGCATCCGTGCGTTGCTGCTCGAGGTGCGCGAGGATTTGAAAATCGAGGGTGACGATATTGCCGTTGAGGAGGCCCCCGAACAACCCTCCGAGCCCCAGGTCGCTGCCCCCGAAACACCCCAACCCGTGGTGGTGAAGTTCCGCGAGGAACCCGAAACTCCCGCCCCCGCCGAAAAGCCCAAGACCCGTCGTCCCCGCAAAAAGAAGGGGGAGGGCGAGACGAAGGAGTTGTTTGCCTTCTACGAACAATCCCTCTTTTAGTTTTTCGATTTTATAGGGCATATTTTCCACTTCCCTCGCAGGCCAAGACAGTCACATACGTAAGTATGCTCCTGCCTTGCCCTACTACGCGAAGTGAAAAATCTGCTCCTCTAAAATCAAAAAACGGTTTTGGTGCTTAGGAATTGTTCGTAAGTAAAGTGCCTTAAGGGTGCTTAAGGTGCCTGAAAGTACCTTAAGGTTTCCCTTTAGCAGCCTTTAGCAGCCTTTAGCCCCCTTTAGCCACCCTTAAACAAAAACCATGAAAATCAAAGAAATAACCTCCGTTATCGAATCCTTTGCCCCGCTTGGTTGGCAGGCATCGTATGACAATGCCGGTCTGGTTGTCGGTCGTCCGGACGATGAGGTCGAGGCCGTGCTGTTGGCGGTCGATGTCACCGAGGCGGTCATTGAAGAGGCCGTCGAGCGTGGCTGTGGCCTGATAATCACCCACCATCCCATCATCTTCCATCCGCTCAAACGGCTCAACTCCTCGTCGGTGGTCGAACGGTGTGTCGAGGAGGCGATTCGTCGCGGGGTTGCCCTCTACGCCTGCCATACCAATCTTGACAGCGCACCCGAAGGGATGAGCTTCCGTCTGGCTGCGATGCTGGGGGTCGAAAATTGCACCTTGCTCGAACCCAACGAGCGCATCGAAGGGGTCGGCTTCGGCGTCGTGGGTGAATTGGCGCAACCCGTGCCGACCGAAACCTATCTGCGCAAGGTGGCTCAAACACTCTCGTGTCGCTGTATCCGTCACAGCCGTATCGCCTCCGCGGAGGTGCGTCGCGTGGCGATTTGCACCGGCTCGGGCGGTTCGATGATTGCGCTGGCACAGCGTGCCGGTGCCGACCTTTACCTTACGGCCGACCTTAAATACAACGATTTTATGGCCCCCGAAGGGGGACTTACGGTGGCCGATGTGGGCCATTTTGAGAGCGAATACTGCGCAATTGAAATTTTATTTGAGATTTTATCAAAAAAATTACGTACCTTTGCAGTCTTGAGGAGTGAAGCTACTCAAAACCCCGTGAATTACCTCTTTTAGGACAACTAAAAATACGACATAATGGCTACACAGAAGAAGACTGCCGAAGTGGATTATTCGATGCAGGAGAAGATTATGGCTCTCTACGAGATGCAGAAAATCGACAGCAAAATCGACGCAATCAACAAAGTGAAGGGCGAGCTGCCTTTGGAGGTGCAGGACCTCGAGGATGAGATGGCCGGTTTGCAGACGCGAATCGACAACATCAATGCCGAAATCGAGGAGCTGAACACCCTCACCAAGCAACGCAAACGCGAGGTGGACCAGGCCAAAATCATGATTGGCAACTACAAGGAGCAGCAGAACAACGTGCGCAACAACCGCGAGTACGATGCCATCACGAAGGAGATTGAGTATCAGGAGCTTGAGATTGAGTTGGCCGAGAAGCGTCTGCGCGAGTATGCCGGTGCCATGAAGGGCAAGAAGCTCCAGCTGGAGGATGCCGAGGCCATTGCAGCCGAGCGTGGTGCCGACCTTAAACTCAAGCGTGAGGAGCTGGAGGGCATCGAGGCCGAGACGGCTCCCCAGGTGGCCGAGTTCGAGGCACAGGCCGAGGAGGCCAAGAAGAAGATTGACGAGCGTCTGATGGTGGCCTACAACCGCATCCGCAAGAACGTGCGCAACGGCATGGCTGTCGTTACGGTGAAACGTGACGCCTGCGGTGGTTGCTTCAACCACATTCCTCCCCAGCGTCAGGCCGATATTCGCCAGGGTAAGAAAATCATCATCTGCGAGTACTGCGGCCGTATTCTGGTGGCTGACCCCGAGGAGATGACCGAGTAGGAAAGTTCGCTCGAATGACCGAAAAATGAGTCGAGGCATTTTGCTTCGACTCATTTTTTTTCTCCTTGGGCGGAAAAAGCGACCGAAAAACGCCTTTTAATCGTAGATTAAAGAGCCTTTTATTTCCAACTTTAGAAATAAAACGCTAACTTTGCGAAGTTATCAACCGAACTACTCTAAACTGTTTCCACCATGAGAATTGCGCTGGCCCAGTTAAATTATACGATTGGCGATATTGAGGGCAACTGCTCGAAGATTGTCAATGCACTCCAAAGAGCCAAAACCGAAGGTGCCGATTTAGTCCTTTTTGCCGAGCAGGCAGTGAGCGGAACCCCCGCCTTCGATTTGTTGCGTAAAACAACCTTTCTCGAATTGTGCGAAGAGGCCCTCGAAGAGATTGCCTCGCATTGCAACGGCATCGCTGCCGTCGTCGGCTCGCCCGTCCTGACGGCCGAGGGTACGATTAGTGCCGCCGTGGTGATGGAGCATGGCGAGATTACCCGCTATGTCGGCAAACAGCACATCTCGGCACGTCGCGAGATGGGCTTCCTGAATTCGGCCAAGGGCTTTGAGTGTGTCACCATCAAGGGGCATAAGTGCATGATTGTCGTAGGCGACGACCTGCGTCGTGTCGATGAGATTGACCGCTCGGCCGAGGTGATTCTCTCCATCAATGCCCGCAAATACAGCCGTGGCAGCCTTCGCTACCGTTATGAGACGATGCGTAACCTCGCCTTTGTCGAGGGCAAGGAGATTGTGCTGATTAACCAGGTGGGCGGTTCGACCGAGATTGTCTATGACGGTTCGTCGGGTGTGATTAACCGCAAGGGTGAGCCGGTGCTGCTGCTGAAGAGCTTCGAGGAGGATTTTGCCATCTATGATACCGAGGTCGAGCATTCCGTTATCGGGCTGCCCGAGTCGATGAATCGCACCTCGCTGGTCTATCGTGCCGCCTGCATGGGTCTGAAGGATTACTACCACAAGAACGGCTATCAAAAGGCCTGCGTGGGTCTGTCGGGTGGTATCGACTCGGCCGTGGTGGCCTGCATGGCCGTCGAGGCGTTGGGTAAGGAGAATGTACATGCCCTGTTGATGCCCTCGCCCTTCTCGCCCGATATGTCGGTCGAGGACGCCAAGGCCTTGGCCGAGGGGTTGGGCATCAGCTACAACGTGATTCCCATCTCGGCTATCTACAGCTCGGTACTCGACACCCTAAAGCCGGTCATCGGCGGTACGGAGTTCGACTTTACGGAGGAGAACATCCAAACCCGTATCCGCACGGTGTTGCTGATGGCCCTGCAAAATAAGACGGGTTATATGTTGCTCAACTCGTCGAATAAGAGTGAAAACGCGCTCGGCCTTTGTACGCTGTATGGCGATACGGCCGGTGCCTTCAGCCCCACGGGCGATATCTACAAGAGCGAAATGTACGACATCGCTCGCTACATCAATACGTTGCATAACAATGTCATCCCCGAGAACATCCTGGCTAAAGAGCCTTCGTCGGAGCTGCACATCGGCCAAAAGGATAGCGATATCCTGCCTCCGTATGAGGTGGTGGATGCCATCCTCTATCGCATGATTGAGGAGAGCCAGCATCGCGAGGAGATTATCAATGCCGGTTTCGACTCGGAGGTTGTAGAGAAGATTCACGCGATGATTATGCGCAACGAGAAGAAGCGTTATCAATTCCCGCCCGTGTTGCGCCTTTCGACCTGCGCCTTCGGCCATGAGCGTCTGATGCCCCTGACGAACAAGTACGGCGATTAAGAAGAGGAAAGAGGAGAGGGGAAAGAGGAAAGAGCAAAGAGCAAAGAGCAAAGAGCAAAGAGAGGATAAGAGAAGAGAGGAAAAGAGAAGAAAATTTTAACTTTTAACTCTCAATTTTCAACTTTCAACTGCAAAAATGGCCACGGAGATTCAACATAGCGGTACGGTAGAGCGCATCGAAAAGGGCAAGGTGGTGGTGCGCATCACCTCGCGCAGTGCGTGTGGCTCGTGTGCGGCAAAGCAGGCTTGCGGACTGGCCGAGGCTACGGAGAAGCTGGTTGAGGTCTATACCCCGCAATGGAACGACTACAAGGCCGGTGATGCGGTGCTTGTGGGTGTGAAACAGCGCGTCGGCATGAAGGCTGTCGGCCTGGCCTATGGAGGAGCGTTGGTGGTCTTGCTTGCCGCATTGGTGCTTGCCATCGAGGTGTTGAAGGTGCAGGAAGGTGTGGCAATTTTGTATGCAATAGCCGCTTTGGCACTCTACTACGGTGCATTGTGGCTCTTTAGAAATAAGATTGAACAAACAATTCAATTCACAATAACAACAAACAATTAAATGGAGGTATTATTTTACACAATCCTGACACTGTGTGTGTTAGGAATCCTCGCTGCGGTAATTCTCTACTTTGTGGCCCAGAAGTTCAAGGTGGAGGAAGACCCGCGTATCGACGAGGTGGAGAAGATGCTCCCCGGAGCTAACTGCGGTGGTTGCGGTTTCGCAGGTTGCCGTGGTCTCTCGGAGGCTCTCGTGAAGCGCGATGACATCTCCGCACTGTTCTGCCCCGTGGGTGGTGGCGACACGATGAAAGCCGTGGCTGCCTACCTGGGTAAGGCTGCTGCCGAGAAGGAACCGCAGACGGCAACGATTCGTTGCGGTGGTACGTGTGAGAAGCGTCCCCGCACGAACAAGTTCGACGGTGCCAAGTCGTGCGCCGTGGCCGCTTCGCTCTATGTGGGTGAGACGGGATGTGCTTTTGGCTGTTTGGGCTATGGCGATTGCGCCGACGTTTGTACGTTCGGTGCCATCACGATTAACCCGACAACCGGTCTTCCGGAGGTGGATCCCGACAAGTGTACCGCTTGCGGTGCTTGCGTCAAGGCCTGCCCGAAGCGCGTGATTGAGCTGCGCAAGAAGTGGCCGAAGAATCGCGCGGTCTATGTGTCGTGTGTTTCGAAGGACAAGGGTGCTGCCGTGATGAAGGCCTGCAAGGCCGGCTGTATCGGTTGCGGTAAGTGCGAGAAGGTCTGCCCGTTTGGTGCCATCACCGTGGAGGGTAATCTGGCCTACATCGACCCCGCAAAGTGTAAGCTCTGCCGCAAGTGCGTGAACGAGTGTCCGACCGGTGCCATCAAGCTCGTAGGTATGGAACCGCTGCCGAAGGCTCCGAAGGCCGCTCCGGCTGCTGCTCCGAAGGCTGCTGCCGCTGCTGCCGCTCCGAAGGCTGTGGAGGGTCCCGCAACGATTGCCCTGAAGGCGTCGGGTACGAACCCCCTGATGCTCCTCAATGCCAAGAAGGCGGTGATGGAGTCGAAGGCCGACAAGTCGGTGGAGGGTGCTGTTGTCGCCCTGAAGGAGTCGGGTCTCAAGCCGCTGAAGTATATGCGCTAATCCCGTTAAACAGTCAATAAACGAAAAACGCAAGATATGAAGACATTTCCCATGGGCGGAGTTCATCCGCAGGAAAATAAGCTGAGCCGCGCCAAGGCAATCGAGGTGCTGCCTCTTCCCGAGGTGGTGCAGATTCCGCTCGGCCAACATATCGGCGCACCTGCTACGGCCAAGGTGGCCAAGGGCGATAAGGTCCTCACGGGCCAGCTCATCGCCGAGGCTACGGGCTTCATGTCGGCCAACATCCACAGCCCCATTTCGGGTACTGTGCAGTCGGTCGATATGGTCGAGAATGGTCAGGGTCTGCGCCAGATGATGATTACCATCAAGCGTGAGGGTGACGAGTGGGTAGAGACAATCGACCGCTCGACGGAGCTGAAGCGCGAGTGTACGCTCGAGTCGGCTGCCATCATCGCCAAGATTAAGGATGCCGGTATCGTCGGTATGGGCGGTGCTACGTTCCCCACGCACGTAAAACTCTCGATTCCTCCCGGAAAGAAGGCCGAGTGCCTGATTATCAACGGTGTGGAGTGCGAGCCTTACCTCACCTCGGACCACCGCACGATGTTGGAGCTGGGCGAGGAGATGCTCGTCGGTGTCGAGATTCTGATGAAGGCCATCGGTGTCGATAAGGCCATCGTAGGTATCGAGAACAACAAGCCCGATGCCATTGCCCACCTCACGGAGCTTTCGAAGAAGTTCAAGGGTATCGTTATCGAGCCGTTGAAGGTGATGTATCCGCAGGGTGGTGAGAAGCAGCTCATCGCAGCTGTGACGGGTCGTCAGGTGCCGCCTCCTCCCGCACTCCCGATTGATGTGGGTGCTGTGGTGTGCAACGCCTCGACGACCTATGCCGTCTATCGCGCCGTGCAGAAGAATATGCCGCTCATCGAGCGCGTCGTAACCCTCACGGGTAAGGGCGTGAAGGAGCCGAAGAACCTCCTCACGCGCATGGGTACCCCGATTCAGACGCTCATCGATGCCGCGGGTGGTCTGCCCGAGGATGCCGGTAAGGTCATCAACGGTGGCCCGATGATGGGTCGCGCGATGATTAACCTCGCCTCGCCCGTTACGAAGGGTTGCTCGGGTATTACGATTATGAGCGGTCAGGATGCCGAGCGTAAGGAGCCGGGTCAGTGTATGAAGTGCGCCAAGTGCGTTTCGGCCTGCCCGATGGGTCTGGAGCCGTACCTGCTTGCGAAGCTCGCGAAGAAGCGTCAGTGGGAGCAGATGGAGGCCGAGATGATTACCTCGTGTATCGAGTGTGGTTGCTGCCAATCGACCTGCCCCGCCTACCTCCCGCTGCTCGATTGGGTGCGTTTGGGCAAGCAGACCGTCATGGGTCTGATTCGCGCACGCATGGCCGCACAGGCACCTAAAAAGTAAACAAAAAAAGTAAGATAAACTATGGCTAACAAACTTATTGTCTCGCCGTCGCCCCACGTGCAGTCGAGCCAGTCAACGGCCTCCATCATGCGCGATGTTGTCATCGCCCTGATGCCCGCGCTGGTTGTTTCGGTGGTGGTTTTCGGCCTGAATGTACTCTTTGTGACGGCTCTCTCGGTTGCTGCGTGCGTGCTGTTCGAGTACCTGATTCAGAAATTTGTGGTCAAGGGTGCCTGCACGATTTGCAACTGGTCGGCTGTCGTTACGGGTGTTCTTCTGGCCTTCAACCTTCCGGCTACGATTCCCTGGTGGATTGTGGTGATTGGTGCCTTTGTCGCCATCGCTGTGGCCAAGATGACCTTCGGCGGTCTGGGTAAGAACCCCTTCAACCCCGCTCTGGTAGGTCGTGTATTCCTTTTGATTGCCTATCCCGTGCAGATGACCTCGTTCCCCACGGTGGAGAACCCCGCGCTGGACGCCCTTTCGGGAGCCACGCCGCTGGCTGCCGTGAAGTTCGGTACGGATGCCGGTCAGCTTCCGATGACCGACCTCTTGTTGGGTAATATGCCCGGTTCGCTTGGTGAGGTGGCTGCCGTTGCCCTCTTGGTAGGTTTTGTTTACCTCCTGTGGCGCAAGGTGATTACCTGGCATATCCCCGTTACGGTGCTGGGTACGATGGCCGTATTTGCCTTCGTGGTGGCCCTGACGCGCGGTGGTGATGCCGCCCAGCTGTGGCAGTTCCCGCTCTTCCACGTATTGGCCGGTGGTGCCATGCTCGGTGCCATCTTCATGGCTACGGACTACGCAACCTCGCCCATGACGACGAAGGGTTGTGTGATTTTTGCCGTGGGTATCGGTCTGATTACGATGTGCATCCGTCTGTGGGGTGCCTATCCCGAGGGTATGTCGTTTGCGATTCTTATCATGAACGCCTGCGTACCCCTGATTAACAAGTATGTGAAACCCCAACGCTTCGGCGTAAAATAACGGATGAAGAGATGAAAAGTACACTTATTAATATGGTAGCCGTGCTCTTCACGATTACGCTCATTGCATCGGCCGGTGTCGGTGCCGTGAACATGATTACCGTAGAGCCGATTGCTGCCGCCAAGGCTGCCGCTACGGAGGCCGCCCTGGGTGAGGTGCTTCCCGCATTTGATGCGACCGAGACGACCGATTTGGAGATTGACGATATGCCGATCAAGGTCTATACGGCCAAGCAGGGCGAGGAGGTTGTAGGTTACGCCGTGGAGACGATGACCAAGCAGGGCTTCAGCGGTGTGGTGAAGCTGATGGTTGGTTTCTTGACCGACGGCACGATTAACAACGTGAATGTCCTCCAGCAGGCCGAGACCCCGGGTCTGGGTACGAAGATGTGCGACGAGGGCAACCCGCTGCTTGCCGGTGTGAAGGGCAAGGAGGGTACGGCTACGTTCCGCGTGAAGAAGGATGGCGGTGAGGTCGATGCCCTGACGGCAGCTACGATTTCGTCGCGTGCCTACCTCGATGCTGTAAACCGTGCTTGTGTAGCAATGATGAATGTAACGGGCCAGGATGCTCCCGACGGTGTTTCGGGTGCTACGACCGTGGCCGAGAATGCTGAACAAACGGAGCCTGAGGCTCAGGAAGGAGGTCAAAATGAATAAGATGCAAATCGCCTTGAATGGCATTTTGAAGAGCAATCCGGTCTTTGTGCTGGTGCTTGGTATGTGTCCCACGCTGGGTACGACCACCTCGGCCTCGAACGGTATGGGTATGGGTCTGGCCACGATGGCTGTACTCGTGATGTCGAACCTCGTAATCTCGCTCATTAAGAACGTGATTCCCGATAAGGTGCGTATCCCCGCTTTCATCGTCGTTATCGCCTCGTTCGTAACCATTATCCAGATGTTGATGGAGGCCTTCGTGCCTGCTTTGTACGCCTCGCTCGGTGTGTTTATTCCGCTGATTGTGGTGAACTGCATCATCCTGGGTCGTGCCGAGGCCTTTGCTTCGAAGAATTCGCCCGTGGATTCGATTTTCGACGGTATCGGTATCGGCTTGGGCTTTACGCTCGCGCTGACCGTGATTGGTGCCGTACGTGAGATTCTGGGTAGCGGTGCTATCTTTGGTGTGTCGCTGGGTATTGCCGATGTGATGCCGCTGGTATTCGTGTTGGCTCCGGGTGGCTTCCTGACGCTGGGTTACCTGATGGTATTGTTTAACAAATTAGCCAAGAAGTAGTTATGGAGATTTCATATTTCGCAATCATCATTGGTGCCATCTTCGTTAATAACGTCGTGCTGGCACAGTTCCTCGGCATCTGCCCCTTCCTGGGCGTGTCGTCGAAGGTGGAGACCTCGCTGGGTATGGGTGCTGCCGTAACCTTCGTGATGGCCCTGACGGCCCTGGTTTGCTGGCCGCTTCAGACCTATGTACTCAACGCGTTCGGTATTCAGTATATGCAGACGATTGTCTTCATCCTGGTTATCGCCTCGTTGGTGCAGATGGTGGAGATTATCCTGAAGAAGGTGTCGCCCTCGCTGTATCAGGCTCTGGGTGTCTTCCTGCCGCTCATTACGACCAACTGCGCCGTGCTGGGTGTTGCTATTACGATGATTCAGAAGGAGTACACCCTCTTGCAGAGCGTTGCATTTGCTGTGGCTACCGCCATCGGTTTTGCCCTCGCTTTGGTGCTGTTTGCCGGTCTGCGTGAGCGTCTCGATTTCGAGGATGTTCCCAAGGCATTCAAAGGTGTACCCATCGCCCTGATTACGGCCAGCATTTTGGCCATGGCATTCATGGGCTTCTCGGGTCTGGTATAAGCGCTGAGAACTTTCAACAACAAAGGGTGTTCCGAATGTGGGACACCCTTTGTGTTTGATGATAATAAGGATAATAAGGATAATAAGGATATTAAGGATATGAAAGACTCGTTAAGTTCTTTAATCTCTTTAATCTCTTTAATCTCTTTAATCTCCTCCCTTCTAACAACACAAAAGGCTGCAAACGTTGAGTTGCAGCCTTTCGCTATCTATTATAATAGGTATTACTTGATGATAAAGACCTCTTCGTCGGGGTGTTGCATATGGAATTGTTCGCGGGCATACTCCTCGAGGTAGTCGTCGTGGCGAAGCTGCTCGACGAGCGTACTGTCGCGTGCAATCTTCTCCATATACTGCTCCTGCTCCTCCTCCAGACGGGCAATGTCGCCCTTTAGCTCCAAGGCGTGTAGCAGATTCTGCCCCACAAAAACGAGGGTGAAGAGGACGACAATCGCGGTGGTGACGACCCAGAAACGACGCGAAAAGGTGATTTTCATGGTGGGTCGGTTAGGGGATACGCATATATTTATGGCTCTGAATCGAGATGCTCCATGCGGGATGCGCCTTGGCGTACTCGACAATCAGGGGCATCATCTCCTCCGAGCGACTCCACTCGGGCTGGAGGTAGAGCCGGCACTTCTTCGACACTTCGCGGGCGTTCTGTTCGGCCCAGGCGAAATCCTCCTCCCGCTCGATAATCACCTTCAGCTCGTCGGCATGGCGGTAGGCCTCCTTCAAAGGGGGTTGCTGCCGTTTGGGCGAGAGGCAGACCCAGTCGAAACGACCCGAGAAGGGGTGTGACCCCGATGTCTCGAGGAAAATCTCCAGTCCGCGCTCATGCAGTGCATCGCAGAGCGGGTCGAGCGGGTAGAGCAGCGGCTCGCCACCCGTCAGCACAATGGCACGGGCGGGGTAGGAGGCGGCACGTTCGACAACCGTCTCGATTTCGGTCGGCGGGTAGAGCTTCGGATTCCACGTATATTTGGCATCGCACCATCTGCAACCCACATCACAGCCGCCCAAGCGGATGAAATAGGCGGGCTTGCCGCTGTGGAAACCCTCGCCTTGGATGGTGTAGAAATCCTCCACCAAGGGCAACTTGCGCCCTCCGTCCAGCAATTCGATATGTTGTTCCACGGCCATCTATTCGGTCACTACGTAGATATCCTTCAGCGAACGGCCCACCTGGTCGTAATCGAGTCCGTAGCCCACGATAAATTCGTTGCCAATCTCCATGGCGCGGTACTTGATTTCGTGCGAACGGTTGTAGGAGTTGGGCTTGAAGAAGAGGGTGCAGACCTCCACCGAGGCGGGGTGACGCTCCTGCAACGCCTTGAGCATATGTTCGATACTCTCGCCCGTATCGACAATGTCTTCGACAATGACGACGTGACGACCCTCAATCGAGCCGTTCAGACCAATCAAATCCTTGACGGCTCCGGTCGAAGAGATGCCGTCGTAGGAGGCGAGCTTGACGAATGAAATCTCGTTTTGGAACTCAATTTTTTTAATCAGGTCGCTCAGGAACATGAACGAGCCGTTCAGTACTCCCAGGAAGATGGGCGTTTCGCGCTCGGCATAATCGGCGTTGATGCGGTCGGCAATGGCCTGTACGGCGCGGTCAATCTCCTCGGCCGGAATCATGACCTTAAAGCGACGGTCTTTGAGTTGGATGATATCCTTCATGGTTTGAACTGTTTGCTTTTTTTTCTGTTGCAAAGATACGTTTCTTGTTAGAAATGGCAAAATCCGCGCAGCTCTTGTTGGGTAGGAACGCCCTTTTCGAGCCACACCAACGCTTGTGAGGCGGTGAGACGGCCGATGGGGTAGAGGGGGCGTTGAAAGGTCTGCTCAAACTTGCGCATAAAGGCTTCGCTGCTTGCCGCATCGACCGTGAGCAGCAGCTTGTAGTCCTCGCCACCGCTTAAGGCCTCTTCGAGGGTCGCCCCTTCGGCAACCGGAATAGCCGAAAGTTCGATTTCGGCACCCACGGCCGAGGCTTTGAGGATGTGTGTCAGGTCGGAGGCTATGCCGTCCGAAATATCCATCATGGCGTGTACCTCTTTGCAACTGCCGAGCCATGCGCCCACCTCGATTGCTGCGGTGGGGTGGTGGTGTATGGCGGCCAACGGACTTTCGAAGTTGCCGCGCAATACCTCTTTCAGACCGGCAGCCGAGGCTCCCAGGCAGTCGCTGACGCAGACGATATCCCCCACGCGGCCATCGCTACGACGCTTGATGTGTTGCTTGGCTCCGCGACCGATGGCCGTGATGTTGAGCGTAATACCGCTTTTTGAGCGGGTCGTATCGCCTCCGATGAGGGCCACTTGGTGCGTTTTGCAGAGCGAGGTGAACCCCGCTACGAACTCCTCGACCCATCCCGCGGGCAAATCATTCGGGAGCGATAGGGTCAGCAGCACAGCCACGGGACGCACCCCCATCGAGGCCACATCGCTCAAATTCACCGCCAATGCCTTCTCGCCGAGCCTGCGTGCGCTGATGGCCTCGCGCAGGAAATGAACCTCTTCGCAGAGGGCATCCGTCGTGAATACCAGGGCCTCGTCTTGCCCGATTTCCAGCACGGCACAATCGTCGCCAATGCCCTCGAAACCGTTCGCGGGAAGCCCCTCGGCCAGCTGCTTTATGGCCGCTATGAGTTCAAATTCGCCCATCATAGGACAAAGATAGTGAAAGGCGGGCGAAGAAGCTCATCTTTGTTTGAATTTTTTATATCTTTGTACACAGATAAAATGACCAATCGATGAAAATTCTGATTCTCAATGGCCCGAACCTCAATTTGCAGGGGCGGCGCGATACGGATGTATATGGCACGAAAACCTTTGACGAACTGCTCGAAGAGTTGCGCGTGGCCTATCCGCATGATAGTTTGGATTACTTCCAATCGAATGTCGAGGGCGAACTCATCAACGCCCTTCACCGCTCGGTGGGGGTGTATGAGGGGGTGGTGCTGAATGCCGGTGGTTATACCCACACCTCGGTGGCACTGCGCGATGCCGTGTCGGCCGTTTCCACTCCCGTGGTCGAGGTGCATATCTCGTCGATTTTGGCCCGCGAGGAGTTTCGCCACGTTTCGTTGCTGGCCCCCGTCGTGGTGGGTTCGATTATGGGGTTCGGTCTCGACTCCTATCGCTTGGGCATTGAGGCCCTTAAAATGGGTTGCTAAATCATTTCAAACGTGGTTAAAATGCGTAAACTCAAAGAGCAGGTGGCTGCGAGTGCCGAGTGGACGTTGGGCGAGAAGGTGCTGACGGCCCTTGTGCAGTTTGTGGTGCGCGTGCTGATTTTACGCCTTTTGATGCCCGAGGATTTGAAGGTGGTGGCCATTTTGATGGCCCTCGTCTCCTTCGCCCTGGTGGTGGTCGATAGCGGCTTTTCGCAGATGTTGTTGCGCAAAAAAGAGCCGACCGAAACCGACCTGAAATCGGTCTTTCTCTTTAACATCACCTCCTCGTTGCTCCTTTACACCCTCCTGGTGGCTCTCTCGCCTTTCTTGGCCGACTACTACGCGATGCCGATTCTTCGCGAGGTGGCTCCGCTCTTCTTCTGTATGCTTCCGCTCAATGCCCTGGGTGTGATTCAACATACGATGCTCAGCCGCAGATTTCACTTTGCCCGCATCTCGAAGGTGATTTTCGTGGCGCAACTCATCAGTGGCTTGGCGGCCGTCGTGCTGGCCTACCTCGGATGGGGTGTTTGGGCCTTAATTTGGCAGCAGGTGGTGTTGATGGCGGTGCGCTCGGCACTTTTGTGGTGGTGGGGCGGATGGACACCTACCGGACGTGGCTCGGTGCAGGCACTGCGCCAAATGGCCCCCTACAGCATGAGCCTCATGGCGACCGACCTGGTAACGGCCCTCTACAACAAGGTGCCGCAGTTGGCTTTGGGTAAAATCTACCTCGATGCCACGCTGGGCTACTACGACCAGGCCATCAAACTCAAAGACCTGCCGGTGCAATCGGCCATGCAGTCCGTACAGCAGGTGACCTTCCCGGCCTTGGCCAAGATTGCACACGAACAGCCCAAATTTTCCGAGAGCTTCCGCCAGGTGTTGATGGTGGTGGCCTATGCGATGTTTCCCGTAATGGTGGGCATGGCTGCCGTGGCCTATGATATGTTCTACCTGCTCATTGGCGAACAGTGGTTGCCTACGGTGCCGTTGTTCGAGGTGGTCTGCCTGATGGGGCTGTTCACCCCTCTGGCCATGATGGCTTACAATGTCTTGAAGGTGAAGGCCGAGGGTGGCTTGATTCTAAGGTTGGAATTGCTGAAAAAGGGCTTTATGACCCTCGCTTTGGTCGTGTCGATTCCTCGCTCGGTCGAGGCGGTGGTGTGGGCGTTGGTCGCCTCGGCCGCTTTCGATTGGCTGGTCAATATGCAGGTTGCTCTTCGCCTTTCGCAGCTCGGCTGGTCGCGTGCAATAGCCACGTTGTTGCCCATTGCGCTGCTTGCCGGTGTGATGTATGGGGGTGTCAGCCTGGTTTCAGGCTGGCTCGTTGAACCCTCCTGGTTGCGCTTCGGGTTGCAGATTGCTATCGGCGCAACGATTTATCTGGGGCTTTCGTGGCTCTTTAGGATGGAGGCCTTGCGCGAGATTGTCGCCCTGATTCAACAACAATTAAAAAAAGGAGCTTGTTAAAGCTCCTTTTTTAGTTGTGTCGGTTGTCCGATTACTCGATTTCCAGCGTCAGAATCGAAGCCGAAGGGAGCTTCAACTCGATGCCCTCCTTGACGATTTTCGCCCCCTTGAAGGGCTTTACGCCTACGCGGTTTGTGTTGCCGAAGTCGTTGTAGGCATCAATCGAGTCGCTACGCAACATCGAGGCCGAGACGGATTTCGGCTGAAGTGCATCGAACGAAATGAGGATGGTCGGCTCCTTCTCCAACTCGGGATTGACGATGGACAGGTGCAGTTTGCCCTCCTTGTCGCGCGAAGCCGTGACGCTCACTTCGGGAACCGCGCGGGTCGGAGTTACCTGACGCGAAGCGGCCGAGCAGGTCGTGGGAATGAACGTGGCACCCTGATGCGGACGGTAGAGCCAGAAGGCGTGATAGGTGGGCGTGAGTACCATCTCCTGACCTCGCGTCAGCACCATGGCCTGCAAGACGTTGGCAATCTGGGCGATGTTGGCCATCGTAATACGGTCGGCATAGCGGTGGAAGACGTTGAAGGTGAGGGCTGCAACCATCGCGTCGCGCATCGTGTTCTGTTGGTAGAGGTGACCGCGCACCGTCCCCGGCTCCTCGTCGAACCACGTACCCCACTCATCGACCAGCAGGCCGATGCGTTTGTCGGGGTCCACCGAGTCCATCAGGGCGATGTGGCGACGAATCACCGGCTCGATTTCGAGTGCCTTGCCCAGCGTCCAATAGTAGTCGTCGGTCGTGAAGTCGAGGGCCGAACCCTTGCTGCCCGTCCAACCCTTCACCGTGTAGTAGTGGAGCGAGAGACCGTGCATCTGGTGGCCGATTTGCTTGAGCAAAACCTCCGTCCAGTTGAAGTCGTAATCCGACGCACCACTGGCAATCTTGTAGAGGTGGTTGCCGTTGAAGTTGCGGCAGTAGGTGGCATAGCGACGGTAGAGGTCCGAGTAGTACTCGGGACGCATATTGCCACCGCACCCCCAGCTTTCGTTGCCTACGCCGAGGTATTTCACCTTCCAAGGCTTCTCACGGCCATTCTTTTTGCGCTCCTCGGCCATCGGGCCGCTCTCGGCGGTCATATACTCGACCCACTTGGCCAACTCCTCGACCGAGCCGGAGCCTACGTTACCGCTGATGTAGGGTTCGCAACCGAGCTTCTCGCATAGATTCAGGAACTCGTGCGTACCGAACGAGTTGTCCTCCACCGTGCCGCCCCAATTCGAATTGACCATTCGCGGGCGTTGCTCCTTCGGACCGATGCCGTCTCGCCAATGGTATTCGTCGGCAAAACAGCCACCCGGCCAACGCAGCACGGGAACCTGCAACGCCTTGAGTGCCTCCAGCACATCGGTGCGATAACCCTCCTCGTTGGGGATTTCGCTATCCTCTCCGACCCACAGACCTCCGTAGATGCAGGTGCCGAGGTGTTCGGAGAATTGCCCGTAGATTTCGGGTGCGATGGTGGGCGTGTCGGTCGCTCGGTCCGACACGTGTACACGAATCGGTTGAGCCGTTACAGTCAGGCTGCAACACAAGGCGCAGAGCGCAACGAAAAGGCGGTTCATAGTATCTTGTTTTAGGGATATTTGGTTTACAATCTTCGCGAGCCATCCGAAATGATGACCTCATAGACCATCGGCTCGTGGCCGTAGCGGGCGTGAAACTCCGCCTTGGCGCGGGCAATAAACGGTTCGTACAACTCCTCTTTTACGAGGTTAATCGTGCAACCTCCGAAGCCACCGCCCATGATGCGCGACCCCGTAACGCCTGACGCTTCTGCCAACTCGGCCAAGAAATCCAGCTCCTCGCACGACACCTCATAGTCTTTCGACATTCCCCAATGCGTTTCGTACATCATCTTGCCGACCGTTTCGTAGTCCCCCTTTTCGAGGGCTTCGCAGACGGTCAGAACGCGACGCTCCTCGCCGATAATGTAGCGGGCGCGTTTGAAATCCTCCTCCGAAATTTGTGCGCGAACAGCCTCCAACTGCTCCATCGTAGCTCCGCGCAGGAACTCCTGTCCGAGGGTCTTGGCGACGCGCTCACATGAAAGACGACGGTCGTTGTAGGGCGAACCGGTGAGCTGGTGCTTCACGCGCGAATCGAGCAATACCAATTTATATCCCTTCGGGTCGAAGGGGTAGTAGGCAAACTCCATCGAACGGCAGTCGAGGCGCATCAGACACCCCTGCTTGCCGAAGACCGATGCGAATTGGTCCATGATGCCGCATTTTACGCCGCAGTAGTTATGCTCGGTCGATTGGCCGATGCGGGCCAGCTCAAAGCGGTCGATGCCGCAACCGAAAAGGTCGTTGAGCGCGAAAGCGAAGGTCGATTCCAGGGCGGCCGACGACGACATACCGGCTCCGAGCGGTACGTTGCCCGAAAAAACGGCATCGAAACCACCGATGGTGTGTCCGCGCTTTTGGACTTCGCGTGCCACACCGAAGATATAATGCGCCCACGAGGCCTCGGGCTTGTCGCTCTCCGCGAGACCAAACTCGGCCTCCTCCTCCAGGTCGAGAGCCACGACACGAATGCGGTCGCTTTGGTTGGGGCGAATGGCCGCCACGACACCCTTATCGACTGCACCCGGGAAGACGAAACCACCGTTGTAGTCGGTATGCTCACCAATGAGATTGATGCGGCCGGGCGAAGCAAAGAGGGTAGCACCCGCTCCAAAACGCGCTTCAAAGGCGCGGCCGACTTTTGTTTGCATGTGTTGCATGGGGTTCTTTTTTAGGGTTTATGTTTCACGAAGATACAAAAAAAAGCCGAAAAAATACCCGCACCTCCCCTTTTTCTGCACCCTTTTTTGAATTTGCCCGATTTTGCAACAAAATGACACGAATGAGAGCCAAAAACGGTGTTTTTTGGCCCGTATTGTGCATTTGTCCTCCTTTTCGGTCAAAAAATCCACCTAAAAATCCCCCCCCCTTATGTAATTTTGTGTTACAAAATGGCACTGAAAGGCCACAGTTTTATACTAAAAAAATAGGAAAATCGCGAAATTGAAACCATAAATTGCTATAACCTTTTATAATGTCTAACTAAACAAACGAAAACATGAAGCAAAACAACCAACATCATGTATTTTCGGCGTTCGTAAGAAAGGTCGCTTTGGCGATTTGTTTCTTGGGCATCTCGACCTTCGCCTTTGCCCAGTCGCAGGTGAAGGGTACGGTAAAGGATGCCAACGGACAGCCCGTGATTGGTGCCACCGTGATTGTCGATGGCACGACGACCGGTACGACGACCGATGCCGATGGCCAGTTCGTCCTCACGGCAGGCGATAAGGCTACGCTTACCGTGTCGTATCTCGGTTATAAGGATGCCCAGGTGGCTGTAGCCGGTAAGACGGCTGTGGAGGTGACCCTCCAGGAGGATGCCGCCATGCTCGACGACGTGGTAGTCGTGGGTTATGGTGCCGTGAAGAAGCGCGATTTGACGGGTGCCGTGGCTTCGGTGAAGGCCGAGGATTTGATGCGTACCCCCACCGGTAACGTGATGGAGGCTATTCAGGGCCAGGTAGCGGGTTTTGATATTACCCGTTCGAGTGGTGCCGTGGGTGCCTCGATGAACATGACCCTGCGTGGTAATCGCTCGATTAACGGATCGAATGCCCCGCTTTTCATCATCGATGGTATGGAGGGTTCGTTCGACGAGTTGAACACGAACGATATCGCCTCGGTTGAGGTGTTGAAGGATGCCTCTTCGACGGCTATCTATGGTGCTGCCGGTGCCAATGGTGTTGTGATTATCACGACCAAGAACCCCGCCAAGGATAAGTTCTCGGTAAATCTGGATGCTTACTACGGTTGGAACGTCCCCTCGAAATTCCCCGAGTTGAACATGGGCGAGGATTACCTGAACTTCCGTCGCGAGGCTGCCCGCACGGCCGGTAAGTGGAATTCGACGGCCGACGATGCCGCCATCTTCCCCTCGGGTGTCTATGACCTGATTCAGGACAACAAGTGGGTGGATTGGTCGGAGATGGTAACCCAGACGGGTAAGACCCAGAGCTACAACATCAATACCCAGTATGCCAACGACCGCGTAAGCTCGTTCGTGTCGCTTGGTTATTATAAGGTAGAGGGCCAGCTCCCCGATGATGAGCTGGAGCGTTTCTCGGGTCGTGCCAAGGTCGATTTCACCCCCAACGACAAGGTGAAGTGGGGCTTTAACATCTACGCCATGTATGGCAACCACGACAAGCGTTATGCCCGCGTATGGAACCGTATTCTCTGCACCGTTCCGCTCGGTACGCCCTATGATGAGAATGGTAACGTGGATTTCTACCCCGTAGCCGACGATACGGCCTATATGTCGCCCATGGCCGATATGGCCGATGGTCAGTACCGCAACAACTTCAAGACGATGTCGGTTGCTCCGCAGGCCTACTTCGAAATTAAGCCCATCAAGGGTCTGACGTTCCGCTCGGTGCTGGGTGCTTACCTGCGCAACATCAAGCAGGGTGAGTTTGTCGGTGATAACTCGTGGTCGGGTCTTCAGACGGGTTCCTATGCCCAGATTCCCAACACGCTGACCTACAACTATAAGTGGCAGAACATCCTGACCTATAACTTCCAGATTCGTGACGACCACGACTTCACCGTAACGGGTGTTACCGAGTGGTCGAAGAACCGCAAGGAGGGTGTCAATGCCACGGCCTACACCTTCGATACGACCGACTACGGCTATCACAACCTGGGTGGTGCAACCGGCACGCCGAAGGTTTCGTCGAACTTCGTCGGCAGCCAGATGATGTCGTATGTGGCTCGTCTGAACTACTCGTACAAGGGCAAGTACCTCTTCACGGTGAGCAGCCGTTGGGATGGTGCCTCGATGCTGGCCGATGGCAACAAGTGGGATGTATTCCCCGCAGCCGCAGCCGCATGGCGCATCTCGGATGAGGGCTTTATGCAGAACCAGAAGACCATCTCGAACCTGAAGCTCCGTCTTTCGTATGGTGTGACGGGTAATGCCGGTGCAGCCGAGTATGCTACGCTCGACTTCTCGCGCACGGGTGTCTTCGGTTTCCAGGATGTTTCGGTACCGTACAGCGGTTACTCGAAGAACATCGCCAACCTCGACCTGGGTTGGGAGAAGTCCTACTCGTGGAACGTGGGTCTTGACCTCGGTTTGTGGAAGGACCGCGTGAGCATCACGGCCGATTGGTATCGCACCGACACGAAGGATATCCTCTACCAGAAGACGCTGCCCTATGCAACGGGTGGTTACGGTGGTAGTGCCTTCTCGATTTGGTCGAATATCGGTGAGAGCCGCAACACGGGTGTCGAGTTGACGATTAACTCGCGCAACTTCGTGGGTCCGAAGTTCAAGTGGAACACCACGCTGACCTTCGCCATGAACAAGGAGGAGGTGCTGAAGACCTCTTCGACCGGTCCGCTGGAGTTCGGTGACTACTACCTGATTCCCGGTGAGTCGATGCACACCTATTATGATTATAAGTATATGGGCATCTGGGGTACGGATGAGGCCGAGGAGGCTGCCAAGTATGGCCAGAAGCCGGGTGATGTACACGTATTGGATTTCAACAACGACGGTAAGCTCAGCGTGGATGACTACCAGATTCTGGGCAGCGCAACCCCCGCATGGACGGCCAGCTTGTCGAACAACTTCTCGTACAAGAACTTCGACCTGAACGTGCTGTTGATTGCCCGTTGGGACTACACGCTCTACTATGGTATCACGGGTTGGTATCGTACCGATGGTCTGAACCCCTCGCCGAAGGTCTGCGACTATTGGACGCCCGAGAACCAGAACGCTCGCTACCCCCGTCCGAACATGGACCAGTCGGGTCCGGTGGACTACCAGCCCTCGATTGACTACTACGACGGTTCGTACCTGAAGGTGAAGACCATCTCGCTCGGTTACACCGTGCCGAGAAAGCACCTCACGAAACTCGGTATCGAGAAACTGCGTGTCTATTTCACGGCCGACAATCCGTTCATCTACACCAAGAGCGACTACATCAAGGATTACGACCCCGAGAAGGGTGGTAACGACGACTACGCTCCGCTGTCGCGCCAGTATGTATTCGGTATCAACATGACGTTCTAATCTTAAAGCACATACACCATGAAAAACATAAAGTTATTTTCGCTCATGGCCGGTTTGCTCTTCTTGGCAAGCTGTAGCCTCGACGAGGTCAATCCGTCGGCCATCTCGACCGACCAGGAGTGGAAGACCGCGGCCGGTTACGAAAAACTGGTCAATAGCTGCTATTTCGACCTGATTCGTATGGTTTACGGTCAGGCCGAGGATACCTTCATCATCAATGCCGAGTGCGGTACCGATATTTGGCAGGATGTGGACCCGAATGGTGCCAAGGGTAACTGGTCGAAACTGATGCGTTACGATGGCGATTTCAGCGGTCTTTGCGGTGAAGCCTATGAGGGCTTCTATTCGACCGTGAATCAGTGTAATGCGGCCATTGCCTATGCCGAGAAGGTAGAGGGTCTGACCCCGGACCAAATCAACGCCCTGGTGGCCGAGGCCTACTTCCTGCGCGCCCACTCGCTCTACCACCTCGTGGAGCAGTATGGTGGCAAGTACCTCTCGACGACGCCGACTACCTCGCCCATTACGATCCTGCCTTGCAGCACGGTGAATGAGTTCTATCAGGTGATTCTTGCCGACCTGGAGTTCGCGATGAACCACCTGCCCGTAAGCCATGAGGTTTATGGCCACGTGACGCGCGCTGCTGCCTACCACCTCTATGCCAAGTGCTGCCTGACCTATGCCGCCTATACCGACGGTCAGGGTAATGCCGAGGCCATCACGACGGCCGAGGCCCAGCAGCTCTACACGAAGGCCAAGGATGCTGCCGAGTACCTCATCTCGAATGCTGCCTCGTTGGGCGTGCGCCTCTATGACGATGTAGTTGAGGTGTATGACGAGAAGAACAACAAGACCAACGCCGAGGCCCTGTTCGTAGTGTGCCACTCGACGATTCAGGCCTACAATCCCCGTGGTAACTACTACAACCGCGCGTGGAAGCACTTCTCGGCTTACAACGCCTCGACGGCCGGTATCTACCTCGATGGTCTGACCGCTTCGTATGCTACGGAGGTGAATGGTGTAACGGTGCCGAAGCTCGCCAAGGGTAACTGCTACGCTGCCCCCAGCAAGTATATGCTGGACCTGTATAAGGAGGGTGACAAGCGTTACGAGGCCTTCTTTGGTGATAAGTTCTACATCAACAAGGCCAACAACGCCGATGGTACGGCTTACACCTGGACGGAGACCGACGCCAATCGTTATGGTCTGAACCCGAATCGTGTAGGTAACTCGGCTTACGATATTCCGCTGGGTGAGCTGGCTATCTATATCTCGCGCGAGAGCTACACGCAGGAGGAGCGCGATGCCGCCGCTTATGCTATCATCAATATCGAGGATAACTACAAGAATCCTGCCCAGCCCGACCGTTTCTTCCCCAGCCTTAAGAAGCTCGATACGCCCAGCCTCTATGCCGGTTCGAATGCCTCGAAGCCCTATTCGGCTGCCGACTGTATCGTCTATCGTCTGGGTGAGACCTACCTGCTTGCTGCCGAGGCCTATTGGCGTCTGGGCGACAATCAGAAGGCTGCCGACCGTCTGAACGTGCTTCGTCAGCGTGCCGGTGCTACGACCTACACGGCTGCCGATATCGACCAGGATGAGCTGCTCGATGAGTATGCTCGCGAGATGGTGGGTGAGTGGAACCGCTGGTTTACGCTGAAGCGTTACCGCGCTTTCGAGAGCCGCCTGAAGCTGGCCAACCCGCAGATTACGAAGTTCGACCCCGCAACGCACTATCTGCGCCCCATTCCGGCATGGATGCTCACCGGTATCGAGAATGGTGCCGAGTACCAGAACCCGGGTTACTAATAGCGTTTGAAGGAAAAACCTTTTCCATCAATCCATATATCTATTTTCAGGGTTGTGACTCTTCGGGGTCGCAACCTTTTTTTTTGTGTCGGGGCGATAAGGGCTTCCCCTTAAGACACTTTAAGCAACTTTAAGGCACCTTACACCACCTTCATTCTTCTTCCACCGCTTCCGCCCTTATACCAACAAAAAAAGACGGTCGCCATGTAGCAACCGTCCTTTGTGGAGAATACCGGGGTCGAACCGGTGACCTCTTGCATGCCATGCAAGCGCTCTAGCCAACTGAGCTAATCCCCCATTGCGAGTGCAAATATACGGCAAAAAATCGTACCTGCAAATTTTTCGGCAAAAAAAATCAAAAAGAGGGTCACAGTCTGCCTGCAACCCCCTTTTCACTTCCTTTATCTCGGCTTTTTCGCCTACTCAACTTCCCACGTCTCGCCCGAGTGGAGCAGGTCGTCCATGCAGCGAATCTTGCTCTTCGCCTTCATCTCCTCGACCTGCTGTTGTACGCCCTGGTCGTAAATCACGGGGTCGTCCACATCGCGGATGACACCCACGGCTACGGGGTAGTCGGGGTACTTCATGGCGGCCAGCATGGCGTGCAGCGTGGTATCCTTCTCATGGGCATCGTGCGTGAGGAGGTCCTCCTCGGTGTAGCCCTCGCCGAGGGTCACCACCTTGAGCTTCATGTTCTCAAAGACGAGGCCCTTGTCGCGATTGGCACCGAAAATCATCTTCTCGCCGTGGCGCAGGGTAATCGTATGCTCCTGGCGCGTGGCCTTGTCGCCAGCAAAGAGGGCGTGGGTCTTATCGTTGAAGATGACGCAGTTCTGCAACACCTCCACTACCGACATACCCTTGTGCTTGGCGGCCGATACGAGGCACTCTTTCGTCAGCATCACCTCCATATCAATCGAGCGGGCAAAGAACGAACCCTTGGCACCGATGACCAGCTCACCCGGGTTGAAGGGCTTCTCGACCGTGCCGTAGGGCGAGGTCTTGGTAATCTTACCCAACTTCGAGGTGGGCGAATATTGACCCTTCGTCAGGCCGTAAATCTCGTTGTTGAAGAGAATCATGTTCAAATCCACGTTGCGACGAATGGCGTGGATGAAGTGGTTACCACCGATGGCCAGCGAGTCGCCGTCGCCCGTAGCCACCCACACCGAGAGGTCGGGGTTGGCGGTCTTGACGCCCGTAGCCACAGCGTTGGCGCGACCGTGTACGGAGTGGAAACCGAAGGTCTTCATGTAGTAGATGAAGCGCGACGAGCAGCCGATACCCGACACGAAGGTGAATTTGTTGTGCGGTGTGTCGGTTGCATCGGCAATCTCGGGCAGCGCGCGCTGCACGGCATTCAGAATGGCGTGGTCGCCACATCCGGGACACCAACGGACCTCCTGGTCCGACTTAAAGTCTGCTGCGGTATATTTGTATTCTGCCATGGCTCTACTTTTGCAATAAGGTTTCGAACTTCTCTTTCAGCTCCACGATGGTAAAGGGCTGACCCTCGACCTTGTTGTACTGCTCGTATTGGAACTCCTGGAACTGCTGACGGAGGTAGTTGGCAAACTGGCCCTCGTTCAGCTCGCAGACAACAATCTTCTTAAATTTGGCGAAGATTTCGCCTACGCCCTTCGGCAGGGGGTTGATGTAGTTGAAGTGGCACAGCGAGACGCTCTTGCCCTCTTCGCGGAGCTGGTCAACGGCATTTTGCAGGTGACCGCGCGTACCGCCCCAGCCGACAACGAGCAACTCACCCTCCGCGTTGCCATAGACCGTCTGTGCGGGGATGTAGTCGGCAACCTTTCTGACCTTCTCGGCACGCAGGTAGGTCATCTTCTGGTGGTTCGAGGGGTCGTGCGAAATCGAACCCTTCACGGCATCCTTCTCCAAACCGCCTACGCGATGCTCCAGACCCGTCTTGCCGGGGAAGGCCCAGCCGCGTGCCAACTTCTCGTTACGCACGTAGGGCATGAAGCCACCCTCGGGGGCCGTCTCTACGATGGGAGGAACGATGGCGGGATAGTCCTTCATCGAGGGGATGCGCCACGGCTCCGAGCCGTTGGCGATAAAGCCGTCGGTGAGCAGCACCACGGGCGTCATATGCTCCATGGCCAGACGACCCGCCTCGAAGGCGTAGTGGAAGCAGTCGCTGGGCGACGAGGCGGCCACCACAATCAGCGGACACTCGCCGTTGCGGCCATAGAGAGCCTGCACCAGGTCGCTCTGCTCGGTCTTGGTCGGCAGACCCGTCGAGGGACCTCCGCGCTGTACATCGACTACAACCAGCGGCAACTCAATCATCACGGCCAGCCCCAACGCCTCGCTCTTGAGCGAAAGACCCGGACCCGAGGTCGAGGTGACGGCAAAGTTACCTGCATAGGCGGCACCGATGGCGGTGCAGATACCGGCAATCTCATCCTCGGCCTGCACGGTCTTTACGTTGAGGTCCTTGCGCTTGGCAAGCTCCTCGAGGATGACCGTGGCGGGGGTGATGGGGTACGAACCGCAGAAGAGCGGCAGGCCGGCCTTTTCGGCAGCAGCCATCAGACCCCAGGCCGTAGCCACGTTACCCGAAATGGTGCGGTAGGTACCCTTCTCGAGGTGGGCAGGGGCTACGCGGTAGTGGCTGGCCAGCTGGTGGGTGTTGGCGGCAAAGTTATAACCGGCCTTGATGGCGAGCTTGTTGGCCTCGGCAATCAGGGGGTTCTTCTTTTGGAATTTGGCCTCCAGGTATTGGAAAGCGTGGTCCTCATGGCAATCAAAGAGCCAGAAGCAGATGCCGAGTGCAAACATATTCTTGCACTTGACCACGGCACGATTATCCAATCCTGTATCTTTCAACGCTTCGCGCGTGAGCGACGTGATGTCGGGGGCTACGATGTTGTAGTCGCCCAGGCCCAGCTCCTCAATCGGGTCGAGGGTCGTAAAGCCCGCCTTTTTGAGGTTCTCCTCGGTAATTGAATCGCCATCGAGGATGACCGTGGCCGAACGCTTCAGCCACTTGCGGTTAGCCTTCAGGGCGGCGGGGTTCATCGCCACCAGCACATCGCAGTAATCGCCCGGGTTCAGCTCGCGGTGGTCGCCAAAGTGTACCTGGAAACCCGATACACCGGCTACGGTACCCTGCGGTGCGCGAATTTCGGCCGGATAGTCGGGGAAGGTCGAGATACCGTTACCCTCCAATGCGGCCGTGTCGGAAAAGAGTGTGCCTGTGAGCTGCATACCGTCGCCCGAGTCGCCCGAAAAGCGAATCACCACGTCGTGCAACTCCTGCACCTTGTTTTGTTCCATGATGTTTTGTATTGGTTTGTGTTAGGTTTGTTGCTGTTTTTGCTAAACAAAGATAGCTAAATTCTTGTTAGTTGATTCACACCGAGGCAATTATTTTTCACTTTCGTGGGCGCAGAGGATACCGGCCTCGTAGAGCAGGTACAGAGGCAGGAAGACCACGGCCAGCGTAAAGGGGTCGCCCGACGGGGTGATGAATGCAGATACAATGAGCAGAATGACAGCCACATAGCGTCGTCCTTCGCGTAGTTTTTTACGGCTTACAAGTCCCAATCGGGTCAGTAACCACACCACCATCGGCAGTTCGAAAGCGATGCCCATGACGAGCGTGATACCCAGAAAGTTGTTCATGTAGGAGAGGAGCGAAATCTGCGTGGCAATCGCTTCGCTCAACGAGTATTGGGCCAAAAAGCGGAACGTGAGGGGGAAAATCAGCAGATAGCCAACCGCACATCCCGCATAGAAGAGCAGCGAACCGGCCAAAAAGGCGGTGCGCACCTTGCCGCGCTCCTCCGTGTAGAGGGCGGGGCGGATAAAGCACCAAATTTCGTAAACGAGGTAGGGGAACGTAACGAGCAGGGCGGCATAGAACGAACTGCTCAAATGGGTGGTGAATTGGGAGGCAACGTGGATGTTAATCAGCTCGATATCCAGCGGTTGTGTCGCGAATAACGACCCTTCCCCCGCCACGTGTGCCAGCAGACGATAGAGCAGGAAATCTTCGCGTGTGGGGGCGAGAATCAGGCGGTCGAAGAGCGTAGGCATGACCATAAAAAAGCCCACCATGCCCACTATCAGCACGGCGGCTACACGCAACAACCCCGCACGCATCGTGTCGAGGTGGTCCCAAAAAGTCTGGTTGCCCTCCATGGCGGCCTTCGAAGGCTACTTTTCGCCCTCTTTCTCCTCCTGCTCGGGGCTGTTCATCCCCTCTTTGAAGCTGCGTACACCCTTGCCCAAACCCTTCATCAGTTCGGGAATCTTCTTGCCGCCGAAGAGCAGCAGTACGACGAGGGCGATGATGATAAGCTCACCCCAACCGAGGTTGCCGAGAAACAACAGATGGTTCATTTGCGAAACGATTTAGAAAAGTATTTGGACAAATGTAGTGATTTATTTTCGCTTTCGCAACCGCTAACATACCAACAAGTAGATGTAGCCTATGTACAGCAGCAGGAAGATGATGCCTTCGGCGCGGTCTAACTCGCGGCGACGGAACGTAAAACTCGTGACATAGAGCAGCACGGCTGTCAAAAGCACCACAAGCAGGTCGAAGAGGGTGATGCCTCCCATCGTCAGCGGTTTGATGAGCGACGAGGTGCCGAGAATAAGCAGAATGTTGGCGATGTTCGAGCCGACCACGTTGCCCAACGCCATCCCCACCTTGCCTTTGAGAAACGAGACGACCGAGGCGGCCAACTCGGGGAGCGACGTGCCTCCCGCAACGAGCGTAATGGCGATGACCGATTCCGAGATGCCGAGCTTGCGGGCTATCGAGGTGGCACTGTCGAGGAACAGCTCGCCACCGAATATCAGACCGCACAAGCCACCGATAATCATCACAACGGTCAGCCACCAGGCCATCGGTTGAGGGGCATTTTCATCCCTCTCGGGACGCTTGGCCGTGCGGATGGTCCAGGTCATCAGCGCGATGTAAAGGAGCAACATAATGGCACCGTCCGTGCGCGAAATGGTGTTTGTCGCGCCCCAACCGAAGAGTGCGTCGGAGGCCATCAAGACAAAGAGTGCCGAGACCAATACGCAGAACGGAATATCGAAGCGGATATTCTCCTTCGTGTAGGCGATGGGGTGGATAATCGAGCAGAGACCCAACACCATGAAGACGTTGAAGATGTTCGACCCGACGACGTTGCCGACCGCCATATCGCTCTGTCCGTTGATGGAGGAGAGTACCGAGACGACCATTTCGGGCATCGAGGTTCCGATGGCCACAATCGTCAGACCAATCAGAAATTCGGGCATACGGAGGCGTTGCGCCAGTGCCGATGCACCATCCGTGAGGTAGTTCGCGCCGCCCAGAATCAACACCAGGCCGACGATAAGCAGAAGGATATCCATTTGTTTTTGTTATTTCTTCGTGTGTCGGGGTTAAAGCAGCAGGAGGCTGACGGCCATAATCGCCATGCCGACCACCACACCGACGATGGCCGTATGGGCCTCGCCATATTCGCGGGCAGCAGGGAGCAGTTCGTCAAGCGAAATATAGACCATGATGCCGGCTACGGCTGTCAGGATACATCCGAGCAATACGGGGGTTAAAATCGGAGCCAGCAGGAGCCAGGCGGCAAGTGCGCCAAGCGGCTCGGCAAGGCCCGAGATAAGTGACCACAAAAAGGCCTTTTTGCGGCTTGCGGTGGCGTAGAAAATCGGCACCGAAACGGCAATACCCTCCGGGATGTTGTGGATGGCCACGGCCACGGCAATCGCCAGACCGAGCGTCGGGTCGTTTATGCCGGCCGTGAAGGTGGCAATGCCCTCCGGAAAATTGTGGATGGCGATGGCTAACGCCGACATCAGCCCTACGCGCATGAGCTTCGTCTGCTTGGGCTTATGTTGCAACTCCTCGACGCGGTGCGCCTCGTGCGGATTCTCGACCGTGGGGACCAGGTAGTCAATCAGTCCGATAAAGGCCATGCCCCCGAAGAAGGCTGCCAGATTGAGCCATTCGGCCCCTTTGCCGCCAATGGCCTCGAGGAGCAATTCCGCCCCCTGCGGCATCAGCTCCGCAAAGGAGACATAGACCATCACGCCACCCGACAAACCCAGCGAGAAGGAGAGGAGGCGGTGGTTGGTGCGCTTCGCTACGAAGGCAATCACGCTACCGACACCCGTGGCCAGACCGGCTCCGAGCGTCAAGAGAAAGGGGAGTATGAATTGTTGCATGGTCATACAAGGTGCGAAGATAGTGAAAAATTAAGAATTAAAAATTAAGAATTAAGAATTAAAGATTAAAAATTGGCGGACGAATGCCCGAATAGGTTTCTTTTTCGCCCTTTCCGCCCATCCTGTCCTTAATGGCCTTTAGCTCCCTTTAGTCTCCTTTAGTCCCCTTTTCGAAATTGTTAATTTTCGGTTGATATTTTTTCTTAAGAAAAAGTTGCAAGGAAGAGCAAAAACCGTTACCTTTGCCCCAACATAAAAAGATGTAATCCCATGACCCCGCAACGAGCCATATCCCCGACCCACAAGCGTGAAAAGGCGGATTGTCTGAATCAGTCAAAGGGATTTTTGTTTCAATAGGGTAACTGTTTTCGGTTGCCCTATTTTTTTATGCCTACAACTTTGAACGAATGCCGATGAGAACGATTTTTACCCACGCCAAATGCTATATCGAGGGTCGCTTTGTCGAGACAACCCTTTCGATTGAGGAGGGGCTGATTGTCGCCATAGGCGAGGAGCCGACCGCGGCGATGCAGGTCATCGACCTTGCTAATCGTTACCTCGTCCCGGGGCTTGTCGATGTCCATGTCCATCTGCGTGAACCCGGTTTCGAGTATAAGGAGACCGTGGCAACAGGAACAGCAGCGGCCGCTCGTGGCGGTTATACGCTCGTCTGCTCGATGCCCAACCTGAATCCTGCCCCCGATTCGATGGACCATTTGCAGGTGCAGCTCTCGGCCATTGAGCGCGATGCCGTGGTCAAGGTGATTCCTTACGGCTGCATCACCAAAGGCCAAAAGGGTGGTGGCGAGCCGGCCGATATGGCAGCCATGGCCCCCTATGTGGTGGGCTATTCGGACGATGGACGCGGTGTGCAGCAGGACGAGGATATGCGTCGTGCGATGGTGGAGGCCAAAAGCCTCGGAAAACCGATTGTGGCCCACTGCGAGGTGAACGAACTGCTGAAGGGCGGTTATATCCACGAGGGCGCGTATGCCGAGAAGCATGGCCACCGCGGTATCTGCTCCGAGAGCGAGTGGGCGCAGGTGGAGCGCGATATCGCGTTGGTGCGCGAGACGGGGTGTCAATATCACGTCTGCCACGTTTCGACCAAGGAGAGCGTCGAATTGGTGCGCAAGGCCAAGGCCGAGGGGTTGCGCGTGAGCTGTGAAACGGGTCCCCACTACCTCGTATTCTGCGATGCCGACCTTCAGGAGGAGGGTCGCTGGAAGATGAATCCCCCGATTCGCTCGGCCGAGGACCGCGCGGCACTTATTGCCGGCCTGCAGGATGGTACGATTGAGGTCCTGGCGACGGACCATGCGCCTCATTCGGCCGAGGAGAAGGGTCGCGGACTGGAGAAGAGCGCGATGGGTATTGTCGGTCTGGAGTGTGCTTTTGGTGCGCTCTACACCCACCTGGTCGAGAAGGGCGTGCTTTCGCTCGAAAAGCTCATCGACCTGATGAGCGTCCATCCCCGCCGTCTTTTCGGTTTTGGGGGCGGTATTGCGGTGGGCGAAAAGGCCGACCTGACGGTACTCGACCTGACGGAGAGCTATTGTGTCGAGCCGGAGCAATTCCTCTCGAAGGGCAAGGCGACCCCCTTTGCGGGGCAGACGCTGCGTGGTCGCGCCGTGCAGACCTGGGTCGATGGCGTGGCAGTCTATACGGAAACAACGAAACACTAAATAACAACGATGAAAGCATTTACGAAGAAACTTGTCTTGGAGAACGGCCGCGAATTTTACGGCTACGGCTTCGGTGCCGACCGCGAGGTGGTTCTTGAGATTGTCTTCAACACGGCGGTCGTGGGGTATCAGGAGATTATGTCCGACCCTTCGTACACGGGCCAGCTGGTGGTGATGACTTATCCTTTGATCGGCAACTATGGTATGGCCGATGATGACTACGAAACGAAAAATCCGACGATGGGCGCAATGGCTGTGCGCGAGTACAACGACCTCCCGTCGAATTTCCGCTACACCCGCACGCTGAACGAGGTGCTGGAGGAGTCCGATATCCCCGCCATCTGGGGCCTCGATACCCGCGCCCTAACGCGCGTGATTCGTGACGAGGGTACGCAGAAGGTGATTTTGACCAATGCCGACACCCCGAAGGAGGAGGCACTGAAGCGTCTGCAGGCAACCGAGCTGGAGCAGAATCCCGTGGCGCGTGTGAGCTGCAAGAAGCGTTGGATGTCGCGTGTGCCGAACCACACCTACGATGTGGTGGTGGTCGATTGCGGTATCAAGAATAGCGTGATTCGTCAGCTCAATGCCGCAGGTTGCAACGTAACGGTTCTGCCCTACAACTCGACCATGGAGGAGGTGATGTCGTTCCGCCCCGATGGTGTGCTGATTTCCAACGGCCCGGGCGACCCGCATGAGGTGCAGCCCGTCATCGAGTTGGTGCGCCAGTTGCGCGGTCGTCTGCCGATATTCGGCGTGGGGCTGGGTATGCAGCTCATCGCGTTGGCCTATGGCGCGAAGGTCGAGAAACTCAAATTCGGCCACCGCGGTTGCAACCATCCGGTGAAGAACCTCGCTACGGGACTTTTGGAGGTCGCCTCGCAGAACCACAGCTTTGTGGTGACGCCCGACCTGCCCGGGGTGGTAACGGCTACGCATACGAACCTGCTCGATAATACGCTCGAGGGGTTGGAGTGCAAGATTGACCGTATCTTTGCCGTGCAGTTCGACCCCGCAAGTGCCGAGGCCGAGTACCACGACGTGTTCAAGAAGTTTGTTAAATTAATGGAGAAGGGAAGAGATGCCTAAAAGAGAAGATATCAAGAAAGTAATGGTCATCGGCTCGGGTCCGATTGTGATTGGTCAGGCCGCCGAGTTCGACTATGCCGGTACGCAGGCCTGCCTGGCACTGCGCGAGGAGGGTTACGAGGTGATCCTCGTGAATTCGAATCCGGCAACCATCATGACCGATACGAACATTGCCGACAAGGTCTATATGGAGCCTTTGACGCTGGAGTATGTGGCCAAGATTATCCGCTACGAGCGTCCCGATGCCATCGTGCCGGGTCTGGGTGGTCAGACGGGTCTGAACCTGGCCGTGCAGTTGGCCAAGAAGGGCATCCTCGAAGAGTGTCAGGTCGAGATTCTCGGTACGAGCTTCTCGTCGATTGAGCGTGCCGAGGACCGTGAACTGTTCAAGGAGCTGTGCGAGCAGCTCGGTGAGCCGGTCTTGCCGTCGGATGTCGCTTCGTCGATTGACGAGGGTGCCGCCATCGCCGCCAAGATTGGCTATCCGGTGGTGCTGCGTCCCGCCTTTACGCTCGGTGGTACGGGTGGCGGTTTTGTGGATAACGAGCAGGAGCTGCGCGAGATGATGCGCAACGCCTTGTTCCTCTCGCCCGTACATCAGGTGCTGATTGAGAAGAGCATCAAGGGTTACAAGGAGATTGAGTTTGAGGTGATGCGCGACTCGAACGATACGGCCATCGCCATCTGCTCGATGGAGAACATCGACCCGGTGGGCATCCACACGGGTGACTCGATGGTGGTTGCTCCGGCACAGACCCTCACGGCCAAGGAGTTCCAGATGTTGCGCGGCTCGGCCCTGAAGATTATCCGCGAGTTGAAGATTGAGGGTGGTTGCAACGTGCAGTTTGCCCTCGACCCCCTCTCGTTCCAATATTACCTGATTGAGGTGAATCCCCGCGTGTCGCGTTCGTCGGCCCTCGCATCGAAGGCTTCGGGTTTCCCGATTGCCCGCGTAAGTGCCAAGATTGCCGTGGGTCTCACGCTCGATGAGATTCGCATTGCTACGACCCCCGCCTCCTTCGAGCCGACGATTGACTACGTCGTAACGAAGGTGGCCCGCTTCCCCTTCGATAAGTTCTCCGATGCCTCGAATAAGCTCGGTACGCAGATGAAGGCGACGGGTGAGGTGATGGCCATCGGTCGCACGATGGAGGAGTCGCTGCTGAAGGCGGTGCGCTCGCTCGAAACGGGTGTCTGCCACATCTATCACAAGAAGTTTGATAATTGGTCGAATGACGAACTGCTTACCTATATTAAAGATGGTACGGACGACCGCCTCTACGCCATCGCCCAGCTGATTCGCAACAAGGTCGATTTGATGATGATTTACAACAACACGAAAATCGATATGTTCTTCCTCGAGAAGTTCAAGAACATCGTCGAGTTCGAGCAGGTTGTACGCGACCATGTGGGCGATATCGAGACGTTGCGTGATGCCAAGAAGATGGGCTTTGGCGATAAGTTCATCGGTCAGCTTTGGGGTAAGAGCGAGCATGAGATGTATCACCTCCGCAAGGAGAACAATATCTTCCCCGTCTATAAGATGATTGACACGTGCGGTGGCGAGTTTGCCGCCTACGTTCCCTACTTCTACTCGTCGTATGAGGAGGAGAACGAGTCGATTGTAAGCGACAAGGAGAAAATCGTGGTACTCGGTTCGGGTCCGATTCGTATCGGTCAGGGTGTCGAGTTCGACTATTCGACCGTACACGCCATCTGGTCGATTCGTGATGCCGGCTACGAGGCCATCATCATCAACAACAACCCCGAGACCGTTTCGACCGACTACACGACCAGCGACAAGCTCTACTTCGAGCCGCTGACGGTGGAGGATGTGATGAACGTCATCAACCTCGAGCATCCGAAGGCCATCGTCGTTTCGCTCGGTGGTCAGACGGCCATCAACCTGGCCGAGCCGTTGGCCGAGCTGGGTGTACCCATCATCGGAACAGATACGGAGGCCATCCGCAATGCCGAGGACCGTGGTTGCTTCGAGAAAATCATGGAGGAGCTGGGTATTCCGCAGCCCGAGGCCGAGGCGGTGACCGATATCGAGGCCGGTGTTGCTGCCGCAGCCCGCATCGGTTATCCCGTCCTGGTGCGTCCGAGCTACGTGCTGGGTGGTCGCGCCATGCAAATCGTCTCGAATGAGGAGCGTCTGCGCCACTACCTGCAAACGGCCGTAGAGGTGAATGTCGATTCGCCCGTCTTGGTGGACCGCTACATCATGGGTAAGGAGTTGGAGGTAGATGCCATCTGCGATGGTAAGGATGTCTTCATCCCCGGCATCATGGAGCATATCGAGCGCACGGGTATCCACTCCGGTGACTCGATTAGCGTCTATCCTACGTTCAGCGTTTCGCAGGCCGTGCGCGATAAGATTATCGACTACACCGTGAAACTCGGTCTGCGCATCGGCATCGTGGGTCTGTACAACATCCAGTTTATCGTCGATGAGGCCGGTGAGGTCTATGTAATTGAAGTGAACCCGCGCTCGTCGCGTACCGTGCCGTTCCTCTCGAAATCGACCGGTGTGCCGATGGCGCACATCGCTACGCAGGTCATCCTCGGCCGCTCGTTGAAGGAGCAGGGCATCGAGTCGGTTTATGGCGAAGATAAGGGCCGCTGGTATGTGAAGGCTCCCGCCTTCTCCTTCGCCAAGATTCGCGGCATGGACTCCTACCTCTCGCCCGAGATGAAATCGACCGGTGAGGCCATCGGTTACGATGATAAGCTCACCCGCGCCCTCTATAAGGCACTCCAGGCTACGGGTATGAACGTATCGAACTACGGTACGATTCTCGTCTCGATTGCCGATGCCGACAAACCGTTGGCCTTGCCGTTGATTCAGCGTTTCTACGATTTGGGCTTCAACATCGAGGCTACGGCCGGCACGGCCGATTACCTCCGCAAGCACGGTGTGCGCACCCGCACGCGCCGTAAGCTCAACGAGGGTTCGTCGGAGATTATCGATGCGCTGCGTCAGGGTCACGTAAGCTATGTGATTAACACGATTGATGTAAACCAGCACAACACCCGTCTGGACGGCTACGAGATTCGTCGCACGGCCGTCGAGAACAACGTAACGGTCTTCACCGCACTCGAAACGGTGCGTGTGTTGCTCGATGTGTTGGAGGAGATTACGTTGCGGGTTTCGACCATCGACGCCAAGTAATTTCGATTTTATAGGGCATATTTTGCACCTCCTTGTCCGTCTTGAATGGGCAGTACGCTCAAGTACAGCCCATCCAAGACGAACTTCGGTCGGCACAAAATCTGCTCCTCTAAAATCAAAATTCCGGGGTGGGGAGGCTTGAGTAACCTTTAGAAGCCTTTAGCAACCTTTAGGAGCCTTTAGCAACCTTTAGCAATCTTTAGCAACCTATAGTCGCCTTTAGGAACCGATAGTAACCTTTCCGCCCTTTTTGCCTTTAATGCCTTTTAAGCAACCATGTACAAAAACGCAATTTATACCATCCGCGAAAATCGTCCGCTGACCGAGTTGGTCTGGCGGATGGTTTTGGAGGGTGATACGGAGTGGATTACCCGCCCGGGTCAATTCGTGAACATTGCCCTCGAAGGAAAATTCCTGCGTCGTCCGATTTCGGTGTCGGATTATAACGAGAATAGCATCACGCTGATTTACAAAGTGGTGGGCGAGGGAACGAAGCAGATGAGCCGGATGCAGGCGGGCGAAAAACTCGACCTGCTGACCGGCCTCGGTAACGGCTTTGACACCACGAAGGCTGCCGCACACAACCTCTTGGTTGGCGGAGGAGTGGGAGTCCCGCCCCTCTACAACTTGGCTAAAAAACTCCTCGCGGAGGGTCGTCAGGTGACCGTGATTCTCGGTTTTAACACCGCTTCGGAACTCTTCTACGAGGAGGAGTTTAAGGCCCTTGGTTGCGAGGTGGTTGTAACGACGGTCGATGGCTCGAAAGGTGTCAAAGGCTTTGTGACAACGGCTATCGAGGAGCTGAAAATCGACTTTGGCTACTTCTTCTCGTGCGGTCCGCTGCCGATGCTCAAGGCCCTCTACGACCACACCGCGTGTGAGGGTCAGCTCTCGTTCGAGGAGCGTATGGGGTGCGGTTTCGGAGCCTGCATGGGCTGCTCGTGCAAAACCAAATATGGCAACAAGCGCATCTGTGTCGATGGTCCCGTACTAGTAAAAGAGGAGGTAATATGGTAAGAGATACATCCGTAGTTTTGAGCGGGTTGAAGCTGGATAATCCGGTAATCCCCGCAAGTGGTACCTTCGGATTCGGTAACGAATTCAAGGATTTCTACGACATCAATATCCTCGGCTCGTTCTCTTTCAAGGGGACGACCAAAGAGCCGCGTTTTGGTAACCCTACGCCCCGCATTGCGGAGTGTACGGCCGGCATGATTAACGCCGTGGGTTTGCAGAATCCGGGTATCGATCATGTGATTGAACACGAGTTGCCGCACCTGAAGACCTACTTCCATAAACCCGTGATTGCCAACATTTCGGGCTTCTCGATTGAGGAGTACGCCTACTGTTGCGAGAAGATTGACAAGGAGGAGCAGGTGGGTATCATCGAGGTCAATGTCTCGTGTCCCAATGTGCGCCATGGCGGTATGTCGTTCGGTACGTCGCCCGAGGCGGCTGCCGAAGTAACGCGCGCCGTGAAGGCCGTGACGACGAAGCCCGTCTATATCAAGCTCTCGCCCAACGTGACCGATATCGTTTCGATTGCCAAGGCGTGCGAGGAGGCGGGTGCCGATGGCCTTTGCCTGATTAACACGCTGCTCGGTATGCGCATCGACACGATGCGTCGCAAACCCATTATTGCCAACACGATGGGTGGTTTCTCGGGTGCTGCGATTTTCCCGCTGGCCGTCAGAATGGTCTATCAGGTGGCCAACGCCTGCTCGATACCTGTGATGGGTTGTGGCGGTGTGCAGTCGGCCTCGAACGTCATCGAGATGATGATGGCTGGTGCTACGGCCGTGCAGGTCGGTGCGGCCAACCTCATCGACCCCTACGCCTCGAAGAAGATTGTCGAGGAGTTGCCCGCGGAGATGGAGCGACTGGGTATCGAGCGACTGACGGATATTATCGGAATTGTAAAATAAACACAAAAGAAAAAAGCGAAATATTGCGATAAGGAGAAAGTATCCTGATTGTCTGCGAGTTATGTTTGGAGTTCAGTGCATTGCTTAGGTTGAAAAAATACCTTTTGGCAAAACTAAGCACAAGTTGA
>JAFQHI010000020.1 GCA_017398045.1 Alistipes sp. | reverse complement strand
CTCTTTCCTCTTTCCTCTTTCCTCTTTCCTCTTCACCCTCGCCTCTCCGCTCTTGATGGCGGCCTCGATGACGGCCGGGACGATGCGCTCACGCAGGCGCGGGTCGTCGATTTTAGGCAGGAGCATCTCCGCACCGAGGGTGGTACCTTCTGTCGCAATCTCCTCACGCGCCAAGGCTGCCAGGGCGTGTGCTGCCGCGAGGAGCATCTCATCGTTGAACGCCCGCGCCTCGCAATCCAGGGCGGCCCGAAACAGATAGGGCATGGCCAAGGCGTTGTTTGCCTGGTTCTTCAGGTCGGAACGCCCCGTGGCATAAATCAGGTCGGGACGCGCCCTTTGTGCCACCTCGGGCGATAGTTCGGGGTCGGGATTCGACAGTGCCAAGACAATCGGTCGCATGGCCATCGTGCGTACCATCTCCTCATCCATCAAATTCCCCTTTGAAGCCCCCACCACCAGGTCGGCATCTACAAGAGCCTCCTTGAGGGTCGAGATGCGACGTGTGGTGGCAAAATGTTGTTTGTAGTCGGGAAGCAGGGGCCTTTCATGCGTGATGACCCCCAACGAATCGACCATCACCAGCCTGTCGGCACGAATTCCGAGCCGCAGGAGTATCTTGGCCGAGGCGATGGCGGCCGCTCCGGCACCGATGATGACCGTGTGGAGCGAATCAATCGCCTTGCCGGCCACCTTGGCGGCATTGATGACCGCAGCGGCGACTACGACTGCCGTGCCGTGCTGGTCATCATGCAGGACGGGAATGGATAATAACGCTTTGAGCCTGCGCTCGATATAGAAGCAGTCGGGAGCTTTGATATCCTCCAAAAGAATGGCTCCGAATCCCGTCGAGAGGGCGCGAATCAGCTCCACGAGGCGGTCGGGGTCGCTTTCGTCGAGTTCGATATCGAAGCTGTCCACGTCGGCCAACTTTTTCAGGAGCATACATTTCCCCTCCATGACCGGTTTCGAGGGTAGCGCACCGAGATTCCCCAGCCCGAGCAGGGCCGAACCGTTGGTCAGAACGGCCACCAGATTGCCCCGATTCGTGTAGCGGTTGGCCGTTGCGGGGTCGTGGGCAATCATGCGACAGGGGGCCGCAACGCCCGGTGAGTAGGCCAACGTAAAGTCGCGGGGCGATACAAGGGGTTTAGTGAGCGTGGTGGCCGTCTTGCCATGTGGCGAGCGGGCGTGGTAATCGAGTGCCTCTTTGTCGGCTTGCGTGGGGTGAAAAAAAGCGTGTTCCATAACCATTTTTTTGGTGGAACACGCAAAAATTGCACCGAAAAAATCGGCCGGACTAATCGAACAGCACGCCGTCGCCGTTGTGGTCGAGCGTCTGGGCCAATTTGTCGATATTCAGCGAACGGGCCGAGGCATCGACAATCTCCTTATAGACACCACCCTCGCGGTAGAGTGCATCGGGGTCACCCGACTGCTCCACACGACCCTCCTTCATGGCGTAGATGATGTCGCTGTCGATGATTTGCGAGATGCTGTGCGAGATGATAATCACCGTGCGGTCGCGCTTGATGGCGTCTATGCTCGCCTTGATTTGCTCCGTAGCGATGGCATCGAGCGAGGCGGTCGGCTCGTCGAGGAAGATGATGGGCGGATTCTTCAGGAACATACGCGCAATGGCGATGCGCTGCTGCTGACCACCCGAGAGAAGTTGCGCCTTCGAGTCGAAGCCCTGCGGCAGGCGCATGATTTGGTCGTAGATGTAGGCCTTACGTGCCGCCTCCTCGACCTCCTCGCGCGTGGCCGTGGGACGACCGTAGCGGATGTTCTCCTCAATCGAGCCGTCGAAGATGTGGTTCTTCTGCAACACCATGCCGATATTTTCGCGCAGGAAGGCGGTGTCGTAGTCCCGTAGTTCCACACCGTCGAGCTTGATGGAGCCGCAATCGGGGTCGTAGAATTTGACCAACAGGTTCAGTACGGTCGATTTGCCCGCACCCGACAGACCGACCAGGGCGGTAATCTTGCCACTCTCGATTTTCATGTCGATGCCGTGCAGAGCCTTCGTGCCGTTGGGGTAGGTGAAATCGACCCCCTGCATTTCAAACGTACCCTGCACCCGCTCGGGACGGTATTTGCCCGTCTTTTCGCGCTCCTCGTCTGCCTCCAGAATGTCGAAGAATCCCTCGGCGTAAATCAGCGCGTCGTTCATCTGGTCGAAGATGCGTTGCAGCTGCGTGATGGGGGCCGTGACGTTGGCAAAGAGCATCACGTGGTACATGATTTTACCAATCGTCATCCCCGGGTAGTCAATCAGCACAAGGTAGGCCGTGAGGATGATAATCAACACCGTACCCGTCTGGCGCACAAAGCTCTTCAGCCCATCGAAGTAGAACGAAGTGCGACGCACCTGCATCTGGTTGTCCGAGAAGTTGGTTTGCAACTCCCACTGCTTGTCGCTCTCAATCTCCTCGCGGTTGAAGGATTTGATGACGTTGATGCTCTCGATGATGTTCATCACGCCGTGGCTCTTCTGCTCGCGCAGGGAGCGCATATTGCGTCGCCAGCCGTGCAGCCGACGAGCCTGCCGAATCGTAATCCAGATGTAAATCGGCACGATGAACAGAGCCGTCAGGCCCACGTAGAAGTTGGCAGCGAACATCAACACCAGGGCCAGGATGGCACTCATGAAGAGCGGCAGCAGGTCGATGAAGAAGTTCTGCACGGTGGACGAAAGGCTGCTCACGCCCTGGTCGATGCGGGTTTGGAGTTTGCCCGTCTCGTTGCCCGAGGCCGAGAAGAA
The DNA here is from genome assembly GCA_017398045.1 of Alistipes sp. Lineage (GTDB taxonomy): Bacteria > Bacteroidota > Bacteroidia > Bacteroidales > Rikenellaceae > Alistipes. The sequence continues at coordinate 2,227 of JAFQHI010000020.1, read as the reverse complement.
GGCCATGCGGTAGCGCAAGAGGTGGTCGATGACGGCTTGTGAGAGGTCCTTCGACACGTTGATGCGCATCTTCTCACCGAAGTAGTTTTGGGCGAAGGTGATGCCGGCCGAGAGCAACTCTTTGCCCAGCAGGACAATCGAGATAACGGTCAGGATGTGGGCGGCAGCACTCCATACGACATTCCCTTCGGTGACCAGCGCGTTGATGGCATCGACCGTGCGGTCGAGTACCACGGCGTTAATCTGGGCGATGAACGAACCGATGAGGGTCAGTATCAGGGTTAAAACAACCAACGTGCGATAGGGTCGTACGTAGGGGCTGATTTTTCGGAAAAGTGTAATGAGATTCATTGTGCAGGGTTAGAAAAGTTCGCCGGAGCGGCTCTCGGGGCTGAATCCGAGGTGCGAGTAGGCCAATTCGGTCACTTCGCGACCACGGGGTGTGCGCTTCAGGAAACCCTCCTTGATGAGGAACGGCTCATAGACCTCCTCGATGGTTCCCGAATCTTCGCCCACGGCCGTAGCGATGGTGTTCAAACCCACCGGACCGCCCTTGAACTTTTGGATGATGGTCTGTAGAATCTTGTTGTCCATCTGGTCCAAACCGCGTGCGTCGATGTTGAGTGCCGAGAGGGCAAATTTTGTGATTTTCAGCTCGATGCGACCCTCGCCCTTGACCATCGCGAAGTCCCTCACACGGCGCAGCAAGGCGTTGGCAATACGCGGTGTGCCACGCGAACGCATTGCGATTTCGAGCGCACCTTCGTCGTCGATTTCGATGTCGAGGATGCGGGCCGAGCGTTTCACGATGCCGGCCAAAACGGGCGTGTCGTAGTATTCGAGGTGGCAGTTGATACCGAAGCGGGCGCGTAGCGGTGAGGTCAGCAGACCGCTGCGCGTCGTGGCACCGATGAGCGTAAAGGGGGCCAGCTCGATTTGAATCGAGCGTGCCGAGGGGCCTTTATCCAGCACGATGTCGATTTTGTAATCCTCCATGGCCGAATAGAGATACTCCTCGACGATGGGCGAGAGGCGGTGAATCTCGTCGATGAAAAGCACATCGCCCGGATTGAGGTTTGTCAGCAACCCCGCCAGGTCGCCCGGCTTGTCCAATACGGGACCCGACGTGAGACGCAGTTGCGCCCCCATCTCGTTGGCAATGATGTTGGCCAGGGTCGTCTTACCCAGACCCGGAGGGCCGTGCAGCAGGACGTGGTCGAGCGAATCGCCACGCATCAGGGCCGCTTTGATGAAGATGCGGAGGTTCTCGACAATCTTCTCCTGACCGGCAAAGTTACCCAACTCCTGCGGTCGAATCTTATTTTCGAAATCCAGGTCGCTCTCCGTATTGCGAATAATGGACATAATCAGCGTGTTTGTTTTTGCGAAATTACAACAAAAAAGCGAAAAACGGAAACCTTATACCCCCTCGCGTGATAAAAAAACACTCGACCGTTGCGGCCGAGTGAGATAATCTTGCATGAAAACGCATAAAATGGTTAATATGCGTTTCATGGTTTGTCGGGTTAATTGTTTGAAGCCGATTATTCGCTAAAATAATATCCCATGTTGGAGGTTGCAAGTTGCTCGAAATCGTAAAGTTGTCTGAATGCATCCCAACTTTCATTCGAGGAGCCTTTTTCGTAGCGCGTCTTTTCGACTCTTCGACGGGTGTTCCCGTCACTGTCCTTGTAGGTTTTCTCAAGGGTCAGCACAAAATAAGAGTCCGTATATTCGGGCATTGAGAAAGTTTCGTTTCCGAAGAGGAATGCGCATTCGGACGGTCGGAATTCATAATTGGCCATATAGTAGTTGTGTGTTTCCGAGATACCTTCGCCGTTGTAGGGCAAAATCTTGTAATGCACAGCCATCTTATCGGTCATAAAGAAACCGGCTCCGATGCCACCCATTGTGAGATTGTGTTTCCCAATTGAAAAATCATCCAAAATCTGATTGGTTGCATCATACTCGATAATATCGGTTCTGCTTGCCACCCAATGGCGTGAGGCATTGAACGATTCGTTATCATCGTCGCACGCTATAAATGCCATAGTGGCGAATAAAATGGTTAGGATGCGTTTCATAGGGCTAAAGGTTTAATGCCGAATGGCCGCGTTGAATAAGTAGACCGTAAGGTTGGTGTGGGTGTCATGTGGCCATTTCCCCTCGACAATCAACATCTCGTCTTTGAAATACTTAATCGCCATTTCATTCCCATTTCCGATGT
>JAFQHI010000019.1 GCA_017398045.1 Alistipes sp. | reverse complement strand
CTGCGATGCCTCGCTACGCTCGACGCGCTCCGCGGCCGCTATCGCGGCGCTTCGCGCCACCGGGGGGGAGCCGGGGGGGGCAGGCAGCCCCACTCGGGCAAGAGGCGAAGTAATATTCAACGCAGGCCACGAACTCAGCGTGTAAACATTTATTACTTTTTGCCTCAAAAAATAGCGCTCGGGAGTGATTTTTTTTGCTCTTGAAAATCAGATTTTTATACATGTGCAGCGCTTCAGGACGCCTGGCCCATCAGGACGCGCTGCCGACGTGCTGCACGTCAAAAAAAAGGTCAGCGACGCCCTGCCGCTGACCACACAACAATTACCGCCATCGCGGCGGGTCATTCTGCGCGAAAATAGCGCCTCACGTTCGGGCACTTCCATTTGTCCGGCCACAGATACGGGCATGTGCCTTGGCGGTACCGGGCGCAGTCCGTCGTACACGCTTGCTGGACGGCCTCTATCTGGTCGAGCTCGTTTTGTGATATCTCGGTGATGTAATAACGCCCGGGGGAGTACGTACACTCGTCCATGTCGAGTTCTTCCCATGCTGCGATGGTGTCGCGGGCTTCGTCTCTCGTCTCCAGCACGTCGAGTATGCTCGCCGATGGATAGGAGCGGATGGCATATAATGTCGATTCCATGGCTTCACTGAGGGTCTAAGAGGGAACAAATAAGGTGTTCAAAGGGATACTTCGCCCGGAAACTCTTATCAGTCCAGGCATTCAGAATGCGCACGGCCTCACGCAGGCGTGGCGTGCCTATCTTTGAGTGCCCGATAATGTCGGCCACAACCTCGTATTGCTCATGGGTCAGCCCCATGGCGTCGGCCAGTTGTACGGGCAAATCGTGGTTGTATTCGGGCTCCGGCTTCATTGCCTCGCTGGTGGCTCGTATCGCCGCCTCCTCGCGGTCGAGGGGTGAGAATATCGTGCCGCGCTGCCGAGCTATTAAAAATAACTCTTCCCCCGACCATTTCCCCCAAGTCAATCCCAAAAGCCTACTTTTGGAGGTGGTTGGGTTTATTTCGGTTGAGTTAATAATATTAGGGTTTGGTTTATTGCTATGGGCTTCCTTTAGGCTACCCATAGCCCCCCCTATAGGGTCCCCATTTTCGGGCGCTGCTTCCGTCTTCTTTCCGTAACGCTTTGCCGCCCCGCGTCGGCCAGCCTCGGCCGCTGCCGCCTTTTTCGCGTCATACTCGGCCATCTGAGCGTCTAACCATGGGGAGGTGATAAATCCCTCCTTATCGAGGTTAAAGAGGCCGTATTCCTCAATTACGCGTTTTACGAGGTCGACATCTGGTTCATTGATGGCAAAGGCAAGGCCCTCGGGGAAGTTAAACACTCGGCGCCCGTCGGCATCTCTTAAGGTCTCAAGCAGCATCATATAGACGCCATAACCCGCGGCACCCTCTCGGATGCGCATACGGAGCACGTGCGAACTCGTTCGCATGTTGCTGGGATGTGGTAAGTAGTTATACATAATATCGCACCTGTCGCACTTGTTTGGTTAAAGGCGGGGGCGGGGAGCTACCCCGCCAACCCCGTGCGACTTTAGGGCTTCGCCTATGATTCATCATCAAATCACGTCGCAAATTAACGAAAAAATGGCCGTTCCTGCAAGGATTACGGCCATTTTTTGCTTTTTTTGGGTCAAAAACGGGAGGTTGTAGGTCAATGAGCCACAACCTATCAATCACCGAGGCCCTCGCCGCTATCGTTCGACCCCTCGCGCTTGAGGTTAATCGAGAGCAACGCGGTACCAGTCGAAACGCCAAACACGTATGTGTAGTCTGTACTACCCCGCGGAATGCTTACAGCCGACGAGACGGGGAAAGTAAGCTGCATTACTTCGCCGGAGGTCTCCGAGCTTGTGAGACTTGTTAGGGCGGATTGGTTACCCTCGCGCGTAATTGTCAGCGTTGCAGCCTGGGTCAGTTCCAGCGGTGCCGTGAGATTTAGAACCACCTGCGATGATGCGGGGAGAGTTGCGGGCAAGTAAGCCCCAGCGGCGTATGTGGTTCCCCCGATGACTACCGAAGCAATGCTAACGGCCGTAGGTACTCCGGCGTTCGCGTCGGCCACTACGTTGGAATCGAGAAATACTACCGTATTTTCGCCATAGGAACGAATCGCAGTTTCTTTCTGCGTTGTCGAGGTCATGGCCGTGTAGACACTATTCCCATAGGTAAGCGTTACGGAAGAAGTGGCTACAAGAATACGCCCTCCCTGCGTCCGGGAAAGCAGGAAAGCAGCGCCGCCCACAAATGAAGACGTAAGAATGGAAAGGGCCGGAGTTTCGCCAGCAGATACACTGAGAATGTCGACGGGGAGGAAGCGGGAAACAAGTTCTGTGCTCGACGTGTTGAGAATCATTTCACGTGCGCGGCAGGTCACAGTGTAAGCGCCTGCACTTCCGGTGTTCTGTATATACTGAATTACGCTGAGTTGGTCTCCGTTCTGCAGGCCGTTGTTATTGGACAACAGAGCGGCAGAGAGTTCGCCCACGGTAATAGTGGGAGTTATTGTAAGTTCGCCTACGTAGAGGTTACTCGTTATCATGGTAGCCGTGGCCGTCTGTTTGATTTCGCCCATACTACCGCGCGAGATTGTGTAAGGAGCAACAATACAAGTACCAGCCGCTACCTGGGCTTTCGTCAGCCATACAGCATTGCCCGAAGCGTTCGCCGACACAAAAGCGTTATAGTCTGACTGGTTAGACGCCTTAGTTTCAAAGGCTCCGCTCATCCAGCCTGCCGAGGCTCTGTAAAAAGCTACCAAGTTAGCAAGGCGCACACGGGTCGACATCTGAGCGTCAGTACGAGGGTTAGAGACTGCGG
>JAFQHI010000018.1 GCA_017398045.1 Alistipes sp. | reverse complement strand
CAGATGAATCCGAGAGGCTTCGATAGAATGAAGCAAATGTTCTTTTAGGTGGTTATAGCAGTGAGGTTCCACCTCTTCCCATTCCGAACAGAGAAGTTAAGCTCACTAACGCCGATGGTACTGCGGTTTTCCCGTGGGAGAGTAGGTAGCCGCCTCTTCAAGCCAAATCCGAACGGGTTTGGCTATTTTTTTTGTTAAAAGCCAAACTCCTTTCGGATATACAGCCCGCCCACAAGCGGGCTGTTGGCTTGAAGAGGCGGCCGGGCCGCCAATTGTGTGTTACCCACCCCCTAAATCCCCCTCCTGTGAGGGGGACTTACCTTGGAACTGACAACCGTTGTTCTGTGATAAGATAATCGCAAAAGCCGGCTCTTAGCAGGCCCGAGCCGCCGCCGACCGAAGAGCAATCAAAGCCAATGGCTTTGTTGCTCAAGTTAAGCTCACTAATACAATACCGTTCACTCGCTATTGACGGTTAATTATGCCGCCACTTATATAGACAATCCCTCCAAACCTCCCTTTGAAAAGGGAGGTTTACCTTGGAACTGACGACCATTGTTATGTGATATGTTTATAATAAAAGCCTGCTCTTAGCAGGCCAAAAATTAAGAGGGGCAAGTTTTTGGGCGGTGTGCTATAAACGAAAAGAAGATGTGCGCGGTCGTGGTTCTGTTTGCTCCTTAAAGAGGCAGCAACCTACTCTTTTATGAGTAGCCGTAGTACGGTCGGTATTTGTGCGCTTAACTGCGATGTGTAACAGAGGACGGCGGCAGCAGGTGAGAGAAGAGCGCAAGCAGGAACTGCAAACAAAAAGTAGCGGGAGAAGGTTCATAGCATCTATGAAAACCTTTTCTCGCTACTTTTTTGTTTGGTTTAACCTAAACCGCGCTCTTCCGAACCGCCACAAGCCAGAGGGTCGTGCGTAGCACGAGCCAAGTTAAGCTCACTGATTGATTTGTCAATTAGAGCGCTAAAAGTCAATAACTATTTTCTTCTCTTCGATAACTTGCCTAGCTTTTACAGTCTTATATGATTCGACAGCCTCCGACGAAGCACGAAAACGAATTTTAACCTTATCTGCGTTTGAGTAATTCAGATTGGGAATGTATAAGGGATGCTCGTTGATATATGGCGTTGACCCTAATTGCATCCAATTTGTACTTTCAACTTCTTCGCATTTAGAATCAACTCTCCAATATACCACGGCCTCCGGTTTACTGGTAATTCGCCATTGAATACTATCGCTTGGGTTGTGAGTCTGCTCCAATGGGGCTTGTGCCTCCTCAATAACGACAACCCCAGTCGGTTGTGCGATTTGGTGCTCGGGGGCTAATACATACTGGCCTTTTGTGAGCGGCAGTTGATAATAGTCCTTGTCGGGTTTTGTTACTGCTCCAGTTGCAAGGTCTACACCAGCTCCAATAATACCTCCAAAAGCGATGTTGGTCAATGTTACGGGATTGAATTTTTTATGTATCACAACCGAACCAGACCTTCCATCTTCTGTTACACCGGAAACTGTTGTGGGTCCATAACCGCGATATACGCGAATGGTTGCGGGAAGAGTGACATCATTATAGTATTGGCCATCGACAGATAGTCGTACCCAACCTTTTTCGGAATCATTCCCAATTGTTACTCGTGCTGAAGGTCCACAGAAAATGGTAGCACATGAGGTCATACATAAGATACATACAAATAATACAAGCTGCTTCATATTCTTATTTTATTGATAGGTTAGCAGGGTCCAACGGAAGAACAATGGACATACAAAAAGCGCGGACCCATTACTTTGTATCTGCTTGTCGAGGTTCTGGAATACCTTAGCTGCATAATACAAGAATAGCCCACGCCTATAGACGTGAGCGCAAACTTTATACCTATGCAGCTTTGAAATTTTCCAGATTCCGACAAGCAAGAGATAAAGCAAACGCTATTTATATGTTGTGCCTTGGATCATTAAGGCAATGTAGATTCTTTTTTAGCTATTCGTCATAGGCAATTAGGGTTTGGTTTATACAAATGTAAGATATTCCACTCAAATATCCAAAATGTGCCGCCAAAATAATCGGCCTTGCCTCTTCGCTCCCGCGGGGCAGCGTTCAATGGGAGCAGTCGGCCAACGCAAAGCTCCCTCGGGGAGCTTCGTTTGTTGCATAAGGCAGCCGCTTTATGCAAGCATAGCAACTGCCTTATACAACAAAAGCCACCTAAAAGGTGGCTTTGCGTTGGGTCGGTGCGACCATTGAGCTGTTGATGAGGCTTGAACTCACGACCTCTTCCTTACCAAGGAAGTGCTCTACCACTGAGCTACAACAGCAACTTTCCTCATTTGAGTGGTGCAAAAGTACGGAAGAAAATTGAAAAGACCAAAAAAAAGAACAACTTTTACGGATTATTTTCTATCTTTGAGCAATAAATCACAAAATTACCCATGAAGAAGATTCTTATCGTTGGTGCAGGCGGACAAATCGGCTCGGAGCTGACCGTCTATCTGCGTAAAATTTACGGCAATCAAAATGTCGTGGCTACCGATATGCGTGATTGCAAGGAGCTGGGTGCCGATGGCCCCTTTGAGGTGCTGAATGCACTCGATGCAACGGCTATGGCCTCGGTAGTGGCTCGTTATCAGATTGATACGATTTTCAACCTCGTTGCCCTCCTTTCGGCCGTAGGTGAGCGTAACCCGCAGATGGCCTGGGCGGTAAACATGGGTGCTTTGAACAATTCGTTGGAGGTGGCGCGTCAGCACCACTGCGCCCTCTTTACACCCTCATCGATTGGAGCCTTTGGCCCCTCGTCACCCAAGGATGGCACGCCGCAGGATACCATCATGCAGCCCACGACCATCTACGGTATCTGCAAATATACGGGTGAGATGCTCGGTAACTATTACCACCAAAAATTCGGTGTCGATACCCGCTCGGTGCGTTTCCCGGGTATCATCTCGAATGTGACGCTGCCGGGTGGCGGTACGACCGACTACGCTGTGGAAATCTACTACGAGGCCATTCGCACGGGCCACTTCACCTGCCCCATTCCGCCCAACGAGTATATGGATATGATTTATATGCCCGATGCGCTGCGTGCCTGCGTGGAGCTGATGGAGGCCGACCCGACGCGCCTGAAGCATCGCAACAGCTTCAACCTCGCCTCGATGAGCTTTACGCCCGAGATTATCTGCGCCGAGATTCAACAGCGGATGCCCTCCTTTACGATGGATTACAACGTGGACCCCGTGAAGCAGGCAATTGCCCAGAGCTGGCCCAATTCGCTGGACGATTCGTGCGCCCGCGAGGAGTGGGGTTGGAAGCCCGAGTGGGACCTCTCGTCGATGACCGACGATATGCTGATGCACATCCGCCAAAAGTTGAATAAATAGCTCATGCGCAAAGTGATAGCTTCTCTGCTCACGCTCGTTATGGTGGTCGCCCTCCTTGTATTGGGGGGCGGCTATTACCTTACGGAGGTGGCTCTGCGCCCCCGATTCGAGCGAGGCGAGGAGGCCTGTTTGGCGGCCTGGGGCGAGAACTACCCCGCGCACAAGGCGTGGGCCGATTCGCTCTATCGGAGCGATGCATTGCGCGAAACGACCCTCCGCATGGCCGACGATGCGCAGCTTGCGGCTTATTATCTTCCGGCTGATACAACGAGCCGTCGCACGGCTGTCATCGTGCATGGCTATACGGACCACCCCTTTGGTATGCTGCACATTGCCCGTCTGTATCGTGAGCAGTTGGGGTGCAACATTCTGCTCCCTACGCTCCGTTTTCACGGTAAGAGCGATGGCACGTCTATGGGGATGGGGTGGCAGGACCGCCTTGATGTAAAACGGTGGATTGAGGAGGTGCCGAACCTCTTCGACGCAGAGCAGCAAATTGTGGTGCATGGCCTCTCGATGGGCGGTGCTACGGTGATGATGCTCTCCGGAGAGGCAGATTTGCCCGCATCGGTCCGTTGCATTGTAGAGGATTGCGGTTATACGAGCGTCTGGGAGCAGTTCGAGAAGGAGCTGAAGGAGGATTACCACCTCCCGTCGTTTCCGATTCTCCATGCCGCCCGTTGGATTGCGCAATGGCGGTTTGGATGGGATTTTCAAGCGGCTTCGGCGTTAGAGGCCGTGCGTCGCTCATCGGTGCCGATGCTCTTTATTCATGGTGGTGCGGACCACTATGTCCCGACACGCATGGTGCATCCCTTGTTTGAGGCCAAAACCGTGGGCGAGAAGCAAAAGTGGATTGCTCCCGATGCAGGTCATGCCGATGCCTATATGGACCATCCGGAGGAGTACACGCAACAGGTCGTTACGTTCTGTGAAAAACACCTATAAATAGGCAGGAATACGGAAAAAGAAGAGGGTGTCCCAAACTTATTGGACACCCTCTTCTTTAGTTGTGGGCCGTAGGCTACTCCACACAGGCAAAGGCCTGCTCAAAATCTTCAATCAGGTCATCCGCATGCTCCAGGCCGGCCGAGATACGCAGCAGGGTAGGCGTTACACCTGCGGCCTTCAGGTCAGCCTCCGAAAGTTGTTTGTGCGTCGTCGAGGCGGGGTGCGTGATGACGGTAATCGAGTCGCCAATCATGGTCATGTGGGCGGCCAACTGCTGTGCCTCCACAAAGCGCACCGTACTCTCCAGCGTACCCTTCAGCTCCACCGTAAAGACGGCCGAAGAGCCGAAACGGTAATACTTCTTGGCGTTTTTATAGCTCGGATGGTCCTCAAAGCCGACAAAACTTACGCGCTCGACTTTGGGATGGGAACGGCAATATTCGGCCAGTCGCCAGGTGGTCTCCACCTCCTGCTTTACACGCAACGACAAGGTCTCAAGACCCAGCATCATGAGGTAGGCATCGAAGGGCGAGGGACAACATCCCAAATCGCGCAACCCATCCACGCGACACTTCACGATAAAGGCGGCCGCACCGAAGGCCTCGTAGAGGTTCAGTCCGTGGTAGCCCTCCGAGGGACCGTCAATCTGGGGAAATTTGCCGTTGGCCCAATTGTAGTTGCCGCCATCGACAATTACGCCGCCCATGGCCGTACCGTGGCCGTTAATCCACTTCGTGGCCGAATCGACCACGATGTTGGCACCCCAATCGAAGGGGTTGCAGAGGTAGCCGGCCGCCCCAAACGTGTTATCGACTACGAAGGGTACATCCTTCGCTTTGGCAACGGCAGCAAGCCCCTCCAAATCCAACACGGCGCAGGTCGGATTGCCCATGCTCTCGACATAGATGGCCTTCGTGCGCTCGTCGCAGAGGGCGGCAAAGGCCTCCGGCTCTTCGGATTGGGCAATGCGTACCTCGATGCCGAGGTTGCGCAACGAGATGCGGAATTGGTTGTAGGTGCCACCATAGAGGTAGGGGGCGGCCACGATGTTGTCGCCCTGCTTGGCCAGTGCCGTCACCGTGATGAGGATGGCCGACATACCCGACGAGAGGGCCAATGCCCCCACACCGCCATAGAGGGCGGCAATGCGCTCCTCATAGGCCGAGGTTGTCGGGTTTTGCAGGCGCGTATAGATGTTGCCCGCCTCCGAAAGTTCGAAGAGCTTGGCGGCATGGTCGCAGCTGCGGAACCGGTAGGCGGCCGTGGGGAAGATACCCACGCCGCGCGACCCGTTCTCAATCTTGGGGTCGAGACCCGCGTGAATCTGGCGGGTCTCGAAACGATACTTCTTGTTATTCATTATACGAAGGGAAGTTTTACCACCTCGGCCTCAATCAGACGCTCACGAATCACTACGGCGATGCGCGTGCCGACCTTGGCATAAGGGGTCTTGACATAACCCAGCGCGATACCGCACTTCAGTGAGGGCGACATCGTACCCGATGTGACATGGCCAATCTCCTCACCCTCCATCGTGGCGAGCTTGTATTCGTGGCGCGGCACACCGCGACCGATGAGCTTGATGCCGACCAGCTTACGCTCCACGCCGTTGGCCTTCATGGCCTCCATCTTCTCGCGGTCGATAAACTGCTTACCCTCCGCAAACTTCGTAATCCAGCCCAGACCGGCCTCCAGCGGTGAGGTCGTGTCGTCTATATCGTTGCCGTAGAGGCAGAAGCCCTTCTCCAGGCGCAGCGTATCACGCGCACCCAGACCGATGTTCTTCAGCCCATACTCCTCGCCGGCCTTCCACAACTCCTCCCAGAGTTTGTCACCGTCTTCGTTCGCTACGTAAATCTCGCAACCGCCCGAACCCGTGTAGCCCGTAATCGAGAGGATGGCATTAACTCCGGCCACCTCCATCTTGCGGAAGGTGTAGTACTCCATCTCCTCCACCGGCTCCGAGCAGAGCTTCTGCACAATCTTCATCGCCAGGGGACCCTGCACGGCGAGCTGGCAAATCTCCTCCGAGGCGTTGTAGAGCTGTTTGCCGTGGCCGGCCTCCATGCCCAACTTCGCACCCTCGGCGCAGATGTGCTGCCAATCCTTCTCCGTATTGGCGGCATTTACGCACAGCAGGTAGCACTCCGCGTCGATGCGATAGACCAGAATATCGTCCACGATACCCCCCTTGCCATTCGGCATACAGGTATATTGCACCTTGCCGTCGAAGAGCTTCGATACGTCGTTGGTCGTAATCTTCTGCAACAGTTCGAGTGCCTTCGGGCCTTTGACCCAGATTTCGCCCATGTGGCTCACGTCGAATACACCGGCCTTCTCGCGCACGGTCATATGCTCGTCGTTGATGCCCGAGAACTCAATCGGCATGTTGTAACCGGCAAACTCGGCCATCTTGGCTCCGTTTGCAATGTGGTACTTGGTAAAAACAGTGGTTTTCATTATTTTATGGTTCAATGTGATACGTTTGTTTACTCTTTGTTGCGCTTCAGCCCCAGGCGCGGACAACGCTTAAACTCCTTCTCGCGGTCGAAGAGGTAGCGGTAGGTCGTGTGTACCTTGTGGCACGTCGCGCCTGCGTAGTTGATAATCATGCGGTTCATCACCGGATTGAAGTCGCCAATCCAGGCCAATTCGATATTTTTGTATTGGTTGTCGGGCGACTGGACAAATTGCAGGTAACGATACATGATGGCCGATTCGACACCCTTGCCCTGATAGTCGGGCGTGATGCCGAAGATGATGCCGAAGACTCGGTCGCAGCTCTTTCTCACCTTCAAATCCCACATCAGGCGCAACTGCTGCCAAAGGCCGAACTTGCCGTTGAACTTGCCGATAAGGCGATTCAGGTCGGGAACCGTGATGAAGAAGCCAATTGGCTCCTCGTTGTGGTAGGCGAAGAAGATGATGCGCGGGTCAACAATCGGCAGAATCGTCTTCATCATCTGCTGTGCCTCTTCGGCCGTCATCGGCTTTACGCCCGAGAACAACGCCCATGCCTTGTTGTAAATCGTGCGGAAATTTTCTGCCGCCTCGGCCATGTGCTTCGTGTCAATTGGCTCGACATGATAGCTCGGGTCGGCGAGCAGACGCTCCGAGCGCGTTTGCAGGCGCGACGAGGCCTCCGATTCGCCCACGGCCCAATCGTAGCTGTTTTGGTTGAAGTAGTTCTTGAAGCCGTAGTTTTCGAACAGAGCCTGGTAGTAGGGCGGGTTGTAGGGGTTCATGTAGAGCGGCTGATACGCAAAGCCTTTCACCAAAAGTCCCCACCAGTCGCGGCGTTGGCCGAAGTTAATCGGGCCGTCCATGGCTTCCATGCCGCGAGCCTTGAGCCAATCGCGCGAGGCATCGAACAGCAGGTTGGCAACCTCTTGGTCGTCAATCGATTCGAAGAATCCGCATCCACCCGTAGGTTGCTCCTCGATGGAGGCCTTCTCGCGGTTGTAGAAGGCACCGATACGTCCCACGATTTGCCCCTCGGCATTGCGCACCACCCAGCGAATGGCCTCGCCCTCGTCGAAGAGTTCGTTGTGTTTCGGGTCGAAAACCTTCTCGATGTCCGTATCGAGCGGGCAAACCCAGTTCGGGTATTCCTTATAAAGTCCCTTTTTCGGGAAATCTATCCATGCGCGAACATCGCGCGGTGTAGTTACTTCGTGTAGGGTGTATTTTTTTGTGTCCATACCTTAAATAAAGATGTATTTCAGGATAAAGAGAACGGCAAGGATTGCCGTTACGAGGGGAATCTTCTTCACCTTCCCGCAACAGCTGTTGAGCTGGACGTTCTGTGCCGTGGCCTGAAGGCCGACAAGGAGCAGCAGGGCGAAGAGGAGTTTTTTCATGGCTGTCGTCTTTTGCAAATTTTCGCATTGTAAATGTACGATTTATTCGGCAGACGGCCAATAAAATCGACCAAAAAGAGCCGATGCTTCTATTTTTTTTTCTATATTTGTATGTTATCTAAACCGCGCATACGACTATGAGCGTTCACGAACACTACCACCAGAGCGAGCAGTTGCATCGCTACATGAAATACCGCATCCACCGCATCCTGTTGGTCTGCTCCTCCTACGATGGCTATATCCTGGAGGAGGATGGCCACATCGAGTCGCAAATCAACCGCGAGTACCTCGACCTGAATCTGTCGAATCCGCCCGCCTTGACGCGCGTCAGCTCGACGGCCGAGGCGTTGGCCCTGCTCGCCGAGGACCAATCCTTCGATTTCATCCTCACGATGTACAATATCGGTGAGCCGGATGTCTTTACGTTTGGCAAAATCGTCCGCGAAAAATATGGGATTCCGGTCGCCCTGCTGACCTCCTTTTCGAAGGATATCTACCGTCGCATGAAGGAGCAGGACCGCTCGGGATTGGATTATACTTTCTGCTGGCACGGCAATGCCGACCTGATTATCGCCATCGTCAAGCTGGTCGAGGATAGGATGAATGCCGCCGAGGATATCGAGCAGGGGGGTGTGCAGGCGATTCTGCTGGTCGAGGATTCGATTCGGTTTTACTCGAGCTACCTGCCCGAATTGTACAAGATGCTGCTGCAACAGAACACCGAATTTTTGCAGGATGCCTACAACGAGCAACAGCAGATTCTGCGCAAACGCGCCCGCCCGAAGGTCTTGCTGGCCACGAATTACGAGGAGGCCGAACAGCTCTACCGTCGCTATAAGAAGAACCTGCTGGGTGTGATTTCGGACGTGGGTTTTGTGATGAAACCGAACGATGCTCCCGAGAGCGAAAAGCTCGATGCGGGTATCGACCTCTGTCGCCTTATCAAGGAGGATAACCCCCTGATGCCCGTTCTGTTGCAATCTTCGCAGACCGACTTCCGCGAGACGGCTCACGCGCTCGGAGCAGGCTTTATTGCCAAAAATTCCAAAACCCTGCACAGCGAGTTGCGCGACTTCATTGCGCGTGAGTTTGCCTTTGGCGATTTCCTCTTCAAAGACCCCGATACGGGTGTCGAGGTGGGGCGTGCAAAGGATTTGCGCGAAATGCAGGAGATGATTGCCTCGATTCCGGACAAGGCGTTCGAGTACCACACCTCGCAAAACCACCTCTCGAAGTGGCTCTATTCGCGCGGTCTGTTCCCGTTGGCAGCCGCCATTCGCCAATACAACAGCAGCCACTTCCGCACCACCGAGGAGCATCGTCGCTCGATTGTGGGGGCCATTCGCGACTACCGCACCCTGCTCGGTCAGGGCGTGATAGCCCGCTTCGATGCCTCGACCTATACCGATGCCATCGCCTTCGCCCGTATTGGTGAGGGTTCTATCGGTGGCAAGGCCCGCGGTTTGGCCTTTATGAACTCGATGCTCATCAAGCATCGCCAATACGACAAATACGCAGGGGTGCGTATGCTTATCCCCCGCTCGGTGGTCATTGCCACGGAGTATTTCGACCTCTTTTTGGAGCAGAACGGCCTGCAATACCTCCTCTCGCAGGAGCTTTCGGATGAGGATATCCTGGCCGAGTTTGTCGCCTCGACCGTGCCGCAACGCCTGCAAGAGGAGCTGAAGGCCTATATCCGCACGGTGCGTCGTCCGTTGGCAATTCGCTCCTCGTCGAAACTCGAAGATTCGCATTACCAGCCCTTTGCGGGTATCTATTCGACCTATATGGTCCCCTATACGCCGAACGAAGACCAGATGTTGCGCCTCGTGTTGCGTGCCATCAAGAGTGTCTATGCCTCGGTCTTCTTTGCCGAATCGAGGGCCTATATCCAATCTTCGCAAAACCTGATTTCGGAGGAGAAGATGGCCGTCATCCTGCAAGAGGTGTGCGGCTCGGAGCAGAACAACCTCTTTATGCCCACCTTCTCGGGTGTGGCACGCTCGATAAACTACTATCCGATTGGTGACGAACGGGCCGAGGATGGCGTTTGTAACGTGGCGATGGGTCTCGGCAAGTTGGTCGTGGATGGTGGTCGCACGTTGCGCTTTTCGCCCGCCTTCCCGCAGCGGATTTTGCAGACCTCGACGCCCGAGTTGGCACTGCGCGAGACGCAGAACGAGGTGCTGGCTCTCGACCTGAACCCCGCCTCGTTCCGCTCTTCGACCGACGATGCGGTCAATCTGAAGCACCTACGCCTCACGGAGTTGGAGCAGATTCGCCATACGCGCTACGTAAGTTCGGTTTGGGACCGCGAGAACGAGCGCATCTCGGATAGCCCGTTTGACCGTGGAAGGCGCGTGATTACCTTTAACAACATTTTGAAATACAACACCTTCCCGCTGGCCGAGATAATCTCCGAAATCCTGAAATTGGGAGCTGAGGAGATGCGCTGCCCCGTGGAGGTGGAGTTTGCCGTCAATATGGATGTGGCGCAGGGCGAGGAACGGGTTTTCAACCTCTTGCAGATTCGCCCCATCATCGATAACCAGGACAACCGCTCGATTGATTGGTCGCAGGTGGACCCCGAAAAGACCCTTATCTATGGCGAGCAGGCCCTCGGTATCGGCCGCATGAACGACCTGAAAAATGTGGTCTATGTCAAGACCGAGCAGTTCTCTTCACTCGTTACGGAGCGTATCGGGGAGGAGTTGCTGGCACTGAATCGCACGTTGCGCGACAAGGGCGAGAGTTATATCCTTGTCGGGCCGGGTCGTTGGGGTTCGTCCGACCCCTTCCTGGGTGTGCCGGTCAAATGGACCCACATTTCGGAGGCGAAGGTGATTGTCGAGTGCGGAATTCCGAGCTTCGAAATCGAGCCTTCGCAGGGAACGCACTTTTTCCAGAATGTCACCTCGCTCGGAGTGGGTTATCTCACCATCAACCCCTATCGCGGTGAGGGTCGTTTCGATTGCGCCGCGCTCGATGCCCGCGAGGCTGCCTACGAGGGCGAGTTCCTCCGCATGGTGCGCTTCGAAGAGGGGCTTGAGGTGGTTATCGACGGCCGCTCGAATCGCGGTATGATTGCTCCGGTGCAGCCGCAAGAAGAGGAGCAGATGCCCGAAATGTATGCCGAGTAGTCAGGAAAACGGGATAAAAAGTTACTTTTTGCTGAAATTTTTCTGTTTTTGATAACAATTTATCGAAAAATAACCTATATTTGTCATACACAATCGACTTTATAACCTAAAACTTCATAGCTATGAACGTATCGAAACTTATGGCAGAACTCGAGCGTCGTCATCCGGGCGAGAGCGAGTATTTGCAGGCTGTCCGCGAGGTGCTGACCACCGTGGAGGAGGCCTACAACCAACATCCCGAATTTGAGGCCAACAAGATTGCCGAGCGCATCGTGGAGCCGGACCGTCAGTTTACCTTCAAGGTGACGTGGGTCGATGACCGCGGTGAGGTGCAGGTCAATACGGGTTACCGCGTGCAGTTCAACAACGCGATTGGCCCCTACAAGGGCGGTTTGCGTTTCCACCCCTCGGTGAATCCCTCGATTTTGAAGTTCCTCGGCTTTGAGCAGATTTTCAAGAATGCCCTGACGACCCTCCCGATGGGTGGTGCAAAGGGTGGTTCGGACTTCAACCCCAAAGGCAAGTCGGACCGCGAGGTGATGCGTTTCTGCCAGGCCTTCATGACCGAGCTGTGGCGTCATATCGGCCCCGAAACGGACGTGCCGGCCGGTGATATCGGTGTGGGTGCGCGTGAAATCGGCTACCTCTACGGTATGTACCGCAAGATCGCCCTGGAGAATACGGGTGTGCTGACGGGTAAGGGCATGACCTATGGCGGTTCGCTGATTCGTCCCGAGGCAACGGGCTTTGGTGCCGTTTATTTCCTCTGCCAGATGCTCGCCAAGCACGGCATGGAGATTAAGGGCCAGCGCATCGCCATTTCGGGCTTCGGTAACGTGGCCTGGGGTGCTGCAAAGAAGGCTACCGAGCTGGGTGCCAAGGTGGTGACCATCTCGGGTCCCGATGGTTATATCTACGACGAGGCGGGTCTCGATGAGGAGAAAATTGCCTATATGCTGGAGCTGCGTGCTTCGAACAACGATGTGGTTGCCCCCTATGCCGAGAAGTTCCCCGGGTCGGTCTTCGTGGCCGGTCACAAACCGTGGGAGGTGGCCGTCGATATCGCCATGCCTTGCGCTACGCAGAACGAGCTGGGCGGTGAGGATGCCAAGCAGCTGTTGGCCAATGGCGTGAAGATGGTGGCCGAGGTATCGAACATGGGTTGCCGTCCGGAGGCCATCGAGGCCTTCCTTGAGGCGAAGGTTCCCTACGGCCCGGGCAAGGCGGTCAATGCCGGTGGTGTGGCTACGTCGGGTCTGGAGATGACGCAGAACTCGCAGAAACTGAATTGGACGGCCGAGGAGGTCGATGCCAAACTGCACCAAATCATGAACTCGATTCATACGGCCTGCCTGGAGTATGGCACGGAGGAGGACGGCTATATCAACTACATGAAGGGTGCCAACGTGGCCGGCTTTATGAAGGTTGCCAAGTCGATGGTCGAGCAAGGCGTCTTATAGAATTAAGAATACAAAATTCAAAATTGGGGGTTGTGGTTTTCCGCAACCCCTTTTTATTTTTCGAGGAATTTTGTATATTTGTCTATATGAAACGACTACTGACCCTTTTCGCAGCACTTTGTATGCTTTCGTCGGCTTCGGCACAGCTTCCGGAGCGGACGGCGGAGAACGTAAAGAAGTACACCAGGATTTGCCGTGACCACATCTATCGAGATATGCGCGGTATGTATCGTGAGGCGGGTGGTGCGCTCGTCTATCCCTTCCTGGCCCCGGGTAGCAACCAATACCTCGATATGTTGTGGGATTGGGATTCGTGGCTCAGCAACGTGGCCCTGCGCCAGATTCTGCTGGAGCATGGCTCGCAAAAGGAGCGCGACGAGGCCCTGCAATATGAGCAGGGATGTGTCCTCAATGCCCTGCATTATGGCGGCATGGAGGGTTGGATTCCGATTTGGATTGAGCGGAATGCCCCCTCGCGTGAGGAGATGCTCAAAAAGCGCAACCCCTGGAAGAGCAATATGCACAAGCCGACCATTGCCCAGCACGCCGCCTTCATCGTAAAGAATATGGAGGGCGATGCCGAGTGGTTGCGCGAAAAGTTCTACCACCTGCAGGCCTTCGTGTCGTGCTACCTGAACCACCACCGCCACCGTCCGACGGGGCTGATGTATTGGCAGACGGACGAGGCAATCGGTGTGGATAACGACCCCAGCACCTTCTACCGCCCGCATGGTTCGTCTGCCTCGATATTCCTCAATGCGTTGATGTACCGCGAGTTGCTTGCGATGGAGTATCTGGCCGACTGCCTTTCGATGCCCGAAATTGCCGACCGCTACGCGCGTGAGGCCGAGGAGCTGAAGGGGTGCATCCGTGCGCATTGCTGGGACCCGCGCGACGGCTTCTATTACAGCGTCGATTTGAACCTGCTGCCGATTGAAAAGCCCGATATCGAGAGCCTGCAACCGGGTGAGTTGTATCTCCATGTGGGACAACCGCGTACCTACGACTGCCTGATTCAACGCTTCAGCGTCTGGAGCGGTTTTATGGCCATGTGGGCCGGCATTGCATCTCGGGAGGAGGCGCGTGAGATTGTCGAGCGTCAATTCCACGATACGCGCTCGTTCAATGCCCCTGCGGGTATTCGAACCCTCTCGCCGTTGGAGAAGATGTACGACCTGCGGGCCAGCGGTAACCCCTCGTCGTGGCAGGGACCGATTTGGATTAACGTCAATTATCTGGTTTTCCGTGGCTTGGTGCGCTATGGATTTACGGACGAGGCCCGCGAGTTGGCCGAGAAGACCATTCTGTTGCTTGGTCGCGATTATGAACGCCATGGTGCCTTGCACGAGTATTATCTGCCCGAAAACGGTGAACCGGTCCTGAATAAGGGATTCCAAAATTGGAATCTGCTGGTGCTGAATATGGCCGCCTGGTTGGAGGGGAAGGAGGTTGTCAGCGAGTTTTAAGCAGTAATGCTCGCAACTTTGTCGGAATCCGTCTAACAAGGCTCTTTCGGCATCTGCCTTGCCCGAAAAATCCTCACATACGGAAAGTATGCTGTGGTTTTTCGGACTTCGAGCAGCTTCAAAATAGCTCTTGTTATACGAATTCCGACAAGAAAAGAGGGTGTCCAAAAACTTGTTGGACATCCTCTTAAATTTTTTCACCTGGAGGTACGACCTATAAAAAATTTTTGCTACCTTTGTATTGCAGGTCTAATCTGCGCATACATATTAGTTGATGAAAGTGTAATCGCTTTTATCCTTGGATGGAAATCTGGAAAATTTTCAAAGCAACAAGGAGAGCAATCACACTCGTCACTCTGTATTGGTATCGTTCATGGCGGCATTCTTGCCCCATGCTCCAATACGAGTGTGGGGTATTGTTTATTTGTTGCAAGGTATTCCAGAACCTCCATCCAGATAGACGATTCGGCTCCACACTTTCTTATTTACCCATAATTAAGACGATATGGGAGCCGTGTCCAACCTACTATAATGGCCCCGAAAGTTAGTGTCATCGTGCCGGTTTATAACGTAGATGACTGTTTGGCTCGTTGTCTCGATTCGTTGTGTGCGCAAACTTTGCGCGATATCGAGATTCTTTGTATTGATGATGGAAGCACAGACTCTTCGCCCGAAATTCTCCGTCGATACGCGGCGCAGGATGCCAGGATTCGCATTATTACCCAAACTAATCAGGGATTGAGTTGTGCAAGAAATCGTGGCGTTGATCTTGCTCAAGGTGAGTTTATCTATTATGTCGATTCGGATGATTGGGTCGATGTCGATAGTTGCGAAAAACTCTATGATGCCGCCGCCCGTCATGGTGCCGATATAGCCGTGGGTGGTGTCATTAAGGTGTATCCGCGCTATCGTTTGAGGTCGCCCAAATACCTGTTACGTTATCAGTCGGAAGATATTTACGCATCGCCTACAACTCGTTTTACGGCCATCAATTACCATCATATCGTTATGCAGAGGCTCTATCGTCGCTCCGCATTGTTGCAGCTGGGTATTACGTTTCGTGAAAAGGTTTGCTTCGAAGATGTGGAATACACGATGCGCGTGATGGGTGAGATGGGGTGGCTTGTAACCGTCCCCGATACCTATTACCATTATATTGTCCGTCGAGGTTCAATCAGCAAGGGTAAAATGACATTAAAAAAACAACAAGACCTCTATCAGGCACACAAATCCTATGTTGCCTATATGGATAAAATCGGGGTCCCCATTCCCGCTAAAGCCCGCACCTACACAAAGCGATGCTGGACTTTTGGTCCGTTGGTTCTCTTTCGCATTCAAGAGTGTGACGGTTGGGAGATATGGCGACTGTTTGATTGTATAAAAATTCGCAAACGACGCTTGGAAGATTGATGGTCGGAACAGCTTGGCACTCTATCGGGTAAGAGTTGTATTGGAGCGTTTTTTGGGGTTCACCGCATCGGTGAACCCTTATTTTTTTGCCGATAGTGAGATAAGAACAAATTATTTTCTGTATCTTTGTTCGCGTTGTCCGACCTTGGTCCGATGACGCAAACATATTTTTGATGAAAGTGTATTCGCTTTTACCTTTGAACTGAAACCTAGGAAATTTCAAAACCACAAGGGGCGTAAGACACTCATCGCTTCGTATTGGTACTTTTTTTGGGGGTTGCCCCATTCCAATACGGTGTGGGGGATGGTCTGTTTGTGGTTTGTGCTTCCTAGGGCATCAGTTCAGATAGACGAATTAACTCCACACTTTTTTATTCCCACCCAAAAAACCTCTTCCCCGTGGAGTTACGAGGAGCAAACAGCCATGAAACCCGAACTTCAACGATGCCCTGCGTGTGGCACGGAACTGGACGAGGAGCAATTTCATTGCCCGCATTGTGACTTTCAACTGGAGTGGACGGACAAACGTAATCGCACCAGCTGCCCCACGTGTCAGGGAAGCGGGCGCGTTACCCGTTGGCACTACCATCAGCAGTGCTACCGCGACAGCGATAACGGCATCCATATCTTCCGCAACGAACCTGCACTTCGCATTTTGATGGAGAATGCGTTGCGTCAGTGCGACTACCATTTTGAGGAGCTTCCTCCCCACGAAGAGCCATCCGACCCGCGTATCAACGGCTTGATATATTTCGACTCCTACCGCGCCTGCTGCCCCACCTGTGGCGGTAGCGGCAAGCTCCGCGAGGAGTAACCATGACCCGAAGAGCAAAAAAAGAATCCACCTCCAAGCATTGCCTGGGAAGGTGGATTTCTCTTTTTGGGGCAGTTGGCTGACTTGCCAACGGCCTCGGCTGTGTGGATAATCTCGACAGTCGTCAGCGGTCGTAATTACTCCTGCGTCTCGTCGATTACCTCGGCGTCGGGAGCGTTCTTCTTCACCGACTCAATGCCGTTGTCGCGGGCAGCTACCGACGAGTACATCTCGCTCGAGCCAATCACCTGACCGTTGCCGGCCTTCAGGTTGAAGTAAGGCGCACCGTTCTTGGCCTCCTTGCGCTCGTAACGAGCATCATCCACTGCATTCTTCTTTACCGACTCGATGCCGTTCTTGCAGGCAGCCATCGTCGTGTAGCCCTCGCTGGCAAGAATTACCTGGCCGTTCGTAGCCTTGAGGTTGAACTGGAACTCGCCGTTCTTACGCTTCGTAATCACAAATTTTCCCATGATTTTCGTATTTTAAGGTTAAAAAAATGTTCGTTGCCTTTACAAATATAGGCAAAAAATCTTCAAATCAACCTTTTCGGGCGATTTTTCTCGTCTCTTTGTTTCTTCCGTTCGTCGCGTGGAACAGTCCGTTGGTCCGAAAAAGGGGGTTCGAACGGTGGTAAAATGGGGGTCGATTCGTCCTTTTTTTGTAACTTTGTTCGTTATGCTACATAGCACCAACAAGGCATAAACCGAATAAAAAAAGATAAACATGATGAACAAACGTATCAAAACGGCCGCCTGGTCGCTCCTCGCGTTGGGCGCGGTGGCCTGCTCGTCGCACTCGACCAATGGGGATTGGCCGGTTCCCGAAGAGCCGATTTGCGAGATGAATTACACCCCCGCGAAGACCACCTTTACGCTGTGGGCCCCGACGGCCGAGGAGGTGGAGGTGACGCTCTACACGGCCGGTGAAACGGAGGAGGTGTTGCCGATGCAGGCGGCCGAGAGCTGCCTCTGGGTGGCCGAAAAGGAGGGTGACCAGCAAGGCAAGGAGTACACCTTCCGCGTTAAGGTTGCGGGTGAGTGGCTGAAGCCCACCCCGGGTATCTTTGCCCGTGCCGTCACACCGAACGGTGAGCGCGGTGTGATTCTCGACCTGCAAACGACCAACCCCGAGGGGTGGAGCGAGGATGTGCATCCGGTCCTTACCGGAGCCAACCAAATTGCCATCTACGAGATGCACTACCGCGACATGACGGCACACGCAACGGCAGGCGTAAGCCATCCGGGCAAATACCTCGGCATGGCCGAGCGGGGAACGAAGAGTCCCGATGGTCTGGCGACGGGTCTTGACCACCTGGTGGAGATGGGTGTAAGTCATGTGCATCTGTTGCCGACGGCCGACTTCGGCTCGATTGACGAGACCATTGCCAATAACACGCAGTACAACTGGGGCTACGAGCCGCAACATTTCAACGTCCCCGAGGGTACCTATTCGACCAATCCGGCCGACCCCGCAGCCCGTATCCGTGAGTTGAAAACGCTCGTGCAGACGATGCACAAGGCGGGGTTGCGCGTCGTGTTGGATGTGGTCTATAACCACACGACGAGTGTCGAGCGTTGCGGTTTCGAGCTGACCGTGCCGGGTTACTACTACCGCTTCAACCCCGATGGGTCGTTTGCCAACGGCTCGGGTTGCGGCAACGAAACGGCCTCGGAGAAGGCGATGATGCGTAAATTCCTCGTCGAGTCGCTCGAATATTGGGTGAAGGAGTACCACGTGGACGGCTTCCGCTTCGATTTGATGGCCATCCACGACATCGAGACGATGAACCTCATCCGTGCGCGTTTGTCGGCCATCGACCCCACGATTTTGATGTATGGCGAGGGGTGGGCCGCGATGACTCCTGCTTACGATAACGAGCAGCTCGCCTTTAAGCGTTACACCCACCGCATGGCGGGTGTAGCGGCCTTCAGTGATGATATTCGTAACGCCCTGCGTGGCACGCTCGACTGCTCGACGGGTGGCTTTATCCACGGTGTGGCGGGCAACAAAGAGGCCCTGAAGTTCGGCCTTGCCGGTGGTGTGGAGCATCCCTCGGTGGCCCATTCGGAGGCCGCGTGGTGTGCCGAGCCGACGCAGCACATCAGCTACGTGACGTGCCACGACGACCACAACCTGCGCGACCGTTTGGAGTTGCTCGCCGATGGAGCTTCGGAGGCCGAACTGCTCAAGATGGCCAAGCTGGCCCACGTGGGTGTATTCACCTCGCAGGGTCTGCCGTTTATCTTCTGTGGTGAGGAGATGTATCGCACGAAGTTGGGCGAGAAGAACACCTACAATATGCCCGATAAGTACAACGCCATCGATTGGGGGCTGAAAAAGCAGTATGGTAACCTCGTTGCCTACGTCAAGGGGCTGATTGCGCTGCGCAAGGCCTATCCGCAGTTCTGCCTGGGCAAGGCCGAATTGGTGCGCGAGCATCTTACGTTCCTCGATAACGAGCAGCCCTCCGCTCTCGGATTCCGCTTGTCATCGCCCACGAGCGAGGAGGTGATTTATGTGCTGATGAATGGCGAGCGTGAGTCGGTTACGTTTGCGGTGCCGGAGGGTGCGTATCGTCTGCTCGCCGATGGCGAACGTGTAGCGGTTGAGGGCCTCTCCGAGGTGGAGGTTACGGCTGATGGTCTTACGTTGCAACCCGTTGAGGCGATGATTTTGGTGAGCAAATAGGCCCCCTTGCAACGAAAAATGAGCGCACACTTTTTTTAAGTGTGCCTCTTTTTTTATATCTTTGTCCAAAACAGACCAGTCATGCAACGATATTCTCATCTTTTCACTCTGTTGGCGTCGCTCTGCCTGCTCTTTGTGGCAGCAGGTTGCGCACCCGAAAATCCCGAAAGTTGGTACCCGATTCAAAAGGAGCATCACCCCTACCTGCGCTGGTGGTGGCTGGGCAGTGCCGTGGACGAGGAGGGGTTGAGTTTCAACCTCGAGCAGTTTGCCGACAAGGGCTTTGGCGGTGTGGAGATTACCCCCATCTATGGCGTGCAGAACAACGAGGAGAATGATGTCGAATTTCTCTCTCCGCGTTGGATGGAGCTGTTGCAGCACACCCTGAAGGAGGGTGAGCGATTGGGGTTGGGTATCGACCTGAACAACGGTACCGGCTGGCCCTTCGGAGGGCCTACGATTACGACCGACCACTCGGCCCGTAAATTCATACTCGAGAAGATTCCCGTAGCTGCTGATACGCACTTTGTCGGGGCGATATTGCCGAGCGAGGAGCGTCAGCAGGCCGTTGCGGAGCTGATTCGTCTGCAAGCGGTACGCGGTGCGGAGCGCATCGATTTAACATCGCTTGTCGAAAAGGATACCCTTCGCTGGGAGCCTCCGCAGGGGGCGGATTGGACCCTCTATGCTCTCTTCAAGGGGCGCACCTTCCAGCGGGTGAAGCGTGCCGCCCCGGGTGGCGAAGGGTTGGTGATGAACCACTATGACCGTCGCACGCTCAACCACTATCTGGAGCGTTTCGAGGAGGCCTTCGACGAGAGCGACACCCCCTATCCCGACACCTTCTTCAACGATTCGTTCGAGGTCTATGGCTCGAATTGGGACGAGAAGGTCCCCGCCTATTTCCGCGAGGAGTGGGGCTACGATATCTTGGACTACCTGCCCGAGTTGGCCGGTGAGGGTGACCCCGAACTGTCGGCCCGCATCGTGAGCGACTACCGTGAGGTGTTGTCGAAGCTCGTTTTGAACCACTTCACCCGCCCCTGGACCTCGTGGGCAAATCGTCGCGGGGTGAAGACCCGCAACCAGGCTCACGGTTCGCCCGGCAACCTGATTGATCTCTATGCCGTGGTTGATATTCCCGAGTGTGAGTCGTTCGGTCGCACCACGTTCGATTTGTCGGCACTGCGCCAGGATAGCATTATCAAACACAACGACGGCACGCCTGCCGTGTTGAAATTTGCCTCTTCGGCTGCCCACCTGACGGGCAAGCGGCTCACCTCGGCCGAGGCTCTGACATGGCTCACGGAGCATTTCCGTACCTCCTTCTCGCAGTGTAAGCCCGAAATCGATTTGATGTTGGCGGCCGGTGTCAACCACATCGTCTTCCATGGTGCGCCCTACTCGCCCAAGGGGGTTGCCTTCCCGGGCTGGCGTTTCTACGCCTCGATTAACATGAGTCCTACGGCCGCACTCTGGGAGGATGTGCATCCCTTGACCCGTTACATCACCCGTTGCCAATCCTTCCTTGCAGCCGGCGAACCGGATAACGACCTGTTGCTGTACCTTCCGCTCTACGACATCTGGCACGAACAGCAGGGGAATCCCTTCCTGATTTTCGATATCCATAAGATGGACCGCACGATGCCTCATGTGAAGGCGATGATGGATAAGTTGGTGGCGGCCGGCTACGATGCCGACTACGTCTCGGACCGTCAGTTGCGTGCATTGGAGACCAAGCGGGGCGAGCTGATTTCGGAGGGTGATGCACGCTATCGCACGCTGCTCATTCCCGCCTCGCACAAGCTCCCGACCGAGACGCTCGAGCATCTTATCGACCTTGCGGAAGGCGGTGCCACGATTCTCTTCCTCGACTGCTATCCCGACGATGTGCCGGGCTTTGGTCGTCTGAAGGAGCGTGACGAGTTCCGCGCCCTTCTTTCGCGCTTGCCCGACGATGCCGATTTTGCTGCAGCCGAAGCCCATTCGCTTGGCCGTGGCCGCATCATCACGGGTAACGATTTCGACGAGATGGTGCAGCTGGCCGGTATTCGTCCCGAGCCGTTTAAGCGCGAGATGGGCGGTGTGATGATGCGTCGCAAGAACGAGGTCGGGGGGCATAACTATTTCCTCTCGATGCTCCACGACAACCCTGTCGATGGTTGGGTAAGACTTGCCACCACGGCGCGTGCCGTGATGATTTTTGACCCGATGACGGGTCGCATGGGCGAGGCGATGATTCGCCCCAACGAGGAGGGGACGATTGACGTGCGTTTGCAGTTGGCCCCCGGTGAGTCGTTGCTGCTCAAGACCTTCGCCAAGCCGATTGAGGCCGGCAGTTGGAATTATATCCGCGAGTGTGGCGAAAGCCTGTTGCTCGACAAGGGATGGGAACTTACCTTCCCCCAGAGCGAACCGCAAATCGAGGAGCATTTTGCTATCGACCAACTGGCACCATGGACTGCGCTCGATGACCCGCGTCTTCGTATCAACAGCGGTACGGGTCGCTATACGGTACGTTTCACGCTTAACGACCCGCGTGAGCCGGACGAGTGGTTGCTCGACCTGGGTGACGTGCGCGAGAGTGCCGTCGTGAAGCTCAACGGTGAGCGCATTGCCACCCTTACGACCATCCCTTACCGCACGATAATCGGTCGTTGGTTGCGCAAGGGCGAGAATGTGCTGGAGGTGGATGTGAAGAACCTGCACGCCAACCGCATGGCCGAGATGGAGCGTAACGGCACGCCGTGGCGCATCTTCAAGGATGCCAACATCGCCTCCGTGACGGGTGCGCGTAGCTTCTCCTTTGGCGATTGGTCCGTGATGCCGGCCGGCCTGAACTCCACCGTGACGCTTACCCCGATTTATTACGAGCAACTTCAAAAACCTAAAAAATAGATGAAACGACTCCTTTTTTCGTTGGTGGCTCTCCTGACGCTTACCACCACGTTGCAGGCCGAAGAACTCCCCTCGCGTGAAGAGCGTCTGGAGGTTACGCGCCGCGTCAATGAGTATCTGATGACCAAGCGATATGCCGACCCGACGGCCGTCATGCCCTACTATTCGCGCAACAAGGTCTATGAATCGAACATCTGGACCCGCGCGGTCTATTACGAAGGGTTGATGGCCCTCTACTCGATTTGCCCCGACAACCGCTACTATGACAACGCGGTACGCTGGGCCGATTTCCACAAGTGGGGGATGCGTCGCGACGACACGACGACGCGCAATGCCGACAACTACTGTTGTTCGCAAACCTATATCGACCTCTATCGTCTCGAACCCCGCCCCGAGCGTATTCGCAAGACCATTGCGCTGTGCGATATGCTCGTCAATACGCCCCAGGTGGAGGATTGGACCTGGGTTGATGCCATTCAGATGGGAATGCCCGTGCTGGTGAAGCTCGGCACCCTGAAGGGCGATGCCCGTTACTACGAGAAGGCCTACGAGATGTATGCCTGGAGCCGTAACACGCTGGCCGGAGGCCTTTACAATGAGCAGGAGGGGCTTTGGTGGCGCGATGCGGACTTTGTGCCTCCCTATGCGGAGCCGAATGGTGAGGATTGCTATTGGTCGCGCGGAAACGGTTGGGTCGTGGCTGCCTTGGTGCGCGTCTTAGAGGAGTTGCCCGAAGATGCTGCCCACCGCGACCTCTATATCAACGACCTGAAGACGATGTGCAAGGCCTTGAAGGTGTGCCAGCGCAAGGATGGCTTCTGGAATGTGAGCCTGCACGACGAGACGAATTTCGGTGGTAAGGAGCTGACCGGTACAGCCCTCTTTGTCTATGGCATGGCTTGGGGCATCAACAACGGCCTGCTCGACCGCAAGGAGTATCTGCCCGTGGTGACGAAGGCTTGGAATGCGATGGTTCGAGAGGCGGTTCATCCGAATGGATTCCTGGGCTACGTGCAGGGAACGGGTAAAGAGCCGAAGGATGGCCAGCCCGTCACCTACGACTCGAAGCCCGATTTCGAGGATTACGGCACGGGATGTTTCCTGCTGGCGGGTGTGGAGGTCTATAAGTTATAGCCACTTCTATAGTACAATGAGCTGTCTAACAAGGTGATTTTGGCGTTATACTCGCCCTCAAAATCCTCACATACGAAAAGTATGCTCCGGTTTTTCGGGCTTCGCAGGCCTAAAAATCCCGCTTGTTATACAACTTCTGACAAAAGAGCGTGTCCAAAAAACTTGTTGGACACGCTCTTTTTAAGGTGACATCTAATTCAGTTTCACCCTCTTCCACTCAAAGTTTTCGATTTGCGAGCGGTCGCACTCGGCATTCTCGGCCTTGATTTTCAGGTTCTCGAACAAGAAGTCCGACAGACGATATTGGTCATCGGCTCGGCTCACGTTGAAGAAGGTCTTGCACTCGGCCTTGATGTTGCGCATGATGATATGGCGACCATACGACATCGGCATATCCTTACGCCCCTTCAGGTCGAAGAACTGCGTCCAGGGGCGGATGTAGAGGAACGAACCGACGTTGCCCGTAATATCCTCCACCGTAATATACTCGTAGTTCTGGGGCGTGTCGGGGCGCATCTTGAGCCACAAGAGGCGCGTAGCCTTATCGACCTGAATGCGACGCATGATGACATTGCGGCTGTGAATCGACTCCGAACCGCACGTCAGACAGCTGTGGCAGAAACCGAAGACGCAATCCTCGATGATGATGCGGTCGTTCATGCCGTTGTTGGGGTCTTGGTCGGCCCAGGGGCCTTTACCGCCCTTGAGGGCGATGGCATCGTCGTTGACCGAGAGGTAGCAGTTCTTCACCAGTACATCGCGGCAGACATCGAGGTCGATGGCATCCGAGCTGGGGGCCTTCACCGGAGCGGCCGGAGCAAAGAAACGCACACCGAGAATCTTCAGCTTATCCACGCGGTAGTAGTGGCTCGTCCAGAAAGGCGAGTTCTGGAGCGTCACCCCCTCAATCTGGACATTCTTCGCATTCGAGATATAGACCAGGCGCGGGCGCAGCTCATCCATGTTCGTGCATTTGGGAATCACCTTGCGACGCAGCCAGAACGACTTCCAATAGCGGAGGCCGTTACCGTCAATCGTACCCTTACCCGAAATGGTGAAACCATCCACCTTGTCGGCATTGACAAGGGCGGCAAAGTAATCGAGCGTCTGGCCCTCGATGCGGGTCTCGAGAATCGGAAAATTCGAGATATCGTCGCTTCCCTTCAGCTTGGCACCCTCCTCCAGGTGCAGGTGCGTACCCTGCTTAAAGAAGAGCGAACCGCTCAAAAAGACACCCTTCGGAATCACGACCACGCCACCCTTCACGGCTGCACGGTCAATTACGGCTTGCAGGGCCTCGGTCTGGATGAGCGTACTATCCTGTTTCACGCCATAATCGGTTACGACAAATCGCTCACCCAATTGAGCCAAATCGACCGGAGTCGTCTCGTAAAACCATTTATCGACAGCCGTTCCATCGGGGAATTGTTCTTGAGCCGTAGCACCCCATACGGTGGCCAACAGCCCCATCAAAAAAAGGATTCGTTTCATAGTTTGAAGTTTCGGTTTTGACAAAGATACGATTTTTTCACCGGTTTACAAACCCATCCCGCCATTTCCGGTGCGAAGGAATCGACCCGTAAGCAAAAAAAAGAAGGCTGACGCAACATCGTGTTGCATCAGCCTTTGCTTTTTGCCCAAGGCGGGAATTACTTCTTCTCGCACTTGCACTCGCAGGTCAGCGCCTTCCATACGCCGGCCGAGAGGGCAGCACCCACCAGCGGAGCGACGATGAAAATCCACAAATCGGTCATAGCCTGACCACCGGCCAAGACAGCGGGGCCAATCGAGCGTGCGGGGTTCACCGACGTACCCGTGTAGTGGATACATACGAGGTGAACAAGCACCAGCGACAGACCGATAGCCAAACCGGCCAGGTTACCTGCGCCCTTCTTCTCGTCGGTCGTACCCAGTACCACCAGCACGAATACAAACGTGAAGACTACCTCGGCCAGTACGGCACCGCAGGTCGAGATGCCCGACTGAATCGTATTGGCACCCAGGCCCGACTCGGGAGCCAGCGCGTAGAGAACGGCAGCACCGATGAAGGCACCAATCACCTGGAAAACAACATACATCAAGGCATCCTTACCGCTCATGCGCTTCGAAAGCCAAACACCGAAGGTGATAGCGGGGTTGATGTGGCAACCCGAGATACCGCCAATGGCATAGGCCATGGCAACTACCGACAGACCAAAGGCCAAGGCCGTACCGACAACCGATGCCGTATCGACACCGCAGCTCAGGCTTACGGCCGTGCCGCAACCCATCAGAACGAGTACCATCGTACCCACCATTTCAGCAAAATACTTCTTCATAGTTATTGAGTTTTGTAAAAGGTTTGCGTAAAAGTAACGAAAAAAATCGAAATTTCCTATTCTTTTTGTTTGAGATATTGGTCAATCGCCTTTGCAGCCTTGCGACCTGCACCCATGGCGAGGATCACCGTAGCGGCTCCGGTTACGGCATCGCCACCGGCAAAGACCCCTGCGCGAGAGGTTGCGCCCTCCTCCGTAGCGGTGATGCAACCGCGGCGCGAGGTCTCCAGCCCCTCGGTGGTCGAGGCAATCAGCGGGTTGGGCGAGGTACCCAGGGCCATAATCACCACGTCGCAATCCAGCTCGAATTCCGACCCCTCTTTCACGACAGGCGAACGACGGCCGCTCTCGTCCGGCTCACCCAGCTCCATCTCCACGCAACGGATGCCCGTCACCCAGCCCTGCTCGTTACCAAGCACGGCTACGGGGTTGGTCAGCATCTTGAAGGCGATGCCCTCCTCCTTGGCGTGGTGAACCTCCTCGACGCGGGCCGGCAGCTCCTTTTCGCTGCGACGATAGACAATCGTCGATTCGGCACCCAGTCGCTTGGCCGTGCGGACGGCATCCATCGCCACGTTACCGCCACCAACCACTACGACCCGTTTGCCGACGTAAATCGGCGTATCGTACTCCGCATCGTAGGCGTGCATGAGGTTGGCACGTGTGAGGAACTCGTTGGCCGAGACTACTCCGTTCAGGTTCTCGCCCTCGATGCCCATAAAGCGCGGCAGACCGGCACCCGAACCGATAAAGACGGCATCGAAGCCCTCCTCGTCGAGCAGTGAATCGATGGTTACGGTGCGTCCTACAATCACATCCTTTTCGAACTTCACACCGAGCTTCTCGACCTCGCTGATTTCACGCGCCACGATACGCTCCTTCGGCAGACGGAACTCCGGAATACCATAGACCAGCACTCCGCCCAACTTATGCAGTGCCTCGAAGACGGTCACCTCGTAGCCCCACTTTGCAAGGTCCGAGGCGCAGGCCAAGCCCGAAGGACCCGAGCCAACGACCGCTACGCGACGGCCGTTGCGAGGAGCCACTTCGGCAGCCACCTCATCGCTATGCTCCAACTTCCAATCACCGATGAAACGCTCGATTTTACCGATGGCCACCGGTTCGCCCTTGATGCCAAGGATGCACGAACCCTCGCATTGGCTCTCCTGCGGGCAGACACGGCCACAAATCGAGGGCAGTGAGCTGTCGCGGGCGATAATTGCGGCTGCCTCCTTGACGTTCCCTTCGTGTAGTGCCGCAATGAAACGCGGAATCTGCAACCCCACGGGGCAGGCATCCACGCAGCGCGGATGCTTGCAATCGAGGCAACGCGAGGCCTCCAACTGTGCCTCCTCGAGGTTGTAGCCGTAGCACACCTCCTCGAAGTTGGTGGCACGGATGGCCGGATCTTGTTCGCGCACCGGCACGCGCGGTATCTTGTTTGCCATACTTTTTGCTATTTATCCAAACCGATTCGACATTTGTGGCCCTCTTCGCGCTCTTTGCGAATCGCCGTGGCTCGTTGCTCTTCGGTGCGATACATCCCCTGACGACGCATCGCCTCGTCGAAGTCCACCTCATGGGCATCGAACTCGGGACCCTCGACACACGTAAAACGGGTTTTGCCGGCCACCGTAACGCGGCACGCGCCACACATACCCGTACCATCGACCATCAGCGCGTTGAGCGACACGGTGGTCTTGAGGTTGTATTTCTTGGTCGTCAGGGCGACGAACTTCATCATAATCATCGGGCCGATGGCCACACACTCGTCGTAGTGATTGCCCGCTGCAATCAACTCCTCCAATTTGGCCGTTACCAACCCCTTCGAACCGCACGAGCCGTCATCGGTCGTGATGTACAGATGCGAGGCTACACGCTCCATCTCCGCGGTGTAAATCAGCATATCCTTGTTCTTGGCACCGATAATCACATCGACCTCCACGCCATGCTCCTTGAGCCACTTGACCTGCGGATAGACCGGAGCCGTACCCACACCGCCACCGATGAAGATATAGCGACGACGGCGCAGCTCCTCCACCGGTTCATGCACAAACTCCGAAGGACGACCGAGCGGACCGGCAAAGTCGGCCAACTGCTCACCCGCCTCGAGTGCGCAAATCTTGCGGGTCGAGACGCCCAACGTCTGAATCACAATCGTCACCGAACCCTCCGCGGCATCGAAATCGGCAATCGTGAGCGGAATACGCTCGCCGACGGCATCGGCACGCACGATGACAAATTGGCCGGGCAACGCTGCATGAGCAACGCGCGGAGCCTCCACCTTCATCAAATAGATATTTTCGGCCAAGAGCCGTTTCTCCAAAATGGTAAACATCCTATTTTTTTGTTTTTCGGTTTCTTCTCTGTTACAACATTTTTACTCCTCGATGGTGGCATTGACCCGAATTCGTCGCAGGGGACGCTCCGAATCGCTTGTCACCAGGAGCAACTGCCCCGTCACGAAGCCATACTCGCCTTCGCGCGGGCGAAGTCGCACCTGAATCGTCTGCGCCTCGCGGGGTGATAGACGGCCGTCGGCAGGGAGCTGCACCTCGAAGGGCGCATCGCACTCCACGGAGCGGATAATAAGCTCCTCCGTCCCGATATTGCGCACCGAGAGTTGGCGATTCGTGGGTGGAGCATCATGTTTTACCGCCCCAAATTTAAGGATATTTTCGCTTATTTCCACCTTCGGGCCGACTCCTTGTGCCGATTTTTTTGGCGGGTCCACGGCAATGCCGTGCGCAAGCAGTATCTTTTCGCTCGCTTTTTCCTCTACAAAAACCTCCCATACATCGCGCACGGAACCGTAACGAGGCTGCTCGATGGGAATCGTATAGCTGAAGTTGATGGCCGACCTTTCGCCCGGCTGCAACACCTCGGGATACTCCACCTGAAGCAGTCCGCTCGCCTTTTTGGCGCGTAGGTGCAGACGGCGCGGTTGGTCGGACGTGTTGACCACCGAGATGGCCGAGGCGATGGTGCGCCCTACATATAAATAGGTAAAGGTGCAACGGGTGGTGTTGAGGCGTACACCGTCGCTCAATTCGATGGGGTAAAGCTCCTCGATTGAACGCGGGCGCGGGGTGACCTGCCCCGTGATGGAGATAACTCCCAGCCGCTCGCGCCCTGCACCGTAGATGTGCAGCTTGCGGTCAAAAGCACCGGGGCGACCCTCCGGGTCATAGCTCACCTCGATTTCGGCACTTTTCCCCGGCAAAATCGGTTGGCGCGAAAAGGTGGGGACGGTACATCCGCAGGTGGTTACGATATCGACCAACACGACCGGTTTCGAACTGTGATTCGTGGCGCGAAAGGTGCAGGAGCGTTTGCCGCCCAACTCCTCGAGGGTGCCGAAATCGAACCGCTCGGGTTCGAATTGGAGCTGTGCGAAGGCCAAATCGACTGCAAAAAGCGTGATAATGAATACGATAAGGTGTTTTGCCGTCATCATGTTCGAATAGCTTGGTTGTACAAAGTTACATTTTTTATGAAATTTTTCTGCATTTTTTTTGCGAGAATGAATTTTTGCCGTATATTTGCACTCGCAAAACGGATAAAACCGGTTTGATATTGCCTGAATAGCTCAGTTGGTTAGAGCACATGACTGTTAATCATGGGGTCCTAGGTTCAAGTCCTTGTTCAGGCGCAGATGCGCGAGGGTTGCGTAAGGTTCTTTACAACGTGCAAAGGTCGGTACGGGAATAGACCTGTGCGACGGGTCCGAATTTAGAAAATGAAATTTTTTCAATAAAAATTTGGAGTTTCCGAAAAAAGAGTTACCTTTGCAGTCCCAAGCCATTTTTAAGGGAGCTTAGCTCAGCTGGTTCAGAGCGTCTGCCTTACAAGCAGAGGGTCGGGGGTTCGAATCCCTCAGCTCCCACAAGCCAATTTGAGGCAAGAAGGTGTCGAGAAATCGACACCTTTTGTTTTATGGTGTTGGCTGTATCGGCTTGCAGATATAAGCCTTAACACCATAAAACAAAATAAGTTGTATTACAACTTCTTGCCGAGTAATTGGCTTGTAAGGGCCCCCGCGGCAAGCGGAAGGGAAAGGCGTCGCGGAGTGAGCGCAGCTCACGCAGCAGCCAATCCCTCAGCTCCCACGAAACAAACGAAAGCAGTCAGTAATGACTGCTTTTTTTCGTTTATTTCGTTATCCTTAAAATCCTCCCCAACCCCTCCTTTGTAAAGGAGGGGCTTGCGTGAGAATGCGAGTTAGAACATGGAGAGGGGGTTGCGCGATTATTTGTGTTTTATTTTCAGTGGTCCCCGCGGCAAGCGGAAGGGAAAGGCGTCACGGAGCGAGCTTTTGGCTCGCGTAGTAGCCAATCCCTCGGCTCCTCCCCATCCACAACGCAAGACGCACAGGAGCAGCCTTTGAAGGACTGCTCTTGTGCGTCTTTTTCGTGTCGTTCGGCTATTGCAGGTTGATTTTCAGCACCGTGAAGCTGCGACCGGTGAGGGTGGTGGTGATACTGTTGCCGTTGGAGGGTATCCATTCGCTTCGGGGAACAATCCGCGTGGGATTATCGAGCGTGTTCTCCGCCATCGGGTCATCAGCCGAAAGCGTGATGCGCTCGGCTGTGGGGGCAAAGCGCACGTTGCGCTTTAATCCCTCAAAGTCAATCTCAATCGGTTGAGCCTCCTCGGCCAGATTGGCTACCTTGACAATGTAGCAACCCGCTTTTTCGTCCATCACGGCCGAGGCGTAAAGCCCGTTTTGCCCCTCCTTGCCGATGGCTGCCACTCCGTTGAGTGTGATGGGGAGCGACTTCGTACCGCGATTCGTGGCGTAGAGTTGCTGCACATGGTAGCTCGTTGAGCGCATCATCCTCAAGTTGTCAAACCAAATCAGGTCGGGTCGCCATTGCCACCCCTCGGCATGGGCCAGCAGGGGTGCAAAGGTGGCCATGCGCACGATGTCGGCATTGCGCTCCAGGCCTGTCATAAAGGCGGCCTCGAGCAGCGAGGCGTTGAAGTGGTTGAACTTCTTGCCATTTGCACCGTGGCAGGCATATTCACCCGCAAAGACCTTCGGTCCCGTGCGCGGATATTTATCGTAGCGGTCGGCATTTTCGGTGAAGAAGGTTTCGGGAGCATAGTAGTGTTCGTCCACCAAATCAACCCCCAGACGGCGCATCTCCTGCCACAGGTAGTCGAATCGTTCGCCCGAGGCCGAAGGTCCCGAGGTGCCGACGACCTGAATTTCGGGGTGCTTTTCGCGTACCGCCTGAAGGAAGGGTTCAAAGCGGACGATAAACTCCTCGCCCCACTGCTCGTTACCGATGCCGAGGTATTTGAGGTTGAAGGGTTCGGGGTGGCCCATCTCGGCACGCACCTTGCCCCAGGTGGTTGTTGGGTCGCCGTTGGCGAACTCAATCAAATCGAGCGCATCGTCGATATAGGTTTGCAGCTCCTCCATCGAGCAATGGGCCGTCTTGTCGTTCTGGAATTGGCAGGCCAGACCGCAACTTACGACCGGCAACGGCTCGGCTCCAATCTGCTCTGCAAAGCAGAAAAATTCATAGAATCCCAGTCCGTAGGATTGGTAGTAATCGGGGAAGAGACGGTGGCGGAAGGTGTAGTGCCAGCGATTCTGATTCACGGGTCGATTCTCGACCGGACCGACCGAGTTTTTCCATTGGTAACGGGTCTCCAGGGTCGTTCCCTCGATGATGCAACCGCCCGGGAAGCGGAAGATGCCGGGTTTGAGGGCGGCCAACGCCTCGGCCAAATCCTTACGAAGACCGTTTTTCTCGCCACGGTAGGTATCGACCGGAAAGAGCGAAATATGCTCTACATCGACCCCCGTCGTGGTGCTGTGCTGCTTCGGGTCGGGTTGCTCCAAAATCAGTCGCAGACGGCCGTCACGAATCGTCGCGGGGGCGGTGAATACGACCTCGTATTTGCGCCACTCGGAGGAGGTGATGCGCACCGGAACGTGCTTAATCACCGTGTTCTCCAACGTATAGTCATCGCTTACGATGTTGAGCGACAGGGCCTGCTCGGCCTCTCCGTGGCTACGCGCCCAGAGCGAGAAGCGATACTCATCACCCGCTTGCAGGGCGATGCCGAAGAATCCCTCGTTCTCGAGGCCCGTATGGATGTCGCGATGGCCCGAATAGCGGAGGCGCATATAGTTCGGGTTGCGCTCGAAGGGGCCGTCGTTGCAAAGTTCCACGTTGCCGAATAGACGCCACCCCAGGGTCGGATGGTCGAAGTCGAACGAGCGGTTTTTCACCAGCTCGGCATACAATCCGCCATCGGCCGCGTAGTTGATGTCCTCGAAGAAGAGGCCGTACATCGTGTTGGCAATCGGATGGCCTTTCGCTGCGGCATCCACCACAAGGCGTTGCGGTGTGGCTGCATGAACGGTCATGAGTATCACGCAGAGAGCAAAGAGCGTAAAAACAGTTTTTTTCATTATCGTTAGGTTATTTGGTTTCGCGTTCGATGAGGACCATGCCGCCATTGGGGGTGAGGGTAATCGGCAGGCGGTGGTGTTTGATGCGGGTCTGCGAGCGGGTAGGTTGCAGTGTGGCGTCGTCGCGGTAGAGCGTGGCGGTGGTTATCTCCTCGGGCAATTCGAGTTGCAACGTCAGCTCCTCGGTGGTGGCATTCACCCCGCCAATCCACCATGTCGAGCCGTGGCGGCGTGCCAAAACCACGTAGCGACCCGGATAGCCGTCGAGCAGACGCACCTCGTCCCAGGTGGTCGGCACCTCGCGCATAAAGTCGATGCAAAAGTCGGGAGCGTCCTCCAGATTGTTGGGCGTCAGGGCAAAGTTCTGTATCGGGTTTTGGAAGAGAATGGCCGTGGCGAGCTGGAACACATCGCCCGTGCGACGGGTCGAACCACCGTCGTTTGTGCGGTTGAGGCGTTTGTTGAGTACCACACCGCCAAACTCCATCGATGCCACGGTGTTGCGGATGAAAGGGTGGAGGGTCGCTTTGAAGGCTTCGCGGTCGCAATGGTGTTGGCCGAAGACCAGGTTCTCGGAGGCCAGCACAGCCTCGCTTCCCACAAAATTGGGATACATACGCTCCCAGCCGCGCGGGAGGGTGCAACCGTGGAAG
The DNA here is from genome assembly GCA_017398045.1 of Alistipes sp. GTDB lineage: Bacteria > Bacteroidota > Bacteroidia > Bacteroidales > Rikenellaceae > Alistipes. The sequence continues at coordinate 37,561 of JAFQHI010000018.1, read as the reverse complement.
ATGACCATCAGCCCATAGTCGTTGGCATCGCTTAAGACCGCCTCGTAGAGGCGCATCGTCTCCTGTTTGTCACCGCCCCAGAAATCGACCTTGATGCCACGCACCCCCTGCTCGCGCATCCAACGCATCTCGGCTTTGCGACGAATCGGGTTGTCCATGCGATTGACAGGGCTTTGGGTGATGTCGTTCCAATAGCCGCTCGAAGAGTACCACAAAAACGGCTCAACGCCTCGTTGGCGGGCATAGGCGAAGAGTTCAGGCATCCGTTCGTAGCCGATTTCGCTGTCCCAGCCTGCATCGATAAGGATATATTCGTAGCCCATGGCCTCGGCAAGGTCGATGTAACGGCATTGGTCCTCGAAATTCATGCTCGGGTCCTGCCAGATAATCCAACTCCACGTGCTGCGCCCCATGCGGTAGGGGATGGAGGGGGCATATCGCTCCTCGACCAAATCCCAGGGGATGGTCGTCTCGACGATGGGCTTCAGGTCGCGTCCGAGGGTCAGCGTGCGCCAAGGGGTCTCGGCCGGCAGGGCCATGGCCGGTTCCGATGTGCCGTTGCCGTTGTTCTCCTCCACCATCGGGAAGGCGATTTGATACCCCTTTTCGATGCTGTAATCCGTAAGCCGCGAACCGCAGTAGCGGCTATCGACGTCCGTCTCGCTGACCAACACCCAGCCTCGCTCGCCCACGTGAAAGAGGGCGGGGAAGGTGTAGCCGCGTCCGAATTGTGAGGGTTGATGCATCGGAGCATCGGCCTCGTACTCCTCCTCGTAGCTCGGCTTGGAGCGTTTCCAGCCCACCATCGGGTCGCTTTGCGGGGTGAGAAAAGTGGTGGTGAAGTCGGGGAAACGAAAGGCGGTCAGCTCCTCCAGAATCCGTATCGAGGCCTCCTCGCCATCTTTGGGCAGGAGGTAGCGAAAGGCCAGGTTGTGGTTGTCGAGCCGAAATTCGACCGAGAAGAGCCGCCCCTTGGCGTTCTTTAGCTCGACGAGCAGTTGATTCGCAACGTAGTGCGAGGCGGAGACCTTTGCCCGCGAAAGGGTGTATTGCTTGTCGATGCGCCCCTCCTGCCAGTTGCAGAGCGAGAGGTGGTCGCTGTAGTCCCCGTTGTTGCTCCTTAAGCCCAGGCGGGACGGCTCGACAACAGTTTGATTGTCGCACTGCACGGCATAGAAGAGCTGCCCCTCGCGGAGCGAAACGGTGAGTGTAAGCGTGCCATCGGGCGAGGTGATGGTATGTTGTGCGGCTCCCACCACGAGCGGTGCAAGCAGGCAGACCAACGCGAGTAATCTTCTCATACAAAAGGCGATTTGTTACAAATATACATAAAATAGAGGCATCTGCCAAGCAGATGCCTCACATTTTTCTGTTTGCCTTCATTCCGTGGCGGTGTGGTTAGAACGGCAGGTCGTCCACCTCCTGTTGGGGAGCGGCGGCGTAGCTCGGCTCGGCCGCAAGGGGCGGCAGGTCGGGCATGGCGGGAGCCTCGGGTGCGGCTTGCGCCTCGACGGGTTGCAGACGCCAGGCGCGAATGTCGGTGAACCAACGGCCGTTGTACTCGCGGGCGTCGATATTGACCGAAACCTGATAGCGGCTACCCTCGCGGAGCTTGGCTACATCGTCCGGACGGTTGAAGAACGTAACGCACATCTTGCGCGTAAAGTTACCTCCGTCCGAATAGTCGAAAATCACATCCTGACGCTGCCAATCGCCACGGGCCGACGTACCCTTCGTGACGGGCATGATTCTGTATACGGTTCCTTCAAATTCCATAATGCTGTGTGTTTAATGTTTGGTTGCAAAGATAGTGTTTTATTCCCTATTTTCCGAGGCAAGGCCCATAAAATTGAGCAGGGCTGCGGCTGCCGTTGCAGGCTCCTCCAAAAAGCCCATGTGGCCGGCATCGGCGAGCCATGCGACCGCGGCTTGAGGATGTGCTTCGACCAGCTGTTTGGCTACCTCCACGGGGATGTAATCGTCTTGACGACCCAGGATAAAGAGTTGTTTTACATCGCTTTGGCGCAACATCTCGTTTTGGTCTTTGCGTGCCATCATGCCGTTGAGCAGGGCAATGATGCCCTCATCCTCCGTGACGTGTACCTGCTCGGTCAAATCCTCGATATACTCCTTCATGCGGGTGCGGTTCACGGCTGCAAAACCGGCCGAAGGGGCCATGCGTGCCAACAGCTCCTTCTTGCCGCTCTTGATAAGCTCGATTTCGCGGCGACGGTTTTCGCGCTTTGCCTCCGTATCGGGATTGGGTGTCGAGCTGAACAGCACCAAACCCTCTAATCGCGAGGCGTGACGCTCGGCGAGGGCCAACGCTACGTAGCCGCCCATCGAGTGTCCCACGACGGTGAAACGCTCCACGCCGAGTGATGTCATCGCCTCGGCTACCACGTCGGCCAGAAACTCCATCGAGTGGCATTCGCCCTCGACGGTCGAGATGCCGTGGCCGGGCAGGTCGAGCGTGACGACCCGCATCTGTTTGTAAAGCAGGGGGATGAAATCCTCCCAGACGAGCAGCGATTCGAGGTAGCCGTGTAGCAACACGACGCATTTTTCGCCCTTTTCCGAGTCGCAAATATGGAGGGGCGTGTGGCCCGCCATGATGAATTTTTCGGTCATAGTGTGGTTCTTTTCTGCAATTTTACGCAAATTTTCCCAAAAACGGGCGGTTTTTCCTTTGTTTTTCGTATTTTTGAATCTTAAAGCCTCCGTTTTTCGGGGCGTAAAATGAAAAGATGCTGATTACAAAGTACATACTTTGCCATGGGTCGGGGAATAGATTTCTGATGCTCGATGCCGTGCGTGAGCCGCAACTCGAAAAGTTGGCCGAAAGACCGTCGCTCATCGCCCGTCTGTGTCGGGAGGTGGGGCATACCGATGGGTTGCTCTTGACCGTTGCCGTGGGCGAAGAGTACGGGATGCGGATGTTCAATACCGACGGGTCGGAGGCCGAGATGTGCGGCAACGGTATCCGTTGTGTGGCGCGTCAGGCCCAACAGTATGTGGGCGAAAGGGATACGTTCGACCTCTTTTCGGGGGGCAAACGCCATGCTATCAGGCGCGAAGAGCCGATTTTCGGTTCGATTCCCACCTACTGCGTAGGTATCGGGATTCGCCTCTCGACCCCCGATTTTCTCCCCTCGATGGGGCGCAAGCAGGGGTTTGTGGGGGAGGTGATTCCGTCGCTCGACGAATCGTTGCGTTTTACCTACCTCAATTTGGGCAATCCGCACCTGGTGGCTGCCGTCGATGCGATTGACCTCGACTTTCTGTCGGCCCTCGGTGAAAAGGTGAAACAGCTGGGCGACATCCTCCCTTATGGTACCAACGTCAGCTTTTACCGTCCGCTGGGGAATCAGACCATCTATACGGCCACCTATGAGCGGGGCGTCGGGCTTACCGCCTCGTGCGGCACGGCCATGACCGCCTCTTCGACGGCCGCCTGCCTGATGGGCTACTGCCGACACGGAGAGCCGATTACGGTGCTGAACAGTGGCGGTCGCGTGCGTTGCTGCTCGCAGCGGAGCGACGAGGGGCTGCTGACCACCCTCTCGGGCAACGCCACCTACGAAGGTGAGGGACTGCTGGCACTCGATTTCGAGGCGGAGCGTTACTCCGAAGAGGAGCCTTTCCGCATCAATGAGGCCGAGAAGGCCGAATATGACCGATTTTTGCAAACCATTCAAGCCTAAAGAGCGATGATGAATACCATACTTAAACACCGTTCGATTCGTCGATTCAAATCGACCCCGATTCCCGAGGAGGAGTTGCGCGAAATGCTGGAGGCCGCTTCGCGTGCCTCGACCTGCGGCAATATGCAACTCTATTCGCTTGTCGTGACCCGCGAAAAGGCGATGCGCGAGAAGCTCCTGCCTTGCCACTTTGGTCAGCAGATGGTCGTTGAGGCCCCCTGCGTGGTGACCATCTGTGCCGATGTGCATCGCTTCTCGATGTGGTGCCGTCAGCGGGATGCCGAACCTGCCTACGACAACTTTGCCTGGTTCCTCACGGCCGCTACGGATGCGCTGCTCTCTGCCCAGAATCTGGCCTTGGCAGCCGAGGAGCGCGGACTGGGTATCTGCTACCTCGGCACAACGCTCTATACGGCCGGAGACATCGTGCGCGTGCTGAACCTCCCGAAGGGGGTACTGCCCATTACGACCCTCGTGATGGGTTATCCCGACGAAAAGCCCGAGCTGACCGACCGCCTGCCGCTCGATGCCGTGGTCCATTTCGAGACCTACAACGACTATACGGCCGCCGAGATTGACGAGCTGTGGGCCGAGCGCGAAGAGTCGGAGCTGACCAAACAGCTCCTCGCGGAGAACAACCTGCCGAACCTGGCCCGTATCTTCACCGAGCGTCGTTACGTGAAGAGCGACAATGTGGCCATCTCGCAGGCCTACCTCGCCCTGCTTAAAGAGCGCGGTTTTATGAATCAGTAAAAGGATTGTTCGGATGAAACATCGGGTTTTATGGTTGCTGCTGGCGGTTGTGTCGCTCCTCTTCGGAACGGCCTGCTCGGTGACGCGCTATATTCCCGATGGCGAGTACCTGCTCCACAAGGTGCGCATCAAGACCGACAAGGAGGCTCCGCGTCGGGAGCGCATCCCCAAAGAGGAGTTTGAAAAATTTGTCCGTCAGACCCCCAATAAACGTATTCTGGGGACCAACTTCTATGTGTGGCTCTATGAGCAGGCCGACTCCTCGAAACACAACGGTTGGAACAATTGGAAACGCCGTGTGGGTGAAGAGGCTGTGCTGCTCGACGAAAACTACACCCGTCGCAGTGCGCAGAACCTGAAGGTATTCATGGATTCGAAGGGCTTCTTCCGCTCCGGCTCCACGTTCGAGGTCGATACCACCAAGCGTAAGCGGGCCACGGTGACCTATCGGGTACGCCAGCGCGAACCCTACCGCATCCGCTCACTCGACTACGAATTCCGCGACCGCAACCTCGAACCCCTCATCCTGGCCGATACGGTCAATACGCTCCTGCGGGAGGGTGAACGGTTCGATATTACGATGCTCGATGCCGAGCGCGAACGACTGACGACCTACCTTAAGGAGTTGGGCTACTACAACTTCTCGGTCGAGAATATCGAATATGTGGCCGATACGTTGCGCTCGGACCGCACGGTGGATGTGAAGATGGTGGTCAAACAGCATCTCGTGGGGTACAACGAGCGCGGTGAGGCTCAATGGGAGGATAACCTCGTTTATCAGGTCGGCAAGCTTCACATCCTGCCCGACTATGACCCGAGCCTGCTCCCCAATACGACCACCTCGCTCGACAGCCTCGATTTGCACCTCGATACGCTCGCCTATCGCGGGTTGGATATCGTTTATGATAGACGACTCTTACTGCGTCCGTCCGTGTTGCGTCGTGCCGTGTCGCTCGAGAAGGGACAACGCTATGCCCCTTCGGAGGTTGAGCGCACCTATGCCGAGCTGACTTCGTTGGGCTACTTCAGAAGTGCCAAAATCTCCTTCCGCGAGGAGGAGGAGCGTGTGACGTGTGTCGATACGATTCGCGTGGATGACTTCGAGGGGGAGCAGACCATCCTGCAACCCCGCACCGAGGGCCTGCTCGCCTGCGACATCCTCTGCTCGCCCACGTTGAAGCAGAGCGCGAAGATTGAGCTGGAGGGTTCAACCACCTCGAGTTTCTACGGCCTGAAGGCGACCGTGGGCTACCAGAATCGCAACATCTTCCGTGGTGCTGAGGCCCTCGATATCTCCTTCACGGGCGGATACGAATTTATGAAGGCCAAAGATGCCGCCATGCGTCGCGCTACGGAACTGGGCGTGTCGGCCGGCCTTACCTTCCCGCGCTTCCTGCTGCCCGGTGAGCATCGCATCCGCTCGGTCATCCAGCCCAAAACCAAGCTCGAGGCCTCGGTCAATTTCCAGGACCGTCCCTATTACCGTCGCACACTGACCTCCATCGGCCTGGGCTACCAATGGGCCAATCGCGGTTACTCGAACTTCATGTTGCGCCCGATTGATATCAATGTGGTCAATGTGAGCCGTCTGGACTCCACCTTCCTCGCATCGACGCAGAATAAGTACCTTATCAACAGCTACAAAACCCAGCTTATTGCGGGCCTTTCGTTCAGCTACACCTACAACAACCAGCGTCGCAACCTGGGAGGAAACGCCACGCTCTTCCGCTTCAACTTTGAGAGTGCAGGCAACCTGCTCGACCTTGCGGAGCGTCTCTTCTCCGATAAGCGCGAGGGACGCGATTACTACACCCTCTTCGGGATTCGCTATTCGCAGTATTTGCGTGGTGATTTGAGCCTCAGCCACAAGGTGGTGCTGGGTGAAAAGACGGCCCTGGCCGGTCGCATCTATGGCGGTGTGGCCCGTGCCTATGGCAACTCCGATGCCGTACCCTTCGACCGCCTCTTCTATGCCGGTGGCTCGAACAGTATGCGCGGTTGGGCCCCTCGTACCCTCGGCCCGGGTTCCGTTCCCGAACCCGACTCCGCCTTCCCGACCCAGCTCGGTGATATGAAACTCGAGGCCAACCTCGAATTCCGCTTCCCGATATGGGGCATCGTGCATGGTGCCACCTTCCTCGACCTGGGTAACATCTGGTACCTCGAGTCCAACCCCTCCGAGTATGCCGAGGAGGCGGTCTTCCATATCGATGACTTTTATAAGCAACTCGGTTTTAATACCGGTCTCGGTATTCGCCTCGATATCAAATTTGCCGTCCTTCGCCTCGACTGGGGTGTTCAACTCCACAACCCCAACCGCCCTTCCGGTGAGCGGTGGATTCACAACTTCCGCTGGAAGAATACGGCCTTAAATTTCGGTGTGGGTTACCCCTTCTGATTTTTCGATTTTATAGGGCATATTTTGCACTTACCTCGCAGTCCGCGAATGGGAAATACTAGTTGTATGTCCCATCCGCGTCCTACTTTGCGAAGCCCAAAATCTGCTCCTCTAAAATCAAAAACCCCGCTCTTGGCGGGGGGGGGTAGTAAAAGGCGCGAAGGGCAACTAAAGGTTGCTAAAGGTTGCTAAAGGTTACTAAAGGGATTCCCTTAAGCCTCCTTAAGCACCCTTAAGGAACTTTACCTCTTCCCTCTTCCCTCTTCCCTCTTCGCTCTAATACAGGTTGTCGTACATCGACTGCGACTTGTCGTACTTCAAATCCTGCAACGAGGAGGCCTTGACACCGATATTGAACGACCAGCTGCGGTGGAAGCCGAAGGGAATCCACGAGAAGGACATCTGCCAGCAGTGCAAATCGCGTGTGATGGAGATGCTTGAGGTGGTCAGCTTGTTGGCTTTGATATCATAACCGCCCTGGAACGTGACGCCCATCTTCGGGGTGATGTTCAGTGAGCCGTTGAAGCCGACCGTCTGGGTGATGTTCTTGCGATAACCCGTCGTGCCGTTATTCACGTACGATATCGAGTAGTTGACGGCATAGTTAAAGCCGAAATTCCATGGCAGCGAGAAGTCGTAATAGCTCTGCGCCATATATTGCCTTCGCAGGACGGGGTCCATGTGGCCGTAGGGGTCATGGAAGGGGTTTTGGTACTCCGGTGGCAGGGTGGTGATATCGTTCACGGCCTGCTGTGCGCGGTCCTGGCTCGATTTGAAGGAGTAGCCGAACGACCAGCCGAGTGACGTAAGACGACCCGGGAAGAAGAGCTTGTCGATACGGCGACCCTCGGGCGTGACGCGATAGGGGTCGAGCGTTGTCGAGAAGTTGATACCGAAGTTCTTGAAGATGGTCGTGCGGAACGATACGGGGATGGTCGAGAGGCGCATCGAGTCGGCCAGGAAGTTATACGAGGCACTTAAACGCAACTCATCAATCAGTTTAATTTTCTTTACGCCCGACGTGTCGCGCTTCGAGAGTACCTTCATCTCCAGATTCTGCGACAAGGAAAAGTTCATCGACATCGAGCGGCCCGACGAGGGGACACCGTAGGCGTTGATGGCATAGGGCGAGTAGGTCGTAAAACGACCCGTCGAGTCGGTCTGCCGTGTGCGGTAGTAGCCATACTTGGGGTCCGAGAAGTCGGGGGCGTAGGAGAAACCAATCGAGGGCGAAATGGTGTGGCGGATGGCCTGAATCTTTCTGTCGCGCTTCTTCTTCGTGAAGTCGAACATACCATAGACGGTTGTCGAGGCCGAGGCCGAGAGCGAGTAGTTGTACAGGCGGTAGAAACCATACTCGGGAGCCAGCGTATCGGTCTGGTTCGTGATGGGGTTCCACTCATACTCCTGACGCTTGAAATACCACTTCTCGTTGTAGTTGAACGAGGGCGAGAAGTTGATGTAGTTCAGGATGTTGAACGAAGCCGAAACGGGTATCGAATGTTCCACGCCGTTCTTCATGTTGTCGAACGTCTCACGCGAGAGAATCTTATCCTCGGTGGTGGTTACCGAGTTGGTCAGCTTACCCGTGTACTGCATCGAAATCTTCTCATACCAGCGGTCCTTGCCCACCTTCTCCTTGCGTTTGAAGGGGTAGATGCGCGACATATTGAAGACCATCGTCGGCAGCGTAACCGAGATACTCTCGTTTTGCGAGTTCTGCGAAATGGCCATGTTTGCCGAGAGCGAGAAGGGGGTACCGGCCCAATTCTTCGAGAACGAAATCGACGAGTTGGTCTGCGTCGAGAGAATATCGTTCAGGTTGGTGGCCGAGTACTTGTTGTAGCCACTCGTGGCAAAGTTTACCGAGGCCGAGAAGGTCGAACCCGGGTTGGCCTTGGGGTCCTGCTGGTGGGCCCATTGGATGCGGAAGTTCTTCTGTTTGATGTAGTCCGGCTCACCCTTTTCTCCGGTCTTGATATTCGAATATTGGAGGTTGAAGCTGCCGCTGTATTTGTATCGCTTGATGTAGCGCGAGGCGGCCGAAGCCTCCCATGAACCGAGCGTGTAGATACCGCCGCGCACCGCTAAATCGGCGTGCTGACCGAGGGTGAAATAGTAACCCAAATCGCGCAGGAAGAAGCCCTTCGAGTACTCCTCACCAAAGGTGGGCATCAGCAGACCCGATTTCGGACCCGAACTGATGGGGAAGAAGCCTTCGGGGATGCCGAGGAAGTAAATCGGCACATCCTCCAGCACCAGATAGGCCGGACCCGTGATGACCTTCTTGCCCGGGATGACTTTGGCTTTGGTCATCGCCAGGTAGAAGTGCGGGTGGTCCGTATCCTCGCAGGTGGTGTATTTACCGTTCTCGATGTTAATCGTGTTGTCGGTCATCTTCTTTACGGAGCCACCGACCAGCCAGCCGTCGCCCTGCTGGGTCGCTACGCCCTTGATTTTGGCCTTCTTCGTATCGATGTTGTAGGTGATGGTGTCCATGCGGTAGCTGGCATCCCCCTCCGTATATTCGGGTTTGGTCGAGGTCCATTTGCCATCCACCGAGTCGGGCTTGCCGTAGGCATAGACACGCTTCGTGTTGAGGTCGATTTGCATGAAGTCGGCCTTCAGGTTGCTCGTCTGGTAGGTGACATCGCCCTGGTTATAGACATAGACCAACTTGTTGCGCACGTCATAGACCAGCGAGTCGGAGTTTTGACCGATGATGGGGTCGTCGATGAATTTGCCGGCCGGACGGGGCATCTTCGATGAATCGACGGCTGCGGTGTCGGCCGGAATCGAATCCTGACGGGTCGAATCGATGGCCGTGGAGTCGGACTCGATGCGGGTGCCGTTTTGAGCGAGGGCGCGCTCGGCTGCACGGCGGCGACGCACCTCACGACGCATCTCGCGCTCGGAGAGGAGCGGTGTCGTGGCTGTCGAATCCTGCAACGGAGCCGTCGCCTCGATGCGGCGCAACGAGTCCTGCATCCGTGTCGCCTCCAGCAGGTGGGGCGGACGCAGACCGAAGACCCATTGGGCCGAGGTGAGCAGCAAGGCCGCTAAAATGAGATATTTTATGGTTCTTTTCTCCAAAATCTTCTCGAATGTCCGAAATTTTCGTTACTTTTGCCGACAAAGTCGGCAAATCTCCCTCGTAGCCCCTTTTGGGGACTCTTTCGGGGTATATTTCAACCGACAAAGATAGGTAAAAAATACGAGATAGCCACACAAATAACCCCTTAAAAAATGCGCGCGCGAAACATTCTCACCCTTTTGGTGCTGATACTGACCCTTTCAACGACCTTCGCGGCCGAGCCTGCCACCCGCCACGGCGTGCGTGTGGTGGTGCTGGATGCCGGCCATGGCGGTAACGACCCCGGAGCGGTCTATGGCGGGGTGAAGGAGAAGGACCTGACGCTGAAAATCGTCCTGCGTCTGGGTAAGAAAATCGAGCAGGGGATGCCCGGCGTGAAGGTGGTCTATACGCGCACCACCGATAAGGCGTTGGCTGCGACCAAAATCGAGGACCTGCAAAAGCGTGCCGATATAGCCAACAAGGCCGAGGGCGATTTGTTCCTTTCGGTTCACGTGAATGCCGCCAAATCGACCACCGCCAAGGGTGTCGAGACCCTCATCATGGGTGAGACCCCCAAGGAGCAGCAATACAACACGAATGCCCTCTTCGAGTCGAACCGCGACGACCTGCTCGATATGTCGAATGAGCGCGAGGCGGCCATCATTCGTGCCTACATCCAGAATCTGCAATTTACCTATGGCGAATTCAGCCAGACCATGGCGCGTTGCATCCAGCAGAACTATATGCAGACCGGCCGTCATTCGCGTGGCGTGAAGAAACAGCCCCTGCGTGTCCTCTATGCAACCAATATGCCGGGCGTACTGACCGAAATCGGCTTCCTCTCGAACAAGGAGGAGGCGGCCTACCTCAAATCCGAAAAGGGCCAGACGGCCATTGTCGATGCCCTGTATCGGGCCGTGCAGGACTATTCGGCCTATGTGCTGAAGATGCGCCTGGCGAACGATGCGTCAACCGAGCCGCAGCCCGCCCCGAAACGCGAAGAGGTGCAGCCGACCCCCGCCCCGCAGCCGGAGACGAAGCAGGCATCGGCCGCACAGTCGCAGCCCGAAACGAAACTCTACGATGCCCGTCTATATGGCGACGTAAAAAGCAAGGAGCAACCGAAGGCTGCACCCAAAGAGGCACAAAAACCGACGCCCGTAACGAAACAAGAGGAGCCGTCCAAGCCGGCCCTTACCGGTGGCAAGAAATCCTCTCCGGCCCCCGTAAAAACGGCCTCCACGCAACCCGCGAAACGCTATTATACGGTTCAGGTGTTGGCCTCGAAACGGGAGTTGCCGCTCTCCTCGCCCGAGTTTAAGAGCTACCGCAATCGCGTGCATCAATACCAGAGCGAAGGGGTTTATCGTTATAAATACGGCGTGGGCGAGTATGCCACCCGTGGCGAGGCCCTCAAAGCAGCAGAGGCGGTGCGCAAGAGCTTTGCGCAGGCCTTTGTGGTGGCGGTAGAGAACGGGCGTGCGGTGACCCCGAAAAAGTAGCAACGAAAACATAAATATAACGATGAAAAGAGAAGCAAAAATCGGCATTTTTGGCGTGGCGATGATTCTGCTGGCCTGGGGTGGCATTCGCTTCCTCAGCGGCCTGGATGTCTTTGCCCGCAATGTGGAGTATGTGGCCGTCTATGACCAGGTGAATGGTGTGCAGGAGGCCTCGGCCGTGATGATGAAGGGTGTTAAGGTCGGTACCGTATCGGCCATCGAACTGAACCCTGCGGTGAGCGATAAGGTGGCCATCCACCTCCTCATTAAGCGTGCTTACCGCATCCCGACCGACTCCGAAGCCCGCATCTTCAGCGATGGACTGATGGGCGGCAAGGCGATTGAGATTGTCTTGGGTCAAGCCACGACCTGCCTCGAGCAGGGCGATACGATTTTTTCGAGCCGTTCGCGCGATTTGATGGATGTGGCCGGCTCGGAGTTGGATTTCTTCAAGCAGAAGTTTGCCGTGATTGCCGACGATTTGAGCCGAACGCTCAACAGCCTGAATCGGATTTTGGAGCAGAATACCGCCCATCTGAACCAGACGATGGGAAACCTGGACCGTTTGTCGGGTGACGCGGCCGATTTGTTGGCACGCGAGAAGGAGCATCTGGCCGAGGCGGTAGCCGGCTTTTCGGAGTTTGCCACGATGCTCGGCGAGAGCGCACCGAAGGTGGATAGCCTGCTGGGTGGTGTGAACAACCTGGTGACGAAGCTCGACCAGGAGCAGGTGGCCGAGAAACTCGCCTCGACCATCTCGTCGCTCGAGGAGGTGCTGGCCGAGATTGAGGGCGGTGAAGGGACGATTGGCCGCCTTATGAGCGACGAACAGCTCTATAAGAATCTGGTCTTGGCGGGCGAGAATCTCGCGCTGCTGTTGGAGGATTTGAAGACCAATCCGGCCCGTTATGTCCATCTTTCGGTCTTTGGCAAGGATGCCGAGAAGGCGAAGGAGAAGGCCGAAAAACGAGCCGAGCGAAAGGCTAAAAAGGAGGCCCGCAAGGCCGCAAAAGCCGAATAAAGATGATTTATCCCGCCTCGTTCGAACAGAAAATCGGGTTCGACCGTCTGCGTGAGCAGGTGGCCGCTCTGACAACCATGCCCTCGGCGCGTCTGCGCATCGAGCAGGAGCGGTTTTCGACCGCTGCGAAGGAGATTGAACATCGCCTGGCCTTGGCCGATGAGATGCGCCAACTGCTGATGATGGAGTCCGACTTCCCGGGTGGGGAGTATGCCGATATGACCGAGGTGGTGCAAAAACTTGCCGTCGAGGGTACGTTCCTCGATGTGGAGGAGGTGGTGATGCTCCTCTCGGCCATCCGAACGGTGGGCGAGGTGACCCACTTTATCCGTCAGCGAGCCAACCAATATCGCCACCTCTATGCTCTGACGCGCGATGTGGAGTCCTTCCCCGCCCTCAAGGAGCGGATGGAACGGGTGGTCGATACCGACTGCACGGTGCGAGATACCGCCTCGGAGGAGCTGTATGCGATTCGTCGTTCGATTCGTGAGCGCGAGGGACAGGCTGCCAAGCGGTTGCAGCAGGTCTTGCAGGCGGCCAAACGAGCCGGTATCGTGGAGGCGGATGCGCAGCTTTCGGTGCGCGACGGCAAGAGCGTCATCCCCGTTTCGGCCGCCAATAAGCGCAAATTGGCCGGCTTTATCCACGACGAGTCGGCCACGGGACGTACCTTCTACGTCGAGCCGGTCGAGGTGGTGGAGCTGAACAACGAACTCAAGGAGTTGGAGTATGCCGAAAGGCGTGAGATTGTCCGCATCCTCACCCTCTTGAGCGAGGAGATTCGCCCCGAAGCTCCGCTTTTGGAGGACTCGGGCCGCTACCTGACGGAGATCGATATGCTCCGTGCCAAAGGTCGTTGGGCCTTGGCGAATCGTTGCACGCGCCCGATTCTCTCGATGGACGACCGCCTTGTGTTGCGCGATGCACGCCATCCGCTTTTGGAGCAGAGCCTTCGGGCGCAGGGGCGTGAGATTGTCCCCCTCTCGTTGGAGTTGGACCGCACGAAACACCTGCTGGTGATTTCGGGTCCCAATGCGGGCGGAAAGTCGGTCTGCCTGAAGACGACCGGCATCGTGCAGTATATGTGTCAGTGCGGATTTTTGGTGCCGGCCGGTGAAAATTCCGAGCTGCCCGTCTTCCGCTCGCTGATGATTGATATCGGAGATGAGCAGTCGATGGATAACGACCTCTCGACCTATTCGTCGCATCTGCACAACATGAAGCAGATGGTTGCGGCCGCCTCGCCCGAGACGCTTGTTTTGATTGATGAGTTCGGGTCGGGAACCGAGCCGATTATCGGAGGGGCGATTGCCGAGGCCATCCTCGAGCGACTGCTCGAGAGGGGATGTTACGGCATCATTACGACCCACTACGCCAACATTAAATATTATGCCTCGCAGAGCGAGGGCGTATCGAACGGCGCGATGGCCTTCGATGTACAGCATATCCGCCCCTTGTTCCGCCTCGAGCAGGGCAAGCCGGGCAGTTCGTTCGCTGTCGAAATTGCCCGCAAAATCGGTCTGCCGGAGGAGTTGATTCGTCGCGCCAGCGAGAAGGCCGGCTCGGACCATATCAACCTCGAAAAACAGCTACGCGAAATTGCCCGCGATAAGCACTATTGGTCGCAAAAGCGTGACCGCATCCGCCTGACCGACCGCAAGGTCGAGGAGCTGGAGCAGAGCTATTCGGAGCAGTTGCAGAAGATTCGCCAGGAGCGTCAGGAGATTCTGCGCAAGGCGAAGGAGGAGGCCGAAGCCCTTATCGCGGGGGCCAATCGCCAAATCGAAAATACGATTCGCACGATTCGTGAGGCACAGGCCGAAAAGGAGCTTACACGCTTGGCCCGTAAGGAGTTGGATGATTACCGCGCGCGTGTCGAGCAAGCCGAAAAGGCGGCTCGCGAAGAGGAGGTACAACGCGAAATCGAGCGCATCGAGCGTCGTCGTCAGCGACGCGAGGAGCGCAAGGCACAGCAAGGCGAAAAGCGGGCTGTGACGGTGGCGCAGCAGGAGAAACCGCGTGCCGTGGAGGTCGGTTCGAAGGTCAAGATGGTGGGGCAGGATGTCGTAGGCGTGGTGCAGGCCTTGCAGGGCAAGCGTGCGCAGGTGGCTTTCGGGCAGATGCTGACGACGGTCAATGTCGGTTTGCTCACCGTTGTTTCGAACAACGAGTACCGCGAAGCTACGCGCCCGACGACGGCCCGCACGGTCTATTCGTCCGAGATTTCGGAGCGCAAACTCAACTTCCGCGACCATATCGATGTGCGCGGTATGCGGGCCGCAGAGGCGTTGGACGAGGTGCGCGATTTTATCGACGATGCCGTCATGGTGGGCATCGGTTCGGTGACGATTCTGCACGGCAAGGGTACGGGTGCCTTGAAGGAGGAGATTCGCCGTTACCTGCGCTCGGTGAAGGAGGTGGCCTCGGCAACCGACGAACACGCCGACCGCGGAGGTGCAGGTATTACGATTGTTACGTTTCATCCATAGCAAGAGATGAGATACCGTTTATCGCAAATAGCCGCCATCACGGGCGGCAGACATCTGGGCGAGGACCTGGAGTGTCGTTCGGTGGCCACCGACAGCCGCTCGCTTTCGTGTGAGTTGGGGGCTGAACCCCTGTTTGTGGCCATGCATGGTGCGAACCATGATTCGCACGACTACCTGGAGGATGTGGCGCGTCGTGGCGTGAGAGCCTTTCTGGTCGAGCATGAAGTGCCGATAAAGAAGGGGCAGGGCGTTGTGGTGGTACGCAATGCCATCGAGGCCCTGCAACAGTTGGCCGCCTATCATCGCGCCCTGTTTCATGGGACGGTGGTCGGCATCACGGGGTCGAACGGCAAGACGGTCATTAAGGAGTGGATAGCCGAGGAGTTGCCCTCCGAGATGAAGTTCTACCGCTCCCCCAAGAGCTATAATTCGCAACTCGGTGTGCCGCTGTCGGTGCTGATGCTGGAGGGCGATGAGGAGTTGGCCATCTTCGAGGCCGGTATTTCGGAGATGGGCGAGATGGAGCGGTTGGAGCGCATCATCCGCCCCGATGTGGTGGTCTTTACCTCGCTTGGGGATGCCCATCAGGAACATTTTACGGACCTTGAGCAGAAGGCCCGCGAGAAGTTGGTGTTGGCCCGCTCGGCACGACGCATCATCTATCACGGCTACTATCGTCCGTTGGCTACCCTCGTTGAGCGTCGCTATGCGGAGCGTGAGTTGGTCGATGCGGCCACCTTTACGCCTCCACAGATGGAGTTGGTGGGCGGTGAGGCTTCGCAACGCAATGCCCAAATCGTCGAGGCCTTCCTGGCGGCAATGGGTTACCCGCACCCCTCGTTCTCCACGATTCCCTCGCTGGCGATGCGTCTCGAGGTGAAGGAGGGCATCCACCGCTCGTTGTTGATTAACGATGCCTATAACCTCGATTTGAACTCGCTGACCCTCGCTCTGGACTACCTGCATACGGTGGCCGGAGAGCGAAAGCGGGTGCTTATTCTTTCCGATATCGCACAGAGTAACCTTTCGGATGAGGCCCTCTATACGCGCGTAGCGATGATGGTTGCCCGTGCCGGTGTGGAGCGACTTATCGGTATTGGCAGCCGTCTGACGGCCGCGGCCGACCGCTTTACCTGCGAAAAGGAGTTCTATCCCACCACCGATGCCGCGATGGCGGGTGTCAGTCCGCTCTCGCTCTCGGATGCCGTGGTGCTGTTGAAGGGTGCGCGCGCGTTCCGCTTCGAAAAGTTGGCACACGCCCTCTCCGAGAAGAGCCACACGACCGTGCTGGAGGTCAATCTGGATGCCATGACGCGCAACCTGAATCGTTTCCGCGCCCGCGTGGGCGAGGGGGTGAAGATGGTCGCTATGGTCAAGGCGTCGAGCTATGGCGCGGGAGATTTTGAGGTGGCGCAACTCATGCAGCACCAAGGCGTGGCGATGTTGGCCGTGGCCTTTACCGACGAGGGTGTGCTGCTCCGCGAGCGGGGGATTCGGATGCCGATTGTGGTACTCAATGCCGACTCGGACAGCTTCGAGCAGATGATAGCCTACCGCCTGGAACCCGAAATTTACAGCCTGCACTCGCTGGAGGCCTTCTCCGAGGCGGTGACTCATGCCGGTGAGGAGCATTATCCGATACACCTGAAGCTCGACACGGGAATGCATCGCCTGGGCTTTGAGGAGAAGGAGGTGGAAGAGCTGATTGTCCGCCTGCAAACGCTGCCGCAGGTGCGTGTAAGTTCGCTCTTTACCCACCTTTCGTGTGCCGATGACAGAGAGGCGGATGATTTTACCCGCGCGCAGATTGCCCTTTTCGCGCGACTTTCGGACCGGATTCAGCAGGCGTTGGGCTATCCCGTTATGCGGCACGCCTCGGCCTCGGCTGCGATGTGGCGATTCCCCGAGGGGAGGTTTGATGCCTGCCGCCTCGGTATCGGCTTGTATGGCTTTGGCGAATCGGGCGACGAGAAGCTGGAACCCGTTTCGACGCTCAAAACGCGCATCGTACAGCTCAAACACCACGCGGCCGGCACCCGCATCGGCTATGGCCGTCAGGGCCTTTTGGAGCGTGATTCGGTGGTGGCCACCATCCCGATTGGTTATGCCGACGGCTTGGACCGCAAGCTCGGATGCGGGGTGTGGTCGATGATGGTTGCAGGGGTGGCGTGTCCCATCGTGGGGCGCGTCTGCATGGATAGTTGCATGATTGATGTTACGGAGGTCGAGGGGGTCAAAGAGGGTGACGAGGCGATTATCTTCTCTTCGTGGAAGGGCAATGATGTAGCCACGATGGCCGAAAAACTCGGTACGATTCCCTACGAGGTGCTGACCGGTGTTTCGACGCGCGTAAAACGTATCTATATCAAAGAGTAAATGGAACGCGGAACACTCTATATGATTCCTTGTCCGATTTCGGACGAAACATCCCCCTGGGAGGTACTTCCCGAAGGGAATCGGCGTGTGATGCAGTCGCTCGATTACTTCATTGTCGAGAATACGCGCACGGCACGCCGCTTTCTCTCGAAGGCCGCGCTGGGGCTGAAAATCGACGAGTTGGAGTTTGTCGAGCTGAATGAACATACGGTGGCCGGTGAGGCCGTGGAGCGGATGATGGCTCCCCTCATGGCGGGTCGCTCGGCCGGTGTGATTTCCGAGGCGGGTGTCCCCGGTGTGGCCGACCCGGGTGCATTGGTCGTTGAGGCGGCCCATCGCAAGGGAATCCGCGTGGTGCCGCTCGTCGGCCCTTCGTCGATTCTGTTGGCGGTGATGGCATCGGGACTCAATGGCCAATCCTTCGCCTTCAACGGCTATCTGCCCGTCAAAGGTCCTGAACGCCAGCGAGCCATTCGCCACTTTGAGCGTCGCGCCCACCAAGAGCATCAGTCGCAACTCTTCATCGAGGCCCCCTATCGCAACCAAAAGCTCATCGAGGAGCTGTTGCAAACGCTGCAAGCGGAGACCCGCCTGACGATTGCGATGGATTTGACCGCCCCCACCGAGTGGATTCGCACGATGCGGGTGGCCGAGTGGCGCAAAGCGAAATTGCCCGAATTGAACAAACGACCGGCTATCCTCATCATCGGGTAGTTGGTATATAATTTGTGCATACTATGTTGTGGAAACGAAGAAAAACCAAAGATATGACAAAGGAAAAAGTTTATAATGAGGAGGTTGCCGGCGATGCCGGTTTTGCCGAGGGCGAGGGTTATCCCTCGTGTGAGGGGGAACCGTGTGCCAATGTGGCAGACGAGGAGGCCGCCGCAACTGACACAATGGCAGACGCTCCCGTAGCTGAAGATGAAGTGGTGAAGCTCGCCGCCGAGGTGGCCGAGTGGAAGGATAAATACCTGCGCTTGCAGGCCGAGTTCGACAACTATCGCAAGCGCACCCTGCGCGAGAAGATGGAGCTTGTGGAGACGGGTGGCAAGGAGGTGCTGCTGGCCATGTTGCCCGTGAAGGACGATGTGGAGCGTGCCGTGGCTGCCATGTTAAAGACCGAGGATGTGGAGTCGGTACGCCAGGGCGTGCAACTCATTGCGCAGAAATTCACCGAGGCCCTCAAGCAGCGTGGCGTGACCCAGATTGAGGTCGTGGGACAGCCCTTCGACGAAGAGGTGGCCGAGGCGGTGGCTCGTTTTGCCGCCGGTGAGGAGCAGAAGGGTGTGGTGATTGACTGCGTGCAGACGGGTTATCGCCTGGGCGAGCGTGTGTTGCGCTTTGCTAAAGTGGTTGTAGGAGAGTAAGAAAATGGCAGAAAAGAGAGATTACTACGAGGTGTTGGGCGTGGAGAAAAACGCCAATGCCGACGAGATAAAGAAGGCCTACCGCAAGGCGGCCATCAAGTATCACCCCGATAAAAATCCGGGCGATAAGGAGGCCGAAGAGAAGTTTAAGGAGGCGGCCGAAGCCTATGATGTATTGTCGAATCCCGACAAGCGCGCCCGCTACGACCAGTTCGGCCATGCCGGTATGGGTGGTGCAGCCGGTGGCGCAGGTGGCTTCGGCGGTGGCTTTGGCGGCTTCTCGATGGAGGATATCTTCTCGCAGTTCGGCGATATTTTCGGTGGTCACTTCGGGGGCGGTTTCCGCTCTTCGGGTGGTGGCCGCTCGGTCAATCGCGGTTCGGATTTGCGCATTAAGGTGCGTCTGACGCTCGAGGAGATTGCCGAGGGTGTTACCAAGAAGCTGAAAATCAATAAGACCATCGCCTGCGATAAGTGCGGTGGTACGGGTGCCAAGGATAGCTCCTCCTATTCGACCTGCTCGACCTGCAACGGTTCGGGTTATGTCGTGACGATGCAGAACTCCTTCTTTGGCCGTATGCAGATGCAGTCGGTTTGCCCCACCTGCGGTGGCGAGGGAAAGGTTATCACCGCCAAGTGCGACAAATGCGGTGGCGAAGGTACCACGCGCGGTCAGGAGGTGGTCGAGATTAAGATTCCGGCCGGTGTAGGCGAGGGCATGGTACTCACCGTCTCGGGCAAGGGTAATGCCGCCCGCCATGGTGGTGTGAACGGCGATTTGCAGGTCCTCATCGAGGAGGAACCGCATCCCGAACTCCTGCGCGACGGCAACGATCTGATTCACAACCTCAATATTACCGTTACAACCGCCCTCTTGGGTGGTGCGGTGGAGGTGCCGACCGTCGATGGCCGTGCCAAAATCAAAATTGCCCCGGGTACCCACGCCGGTAAGGTGTTGCGTCTCGGAGGCAAGGGACTTCCCGATGTCAATGGCTATGGCCGTGGCGACGAGCTGGTGGTGGTCGATATCACCATCCCCGACCGCCTGACCAAGGAGGAGCGCAAACTCATCGAGCAACTCGCCGAGCAGCCCTCTTTCCAGAAAGCCGAGTCGGTCAAGAATCAGAACATCTTTGAGCGTATGAAGAACTTCTTCCGTTGATTTCGATTTTATGCGGCACCTTTTGCACTTTCTTGCCGTGCGAAATTGGTCACATACCATTAAAGTATGCTCCCAATTCGCCCGACCTCGAAAGCCCAAAATCTGCTCGCCTAAAATCAAAATCGAGGGGGAAAAAGGAAATAAAGAGATTAAAGAGATTAAAGATATTAAGGAGATTAAGGTTTCTTTAAGTTCGTTAAAATCATTATTTTCTTTAATTACATTATAATAAAAAATCATGGGGCTGTTTTCTCCTTATAAGCGACACGCAAATAGGTTTAACTACATCCCGCGCTACTTCGACCCTCAAAAGGAGCAGCGCGAGCAGCGTCGTGCCGAGTTGCGAGGTGAGCGTTCGGACGATACGGGCGAGTATATGCCCGGCAAGTATATCCGCACCCAGCGTGAGGCGCGTGCCGCCAAGCGCGAGGGCGACAAAAGCCGTCAGGGCGGTTCGATTTGGAAACCGATATTGGGTGCAGCCCTCATTCTGCTCTTTGTCGCCATGCTCTTCCCGCGTCTGGTGGATGCCTTCAGCCGGGCCAAGCAGTCTCATGCAAGCGGGCAGATGGAGTACAAACCGCGTGAGGCGGCCTCCTCGCTCGACCAGTCGGGTATCAGCGATGTGGAGTGGCAGGCTCAACCCATTACGGTCGTGCCGAACGACTATACCGAATAACCCAACGAGCAACTATGGCCGATAGAATCCAACTCTTGCCCGAGGTTGTAGCCAACCAGATTGCCGCCGGTGAGGTGGTAAACCGTCCTGCGTCGGTCGTCAAGGAGATGATGGAGAACGCCATCGATGCCGGTGCATCGTGCGTGAAGGTCAATTTCCGCGACGGCGGCAAGGAGCTTATCCAGATTGTGGATGATGGTTGCGGTATGTCGGCACTCGATGCCCGCATGGCCTTCGATCGCCACGCCACCTCGAAGATTCGCTCCGTGGAGGATATCTACAGCCTCCACACCTTCGGTTTCCGCGGTGAGGCCTTGGCTTCGATTGCGGCCGTCTCGCAGGTCGAGCTGCGTACTCGTCAGGCGGAGGATGAGTTGGGTACCGTCACCGAAATTCACGGTGGAGCCTTCCTCTCACAGCAACCTGTGGTCTGCCCCGTAGGCTCGCAATTCTTCGTGCGCAACCTCTTTTATAATGTGCCGGCACGTCGTCGTTTCCTCGAGAAGAGTACCACCTCGGCCAAGCAGATTAAGAGCGAATTTCAGCGCGTGGCACTCTGCCACCCCGATGTGAGTTTCGAACTCTATGCCAACGATGCCCCGATTTATCAGCTCCCCGTCGGCTCTTTGGCTACGCGCATTGTCGATTTGATGGGGCGCAGCATCAAGCAGAACCTCTTGGAGGTCGATGCCTCGACCTCGATAGCCTCCGTCAAGGGCTACATCGGTCGTCCGGCAGCCGCCAAGCAGCGCAATCAGGAGCAGTTCCTCTTTGTCAATGGCCGCTATTTCAAGTCGCCCTACCTGGTAAGTGCTTTGTTGCGCGGTTATGATAAGCTCATTCCGCCGACTTCGCAACCCTCCTATTTCCTCTTCCTCGAGATTGACCCCTCGCGCATCGATGTCAATATCCATCCCCAAAAGACCGAGGTGAAGTTTGCCGATGAGGAGGCCGTGTGGCAGATTGTGAATGCTGCCGTGCGTGAAACGCTTGCCAAATCGGGGGCCGTCCCGATGATGGATTTCGACCGCGAGCAGAGCGTCGAGATTCCCGTGATGGGGCGCGGGGTGGTCTATGGCGAACCGAGCGCGGTGCAGAACAGCGATTATAACCCCTTTAGTGACAGCTATATCGACCCGTCGGCTCCCGACCCCAATCTCAATTATCGCGGATTCGACGTCCCCTATACCGGCTCGGTGGAACACTCCGCCTTGTCGGATGCCACGGCCCCTTCCATGTCGGTACGTCCGACCGCCTTTTCGCCTGCCGTTACATTTGGTGGCGGGGAGGAGGAGTTTGAGGATTTCCGCTCCTCGGCCGTAGCCCCGATGGGGGGTATGTTGCCTCCCATGGCGGAGCAACCGGAAGATGAACAATTCTTCGAGGTGGCCTCCGAGGGGGCTTCGCAACAACAGATGAATTTGCACCCTACGCCTGCGTTTGAGCGTCCGATGGCACTCGGTGGCGGTTTGGCCTTGGCCTTTGTGGAGGGTCAGCCGACCCTTGTGGAGTTGCGACGAGCCGAAGAACGTATTCTGTTTGAGGATTATATGGCGATGTCCCGCACGGCACACGGTGTGAGCCAGCAGCTCCTCTTCCCCGAGCAACTCATCTTCTCGAAGGAGGAGTACGCCTCGCTCGTGGAGCGGGAGGTGGAGTTGGCATCGCTGGGTTTCGATTTGCATTTTGGCGAGGGAGAGCGTGTCGAGGTGCGCGGTCTGCCGGCCGAAATGGCGGTCGAGGAGTTGGAGTCGGTCCTCTATGAGTTGGTGGGCCTCTTCTCGGAACCTTGCCTCGATGCGCATCGTTGTCGGGAGCGTGCTGCAGCCCTCCTGGCGGCCAGTGGTGCGCGTCGATTGCCGAAAATTCTCGCTCAAGAGCAACTCGAGGCCCTTCTGACGCGCCTTGCCGAGGTGGAAAATTTCAGCTTCTCGCCCTCCGGAAAACGCATCCTGCAACCCCTTTCGTTGGAGGAGTTGCGCGGAAAACTCGGATAATTCCGAAAAATAATGTACATTTGCAAAAAGTGTATCGATGAACCGTTACTCGAATATGCCGCCGGTTGTTAAAAACCTGCTTATCATCAATGTGCTGGCCTTTATGGCCGTCAAGCTGTTACCCATTGGTGCGCAGATAGGCGAGTGGTGTACCCTCTCGCTCGGAACCCCGTGGTTCCACACCTATCAGTATATTACCTATATGTTCCTGCACGCCAATCTGGAGCATCTGTTCTTCAATATGTTCGCCCTCTGGATGTTTGGCCGAACGCTCGAATATGAGCTGGGGTCGCAACGCTTTCTGGTCTATTACCTCGCCTGCGGTATCGGGGCGGCCTTGGTGCAGTATGGCGTGGCGTGGCTCATGGGGGAGCTTCCGCTCTTCCTGGTGGGCGCATCGGGTGCCGTGATGGGTTTGTTGCTGGCCTTCGGTGTGATGCATCCCAATGCCACCATCATGTTGCTCATTCCGCCTATCCCGATGAAGGCGAAATGGTTCGTGATTATCTACGCTGTCATCGAACTCTTCCTCGGTTGGCGCGGAGTAGGGCAGGTGGCCCATTTTGCCCATGTGGGCGGTATGCTCTGGGGCTGGGCGTTGCTCTACTATTGGAAAAAGCGGGGCGAAATCTACTATTAGTAACGGCGAACGACGATGGCACACAACGACACCTACTACACCGACTATGGCGGCAATAGAGGCTCTTCGCGCCCGAGCCTGTTGATGCTGCTTGTCGATTTGGTGCTGACGCTCCTCTCGGGAGCGGTCTTTGTGATGCTCTTCACCGCGCTTATCGTCTCGCGCATCGACCCCGAATATACGTGGGCATTGCCCATGTTGGGCTTGGTCGCACCGTGGCTCTACCTGATGACCCTGCTGCTGGCCCTCTATTGGGTGGTGCGCTGGCGATTGAAAAGGGCCGCCCTGATGGGCCTCGCCTGCCTCTTCGGCCTCTTCTCGGTGTCGTTATTCTGGCGACCCGATGCCCATCGACGCGAGTTGCAACGCAAATACGATAAAAACTTCTCCTACCCCCGCTCGGCCTTTAAGGTGTTGAGCTACAACGTCCGTTTCTTCTACAACGATGCGGGCGAAAGCTCGGCCGATAGCGTGGCGGCCCTCATCGAGCGGCTCAATCCCGATATTGTCTGCTTGCAGGAGTATTACCCCGACCTCGCTGCGCGTTCGGAGCGTATGATGCGCCTGATGGAGGAGTACCATACCGTGCAGATTGCCCCCGAGACGGGTCAATGGTACCGTCAGGCGATTCTCTCGCGCTTTAAGATTCTCCGTTCGGGCTACATCATGCGCCCCAAAACCTCGGTGTGGGCCGATTTGCTCATTCGGGAAGATACCGTGCGCGTGGTGAATAACCACCTCCAATCGACCGGCATCACGGCCTTCGACAGCGAGTACCTTACGGGGCACGCCTACCTGCTCGATACGGCCCGCGAGGAGAAGCTGCGCAGTATTGTGAGTCGCTTCCACGACAATTGTGTGGTGCGTGCCGACGAGGCCGATACGATTCGCGGACACCTCGATTCGCTGGCCCCTGCGTTGCAAATCCTCTGTGGCGATTTTAACGATACGCCCCTCTCCTATACCTACCGCACCTTGGCACGCGGTTTGAATGATGCCTTCTCGGAGGCCGGTGAGGGCTTCTCGCACACCTTCCGAGGATTCTTCGATGCGCTGCGCATCGACTATATATTCTCCTCCGACGGCTTCGAGACCCTCTCCTATGAGGTGCCGGAGGTCCCCCATTCGGACCACCTGCCCGTCTTGGTGCGCCTGAAGCGAACAGAATGATACACTAACCTAAAAATAAAACGAAGTTATGATTTTAGATTCGATGAAAAACTGCGCGGCCTACTATGCCCTTTCGCCGCGTATCGAGAAGGCCTTTAAGCTCTTCGCCGAGGTGGATTGGGAGAAGGCCGAGAATGGTAAGATGGAGCTGGACGGCAAAGAGATTTTTGCCAACGTGCAGGCGCGTGGTCTGAAGACCAAGGAGGAGGCCAAACTCGAGGTACACGACAAGTACATCGACATCCAGATTCTCCTTTCGGGTTCGGAGGAGGCCTTCGGTTGGGCCGACCGCTCGACGCTCAAGCAGCCCAAAGAGGCTTTCAACGCCGAGAAGGATATCCAGTTCTTTGACGACGAGCCGCAGACCTACTACACGATGCGCCCGGGTCAGTTTACGATTCTTCTGCCCGAAGATGCACACGCACCGCTCGTAGGCGAGGGTGAGATTCGCAAGGTGATTCTCAAGGTGCTGAAATAGGTCGCAACGATTTGAAACGCAAACGATACGATTTTTATAAAAAAATTTATTTTTTATTTGCGTATCCCGCGGAAAGTCTCTATTTTTGCGCTGTGAAAAAAATAACATTGGTTATTTAGGTTTAACTTTATAATTCAAAACAAGATTATGGCAATCAAAATTGGTATCAATGGCTTCGGTCGTATCGGCCGTATGGTCTTCCGCGCTGCCCAGACGCAGACGGACAAGTATGAGATTGTAGGTATCAACGACCTCTGCCCGGTAGATTACCTGGCTTACATGCTCAAGTATGACACGATGCACGGTCAGTTCCAGGGTACGATTGATTTCGACGTGGAGAAGAGCCTGCTGATTGTAAACGGCAAGGCTATCCGTGTAACGGCTGAGCGCAATCCGGCCGACCTGAAGTGGAACGAGGTTGAGGCTGAATACGTAGTAGAGTCGACGGGTCTGTTCCTCACGGAGGAGAAGGCTCAGGCTCACATCGAGGCCGGTGCCAAGTATGTAGTTATGTCGGCTCCTGCAAAGGACAAGACCCCGATGTTCGTATGCGGTGTTAACACGAACACCTATGCCGGTCAGAAGATTGTTTCGAACGCTTCTTGCACCACGAACTGCTTGGCTCCTATCGCTAAGGTTCTGCACGACAACTTCGGTATCACGGACGGTCTGATGACGACGGTTCACTCTACGACGGCTACGCAGAAGACCGTTGACGGTCCCTCGCTGAAGGATTGGCGTGGTGGCCGCGCTGCTGCCGGTAACATCATCCCCTCGTCGACGGGTGCTGCCAAGGCTGTAGGTGTGGTTCTTCCCGAGCTGCTCGGCAAGCTGACGGGTATGTCGATGCGCGTTCCTACGCTCGACGTATCGGTTGTTGACCTGACGGTTAACCTCGCAAAGCCCGCCAAGTATGAGGAGATTTGCGCCGCTATGAAGGCTGCTTCGGAGGGTGAGCTGAAGGGTATCCTGGGCTACACCGAGGAGGCTGTAGTTTCGTCGGACTTCCTGGGTGACGCTCGCACGTCGATCTTCGATGCCAAGGCCGGTATCGCTCTGACGGACACCTTCGTAAAGGTTGTTTCGTGGTACGACAACGAGTGGGGTTACTCGAACAAGGTGCTGGACCTGATCTCGGTGATGAAGGCTTACAACAAGTAATCAAAAGCCGTCTGACGGGTGATTTCTGCGTTACGCTTGCGCTTGAAATCCTCACATACGTCGAGTATGCTCCGGTTTCGAACACTGCGCAGGCCTTGAAATCCCCTCGTCATACAACTTTTGTAAAGGAAAGAGTTCTCGGAAACGGGAACTCTTTTTTTGTCATGGGAAATAAAAGGGTGTTCTTAGCACCCCTCCGCACTGCGGGTTTTCGCATGCCTAAAAATAGACGTACTCTGCGGCTTCGTGATGTAGTCGGGAAATAAAAGGGTGCTTTTAGCACCCCAACTTTTGAACAAGAAAGGAGTTCTCGGAAATGGGAACTCTTTTTTTGGGTGGTGTGAGGAGTAAGGTTTCTTAAGGGGGCTTAAAGGTTCTTAAGGGAACTTAAGGGATTACTCTCTCCTCTTTGCTCTCTCCTCTTTGCTCTTTGCTCTTTGCTCTCTCCTTTTTGCTCTTTGCTCTTTTTTGTCTATCTTTGCTGACATGAAACGATTTATCCTTTTTGCCTGGGCTGTGTTGGCCTTGGTTGGTTGCTCGAGCAGCGAGAACGAGGGACCGGAATTGCCACCCGATACCGGTGTGGGTGCCGTAGTGATTAACGAGGTGAACGCCTCGGCCAAATACATCGAGTTGTACAATCCGACCGAGTACGAGTGCGACCTCTCGGGTTTCCGCATCCGTAAAAACCACGACGGATTTCTCCAAAATGCCGACAAGTCGGCCGATTTTGTGATTCCGCAGGGGACGAAGCTCCCCGCCTTTGGCTTTGCGGTCATTGGTTGCAAGGGCGAGAATCCGGCGGCTCTTGGGCTGAAGTTGGGGGTGAGTGCTACGGGCCTTTCGGGGTCGAAGTCGCTCCTGTTGCAGCTCGTGGACCGCAACGGAAATGGCCTCGACTACTTTGTGAATTCGGCCTTCGAGCGTCCTCGTGCAGTGGATGCGTGGGACGAAGAGGTGGAACACACGTTCGATATTGCCGCCCGCATGAGCGATGGCGGGGCCTGGCAGGTGGTTTCAACGCCTACCCCCGGGCGTAGCAACGAGATAGCGACCATCAAAGCCCCCTTCCTCCATACGGAGGTCGATTTCGATGCCACGGAGCCGAATGTGCGTCCCGAGGAGCCGACCACGCCCGAAGAGCCGTCGAACCCCGAGGTGGGCGCGGATGGACGCGACTATGTCTTCGATATGAAGGCCCTGCCCGAAATCCATGTGAAGGTCTCGCTTGCGGAGTGGAATCGTCTGCTCGCGCTCTACGATGCGAACCCCGATACGGACGAGTATATCCATTGCGATGCCACCTTTACGAAGGAGGGTACCACGCACTCGTTCAAGGATGCCGGTCTGCGCCTCAGAGGCAACACCTCGCGCCGTCGTCCCGAGGGTAACGGTGGCGAGCAGCACAAGACCGATGCGGCCGATTGGCACCACTGCCACTTCATGCTCAACCTGCGCAAATTTGTCAAGGACGACGCCCACGAGCTGGGAGGCGTGCGTAAAATCCACCTCAAGTGGTGCAAGGACGACGCAACCTACGTGCGTGAGATGTATTGCTATGACCTCTTCCGTCGTTTCGGCATCGAAACGGCCATCAGAACCTCTTACGGTCGGTTGTGGATTCATGTCGAGGGGGATAAGCAGGAGGCCTACTATGGGGTCTATGAGATGCTGGAGGCCATTGATGAAACTTACCTCAAAAATCGTAATGAGCTGTTTGGTTCGGCCGATTTTAACCTCTGGAAATGTGGCTATCCGGCCGGCCTGAACGGCACGAATGATGGCGATTTCTGGTCGGACGAGGATGCCGGCACGACCAATCGTCCCTATGTGTTGAAGACCAATACGGATAATTTTGCCTCGGCCAAGGAGCAGTTGAAGGATTTCATCCTTAAGCTCAACGGCAAGACGGGCGATAGCTTCAAGACCTGGATTCAGCAGGTGACGGATGTCGAGTTGTTGCTGAAGACCTATGCCGTGAATGTGGCTGTGGGTATGTGGGACGACTATTGGTGTAATCAGAACAACTATTACATCTACTTCAACTCGGCGGATAAGTACGACTATAAGTTCTTCTTCATCCCCTACGACTACGACAACACGCTGGGTACTTCAAATATGATTGATGCCGGCCGTCAGGACCCGCTCAATTGGGGTGATAACAGCCGCAAGTTGATTCGCAAGATGCTGGACTATCCCGAGTGGCGAGCCATCTATGTGAAGGCACTCAACGACCTCTGCGCTAGCGACGAACTCTTCAAAATGGAGGGTAGTGTGGCTCGCGTGAAGAGCTGGCAGGCGATGTTCTCCTCGTTTGTCGCGAACGATACGGGCGAGGATATGACCATTGAGGATAAACCCGCCTCGTGGGGCAATCATTCGGAGTATCGAGTGATGGATATGGGGGCGAATAACTTCTTTAAGGTCAAGGCCTCGAGTATTCCGAAGAATTAAGAGCAAAGAGGAAAGAGCAAAGAGGAAAGAGGAGAAAGTTGAAAAGGGCAACACCCCTTAAGAAACTTTAAGCCCCCTTAAGGCACCTTATCCACTTTCCGTTAGCTTCCTTTACTAACGCTTAATCGAGCATTCGCTCGATTGAAGTGCCGCTCCACTGATTGACTTTGAGCAGCTCATTACGCTGCTCTTTGCCGTTGCAGGCTATCCGCAACGAGATTTCGAAGGGCAGGGTATGCTCCAAACGGCTCTCCGAGGGGAGGGTATGGGGCATGATGTAGATGAGAAAGCGGGCATGATGGCAGGCTGCACTCTCGAGTACGAGGGTGCGTCGGTAACTTCCCTTGTCGGGTGCGACCTGAAGCGAGACGCCCACCTCGGCGATGGTCTGCTCCGTGGCCGTGAAGCCGATACGCTCGTTATGCTCGTCGAACGCTCCGCACTGCATCTGCACGTTGTATCGCCACCACTCCTCAAAGGTGCAGCGTAACTCGACCCGATAAACCTTTTTTGTTGCCATTGTTCCACTCCGTTTCTTGGGCAAAGTTAATACAAAATCCTTGTTATCACCCCGCTTGCGGTGAAAACTCCGAGTAAAAGTTTGCAATTATTCGTTTTTTTCGTAAATTTGCGGACTAATTATGCGTACTTACGCTTGATATGGAGCAGTTGAACGACTACAAAATTGCCTTTCGAGGCCTGAAGAGCGGTGACCATGCGTTTGAGTTCGCCATTTCGGATGCCCTTTTCGAGGCCTTCGAAAACCCCGAAGTAAAGGGGGGCAGCGGTGTGGCTCGCGTGCGTCTCGACAAGAGCGAAACGCAGCTCGTCTGCGATGTCGAAATTGAGGCCGATGTAGTTGTTCCCTGTGACCGTTGCCTGGAGGATTGCACCATCGCGGTGGACTACGAGGGTCGCCTGGTGGTGAAATTCTCGGAGGAGGAGCTGGAGTACGATGGCGAAGTGATGTGGCTCTTCCCGGGTGAGTCGGAGGTGAACCTCGCGCACTACATCTACGAGAGCATCATCCTCTCGCTGCCCTACCAGCGAGTACACGCCGAAGGGGAGTGTGACCCCGCGATGATGGCTCGTCTGACGATTGGTACCGAGGAGGAGCTTCAGGCCATCGAGCAGCGTGCCACGCAGAGCGAGGAGCAGTCGGGCGAGTGGGAGAAACTCGCAGCCCTGAAGGCGAAAATGGAAGAGAACGAGCAGTAAGGGAGCGATTGGCAACTGAAAAAAAGAAGAAAGATTAGCAGGGTATCTCCAACCCGAAAAGTGATAGAACAAAATACGTTAAACTAATAAAAGTAACATTGTAAAATGGCACATCCTAAACACAAAGTCTCGTCGACCCGCCGAGACAAGAGAAGAACGAACTACAAGGCTGTCGTTCCGACGGTTGTAACCTGCTCGAACTGCGGCAGCGCAGTCCTCTACCACCGTGTTTGCCCCGAGTGTGGCTTCTACCGTGGTAAGCTGGCTATTGAGAAGAAGGCCGAGTAAATTTCTCGGCGAAGAAGCCTGATGGCCGATTTTGGTGTTACGCGCAACTTCGTTATTGCTCACATACGATAGTATGCTCCGCATAACGAAGCAGCGCAAGCCTAAAAATCGTCACATCATCCTCCTTCGCAACACTTTTTCGGGTAAATTTCTCGATTAAGGGGAGATTGCTCCTCACAAAACAAAGAGCTGTCAGTGCCACGACAAGCACGGCGGCTCTTTTTTCTTTTTTTGAAAACGAACACGCAAACACTATGATAAAAATCGGTATTGACGCGATGGGTGGCGATTTTGCCCCCGAGGTGGCGGTCGAAGGTGCCGTAATGGCACTCGATAGAATCGATAAGGAGAGCCGCGTGGTCCTCTTTGGTGATGAAAAGCGCATCCTTGAGTTGCTGAAAAAACACAATTGTCCGGCCGAGAAGTTCGATATCGTACCCACGACCGAGGTGATTGAGATGGGCGACCATCCCGCCAAGGCTTTCGTTTCGAAGGCCGATTCGAGCATTACGGTGGGCTTCAACTACCTCTCCGAGGGTAAGATTGACGGCTTTGCCAGTGCGGGTTCGACCGGTGCTATGTTGGTCGGCTCGACGATGGTCATCAAACCCGTGGAGGGTGTGATTCGCCCCGTGATTTCGTCGCTCATCCCGAAGCTCATCAACCGTCGCGGTCTGATTCTGGATGTGGGTCTGAATGTGGATGCCAAGCCCGAGGTTTTGGCGCAATATGCCCTGCTCGGCTCGATTTATGCGCAGTCGGTGATGGGTATCGAGAACCCGCGTGTCGCGCTGCTCAACATCGGTGAGGAGGAGGGCAAGGGTAACGCCCAGGCCAAGGCGACGTTTGACCTGCTGAAGGCCGACAAGCGCATCAACTTCGTGGGTAATGTCGAGTCATCGTACATCTTCACGGGTACCTATGGCGGTCCCGACCCCGATGTGGTGGTGGCTGACGGCTTTGTGGGTAACACGGTGCTGAAGATGGCCGAGGCACTCTATCGCATCAACTTCAAACTTAGCGGTGGCAAGCCCCGCGTGATGAACTTCCTGCGTCCCGTCTTGGGTCGCATCGTTCCGAAGCTCTACTACCAGCAGGATTTCTGGGAGCAGATGAACTACGAGTCGATTGGCGGAACGCCCGTGATTGGTATCAACGCCCCCGTAATGATTGGCCACGGCGGTTCGTCGGCACGCGCCATCTCGTCGATGATTCTCTCGATGGAGCGCGAGATTAAGGGTAAGTTCCCCGAAAAGTTGCGCGCTGCGCTGGCCGAGAAATAGAAGAAAGCGTCTTGTTGCAAACACAAAATCGGCCGCCTCAATAATTGTTGGGCTGGCCGATTTTTTTCTTGCATGGATAATGTGATTAACTACTCTAATCAATAAGCTGACTAAATAAATTTATTGATTTAATAAGATATCCCCAGTTTGAGAATGAATAATAACTGCGCTTATACCATTCAATAGCATTGGTAATATATTCAACATTAGCATATGAAATAGAAACTGTTAGCGTTGCTTTTTCACTCGATTGAGTCGGTTTGAATAAAGGTTTGGGATGTCCTGTGGAAATGACACCTTGAGAATAACAGTACAGCAGTTGAGCTAGACCACGAGCCATAGCACTGGATGCGTACTCATTTTCTTGCTTAAATAGTTTTGTTGGAAAAATTTTCGGAACAAAATCAACCAATTCCTGATAGCTAAATTCGTAATCTGCAATTTTGAGATAAGCCGTATGATTATATTCTCGCAAGAATATCAGCATAAGAGTCATGTTGGGGAATAAATAATGACTCTTTAATGAGCGTAAAACCAACCTTGTGTGTGCGCATAATTTTTCTATCTGGCGTAGAGATAAATGGTATTCACGCGCTAATTGTACGATTCCTTGCAAAAAAGCATCACCATCAGTTCTAAATATTTGATGTTGATTCCGCGCTGGCTGTTGAAAGAAATCGTTAAATTGAAAATACTCATATAGGTAATTGCAATATGTTTCCATATTGGGCTCTGGCAGAATGTACTCAACATCAATAAATCTACGCAGATACTCTTCCGCATTGATTCGGTCACTACCATAATGGCCGCGAATGGCATTACATAGTTGCTCTTTATCAATAGCTAAAACAAAGACAATACCTTTTAACGAGAAGAAATGTTTGATATGTTCAAGGACCTCTACCGCATAGTCAGGTCTGCATCTATCCAACTCATCAACAATAAATATCAAAGGCTTCTGCTCTACTTCTGATTCTATAAACTTTGAGAGTTCGTCTCTAAAAGCGACAAACTGCTCTTTCTTATTCTGATATTCTAAAACTTCTTCCTTAAAGGCATTTCCTGCTTCTTTCGTAAGCGCTTCGGCTATATTGGCAGCATCCTCTCCCAAAAACTTCTTCGTGGCAACTTTTACCAATGTTGGGATTGCATTATGTGCAATACGACCTCCGATTTCTAATACTTTATTAAAAGCAGACTCCTCTTCGCTTGTAATAGCACCTTGAATCTCACCAAGCAGAGCCACAAGCGGATCTGATGTAAAATCATTCTCCCAAGCATTAAAATAGACTGATTTGAATCCTTCTAATTTAAGAGTTGCCTCCCACATCTTCATAAATGTGGATTTCCCCGTGCCCCAAGCTCCATTTACGGACATAACAAAACCGTCCGCATAGTTACTTACGATTTGAGTTAGCACATTGGCATATTGTCTGCGATCTAATTTGCAGTTTGCAAATGGATCTTCTTTCGGGATTAGAATGTCATAATGTTTGTATTTCATCGCAGAAAAAGTTTTGAGTATTCAAAGTTAATCATTTCTTGGTATCTAATAACAGATATGGCCTGAATTATAAAGTGAATCGGCCCCCTTTGATAGAAGGCCGATTGTTTTGTGGTCATGTGTTCAATTGTCGGAACTTGAGAGGAATCACAAAATTTCAATAACCTCTTCATATACTTTAGGTATATCCTTAAAGGCTATTCTAAATTTAGTACCGTGGTTGTGGCCTGTTCGAGCATCAAAGTCCACATACAAACATCCTTCTTCAATCGCATCAATAAACTTATCCATGTTGACGCGCTTCAACATGAGGACTTTGTTGTAGTGAAAATACTCTTTTCCTCCTTCACGCTTGACATCTGCTAAAACATAGAAGCAATTGAGTAGCTTGGTGCCGGCTTTGGTGTATAGATCATTGAATCCCCAATATGGGGTAACTTCAAATGCCCCAAGACCAGCTCGTTGTTCAACGCTATCTAACCAATCTTGATGCTTTGCGCTGCATTTTGAGCTGTCAAAGAGAAACTCAACGCGTTGCTCTTCTCGATTAACATTAAGTTTGAAGCCGCGATCTGTATAAGTAACGGCATTTGTTGTGCTTCTAAATGATTTCTCCTCGATGGGATATTTTAACCCTGCTTGCTTGTGTGGCCACCCATATTTAGGCAAAAGCTCATTTGGTACCAAGGAAAGAGCGCGGGGTGAGGGTTCTACATGGCATAATGTAGTTAATGAGGTGGTGTTAGCTCGTTGAGATTTCAACTCCCACTCGGCAGCGTTCGGAATAGGTAGGTTATTCTCGGGAATGCCCAACAAATCCTCTAAAATGTTGCCAACCGCGCCGTCATTACCTTTTCGATAGTTCTCAATCCAACCGCGAGATGCAATCTCTTTGAATTTTGCGATCAACTCCTCTTTTGTGATTAAATTTAAGTTAGTGGCCATAATCCTATTCGTTAAAGGTAAATAGAGAGGGTGTGTCCTCTTTGATTGGAATAATATGCTCTCCTTTGGTTGCTTTGATGCGATCCTCAGCCGCATTGCAATATGTTTGAGACAATTCAATACCGATGTAGTGCCGGTTATTGCGCAATGCTGATACAGCGGTTGTACCTGACCCCATAAAGGGATCAAGAACTATTTCCGCATTGGTGCTACTAATGATGCGATCTATCAAAGCCACAGGGAATGGCGCGGGATGGACATTATTAGTCTCTTGCATAAATTCCCACACATCGCCAACGCTATTTGCTTTGGGTGCTAATTTGAAATTCTTTTTGGCAATCAAGTAGATTACCTCATATGTCGGAAGGAAATAGCCACTATTAAAGTTGATACCACCTTTCCTTTTCCAAATTATAATTTGCCTTACGGGGAAATCTTTGACGATTTCATGTCGATCTTGTATGAGGCCGTTTTGAACTCTCCATTTGTGGTTGTAGAAGATGGCGCCATCAGATTTGATCAATCTCATCATTTCTGTAAGGCACTCTCTTTGCCATTGACAATATTTATCATAGGGCATATTGTCGTCATAATCAGCATACCCATTGCACAAAGCGGCTCCTTCCCATTTCCCGCCTCGCCCATCTTTCATGCCATTACCGGTGCTATTTTTTAGGTTGTACGGTGGTGATGTTACCACAATGTCGCAACATTCGTCCGGTAATTGTTTCATGATAGATAAGCAATCTCCACAAAAGATTTTATCTCGAAAATCAGTAATCATACGCAGCCTCTATAATTTATACAAAAATAAGCAAATTCCCATTAACCACAAAGTGCAATAATAATATTATAGCAATATATTATAATTATATTCGATAATTTATATTACGGCTTATGGTGTTTATGGGCATATTGTAAATAATTATGCTGTTGCTATGAAACGGGCGGAAAATTCGTTATCTTTGTCTTACGACCAACCATTTCCGAAGATGAAACGACTCGTTTTAGCCCTCTTTTTTCTCCTTGTGTCGGCTACGGCCACGGCGCAGTGGATTCCCGACCGGGGGGACGGCACCTACCGCAACCCGATTCTTTTTGCCGACTACTCCGACCCCGATGTGATTCGCGTGGGGGAGGATTATTGGATGGTGGCGTCGAGCTTTACCTGCTTGCCGGGTATTCCGCTCCTACACTCGAAGGATTTGGTCAATTGGCGCATCGTGAACCACATCTACGACCGCCTGCCGTACGATAAGTACGACCGCCCCGCCCACGGTGAGGGTTCGTGGGCCCCTTCGATTCGCTACCACAAGGGGATGTTCTACGTCTATTTCTGCACCCCGAACGATGGCCTGTTTGTGGCGCGAACGAAAAATCCGTTGGGAAAGTGGGAGTTGCATCAGTTGCTCGAAGTGGTGAAGTGGGAGGACCCCTGCCCCTTCTGGGATGAGGATGGCCGCGCCTACCTCGTCCACAGCATCCACCGTGGCGGTCCGGCTATCCTGCATCGGATGTCGGAGGATGGGTTGCAGCTGTTGGATAACGGGGTGACGGTCTATCACAACGTGGAGGAGAACCCCATCCTGGAGGGGCTGAAGATGACCAAACGCAACGGTTACTACTACATCCTGGCACCGGCAGGCGGTGTCGAGACGGGGTGGCAGACGGTGTTACGAGCGAAGGATATCTATGGTCCCTATGAGGCACGTCGTGTGATGCAGGCGGGCGATAACGGCATCAACGGCCCGCATCAGGGCGGTCTGGTCGAAACGCAGCGTGGCGAGTGGTGGTTCATTCACTTTCAGTCGCGCGGCATCTATGGCCGTGTCTGCCACCTGCAACCGGCGCGGTGGACCGAGGAGGATTGGATCGTGATTGGCGAAGACCCCGACGGCGACGGCATCGGAACCCCCATGTTGGGTGGTCGGAAACCCGATGTGGGGCGTGTGTGGCCGATCGAGATTCCGCAGACCTCGGACGAGTTTGACCGGAAGACACTCGGCTTGCAGTGGCAGTGGCACGCCCACGAGCAGCGGGATTGGTACTCGCTCAAGGCGCGGCGGGGGTGGTTAAGACTCTATGCCGAGCCTTGCCCCTCGGAGGAGGGTAACCTGCACTATGCGGGGAATCTCTTGTTGCAGAAGGTGGCCGAGGAGGAGCCGATGATAACGACCTGCCTCGAGGCCGCGTTCGAGGCGGTGGGGGAGCGTGCCGGCCTGGTGATGCACGGCAACCCCTACACCTTTATCGCCCTGGAGCGTTGTGCGGAGGGTAATCGCGTGCGTGTGTATAGCGGTAAGGGGGATAAATTCCCCAATCGTCCCCATGTCGAGGCCGAGCAATCGGTAGCGGAGCAGCGCATCTGGTTGCGCCTCTATCTCGATGGCGATGGGATGTGCCGTTATGCCTTCAGTCGGGATGGGGAGAACTTCACCCCCATCGGTGACCGCTATGCCGTAGCCCCCGGTGTCTGGATTGGTGCAAAGGTGGGCATCTTCTCGCTTTCGCCCAATGTGGTGGCGGGCGGTGGCTATGCCGACTTCGATTTTCTGCGGATTGCGTGTCAAAAATAGTGCGATAAGCAAAATATTTCGTATCTTGGTGCTATGAAACCGAACTTTTGGAATAGAATACGTTACCGCAAAACGCCGAAGTTGCTCTACTTTGTGCGTGGTTTTTTGCGTTACTATACCCCGCGATGGTTTACGCAGCGTCGCTTGGCAAAGCTCGTCAGCGAGGCGCAGAACCGCCCGGATTGGGACTATATTCGCGACCGTGTCGATTATTATTGCCGGCTCGAACAGCTCCCAACCCCGCCTGCGGGGTTGAAACCCCTCTCGACGCATCGCGTGGGGTCAATTCAGTCGGCCTATTTCTTCGATTCGTATGAATATACGCGCTATTTCGATGATGCACTGCTGTGGCGTATCGAGCCGGGCGATGTGACCGAGGTCCCCGAACTGCCATCGGTGGTGAAGAGTCGCCCTGCGGAGGGCGAGCGGGGCAATGCCGTGGTGTTGAACCTCGACAAACGCCGCCATTTCATGTTCCTGAAGGATGATATTCCGTTCCGTAAGAAGGAGAATCGGGCCATCTTCCGCGCCAATATCGACCACCTGCATAAAAATCATGTCTATCGGTTGCGCTTCGTGGAACGCTATTTCGGCCATCCGCTGTGCGATATCGGGGTGAGTAACCATGCACCCGTTGTGAAGGAGGAGTGGATTCGTGAGCGCATTTCGGAGTTTGACCACCTGACCTACAAATTTATCATGTGCCTGGAGGGAAATGATGTGGCCACGAATCTCAAGTGGGTCATGTCCTCCAATTCGTTGGCCGTGATGCCGCGCCCCCGCTACGAAACCTGGTACATGGAGGGTCGCCTTGTTCCCAACTACCACTATGTCGAGATTAAGCCCGACTATTCGGACCTCGAGGAGCGCATCCAATACTATATCGACCACCCCGACGAGGCGGAGGCTATCGTGCGCCACGCCCACGAGTGGCAGGAGCAGTTCTTCGACCGCCGACGCGAGAAACTTATTTCGCTTATGGTGCTACACCGCTACTTCGAGCGTACAGGACAAAGGTAAAAGAGGAAAGAGCGAAGAGCGAAGAGGAAAGAGAGGTTATGAGCGTTAAGAGAGAAAGTTGCTTAAGGTGGCTTAAGGGTGCTTAACGTACCTTAAGGGGAACCCAATAAGCCTCCCTTATCAAAGGGAGGTTTGGAGGGATTGTATATATAGTTGGGCTTAATGGTCAAAAAGAGACCTGCGAGAGGGGGTAAAATTACTTAATAGTCAAAAAGGAGACCTAAAACAGGCTGTCGAGGAATTATTTCGATAGTTTTTTATAAGTATCTGAACTACATTTTAGATATATTTTGTACT
>JAFQHI010000017.1 GCA_017398045.1 Alistipes sp. | reverse complement strand
CCGCCAGATGCCCTTACGGACCACATCAGAACTCCCGCATCGAGAGCAACTTTTTGTCCATATTAATTATAAATGATGCAAATATACTATATCTCAACCTTTTACCCCCTCTCGCAGGTCTCTTTTTTGACCATTAAGCCTATAGTTGAGGACACAAGTCCTCCCCCCCCGCTACCATAAAAAAAGAGGAAATCCGATGTGGATTTCCTCTATGGTAGCGGGGGGAGGACTCGAACCTCCGGCCTCCGGGTTATGAGCCCGACGAGCTACCAACTGCTCTACCCCGCGATGTATCGTTTGGTGATGCAAAGATAAGGCAAAAAAGCATCAAAACCAAAGAAAAAAGGGGAGAAAATTCCCCTTTGGTCTTTATTGGCTGAATATCAGCCGAATAATTTTATAAAATTTTTTTATTTTCGTTCGTAGGTCTCGAATCGGAAGGGGTAGGGATAGTCGGCTCCACGCTCAAATCGCTCGCTTTCGATGAGCTGCCACTCTTCGGGATTCCACGCGGGGAAGCGTGCGTCGCCCTCGTAGGGGTGTTCGACCACCGTCAGATAGAAGCGGTCGGCTACGCGCATCGCCTCGGCGTATATTTGCGCACCACCGATAATGAATACCTCCTCCTCTTCCGTAAAGAGGGCCAACGCCTCCTCGAGCGAATGGACCACCTCGCACCCCTCGATGGTCAGCTCCTGGCGCGTAATGACGACATTGGTGCGGTTCGGCAGGGGGCGGCCCAGCGAATCGTAGGTCTTGCGCCCCATCACCACGGGATGCCCCGTTGTGCGGGAGCGGAAGTGTTTCATATCCTCCGTGATGTGCCACAGCAGGGCATTTTTATCACCTATGGTGCCATTTTCGGCCACCGCAACAATGACGGAAATCATCTTCTTAACGCATTTAGAATGACATCGGTGCCTTAATCGTCGGCCAGGGGTCGTATCCCTCGAGGGTAAAATCCTCGTAGGTGAAGTCGAAGAGGGAGTTTCGCTCCTTGTTGAGTATCATGCGGGGCAGGGGACGCGGTTCGCGCGAAAGCTGCTCGTCAACCTGCTCCATGTGGTTCAGGTAGAGGTGCGTATCGCCCAACGTATGGACAAAATCGCCCGGCTCAAGGCCGCATACCTGCGCCATCATCATCGTCAGCAGGGCATAAGATGCAATGTTGAACGGCACACCGAGGAAGGTATCTGCACTGCGCTGATAGAGCTGGCACGAGAGTTTTCCGTCGGCAACATAGAATTGGAACAGCACGTGACAGGGCGGAAGAGCCATCTGCTCCACCTCGGCCACATTCCAGGCCGAAACCAGGATGCGACGCGATTCGGGGTTGTTTCGAATCAGCTCCACAGCTGCCTCGATTTGGTCAATCACACCGCCATCGGCCTTGGGCCATGAACGCCACTGGTAGCCATATACATGATTCAAATCACCGAAACGATACCCCTCGATGGGCGACGGCTCACCGGCCGAGAGGAGGAATGTATCGCGGTCCACGGGTAGCACGGCGTGCTTGACACACAGTTCGTTGTAGTAGCGGAAGGCATCATTGTCCCAGATATGCACTCCGTGCTGCACCAGGTAGCGGATATTCGTGTCGCCACTCAAGAACCAGAGCAGTTCATGGATGACCCCCTTCAAAAAGACCTTCTTGGTCGTCAAAAGCGGGAAACCCTCTTGGAGGTTGAAACGCATTTGGTGGCCGAAGACGCTCTTCGTACCCGTACCCGTACGGTCACCGCGTACTACGCCCTCCTCTTTGATGCGGCGCAACAGGTCGAGGTATTGTTTCATAGGTCGAGGTGTTTAAGTTGAAAATGGCCCTCCTTGTCCAACACGGCATAAGAGGGGAAGCAGTCCCAGGCACCGAGCAACACCACGTGCAGCCCCTCCTCGCGGTAGTCGCGGGCATAGTGCATATGGCCGAAGAGGAACCCATCCACGTTGTGTGTGCGGGCGTATGTGCGGGCGTAATCAATCAGGGGTTCGGTAAGCGACGGGGTGAGGGCATCTTCGCGGGCATGGCGTTTGCGCGAACTACCGCTCCACCAATGGCCGAAGCGCAAGGCCCAATCGGGGTGGACGAACCACGAGAAGAGCCAGCGCAACCACTTCGAGCGGAACATCCGATTCATCGCTTTGAGCAGCCATTGCCCATCGATGTTCATGTTGTCGCCATGGGCGATAAAGAGGCGTTTTGCGCCTAATACCACCTCTTGCGGGGTGGTATATACCTCTACGCCACACTCCTTCTGGAGGTAGTCGCCCACCCACATATCGTGGTTGCCGGTGAAGAATAAAACACGAATGCCGCGGTCGGTGAGTTCGGCTATTTTGCCCAACGTGCGGACAAAACCCTTGGGAACCACCTCGCGGTATTCGAACCAGAAATCAAAAATATCCCCCGCCAAGACCACCGTTTCGGCATCTTCGGCCACACAATCGAGCCAGGCAACGAAGCGTTGCTCGGTCTGACGAGCCTCCTGCTCGGTGCCGGCTCCCAGGTGAATGTCGGAGGCGAAATAGTGCATCTATCGGGTCAGTTGTTGGAGTTTGCGCTCCAGCTCCTCACCGCGGATGTCGCGCCCTACAATCGTACCCTCCTTGTCGATAAGGAACGAGGTGGGGAGCTTGGTTACATTATAGGTGCCGAGGGCCGTGGAGGCACGACCGCGCAAATCGCTCACCGAAATCCAGGGCAGCTGCTGCTCCTGCACGGTGCTAATCCAGAGCGGTTTGGAGGTATCGACAGCCACCTGATAGACCTCGAAGGGGGTGGCGGCTTTGTGATACTTGGCATAAATCTCCTTCAGCTCGGCATTCATTACGTTGCTGTTGCCCAGCTCGGCCGACCAGAAGTCGAGCAA
This sequence comes from Alistipes sp., assembly GCA_017398045.1. Lineage (GTDB taxonomy): Bacteria > Bacteroidota > Bacteroidia > Bacteroidales > Rikenellaceae > Alistipes. Next base: position 168,274 of record JAFQHI010000017.1, on the reverse strand, counting down.
AATCACCTTGCCCAACAGCGACGAAAGGCGCACCTTCTTGCCGTAGATATCCGAAAGCTCCAAATCGGGGAAGGTCGATTCGGTCATCTCCTCCACCAAACGCTGTGCTGCCTCCATGCGCGTGATATCGCCACGCAACATCACCAGGTAGGGCGACTCGGGATAGTTCGCTGCGAGGGCCTCGGCCACCGAGCGGTAGTGAATCACATCGTTCACCCCATCCGAGAGGTATTGGTCACCCGGCAGACGCTGATAGATGGCATAAACGGCTGCCAACGAAGCTTTGTTTTCGGCAATAAAGCGCAACTGCTCGCGGCGAATTGCGTAGTATTGGTCGGTGTATTCCTTCAGCAGGGCCTCGCGCTCCTCGGCCGGAAGTGCCTGGTTCGAGACGCGCTTGGCAATCGACTCCAGGTTCTGCGCACCGGCAATGAAGCTCTGGTAGAAGCTGCGCAACAGCTCCGACTCGGTGGAACCCTCGACCGTGTAGTTGCGGACGATGTTGCCCACCGAATTTACCTTCAGGTGGTCACCGGCCGAGAGGAAGAGCGGAATACGCTCACCGTTGTAGAGGATATTGTACAGCGAAGGAGTCTTGGCCACCTGCTCCACTTCGAAACGGTAGTTGCCCTCGTTGTCGAGCGTGGCGGTGTCAATCACCTGCTGACGCAGCGAGGAGACCTGCTCCAGATAGACCGTTTTCTCGTCACCGGCCACCAGACGGCCGTCGATGGTTACTTGTGCGGACTGGCAGCTGCACATGAGGGCAGCCGTAGCCGAAAGAAGGATAAGCGATAATTTATTCATTGGGTTATTCTCTTATTCAAACAACAAAGATAGCCAAATTTTCCCAATTCGCGCACTTATTTCTGCAAATTGCGATGTTGGTTGTTGTTTTTCGGGTGTTGGCGGCCGTGTTGCCCCTGTCGATTCTTGGGCTGATTGCGTTGTCCGCGCGCCATCGGACCGCGTTGCGGACGTGCCGAAGCGGCCTGTTTGTAGTCGTTTCGGAGGTTGTTCAGGGTCTGCTCGTCCACCTCGATAGCACCCTCGGATAGGCGACGCATATCGTTTGCTATCATCTCGAGGGTCGGATGCTCCTGGTTGTAGTCGAAGCTCTTGGCCTGCATATAACGCGCCAGACAATCGACCGCCTCGCTCACGCGCGTCGGGTCCTTCTCCTCGGCAACGGCACGCACCATGCGGGGCAGATATTTGCCGTAGTGCTTCTGGGCGATGGGGCGTTGGTTGTAGGTGAGACGACGGGGGCGAATCGTCAAATCTTCGCGCGAGGGGAGCGGGTAGGGAGAATCTACATCGAGCTGAAAATCAGACATAATGAAGAGATGGTCCCAGAGCTTGTGCGTAAAGTCGGCCGTGTCGCGCAACAGGGGAAAGAGGTTGCCCATCACGGCAATCACGGCGCGTGCCTGACGATTGCGCTCGTGGCGGTCCTCAATCGTGAGGAGCGAATCAATCATCTCGTGGATGTGGCGGCCATACTCGGGCAGATAGAGCTTGCGTCGCGTGTAATTGTAGTTCTTTTTCATCCTTTTTGTGGTTCAAAACAGAGGGTTCAGAGTTGCTTTACGGCTCGGAAGGGTCCTAAACGGTGCGTTTGGATTGCACACTTTGCCCACATTTTCCATCCCTCGTCGGTCGCCGTCCGTTTTGGGTTTCGGCGATGAGAATTAGTACATTTGAGGGCAAATTTAGCGAAATTTTTACAATTCACAAGCCATGAGAAAGGTTTTAATCCTCGACCCCTCAAAAAGTATGCGAAACACCCTGCGCGAACGCCTCGAATATGAGGGCTATGCGGCAGAGGCGGTCGATACGGCCGAAGCGGCCCGCAAACTGCTCACAACGCTCCGCTTCGATTTGTTGCTCACCGACCGCGAAGTTCCCTTCGATGAGGGGCATTCGATTCCCTTTATCGTCCTCTCGGCCGACGCCTCGATTGATTCGGCCATCGAGGCGGTGCGCCACGGGGCCGAGGATTACCTCACCCGCCCGATAGATATGAACCGCCTGCTGCAAGTGGTTCACCGCACGCTCGACGAGGAGGGCGAGTCCTTGCCCTCCCAACTCTCACAGCGCACATCGGTGCGTCGCGCCCGTCGCGTCACGTCGCCCTCGACCGTCGAGGCCATCATCGGCACCTCGCCCGAGATGGTGCGTGTCAGGGAGTTGATTGCGAAGGTGGCTCCGAGCGAGGCGCGAGTGCTGATTACGGGGGAGAATGGTACGGGTAAAGAGTTGGTGGCTCGTCACCTGCACCAGGCAAGCCCGCGCGCTTCGGCACCCTTCGTGGAGGTGAATTGTGCCGCCATCCCCTCCGAACTTATCGAAAGCGAACTCTTCGGCCACGAACGCGGAGCCTTCACCTCGGCCATCAAACAGCGCAAAGGGAAATTCGAGCTGGCCGACGGGGGAACGCTCTTTATGGATGAGATTGGCGATATGTCGCTCGCGGCCCAGGCCAAAGTGCTACGTGCGTTGCAGGAACGAAAAATCTGCCGTGTGGGGAGCGACCGCGATATCGAGGTCAATGTGCGTGTGCTGGCCGCCACCAACAAGGATTTGAGGGAGGAGATTCGTCGCGGTAATTTTCGCGAGGACCTCTATCATCGTATCGGTGTCATTGTGATTCGGGTCCCTGCATTGCGGGAACACGCCTCGGATATTCCGCTTCTCACGGACCATTTCATCCATCGCATTGCCGAAGAGTACCGCATCGAACCAAAAAAAATCGACCGCGAGGCCCTCGATGCCCTGCAACAAAAGGGGTGGAGTGGCAACATTCGGGAACTGAGGAATGTCGTTGAGCGGTTAATCATCCTCTCGGAGGAAAAAATTACCGAACAGGATATTTCGCTCTATTGTTAGGAATATCAGCTTGTTACGCCGTTTTTGGTCGAGCATGGTGTGATTTTTATAAAATTTTTTCCTCGAAAAGTTTGCACAATTCCCATTTTCGCCCTACATTTGCAATCGCAATTCGGCACCGTAGCTTAATTGAATAGAGCATCTGACTACGGATCAGAAGGTTACAGGTTTGAGTCCTGTCGGTGTCACAAAGAGGCTGTCCAAGTGGGCAGCCTTTGTTGTTTTTTGGTATTCCTCTTTTTTTGGCCAATAAGCCCAGGCCTTCTTCTTCTTTGACGAGTAAGCCACGCTTTCATCCGCCTCGTAGAAAAGCAAAAACTTTCCAAATTTGGCTGATAGGCGCAGGTCGGTGAGACAAAAACACACCCCATTTGCAACAAAACACCTCGTTTTTTGCCCTTTGTCCACCTTTTTAGCAAAAAATTACCCCCTAATCGACCTCCAAAGTACCTACTTTTGTATCGGATAGCTCCCATGGGAGTATCCGATAGGCTAAAGTTAGTTAAGTGGAAAGAGGCTGTGGCGCATTGCCAAACAGCCTCTTTCGTATTTTGTTGCCCCCTTTAGCGGGGTGTTGTCATGCGTCGTCGCGCTATTCGAGCGTCTGCTCTCCATACTGCGAAGGCGGTACACCGAAACGCTTTTTGAAGACACGTGTAAAGTACTTCGGGTCCGAGAAGCCGACCATGTAGCTGATGGAGGTGATGTTATGGTTCCCTTCGTCGATGAGCTGACAGGCCCTCTTCAGGCGGACCTCACGGATAAACTCCACCGGCGAAAGCCCCACCACCGATTTCATGCGCTGGAAGAGCGAGGTGTGCGAAAGGCACATTTCGGAGGCAAAATCCTCGATGCTCCAATTGCCGTCGTCGATGTGGCGTTCGATGATGGCCGTTGCCTCGTTCAGGAAGCGAATCTCGGGCGAAACCTGCTCGTCGGGGTGTTCCGGTCGGTCGGAGGCAACCGCCAACTCGGCCAGCAGTCGCTGCTGTAACTCCGTGCGACGTTCGATGAGCGACTTCACGCGCGCCAAGAGGTAGCTGGCATGGAAGGGCTTCGGAAGGTAATCATCGGCACCCTGTTCCAACCCCTCGATGCGGTCGTCGAGCGAGGCTTTGGCCGAGAGCATCAGAATTTGCAGGTGGGCCGTGGTGGCATCCTCCCGCAATCGACGCACCATCTCCAGACCATCCATCACCGGCATCAGGACATCGCTCACAATCAGGTCGGGAGCCTTTTCGCGTGCCAGGTGCAGGCCCTCCTCGCCGTTGGCCGCCTCGATGATAAGGTACTCTTCGGAGAGAATCGTGCGCAGCATAACCCGCAACTCCTCGTTGTCCTCCACGATGAGTATCAGCCGCTTCGTCTCCTCTTCCATCTCCTCGCTATCGAGCGGGTCATCCTCCTTCTCCAGCTCGTTGTTGGGGCTTTTGAGCTGCTCACCGAGCAGGAAATCGACGTGTTTCATGCGGTGGAAGGCCTCCTTCTCGAGCGGTAAGAGGAGCGTGAAACGACTGCCCACACCGGGCGTACTCTCCATGTGTATCTTGCCGCCAAGCAGCTGAACCAACTCCGACACAAGCGCGAGTCCCAATCCTGTAGAGGGCTTGAAGAGGTTGATTTTCGACACATTCTCAAAGCGTTGGAAGAGTCGCTCCTTGTCGGCATCCGCGATGCCTACACCACCGTCAATCACCTCTATTTGGAGCTGCCGTTCGACCTTCGAAACCCGCACCATAATCGGGTTGCCGTCGGGGGTGTATTTGAAGGCATTGGAGAGCAGGTTGAAGAGCATCTTTTGTAATTTGTCGCGGTCCACCCAGCCCGGGATGCTCTCCTCGTTGCACGACAGGCTGTAGTCGATGTGATGCTCTTCGCTTAAAAGGTCGAAGTGGCTCATCGTCTCGCGTATCACCTCCAGCGCATCGGTATGCTCCAAAACCAGGCGCATCTTCTTGCTCTCCAATTTGCGGAAATCGAGAATCTGATTCACCAGCGTCAGGAGGCGTTGCGTGTTGTTGCGTACCACGAGCATCTGCGCATGGCCCTCGTTGGTGAACTTTTCGCGGCTGAGCAGCATCTCGATGGGGGTTGCAATAAGCGTCAAAGGGGTGCGCAATTCGTGCGAAATATCGGTGAAGAAGCGCAATTTGATGTCGCTCAACTGCTGCTCCATCACTACACGCTGGCGCAACTTCACCATGCGTACCCACAGGTAGGCCACCAGCACTACGCCCATGAGGTAGAGCATCCAGGCCCAGCCCGTCTCCCAGAAGGTGGGCGTTACATCGATATGCAGCACATAGTCGTTCTCGACCCATCGGCCGTTGCTGTTCGTCGAGCGGATGCGAAGTGTGTGTTCGCCCCGATGCAGGTCCACAAAGTGGAGGTGTCGCTGCTTCCCCAGGTGTTGCCAATTTTCCAACTCCCCGTCGAGGCGATAGGCATAGCGGATAGCCCCCGGATTGACATAATCCAGTGCCACGAACGAAAGTTGCAAATCACGCTCGTCGGGACCCAACTCGATGCGGTCGAGTTGTACCAGCCCCTCCGTGTGCGGTTCGCCCTCGACAATCAGTTCGGAGAGCATCAGGGGAGGCACAAAGGGACTTTGTGTTTCGCGCGTAGGTACGAGGCAGAATCCGTTCGAGGTGCCGACCAACAGATGGTCACCGTGGAGAATCGGTTTGGCCTCGCTGAAGTAGTATTTCTCGTTGCTGTAGCGTTCGCCATAGTGTTCGAAGTAGCCGGTTGCAGGGTCGAAACGGAAGACAACCGTCTCGGAAAGAATCCATTGGCTGCCGTCGGCATCCTCAATCATCGACAGCACCTGGGCCGAGGGAAGCCCCTCCTTTTCGGTGAAGTTCTCGAAACGAATTTCGCCCTGCTCGTCGCGCTTCAGACGGCTCAAACCGCCCGAAAAGGAGAGCAGATACAGCTCTCCGTTGGAGGTGTAGTGGATGTCGCGCACGTCGCTCGAGAGGAGTCCGTCGATGCCGTTCTCCGGCACTTCGTAGCAGGTAAAGGATATCGAATCCAACTGCTCGACCCAGTGCGGGAAGTGAACCAGACCGTTCGTCGAACCGAGGAATATCCCCTTGGGGGTCTCCTCGATGACACGCAGCTGGCTGTGTCGTTCGAGCGGATAGTTCAGCCGGTTGCCCGCGTGGAGAAACCGCAGTTTATTCCCCTGCTCTTCGACCAGGTTCAGGCCACCGCCATAGGTGGCTATCCACAACCGTCCGTGGCGGTCGCGGTGGATGTCGTAGATGTTGTCGTCGCTAATCGAGTAGCTGTCCTCCGGCCGGTGTGTGAAGCGTTCCACGTGGTAGCGGTTGCCCTGCGGGGTTAGTCGATAAAGACCGCTAAAGCGCGACCCCATCCAAATCACCCCCTCTTCATCCATCTCAAAGGTGTAAATCGGGGCCTCGAAGCGGGAGGGTGTGGGGACGATACTGCCGTCGGAGCGGAGGTAGCCGAGCCGATTGAGTCGGTTATCGTGGAGGATAACCTCGTAGTCGCGCGTGCTGACCCAGATGCGCTCCTGGTCATCGTAGAGGAAGGCACGGGCGTCGGTCTGCGTGTCGAATCGGTGGTGTGAAAAGGTGCCTGGCTTGACCGAGATACGCGAAACACCACCCACCTCGACGCACCAGATGTTGCGCTGATGGTCCACCAGATAGTGGCGTGTGCGGCCTTTGTAGGGCTGGGAACTGTCGTTCGATGAGAGCAGTTCGAGTCGGTTGCTTTCGGGGTTGTAGTAGGAGAGTACGCCCCGCTCCGGAACGACAAATATATGGCCCTTGCTGTCTTCGTGCCAGAAGCTGAGGTTCTCGTTTTCGGAGGGAAGGTCCTCCTTGCGATTCATCAGGTGGGTCATCTCACCTCGCTTCGGTTCGTAGCGAAAGACCCCTTCGTGGTCCGTAAAAATCCAGTATGCTCCGTGCGAATCTTGTCGGAAGTAGTTCACCTTGCCACCCTCCACGGCGATAAACTCGAACCGGTTGCGGGCCGCATCGTAGAGCGAAAGACCCAAGTCGGTCGAGATACCTATCAAATCATCGTTCACGGGCTGAATGTTGCGCGGTCGGCCGTGTGTGGCGGGGAGGCGGAAGAGGCGTGGTTCGACGGCTCCGTTCGCGTAGCGCGAAAGCGTGCCACGCTCCTCGATGAGCCAGACGGCACTTTGGGTGACGCATAGGGCGACTGCACCCGATGGTGTGGTGTGCTTCTGTTGCCCGATTATCTTGACCGTCTGGTCGGTGAGCAACCACTCGTTGCCCTCGCCGTCCATCACAACATCTATTACCTGCTCGCCGGCCAGCTCTTCACTGCCGAGTCGCATACAACGGAAGTGTTGCGGGCGGATGTGGTCGATGTGCAGCTGCCTTTCATCGACACGTATCACCCATTCGGCTCCCACGAGGTAGGTGATGCCGTTCGGGAGGGTATAGATGTGGTTCAACAGGGGAGGCGTGTCGAATTTGAGGGCGGCAAAGGGGTCGTGAAAATGGCCCGTCTCGGAGTCGAAGAGATACACCTTCAGGTTGTGCGCCAGACACCAGATGTTGTTCTGCGCACTGACGGCAATCGTGTTGATGCGGTTGTGTGAAAGGCGGCAGGCATCCCCCGGGTAGCTCTTGAAAAAGCGGAACTCATGGCCGTCGTAGCGACACAGTCCATTGCGCGTGCCGAGGTAGATGTAGCCCGCCCGGTCTTGTGCAATAGCCTCCACGTAACGCGACGAGAGTTCGCGTGAGTAGTGAATGATGTTACAATTCGGTGCCTGCGCCTCGGCCGTAAGGCCCAGGCACAACGCCACCACCGCAAGCCAAAATCGTTGCATAGCCATTTGTCGCGTTTCGGATTCGTTGCCTGCTCCTATTTGTTGCTGTCAATCTCCTTCAGGAGCTGCTTGACGGCGGCCTCCAGCTGCTCGTCACGACCCGTCACGACCAGCTCCTTACGGTTCTCCACCTTTACGTCCGGCTCCAACTGCTTGTTCTCGAGGTAGGAACCATCGGCCGTGCGATAGCCTACGACCGGAATACCGAAGTAGAGCGTGGGGTCTTGCAGCGTCTCCCACGTTACGCTGGTCATCGTACCCGGTACGGGCATACCGACCAGCGACCCCATCTTCTTATATTTATAGACCCAGGGCGTGCCGTGTGCATTCGAGTAGTTCGCCTCGCCCATAATCATAATCGAGGCCTTGTTCCAACGGCGCGAAGGCATATCGCAGGCATCCTTGCCGCGCACCTCCTGCGTGAGGTACTTTTCGCCACTGAACAGCACCTCCACATCCTCGTGCAGACGGCCACCACCGTTAAAGCGGGTGTCAATCACGATGCCCTCCTTCTTGTTGTAGCGACCCAAAATATCGGAATAGACCGTGCGGAAGCTCGGGTCGCCCATCGATTCGATGTGGACATAGCCCAGACGACCACCCGAAAGACGCTCTACCTCCTCGGCGGCACGCTTCACCCAACGCTTGTAGAGCAGGGCGTTGCAGGCGGCACGTGTGATGGGCTTTACCACCTCCTGTACCTCCTCGCCCGAGGCTTTGCGAATCGTCACCAGCGTGCGCTTGCCCGCCTTGCGGTTCAGGAGCGGGAAGTAGTCCTCACCGGCACGAATCGCCACTCCGTCAATCGATATGATGCAGTCGCCGGCCTCGAGTTGTGAAGCGGCACGGTCGAACGGTCCGCGCTCGATGACCTCCTCCACCTTCAGCCCGTCGCCCGTATAAGCGGCATCGAAGAAGAGACCCAAATCGGCCGTCACGTCGGCCGTCGGCAGGGCGGGTGCGCGGTATCCGCTACCCGTATGCGATACATTCAACTCGCCCAACCACTCGCTGAGCAGTTCGGAAAAGTCGTAGTTGTTGCCGATGTGGGGCAGGAATTTCTCGTAACTCTCGCGCAGCATCTCCCAATCTACTCCGTGCATCTTCTCGTTGTAGAAGCGGGCCTTCTCCTGGCGATAGACGCGGTCGAACATATAGGCACGTTCGGCGGCGCGGTCGAGCATCAACTCGGCCGTGGCAGTGATGGGTTCGAGCTTTTTGGTGGCAGGCTTGAGCTTCATGGCACGCGCCCCCAATACGAAGAGTGTCGTCTGCTTCTCGTCCCAGGCCATACGGCCGCTTGCCGCGCCAATCTTGGTGGGGGTTCCCTTCTTCAGGTCGAGTTGCCACAAGCTCATCGGACCCTCGTAGGCGGCCTGGTAATAGAGCATCGCCCCCTCTTTGTCGAGGGCGGCAGCACCGAGTTGCGACGAAGCGGGGGTCAGGCGCACGATGCGCTCCTCGATGTTGCGCAGTTCGACCACAATCTCCTTGTCGGCCTTTGCGGAACTCTTGGCATCGGCTTTGTCGCCCTCCTTCTTGTCCTCCTTGAGCTGCTTCTGAAGCTCTTTTTCAATCTCCAACTCCTCCTTCGTGAGGCGGAATCGGTCGTGCGCCTCACGGTTGAGGAAGACAATCATAACGTCGCGCAACGTACCCCATGAGGCGTGGTTGCGCATACCATAACGCTCCGAAGTGAAGAGCAGGGCATCGCCCCCCAGCACCCAGCGGGGCGAGGAGTCGGTATAGCCGCTGTTCGTGAGGTTGTGAATCGGCTCGCCACCGGCTGCCGAGACGATACCGATGTCGGTATAGGGTTCGTGGCCGTTGCCCGTGTAGCTCAGGGCGAACCACTTGCCGTCGGGCGACCAGCTGTAGTCGAAACCGCCCGAAGTCGAGTAGCACTGCTCGCCATCGGTGATTTGGCGTGTTTTGCCCGTAGCGAGGGTCAGCACCATCAAACGGTCGCGGTTCTCGATGTAGGCCAACTCCTTTCCGTCGGGCGAGAAGAGCGGGGCGCGACGGTCGAGTTTGTTGTCCTTGAAGAGCGGCTTTTCGATAATGGTCGTGGCATTCGGGAAGTTTACATCCTCCTTGCGGGCCATCTCGGCCGTGAAAATCTGCCACTTACCGTCGCGCTCCGAGGCGTAGGTGAGCTTGCGCCCGTCGGGCGAGAAGCTGACGTCGGATTCCGATGCGGCAGTGTGGGTAATCTGCTTGGTCGTGGTGTAGTCGGTCGAGGTGATAAACACCTCGCCTCGGAAGATGAAGGCCAACTGCTTGCCGTCGGGCGAAATGGCGGCATCGCTGCTCATGCGCACCGGAAGCAGTTCGCGGTCAGCCGAGGCATCGTCGGCAGTTATCTCAATCGCCAGCTTGCGCGGGGCTGCCGTCCCTTTCTTGAGGTAAATATCGCCGTCCCACGTGTAGCACAGCGTGCCATCCGCAGCCACCGAAAGGAAGCGCACGGGGTGGGTCTTGTGGTTTGTCAGTCGCTTGACGGCCGAGGGGTCGGCCAGCGGGAAGGAGTAGGCGTTGAACGAGCCGTCCCGCTCGCTGAGGAAATAGACCGTCTTACCGTCGGCCGAGAGGCGCGGCTGGCGGTCCTCACCCTCGAACGAGGTCAGTTTCGTGTGGGTAGCTCCGTCGTAGAGCCACAAATCGCGCGTAATGGAAGAGGTATGATGTTTGCGCCAGATGTTCTCGCCACCCTTGCAGTCCTGATAGACGAATTGACTGCTCGTGCCGACAAACGAGACCTCCTCGGCCGGCGTGGCCAGCACTTGGCGCGGACGACCGCCCGTGCGACTTACGGCATAGAGTTCGGTCATCGAAGCCTTCGGGAACAGTACGCTCGAGGCGGGGTCTTGCAGGGCGGCCGTGAAGAGAATCTCCTTCCCGTCGGGGGTGTAGCACCACGGGGTCTCTTTGGCCGAATGGGTCGTCAAACGACGCGGCTCACCGCCCGTCAGGGGCATTGCGTAGAGGTCGAAGTTGCCACGACGGTCCGATGCGAAGGCCACCTCGCGCCCATCGGGCGATATGACGGGGGCGTAGTCGTAGGCCGTGTTCGAGGTGAGCTGGCGTGCCGCACCGCCTTCGGATGCGACCGACCAAAGGTTGCCTTTGTAGCTGAATACCACCGTCTTGCCGTCGGGCGAAATGGTGGGGTAGCGCAACCAGCGAGGCGTAGTGGCCCACAACGTGTTTGTAAGGAGTAGTGCTGTCAGAAGAAGCGTAAGGCGTTTCATAGGATGCGTGTGTTTGGTTTTTGGTTTTTCTCCATGCGGAGAATAGACAAAAATAGCAAGAATTTACGAAAATCCGCCTTTTTGTACCTCTTTTCTTGCGACACGGACCGAAAAAGCGCGTTGAACGCCCTATTTTTGGCACTTTTCGGAATAAAATGGTACGCCGTAGCAAAACTTATTATACCTTTGCGGTGACAAACATGAACTCCCATCATGAATAGTTTGAACAATCCGTTGCATATGGTCGCCGACGAAAAATTTTCGATTGGCGAAACCAACTTGGCCTATTTTGAACAGCACGCCGACCGCCTGGATTCGGGAGCCGTGCTGCTCTGTTGCAAGGGTCGCGTAACACTGCACATGGACGAGCGTCCGTTTACCCTGAAGCGCAACCACTCGATGTTCCTGCTGCCGGGAACCATCCTGCGTTGTACGCACCGCTCGGCCGACTGCGAGGTGCGCTTCTTTGCCTTCTCGGCCGAGCTGTTTGCCGAGGCGGCCTATCGTATCCCCATCGAATTTATGCGGATGCTGAAGCAGAGTCCGCTTCAACAACTCGATGCCATCGGTTTCCGCAAGGTGGATATGTGGTTTCGCATCATCGAATACACCTACAACGACCGCGATAACCGTTTCCGTAACATCATTATCAAAAACCGCCTGCAAAATGCCCTGCTGGAGGCCTACGACCGTGCCTTGCGCACACCGGGCGAACACCTCACGCCCGAATCGAGCAGTTCGCGCCAGCAGGAGATTTTTGCCCGCTTCATGGAGCTTGTGGGTCTCCACTACGGCGAGGAGCGTGAGGTGGCCTACTATGCCGAGCAGCTCTGCATATCGACCCGCTACCTCTCGACCATCGTCCGCTCGGTGACGGGCAACACGGCCAAGGCCATTATCGACCACATGGTGATTCTTGAAATCAAGACTCTGTTGCAAACCACCGACCTCTCGGTGCAGGAGATTGCTTATCGGCTCCACTTCCCCGACCAGAGCTATCTCGGTCGATTCTTCCGCAAACATACGGGCGAGTCACCCTCGCACTTCCGTCAGAAGATGAAGTAGCGAGCATCCAATACAGCGAGGGCGTGTCCAAACTTTTGTTGAACACGCCCTCGCTTTTTTTGTGTTGGTTTGCCTACTGATACAGCTCGTTCAGCAGTGCAGCCAGACGCAGACCGCCCAGCAGCAGCTGCTGCTCGATGACGGGGGTCATGGCGTTGATGTAGTCGTACGAGATTTTGGCACCCTCGGGCGTCACCTCATAGACCTTTTGGGCAATGCGCACGGTCTGTGCGAACCACTCCTCGGGGCTGCCCTGTTGCACCTGGGCGGCAAACTCGTCCGATACGCGGTCGATGTTCCACTGCCACTCCGAGTAGCTCCAATTGTGGGCCGACTCGACGAGCGACGAGTCCCAAATCGAGTGGAGGTTGGTCTCGCGGTTGAAGAACAGCACCGGCACACGGTTACCACCCAGGTCGGTCGAGCGTCCTGCGTGCATCGGGCAGTGCATATCGCCCACGAGGTGAATCAGCATACGCAGGCCGTCGAAATGTTCCTTCTCGCTCCACTTGCCTCGCTTTATCTCCTTGATAATCGAATTAACGGCCGTCAATACATCGCCCTGGGGATGGCGCGGTTGCGTCTCGAGGGTCTCGCCCTGGTCGATGTTCATGTAGTGCCAGGTTTTCGTGTGGGCATACTCGGGGGTGTGGCTGGCGTTGTCCATCCAATTCGAATAGTAAACCAGCGAGCGGCCACCCAGCACCGTGCCTACCTGCTCGGCAGCGGCAGGCGTCAGATGACATTCGGCAATGTAGGCGACAATGTCGTGACCCTTCTGACCCCATGCAAAGGCATTGAGCGAGAGGGCTACACCGGCAATCAGCAATAAAATCTTCTTCATTTTGGGTTATTGTGTTTTAGGTTATTGATTCATCGTTACCAGGAACTCCTCGTTGGTCTCCGAGAGGGTCATCTGCTTTTGCAGGAACTCCATCGCCTCAACGGGGGTCATATCCGAGAGGTATTTGCGCAATACCCACGTGCGATTCATCACCTCACGCGGCAACAAGAGGTCCTCGCGGCGCGTGCTGGAGGCGATGGGGTCTACAGCGGGGTAGATGCGCTTGTTGGCCAGACGACGGTCGAGCTGAAGCTCCATGTTACCCGTACCCTTGAACTCCTCGAAAATTACCTCGTCCATCTTCGAACCGGTGTCGATGAGGGCCGTGGCGATGATGGTGAGCGAACCGCGCTCCTCGGTATTACGGGCTGCACCGAAGAAACGCTTGGGCTTGTGGAGGGCGTTGGCATCCACACCACCCGAGAGAATCTTACCCGAGGCGGGCTGCACGGAGTTGTAGGCGCGAGCCAAACGGGTGATGGAGTCGAGGAAAATAACCACATCGTGGCCGCACTCAACCATGCGTTTTGCCTTCTCGAGGACCATCTCGGCCACCTTTACGTGGCGCGAGGCCTGCTCATCGAAGGTCGAAGCCACCACCTCGGCCTTTACGTTGCGGGCCATCTCGGTCACCTCCTCCGGTCGTTCGTCAATCAGCAGGACAATCATATAGACCTCGGGGTGGTTGTCGGCAATGGCATTGGCGATGGATTGCAAAAGCATCGTCTTACCCGTCTTGGGCTGGGCGACAATCAGTGCGCGCTGGCCCTTACCGATGGGCGAGAAGAGGTCCACCACGCGATTCGAGAGCGAGTTGTGGCCGTTGCCCGTAAGGCAGAATTTCTCGCTGGGGAAGAGGGGCGTGAGGTATTCGAACTGCACGCGGTCGCGGACAAATTCGGGTTTCAGACCGTTGATTTCATCTACGCGCACCAGCGGGAAATACTTCTCACCCTCGCGCGGCGGACGAATCGAACCGCTCACCGTATCACCGGCTTTGAGACCGAAGAGCTTGATTTGCGAGGGGGAAACATAGACATCGTCGGGCGAGTTGAGGTAGTTGTAGTCGGCCGAGCGGAGAAATCCGAAGCCGTCCTGCATGATTTCCAGCACACCCTCACCCTCGATTTCGCCCACGAAATCATCTTTGGTAATCACCTCCTCGTCGAGTGCCGTGCGGTTTATCGGCTGCCAGCGTTGCGGGGAGGCGGGTTGCGTAGCGGGGTGGTGCGATGTTGCGGAGGGGGCCTCTGTCGGCTCGTTCGTGGACGGCTCATGGGGTGTCACCGCCTCGATGCGTTGCTTGGGCTTGCGACCGCGACGCTTGGGTTCGCGCTGCGTTTGCTCGGCTGCCAGTGCAGCGGGCGTTTCGGTCGGTGTTTCAGCCGCTTGCGCCTCATCTGTTGCGGCCCGGGGCGTGGCCTCGTTCGGCTCGATGCGCTGCAAGCGGGGACGACGACCGCGACGTTTCTGTTCGGTCTGTTCGGCCGGCTCGGACGGCAGTTCGGCAGGAGCCGGTGCCGTGGCCTCGGTTTGCTCCTTGGCGGGGGCTGCACCTCCGCTGATGAGGCGAATGAGTTCGCTGCGGCGCAATCGTGCGTCGATGCCGAGAGCTTTGGCAATCTGTTTCAACTCGGGCAGACTTTTCGCCTCGAGTGCTGCTAAATCTTGCATATTGTCTTTAGGGCAAATTGTTTCGGGATTTTTTGCGGAGCGACTGCTCTCGCATCGGGATTCTGATGCAAAGATAGTACAAATTTCGAAAAAACAAAAAAAAATGGTAGCGGTCGGCTCTTGGGTTCGGCAACCTTCCTGTCGCTTTTTTGCTGTTGGGGGAGGGGAGTTTTCGGGCTTTATAAAGTAAGCCCCGGATGGGCGTACATCGGGTACTACCCATTCGGGGCTTGCGAGCGATATGCGGAGGGTTCCGTCTCTATTATATCGTGATGTCGAGGATTTCGAAGGTGATGACACCGGCCGGTACGGTTACCTCGACCGAATCACCCTTCTTGTGACCCAGAAGTGCCTTGGCGATGGGTGTACCGATGGCGAGTTTGCCCTCGCGAAGGTTGGCCTCATGCTCGGCAACGATGGTGTAGGTTACCTGCTTGTTGTTGTTCTTGTTCAGCAGGGTTACCTTGCTCAAAATCTGCACTTTGGATTTGTCGATTTTGGTCTCGTCAATCACGCGGGCATTAGCCAGCGTGTCCTCCAATTTGGCGATGCGCATCTCCAGCAGGCCCTGGGCCTCGCGGGCAGCGTCATACTCGGCATTCTCCGACAGGTCGCCCTTGTCGCGTGCCTCGGCGATGGCGGCCGAAGCGGCGGGACGCTCGACCGAACGCATGTGGTCCAACTCATCCTTGAGCTTCTTGTAGCCCTCGGCAGTCAGATAGATAATCTCTTTAGCCATATTATGTAGTTTTTTAGTTTTGTCAAACACAACAAAAAGAAGAATCCTGACCCTGTGACAGGCCAGAACCCTCATGTATTACACCGCAAAGGTACGACCTTTTTTTTGCTTCTCCAAATTTTCGGCCGTAGAGATAAAAAAAGATTTTTTTTGCTCAAAGGCATTAACTTTTACACGAAATGTGTATCTTAACAGACAGCAAATGCACAAAAATGATGTTGGACTTCAAAAAGCTTATCGAGACCTATCAGGAGCCGCTTTATTGGCACCTGCGTCGTTTGGTCGTCACGCACGAGGATGCGCGTGATTTGTTGCAGGAGACCTTCATCCGTGCATGGCAGAAGTTCGATACGCTGCAAAAAGAGGAGGCTGCGCGGGCTTGGCTCTATAAAATAGCCACCCACATCGCCTATCGCCACCTGAACCGCAATCGGATAAAACCCCTCTCGACCGAGGAGATATCCCAATTGCTGTTGGGCAGGCTGAAAAGCAGCACCTATGTCGATTACGAGGAGGAGGGGCTT
The DNA here is from genome assembly GCA_017398045.1 of Alistipes sp. Classification (GTDB taxonomy): domain Bacteria; phylum Bacteroidota; class Bacteroidia; order Bacteroidales; family Rikenellaceae; genus Alistipes. The sequence goes on along the minus strand of JAFQHI010000017.1, from coordinate 152,442 downwards.
GTGCGGTTTCAGCAGGCACTGCTTACGCTCTCCGAGCAACAGCGCACGGTCTTTACGTTGCGTTATTACGACGAGATGAGCTACGAGGAGATTGCCCGCATCATCGACTCCACGCCACAGAGTTGCCGTGTGGCCTACCACCACGCGACGCAACGCATCGAGGCCTATTTAACCAGATAAGAATGTGTATGGAAGCAGGTTGGAAAGAGATGGGCAAACGGATGCCCTATCGGGTGCCGGAAGGATTTTTCGAGCAACAACAAGCGGTGCTGACGGCACGAACCGTCGGGTCGAGAAAACGTCGTTATGGATGGTGGCTTGGCGCAGTGGCCGCGGCGGCGTGTCTGGCCGTGGGGGTGTTTGTACGAAACGCCACCGTCGAAGCGACCTCGGGCGAAGGGGTGCTGTATGCCTACTCGGAGCAGATGGGCGATGAGGAACTTTCGTCGTGGGTCGAGTTCTACGAGGCCGATATCTTCCTCTCCTGCAACGAATAAGAGATGATGATTTATTCACTGTTTTAATTTTATAGACCATGACAAAACGAGTTTTTATGCTGCTACTGGCCCTTGTGTGCATCACGGGGCAGAGCCTGGCCCAACGGCCGCAACCCAACCGACCGATGCCCTCGCCCGAGGAGCGCAAAAATCAGCTTGTCGAGCGACTCGGCCTCGAGGGGGAAAAGAGCATCGAGCGTTTCTCGGAAATCTATGCCGAGTACAATACGCGGATGCGCGAAATTCGCAACGAATTTAAGGCCGTGCGCCCCGAAAAGGGGGAGAAGCCGACCGATGAGCAAATCGAGAAGAATATCCTGAATCGCTTTGCGATGAGTCGCGCTATTCTCGACGTGAGAGAGCAGTTCTATCCCCGCTTCCGTGAGGTTCTCTCACCGCGTCAGGTGCAGCAGCTCTACAACTTCGAGCAGCAGCAGGGTGAGCGGATGCAACAGCGTCATCGTCAAGGCCATCCGATGGGTCGGGCAACCGGCAACGGTGCGCAGCGAGGCGGTGCGCGACAGGGCCGTTAAAGGGCTTCGAAAACAAAACAAGGAGGGCGTCCGAAAAGTTCGGACACCCTCCTTGTTTTGTTACTCATGCGGAGCCTGCGCGTGGCCTATTTCCGGCTCTTTTTACGCAGTCGCACACCGAGGATAAGGCCCATCGTGCAAATCAGCAGTACGACACCTGCCAACAGCCAGGTTGAAGTCTTGGTCATAAGTCCGAGGAGGATAAGCATCGCCGATAGGAGAACTCCTGCAATTTGGTAAGTCATAATTACGCAGTTTTTGGTGTGTCGAAGCTGAAACAGCCCCGCTTGCTTACCGCAAAGTTGCGAAAAGTTTCGTATAAAAGCAAGCTTTTTTGTGTGACAAAATATCCTTCGGATACGATTTTTATTTGGCTATTCGTTACTTTTTGCGTAACTTTGCGCGATAATGCGCATTTAGCAAAATCAAACAAGCAGATGAAGCAGACTTTTTTTAAGCTTTTGACGGCCGTGGTGGTCCTTCTTGCACTGACCCATTGTGCCGGAATCAATGCCCTGATTAAGGAGGGCAAGCCCGACGATATCTACGCCAAGGCACTCGAATTTTACGGCAAGGAGAAGTGGAACCGCGCCTCGACCCTCTTCGAGAGCGTGGCACCGGTCTATCTGGGTACGGCACGCGAGGACTCGATTGCCTTCTTCAACGCCCATTGCAAATACAAGAACACGGACTACGATACCGCCTCGCAGCTCCTCGACGACTTCCGTCGTCGCTTCGGTCGCAGCGTCTTTATCGAAGATGCCGAGGGTATGTATGCCGACTGTTTCTACCGAATGTCGCCCGGTTCGTCGCGCGACCAGACGATGACGAGCAAGGCCATCATCGCCATCAACGAGTTCATCGCCCGCTATCCCGAGAGCGACAAGGTGGAGGAGTTCAAAAAAATCAACGACGAGCTGACGGAGCGTCTGCACGAAAAGACCTATCTGAACGCCTATACCTACTACAAAATCGGGCGTTTCAAGTCGGCCATCGTCGCCCTTAAAAATGCCCTGCGCACCTATCCCGAGAGCAAGTACCGCGAGGAAATCATGTATCTGATTGTCGATTCTGCCTATCGCCTGGCCGAGAACTCGATTGCCGCCAAGCAGACCGACCGTTACCTCTCGATGCTCGACTCCTACCTCTCGTTCTGCGAGGAGTTCCCCGAATCGAAGCATCGCAAGCAGGTGGATAAGTGGGCCGAGAATGCCCGCGACTACCTCGACCGCAACGGCGAGGGCAATACGGCCGAGGAGTTGTAGCTGTTTCAGTCCTCCCGCCTCATTAAAGACAAACAAAAAAACATCATACGAACATGGAAATCAAGAAGAACATTCCGAACAACACCGTTACGCGCAAGTTGGTGGACCTGGACAAGGAGACCGGCAACATCTATGAGTCGATTAACATCATCGCCCGCCGCGCCAACCAGATTTCGAGCGAGCTGAAGAGCGAGCTTACGCGCAAGCTGGCCGACTTCTCGTCGCCCACCGATACGATGGAGGAGACCTTCGAGAACCGCGAGCAGATTGAGATTTCGCGCTACTACGAGCGTCTGCCGAAGCCGACGATTATCGCTACGGAGGAGTTTGTCGATGACGAACTCTTCTACAAGGAGGGCAAATAACCCTCGCCACCCTCAATACAACAACCTCGTATGGCCACCGTAACAAACCGACCGCTCGAGGGTCGGCACATCCTGTTGGGTATCACCGGAAGCATCGCTGCCTATAAGGCGGCCATGCTTTGTCGTCTGTTGAAACGCGAAGGAGCCGAGGTGCAGGTGGTGATGACCGCCCTCGCCAAGCAGTTCATCACCCCGCTGACGATGGCCACACTGTCGCGTCGCCCGATTTTGGTCGAGTTCTTCGACCCCGAAAACGGGCAGTGGAATTCGCACGTCTCGCTGGGCGAGTGGGCCGATTTGATGCTCATCGCCCCCCTGACGGCCAATACGCTCGGGAAGATGACGGCCGGCGTAGCAGACAACCTGCTGCTGACGACCTACCTCTCGGCGCGTTGTCCAGTGATGGTCGCTCCGGCCATGGACCTCGATATGTATGCCCACTACACCACGCAGCGCAATCTCAAGGAGCTCAAGGAGCATGGTGTCGGCATCATCGAACCCGGGTCGGGTGAGTTGGCCAGCGGTTTGGAGGGAAAAGGCCGTATGGCCGAGCCGGAGGAGATTCTCGAGGTGGTCAAACAGCATTTCAGCGAAAAAAAAAAGCCTTTAACGGGTAAACATTTTGTCGTGACGGCCGGTGCCACCATCGAGCCGATTGACCCCGTGCGCTTCCTGTCGAACCACTCGTCGGGCAAGATGGGCTATGCCGTGGCCGAAGAGTTGGCCGCACGAGGTGCGCGTGTGACGCTCGTAAGTGGTCGTACCTCGCTCCCCATACCGCAGGGGGTTGAGCGTGTGGATGTCCTCTCTGCTGCCGAGATGGCCGAGGTTACCATTCGGGCCTTTCAGGAGGCCGACGGAGCCGTGATGGCTGCTGCCGTGGCCGACTACACCCCGCTGACGGTGGCTACCGAGAAACTCAAAAAGTCGGATGACGACCTCTCGATTCCGCTCAAACGCACGCAGGATATTGCCGCCACGTTGGGGCGTGAGAAGGGTTCGAAACTCCTTATCGGCTTCGCCATGGAGACCAACAACGAGGAGGCTCATGCAGCCGAGAAGCTCGAAAAGAAGCATTTCGACTTCATCGTCCTCAACTCGTTGCGTGACGAAGGGGCCGGATTCAGGGGCGATACGAACAAAGTGACGCTCATCGACCGTGCAGGTGCCGAGGCGTTGCCCCTGATGTCGAAGCGCGAAGTAGCCGCCCATATTGCCGACAAAATCGAAACCCTCTTATAACTTCGGGTCGCCATGTTACGTCGCCTCACGGTTGAAAACTATGCCCTCATCGACCACCTCGAATTGGAGCTGGACGAGCATCTGAACATCCTCACGGGTGAGACGGGTGCCGGTAAATCGATTCTTTTGGGGGCTTTATCGCTGCTGCTGGGAGCCAAGAACGACGGCTCGGCCATGAAGGATGCCACCCGCAACTGCAAGGTAGAGGGGGTGTTCGATTTGACGGGGCTGGGCTTGGAACCCTTCTTCGAGGAGCTGGAGTTGGACTACGAAACCGAAACCACCCTCACGCGCCTCATTACCCCCTCGGGTAAGAGCCGCTCGTTTATCAACGATATGCCCGTGCAGCTTTCGACGCTTCGCGAGTTGGGCGCACGGCTGGTCGATATTCACTCCCAACACCAAAATCTGATTCTTTCGTCCGAGGAGTTTCGCTGCTCGGCACTCGATACGGTGGCCGGTAACAAGGAGTTGCTGGCGGCCTATGAGACCTCCTATGTGGCTCTGTCGGAGGCGCGTAGGGAGTTGCAACGTATGTGCGCGGAGGCCGAGGCGGCGCGTCGTGACGAGGAGTGGTTGCGCTTCCAATGCGAGGAGCTGGAGGCGGCCAAATTGCGCGAAGGTGAGCAGGCCGAATTGGAGGCCGAACTCGTCGTGTTGGAAAATGCCGACCGCATCGGGGAGCTTTTCACCACCCTGCGCAACGACCTCGATGCCGACGAAACGGGCATCTTAAGCCGCCTGAAGGAGGGCGAGCAGGGGATGCGCCAAATCGGTGGGCAGTATGCTCCCGCTGCCGAATATGCCGAGCGATTGCGTTCGGTTTTGGAGGAGTTGAAGGATTTGAACCGCAGCATGGCCTCCGATACGGAGCATCTCGATAGCGACCCCGAGCGGTTGCAAAAGAAGACCGCCCGACTCGACGCCCTCATTGCCCTGCAACAGAAGCACCGTGTGCAGAACGAGGAGGAGTTGATTGCTTTGCGCGATGAGAGCCGTCGCAAACTCGACGCCATCACCCACTCCGACGCGGAGATTCGGCGCATGGAGGAGGCTTTGCAGGCGATGGAGCAGGCGACACGTGCGTTGGCCGAGCAGTTGCACGAGGCTCGCAAAGCGGCTACCGCACCCTTTGAGGAGGAGATACTCTCGACCCTTGCACTGCTGGGGATGCCCGATACGCGCTTTACGATTGAACTCTCACCGCGCGAGATGGGACGCACGGGATGTGATGAGGTGCAGTATCTCTTCTCGGCCAATCGCACGACAAATCCCCAGCGTATCGAGCGCATCGCATCGGGAGGTGAGCTTTCGCGCGTGATGCTCGCCCTGAAGGCGTTGCTGGCCCGTCGGATGCAGCTGCCGACGATTCTCTTCGATGAGATTGATACGGGCGTTTCGGGACGCATTGCCGATGCCATGGGCGAGATTATTGCCCGCCTTTCGACCTCGATGCAGGTGGTCGATATCACCCATCTGCCCCAGGTAGCATCGAAGGGCAACACCCACTTTGTGGTCTATAAGGAGGAGGGGCGCACCCATCTGCGTCGTCTCACGACCGAGGAGCGCGAGACGGAGATTGCCAAGATGTTGTCGGGTGCCGAAATCACGGAGGCCGCGCTGGCCCAGGCACGTATTCTTTTAGGACGATAAGCGCGATGTGGAAGAGCTATCTGTATTTGGCCATTGCCATTCTTTGTGAGGTCGCCTGGGCTGTGTTGCTGAAATATACCGAGCAGTTCACCCGCCCGCTGGCTACGCTTTTTACGCTCCTCACGTACCTTGGCGCACTCTATTTTTTGACCCTCACCGTACGGACAATGCCCGTGGGTGTCGCCTACGCGCTGTGGGCCGGTACGGGTATGGTGCTGATTGCCCTGCTGGGTGTCGCGTTGCATAAAGAGCAGTTGGATATACCGGCCGTAGTGGGGTTGGTGCTGATTTTGGCGGGCGTACTTATTATAAACCTCTTCTCAAAATCGGTCACACACTAACACGGATGGCCGTTTTTGCACTTTTTTGTCGATTTATTTGCACCGAAACAAAAAAACCGCTATATTTGCACTCCGATTGACAACCAGAAGTCAATCACATGGTGGATGTAGCTCAGTTGGTTAGAGCGTCGGATTGTGGTTCCGAAGGTCGAGGGTTCGAGCCCCTTCTTCCACCCATTTAACGGCAAGTTGCTCGGTAAGCGGTTGATTTCAACCGCTTATTTTTTGTGTGTTTACCCATTTGTGCAAGCCCAATGCGTAAACGCACAAAAAAGCATCGCCCCAAAGGGCTACCGAGCAACTAATCAACGGGCCTACTCACAGATAGGAGGGTTGCCGAAATAGATGTGTTTGATTTTCAAAGGTATTTCGGCGAGTGCTTCGCACTTCGAGTCCCTTCATGGAATAAGTCGCTTGGCAAGAGGTACTTTGCTTATCCCTGTCTTATTTTCAAAGGTATTTCGGCGAGTGCTTCGCACTTCGAGCCCCTTCATGGAATAAGTCGCTTGGCAAGAGGTACTTTGCTTATCCCTGTCTTATTTTCAAAGGTGTTTCGGCGAGTGCTTCGCACTTCGAGTCCCTTCATGGAATAAGTCGCTTGGCAAGTCGCTCGGTAAGCGGTTGATTTCAACCGCTTATCTTTTGTTTGTTACGAACTTACTTATATATTGCGCTTGCTCAAGGTGAAATCAAATCGCAAGCCGCCATCCGGGCGATTGGTGACCGAAATGGTGCCACCGTGGAACTGAACGGCGTGTTTTACGATGGCAAGCCCCAGACCCGTGCCGCCCTTTTGGCGCGAGCGGCCCTTATCCACGCGGTAGAATCGTTCGAAGAGGTGGCGTAGCTGCTCCGGCTCTACGCCCTTACCATCGTCCTCGAAGCGGATGCGGCACCTCTTCTCGTTGTTTTCGAGCAACGAGATATAGATGTTCTTGCCCTCGGAATAGGCGATGGCATTCTCGGTGAGGTTGCGGAAAATGGAGCCAATCAACGAGGGGTTACCCTCCACGATGACCTCCTCGCCAACATCCGTATGTAGCATCATACGCTCCTCTTCGGGCATCACCCCCAGCTCCTCGGCGACCTCATCGATGAGTTCGTTGATGACCACCCGCTCTCGGTTGATGAGCGTACTGCCATCCTCCATGCGGGTGATAAGCGATACATCGTTCAGCAGTCGGCGAAGGCGGTCGTTGTGTGCATAGCATCGCTCAATCAGCTCCTGCCGTTTCTCCTCGCTCAATACAATACCCGACAGCAGCGTCTCGAGGCAGACCTGAATCGACGCCACGGGGGTCTTCAGCTCGTGGTTGATGTTGTTGGTGAGCTGGCGTTTGAGTTGGCTTTTCTCCAATTCCGCCTCATAGTGATTGACGCGTTCGATATCCTTGCCCAGACGGCGCGTGGTGAAATAGGCTACTACGCTCATGACGAGCGTAATAGAAATCATCACAATAAGAAACGACCAGTCGGCTTTGAGCAGGTCGTGGAGCGTGCTTGAATAGGGGATGGCTGTGCGGACAACGACCCGCTCGCCTCGCGTGGCGGCGTAGAAGTACTCGCGCCCATCGCTGGCCGATTGGCGACTGATGCTATACCCCTCACCCTTTGCCAATGCGTTGGCGACCTCGGGACGATTTCGGTGGTTGTCGAGCGCATGGAGCGATAGGGTGTTGTCATAAACCACGGCTCCCGAAAGCGCGATAATGGAGATGCGTAGCTCGTCAAAGGGTTTGTCGTGGGTGGCAATATACTCTTCGTACGAAAGTCCCTCCTCGACGATATCGAGCAGATGGCGATTGTATTGCTGGAGTTGCGCATTCAGGAACTCCGATTTGTACTCCTTTTCGCGCAGGTATTGGAATCCGATAAAACAGAGTACAATCGCCCACGAAAAGGCGAGCAACATCAAAAACAGCCGTTTGTGAAACGATATTTTAGTCGCGGAAGCCATAGCCAAAACCTGAGCGGGTTACAATATACGAGCCGTAAGTACCTATCTTTGAGCGCAGACGGGTGATATTGACATCAATGGTGCGGCTAAGCACCACCACCTCATCGCTCCAGACATTGCTCAGAATCTGCTCGCGGGAGCAAATCTTACCTCTATGCAGAATCAAATAGGCCAACAGCTCAAACTCTTTTCGCGCCAACTTCACCTCCCTGCCATCTACGGTACAGCGTTTAAATTCCAAATCAAGGCATAACCCATCGACCGTTAATCGGTTGGGCTTTTCGGCGGGCGCATTGGTGCTGTTCTTATGGTTGGCCGTGCGGCGTAGCACACTCTTGACACGCGCTATGACGTTGCGCACCGTGTAGGGCTTTGTGATGTAGTCGTCGGCACCGAGGTTCAGCCCCATCACCATATCATCCTCCGTATCGCGTGCCGTACAGAAGATGATGGGAATATCGGCCGTTGCCACATCGGCTTTCAGCAGCTTCGCCATCTTGATACCGCTCATTTCGCCCATCATGATATCGAGCAGAATGAGCGAATACTCCTTTAGGTTGTAGCCGAGTGCCTGCTCGGCACTGAATGCCGTATCGACATCATACCCCTCATTTTCGAGATTGAGTTTCAGTACCTCGCACAGGGTCTCCTCGTCATCTACAATCAAAATACGATTTGTCGCCATATACCTTATTAAATCAGTTGCGACAAAGATAGCGGAAGATTTCACGCAAACTCCCTCAACGTGTCAGATTTAACAAAAATGTAATATGCTGTTCCTGCGGTGTATTTCACAAAAGGCTAACCTTTTTGAAACATCCTTGAAACTATTCCAAGATACTTTTGCAGCGTCAAACTTAAAGGAAAAAATGACAATGAAGACAAAAGTAATCTTGGCAGGTCTGTTAGCCTGCATCGGTATCACTGCACAGGCGCAGGATGCCGCGACGGAGGAGCCGAAAGGCAAAGCGATTGTACAGGTGTTTGGAAATTTCCACACCGGTTTTGGTGCAGAGAATGATGACCGAGGCTTCGAGTTGGACCGCAGTTATCTGGGCTACGAGTACAACCTTGGCAAAGGTCTTACGGTAAAGGGTGTGATGGACATCGGTCAGTCGAAGCAGGTCGATGATTACCACCGCATCGCCTATATCAAAAATGCCATGATTTCGTGGAAAACGGGTAACCTGACGCTGAACGGCGGTCTGATTTCGACCACGCAGTTCAACTTCCAGGAGAAGTTCTGGGGCTACCGCTACATCCTAAAGTCGTTCCAGGACCAATACAAGTTCGGCAGCAGTGCCGATTTGGGTCTCTCGGCCGCCTACAAATTTGCCGACTGGCTTTCGGCCGATGTGATTGTGGTCAATGGCGAGGGCTACAAGAAGATTCAGACGAACGACGGCCTGAACTACGGTGTGGGCATCACGCTGACCCCGGCCAAAGGGTTCCAGGTGCGCCTCTATGGCGGCGTGAACGAGTGTGGCGAAGAGGAGAAAGAGAACACGACCAACCTGGCCGCCTTCATGGGTTACAAGCACGAGAAATTTATGCTTGGTGCGGAGTTCAACCAGCTCTGGAACGCCTCGTATAAAGAGGGTGCCGACCAGAGCGGTTACTCTATCTTCACCTCCATCAAGTTGTCGAAGTGTGCCGACCTCTATGCCCGTTTCGATGAGCTTTGCTCGAAGGATGATTGGAACAAAGCCAAAGATGAGCAGGCTGCCATCCTCGGTGCGCAGTTCAAGGTGGGTAAGTATGTGAAGATTGCCCCGAACTTCCGACTCACGATGCCGAAGGCATCGGGTGCCGACAACTGCTATGCGGCCTACATCAACTGCTATTTCGGATTCTAACAGCATAAAAAACATTTAATAGATATAAGAAGATGAAAAAGATTTTTGCATCGGTTATGACATGGGCGGTTGCCGTAGCTTTGGTAGCTTGTGGCGGCAACGCCAACCAGGAGGGTCGTGAGGCCCAGGAGCTTTCGGGTGCAGGTGCAACCTTCCCGCTGCCCTTCTACAACGTGGTTTTCGAGCAGTTCGGCCAGGTAAATGGTGACCAGGTGGCCTACGGCGGTATCGGCTCGGGCGGTGGTGTAAGAAACCTCCGCGACAAGATTGTCGATTTTGCCGGTAGCGATGCCTTCCTCTCGGAGAAGGAGATGACGGAGATGGCTCCCGTGCTGCACATCCCGACCTGTATGGGTGCCGTGGTAGTGGCTTACAACCTCGATGGCGTTGAGCGACTGAACCTCACGGGCGAGTTGGTGGCCGATATCTTCGCCGGCAAGGTGACGATGTGGAACGATGCACGCTTGGTGGCGCTCAATCCGCAGGTGAAGCTCCCCGCCGAGGCCATTATGCCGGTCTATCGCTCCGACGGTTCGGGTACGACCTTCGTATTCACCGACTACCTCACGAAGGTAAGTCCGATGTGGGCCGCCACCTATGGCACCGGTAAGTCGGTCAACTTCCCTTCGGGTCAGGCTGCCAAGGGTAACCCGGGCGTGGCAGGTGTGATTAAGCAGACCAAAAACACGATTGGCTACGTGGGTTCGGAGTATGCCTTTGCACAGAAGATTCCCTATGCCGCCATCGAGAATACGCAGGGTGAGTTTATTCTGCCCACGTCGGCCACCATTTCGGCTGCCGCTTCGGGTGAGATTCCGGCCGATACGCGATGCTCGATTACCAACTCCGCAGCTTCGGGTGCCTATCCTATCTCGACCTTTACCTGGATGATTATCTACAAGGAGCAGAACTACTCCGACCGTAAGAAGGAGCAGGCCATGGCCACCCTCGACCTGCTGAAGTATATCCTTTCCGATGAGGCACAGGCCATTACCTCGGAGGTGCATTATGCTCCGCTGCCCGCGAAGGCCAAGGAGTTGAGCATGGAGAATCTGAAGTCTGTAACCTTTGACGGTGTGGCAATACTGCAATAAGAGCGAGCAATATGAACGATAGATTATACAAAATCCTATTGTTCGCGGCCGCATTGATTATGCCGATAGTGTGCGGGGGTGTCGTGTACGCCCTCGTCACTGACGCATATGAGGCCTTCGAACATTTCGGATTCTTCAAGTTCCTGACCTCCTCTAAGTGGAGCTACACCGAGGGTTCGGAGCAGTATGGCGCATTGCCCTTCGTTACGGGTACGCTGATGACGACGCTCCTGGCCCTTATCTTCTGCATCCCCTTCTCGTTGCCCGTCGCACTCTTCGTTGGCGAGTATTTCAAGGGGTCACGTGTGGCCGCCCTCTTAAGCACCGTCACGGATTTGCTGGCGGGTATCCCCTCGATTATCTACGGTCTGTGGGGCTTCTACACGTTGCGTCCTATTATTATGGCCCTCCACATTTCGCCGCAAGGCTCGGGCATATTGACCGCCTCGCTCGTACTGGCGATTATGATTATCCCTTATGCCGCTTCGCTCAGTGCCGAGTTTATCAAGATGGTGCCAAACGATTTGAAGGAGGGGGCATACAGCCTGGGCGCAACCCGTGCCGAGGTGATTCGCAAGGTGGTCTTCCCCGTGGCCGGTTCGGGTATCTTCTCCTCGTATGTCTTGGCCATCGGTCGCGCATTGGGCGAGACGATGACCGTCACGATGCTGATTGGAAATACCAACAATATCCCCGATTCAATCACCTCGACAGGTAATTCGATGGCATCCATCATCGCCAACCAATTCGGTGAGGCCTCCGATTTGCGCTTCTCGTCGCTGATTGCCATCGGTCTGGTGCTGTTCCTGATTACGGCATTTATCAACATGATTGGCAAAATGATGATTAAACGCGCACGAATCGCATAGCTATGGATAAAAAGAAAATCAGCAATCGTTTGGCCAAGGATAAGGCGTTACGGTGGACGGTCTGTCTGTTGGCCGCCCTTACGGCCGTCCCGCTGCTGGCTATTTTGGGCGAGGTGTTTCTGCGGGGCTACGACCAGCTTTCGTGGTCGTTCTTTACCGAGCCTACCCCGACTGCCTATAAGGCCATGAAGGCCATCGAGGCCGGTGAACCCATCCCGGGCGGTATTGCAAACGGTATTGTGGGAACCATGTTGATGCTCGGTATGGCAGCCGTTTTTGCGGTGCCGGCAGGCATCCTTTGCGGTGCATTCCTGGCCGAGAATCCCAAAAACCGATTCGCCCAGACGGTGAGCTACCTGACCGACCTGCTGCAAGGAACGCCCTCGGTGATTATCGGTATCGTGGTCTATATCTGGGTCGTTGTCCCGATGAAGGGCTACTCGTCCATTGCCGGTAGTGTGGCACTCTTTGTTATGATGCTTCCGCTCATTATCCGCTCGACGGAGGAGACCCTGAAGATTTTGCCCGCATCGCTCAAAGAGGCGGGCCTGGCCCTTGGTGGAAACCGCGCTCGCGTGATGCTGAAGGTACAGCTTCCGGCTGCCTTCGGAGGTATCTTTACGGGTGTGCTGTTGGCCATTTCGCGCGTAATCGGTGAGACGGCTCCGCTGATGTTTACCGCACTCGGCTGCTCGTTTGTCCGTTTTGCCATTGATAAGCCGATTTCGGCAGTGCCGCTGCTTATTTGGGAGTTCTTCAACGACCCCAACCTTCAGGAGCTGATTTGGGGTGCTTCACTCTTCTTGTTATTGTTTGTTCTTACCTTGAATCTTACCGCTAAATATCTTGCAAAAAAATGGAATCAGTAACACCTATTCTCGAATTTAATAAGACTTGCGTGTCGTACACCAAGCAGACGATGGCCGTGAAATATGTATCGGCAGCCATCGACAGAAATACCATCACCGCCATCATGGGACCTTCGGGCTGTGGTAAATCGACCCTGCTGCGTGCCGTAAACCTGATGCATAACCTCTATCCCAATATCCGTGTCGATGGCGAGATTCTGCTCAATGGCGAGAATATCCTCTCGATGGAGCCTATCGACGTGCGTCGTCGGGTGGGTATGGTCTTTCAGCGTCCCGCACCGTTCCCCACGATGAGCATCTACGATAACGTGCTTTCGGGTTATGCCCTCAATGGCATCCGCCTTTCGAAGACCGAGAAGGACGAGACGGTTGAACGCTGCCTGAAGAGTGTTGCGCTGTGGGATGAGGTGAAAGACGTGCTGAACAAGAAGGGTACGTTCCTCTCGGGTGGTCAGCAGCAGCGTCTGTGTATCGCCCGCGCCTTGGCCATGAAGCCCGACATCCTGCTGATGGACGAGCCGACCTCGGCCCTCGACCCCATTGCCACGGCCCATATCGAGGAGCTGATGCAGGAGCTTCAGAAGGAGGTAACCATTCTGATTGTAACACACAACATGGGACAGGCGATGCGCATCTCCTCGAAGTCGATGTTTATGTACCTCGGTGAGCTGGTGGAGTATGGCGACACGGCCACGATGTTTTCCAACCCCACGGACGAACGCACCAAGGCCTACCTTACGGGTAAGATGGGCTAAAGCCGTTCGGCGCATGACTTAAGTTTAGTTAGCCCGCTTTGGAATATCCCCAAAGCGGGCTAACCCTATTTGTGCAATGCCGACGACCCGAAACGATGCAGGGGGGCCTGATAAAGGTGGTTGGAGAGAGGAATTGGCTATTGCGCGAGCCAAAGGCTCGCTTCGTGACGCCTTTCCCCTCCTTGCCACGGGCCTCCCTGCAAACTTTAGCACAAGGGTTGCGTGGCTCTTTGAGCCACTTTTTTGTTTGTAAGCCTCCTTTCGTGCAAGCCCGAGTATGCTTACAAACAAAAAAGGCTTCAGCAAAGCTGAAGCCACGCAACCCTTGTTGCCCTTTTGCGGAGAGAGAGGGATTCGAACCCCCGGACCCGTGAAGGTCAACGGTTTTCAAGACCGCCGCAATCGACCACTCTGCCATCTCTCCGAGTGCGCAAAAATACGACCCTTTTTTGGTTTTGCCAAATCTTTCGTAAAGAAAACCGAATACCGATATGCGGAGGTCCGACAATCGGCCTCCGCACATCGATGCGCTTGCGAGCTGTATTAGCAGTTCATGCCACCACAGCAGTGAATCGTCTGCCCCGTTACATAACCCGAGAGGTCCGAGGCGAGGAAGAGGGCCACCTTGGCCACATCCTCGGGCGTACCACCACGACGCAGCGGTATCGATTTGGCCCATTGCTCGCGTACCTCCTCCGGCAACGCTGCCGTCATCTCGGTCATGATAAAGCCGGGGGCAATGCAGTTTGCTCGGATGCCACGCGGACCCATCTCCTTGGCAATCGATTTTGCCAGGCCAATCAAGCCCGCCTTCGAGGCCGAGTAGTTGCACTGTCCGGCATTACCGCTCACGCCCACCACCGACGACATATTGATAATCGAGCCGCCGCGCTGGCGTGCCATGATGGGGGTCACGGCGTGGATGAAGTTGAAGGCCGACTTCAGATTGACCGTCAATACGGCATCCCACTGCTCCTCCGACATACGCATCATCAGCGTATCCTTCGTGATGCCGGCATTGTTGACCAATATATCAATGCGCCCGAACTCCTCGTGAATGGCCTTCACGACCTCGTGCGTGGCCGCAAAATCGGCCGCATTCGAGGCGTAGCCCTTGGCCTTTACGCCATACGAGGCCAGCTCCTGCTCGGTGGCCGATGCCGCATCGTCAATCTTCAGGTCCGTAAAGGCAATGTTTGCCCCCTCTTTGGCAAATGCGACGGCAATGGCCTTGCCAATACCGCGTGCCGCACCCGTGATGAGTGCCGTTTTTCCTTCCAAAAGTTTCATATCGCTTTCTGTTTGTGTTACTTATCAAATCGTCGCAGGGCCACGCAGGCGTTATGCCCACCAAAGCCGAGCGAATTGGAGATGGCCACATCGACCCGTAACGCTCGTGCTACGTTGGGCGTATAGTCCAAGTCGCACGCCTCATCGGGCGTTTGCAACCCGATGGTCGGGGGGATGATGCCATGCTTCACGGCCAGTGCCGAGGCTATCAGTTCGACGGCTCCCGCGGCACCCAGCATATGCCCTGTCATGGATTTGGTCGAGCTGATGGCCGCTTTACGTGCCTCCTCTTCGCCCAAGGCCAACTTCAGTGCCAGGGTCTCGGTCTTGTCGTTGAGCGGTGTCGATGTGCCGTGAGCATTGACATAGAGCTGCTCGCCCGCCTGAAAACCGGCCTCGTCAAGGGCTTGGCGGATGGCTCGTGAGGCGGGACCTCCGTCCGGTCGCGGGGCGGTGTAGTGGTAGGCATCGCACGTGTTGCCGTAACCCACCACCTCGGCAATAATGGTGGCCCCGCGCTCCAGGGCATGCTCCAACTCCTCGAAGAGCAGGACACCGGCACCCTCGGCCATGACAAATCCGTTGCGGTGCTGGTCGAAGGGTATCGAGGCACGCAGCGGGTCGGTCGCGAGCGACAAGGCTTTGCAGTTGGCAAATCCTCCGATGGCCAGCGCGTTGATGGTCGCCTCGGCACCACCGGTCAGGATGGCATCCGCGTAGCCATGCCGAATAGCCCGAAAAGCCTCACCGGCCGTGTTGGTCGAGGTGGCACAGGCCGAGACGGCCGGCAAGCTCGGCCCTTGCGCCTGGAAACGAATCGCCACGTTGCCCGATGCCATGTTGGAAATCATCATCGGGATAAAGTGTGGCGAGATGCGTCGAACGCCCTCCTCAAAGAGGGTGCGGGTCTGTTCGATGAAGGTCTCCATGCCTCCGATGCCCGACCCGATATAGACGCCCAACCGTTCCGGTGCGATATTCACACCGACCTCTAAACCGCTTTGGCGCATCGCCTCGATGGCGGCCGCCACGGCAAATTGGCTGTATCGGTCGCTGCGACGGCTCTCCCCGCGCTCCAAGCCATGGGCTATGGGGTCAAATCCTTTCACCTGGCCTCCCACGCTGACCGGCAGCTCCTCATCGAAGCCCTCTAAACGGCTGATGCCGCAGTGGCCGGCTTGCAGGTTCGACCAAAATTCGTCAATCGACACTCCGACAGGGGAGATAACGCCCATGCCGGTAATTACTACTCGTCTTTTCATGGTAAAGGTAATCATTTTTTTGCAGTTTCAAAAATATCTTCCACCAATCTCTTATGCCGTGGTGGGCGCACCGGTTTCGGCCGAGGAACGCCAGTGCTTTTTTTATTTCGGGGAAAAGATGTACCTTTGTCCCGCAATAAAGCGTTCAACTATGGAGGTACCCAAATATCTGTTACGCCGGAAATACCAGCTTGAGTCGGTGCTGTTTGTCGTTCTCTTCTCGGTCATTTTCATGCTTGTCTATCAGCCTTTTTCGGTTACGGCCTGGTTCGGATTGAGTCCGGCACCGAGGCTTTTTATGACCCTGTGTTTCTACCTGGTGGCCATCTCCATCATGCTCCTCAGCAAACAGCTCTTTGCCTATTTCCATGCCGAACGCGAACTCTCGGTGCGGGTCTATCTGCTTTGGATAGCGGCCGAATTTATCCTCATCGCCCTCACCTATACCGCCTTTACGGCTGCATTCGATTTGAGCGGGACGGCTTTGACCTTGCCCCTTGTGGGACGCATCATCCTCTGCGTGTCGCTCATCCTGGCCATTCCCTACACCCTGATTACCCTCTATACGGCCTATCGCGCCCAGAAGGAGGAGCTGAATCTGATGCGTTTCGAGCAGGAGCAGCAGAACGAACCTTCAAAGTCGCGGTTGATTCGCTTCTCGGATAACAACGGTGTGCCGAAGATGGCCGTGGAGGAGTCTGCGCTGTATTACATCGAATCGCAGGATAACTATGTGCGCATCTACTACGAGCTGGATGGGCGTCTGGTGAGCTATATGCTTCGTTGTAAGACGCAGACCCTTGAGGAGAGCCTGCTCGGCACCTCACTCATGCGCTGTCACCGCTCCTACATTGTCAATATGCGGAAAATCAGTCGCTTTAAGCACGAACACGAACGGGCTAAAATCACCCTCTCGCATCCGTCAGCCAAGCCGATTCCGGTGTCAAAGAGCTATTGCAAGCAGTTGAGCGAACTGCTTGAAAACTACCTCTCGCGCCCCGAACAGGGGTAGGTGAGGCTTTTCTGATGGGGACCTTCGACGCCAATGATGCGCTCGTGAAAGTCAAAGGTCGCCTCGCTCAATAGCAGGTAGTGACGCATCGTCTCCAACTGCTCTTGCTCCTCTGTTTCGAGGAATCCCAACAACGACATCAACGCCATGGCCCCACATTCGACGATGCGTCGGGCGTGGAACTCCATGCCCTCACCATCGCCTTGTTCGACGGTGGCGACCATCGCATCGTAACGTGCCACCAAGCCATGAAGCCGCTCCACCTCCTTGTGCTGTCGGCCACTTTCTTGCAGGGTCGTGAGCAGGTCGTGCAGGTGCCGCGACAAGGTGCCGTTGCCCACATATTTCATGGCTGCCACCACCTGCATCTGCGACGTACCTTCGTAGATGGTCACTACGCGGGCATCCCGATAGAGCCGCTCTATGGGGAAATCCTGCATATAGCCCGCACCTCCGAAAATCTGGAGCGCATCGTAGGCGATACGGTTGCAGCTTTCGCCGGCCATGAGCTTCAAGAGCGGAGTGTAGAGGTCGGCCCGCAGTTGGGCCTCCTTGCTGTGCTGTGCCTCCTGCTCCGTAAGTGGGCGATGGCGTTGCAGACGGCTGTATCCGCGTGCCAAATCGACCTGTCGGGCCGTTGCGTAGAGCAACGTGCGGGAGGCACAGAGGTGGGTGCGCATTCGGGCCAGCATCGCTGCCACAGCCGTAATAGCGTGAATCGGTTTGCCGAATTGTCTGCGCTCGGCAGCGTAAGCCTCGGCCTCGCGCAAAGCCGCCTCGGCAATACCGACCGCTTGCGCTCCGATGCCCAGGCGGGCGGCATTCATCAGCGACGAGACGTAGCGTATAAGTCCCAGCCGGCGCGTGCCGAGCAACTCGGCAGGGGCATCTTCAAAGACCAATTCGCAGGTGGCCGAGCCTCGGATGCCGAGCTTCTTTTCGAGCCGACGCACCCGCACGCCGCCCGAGGAGCGGGCTACGAGAAAGAGCGATAGGCCGCGTCCGTCGTTCGACGTCGGTTCGCTGCGGGCCAAGACCAATTTCAGGTCGGCATCACCATTCGTAATAAAGCGTTTCACCCCGTTGAGCAACCAACATTGTCGCTCTTCGCTCCATGAGGCACGCAACGAAGCGGCTTGCAGGTCGCTACCGGCATCCGGTTCGGTTAAATCCATCGAGCAGGTGGCTCCTGCCGCAATTTGAGGCAGATAGCGTTGTTTTTGCTCCTCGCTGCCAAAGGCGGCAATGGTCTCGGCACAGTTCTGCAACGCCCAAAGGCAGGCGAAACTGCCATCGGCACGTGCCACCAGCTCGGAGGCCATCACAAAGAGGGTCATGGGGAGGTTCAGCCCACCGAAGCATCGTTCGAGTGTCATCCCATACAGACCGGCCTGAACCATACGCTGATGGTTCTCTTGCGTACCTTCGGCATAGACTACCCGCCCCTGTTCCAAACGGGGGCCTTGCAAATCGACCGCGCGGGCATTCGGGGCGATGACATCCCCGCAGATGCCACCCACGTGGAGCATGATTTCGCGGTAGTCCGCGAGGGCCTCCTCGATGTTGCGGGGTGCAAAATCGTAGCGGGAGGCCTCCCCGAAATCGCCCTCCTGCATACCGACGATTTCGAGGAGAGCAGGGTGTTTCAGCACCCGCTCCAAGGCTGCGTTATCGGTGAAAAAATTACTCATGCGCTTTTTCGCTTTTGCAAAATTCGGAGTAACTCGTTGGCTACATGATGGGCATCGTCCACCACCACGTAGTCGGCCATTTGACACAGCCGAGCCGTGGGGTCGGTGTTGATGGCCACGATATGGCGACTCTGCTCGATGCCGACCGTGTGCAGCTGTTGTCCCGAGATGCCGAAGGCAAGGTAGTAGGTCGGGGCAATCGAGATGCCGCTCTGGCCGACCATGCGGGTCGGGGGTATCAGCCCCGCATCCACAGCCGGACGGGTGCCGATAATCTCGGCCTGAAGTCGCGTTGCCAGGGCTTGCAGCAGTGAAAAGGTCGTCGGGCTGACCCCGTAACCTACCCCCAGCACGATGGATTCGGTGGCGGGATCAATCTCCATGAGCAGTGCGGCCAGTTGCTCCGTGCAAAGGGGGCGCGGCTCACGATGGTGCGGCTTTGTCGAAGGCGCGGTGTGCGGTGCGCTCTCTCCATGGGTGCGGTGGCGCAGAGCCAACAGCGAGCGGATGTTCGGGCTATGCATAGCGGAATCGTTTGATGCTCCCCTTGGGGGTTTTGGCGAACGGCTCGTTCAGCAACTCAAAATCCGTGACAACCGAGTAGGCAGGGATGCGGTGATTCAACTCCTCGAGGTTGCGTCGCATGATTTCGTGCAACGTGTCGGCATCGAGATGGTCTGTGGCCACACGTTCGGTGTTGGGAACGATAAGGGCCACCAGCCGATTCTGTCGTTGTACGATGAGCGACTCGGCTATATAGGGGAAGGTGTTGAGTATCACCTCAATCTCCTCGGGGAAGATATTTTGGCCGTTGGTGGAGAGCAACATACTTTTGCAACGCCCCACCAGGAAGAGGTGGCGATGAGGGTCGGCAATGCCCAGGTCGCCCGTGCGGAAATAGCCGTCGGTTGTGAAGGCCTCGGCGGTCGCCTCCGGATTCTTGTAGTAGCCGGCAAACAGGCTCGGCCCTTTGACTTGCAATTCGCCCGCCAGCCGTTCGGGGTCGGGCGAGTCGATGCGGTATTGGTAGTGGGGCAGAATCTGTCCGCAGGAGCGCAATTTGTAGGCTCCGGTCAGACCAATTGAAATCACGGGCGCACACTCGGTCATGCCGTAGCCGGTCATGAAGGGTGCCTGCAATTTGGCGTGGAGCAGCTCCTCGATTTGGGTCGGGATGGCGGCACCTCCGGTGAGGATGTATTCGCAACGGCCTCCGAAGGCGGCCATGAAAATCGTGCGCAGGGCGGCACAAAAGTCCGGGTGGTTGCGGTAGTCGGCCAACTTCTCACGACCGCTTTTGCTCTGTACGAACTCGCCAATCGTGTAGTCAATCATTTTGCTTAAGACGAGCGGAACGGCAAAAAAGAGGCGCGGACGAATCTCGCAGAGGGCCGCTTTGAGGGTGGTCGGGGTGGGCAGTGCGGCCAATATGGTCAGGTGCATACCCGTGCAGAGCGGTGTGATGCCATCCACCGTCAGACCGAAGATGTGGGCCAAGGGCAAAATACTCAGGTATCGCTCTTGGGCCTCGAAGGGGAAGATGGAGGTGATGGCATCGACGTTGGACGAGAAGTTGCCGATGGTGAGCATCACCCCTTTGGGGTTGCCCGTCGAACCGGAGGTGTAGTTGATGACGCAGACCTGCTCCATCTCCCGCGTCGTGTAGTGAATCTCTTCGGGACGCAATGGGGTGGGGTGGTGTTGCGCAAAATCGTGGTGGCGATTTTGGTAGAGCGACTCAAAATCATCGCGTGAGGCCAACAACTGCCCCGTGCGGGTGTCGATGGCGGCCAGCAATGCGGGCATGGCCTCGAAGTCCATCTTCGCGAAGAGCGACTCCTCGGTGTAGAGGATGCGGCTGTCGGAGTGGGCAATCAATTGCTGGGTGTCGTGCGGGGTGTAGCCGTTCAGAAGCGGTACGGCAACGTAGCCTCCGCTCACGACCGCCATAAAGAGGCGAATCCAGGCCTCGGAGCTGGCTGCGTGGATGGTGATTTTATCCCCTGCTTCAAGCCCCGCCTTGCGCCACAAGAGGTGCAACTGCTCGATTTCGGCGGCCAGGTCGGCATACAGCAGCGGATTTTGGCGGTAGTTACTCACGGCAGGCTGGTGCCAATGGGTTTGGACGGCCTGCTCGAATCGCTTGATGAATGATATCATATTCCTTATTTTTTATGCTTTTGATGGATGGAAAAAGTGGGGGAGGAGCGGTCTGTGGTCTCCTCCCCCGAGGGGGACGGCGACCTATTTGGTCTGCTGTTCGATGTAGGCAATTGCATCGCCTACGGTCTGAATCGAGGTGGCGGCATCGTCGGGAATTTGCAGGTCGAAGGCCTTCTCAAACTCCATGATAAGCTCGACCGTGTCGAGCGAGTCGGCACCCAGGTGGGCCGTAAAGTTGGCCTCGGGCGTAACCTCTGCGGCCTTTACGCCCAACTTCTCGACAATAATCTCCGTTACCTTGCTTTGAATGTCTGTCATCTTCATTGCTTTTTTTTAGTTTGATTCGTTTGTCGTCGGCAAAGATAGGGCGTAGTCGCGGGTTCTTTTCGGCCTGCGGTTGAAATGTGGTCAAAAGTCGCTCGGAGTGGCCGGAGAGGGGTTTCCGGCCCCTTTCGGGGACGAAAAAAGCGGGGTGTGGCGAAAAACGAAATGAGGCTCCGTTCGCCACAAAATCGCGCCGAAACGGGGCTTAAGGTTGCATTTTTGCATTCCGATTAGTAATTTTACACCAAAATTAAAGCTACGAATCCGATGAAACACTTTTTTTACCTTTCTTTGGTGCTTATGTCACTTTGTTCGCTTAAGGTTGAGGCGCAGGAGCGTCTGCTGACGATGGAGGAGGCCGTCCTCGGTACGGGCCTTCAAGTGGAGAACCTGCCCGTTACGTGGCGACCCGATTCGCAATACTATACGGTCGTCGAGGAGGGGGTTGTCTATGATGTGGAGCTGAAAAGCGGCGAGCGAAAGGTGCTGACCTCGCTCGAAAAAATTAACGCGCTGCTCGGCTCCTCGCTCAAGCAGATTCCGCCCTACACCCTCACGGGCAAGGGGACGATGCGCTTCTATGCCGGTCGTGAGTTGGTCGGCATCGACCCCGTGGCCGATACGATTGTGCATCGCTATGCCATCCCCGAGGGGGCTGAAAATCCGCTCTATGCCGACGAAGGACGTTTCCTCTACACGCGCGAGAACAACCTCTATTGGTCCGACCGTGCGGGAAACGAGTATGCCATCACGCAAGAGAAGGACAAGAATATCGTGAGCGGTCAGTCGGTGAGCCGCAACGAGTTCGGCATCATGGGTGGTCTGTTCCCTGCACCCGATAAGTTCCATGTGGCCTTCTTCCAGAAGGATGAGCGTCACGTTTCGACCTTCCCGCTCCTGGATATTACGACGCGCATAGGGTCGCTTCGCGAGGTGAAGTATCCGATGGTGGGCATGGCTTCGGAGCGGGTGCGATTGGGTATCTACAACTACGAGACGCAACAGATAGTCTGGGTCAATGTGACCGACTTTACCGAGGAGCGTTACCTGACGTGCATCAGCTGGTCGCCCGACTCGAAGACGATTTACATCCAGGTCCTCGACCGCTCGCAGAAGCAGATGCACCTGAATGCCTATAACGCGGCTGACGGCAGCTTCATCCGCACGATACTCGAGGAGAAGAACGAGAAATATGTTGAGCCGCAATACCCGCTCCACTTCCTTAAGAGCGACCCCGATAAGTTTATCTATACGACCTCGAATCGGGACGGCTACCGCAACCTCTACCTCTGTTCGCTCTCGACCGGAGCGGTGGAGCGACTGACGAAGGTCGATGCCGATGTGGAGCTGGTGGCCGAGCGTGGACGCTCTGTTTTCTACACTTCGGCCGAGGTTTCGCCCGTGGAGAACCACCTCTTCCGCCTCGATATGAAGAGCCGCAAGGTGCGTCGCCTTACGCCCGATGCCGGATGGCACACCTGCAACATCAGCCTCGACGGCAACCACTTTATCGACACCTATTCGTCGCTTCGCGTGCCGCGTGTGGTGCGCCTCGCCTCGTGTGACGGCAAGCGGAGCGAGGAGCTGTTGCGTGCAGCCGACCCCTCGGCCGAGCTGAACTACGGCGCAATTGAACTCGGTACGGTGAAGAGTGCCGACGGTAAGTATGACAACTACTACCGCCTGATTAAGCCCCACGACTTCGACCCGACGAAGAAATACCCCGTCATCCTTTACGTCTATGGCGGTCCCCACTCGCAGATGGTGCAGAACACCTATCAGGCCCTCCTGCGTCGTTGGGAGATGTATATGGCCCAGCGTGGTTATGTGGTCTTTGTGATGGATAATCGCGGTACGACGAATCGCGGTTTGGCCTACGAGCAGGCGATTCATCGCCAATGTGGCAAGGCCGAGATGGCCGACCAGATAGCCGGTCTTAAGTGGCTGCTCGCCCACCCGTGGTGCGATAGCGACCGCGTGGGCGTCCATGGCTGGTCGTATGGCGGTTTTATGACCATCTCGCTCATGACCAACTATCCCGAAATCTTCAAGGTCGGTGTGGCTGGTGGTCCGGTGATTGATTGGAAGTGGTACGAGGTGATGTATGGCGAGCGTTATATGGAGAACCCCGAAACGAACCCCGATGGCTACGCCTCGACGAGCCTTATCCCGATGGCCGAGAAGCTCCGGGGCAAGCTCCTGATTTGCCAAGGTGCAATTGACGCTACGGTGCTGTGGCAACACAGTTTGAGCTTCGTGCGAGCCTGCGTGGTGAAGGGCGTGCAGGTGGATTACTTCCCCTATCCCTGCCACGAACACAACGTGCGCGGCAAGGACCGTGTCCATTTGATGCAGAAGGTGACCGACTATTTCGAGGATTATTTGCGATAGCCGGCGGCCGATAAACCATTCAAAAAGAGAACTTCGCGTTCTCTTTTTTTTGTATGGGTGGCTGTTTTTGAAAAAAAATATGTAGTTTTGCACTTTGCGAGTTAGAAGCGACACTTTTCTAATCACTCACAAATACATTAACTAAATGCATACCTATATGAAAAATTTCTTCCAGAAGTTTGCGGCCGTTGCACTCGTGCTGGCCGCCATGGCGGGTTGGTCGTGCGAGGAGTGTGACCACGTGCCGTATGACGACACGGAGCTGAAGGAGCAGATTGCCGACCTTTACAGCCGTGTGGAGGCGCTCGAGGCCCGCTTGCAGGCCGAGGTGACCACGCTGACCAACATGATTAGCGGTCAGGTGACCATCAAGAGCCACGTAAAAGATGAGAATGGCAACTGGACCATCACGCTCACCGACGGTACGTCGTTTGTGGTCTATGCCGAGTACAAGCCCGAGGAGCTGCCCACGAACCTGATTTATGTCATGGAGGTCGAGGGCGAGAAGGTTTGGGCCGTGAAGGGCGAGAATGGCGAGCTGACGCCGATTCAGGATGCCGAGGGCAACAACATCCCCGTTGTGCCGGCCGAGATTGAGTTCCCCGCTCCTCCGACCATCCAGACCCAGATTGTGGACGGCGTTATCCAGATTTCGATTGACGGTGGCAAGACGTGGCACAACACGGGTGTGGACCCCGAGTCGCTGCCCGAGGAGGATGACACGCCGATTGAGGGTGGTGCCTGCACGGGTGCTGCCTGCGCCAACATTGTCGATGTAGTTGTCAACACGATGGAGGACCAGTATGGTGACGAAATGCCCATTTCGGCTACCTTCACGCTGGCCGATGGCAGCAGCTTCACGGTGATGCTCGACGGTACGTATGGCTTTGCCTTCCAGTATTGGGGTGAGCAGGTGGATTCGTTCTTCCTGGCTCCGGGCTCTTCGACGAGCGATCTGAACCTGTGGCAGAACCTGCTGGTGGACTTCATCAAGGAGGTTCCCCAGGGTTGGAAAGTCGAGTTTGCCGAGCCGGACCGCTACGGTGAAATCGTTATCACGCTTGCCGCTCCTTCGGCCGAGGCGTTGGCTTCGGGTGCCGCTGTTTCGGAGGGTGTGATTAAGCTCATCGGTGTATTCGAGGGTGGTAAGACGGCCATTGCCAAGCTCAAGGTGACGACCGAGCCGTTTGCCAACGTCAGCGCATCGGCCGGTCAGGTGACCGTAGAGCCGAATCAGGGCGTCGAGAAGTTTGTATATGGTATCACCCCCGCCGCTTCGTACAGCGAAGAGAGCGTGAAGAGCGCGTTGGAGGGCTATTTGGCCAACGGCCTGTGGTCGGATTGGAATCCGCCCTACAACTTCTCGAGCTACCACCAGGTTATCAACACCTCGGCTGCCGAGGTTTATGGTTCGGAGCTGACCCCGGGCGTGAAGTATGTGCTGTGGGCTGCCACGGTGAAGGTGGAGGAGTCGGGTTGGGATTACATCTACTCGCTCAGCTCGGAATTCTATACGGCTACCTTCTCGCAGATACTCGTCGAGGCCGAGGCTACGAAGATTACCTTCAACGATATCCAGGTGAAGATTAACTTCCTCGGTTTCGACCGCTACTTCGGTGGTATTACCCAGAAGAGCTACTTCGATGGTGCATCGCAGATTTCGTACATCAACGATGCTTACGAGCTGGGCTTCGAGTCGTCGCTGACCACCTACGCCAACGACGCTCCGACGGCTCAGGCTTCGCTGACCCAATTCCCCTGCGCCGATATTCCGGGTATCCAGCCCTCGACGACCTACGTGATGTGGATTATGCCCGTCGAGGAGGGTAAGACGGTCTATTCGATGGAGGATATGAAGGTCTTCGAGTTCACGTCGGCTGCTTTGCAGAGCGGTGGTATGCTGAAGGTGACCGCCAAGACCGAGCCGGAGATTACCTTTAGCTCGATTTCGCTCTTCTTGCAGGCCGAGACCGGTGCTTCGGCAGCCTACTACAAGTACTACGAGACGGCTACGATGCCCGCCGACAGCGAGCTGGTGATGGATGTGCTGAATACGGGTACGATGGTTTCGGCCGAGATTCCGGCTGCCGCTTACGACCTGGAGAGCGATACGGAGTACACGCTCGTAGCCATTGCCGTGGATAACGAGGGTAAGTATGGTGAGTTGTGCAAGTTTACCTATAAGACGCAGGGCGTAACCTTCAGCGAGACCTTTACGCTGGCCGTAACGAAGGAGGAGATTGCATCGCCCTTCGATGCTGCTACGAAGGCCAAGTTTAAGCCCGTAACGGCTGGTGGTACGGCTACTATTTACTACTACGCAAACCTGACGGCTGCGGAGGTCGCTTCGTGGGCAAGCGATGATGCCATTGCCAAGGAGCTGGTGCTGAATGAGACCTATATGCTGCGTAAGCAGGTGCGTCCGTCGGCTCTCGATGCAGATGGTTGCTTCACGGTGCAGAACCTGACGACCGATACGGAGTACACGCTCTATATCCTCGCTACGGATGGCGAGAACTACACCAAGTTGCAGAAGGTGACCTACACGCCGACGCTCAATGCCAAGATTGTGGCCGCTACGGATGCTGCATGGGCAACCTCGAAGCCGACCGTAACGGTGAACAGCGTCGTGAAGTCGGGCTACAGCTACAAGGTGAACTACACCGTGACGCCTGCCGCAGGTACGTCGGTGGATGGTGGCCACTTCATGAATGTCTATACGAACGGTAAGGATACCGCCGGTCTGCTGGCCTATATGATGACCGCTTCGACCGCTTATCGCTACATCTCGGGGCTGACCGAGTCGGCTACCTACGAGAAGAGCTTCAACGTTACGAGCGCATCCATCTTCGTTACGTGGACCGATGCCGAGGGCAATTACTACGAGCCGCTGAAGGTGGTGGTAGAGGCTCCCGCCGAGTAAGTGTGACGAACGCCTATCTAAAAAGGTTGCCACCCCGCAAGGGATGGCAACCTTTTTTTTGTATGGGTCGGTGCTTAACAGCCTCGCAGGCGATAGTAACCGCGCAAGGTCCAGACGAGCAGTGTCGTCATTGCCCAGCGCGAGAGTAAAATGACCCACCAGATGCCGCCAATCGAGGCGTAGAGCAACAGGTCCTCCAGGTTGCTGTGCGAGATGCCGATGTGGGTGTTCAGCAGGTTGATTTCGCGACGCGAGATATTGCCGTGCGCCACCTCATCCAGCATGGCGGCCGAACCGTACGAAAGGCCGATGACATTGGCTACAATCCAGAGGAAAGAGGTCTTTTTCGGCAGACCGAATACCGCCAACAAGGGGCTTAACAGCCGTGAGATGCGCTCCATGATGCCGAATTCATACAACATACGTTGCAGAATGTTCAACAGATAAATCAGCACACACATCATCACCGACAGCCGTACCGCCCCCAGCAGCCACTCCCCGAAGAGGGGCAGGAAGTCGCCTTGCAGTTGGAACAGCGGTACCGTGGAGGGGGCCGCTGCGCTTGCGGCTACAAAGTCGGGGCGGTCGGGAAGTACCCAATTCAGCACAAGACCCAATGCCAAGGAGGCGAGTGTGCGCAACGTGATGGTATAGAGGGTCGGCGTACCGGTTTTATGCAGGACGGCACCCTCGACGATGATGGCGTGGGCGGCCGTTGACATGGTGGCCAGAATCGTAATCTCGCGCACCGTCAAATCGAGGGTCGAAATGACCGCTATCGAGGAGTAGATGTTGATGAAATAGCCGCTCACGAAGGCCATGGCGGCATCACCGCGCAGGCCGAAGAGGTGAAAAACGGGGCTTACCCAGGCCGAAATCCACTGAATAAGGCCGGTGTATTGCATCAAAAAGACGATAAACGATACGAGGACCGTCAGCCGGATAATCCAGCCGATGGTTCGAAAGGCTTGCGGGGTGGCGGTGGCGACAATGTGTCGCAGTCGCTGCACAAGGGGTTGCATGATGGCTCGTTTTGTGGGTTAGTTTTTTTCGCTCAACTCCATCCACCGCAGGGTCTTGAGGTCAATTTCGTCGATGAGGGCGGTCAATTCGGTCGAAGCCTTTGTCAGCTCCTCTACGGTCATGGTGCCACTGCTGATTTGCCCCTCGAGTGTTGCTTTGCGCGCTTCGAGCAGGGGCAACTCACGCTCCAGCTCCTCCAGTTCGCGTCGCTCCTTGAACGACAGGCGGTCCGTGTAGTTGCGGGTCGCCTTCTGCGGTTGCGGGGTGGCCTGTCGTCGTTGGCGACGCTCCTCCTCGGCGCGTTCCTCGGCCTGGCGTAATTCCTCCTCGCGTCGCCATTGGCGATATTGGGTATAGTTGCCAGGGAAATCCTTGATGCGACCTGCGCCCTCCATAACGAAGAGGTGGTCGGCAATCTTATCCATGAAGTAGCGGTCGTGTGAGATGACAATCACACACCCCTTGAATGCACGCAGATACTCCTCCAAGATGTTGAGGGTCTGAATATCGAGGTCGTTGGTCGGCTCGTCGAGAATCAGGAAGTTGGGGTTCGAAATCAGCACCGTGCAGAGGTAGAGACGGCGACGCTCCCCACCGCTGAGCTTGGCAACATAGTCGTATTGAGCCGCGGGCGAGAAGAGAAAGCGATTCAAAAGCTGCGAGGCGGAGATGCGGTTGCCGTCCGAGAGGGTAATCTCCTCTGCAATGCGCTGTACCACATCAATCACGCGGTCCGCATCGTTGAAACGAATACCCTGCTGCGAGTAGTAGCCGAAACGCACGGTTTGTCCCACCTCGATGGTGCCACTATCGGGCGTTACCTCCCCCAGGAGCATCTTGACGAAGGTCGATTTGCCCACTCCGTTTTCACCCACGATGCCGAGCTTTTCGCCCTTGTTGAACAGGTAGCTGAAGTCGTGCAGGATGCACTTTTCGTCGAAGCGTTTCGAGAGGTGTTTCATCTCGAAAATCTTGGTACCGATGCGCGATGAGTCGATGCCGATTTCGACCTGCTTCTCCTTGAGCGGAGTGCGACGCTCCTCGCTGAGTTGCTCGAAGGCGTCGATGCGATATTTCGCCTTTCCCGTGCGGGCAGAGGGGGTGCGACGAATCCACTCCAACTCGCGTCGGTAGAGGTTGCGGGTCTTTTCGGCCGCTTGGTTCAGCAAATCGATGCGCTCCTGACGTTTTTCGAGGTAGTAGGTGTAGTTGCCACGGTAGGCGTAGAGCCGATGGTCGTCAATTTCGACGATGCGCGTGGTGACACGGTCGAGGAAGTAACGGTCGTGGGTCACCATCAAAAGGGTCATGTGTGAGGCCGAGAGATACTCCTCCAGCCACTCGGTCATCTTCAAATCGAGGTGGTTGGTCGGCTCGTCGAGGATCAGCAGTTCGGGACGCGAAGCCAGCACCTGGGCCAGCGCAAGACGCTTGATTTGTCCTCCCGAGAGGGTCTCGACACGTTGTGTGAGGTCGGTGATGGCCAGGCGGGTCAATAGCTCCTTGGCTTGCTGCTCATACTCCCAGGCCGAGGCGGCATCCATGGCGGCCATCGCCTCCTCCAGCCCCTCGCCCGTCGCGATGGCACGCTCGTAACGTGTGATGGCCTCTTTGGCCTTGGTATCGGCATCGAGGCAGGCCTCCAACACGCTCTGCCCCTCCTTGAAGGTGGGGTTTTGCCAGAGGTATCCGACGCGGAGGTCGCGGCGGAAGGTGATTTGCCCCGCCTGATAATCCTCTACGCCGGCAATGATGTTCAGCAGGGTACTCTTGCCTGCTCCGTTCACCGCCACAACGGCCACCTTCTCCCCCTCATCGAGGTTGAGGGTCAGCCCCTCAAAGAGAAGTCGCTCGCCAAACGATTTCTTGAGTTGTTCGATTTGCAGTACGCTTGCCATAGGCTTCAATCTTTGCGACAAAGATAGCACGTAGCGGCTAAAAACGAAAGAGGGAGCGACTGAAAAGTCGCCCCCTCTTGGGTTAATTGCTCGAGAAAAGTCTACTCGTGAATCTCACCAGCAATTACGGCACGGCTCAACGTCGGGTCGTCGTAGAACATATTGTCCACACCACCCTTCGATACTACGCGCAGCTGGCTCTCATCCACACCGTACTCCTCCGTGAGGCAGTTGTAAACGGCCTGGGCGCGGTCAGCCGAAAGCTTCTCGTTGATACGCTTCGAACCCGTACCCTCGTCAGCATAGCCCGAGATGTTGTAAATCGCACCCTCCGGAGCCTCCTTGATAGCCTTGGCCAGCAGACCCAGCGTTACGCGAGCCTCCTTCGAAAGCTCCGACTTGCCAATCTCGAAGACTACATATACCGGAGCTACCATCTGCTCCTTCTCGATAACCTTTACCTCTTTAATCTGTGCCTCGGCATCCTTCAAATCGTTCTTCAGAGCCTCGTTCTGCTCACGCAGGGCATCGAGCTGCTTCTGAAGGGCATTGGCCTCGGCGCGGTTGTTGCGGATGATGGTCTTCGAACGGTCCCAGCCACGCTTCTTGAACTTGTACGAGAAGCCGAAGGTTGCGGTCCAAAGACCCTCCTCCTTACGGCCACCCTCGTCGCCGTCGAACGAGTCCTTAACCATCGTCGTGCGCAGGTCGATGTTGAAATCGAACTTCTCGCTCAAGCGAATGGCGTTGAAGATACCGAAGTTGAGGCTCAACTCACGGGCGCGGGGGCTCTCCCACGTTACCATCCAACCCAGACCCAGGTAGGGCGAGCAGTTCCAGGTGCGCTTCTCCTTGTAGCCGCACAGAATGTTCGACATATTGAACAGCACATCAGCGTGCAGGTTGTAGTAGTCGAACTGCTGCTCGTTGAGGAAACCATACTCGTGCGTATATTTGCCATCAACGGGCTTACCCGTGTCGTGGATACCGGTTCCGCCATAGGTCTGCGTAGCACCGTTAATCGTCAAACCGCTAATCATGGCGCGTACACCAATCTGCGGGCTGAACCACTTACCGAAACCGGCATCAAGAGCAAGCGAAAGACGGTCCACGAAGTCCATCTGCTTGTTGTGGTCACCGTAGTACACCTGCGCACCACCGCCAATCTGGACCCACCAGTTGTCCCAGAAGGTGTTCGTAATCACCTTGTGCTTGTTCTTCTCGTAGATGACCTCCTCCTCGACGTCGGCCGTCTGTGCGAAGGTCGCACCTGCCATCAGGGCAAATGCAAGAAGGGTTAAAAGTTTTTTCATACGTGAAAATGTTTAGAAGTGAATATTAAGTTATTTGTTTGTTATTTTTTCTTCGATTTCTTCTCCGAGGATGCGCCGTAGCCATAGCCGTAACCATACCCGTAGCCGTAACCATAGCCATATCCGTAACCGTAGCCATAACCGCGGCGATGAATCTCCGTGCCATTGACCACAAGAGCCATGTTTTGGAGTTTCTTCTCCTGATACAGCTCCTCCAGCTCGGGCAGCTGACGTTTGTCGAGCTTGCCGGCACGCACGACGAAAATCGTCAGGTCGGCAATGCGGTTCGAGATGGTACCGTCGGCAATGATACCAATCGGCACGTTGTCGGCCACGATGTAGTCGTACGTTTGACGCAGGAAGGCAAAGAGTTCATCCAGACGCTCCGACATCAGCAACTCGGCAGGGTTGGGGGCAATCGTACCGGCAGCAATCAGGTCAAGACCCGGAGCCATGGCATCCTTGCGAATGAGGTCGGCCATCGGGTAGCTTTCGTCGGCCAGGAAGTTTGTCAGACCCTTGTGGCGGTCGCCATAGGGAGCCGAAAGGGTACCCTTGCGAATATCCATATCGACCACGATGACACGCTTACCGGCATTGACAAGACTCATGGCCAGGTTGCCTGCAATGAAGGTCTTACCGGCACTCTCGTTGAAC
Source organism: Alistipes sp. (assembly GCA_017398045.1). Taxonomy (GTDB): domain Bacteria; phylum Bacteroidota; class Bacteroidia; order Bacteroidales; family Rikenellaceae; genus Alistipes. The sequence continues at coordinate 121,199 of JAFQHI010000017.1, read as the reverse complement.
GAGGTGAGGGTGATGACATGGCTCGTATGCTCGGCACCGGCCGATTTAATGCCGCCATGCAGTTTGAATCGCAGATTGGTGCGCAGGATGCGGAACGACTCGGCAATGGCACCCTCCTTTTTCTCGACGAGTGCCAACGTGGTCTTGTGCGGCTGTTTCCACAACTCCTTGTCGAGCGGAATATCGCCCAGGATGGGAACGCTGACAGCCTCCTTAATATCGCGCTTGCTGTGTACGCGCGTGTCGAGGAACATCCGAAGCAGGAAATAGACACCCGGAATGGCCAGACCCATAATCAGACCCAGGAGCAGAATACGGTTACGCGACGGTGCAATCGGACGCGACGAACCGCTGGCGTTGTCGATAATCTGGGCGTTGTTGTCGGCCATGGCTTGCGTCAGGGCGTTCTCCTCGCGACGGTTCAGCAGGAAGAGATACAGCGACTCCTTAATCTTCTGCTGACGCTCAATCGAGAGCATATCGCGCTCCTTGCGGGGAATCGAACGCACACGGGCCTTGGCGCGATTCTCGCGGCTCGAGGTGTCCTTAATCTTGGCCTCCAGGTTGGCAATAAGGTTGTCCACGGCGCGGATAATCGTCTGCTTCATGGCACGCAACGAACTGTTCAACTCCTGAATCACGGGGTTCGAATCGTTACCATCGACGATGAACTTATCGCGACGCAACTTCATCGTGTTGTATTGGTTGATTTGCGTCTCGATGTTAATGTTGCTCAACCCCGTATTGGCCGGAATCAGCTCAATCTCCTTCGTGGGGTCGGTGAGGTAGTCGCGGATGTAGGAGGCATATTGGAGCTGGGTCTCCAGCTCGATGAGGTTGGCACCGTGTTGTGTCGTCTCGCTCACAGCCTGACCGGCCGTGGTCTCGAGGTTAATCATGTCGTTGCTCACCTTGTAGCTCTCGAGGTCCTGCTCCACAGAACCCAGCTCGCGCTCGATGATAATCAGTCGCTCGTTGATGAAGTTGGCCGTGTTGATAGCCACCTGGTTCTTGTCGCGAATCGACTCCTCGTTATAGACGGCAATAAGCGTGTTGAGCATATCCTCGGCACGAATCGGGGAGTTGTCCTTCATCGAGAGGGCCAAAATCGAGGCCTCTTCCGACTCCTGACGCACACCGAAGTTCGAGAGGAAGTAGCCAACCATCTGGTTGATGGGGCTTTTCGTTACGCGAATCTCACGACCCGTCCACTGCTCGTTGCAGAAGTTGGTCGGGGTGATGACAAGCTTGCCGGCGTAAATCGCCACCGTGTCACCAAGCATCGCGGTGACGGGCTTGGCATCCTCCATCGCCTCGAAGTCGCTCAATTCGACCGTTTTCGTATCCTTCAGCTTGAGCGTGAAGGCGATACGATGGTTCTGCGCCTCCTCGGGGAAGGTCACCTGCACCGGCGAGGAGGTGTACAGCTCCTTGTCGCGCAACCCATCCTCAATCGTGTAGCTCACGTCGGCATGGGCGCGTTTGACCACTTCGCGCATGAGGTTTTTCGTGCGGAAGCGATAAATCTCACTCGCTACATTGACCTTGTTGATGTAGTTGTCGTAGCGGTCCAGACCAGCCGAAGCGGTCTTCTGGGCGGGGTCTTTGATGAAGACCGTAGCCGTGCGGAAATAGACAAAGGGCGAAGAGGCGTAGTAGTACCAGGCCAACCCGACGCAGAGGGCAATCGAGAGCAGGAACCAGGGCCACTTCGAGAAGAGGAACATAAACAGTTCGGCAATATTGATTTCGTCTGTTTTGTTCTGTTTTGTTTTGGTTTGCATAAAGCGAAAGTGTTAGCTCGTTGCTTGGGTAATATGAAACGCGGTTATTTGCGGTCGATGTACCAGAGAATCGACGAGGCGGCCGTTGCCATCGAGAGGACAAGGGTCAGGTATTGCAGCACCTTCGACTCGGTATCCTGCTTGCGGTACTTCGGTACGACATAAATCACATCGTTCTGCTGGAGGTAGAAGGCCGGCGAGTTGAAAATCTCCTTCGAGCGCAAATCGTGGGCGAAGACCTCACGCTCGTTGCCCTTCTCGCGGATGACCAGCACCTGGTCCACACGGGCATTCGTAGCCAGGTCTCCGGCCTGTGCCAAGGCCTCAAGAAGGGTGATGCGGTCGCCATCCACCGAATAGACGCCGGCACCCGATGCGCCCAGGACCGAATATTTGAAGTTCAGGAACTCAATCGAGACCTGCGGGTCGTTGATGTAGTTGCCCTCGATGATTTTGTTGCGAATGAGTTCCGACACCTGGCTGACGGTCAACCCCTCGACCTGAAGTTTGCCCAAAATCGGGAAGATGATGTTACCATCGATATCGACGCGATAGCCCGTCTCCTTCGCTACGCCACGAACCGACTCTACATTGCCATCGGCCGAGACCGATACGACACCGTTCTGGTTGTTGAACGGCAGAGCCAACTCCGGACTTTTGCAACTTACCGTGATACGCAAGCGGTCGTCGCGATGTACGATGGCCTCGTGCTTGATGTCAAAGGCCTCCTTTTGACCCGCCTTGAGGTCCTGCAAATAGACGAATTTCTTCGACGATGCGCAGGAACTGAAGAGAACGAGCATCAGGCCCATAAGCAGAATTTTGTTTCGCATGATGTTTTATGTGTTTATTGTTACTCTTAATCTTCCTTTATAGTTCATCCTTCACCGTGGGGTAAAGCCCCTCGTGGCAGGCAATGTAGGCCTCTTTGTCGGGACGGCAGGCGAGGTGTGCAACCACCACTCGTTCGAGTATCTCGCCCAGCAGGTCGAGGCTCATATCCTCCATCCCTTCGTCGTGGCGAACCACCGAGCAACTCGGCAACAGGGCGATGAAGGCCTCCTCGTCGTGTAGTTCGCGGAAGCGGTTCTCGGTTGCCTGGCTCAATCGCACAATGCCCCTCACGGGGTAGCCCTCGTTGCGGTAGCAGGCCCCTTTGCCACTCCAAGGCGAGCCATAGGCCATCAACTTCGCCCCCTGCACGCGCAACATCGGATTGTCGTCGTTCAGTAGGGTAGCCCCTGCTGCGTGTCGCAACCAAAGGCGTGCGTGCGTACTCTTGCCCGTGCCACTCTTACCCAGGAAGAGGATAGCCTCTCCGTTGTAGTGGATTGCAGAGGCGTGTATCGAGACCCCTGCGTGGGGCAGGATAGCCATCGAGTAGGCGATGCGCAGCAGCGAACCGAGCGACTCTTTGCAGGTCGGGTCCTCCCATTGCATCTCGGCCGTTGCGTGGCGTAGCGTACAATCGATAACCATGCGGTGGCAGAAGGCTTCGCGGTAGCTCACCTCGATAAGGTGCTTGTCACCCCACGTGTAGAGCCTTACCCGCCCCATGTCGTTCTGCTCCTCGCTACGAAACCGCGGCTCTTCGGTGAGCGATGCAACCGCCTCCGTAAATCCCATCGTGGTGAAACGGAGTGCCGGTTCCTGGTCGGTCGTTGCGATGCGGAACGGTTCGGCCGTAGGTAGTACGAGCGAGGCATCCACACCGGCAGGCAGCTCCACCTCCACCTCCAATTCGGCAATGCGATAGCGGGTCGTGCGGCTCATCCTTACTGCCCTTTAGCGAGTTGCCATACGGTCCATATCGCCTCGGCAGGGGCATAGCGGAACGAGAATCGGCAGTTGCGCACGAAGCTCAGTGCCGTGTGCCATTTGCGTTGCCAAAGGTTGCCCATCACCACTTCGCGGTCGGCGGCGTAACGGCCGAAATTTCCTCCGCGCAGGACCACCTTCAGCAGCGGACGCGCACTCTCCTCCAATTTGCTGCGGTAGGGGAGCAGATGCTCCTCCAGGCCGATGTAATCGACCAAAAAGCGGTGCAACAGGTTGCTCCATCGCTCAAGGCCTGCACGTCGGTAGAGGGAACGAATCTGTTCGCCATCGACCTCACGATGCAGTGCATGATAGGCGCGGGCCATATCGCACATCTGCCTCAATCCCACGCCCAAACCGATGGCGTGTTTGCAGATATGGGCATTGATGAGCAACAGGTTTATGGTTGCCGAGGGGGTCTGGATGGCTCGCTCGGGATGCTCGGGAAGGGTAACCGTGGCGGGCTGCATGGCTTTGACCTGCTTGCGCGCCCAACGCTTTACGCCAATGGCCTGAAGGTCAATCAGGTCGGGATGGTGTTCCACCTCGATGCCGCGCCAATGGTAGTGGAAACTGCCATCGGGTGCCTTTTCGGGCGTGCAACCCTTTCCTCGCACGATTTCCAAGGCCTTCTCGGCCTCCTTGTGGCTCGGAAACCAGAGGTCGATATCGCCACACGAACGGAGCAACGGCCGGTCGTACATGGTGGCCACACCCTGCCCCTTTTGCAGGATGGGACGCAGCCCCACCTGGCCGAACAGCTCCAGTAACTCGATGAGCGATTGGTTGCTCTCCAGGTTACGCTCCTCAATCAGACCGATTTCGGCTACCCAGCGGAAAATCAGGTCGCCCGACGGAAAAAGATGCTCGGGCAGGTAGTCCAATCCGCGGTAGGTGATGCCCAACACGGTCTGTTGTTGTGCCAAAATGAAGACCGATTGCCACTCGGCCTCCGAGAGGGGAAACATCGAGATATCTTGTGGTCTGCGCTCCCAAAGGCCGGCTTGCAGCAGCGTCAGCAAGGCTCGATATGTTTTTCCCGTATATTGCATCGTTTTATTCGCTGATAATAAGCCCGAATTCGCGCCAACGCTCCAAGAGTTGCTCTACGTCGCGTTGCGCTTCGGCCAGCTCTACGTCATACTCCTCGACAAGGATTTGAGCGGCCTGCTCGGTGGTAAAATGCTCCTCACCGACGCGTTGCCAAAGGGTGGCCGCCGTCTCGTTCAGCTGATAGACGTTGGTCAGATTGGCTGCCCCGCTTTGCGAATCGACAATCATGTACATCTTGCCGATTTTCCGCAGTTTGAGTCTCGGGTTGCGTCGCATCGATAGCTTCTTTGAGGTTAAAATTTCTTGCCCGTGAGAATCGACACGGCCGTCAGCGTGATAATCTTCATGTCGAGCCAGAACGAGCAGTTGGTCATATACTCCAGGTCCATGCGCAGACGCTCCAGCATCTTCTCCATCGTGTCCGTGTAGCCGTTGTAGAGCGTGGCCATCGAGAAGAGACCCGGACGCATCACATAGAGCAACTCGTAGCGCGGATCATGCTCCATGATTTGGTCGATAAAGACCTGACGCTCGGGACGATATCCCACGAACGACATATCGCCCTTCAGCACGTTCCAGAGCTGCGGCAACTCGTCGATATGGTGGTCGCGGATGAAACGGCCCACCTTCGTCAGTCTATCATCGCCATCGTGATAGAGTTGCGCACCATCCGCCTCGGCTTCGACAATCATCGAACGGAATTTGTGCAACGTGAAGGGCTTGCCGCCCAATCCGATACGCTCCTGGTGGAAGATGGCCGGTCCATGGTCCTCTAATTTGATGGCCACCCAGATAATGAGCATCAGCCACGAAAAGGTAATCAGTCCAATCACGGCACATACGATGTCGAATGTGCGCTTGAAGAAGCGTGCAACAATAGATGGTTGTTTCACTGTAATGGTACTCTCTCTACTACATCCTCTCTCTTCAATAGGTTGTGACAGACGATTCATGTTGGTTCAATAAGCTATTATCAGTTAACGTGTTTCTTCTTTTTTGGTGTAGACGGCCAGCATATTATTGACCATCTTTTCGAGGGTAAACATGGCCTTGAAGCGTTGCTTTGCACCCTCCGAATAGCGGGCATAAATCATCGGATGGGAGGTGATGGCACGCATCGCCTTGGCCAAAGCGCGGGCATCGCCCTTCTTGGCATTGAGACCCGACTCACCTTCGGCATTGACCCAATGGACGCCGGAACCCTCGATGGTGGTGGCGACAACGGGTTTTGCGTAGCTCATGGCCTCAATCTGCACGATGCCGAAAGCCTCGGTCTTGTACACCGACGAAAGGCAGAAGAGGTCGCAAGCCTTGTAGTAGGCCGGCAGCTCCTTCTCGCTCAAAAAACCTAACAATTTCACCTTTTCGCCAAGACCAAAATGGTCGATTTTAGCCTGCAGCTGCTCTTTCAGAGGGCCGCTGCCACCAATGAGGATGACAAATCGGTCGTTGAGGTAGCGGGCCGCCTCAATCAGGTGTTCGAACCCCTTGTACTCGACCAGACGTCCCAACGAGAAGATGATTGTCTTGTCGGGGAACTGCTGACGAATCTCCTCCCCGGCCGTGTTGCCACTATCATCCGCAGGAGGTACGATGCCGATGGGGACACAGACGGTCTTCTCCTGCACATCGGTCAAAAAGGGCGACTCCTGCAGGTAGAGCGGTGTGGTGCCGACAATGCGCTCGGCACGGTTGATGAGCCAACGCTGCAACGGTCGGTAGAGCTTCAGCAGGTTCTTCTGCTTGAGAATGTCGCTGTGCCAATGCAAGATGACACGCCCCTTGTAGCCCGAAAGGAAGAGCGCGAGGCAGGCCATCGGGTCGGGATGGTGGATGTGGATGATGTCGTACTCGCGGCAAATCTTGCGCAAGGTCCACACCATCGAGGGCGAAATCATCGTCGCGGCCACCTTCTTCACGGCATGACAGCAAATCAGGTTGGCGTGGTCGTTCAGACGAATCGTCTCGCTTTTACCCTCTACGGCACAAAGCATATCGCACCGAACGCCCTGCTCCGACAAGCCTGTCATCAGGTCGTACATCACCTTCTCCACCCCACCGCGGATGGGATAGAATTTTCCAAGTTGCAATACCTTGAGTGATGTCATCTTTTACCCGTTTTTTTTGTGAATTTTGAGCTGCTAAAAAACTCAAATTTGGCTCTTTTGGGAACTTGTTATAAGTTGTTTTGTTGCCGTTTGAGCATACCTCGAGGGCTTTAAGAATCATAAAATACGCTGATTCTTAATCACTTAAGCCTTGTATTTCGCTCCATCACCGTCCGGAAAACCGGCGCAGAGAGGAGTGGATATTCCGTGCAAATATACATATCTCTATGCTAATAATGAAATTTTCAAGGCTTTTTTTACAACTTTTTTTCGTTTTTACGACATCTCTCTCAACCCCTTACACCCAATTTTTTGCCCGCCTCTCTTCCCGCTCCTCCCACCCTCCCCGCTCTCCATCCCTTTAGACAACCTTTCTATCGAAACAACCTGAAAAGTGAGAACAAAAAAACCGACCTTTGAGGTCGGCTTTCATCGAGTTGTAAATTCGGCTATTCGTTGAGCAGCTTTTCGTAGAGTTCGAGGTATTCTTGGTAGCGGTCTTCTTTTTTGAAATAGGCCAAGGCATAGTCGCGACAACGCTCCGTGAAATAGCTCTTCCCTCGTTGTTTGATGTCGCGTGCTGCGCGTAATAGCCCCTCTACGTCTCCTTGTTCGACAATGCTTCCCGTGTCGGGGGTGATGGACTCGATGCTGCCACCGGTACGATAGGTCACGACAGGCGTTCCACAAGAGATAGCCTCCAGATTCACGGTCGGGTAGTTATCCTGCCATGTGGGGTTGATAAAGGCGGTAGCTGCCGAGTAGAGTGCTGCCAATTGCTTGATATTCTCGGTGCGAGCGATAGAGATGATGTTGTCGGGCAACTGCTTTTTGATGACCTCACTTACACCGACCATGACGATTACTTCATCCTCTGAGAGTTGTGTAGCCATGCGCTTGAATTCAGCCAAGCCCTTTTCGTCACTCCAGATGCTGGCGACGCCCAGATAGATTTTTTTGTCGGCAGGGATGTGGTATCGGGTTCGAATCTCCACGGGATCACATGGTGCGAAGAGTGCGGTGTCGATGCCGTTGTGGATGACCTGATAGGGGTAATCTTTGAGGAAAGAACGACTCATCTCTCCCCGCATCCAGTCGGAGACGGGAACGATATGCATACCGTTCGGTAGCAAGGCATTAAAAGCGAGACGTTTATCATCGAAATTTCGAGAGGAACGGTCGAATAAGTAGCTACTCGGGAATTTACGTTTTTGAGGGCATTGCTGGCAATGTTGCTCCCACTTCGAGCATCTTTGATAACTATAATAATAGCAATGTCCTGTATAGAGCCAGCAATCATGTACGGTCCAAATAACAGGTTTCCCGTATCGAGCTAAAAAATCGAATAATACCTTGTAGTTCAGGAAGTAGCCGTGGATGTTGTGGATGTGGATGATGTCGGGTTGAATCCGCTCGATTTGTCGGATAAAAGCCTTCGTGGCACGCGTCGAGGCCAACCCGTGACGATCGAAAAGGCGTGTCATGATGCCGTGCCAACGCACACTCCATTTATTGCCTACGGGGACGAGCTTTGATTTGCAGGGTTTGATGCCGTCTCGCCCTTTGCTGTAGGCAATATAACTCTCCCAGCCGCGTTCGATGGCAAGTTCGCCAATCTCCTGCATGATGCGTCCCGTAGAGGTGGAAATGCGGACGACCGGATTGATTTGTAATAACTTTTTCATCGAGAAACAAGCGAAGTGAAGAGGTCAATCCATTGTTGCATGATGCGCTCCTCGGAGTAACGATTGGTGACTTCCCGAGCCTCTTTAGACATGGCTTTGCGCAGGGATTCTTGCTCAATAAGCTGTGTGATGGCCTGGGCTAATTGTGGAATATCGCCTTCGGGTACAATGATTCCGTTTTGCCCCTCCAGAATGATATCCTTCGGCCCGCATTTGAAATCAAAAGCGACGACCGGAAGGCCGCACGCCATCGCTTCTATCATCACCATCGGGAACCCTTCATAGTGAGAACTCATAACCAGTAACGAGCTGGCGGCGTACTCTTCACCAATCCGCTTGGAGGGGGTATTGATGTGAGCCGAGTGTGTCAATCCATATTCATGAATCATCGCTTCGAGCATCTCTTGCCACTCGCCTTGACCGAAAATGTCCAATCGCCAATCTTGGCATCCCGGATTTTGTTGTACGAGTCTCCACGCTTGAATCAGGCGGTCAAACCCTTTCTGGTAATCGAGTCGTCCGACGGCAATAACCCGCTTTTCGGTTTGGGTGGAGAGACGAGGTGCAATGAAGAGGGCAGCATTGGGAATAACCTCCAAATTGGGCAGATTTCCCCAGTAGCCTTTGTCCTCCTCGGTGAGTACGACAAAACGGTCGAAGCGGCGTACAATGCGCTCGTCGAGCCAGGTGCGATAGCGGTCAATGAGTCCCATCAACCCCTTACGCCCATATTGCAGACGGAAGAATTTGCAGAAATGCAACTCCAATACCTTCTTGCTGCCATCGCGGATATCGCAGAGAAAGGAGGATTCCGACGGGTAGAGCGAAATGACGATGTCGGCCTTTTCGCGCATTAGGAGTTCGGTGAGAGCCTTTTTGTGCATCTTGCGCCGACGCAAGTAGCCTCGCACTTTGGCTATGGTACCCAACTTGTTATCCTCGGAGTAGTTGATTCCTAAATCGACCATCCGAACCTGACTCGGGAAGGGGTAGAAGGGTGGCCGATTGTGCTGGTCGGTGGTGACAATCAGAATCTCCCATCCTAACTTCTCCACCAAAAAGGAGACCTTGTTCAGGAGTACCCGCTCCATCCCCCCCGGATTATAAACCGAGTGTATGCAGTAGATGAGTTTCACGTAGTGATATGTTTATGGGTATCAGGCACGATTGTCTTTTTTGCGCCAAACAACCATTGCGCCAAGAAATTGCTTGTCCTTAATAATTGACTGATAAGGAGGCAACAGCCAATAATGAGTAAAGATAATATTAAACCTGTTGATAGCTCGACAACTATGTTGGGATTCTTTTCCAACCATGCACCAATGCTTGGCATGGGCGATAAAAAGAAGTAATGTAATAGATATATATCAAGTGTTCTGCGGCCAATAAATGATAACAACCGTCCTACTTTTGTTGCTGTAGACAAGTAATTTTGATACTTTCTAAAACAGCCAAATATTGTGAGTATTCCTAAATAACCAGTCAGAGAATCAAAGACGGTTGCTGTAATTTTCCAATAATCTATGCTAAATGTTTCATGAGGAACTATGTAATAAGTCTTGATATACCAAAGGGTGAAGAATGATATAATGGTTATTGCACACAATTTGGAATTGCCTAGTATGTTTGTGGTGAATTTGCTGTATCTTGCAGATAATAAACCAAATGAAAAGAATTGAAAATACTCACATGTATAGTGTAAACTTGTTATATCTCCGAATAATTGAAGAGTTGGATTTAGCTTTAGGGGTAATTTAATTAAGTATAAAAATATACTAAGGCATATTAGTGCAATAGTCCATTTGTCAACAAGTCGCGATTTTTCTACATTCCCCTGGAGTGGTAATAATAGGTTAACGATGTAATAAATTATAAAGATTTCTAGCAAGACAAGAGTAAACCAATAACCTCCTTTGGCTGCATCAGTGATAAAAAAAATTAAGTCTTTGTCTATATATAAGTAGGTGTATATTAATCCGAAAAATAAGGTCGGAATAATAACTTTAGCTTTTTTTATACTCGCTCGAAAAAATCGTTCCCCCCCCCTACCGTGTGATGTTGTTTTAAATGCAATGAATCCGCTGACGAAAAAGAATAGAGGCATCCTGAAAGATTGAAAGAGGGAATTGAGAGGCGTGAGTGAGCCAAAACCTTCTTTTAATAAGCAGAAACCTTCAAGGTGAGCAAACACTACCAATATCATCGTAAAACCTCGAAGCGCATCTATGTATTCTATTCTTTGTTTCATGCTTGTATAGTCGTATATTAATCGGAGACAGGTATTTGTTGAGGAACAATGGTGTCGTTTGGCTCTTTTGGGATTACTAAAAGTAAAGCGAATACTAAGAAAAGATCTGTCGATACTTTTGCCCAAATAATGAAATTAGTTATTAAAATAAGCCAGCATAGAAGTTTGAATGTTGGATGATTTTTGCTACAAGCATAGGTGACATAACATAAAAAAGCGGAAAAGGCTAAAAGACCTATTAAGCCAAAGTAGTAAATAAAACGCCAATAGCCAACATCTGTAGAATGGTAGAAATCGCCCCACACTGGGCCAAGATAATAGGGATCAGTTTTATGAGCCTGAAAATAGCCATCGCCAATCATCCATGTGCGAAACTCTTGAGGAATGGCGTCCCAATGGTGTAAGAGTTGGTTGTTTGATTGGACTTCCCATTGACCAGTTTCGGCTAATGAGAAGAAACCCTCAAACGCAAATCTTACGTGTTTTTCAATCACCGGATTTGTTAGGTATAAATAACTAACTACTATGATAGTGAGAAAGGAGCATCCGATTAACCACCATCCGATTTTATAATTGTGCAAGCCCCGCTTTCGTCTAAATATCGCATTACATATATAGTATGCAATCGCAATAACACCGCCAATAATGGTCGTGCGAGCCATCATATTCCCGATTAAGAGTATAATGAAAAAGGCAATAAGATATAATAAGATTTGTCTATTTGATTGTATGTATAAATCGGGGCGAGAACAAAAAAATGCAATCGCAATGAGCATAGTCGCAAAACGGGAGCCGGCTACATCCAAGGCTGCACCAATACCGTAAAGACGACCCTCATTTTTTCCCATGAATCCTTCTCCGCCAAGAAATCCGTCAACGAAAAATTTTAAAGAGTCGTTGAATTCCATGGAAATGGCAATAATACATTGTATTGTGCAGACAGCAATCAAATAATTGCAGACTAATTGAGGAGTTATACAACCATGAATCCATTTTAAGAATAGAATAACAACATATGCCCCACTTAGCCAAACCCACATGGATATTAGATAGCTAGCGTAACTATAGTCGGTTGTGTTGTTGTATATAGTTGCTATAAATCCAATGAGTGACACCGCACCAGCTAGAAGCGAAGCTATTGTGATATCTTTTCGAAATAACGATTCTCGAGAACGTCCTAGATTTAGCCCAAGTAATACCAGTCCAATACCGGCTAGTGCCATCTTGGTATTGATGCCCGGTAAAAAAGAAAATTCAAAGGGGAAAAAATAGAAACTAGTTATAATTATTCCCCCTAAGATTGGCAATGTTTTTTTCATCTGTATTATTTATAGATAATACTATATAAAAATTTAATAACAATATGATAATGAACCCAAACGAGCCAATATTGTTTGCGGTATGCAAGCCACTCTATCAGCCGAACTCGGAAGGAAACGTACTTGTTTTTCCATATAAATGGGTGGCTCTCCGGAAACCAGGCAGACCATCGTCTATAATCTTCCCACTGGTTACTTATGAGGAACACCCATTTTGCTTCGAGCTGAAAACAAGCTAACTCAATATCAATAGGATGTTGATAGTTATTCTTTAAATAAAAGATTATATCACGTACGTTGTATTCCAAGGCGTCCAGGTGCTTTTGCGTATATTTGGCTGTCATGGAACCAACATTCCATTTAACATAGTGGTAATATGCATGAGGATGGTATAGTACTTTTGAAGCGCGACTAAACAATTTAATCATCGTCATATCTTCTCCCATACTATGTCCTGCGGGATACGTGATGTGGTAGTCGTGATAGAGCGATTTACGGACTAATTTATTCCAAACATTGTATTTCATTCGTCCGCATAACATGCCACATAATGCATCATGTGCTGTGTGATATACGGGTTGTTTTAAGTAACGCTCATTATGTTCGTATGAATCATAATAGTCGCTCCAAACAATATCTGCATCGGCCTTCTTGGCCGCCTCGTACATCTCTGCCAACATCTCGCGCTCCACATAGTCGTCGCTGTCGCAGTGGAAAATATATTCGCCTGTGGCTACGGCCAATCCTGTGTTGCGAGCTGCCGGCAGTCCTTTGTTGACCTCGTGCGTCAGGATGCGCACCTGCTGTTGGCGATTAGGGTAGTCGGTGAGTGTGCGACGCAAAATCTCGATGCTTCGGTCAGGAGAAGCATCATCGACGAAGATAAACTCCACCTCGCCAAGCGTCTGCTCCATGAGCGACCTCGCACATCTCTCAATAAAGTGCTCTACTCCGTAGATGGGGATGATGACACTAATTTTCATATGAATGTGAAATTGGAAATTCAAGAACTCTATCGCTAGATGTTGGGACACATACATCAGCGTAGAATTCCATCAAAGTGTGTTGTTTTTGGAGAGGGTTTGGAATACTTTTCAACCAGACGCCTCCCATCTCGATATTGTCGAAAATTTACGTAGCGTGCGTATGAGTAGAGTTACGATAGTAGCTAGAATCGGAGAGTGTATAATCTTAATTTATATATCGTAGCAGGTGTGCAATAGCTGGGAAGGAGAGTATAACTTGAAAATCTTCTATCGCTCTGCATTGGGATTATGTCGCATAAACTGGATATGAATCTTTCCGCAAATATCCAAGAAGTATCCATATAATTTTATGATTAATGGAATTTCAGTCTTACATTCTCTCCATTTAGTAACGTAGCGATATGGTATGTGGAGACGATATTGAAAATCACCGCATTGATTGTATGTGAGTGGATTAAGTGCTTTAAGCTCCTCGTCGAAAGCTATGAGTAATCTGCGATCCTCTTTAGGGTTGTCAATCAAGTAGTATCGGTAAATATAGTATGCATGCTTGACAAGTTGACTCGTCGTGAAGTAGCTCATGCTTTCAGAAAGTGTAAGACCTTTAATGCTATGAAGGAGGGCGGAAAAGCACTGTATTCGTTGAGGGATTGATCGCGCGTATACTTTAGGGTCCATAGTTTGCCCTTCTCTTCCCATTAAATATTTATATACTATTTCGTCTAAATAGTATACGGTCTGTACCCGTGTGACGGGCGAAAAGCACCATTCTACATCTGTATAAGAAATTCCTTCTGTTTGTTTATAGCCGATTTTTCGTAAAATATCTGTGCGATATGTGATAGCAGGTAATAATATATCATATATTGCCTTTGTCGTGGCTATATCATTAAAGGAAAGAGACTGGTTTGCAGGTAGGTCAAATTTATATTCAATGATTTTTCCCGAAGAATATGTTTTAACATAATCGGAATAAACCAAATCCGCGTCAATCTTTGAAAGAGTATCTACTAACTTTTCAAATCCATCGGTTATAAAACTATCGTCAGCATCCATGATCTTGATGTATTTACCTTTAGCGATTTTAATCGCGGCGTTAATACATGAGCCATAGTTGCCATTAGGCTTATCAACAACAATAAATACGCCAGGATACTTTTGAGCATACGAATGGGCGATTGTGGATGACTGATCTGTACTACCATCGTTAATGACAAGTACTTCAATCCGCTCAATCCCTTGAGATATTAACAATGAATCTAATCCATGTTGGAGATATTTCTCCATGTTGTATGTCGGAACGACGATACTTAAAACCTTCGCCATTTTCTATTTATTTAATTGTTGAGCTAACGCTCTAGCTTCTTTTACATTGTCTTCTATTGAGCAATATGTCCAGCTTCCGTAGCGACCTATCGAATAGACTCCAAATTGCTCTAGCATAGCCTTTTTATCGGCTACATCCTTTATTGAATCTTCTGTGATGTGAACATATGCAGGATTCATTACAATTGCCTGATAATCTTGTAGAACTTGACTGGAGGATATACATCCGGAACGAACTAAATCGTGTAAAACGGTTCCGAGGTATTCGCTTGGATTGATATCTGCATCCTTGTTAAATCCTAGTTCGACATATAATGAGCTATTACGATTTCCTAAAATATTATTGTAGAATCCTACTCTATAAAAACTATATTGTTTGTCGGGAAAATATAACCAATGAGATGAGTTGTTAGGCCCAGGTCTATCAAAACCCAAATTAAAAACAAGCACTTGATTCCAACTATAACATTGCTCGTCATATGCTACTCCAGCCATTTTCAGTAACTGCGGAAAAGGTATGGTTGATATTAAATGGTTATATGACAATACCTCTCCAGATTGCATAACGACCTGTTTCTCTTTTAAATTGATGGAGACAACTTGGCAGTTCGTTCGAATGTTTCCGGCTTTTAACTGATGGACAATTTCATTTACATATTGGATAGCACCGCCTTTGGGATAAGAAAAAGAACCGTTGTAAGACGTGTTGTCGGCTTCTCGAAAATTTAGAACAATCTGCTCTTTTTCCGCATACGGGAAAAATCGGCCCATTGCATCTTTATCCAATTTGTTTAAATCGCAAGCGTATAATTTTTCATTATACGGAATTAAGAACTTTTCTGCGATTGATTTGCCGAATTTACAATACAACATTTCTTTAAATGAGTTGTAATCCGTTGGCTTTGCAGCGAATAAATCCACTAAGCAATCGATAAACTCATCTTTTGGCAATTGATGAATGTTCTTTTGAAATGGGAAATCGACCAAAAGTTCACCGTATTTGATACTAGTGCATTTTTGCACATCAACTACTTCACCTTGACGACAAAGTGATTCCATTATTAAATGCTTAATGTCTGCATCTTGGAAATGAAAAAAATGACCAGAGTAGTCCCATACAAAGTTATTTCGTTTAGTTGTACGGCAGTACCCTCCTAACTCGGCCTCCTTCTCAAGTACCAAGTAGTCATCTGAATGCTTAAAAAGGGCATATGATAAACCGGAAATGCCTCCACCAATAATTATATCCATTGTTGTGCTTTGTTTTTTATGCTTATATGTAATCTTAGAATTAAGGAAGATATAAAATATGTAGGGTCAATCAAAATAATAAGTTTTGTTAAAAAAAATAATTGAGAATCTATGAATTGTTTTTGTAAAATTGCTCGTAGTCGTTTTAAACAGAAAAACCTATGATTAGTATTCTCTCTAAACTCTTCGATATAGATGGAGGTTAAATCTTCTCGACGCTGGCGCACAAGATTATGACGAGGCGAATTTGTCATTATCCTTAATGTATATTTGTATAGAGCCTCTTTGACCAGAACATTCCAAGAAAAATCTTGTGTATACTTTTTGGCCCATTGGGGGACATTATAATGGTATCCTATTTGTCGAACGGCTTTAATAGTTTTAGCCTCGCTTAAATAGTGGTAGATGAAAATATAATCTTCCCCATGTGCTAATTGTTCATTAAATGTTATGTGTCTAGCGCGAATTAAATTTGCTTTAAATAATTTAATCCATAGAAATCCGATAGTCTTTGACTTTTCGATTTCTTCCATAACCTCGGCTATTGATCCTTCGTTATCCAATGCGTATGTATAGCTCTTTTGGCGAGGTTCGAGTGTGTTAAAAACAGGTATATCTGTTTCAAATCCTTGTGAAATTAAATCATAGCAAAAGTTGCTGCATATGTCGTAATTGCTGAGCCAGCATGGTTTAACCCAATCATCACTATCTACAAACGTAATCCATTCTCCTTTTGCGTTATCAAGGCCTAGGTTGCGAGCTGAACTAACGCCTCCGTTCTCTTTATGGAATACTCGAATGCGTTTATCCTCTGCCGCGTATTTGTCGCATATGGTCCCCGAAGAATCAGTACTACCATCGTCAATCAGCAGTAGCTCCCAATTGGTATAAGTCTGTGCCAATACACTTTGGATGCACCGATCGAGATATTTCTCGGTGTTATATACCGGAACGATGATGGAGATAAGCGGAGAATTCATGCTATTCTTGCAGGGCTTTAATCAGGTAGTCTCTGGATGATGCTTGTTTTTCTGCGAGGAGCCGGTTTACTTCGGAATAATCAATGTCGTCACACTTTTCGGCTACATCACCGATTATTTTGCGAGAGAATAATCCGGTGGCTTTTAACAACATATCGGCTCGTTCATCGGTGCGCACATCAATAGACACTACATTGAACGACTTTTCGAAGAGGATAGATAATGCTGTCCCATGAAAGGACGAGGTGACGATATAGTCGGCGTACTTAAAATAGGTTAAGACTTCCGAAGGTGATAGGGAGGTAAGAATATCGCGGTTTAGGGATTCTGCCGATGAGCGAATCTCAACATATTGCAGCCCTTTCTCTTTGGCCATTTGACGGCCAATTTGGGAAACGCGAAAATCTCCACCTAATTGAAAGGTGAGTAAGTAGGGCGCACGTTTAGGCCTCGTGCCAATCAATGGTAAAAAATGCTCCTTCCCGGCAAGAAGTACGGGGTCCAGTACGACCGGAATTGATTTATTTAATCGCTGTTCCAAATGGCTCGATAATGATTTTTCGCGTACTGCTACTGCCGCAAAACCGCCAAGAGCATCAATGAGCTTTTGGTCATTTTTTAGAACATCTACATGCCCGGCGCTGGCGGCGTATGCTACCAGTTTTTTCCCTTTGAAGATTCGGCCTTCCCCAAGGTACATATCGTCAAAATCCCCATCCGTAATCCCGATATTCCATATCTGGTCGCTGCCAAAAACGAGAATATCTAGCTCTGGGATGGATGTCATGGGACAAATGTGCAATTGCTTTTGCTCAAATTGCTCAAAGAGTTTCAGGCGTTTCCTCCGAGTCGGATTGACAAGCAGATAACGACGGACAAAGTGCTTGAGATTGGTGACTGCCGAATCACTCGTTTTATAGCTAAACTTAAAAGGACGGTAAGGCTTCAGTAGGTATTCGGGTCTATAATCCACGATGAACACTTCGTGACCAAGCCCCTTCAACGCTTCTTGCAAACCGTAAGTTTGAAATACGGCTCCGTAATTTGCGGCGCAATGAAATGTCAGAATTCCAATCTTCATTTTATGAATATGCGTTTAGCTAAACGAATAGCTGTTTTGGATTTTTGTTTCAAACGTAGCAACTTGTATCGCCATCCTTTATCCGCATAGCGACGTAGAATATATTGAAAACCTTTGTTTATGTAGTCTTTTTCAAATTGTTCTCTGAGTGGATGTTGCGCGCTTGGACGGCTGAGATTAGGTTGTAAACAGGTCGCTTTGTCGGTGGGAATGTAGGTGAGGCCATCTTTAATGTGGTCAAACCACGCCTGCCCCTTTGCTGTATTGACTAACACCAATGAGATGCCCTTATCATCGGCATTTAGTTGAGGATTCACCTTCTGCCATCCCCAAAAATCGGCGAGGGTGATATCTGACGGGCGTGTGAAGTTACAAAAGTGGCAATTGCTACAGGAGTGGCGAAACATAATATGCTCATAAAAGGTATATGTATATGTTTGCTCCACTCGTTTATGCCCATCGGCAAAGGTGAAAGATTCCTTATGTGCAGCCCATCCCAATTGGCTTTTGTCTCTAAAATCTACGGCAACAGCCTTTTGTCCCTCTAGCTTTTCAATATAGGCGAGGTAATCGCGCCAAATGTGGGGTGCCGGTACTCCATGGCAAACTATGTCTGCTACAAATAGGTTGCTTGTGTCTGTTCTCGTCCAAGTTAAAAACGATTTAAGTCCCGAGGTTTGGCAGGGGGTGCCTGAAAAGAGTACCATGCTTCCTTTTTTTAAATCGGATTGTACTTGCTTAAAGGTTGAGTTTAAGTCGCTTTGCACATATTTGCTGCCACGGAATTCATTCCTCTCTTCCGGTGTTGTTGCCCGCTTATGCGCGACTCGGAAGTGATCGATGTAGCCGGCCCCATAGATGACTCCGCCTTGCCTTAATACCCAATCCGAAAGTGTGGCAAACACAGCTCCGGAACGACTTTTTGCAATTTCTTCCATGGAGCGGTGTCGCGCTGCAAAAACTTGAGGTTCTGGCAGGTTCTCGGCTGT
Organism: Alistipes sp.; assembly: GCA_017398045.1. Taxonomy (GTDB): domain Bacteria; phylum Bacteroidota; class Bacteroidia; order Bacteroidales; family Rikenellaceae; genus Alistipes. The sequence continues at coordinate 102,571 of JAFQHI010000017.1, read as the reverse complement.
TGCATATCCGGCATGGAATGAGCAAACTTTTTCACACAAACCGCAATCAATGCATTTGTTGGTATCAACTTTCGGGTACAAAAAACCCAAAGCGTCCGGAACCATCTCAATGGCTTGAGTGGGGCATATGGCTTTACACGCTGTGCATCCGCAACATGTTTTTTTATCCGTGATTTGAATCATATAACCAGCTTTTGTTTGAGTGCTTGGAGCTTGCCTAATAAGTAGTGCCGCTCCGTTGCGGTGCATCCGATGTGGTAAATAACCACACTGCAGCTAAATACACAAGTGAGACCAACGGCAAACAGTCGCCCCCAACCGTAATTTAATTGATGATGAACAAGGTAGGGTAGGAGTGTGGCGCATATTGCGACAAGGAGCACTTTGGTGCATACTTGTAGCATATATCTGCGAGCAGAGAATCCGGAAACCATTTTTCGCAAAAATATCAGCCGCAACATTAGGCAGCAGAGCGATACGGCAATGGCGACCATTAGCGTTGACTCGACGGGTAACCCCGCGGCTAAGCAAAGATACGATAGGGGAAAATTCATCATTTGCATCCCGCCGACAGCTATTTGGTAATTGCGGATTTTCCCGGTTGCCAATTGAAGTGTGACGAGCGGATTGGATACCATCTCACACATGGAGAGCAAGATGATGAGCCTCACAAAATTTACCGTGTGCTCCGGATATTGTTTGAGCCATAGTGCTAATACAAAATCGGTCTCAAAGAGAATGGGTAACGCAAGAAATAAAATGATGTAAAATGAGAATCTCGCTCCGCGTTCAATGAGCGAAAAGAGAAACGGATAGTCCCCCGAGGCGTATGATTTTGTGATTTGTGGGTTGAGTGCAACCATAAAGTTGTTCACAAATCCGCAGATAGCACCATTTACGGTAGTCGCAATTCCGCGAGCTGCATTTAAGACCGGACCGAAGAAAAGGTTGATAAGGATATTAACACCCTGATCTTTCAGCACTGCCGAAGAACTGCCGATAAAATTCCATCCCGCAAATGAGCTCATTTCTCTCCAGCAGGCTTTGTCAAAGCGCAGAGCGGTCCGGCACTCCAGAAAGTTGCGACGGCAATAGACGGTGTAGATGGTGCGCATCAATGCGCTTAAGGCAGCTAAAAGGATCGAATATACGATGAGCCGATCGAACCTCCACGGACTAAAGGCGATGAACAGGATGATTCCTAAACGTAACATCACTTCTAAAATGCCGATATAGGCAAATGCCCCCATGCGTTCATGGGCGACAATTACGGCATTGTATGGGATGCTCAACAAACCCAGTATAAACGATAAAATCGAGCTTTGGAAAACCCAGTTAGCTGCGGTCAAACGCTCAACGGGAATAGTCATTTTGTGATTTACGAACCAAATGCCAATAGTCTCACTTAATAGCAGTACGGCAATCGCTAATGCGATGTGTATGAGTAGCGAGGTCGCAAAAACCTGTTTGAGCCTTGTTGTGTCACCTCGCCCCAATTCGAAGGTGATGAATCGGCTTACAGCAGCAGATAATGAGCCAGAAATCAGCGAAAACATCGCTACGAAACCTCCCACCACATTCTGAATGCCGTAATCTTCCACTCCCAACGTGTTGAGTACCAAGCGCGATGTGTAGAGCGATACGGCCATGCTGAAGAGCATACGCCCATAGAGCATCAGCGTGTTCTTGGCAATGCGCTTGTTGTCCTCTGCGTGGGATATTTGCGGCTGTTGGCTCATGAATTGTCGGTCGTAGCTTACTTGCCGAAAAGTTTGCTCCAGAGGGAGCGGTTTTGGGGTTTGGGGGCGGGGAGGTGGAGCGATTGGCGGAGGTAGTCGGCGTAACTGGTGCGCGTCGAAATCAGCTCGTAAATCACGCCCCAGTCCGGAAGACCGCCTACCTGGCAATCGTCGATGAAGAGGTCCGCTTTGAGCTTGCGGCTGCGGATGGCCGTGCGGTCCACCTCCTCGTCGGGGTAGTTGCTGTTCACGGAGAAAAACTCCACGCCCCGCTCGCGGCAAAACTCAATCGCCTCATCGAGCAGATGTCCCTCGCGTACCGTCCAGAGAATCAGGCGGTGTCCGTCGCGTTGGAGCATCTTTAGCGTCGCGGTGGCGAAGGGAATCTCCTTGCCGATCGAGGGGTATTTGTGTTCGACAATCGTGCCGTCGAAATCAACTGCTATGGTCATCTCGTTTTTGGTGCATTGGGATGTGACGCTTTGCGTTTTGCAAAGCAAAAAAATGATTTGTTTTGCCCCTCGCAGCTCACTCATAGGCATACCTCGAGGGCTTTGAGAATGTGCGGATGTGCTGATTCTCAATCAGTTCTAGCCTCCGCGGGCGTGGCTTCGACGAAAAACGATGCGCGTGGAGGTTCTCAAAAGTATCGCAAATGTAAGCAAAAATATCCAATTTTGAAACATTTCGGTCTGTTTTTCAAGCCTCTTTTTCAATCGCTTTCCTTTGGAAAGGCGCGGCTGATTGCCTGAACGGATTCAGCGGTGCGCGACTTCGGTCGGGTGTGGTTGCCGAAGAAGGTTTTGTAATGCCGATTTTTCTCGTTTTGTGATGGCAATAATAAATTTGAGTAGATAGCATATTAAAGCAATATAAATTGCAGTAATAATATTAAATATTGTATATTGGCGCGAGGCAAATAGAAGGAAAACTGCCCGGCTTGTTTTCGCCGGTGATGCGGATGTTGCGACCGTTTTTCCGACCTTTTCGAGAGTGGGATACCGTTGTTGTCTATCTCCCCGACCAAGGCGAGGAAGTGTTTGATTATCGTGACCATATGGGCCGTAGCCACGAATCCGTTGCAGACCCTGAATGTGCTAAATATCCGTTTGTTCCTGCCGTATCCTAACAATTATTCTCGCTCCACATTTCGCATTGCGTCATAATGGTTTCGAGGGCGGCCTCCTGACCCTCGGGCGGATATTTGTACTTTTTGAGCAGTCGTTTCACGATGCGGCGCATACCGGCACGGGCACTCTCCTTCATTGTCCAGTCTATGGTCTTATTTGTGCGTAGTGCATCAGTCAATTCGCGCGTGATGGCGATAAGTTGCTCATTTGTATAGAAATCCTGCACCGCCTCGGGCTTGGTGATAGCATCGTAGAAGGCCAACTCCTCGGTCGTGAGGTTGAGTTTCTTGCTCTCTTCCTCACCACTGACGATCGCTCGTGCGGTCTTCAACAGTTCCTCAATAACCTCCTCATTGGTAAGCAAACCTTTGAGGTAGTTACTCATCGCATTTGCCAAAATCTCGGAGAACTTCTCGGCGCGCACGGTGTTGGTGCGCTGATAAACTCGTATCTGCTCGGCTATCAACTTACGCAACAACTCCACAGCAAAGTTTTTCTGCTTCATCTGCGCTATCTCCTCCAAGAATTTCGGGTCGAAAATTGAGAACTCCTCCTTGATGTCCGAGAAGAGGTTTATCACACCTTCGCTCTTGATGCTCTGTTTGAGCAGTTCGTTGATGCGCTCGTTAATCTCGCGGAACGAAATCTTACCCTTGCCCTCCACGCGCGTCAGCAGGGTGCGCACCGCCTCGAAGTAGGCAGCCTCCAGTCGCTCCTCGCGCTGCAAAAGGCTCTGACACAGCGACAACGACTGACGGAGCAACAACGCCTCTTTGATGTATAATTGCTTCGTTTCCGCGCGCTCCGGGGCTTGCAGGAAATCGACACCACCCGCAATCGCCACAGCTCGCGCCATATCCGACTCGCCATAGAATGCCGAGTAGTCGAAGCCGTGCAACAGGTCGCGACACACCTCCAACTTTTTCTGAAATTCGGGATAGGCGGTCTTCGAAATATCGGTATCGCCGTAGTTTTTGCGGTCACGAATGGTGTAGTCGTTCATCGCCTGTTTGAGTGCCGAGGCAATGCCCACATAATCGACCACCAAGCCGCCCTGCTTGTCGCCAAACACACGGTTTACACGCGCAATGGCCTGCATCAGGTTGTGTCCCGTCATCGGCTTATAGACGTACATTGTCGAGAGCGACGGCACATCAAATCCCGTGAGCCACATATCCACCACAATCACCACTTTCAGCGGGCTGTCGTTATCCTTAAATCGCTTTTCAAGCTCCTTTTTGTGGGCATCGTTGCCGATTACCGCACGCCACTCCTCGGGGTCTTTGTTGCCCGAAGTCATCACCACCGCCAACTTTTCGGTCCATGCAGGGCGCAACTCCAAGATGCGACGGTAAATTTTCATCGCTATCGGGCGGGAGTAGGCAACAATCATTGCCTTACCCGTCTGCTCATATTGGCGGTAGTTCTCGTAGTGGTCGAGGATATCGCCAACGAGCGAATCTATCGTCTCGTCTGCTCCGAGTATCGAATCAAGACGCCCCAACTCGCGCTTGCTCTTCTCGATTGCGTACTCCTCCGCCTCATCGGCCATCGCCTCGTACTCGTCGTCTATGCGGCGGAGCGTTGCCTCGTCGAGGTGCAGGTTTATCACGCGACTTTCGTAGAAGACGGGGCGTGTAGCACCATCGGCCACCGCCTGCGTCATATCGTAAACATCGATGTAGTCGCCGAACACCTCGCGTGTCGAGCGGTCTTTCTGCGAAATCGGCGTACCCGTAAAACCTATGTAGGTGGCATTTGGCAGCGAGTTGCGCACGCGGCGTGCTGCTCCTACCTTCACACGACCTTCGCTGTCGATTTTCTCGGTCAGTCCGTACTGGCTGCGGTGCGCCTCGTCAGCAATTACTACGATGTTTCGGCGTGTCGAGAGGGGCTCTTCGCTCTCCTCGAACTTCTGCATCGTGGTAAAGAATATGCCGTTTGCCTCTCTCTCTCGCAGCAGGTCGCCGAGGTGCTTGCGGCTCTCGGCCTGAATCGGGGTTTGGCGCAGGAAGTCGGCACACTTGGCAAACTGACGGTATAGCTGCCCGTCGAGGTCGTTTCGGTCGGTGAGGATGACGATTGTGGGCGACGATACCGCCTCCTGCAACCGCTTGGCGAAGAAGACCATCGAGAGCGACTTTCCCGAGCCTTGCGTATGCCAAAATACACCGCCCTTGCCATCGGTCTGTGTCGCCTCGGCTACCGAGTTTACCGCCTTACGCACCGCGAAGAACTGATGATACCCCGCCAGGATTTTTGCAGGTTGCTTTTCCTCTTTCGAGAAGCAGATGAACCCGCGCAAAATCTCGATCAGACGCACCTTGTCGAACATGCCCGAGAACAACACATCGAAGGCTGCGTAGCGGTGTATTTCGCTCGTGCCGTCAATGGTTTTCCACTCCATAAAGCGGTCCTCGCCGGCGGTTATCGTGCCTGCTTTCGAGGTCGCCATATCGCTCATCACGCAGAATGCGTTATAGACAAAGAGCGACGGTATCTCAATCATATAGTTGCGCAACTGGGCGTAGGCCTCCGAGACATCGGTATTCTCGCGCGAGGGCGATTTCAGCTCCACAACCACTAACGGCAAACCATTTACAAATACCACGATGTCGGCACGGCGTACCGAATGCTCCTCTACGGTTCATTGGTTGGCCACCGTGAAGTTGTTGCGCAGGGGCGTGTCGTAGTCTATGAGCTTTACGCGCGTTGCGCACTGCTCTTTACCGTCAAAATAGTTAACCTCGACCCCATTTTGCAGATAGTCGTGGAACACCTCGTTGCGCTGCACAAGCGAGCCACTCTCGATGGTGCGAATCTTCGAGATTGCCTCCTCCATCGCCTCGTGGGGCAGGGTAGGGTTGATGGCATAGAGCGACTGCTGCACCAGGTCGATGTGCAACGGCTCGGTGTATTCGCGCTCCACGCTTGGGCCATAGACGTATTCGTAGCCCAGCGTATCACGCATCAACTCCAATATCGCATGCTCAAAATGTGCCTCGGTAAAGTGCATATCTTCTGACGGTTAGTTGTTACAAAGGTAATGATTATTCTGATTTCATGAAATCTCTGTTTCCCTTATTGTTGCTATCACTTGTTGTTTCGCCAATTGTTTGGGCTGTTTATTGGAAAGTAGCATATAATTAGTTAGTGCTATTTCGTAGCCAATCTCTTTTAAAAAGTGTTTAAATGAAAAATGGCTTCCAAACTTTTCGCCTATAAGATCTATCCAATTCATATATTTCCAGTTTTTGCCTATAAGAAAATATAACGGATTAAGTTTTATTTCAATGGTAGGGCTAAACTCGTAAACACAAGCATCAAAGACATTCATGTTTAAATACAAATTCTCAAATCCAATAGGTGTAACGGAATTAAACCCACTAAAGTTATGTGAGAATCTCAAAGTATAGTTTGGATTTTTAATATACAATATTCCATCTTTCTTATACATTGAAGACTTTTTAGGTAATTTCAGATCAAAATGATGGTATATCGTATCATTACTATAAATCATACAAACCTTACCATTTTCTGATGTAGATGAATTATGATTTGCGAAATTCTCTCTATCCATATAAGGCTTTGAAATCATTTCCAAGACTCGATTCTGTAAAAGGTAATTCAAGATGACTGCGGTCAAAAACTTTGTAGATGTACCTTGCGACATCAACTTAAATCGTTGCAAACATATTTTTAGTGCATAAAACAAGAACTTAATATCACATACATCATTAAATGTTTCAATAATATATGTTCGTTGATATGCATTAAACTTACCTTTGTAGTATTTTATTGAAAAGTTGCCTTCTGCGTTGTTACCCGCAAGCAATATAGCCTCTTTGTCATATGCATAGTTGTCTATCGCTAATGTATTCGGAGAGCATGTAAAAAATGGATATTTGCCATTTTCTATCGCTGCATTGGAGTTGAGTTTACCCGTTTGAAATTTGGCTATGTCCCCCAACTTATATGTTTTCCACTCGGTCATAATTACATCTTTGTGAAGCGAAACAACAATACATCATCAATAATCATAGAAACATCGCACTCTTTTATGCTACTTGGTTTGTAGTTGGAATGCAAGCGAATTTGTTGATAATAGGCGTAAGTATCCTCGTCTATCTGCATCGAATCGTGATAATAGAGTGTATGTTGTTTGCTATATATGTCGGTGTATTTGATCTTTATTAAATCGGATTCAATCACATGAATTTGGGTCATTCGAGGTGTTTTGGGTGCCACTTCATTATATAGGCTATCATAAACTCGCTTGGTTAAAGCGTGAAAGGCGGTTCTTACATCCTTGTCGCAAGGACAAATTGCCACAATGCCCTCTAATTCTTCTTGGCACTTACACTCTCCATAGGTGCGAATTGGGCAGCAATGGATGTAATCCTGCAATAAATGGTTTTCGAGGATGGTGGTTCTGATATAGAGTATCGAGCAGATTTCAAAGTAAATAGGCTCTGTCAATGCGGTGCCTTTATTGCAAATCTCTAATCGGTCATCATAGCGTTTGAAATAGAATTTGGGCTGATGCTCTTGCTGTTGAGCGATAAGCTGCTCTTTCTGCAATCTATGCTGTTTGCAAAGCACAATGGCCGTCACAATAGCCGTCGCTACCGATGCAACAGCTATTATGATATTGGCAACATCGCCCCATTCAGAAAGTCCCCATGTACACATTACGATTTACTCTCTAAATAGTTAATAAATGCAGAACAAGACACCAACATAAACAAGGCTTCGTCTGCGGTAGGAGTATATTTGCCATCATCATCCATTAAGGCGTGCCTGATTCCTGTATCTGCGTGGTTGGTATATTCGTATAGTTTGCTAAAGGCAGCTTTGAGTGAGGGCGGAAGAATGATATTCTTCTTCTCTAATTTGCTTAACGCCTTGCCAAGAGTGCTTTCTCCAGTCTTTTCTCTACAAAATGCTTCGACGGCAGATATCGATTCCTTAATCGAGTTGCGATAGTCGCCATTGGGACGTAGCGCATATTTTTCTAATGCACTATTAAGGTGCATTTTTACATTGTGTTGAGAGTTTGCAATAGCACTTTCTATGGCTTTTATCTCTTGCTTGGATGTTATCTCTACAATCTCATAATTCACGATTCGATAAGCAAAATGCAATCGTTCGAATTCTTGATTGAGTAACGCTGCAAATAAATCTACCGGAGAATGCTTGTATGCAACTTTAGCATCGCGTTCGTGCATATGCATATACTTAATAACGAACTCTACAATATCTAATACTTCATACCACTTTACAGCAGGGTTCTGGATGTATTCGATAATAATATCTCGCCCAAATCTAAATTCAGATGAGCGTTTATTGAAATAGTAAGCCCAAACCTCCTTGTGAATAGAGATAATCGGATTGTCTAGAATGTTATATCCACACTTTCTATATACTCTCTCTAATAGATCAAAACAATTACATATGCCGTTTCTGATATCGGGGGTAATTTCTTCGCGAATAATCACATCCGAGACCTTAACATAACCATATCTTTCAGAGAATAGTGCCATATCTTTTATAATTTATACCCAATACTTTCGAGTTGTTTTTTGATTTCGGTTTCGAGGGTGTGCGACTGCTCAAAGAGGGTGGCGAGTTCGCCCGTAAGGCGCGACATCTTCTCCTCGAAGGGTTCGCTGTCCTGCTCCTGCTCGGCAATGCCTACATAGCGGCCCGGGGTGAGGATAAAATCCTGCTCCTGAATCTTGGCGATATCCACTACCGCGCAGTAGCCCTTTTCATCGGCAAGCGTACCCTCGGTAAATGCCTTGTAGGTATTGGCAATACGCATAATATCGCCCTCCGCGCCATCGGTCAGCTCACGCAGTTTGCGCGTAACCATCGTGCCGAGGTTGCGGGCATCGATAAACAGCGTTTTGCCCTTCTGCTTCTTCGCCTTATTGAAAAACCAAATCGAGACGGGTATCTGTGTCGTATAGAACAACTGCGACGGCATAGCGACAATGCAATCGACCAGGCCTGCCTCGACCAATCGTTTGCGGATTTCGCCCTCGCCACCGCTCTGGCTCGACAGTGAGCCATTGGCAAGCACAACGCCCGCACGGCCCGCAGGTGCAAGGTGGTGGATGATGTGCTGAATCCACGCGAAGTTGGCGTTGCCATTCGGTGGTGTGCCGAACTTCCAGCGCACATCGTCAGCGAGTTTGTCTGCGCCCCAATCGCTCAAATTGAAAGGTGGGTTTGCCAAGACAAAGTCCGCCTTCAAGGTCGGATGGCAGTCATTGAAGAAGGTGTCGGCATTATACTGTCCGAGGTCTGCCTCGATGCCACGAATAGCCAAGTTCATCTGCGCCATCTTCCAGGTGGTGGGGTTGGAGTCCTGACCATAGACCGAGATTTGGTTGATATTGCCGGCGTGGCTCTCGATAAACTTTGCCGACTGCACAAACATACCGCCCGAGCCGCAGCAAGGGTCATAGACACGCCCTCGGTAGGGTTCCAAAACATGGACAAGTGTCTTGACGATGCAGGCAGGGGTGTAAAATTCGCCCGCCAGCTTGCCCTCCGCCTCGGCAAATTTCGAGAGGCAGTATTCGTAGGCACGACCGAGGATATCCTTCGAGTCGCCGTGCTCGTGCATCTTGATATTGGTGAACAGATCGACCACATCGCCCAAGCGACGCTTGTCCAACTCGGGGCGTGCGAAGTTCTTGGGGAGAATATCTTTCAGGCGGCGGTTCTCCTTCTCAATGGCACGCATAGCGTTGTCGATGGTAGTGCCAATCTCGGGCGTATGAGCCGCCGCAGCGATAACCGACCAACGCGCCTCCGTAGGGACATAGAAGATGTTCTCGGCGGTGTACTCGTCCTTGTCCTCCTCGAAGCCTTCGCCCTCATCGATAAGTGCCTGGTAGCGAGCCTCGAACTTATCCGAAATATACTTCAAAAAGATAAGACCAAGCACCACGGATTTATACTCCGACGCGTCGAGATTGCCGCGCATCTTATCCGCCGCCTTCCAAATCTGATCTTCAAAACCGATATCTGCTGTATTGAGTTTAGCCATAGTAGTTGAAATTTTGTAGTAAAGGTAATTATTTATTTGTTATTTAACATATATGGTCCCAATACTTTTTTATTTTTGCATAAGCTGATATCTAATGAATGAAGTCGCAAAATCCTCCCGACTTTGGAGGGTAGGGGACCGATAGATGGTGTTAGAAAGCCGAAAAAAGGGCGTGTGGCTCGAAAGAGCAGCTTGCTATGGGGCGGTTTTGTCGGTTTTTCGCTCGTGTTGTATCGATGCAAACAGGCGCACGATGGCTTGATCGAGGCATTCGCCGAGACATGGTTCCCCGGTGGCTGACAAGCCTACGCGCCCCCGGCTTGTTAGCTGAATGATGGTCGATTGGAAAGAGGTTGCTCGTCGGTCCTGTTATGACGAACCGATATCCCTCGTAATATTGGTGGCTGGCGGATAAATAAACACAAAAAAAGCGACCTGCGAAAGCAGGTCGCTTGTGTGGTACCACTTTGCTTGAACTCGATATAATTCTCTATTCTTCAACTATTTGCAGTCGGTTTGTGAAAAAGAATCACAATCTGAAAGCTCCTATTTCTAACCGTTTCCCCACCGAAGTTTAGAGGGTAATTTCGGGCGGGTCTCGAGGTGATTTCAGCTATTTTGTTACTCCTCCTGCTCGTAGTAGTACGAGTAGTCAATACCCTTCATAAAGGTTTCGCGGTCGTTGATTTTGTCGGTCAAAGCTGATTGCAAAAGTCGCTTAATATCCGACGAGTCGGCAACACTCTTTTGCATGGCATTCAAGTAGTCTTTTTTGTCAATCTTGCTCCAATCAACGCATTTCCGCAACTGTTTTTTGAGCATCAAATCGAGCCAAATACGAGCTGCACGCCCATTACCCTCACGGAACGGGTGGGCGATGTTCATCTCGACATATTTGCCGGCAATCTCCTCGAAAGTCGTTTCGGGCATCTGCTCGATTGTTGCGAGTGTCTGCGGAAGGAATTGCGCCATCGCAAACTGAAAACCACCCTTGGCGATATTCACCATACGAATCTGACCGGCAAAATCGTACAAACCACCAAACAGGTAGGCGTGAATCTGTTGCAAGCCTTTGACCGTGCCGACCTCGATGTTGTCGATTAGACTACTCTCGAAGAGGGCATAGGCCTTCGACTTGCTCTTGCCGTCAATCGTCTCGTCGCTATTGGTAAACCACTCGACAAAACGCATTGCACGGGCGTTTGGAAAACTCTTTGCGAGGAGCAGAACGCCATCGTAGTCGAGGACATCAGCAAGTCGTCGCTTGCCATCAGGCGCAAGTAATTTCAACTGGTTAGTGCCACTAACCAGTTCGCTATTCTCACCTTTGAGCTTTGTTTTGAGATATTTCCAGTAGTTGCGGTTTTTCTGATAGTCGTCTTGGTCGTTCAGCACCCCGACAATATCAAGTACCGAGAACCACCATTTGGATTTTTCCTCATCCCAAACAGCTCGCACCTCACGGTCATTATAAAATCGAATGGATATTTTGGTCATAATCCTAATCGTTACTTGTCAACTATTACTTAATAAATCCAAGTCCAAATCGTCTATATTACGAAAACCTATAACATGTAGTCGTTGTAGTTTCATGTTTAGCAGTGTCTTAGCGTTATAATATACTCCTTAGCAGATCTTGGCCTTTTGAGATGCACTCATCCAATACGTCAATGATATTGGCCAAATTATTAGAGAGCCGCTTTTTTGCCTTATTGATAGTTTGTTCTGCTTTTGGCAATGTGTCAACGGATTCTTTAAAACTGGCGATATTTGCTTTGACTCCTGAAATTGCCACAAGAAGCTCGCTTATTGCAGTACACTCCTCTGCCATAGTTTCTCCATTCCCAAATGCTGTAAGAGCCTTCATCTTTGTGGCGCTGTCTATCATATTAAAGAACGATAATCGTAATTGGGGAGTATTATCCTCAAATATCACAGAAAGATTATCCATTCCTTTGGCTGTTGCCATCATAATTCCCTTTGCTTGAGATATATTGGGACATGAAGGATTTAGACTTTGTAGCTTTCGAGTATTAGAATTAAGCATTTCATTATGCTCCAACATGGCATCTGTTAATGTAGAACATATGTTGGTTACATTAACAGTTTCCTCATCTAAACGCTCTCTATAATCCAAGAAACCTAATTCTTCTACATCGTCTTCCAAAACCTCTACAACTTCTGGCTCAATAATGGTGGGTAGTAGCGATGGAGAGAGTGTTGAACAGTAAGAAAGAAATGCCTCCTTGTTCCTATTCCATGCTGTTGGCTTAATGCCTATATCCAGTTTGTCTGCGAATACTTCGCAAAGACCATCCAGCGAGTCTGCATCATCTATTTTTAAGGCTTTATCCAATGAACATAGCCAACCTAATTTATCAAATGGTGTATTAGGTAGTAAAATCTGGATAATATGCTTATTCAGTGCCCACGCTGCCCCCATCTCGTTTAGACAGACTTCACTATTCTTGTAGCTACCAGAAATCATCAACAGAACAATATCTGCACACGCAATGTTGTCTTGGATAAATTGCGGGATACTTTCTCCTGCCGGGATACCGGTATCTTCGCGAGAAGTATAGGCAATAATCTCAGAGTCCATGCCCATCCCTAAGATGAATAGGGAATCTACAAATTTACCTATCAATTCTTTGTCTTTTGATGCGTGGCTGATAAAAATTCGCTTTTTTGATGAAGATTCCGATAGGTGTGTTGATGCAACTATTGTTTGCTTCTCTACGCCCCAGTCACCTCTTTCCAATTTATCTACTAGTACACAGAAATCCCTGCGAATTTTCTGATAATTGGCATTTAGTCCCCAACCATTTGCATCGTTATTTACATTGGTGAAATTTTCATATTCTTTGCAACTTTCATCAAAATAATGACTAAATACAACGCAGGATACTTCGTGCCACTTATGGTATGCCTCTATTGTTTCATGAAGATTCGGGTCACTCGCCAAGTCATCATAGATCTCCCTTAATTGCTTTATTTTCGCAATCTCTTTTGCTATAACTTGTCTGTCAATCATATTAACGAGTTCTATGTTATAGATTTATTCTGCATATCGTTCATAGGCCTTCTCGCTGTATTCTTTCTTGTGCTCCCTCTTCGCCAAAAGTTCCTCTCGCAAATTATTGAAAATTGAATACTTCTCAATCAGGGGCTTGAATTTCGCTCGTCCGTTGGCAGTCAAACAATTGTAAAATAGCATTACTAATTCATAGTCGGATAACTGACTACGAACAATGCAAGCATACTCATATCTCTCATCTTCGGAAATAGAATTGCTAGTGTCTACATATTTGAAAATTCGATATAAATGTCTGAAATAATGATCCAAAAATGATAATCCTCGTACTAGTGAATAAGCCGCGCAACCATGAATGGCAAGTTTGTTTATAATACCTCCGTAGCACCGAGAACCGTCATAATTTATAATAGCATTTGTATATAGCCCCTCAAAAACCGCTCTATTTTTGTATGTTCGTTGTTTTATATCATGCCTCATAAACTCTAATTCTTCTTGAATAGGATTCTCATACGATAAGTTATGTGTAATTTCTTGCTGCAATGACAACATATTGAAGAACGTATTCTCAAAGCGCTGGCGTTTCATTGTTTTGTTCTGCTCTTCAAACTCCTCGCGCTGCCCTTTTAGCTCTTCTCGGGTTTGTGCCAATTCTTCTCGCTGTAATTTGAGTTCCTCTTTTTGATAGAGCAAAGTTACAATCAATCCAGCAAATGCCAGTCCTGAGAATAATGCATTTACAGCTCCAAACATATCGCCGAATGTGCCTCGTTCTGTTGAGCAATCAATGTTCTTATTAATTAGCCACCACGATAGTCCCCATGCGGCAAGAACGCCAATAATTGCCACAACAATCCAAATCCACAATCGGGATTTTGTTTCTGCTTTATTAGTTTTATCCTTACACATCCTACTCAAAATTTGGGATTCGAAGTTTTTAATACTTCTTTTATTCGCAATATCTTGTCATAAAGATATGAAAAATTTTGCTGTAATCATAATATACTAACCCCAAAAAGACGGCCGGAGCCATCTTGACAAAGATTAATGAATACAAACGATCTTCTGGATATCATCTCCTATGATTCTCGGGGCAGCAATAGAAGCATCCATCTACATTGTTGTAGTACTTCTTTGCCTCTCTGATTGCTTCCGAGCTGTTGTGGAAGAAACCCAAATTGACTCGATTCTCGATTGATGGTCCATGGGCGCAACTTGAAGTATGCACCTCGTGCTCGCCCGTAGATGGAGCATTTGTGTTTATTGAAAAGATTTGTATTTGTGATATGACGGCACATTACAACACAATTATTCCAACTAAAAGTCGAAAACACTCCTACCCTGTTAATAGTCTGACTATAAACTGCAACGCAAATGAGAGGGAGTAAATTTAGAAGACCGTGCAAGGTACTTATATTTAATGGTGCAAGGGTGTTGGTGGCGACAATTTGAGGTCAAAGAATCTATTAACTACAACCCAAGCAAAGCATCTGCCATCTTGACTATGCATAATGACGACGCTACTCGCTCCGATTTTACCAAGCTTCACAAGGTTATAGATAGGCTTTCCGATGCAGAAAGTAGAAGTTGTTGATAATAAGGATCTTGCGAGGTTTTGGCTCAAATACGGCCCAATTATTTGATAAACAGTGGTAAACGATGATAGCTGATGACAAATACGACAGTATGAGCAAATATGAGGTTTCAATTTGCCCATACGATTTGTGTGCATCTATTAGTCTAGATATATTTTGAACAGAAAAAGATGACATAATTCTTTTATTATTCAAAATATTACTATATTTGCAATATGAATAAGCTATTAAAGGAAATAGGTGCGACTCCAGTAACGACATCAATAATTGAGTCGTTGTATCCAGAACTCAAGTCGCCAAACAAGAAGGTGGCTTTGCTAGAAAAGCAGGGCTACATCATACGATTGAAGCGAGGGCTTTATGTGGTTAATCCTGATCATTCGGGTAAAACCCTTTCAACGGAGTTGATTGCCAACCATCTCTACGCACCATCGTATATCTCAATGTCAACAGCATTGAGATATTATGGGTTAATTCCAGAGGCGGTCTATGTCAATCAGTCTATGACCGTAAAGCACTCCCGTAGTTTCGAGACTCCGTTGGGCAACTACGACTATAAGTATATCTCACGAGAGGCGTTTTCGGTTGGTGTTAGAAGTCTGCATAAGGGCGATTACGCATTCTTGATTGCCTCGCCCGAAAAGTCTCTGTGTGATTTGATTGCCAACTCATCAAAGGTCAATCTCCGCTACCTGACAGATGTAGAGCACTATTTAGAGCAGGATATTCGTATGGATATGGATGAGTTCTACAAACTCGATGCAACCGTGTTTGAGGATTATGTCAGGGTCGGCAAAAAGGCAGACTCCATTGTTACACTATTAAAGTATTTGAAGCGATGAAAAACGAGATATTTGACAATATGTTGTCACGCTATGAGTTGGCAACTGAACAACAGAAACGAAACGCCATTTTTGAGGTAAATCAGCAGATAATACTTGCCGGACTCTATGCAGGCGGTTTCTTTGAGTCTGCGGCATTCTATGGCGGTACGTGTTTGAGAATCTTCCACGGATTGCAGCGTTTCAGCGAGGATATGGATTTTTCGTTGCTGGCACCTGATGAGAACTTCGATTTCTCAAAATACTTTCAGCCTATCGTAGATGCGTTTGCGTTGGTCGGTCGAGAGGTAGAGATTACGAAAAAGGATAAGAAGAGTTTTGGCAAGGTAGAATCGGCATTTTTGAAAGATAACACCGATGTTTACGATGTGACTTTCCAGACGGAGAAGTCGATAAAAATTAAGATTGAGGTGGATACTTGTCCTCCGCTTAACTTTACAACCGAGCAGAAGTTGCTGCTTCAGCCACACTCGTTTATGACTCGCTGCTTCACCCTGCCCGACTTGTTTGCCGGCAAGATGCACGCCTTGGTATATCGTGCGTGGAAGAATAGAGTTAAGGGGCGTGATTGGTATGACTTTGAGTGGTATGTACGAAATGGCGTCGCCCTTGATTTTGCTCATTTGGCGGAGCGTTGCAAGCAGTTTAACGGCGAGGATATTACGCCCGAATCGTTCAAAGAGAAACTTATTGAGCGACTTTCGACTGCCGATATAAAGCAGGTGAAAGAGGATGTATTACCGTTTGTCCGCAATCCAAAAGAGCTAGACATCTGGTCGAATGACTACTTTGTGCAGTTGGCTGAGATGGTAAAGATGGAATAATGCGACTTTAAGACCGCGAAAATATAAATAGGACTTCTTAATAACATTATTACAATAGTAATAAGATACGACTAACAAGCCACAAAATTGAGTTGCCGTTTGGCCGCTCGATTTTTATCTGTGTTTCAAAAGGTACTTGCTACCTATTAAGCTTATAACCTTTAATGGCAAAATGAACAAATAAATAGTGCAATACAGCACAAAATAAAATATAGATTTAATTTGCCCACAATCTGATATCGTTCTTACATATTGTTGTTAAACAGTGAATTAGCCGTGTTTGTTATTTTTGCACATTGGCCTCGAGATGAGGTAGTAAGAATACGCATTTGATATAATTCCAAGTTTGATAATGAGAGAAGAATTTTTGTATGGTTTGAGGACAAGAAAGCCGGTAGAATTTATTCATTCTCATAGCTTATTTTCATTTGTGGCAAGCTGTGTAACTATCACATAATAACCCACATACACAGATAATAGCCTTTCTTATCTTTACATATAAAACCAGTCGACTTTTGCCATAATAAGCAGAGCATAAAGAGAATGCTATTCCTCTCTGCCAAAGTGAACAGAGAAGATCTCTATATACTCAAATACCCACTCTTGTCAATTGGTTGATTAATTACACATATTCAGACACTTATGGATTAAGACTTGGCGCAATTATCTTACTTATCGACAGAAGAAAGTGTATAGAGAAATTGCACCTCCAATAATTTGTATTTTTTTGTTCGTTTTATAGCCTAATATAACAACTAGTCTGCAAATCGAGTAAAAGTTACAAATAAATTGCCACATAAATCTGCCAAAATGGCATTGAGTTATTCTGAGTACTGCCAATTCAAAGCATTATCCTTGCACGGCAAATTATTTGTAGTAGAGAGTTTTGCTAACTCAAACAGAGTATAGACAGCGTGAAGCCGGCTGTTTAATTCGGTGAGTAAAAACATTCGAACATATGGCTGTAAATAAACCTTATGGCGATGGGCGTCGCATAGGCGCAGTTAAGAATCGTACACAAGTGCTAAGTCCTCAAACTGGGGTATGGACAAAGAGAGATTCTGAAACTGGTCGCTTTATGGATGGCAAAAAGGATGGCACACCATTCAAAGGGGTAAGAAAAGAGAAGTAAACCCTATTTGCCATAGTGAAACGCAATGAGTCCACCTTGCAAATGTGAGGTGGACTCTTCTGTGTTTTGGGGGATAGACGCAAGACCGTGAAGAGGTAGCGAGCGTTCGGCGAAATGGGATTCGGTTGGTTGTGTGTCGATGTGGTAGTGTATATATAAAGAATTTTATTTTTTTAATTGATACTGAGGAAGTAGGCATCTATATATATTCCCCTTAAACCCTCTTTCTCTCAGAAAATCAAAATAAAAAAATCCATTGAGCGGCGAAACCGTCTCCTTAAGCAAAATATCTTTTGATTATTTTCATTATGAAAAGAATAGGTGCTGTATTACTGTCTAGTTACTTGTTATTATACTAATTGTACATTTGTACATATTGCGGAACAAGCAATCTGTTCAGGATAACAAGCAGTATGCTAATATTAGAGTCAAATTTGCCTATTTTTTAATTTTGCGAGATTTTAGATTGTTTTCTCGAAGGTGAGAATTCTTTGACAATATTCAAAAACTTGCTAACAAATGATTATTATTCAAACAAATTTGAAAAAATATTACGACTAAACTGATTGATAATTTTAATATAATCATCCGAGTTTCTAATCTCAACTATTTCTCTTAATACTATCTTACCAACATCTTTGATTTTACACATGTCAGCTAGACCTCTAGCCTTTTTTTCAATGATTAGTCTATTTGCCGAAAAACTATCATGCGAACAGAACTCGTTAGATTCTGGATAATTAACAACTCCCAATACTCTATTCAATCGCGAGAAGGTTTCTAAAGTATACTTGGAACCTCCATCAATAGAGCTTTGAACAAGAATTAGGGCATCTGCAATACCAGCTTGAATTCGGCTTGCCTTACTTCCCGAGAAAGCATCTTCTTTCTTGTCAGGCTCAAATTCTGACACCAATAATCCATTGTTCTGCAAAACTATGTCAGCCAATCTGCTTGTAATTTTTGCAGAGGTGTTGACATAGTCCAAACCACCAGAGATAACGCCGATTACATTGCTAAATACGACATTATTATCGGATATTGCGGCTTTGTCTATACCTTCTACCAAACCGTTGCATATAGAGCAATGAGCAGACATGTAAGAACCTATTTTATGTGCGATGGCTTCACCCATACCTGTTGCTTGTCTAGTTCCTATTATGGACACTATGTCCGATGACAATAGGGATGTGTTACCACGCATATAAAGAACAGATGGCGCACTATTTATTTCTTTCAGCTTTTTAGGGTAATTTGATTCTCCAATGTGACAGATAGATATACCTAATTCTTTGCACCTTTGGATAATCTTCTCTGCATACAAATAATTTTTGCTCAATTCATCAGGAGTAATTCTCTTGTCAAGATTGCATAACTCATTGTACGTCAGGGAGCTTTGACTTAAATGAGTCAAATTCTTCTTGATAAAAGCATCACCGATACCTTTTATTTGCAATAGAGCTAGTATTGTTCGCAGCATAATCAGTCAATATTTTCAATATATCCACAGCCATCTCCTCCATATCTTTCAGGTTGGCAAGAGTAAAACTTAGTACCATTGCGCCTATTTACTTTAATGGATAGCGGTTTCCCACATTTAGGACATATTTTGTCATCTTTCACCTCTAAAATCATATAGAAAAGGGTTATAAAAAGAATATTATTAGCCCCATTCTCTTTTAATTTTTTACGTATTGCAAAGGCTGTTGCACCCGTTGTTAATTGGTCATCAATAACAATAATATTCTTCCCTAAAACAAGGTTGCTAGAATTTATTTTTAAGTTTTGATCTATATATTGCGATCTGTCATGATAATTCTTTTCTTGCCGCAAAGAAGTTCTGATATTATCACTCCAACTAAAAATATCACCCTTCGGAATGGTCGTTTCTATAAGATTAAAGATTTCTTTCATCTTATTTGGAGGTGTTGTAGTTGTTTTATCTGGAACATATGTGAATATATCCCATTTGTAGTGTTGTGAGTATCGCGATAAACTAGCTAAATAGCTACTCGCTCCTTTAGCCAATATATCTAGTGTTTCTGCAGTACGCTCTGGATTATCTATTTGATAATATATTTTAGCTTGAGACATTTTGTCACAAGCACCATTTTCCTGTCGAGCTAAACATCTAATGGCCACGATATGATCAGGTGCCTTATAATTCCAAAAACGAATCGCATTACATGTGTCCAATCCTAATGCAGCACCTTCAATAGCTAATAGATGTCGTGATGGGAAATTGACAATTTCCAGAGCAGTATTGTAATTTTTAGCGAAATATGTCGGACCGTATTTTAAGGTGGTTCGTTCATCTATGCCATCGTTATCATCAAACTCTTCGCTGTTCTGATTATATAATTGTAAATAAATAGTCTTACATCGAAGTTTTCTTCCAAGATGTATATCCAATGAACTATCTCCAACAAGAATTATATCGTCGTTATTTACATTCACACCCTTGTCGCTTAGAAATTTCAGAGTTTTGGAAGTATTAGGCTTATCCGATAATGCTAAATATTCTAAATGAAATATATTTTCAGATATAGTTTTCACATATGAAGGGTAAGAATCTGAGATGATATATACCTTATGACCTTGGTTAGTTAGAGTTGCAACGAATTCTCTTGCACCTGCAAATACAGGAACATCTTCTATGGATATTTGACTTATACCATCTTTGTACTCTTTATATTTAGTACTAGCTGTGTGAATCAATGTTCCATCCAAATCTAAAAGCACAACCATAGCATCTATCCTAAATTTTCTCTCAAAGATAACTATTTTTTTGCAACACTATATGTAGTGTTCAAAAAATAATTCGTTTATCTTCTTCAAACCTTTTCCCGAAACACCCTCTACTCTTAAAGTGATAATCGATTACAAATCCGGTTGGGCATAACATCCCAGCCATTGTGTATAGAATGATGTGGCACAATTTTGGGAATATAATGATAGATACTTATAAATTCCCGCTATGAAACAGAACGATAAAAAACATCTTACGGCCGAGAATGGTCGCCCCATTGCCGATAATCAAAATACACAAACCGCCGGAGTGCGGGGACCGGTGACGATGCAGGATCCGTGGCTTGTGGAGAAGCTCGCCCACTTTGATCGTGAGGTAATTCCCGAACGGCGTATGCACGCCAAAGGATCAGGTGCGTATGGTACATTTACCGTGACTCACGACATCACGCCCTACACCCGAGCCTCGATTTTCGCTGAAGTAGGCAAGAAAACCGACTGCTTTGTACGTTTCTCTACCGTGGCGGGTGAGCGTGGTGCCGCCGATGCCGAGCGCGATATCCGAGGCTTTGCAATGAAATTCTACACCGACACGGGTAACTGGGATTTGGTGGGTAACAACACTCCCGTATTCTTCTTGCGTGACCCGCTGAAGTTCCCCGATCTGAACCACGCCATCAAGCGCGACCCGCGCACCGGCATGCGCTCGGCAAACAGCAATTGGGATTTCTGGACACTGCTGCCCGAGGCGTTGCATCAGGTCACTATTACGATGTCGCCACGAGGCATCCCCCTCTCGTATCGCCATATGCACGGCTTTGGTAGCCATACATATAGCTTTATCAACGCCGACAATCGTCGCACTTGGGTGAAATTCCACCTACGCACCTTGCAGGGCATTAAGAATATGACCGATGCTGAGGCCGCGGCGGTGATTGCCAAAGATCGAGAGTCGCACCAAAGGGACTTATTCGAGGCGATCGAGCGTGGCGACTACCCGCGTTGGCTGATGCAGGTGCAGCTAATGACTGAGGAGGAGGCAAAGGAGTATCACATTAACCCCTTCGACCTGACAAAGGTGTGGTATCACGACGATTTTCCGCTGCACGATGTGGGCATCTTGGAGCTTAACCGCAACCCCGAGAACTTCTTTGCCGAGACCGAGCAGGCGGCCTTCAACCCGATGAATGTCATCGACGGCATAGGCTTCTCGCCCGATAAAATGTTGCATGGCAGGCTGTTTTCGTATGGCGATGCACAACGCTACCGCCTGGGCGTAAATCATCACCTGATCCCGATCAACCGCCCTCGTTGCCCCCACCACGCCTACCACCGCGACGGGCAGATGCGTACGGACGATAATGCAGGGCGTACGATCTCCTACGAGCCGAACAGCTATGGCGAGTGGCAGGACCAATCACACCTCAAAGAACCCCCTTTGTCGATTTCGGGCGAGGTCTATAACTACGACGAGCGCGAACTCGATAGCGACTACTTTACCCAACCGGGTAAGTTGTGGCGACTGATGTCGGCCGAGGATCAAAAGGCTACCTGCGAAAATACGGCACGGGCTATGGGTGATGCGGAGATTTTCATCAAGCAGCGCCATATCCGCAACTGCCACCGCGCCGACCCATCGTATGGCGAGGGGGTGGCAAAGGCTTTGAGGCTTTCGCTTGCTGAAGCCCTCACCGCCGAGGATCCCGCTCGCCCAGCGTGGGATTGGAGATAGCCTAAACGAAATGGAGCCTGCAAATTGCCAGGCTCCATTTTTGTTTAATTACTCTTCACTACATCGGCTGGGTTTTCGGTTGCTGTTTTCCACGAGCGGAGGGTAACAGTGATAAGCGTAATAGCAAGGATTATTGCAACTGCCACAGCATATACCCACCAAGACATTGGCGTGCGATAAACATATTGTTGCATCCAATTATCAATTACATAATAGCTTTGCGGTATGGCTATCGCCGAGCAAATAGCCACTATGCAGACATATTTTAGGTTAAAAAGAGTCAATATATCACTGAACGATGCTCCATAAACTCTTCGAATTGCAATCTCTCTTCGGCGATAATGCGTCTCGAAGAGTACCAAGCCAAAGACTCCGATAATCGAAATCACAATCGAAAGGAACGAGAACAAGGTAACGAGTGTCGAGAGCTTATCCTCACGCTGGTAAACCAGCTCCAACTCGTTGTCGAAGAATTTTACCTCAACCTTCTCGGGGTCGGCATTGGGAGCAAACTCCATAATCATATCGAAGATATACTTTCGCACCTCGGCAATGTCAGCTCCTGCCACGGTACGGATATAGGCGTGGCAAGGGAAGGTATAAACACGCTTACCGTAGACAACAAAGGCAAAGGGAGCAACGCTGTGTTGTGCAGAGAGGAAGTCGAAATCCTCGCAGATACCAACTATATTGGTTTTTTGCTGATGTAGGTGTCCGTAGAGACTCATATCTGTCGTAAGTCCAAAATTACGGCTTGCATTCTGATTGAAAATTAGTGCGCCAGTTTTAGATGCCTCATCCGATGGCGAGAAGTTACGACCATCGACTATATCTATCCCCATAACCTCCAAAAAGTTATACGATACAGGGTATGATGTAAATTCAATAAGTGAACCATCATCTGATACGGTTTGGAAGTTTCCATCAAGGTTAGCATCATTTACCATTACACCACTACCAAAAGCCACATCCTTGATTTGTGGATTCTCCTTTAGCTTATAAATAAATGCGTTGCGGCGTGTCTGCTCTACACCACTCATAGAGAATTTGGAGATAGATTCATCGGGTACATCGACTGTAAGCAAATTCTCCTTATCGAATCCCATATCACGCGAGAGCATATATTGATGCTGACGATAGATGAATAGTGAGCAGATAATAAGCGTAATAGAGATGGTAAACTGTATACCTACAAGCGTATAGCGCAAGATGCGGCCAGACTTTGAGGCCGAGAAATCTCCCTTGATAACAAACGCCGGTGAGAACTTG
Source organism: Alistipes sp. (assembly GCA_017398045.1). GTDB lineage: Bacteria > Bacteroidota > Bacteroidia > Bacteroidales > Rikenellaceae > Alistipes. The sequence continues at coordinate 79,466 of JAFQHI010000017.1, read as the reverse complement.
GTAATATACCACGCAGGATATAGCGATACTACCACACCAAAGATAATCACGCTCAGAGCAATAGCACCTGCCAACGGCCAATTATCGTTGATAGCCACCGAAGTCGAGATATACTCTTTGAGTGGCGTATCGGCAAAGAGTACCACAATAACGGCCGCACCAAACAACGAAACGAGGATCAAACCTACCGTTTCAAAGAGGAAATTCAGGCGCAATTTTGCAGTAGGTGCACCAAAGATTTTGTAGTTGTTCACTGCACGGATTCGGCTTGGGATCAACGCAAAGAAGAAGTTTACAAAGTTGATAAACGAGATAACGAGAATCAACACTGCAATAGCTATCAGTGTATAGGTCGTTGTGCGACTGCCGTGATACCATTCTGGCTGCGCATCCTCAATAAAGTAGAGATCTGCAATAGGTGTAAGGCGAGGTTGCGCTCTGTCTATTATGTTCGCTATATCCTCTTCCGATAGTCCAGACTTGCGGTTATCCTCAATAACAAAGTCAAGCATTTGTTTCTCAACGGCTTCAACCGATGCTCCCTCCTGTAGGCGAACATAATAGGGGTCTGTCCAATTGTTCTCGCTTGTCGTTGCTTGATGGGATAGATTATACCAACCATCTAAATGAGCAAGCGACGAAGGCTTTGAGAAATCTTTGTAGATACCCACAATGGTGCGAATACCATTAGACGTTGCGCCACGACCGATGTGAAGTCCATCTCCGACCTCAAGGTTATAACGCTTGGCGGCTGATTCAGATATAACAAGAACACTTGCACTACTGTTGTCTACCACATCGATAAAATCCTCGATACCTCCTGCAACCCACTCAAAAGGGAATACCTCCAAGCCCTCGCGCTCGGCACCGGCAATCTCAAGTGTCAGGTTCTCGATTGTAGCATTTCGCTTATGCGAATACTCTCGCTGTGAAACATACACATCAATGTTGAGTGAGCCAGCTGCCTCAATCTCGGGACAAGAGGCAACAAGGTTGTCGGGGTATTGCCTATTCCAAGTATGCTCCCAACGACCTGAGCCCGCCTCATTTGGATATTCAAGACGATAGATGCGCTCCGAGTTTTTGATAACGCGGTTGTATGATAGGTCAAACTTCACCTGCACGGCAATAAGATATGCCGCAGCAAAGGCTATCGCCATACCCACTATGTTGAGTAGCGATGATGCCGTATATCGGCGTAGTAGTGTTATAAAGTTTCTCCAGCACATAGGCTTTTAGTTCGATTTAACAACATCTGCGGGGTTTTCGGTGGCAGCTTTCCACGAGCGGAGGGTTACAAGACCGACCGTAACGGCGAGGACAATCACGAGGGCCGCGATATAGAGCCACCAAGGCTGTGCGATGCGGTTGGCAAACTGCTCCAACCAGCGCGAGGTGATCTGCCACGCCACGGGTGCTGCCACCACAAAGCAACCTCCGACAATCCACACATAGCGCAGATTCAGCATCTCGACAATCTGGCGTGTCGTTGCGCCATAAACCTTTCTTACGGCTATCTCCGAGCGGCGGTGCTGCGTCTCGAACAGCACAATACCAAAGACTCCCATCAGGGCAATCACAACCGCCAACACGGCGAAGAGGCCAATCGTAACGAGCTGTTGTTTGGTGTTTGAGTAGAGCATTTCGAGCCACTGGTTGAGGTAGAAGAGGTCGGCCTCCTCGCCAATGGGCGAGAACTCCTTGGTCAGCTCCTTCACGAACTTGGCGAATGCCTTTATATCAGCCCCCTCAATCAAGCGGACATAGAAGAACCCGGGATTATCCCCGCAGTAGAAGGCGTGGTATTGGTTCGGTTGCGCTACCGAGCTGAGGCGCACATCCTTCATAATGCCGACGGTATTGTAGTTGCTGCCGTCATTCATGCCGAGCGGATAGCCCGTGTCGAGGTGGAGCTGGCGCATGATGACAATCTCTTTGCGCTCGGCCGACGAGGGGGTAAAGCCTTGGCCATCGACCAACTCAAAGCCGAAGAAATCGAGGAAGTTCCAACGCACATTATTGGCATAGAGCATAAAGGTATGGCCGTCGTACTCACGTCCCCACGACTGCATACACTGGAAGAGGCTCTGTCCCGAGGCGGTCACATCCACCACATCGGGGTGCTGTTGCAGCCGCTCGATGATGGTCTCGGCCTTGGGTGCAAGGTCGTAATTGGCAAAGGTGACGATATTCGAGCGGTCGAAGCCGATGTCGTAGTTCATCATGTAGCGGTATTGGAGGAAGAAGATGCCCGTGATAATGATAAGCACCATTGCCACCGTAAATTGGATGCCCACCATCAGCGAACGCAACCGGCGACCCGTGGCCGACTGGGCAAAACCGCCCTTCACGCCCAGCGAGGCGTTGAAGCGGGTGATGTAGAAGGCAGGATACAAGGCCGCCACAACGGCCAGCAGCATCATCAGCCCCACCATCGCAACAATCACGGGGATGTTGTCCGAGAGGGCCAACGATGAGGTGACAAACTTCGTGATGAAGCTCTCCTGAATGGCAATCATCAGGTAGAAAGTCAAAGCCATCGAGATAAGCACCAAGCCGATAGCCTCGAACAAGAAGTTCCAACGCAGCGAGCCTTGGCTTGCACCGAAGACCTTGCAGATATTCACGGCACGCATACGCACCGGCACGAGCGCAAAGAAGAAGTTTACGAAGTTGATAAAGGCGATGATGACAATCACCAACCCGATGGCCGCCAAGGTAGCCGTAGCCGTCTTCGAGCCAAAATCGTAGCCGGCATTGCCAAAGGTCTCCATGTTCGTCTCGTAATACATCCTATCGAGCGGAATCAGTCGCACGGGCTGCTGCTCCTCGCCCTCCTCGAAGAAATCGGCCTTGTCGGGATGCTCGTTCAAAAACTCCTGCACCATGCCCAAGAACCACTTGGCATACTGCTCACCCCAAATACGGCAGAACGATTCGGGGTCGGCATCCTCTTTGAGGCGCACGAAGCAGGAGTAGTTCCAATTGTTGTTCGTTTGGCCTTGGGCGAGGTTGTCGTTCTGGAAGATTTTGCGGCTGCGGAGGAAGCTATTTTTCGGGAAATCCTCGTAGATGGCCACCACCTGCTGCGGCTCGGAGGGCTTGCCGTCGTTGTGCCAGCGACCACCCTCGAACCAAATCGCATCGCCCACGCCTACGCCCATCTTCTCGGCTACCGACTCGGCAATGATAACCGTATTGGGTTCGGCCACCTGCTTCAAATCGCCCGCCACGGCCTTAAAGGGGAACAGCTCGACCACCTGGGCATTGCCCAAATAGACCCCGATATCGAACTTCTCGAAGTTGTAATTGTTGCGCTTGATCCACACGCGGCCGATGTCTGCCGAGGGGCGCATCGAGGCACCTGCCTCCACATCGGGGCAGAGCTCCATCGCCTCGTAGCTCACCGGCTGGGGGCAGTTGAGCGACCACGACTCCTCCTCTTCGCCCATCTTCGATGCACCCCACTCGGCCGAGACGAGGTAGATGCGATCCGAATCCTCAATCGGTCGGTTGTAGGAGATCGAGTAATAGACCTGCGATGCGATGATGTAGAAGGCCACGAATGCGAGGGTAAGACCCAACACATTCAGGAGCGATGCGACCTTGTAACGACGCAATGTCATTAAAAAGTTTTTGAAAGCGATTTTCATATTGTTTGAGTTTTTAATTTTCCACTTTAATCATATCAATCGGGTTGGCATTGGCCGTGCGCCAGGTGCGGACAACGAGAATCACATAGACAATCGCAAAGACGACCGTTGCACCGAGCGCAAACAGCCATCCCGACATCGGCTCACACATCGTTTCGAGCATCAAGAGGTAGTGTCGGCCACCCCATACGGCTCCTGCTATACCCGCCGCGATGGCCGGCAAGACAATCCACGAAAGGTTCAGGCTCAATAGGCGCAACACCTGCGAAGTGGTAGCCCCACACACCTTGCGGATGGCAATCTCCTTGCGGCGACGAGCCATTTCGTTGCCGACATAGCCCACAAGTCCGATGAGCGAAATGAGCAGCGCAACCAACGTAACGAGCAACACGTTGTTGCGTAGCTTGTCGCGGGAGGCAAAACGCTCCTTGACACGGTCGGCGTAGGGGACAATCGTATATTCCCAATCGGAGGGATAGTGTGTTTTGATCACCTTGTCCAAGGCTTTGAGGTTGTCGGCCGTGAGGGCTTGCAGACGCATCGAGAGTTGGAAGGTGTCCGGCTCACTCGCCTGCCCTGCGACGGGTCGCCACAGCAGACGATTGACCGCCAGGGGCAAGACAAAACCGCCTGCCTGCTGAAAATCGCGCACTACGCCAACCACCTCACACGGAACGCCTTGGTGGAAGGTCTTACCCACGGCTTCGCCCACCGTCCAACCGTGCTTGCGACAAAACTCCTCATTGACAATCCGCTTGGAGGGGCTGTCCTGCTCGGTAAAGTTGCGCCCCTCGATGATCTCCATCTGCATCGTGGGGATGTAGTTCTCGTCGAAATACTCGCCTCGGCACGAGAAGAGGAGTTTGCCCTGCTCATCCTGAATCGGATCGCCCCAATAGCCCCAAATAGGGTATTGGTAAGAGAAGGCCGCCTCTTCAACAAAGGGGAGCTTGCGCACCTCCTCGATGAGGGTCGTGCGCTCCGATGCGGTGGCGTGGAGGTTAATCGAGACCACGCGGTCGTATTGGTAGCCCAAATCGGCCTCCATGACATAGCCCGCCTGTTGTGCCGTCACAAGCAGGAAGCAGACAACGCCCGTCGTGCAGGCCACCTGCACAAACAGCAACGAGCGTTTCCACCAGGTGCGGTTATCCCCTCCGCGACGGAAGGCATATTGCAGGCTCACGGCCGAGAAGAGTACGGCCGGCACGATACCCGCCACCAAGAAGCTCATGAGGCAGACCAGGAGCGGAATCCAGATGCGCTCCCAGGCAAAGAGGTCGGACAGGCGATAGCCGAGCAACTGATAAATCTCTTGGTGCAGGCAGGCAAGGATAAAGGCCGCCAACAGCAACGAGGCCGCCACCATCAACAAGGTCTCGATGAGCAGCATCCGGAAGATATCGTCCCGCGAAGCTCCGTGACAACGCAACATGGCAATCGTGCGGCTGCGCTCCGAGAGCGACGAGAGGGTCAAAAGTACATAGTTCAGGCAGGCCACGACCAACGCAACGAGTGCCAGGACTCCGTAAATCGTCTGCGTGGCGCGGTGGTTGTTATCCACATAATAGGCATCTTCGATCGGCACGAAGAAGAACGACAACTGCCACTCCTTCAAAGAGGCGGTAAGGCCGTGCTTCGCGGCAAAGGCATCGAGTTGCGCCTCCACCTCGGCGATATCGGCACCTTCGCGCAGTTTGAAATAGGTGGGGAAGCTGTCGCCACCGAGCCACAACTCCGGTCGCGGCTCATAACGAAGCCAGCAAACCATATCGAAGTTGCTGAGCGGCGAGGTGACGGGCGGCGTGCGGAACACGCCTGCCACGACATACTGCGTATCACGGCCGGCAAGCTCAATGATTTGTCCCAACGGCTCTTCATCGCCGTAGAGCTGTTTGGCCAACCGCTCGGAGATCATCACCTCCTTGTTGGCAAGCCCCTCGGCCGAGAGGATACGTTTCGGGTCGCCACTCACTACGCCAAAGTCCAAGACGGTAAAGAAATCGCTGCCGACGTGCAATAGAATCGTCTCCACCGTGCCGCCTCCCACTTTGAGTTGCAGGAGTTGGTCGGTGCAGTGGGTTGCCGCCTCGATTTGCGGAATATCGTTGGCCATCTCGGGTGCCAACGGGCGCACCATCATGTGGCTGATGCCGTGCTGGGGCGAGGAGCTGAAAACCTGATAGACCCGCTCACGGTCGGGGAAGAAACGACCATACGAGAGGTTGATGCCCACATAGGAGCAAATCAGCAGGGCCACAATCAACCCCAAGGCAAGCGACACGAGGCGCGTAAGGGAGTTGCCACGATTTTTCAGCAGATAACGGAGCGAGTAGTTGAGGGTTTTCATATCCTTCATTTTATTTTTTGTCTTAGTGACTTGGGAGGCGATCAAACCTACCCAAGCCTGAAACGCTTCTCTGCTTATGGTAATAGGCGTTTTATAGTCTTGACTTTACATCGGTCACGATCTTACCGTCAAAGAGGCAGATAGTACGGCTTGCATACGAGGCATCGTGCTGCGAGTGGGTAACCATAATGATGGTTGTGCCCTCCTGATGGAGCTCTTTGAGCAATGTCATCACCTCCTGACCGTTCTTCGAGTCGAGATTACCCGTAGGCTCATCGGCAAGGATCAGCTTGGGGTTCGACACGAGGGCGCGGGCGATAGCCACACGCTGCTGCTGACCACCCGAGAGCTGCTGCGGGAAGTGGCCGGCACGGTGCGAGATGTTCATACGGTCGAGCATCTTCTTTACGCGCTCCTTGCGCTCCGAAGGCTTCACGCCCATATAGATAAGCGGCAACTCGACATTCTCGGCCACCGACAACTCGTCGATAAGGTTGAACGACTGGAAGACGAAGCCGATATTGCCCTTGCGGAAGGCGGTGCGCTCCTTCTCTTTCAGACCGCCCACCTCCTGGTCGAGCAGCTGATATGAGCCACCCGTAGGATTGTCCAAGAGGCCCAAGATGTTGAGCAGCGTAGATTTACCGCAACCCGAAGGTCCCATAATGGCAACAAACTCGCCCTCTTTAACCTCAAACGATACACCGTTCAGAGCAACAGTCTCAATCTCCTCGGTGAAAAAACTCTTCTGTAAATTTTCTACTTTTAACATAGCTGTAAATTTTTTATGTGGTTTGTAATTTTGAATTTCTTATTTATTATCCTTTAATCGAATCAACGGGATTTTCGTTGGCGGCTTTTCGGCTCTGCCACAGCACGGTAAGGAGAGCAAACACCAACACCGCTACCACGGCTGCCACGAAGACCCATATGGGCATTTCGATACGGTAGGAGTAGTCCTGCAGCCAGCGACTCATCAGCCACCACGCCAACGGCAATGCTACGACCGCTCCGACAGCCACCATGCGCAGGAACGACTCCACAAGCTGCTTGACAATCTCTGCGGAGGTGGCACCCATCACCTTGCGGATGGCGATCTCCTGCCGACGCTGACCGATGTAATAGGTGCTGATGGCCAGCAGACCCAAGGCAGAAATGATGGCCGCCAGGAGGGTGAAAATCGTGACAATCCGTTGCAGGCGCACCTGCTCCTCGAAAAGCTCACTGATGCGGTCGGTCAGATAGCAGCTGTACTCGTCGCTCCACAGGATATGGGGGTGAGTCGTTGCAAGCATTTCACGAATTGCCTTCACCGCCTCGGCGTGGTCACCGTGCGTGCGGATGACGGTCGTCCACGGCATACTCCGCTCGAAGTTCCACTCACCGGCATTATAGATCAGCGCAGGGGTCTGCTCACGGTAGGTGTGGAAGAGGCGGAAATCGTAATAGATGTCGCCCACGGGGAGCTTGTTGCCGTCAAATTCGAGTCGCTTGACGCTCTCGTCCACGCCCAGCGTGCGGAAGGCCAACTCCGTCACACCCCACGCCTCCTCGGCGGAGTTGCTCGGGGTCTTGATGCGCAGTCCCAAGATGTCGAAATAGGCCGAGTCGCCCCGAATCTGCTGAAAGGAGATGGATTTGAAGGTGATATTGTTCGTTCCCTCCAACGGCACTCCGTTACCGACACCGACGGCCTCAACGCAGGGCAGCTTCTTCAACTCCTCGACAAAGCGTTTCACCTCTTGGCGGTTGCTGAACAGATCGGTATTCTTGACCACGAAGATATCCTCCGTGTTGTAGCCAAGCGGCATATTGATCTGGTGGCGGATTTGGAGGTAGATCGTACCTGCCGCCACGAGCATAATGACCGTAATGGTGTGTTGCAGGGCGATGAAGATGCGGCCGTAGAGCATCTTCGAGCGGGTGCGGAAAGCCCCTTTCACCACATCAATCGGTTTGTAGGTCGAGATCGACCAGGCGGGCAGCAATCCCGACACGACGCCGATAGCGAGTACGCAGCCCAAGGCGATGGCCACATAACCGAAGCTCATCTCGCTCCAGATGGTGTAGTCGTAAGCCAACAAGCGACACGCCAACGGCGTAGCCCACTCGGCCAGGCACAACGCCACAAAGGCCGAGAGGAGAGCGAACATGACCGCCTCGCCAATCATGCGCATCATCACCTCGCTTTTCGAAGCACCCAACAGGCGGCGCGTGGCCATCTCCTTGGCACGCAGTCCGGTCTGCGCCATCGTGAGGTTGATGTAATTGATGAGCGCAAAGAGGAGCAGGACGAACGCCACCGAAAAGAGTACCAACACAAAATCGCGGTTGCCCTTGTTGAACTCGGGCGAGGCCTTCATCTGCGTAAAGTAGTGGTCGGCAAAGGGCAGCAGCTTAACCTTGTCGTAGTGCCCCTCGCGATAGACCCAATAGAACTCTTTGCACGCCTCGAGCATCTTCGCCTCCAACGCCTCCACATCGACATTCGGAGCAAGCAGCAGGCAGCTCATACCGGCACCGGCATTGTCCATGCGTTCGTTGTGTGCCGAGTTTGTCAAGGGCAACAGCTCGGCACGCACCATGATATCGCAGGCAGGGATGGTCGAGTGTTCGATATCGCGCATCACGCCGCAGATGGTCCACACCTCCTGCTCGGCAACCGCTGTGGGGTCTTGAAAGAGCAGGGGCTGACCGATGACCGAAAGGCCGCTATCGCCCACCAACTGATGGGCAAAACGCTCCGAAACGATCACTTTGCGGTAGTGGCCGGTGGCGAACTCCTCTTCGTTTCCCTCCACCATTTCGAGCGAGAAGATGTTGAAGACCGACGAGTCGGCCATCAGCATCTGCACGCTGAATTGGTCACGGTTTGAGCCGATCCACACATTGCCCGCATCGGCGGTGAGAATCGTTCCCGCCTCCACCTCGGGGAAGCGGTCGCGGAGGTGCTTCGAGAGGAAGTAGGCAGAATAGGTCTGCTCGCCATTCGTAAAAAGGTGGATGCGGTCAATCTTCTCGTGGTAGCGGTCCGTCGAGAGCGACCGAATCGTATAGGTCGAAATCAGCAGAATCATGGCCAAGGCCAATGACAAGCCGAAAAAGTTGATGGCCGTGTAGCCTTTGTTGCGCCCTAAAAAGGTAAAGTAGGCGCGAAAATCAAAAAATCGGAACATGGTATCGAATCTTGAATTGTTCGTTTATCTCATAATCGACTCGGTTGGGTTCTCCGTGGCAGCCTTCACCGAGCGCATGGTTACCGTAACAACCGTGATAGCGAGGATAATGGCGACCGCCAAGGCATATACCCACCACGCCATCGGTGTACGATAGACATACTGCTGCATCCATTGGTCGATGATGTAGTAGCTTACGGGGATAGCCACTGCCGAGCAGATTGCCACAATGTAGAGGTACTTGCGGTTGAAGAGGCTGAGTATCTCGCCAACCGATGCACCGTGTACGCGGCGAATACCAATCTCGCGGCGGCGATACTGCGTCTCGAACAATACCAAACCAAACACGCCGATAATCGAAATTACAATCGAAAGGAACGAGAATAGGGTAACGAGTGTCGAGAGCTTATCCTCACGCTGATAGACCAGCTCCAACTCATTGTCGAAGAATTTTACATCAACCTTCTCGGGGTCGCTGTTCGGCGAAATCTCCAACACCGTTTCGGTAATAAATTTTCTAACCGCGGCAATATCGGCTCCCGCCACCGTGCGGATATAGGCTACACGCGGCAAATCGAAACCATACTTACCGTAGATAAGGAAAGTAAACGGTTTGACATCGTAGTGCGCCGACTGGAAGTTGAAATCCTCGCAGATGCCCACAACCGGTGTTTTTGCCCAGCTGATATGGCCGTCGATTGCGGATTCGGCAGTTATCTCAAACTGTTTTGCCGCCGTTTCGTTGAATATCAACGCTCCGGTCTCGGTAAGCTCGTCGGAAGGCATAAAGTCGCGCCCCTCGACAATCTCAATGCCCATTACCTGCAAGAAGTTATGCGACACGACTTGCACCTGAAATTCTTGGTTTTCCCCATTGGGCAAAGGGCGTGTCCACGACATGACCGATTGTGTCAGCTGGCCACGGTTCATAGCAACCTCCTTGATTTGCGGGTTCTGCTTCAGGCGGTCGATGAGCGCATCGCGTCTTGTGTAATCCAATACTTGCGTCCATTGACCATTTACCGCCTCATAAGGCAATGTGGCCACCAACAGATTCTCCTTATCGAAGCCCATATCGCGCGAAAGCATATATTGATGCTGACGATAGATAAAGAAGGAGCAGATAATCAGCGCAATGGAGATGGTATATTGCACGCCCACAAGCGTATAGCGCAAGATGCGGCCGGACTTTGATGCCGAGAAATCGCCCTTGATAACAAATGCCGGTGAGAACTTGGTAATATACCACGCAGGATAGAGCGATACCACCACACCCATGAGAAGCACACCCAAAGCAATAGCACCTGCCAACGACCAATTCTCGTTGATAGCCACCGAGGTCGAGATATACTCTTTAAGTGGCGTATCGGCAAAGAGCACCACAATAACGGCCGCACCAAACAACGAAACGAGAATCAAACCTACCGTTTCAAAGAGGAAATTTAGTCGCAACTTTACAGTAGGCGCACCGAAAATCTTGTAGTTATTGACCGCACGGATTCGGCTCGGAATCAACGCAAAGAAGAAGTTTACAAAGTTGATAAACGAGATAACGAGAATCAACACTGCAATGGCGATCAGCGTATAGGTCGTTGTGCGGCTGCCGTGCATCCACTCCGGCACGGTGTCATCAGCGAAGTAGAGATCTGCAATCGGGGTCAGTCGAGGAGTGATAAGCGCAAGCTGCTCTTTGTACTCCTCCTCCGAAAATCCTCGTTTCTCGCAGTCATCTATAACATATTGGAGCATCCGCTGCTCCGCCTCCTCACGCGAAGCACCCTCACGAAGCAGTACATAGTAGGATTGGCCCCAGTTATGCTCGTCTTCGGGTTTTGCGTCGGGCATAATCACATAAGCTTCGCTATGAGCGATGGTAGAGGGCTTCGGGAAATCCTTGTAAATACCCGAAATGATGCGTTGTGCCTGATTGACAGCACCACGACCATTGTTGATGCGGTCGCCAACCGAAAGGTTGCAACGCTTGGCTACGGCCTCCGAGATAATCATCCCCTGGTTCGCCTTGAACTCCTCGTCGATACCTCCCGCGATAAACTCGAAGGGGAAGACGGCCAATCCGGATAGCTCGGCACCACCAACACCGATGGTAAAATTCTCAATCGTTGAGTTGCGCTTTACGGAGTATTCATTTTGGTATTGCGGATTCCCATAGCTACCTGTCATCGTAATTGCGCCGGAAGCCTCCACCTCGGGGCATACGGCACACATCTCGGTTGGAATGCGTCGATTCCAGAAAAAGACCCACTGCCCATCATCCGACCACGAGGGGTGATCCAAACGATAGATACGCTCCGAGTTTTTCACAACTCGGTTGTATGATAGGTCAAACTTTACCTGCACGGCAATAAGATAGACCGCTGCAAAGGCTACTGCCATACCCACGATGTTCAGCACCGACGATGTGGTGTAACGGCGAAGCAGGGTTAGAAAATTACGAATATACATAAGTCTTTGTTTTTACATTCATTAGCGTGCGTTTTTGATTTTAGGCGAGCAGATTTTGCGCCGACCGCCGTTGGGCAAGTATTGAGCATACTTTGCGTATGTGATATGCTTGACCAACAAGGAGGTGCGAAAGATGCCGCATATAAATCGAAAACTATTATTTGTTGAGGATTAACACCTCGTTTTCGCCAAAGTTGTCGTACGACGAAGTTATAACTTTTTCGCCGGGTTGAAGGCCCTCGATAACCTCATAATACTGCGGATTCTGGCGGCCGATGCGAATCTCACGGCGGTATGCCTTCTCGCCCGAAGCATCGACAACATATATCCAACGACCGCCCGTTGCCTGATAGAACGAGCCACGAGGTATCAGGATTGCCTCGGCAGCCTCGCCCAACTGCAAGTTGAGGTAGTAGGTCTGACCGCTACGGATATTTTCGGGCGCAGCACCGCTGAAACGGAAGTCCGCCTTGAACTGACCATTGCGTACCTCGGGATACACCTTGCGGAGCTGCATTTCGTACTCGGCACCCTGACGCTCAAACGATGCCACAAGACCCGTTGTTACGCGGTCGATATAGTGCTCATCGACCTGCGCCTGCACCTTGTAGGTCGTAAGGTCGTTCACCTGACCGATATTTGCGCCCTGCTGCAACGACTGACCGAGCACCGCATCCAACATACCCACCTCGCCATCAATCGGTGCCTTCACCTTGAGGTTATCGACACGCTGGCGGATAAGCTGCATATTGAGTTGCATCGAGCGGAGGCTCTCCTCCATCTGATCGACCTGCGAGGTGCGGTAGAGCGAGTCCTGCTTTTGTCGCTCCAAGACCAAATCACGCTTACGCACCGCGAGTTCGTAATCCTCCTTTGCACGCAGGTACTCCTCACGCGCCAAGAGGTTGTCGTTGTAGAGGTTTTCGTTCTGTTGATAGGTGCGCTTCAGGCGGCTAACCTCCAAGTCGAGTTGCAGTTTCTCCTGACGGAGGGCCAAACGCTCCTGCTCCATCTGTATCATCGTGTTACGCAGGATGTTCTGCTTCTCGGCAAGGTCGGCCTCCGACTGCAAAATCTGCATCGAGAGGGAGTTGTTCGACATTTCGAGGATTACATCGCCACGCTTCACGCTCGTACCCTCCTCGGCAACGATACGCTCCACAACGCCCGATTCGAGGGGCGAGAGCTGCACGGTGGTCATCGGCTGAACGCTACCCGTCAGGCGTACATAGTCGTTAAACTCGCCCTGCTCAACGGTGGCGATATTCACCAACCCTGCATCAACACGCAAAGTCGAGGAGTTATCACGCAAAATGAGCCAGCCGATAAACACAATCAGCACCACAACCGCTGCATAGGGCAGATTCTTCTTTTGAAAAACTGCTTTCCAGCCCGTTTTCTTCTCTAATTTGATATCCATATTGTTTGAGTTTTAATTATTATCTTTGCTCTTTGCTCTTTAACCTGCCTTCGGCAGCTTGACTTTGCTCCGCCTCGGCATAGTCCGCAAGCGGCCTCTGCTCTCGGCTTAATCGCAAAGTTATCTCTTTGCTCTTTCCTCTTTGCTCTTTCATCTTACCAACGGCTTGCCGTTGTAGTAATCGACCATGCGGGTCTTGATGATGTATTGCAGTCTTGCGCGGAGCTTGTCCGATTTGGCTTGCAACAAGGTGTTGGCGGCGGTCTGCAGGTCGAGAGCCGAGATCAGCCCATGCTCGAATTTGCGCGCTGCACCGTCGTAGGCGAGCTGTGCCGCCGAGACCTTCTTCTGCCCCTGCACATACTGCTTGCCGAAGCCCTGCATCTCCTGCCAGGTCTGCGATACCTCGCTCTCTACGGCTCGCTCCATGGCCACCTGCTCCAACTGTGCCGAGCGGTAGGCATTGGCGGCTCTACGCTTCGAGGAGCGGCGATTCAGTCCGTCGAAGAGCGGAATCGACAACGAGAGTTGGATATATCCGCCTCGGTTGTTGCGGAACTGCGTGCCGAAGGGGTCGTAGGCCGACTTGTTGTCGAAGTCGATATAGTAACTCGTGTTATAACCGCCCGAGAGGTAGAGCGAGGGGGTATAAGCACCCTTGGCGCGGGCAAGGTTCAGCCGGCTCTGCTCGGTGGCGTGACGGCTGGCGATAATCTTGGGGTTATGCTCCAAGGCGTAGTCGAGCAACGCCTGCTCCGAGGTAGCACTCGGAAGAGCCTCCAATTTGATGTCGGTCACAATCTCCAACTGCTCGCCCTGCGGGTAGTTCATCACCTCGCGCAACTTAATGTAGGCAAGGGCGAGGTTGTTCTCCTCAGTGGTTAAGAGGTAATCGTAGTTCGCCTCCTGCGACTCAATCTCTGCCACATCGGCTGCACTCTTGGTGCCGAGCTCCTCCTGTCGGCGTGCAAGCTCCAAGGTGCGGCGTGATGCCTCCAACTGCTCACGAGCAATCACGACCGCCTCGGTGTAGTAGACGACATCCATATAGGCCGAGAGGGTCTGCATGGCCACCTCGTCACGGGCAATCTCCGTCTCGACAGCACCCCGCTCGCGGGCCACCTTCATTGCCCGCACGGTGTTGATGCCCTGCAAGCCGGCAAAGAGGGGCATCGAACCGCTGATGCCGTAGGCGTTATTAAAGGTGGTCACGCTGGTGTAGGCGTTGGTTGCCGGGTCGATACCACGACCGAAGTTCGTCGCACCGCCCACCGAGGCACTCACGGCCGGGAACAGCGAGGCCAGCGATTCGCTGTAATTTGCCTTGCTATCGTCGTGGGCCAACTGCTTTTGGCCTACGCTGACGGAGTTCTCGACGGCGTAGCGCATACACGCATCTATCGTAAGCGGCTGTGCTACGCACAGGAGTGTCAAAAAATTAGACACTAATAGGGTTAAAATCAATCGTTTCATGTTTTTTTCGGTTTCTGCCCCTAAACGTGCCAAAGGTGTGCCAAACTATGCCAATCGCTGATAGTCAGTGCTTTGCGATTTTAGGCCGATTTGCAAAGTGTCTAATAATTAGACAATCGGTGTAAAAGGTTTGGACAGCCCTTGTTTTTCGATTAACTTTGTGATAAGAAAACGTGAAAAAAATGGCAAAGGCAGGTAAATTGTTAATCGTGGACGACAACCGCTCGATACTCTCGGCGGTCAAGTTGCTGATGGACGGCATCTTCGCGGAGGTACTGACCCTGCCATCGCCCAACGCACTGATTACCACGCTGCAAAAGGAGCATCCCGAGGTGGTGCTGCTCGATATGAATTTCCACGCCGGCATCAATACGGGTAACGAGGGACTCTATTGGCTCAAAGAGGTGCTGGCGAAATTCCCCGAAACAAAAGTGGTACTCTTTACCGCTTATGCCGATATCGAGTTGGCGGTGCGTGCGATGAAGGAGGGGGCTTTCGATTTTGTCGTCAAGCCGTGGGATAATGCCAAGCTGATTGCCACGCTCCAAAATGCCTACAAGGCCGCCAAAGGCAAGGGCAAAAAATCAACCGCCAAGCAGCAGACCGCCGAGCCACAAGCGGAGATGTATTGGGGCGAGAGCGCAGAGATGAAGCGCATCCGCAAGGTTGTGGAGCACGTTGCTACAACCGATGCCAATATCCTTATTACGGGCGAGAATGGCACGGGTAAGGAGATGATGGCTCGTGAAATTCACCGCCAGTCGGCTCGCTGTCGCAAGACAATGGTATCGCTCGATATGGGTGCCATTCCCGATACACTCTTTGAGAGCGAGCTGTTTGGTCATATTAAAGGGGCGTTTACCGATGCTCGCACCGACCGAGAGGGAAAGTTCGAGACCGCAAACGGCTCTACGCTCTTTATGGATGAGATTGGCAACCTGCCATTACACCTGCAAGCCAAGATGCTTGCCGTGCTGCAAAATCGTGCCGTAACGCGCCTCGGAGCCAACGAGGCTACGCCCGTCGATATTCGCCTGATCTCGGCCACGAACCGTGACCTGCACGAGGCGGTAGCCAAGGGGGAGTTCCGCCAAGATTTGCTCTTCCGCATCAACACCATCCATATCCACATCCCGCCCCTGCGTAATCGCAAGGAGGATATCGTACCCCTGGCCGAGCGATTTATCGACCGCTACGGGCAGAAGTATGGCAAGGCAGGTTTGATGCTTTCGGGTGATGCTGCGGAGAAACTCAAAAATCACTCGTGGGAGGGTAATATCCGCGAGTTGCAGAATACGATTGAGAAGGCTGTGATTATGTGCGATGGCGACGTTATCTCGCCCGACCACCTCGAACTCCACACCTCGCAACGCCCACTGAACGAGAGCCATACACTCGAAGAGATGGAGCGACAGACCATCGCCAATGCCATAGCGCAGTGTGGTGGCAACCTCTCGCAGGTGGCGCAACAGCTCGGCATTACACGCCAGACCCTCTACAACAAGATTAAACGCTACGGCCTGTGAAACGACAGCAGAACATACCTTATGGCAAAATCGGTGCTTATGCGGCGGTCATTATCCTGATGGCTGCCTTGTCTGGCTATGTCTGGGCTACTAACCGCCACGCACACCTGATTGCCACCATTCCGATTATCATCTTCTGCCTCTTTCGCCTCTTTCATATCTACAACGAACTGGTCGAGCGACTGATGTTTGTCTTTAACGCCGTGCAGAACGACGACTACTCATTCCGCTTTACCGAGAACCCAAATATCACACGCCACGCACTGGTCAATCAATCGCTCAACCGCATCAAGGAGGTGATGGACAACGCCAAGATGCAGATTCGTGAGCGTGAAAAATACTTTGAGCTGATTATGGAGTGCGCCAATATCGGTATTGTTACCGTGATGGAGAACGGCACGGTGGCGCAGACCAACTCGAAGGCACTCCGCATTGTTGGGATGGCTCGACTGAACCATATCGACCAACTGCGCATCTTAAGCGAGGAACTTTGCGAGGCGATGCACCGCATCGAGCCGGGCGCACAGCTTACCGCCCGCTTCACGACCGAGATTGGCGACCAGAACCTGGTGCTGAGCTGCTCGGCCATGGAGTTCGGGGGCAAGCGTTTGAAGGTAATCTCTATCGGCAATATCCACGAGGAGCTGGACCGCAAGGAGGTGGAGTCGTGGGAGAAACTCACGCGCATCCTTACGCATGAGATTATGAACTCGCTTGCACCTGTAACCTCTATCAGCCATACGCTGCTCTCGTCATCGGGCGATGCCAAGACGATGCGCCAAGGCTTGGAGACGATACACGCAACCTCGGATCGTCTGCTCCGCTTTGTCGATTCGTTCCGTGCCGTTACACGCATCCCCGCACCGCAGAAAGCACCGTTCTACCTCTCGGAGTTGGTGGCGGAGTCGCTGTCGCTCATTCCGCACGAGGGTATCGCGGTCGAGGTGAGTATCGAGCCTACGGATACGATGCTCTATGCCGACCGTGCGCTGATGTCGCAGGTGATGGTTAATCTCCTAAAAAATGCCGCCGAGGCACTCTTGGCGCAAGATTGTGACCGCAAGATATCCATCCGCTCAACGATTGATTCGGAGGAGCGCATCCAAATCGAGATAACTAACAATGGCTCGGCAATCCCTGCCGAGGTCGCTGAAAATATCTTTACGCCATTCTTCACGACCAAAACCGACGGCTCGGGCATCGGCCTCGCCGTCTCTCGCCAAATCATCCGCCTCCACGGTGGCTCCTTGCGCTTGAAACATAACGACGAGGGCAGAGTAACATTTGCCGTGATTGTTGAATAAGCGGCTCAATAATGCGGTAGCACCGTGAACCGAAGTTCGCGCCTTGCGCGAGCAATTAGATTATTATCCCCCCCCTGCAAATAGGCGGTTATCAACTCGTACAAACACAAAAAAAAGCGACCTACGAAAGCAGGTCGCTTGTGGTACCACCAGGAGTCGAACCGGGGACACACGGATTTTCAGTCCGTTGCTCTACCAACTGAGCTATGGCACCATCGTTTTTGGTGATGCAAAGATAGACATAATTTTTATATCTGCAAAATTTCCCGCAAAAAAATCGAAAAAAGCCGCATTTATGCTTCTCATGCCATACCTGGCTATGCCACTCCATACAAAAAAAGACCGCCTCCCTTGCGGGAAGCGGTCGATAAACAAGGATGTAATCAGCGATTACTTGTTATCCTCCGTAATCGACGGGTTGTTATCCAACTCGTTCTTCGGGATGCGATAAATCATGCGGTAGTCGGTCGACTCGTAGGTCCAAGCGTTGAAGTTGGTCAGCGATGCCGAGTGGTTGGTCGACTTCTTGCGGTCGATGGTCTCGCCACGACGCTTTACGTCGAAGTAGCGGCAACCCTCCTCCCACATCTCAATACGCTTCTGGAGGCAAATCTCATCGTAGAGAGCCTGACCCGAAAGGGTGCAGTTGTAAGTCGTATCACGCGTAACCATAATTGCGTTCAGCATCTGCTGAGCCTTCGAGGTGTTGCCGGCCAGATAGTAAGCCTCGGCAGCCACGAAATACATCTCGGCAATACGCTGGTGGATAATAGCCGACGTGAAGGGGCTTGCACTACCCATCGTGGTCATGTAAACATCGCGGAACTTGTTCGAGATATACTGCGTAAGACCATAGTACTCCTCATACTCATACACGATACCAAGCAGGTTGTAGTTCTCGTTGTAGCCGAACCAACCCTTACGGATATCGGTATCCTTAATCTGGTCGTACAGCTCCGACGAAATCATCTTGCGGTAACCTACCTGACCACCGTAACCGATGAAGTACGAGTCAATGTGCGAGAAGAGCGAAGCGTAGTAACCCGTCGTCTCGTCGTTTACAACATAACCCCAAATTACCTCGTCCATATCGAGCGAGTTGAAACCGCTCATGAGCTGTGCGCCATTCAGCGAACCACCGGCGATAGCCTTCTCGGCATACTTGGCAGCCTCCTCGTGCTCACTCATCATCATCAGGACGTTGGCATAGATGAAGGCAGCCGAGTACTCGGTTACATCACCCTTCGAGCCACCGTAGTAGCCCTTGCCCTCCAGGTAGCCATAGGCCAGCTTAAGGTCGCTCGTCATCTGTGCGTAAATATCCTTCACGGGAACGCGCTCGGCGCGATACTCCACCTCGTTCTTCAAGGGAACACCCGGAGCATCGGGGTTCACACTGTAGGCGTGCTGCCAGAGGTTTACGAGCCAATAGTACGCCCATGCACGCATCGTGTAGGCCGAACCCAACATCGTGGCAATCTGGTCATCCTCAACCGTCTCACCCTCGGCGGGCTTGAGCATCGTGACAATCGTGTTGCAGCCATCAATGATGTTGTAGAACTGGTTCCAGGCAGCCGACGTACGACGATAGTTACCCAGACGGTTGTCCATCTGATAGTCGTAGCAGAAGAAGTGGTTGTCGTTCGTGTAGGCAATATCGTCACACATGAGGTCGGTAACAAGCTTCAAAGCGGGAATACCGAAGTCATCGTGCGAGGTCCAATAATCACCACCGCAATAGGTATTGAGCAAAGCACCCGTTACGTAGGCCTGCACCTGTGCGGGGTCAGCCTGCATTACATCATTCACCGACTCCTGGTCGAGAACGTGCGTAGGCTTCGTCTCCAGATAATCCTCCGAGCAAGCGGTCAGCATGGCTGCACCCAGCAGCAACACGCCGAAAATGCTTTTCATATTGATTTTCATAGTCGTCATGTTTTTAGAAAGTTAACGAAAGACCTGCCGAAATGGTGCGAATCGTCGAGTAGTTGGCGGCCGACTGACCCTCAATGTACTGACGCGGGTCCATACCCTTACGCTTCGACCAGATAGCTACGTTGTCGGCAACGACATAAACACGAGCCTTCTCAATCTGAAGCTTACGCATCCAAGCCTTCGGGAACGTATAACCGAGCGTGATGTTACGCAGGTTGAGGTACGAACCATCGATGAGGAAGCGATCCGAGAATACGTTGGCATTCTGGTCACCATCCAGCACGGGGATGTTCGAATCCTTGTTCTCCGGCGTCCAAGCGTTCAGGATGTCGCGGTGCCAGTTGTCACCTGCACCCGAACCGGCGTGCATGAAACCGGCATACATCGAGTCGTAAACATCACCACCAATCTGGTAGTTCAAACCAATCGAGAAGTCGATGCCCTTCCAGCCGAACTCCATCTGAACACCACCCTGGAAGTCGGGCAGAGCCGTACCGATGTAGTACTTCGTAGCCGACGAGTAATCGGTCGTCGTATCCAAAATCGGATTACCATCCTCGTCCTCCGAGTCCACATACCAGGTTGCCTTACCGTTCTCATTTACGCCGGCATATTTGTAGTAGTAGAAGTCGTAAACGCTGCGACCCTCGCGGATGTTGTAGTAAGCCTGGTGGGTAATACCTGCCTCTCGCTTATCCTCCGGAATATCAAGCACCTCGTTCGTGTAGTGCGTACCCGTGAAGGTCCAGTTCCAGTAGAAATCCTTCGGCATCGGAATGTTTACACCCAGCGTGAACTCGATACCCTTGTTCTGCATCGTCAGAGCGTTCATCGAGAGCGACGAGATACCCGACGACATCGGCTGCGGCATGTTGTAGAGCATATCCTCCGTGCGCTTGTGGAAGTACTCGAAGTCCACGTTCAAGATGTTCTTGAACATCGTTGCGCTAAGACCTACGTTCAGGTTGTACGAGGTCTCCCACGTCAGGTCGGGGTTACCCTCATAGTACTTCGTAAGCGAAGCGGCACCGTCCGAGTTCGAAACCGAATACTGCGTCTTGTAAGCGTAGTAGTTGCTCGACGACGAACCGGGGTAGTAGATATCATCGTTACCTACGCTACCATACGAAGCGCGGAGGCTCAAGTTGTCAACCCACTCTACATCCTTCATGAACTGCTCGTTCGAGATACGCCACGAAGCACCTACCGACCAGAAGTTACCCCAGCGGTTGTCCTTTGCGAAACGCGACGAACCATCACGACGGTACGAAGCCGAAACGTAGTAACGCTCGTCGTAGTTATAGTTGGCGCGAGCCATGTACGACTCAACCTTGTACTCCTGCGTGTAGGAGTTCATACCACCCATGATGAGCGAGTTCGAGAACTCGTCCACATAAGGATCGAAGAAGTTGGTCTTCTCGTTGTAGAGATAGTTGTAGGTGTAGTTGTAGTTCTCGTGACCAACCATCACATCCACATCGTGCTTGCCAAACTTCTTGGCATAGGTCAAAAGCTCGTTGATGGTGTAGGTCTCGTAGCGCGTACGATACTTGTAAGCGCGACCACCCGACTGCTCGGCATCACCGAACGACGGGGTCTGGAAGCGGTCGATAGCCTGGTTCGTCAGGTCATAACCACCATTTACCGCGAAGGTGAAGTCCTTGAGGAACTTGATGTTCACACCAAAACGGGTCGAGAGGTTGTCGGTCAGCGTGCGATAACGGTTGGCGTCATCCGAAGCCACTACGTTCTGGTTCGAAGCGTAAGCACGCGTACCGAACTCACCGTTACCGAAGTCATATACCGGCTTGCCGTTCTCGTCATAAACGCGGTTGCCATCCTCATCATAACCATAAACGGGGTAAATCGGGGCAATCGACTGCGTGAACATAAAGGTATTCACGTAGTTCGCGAGCGACGAGATAGCCTGCTGGTTCATCTCACCACGTGCGTAAGCAACGCTACCGTTTACCTTGATGAAGTCGTTTACCTGGTAGTCACCATTGGCACGAATCGAAAGACGCTCGTAATCCGACTTCTTGATGATACCCTCATCCTCCAGGTAACCGAGCGAGAGGAAGTGCGACGAACGGTCGTTGCCACCCTGCAACGATACGTTGTACTCCTGACGCATACCCGTGCGGAAGGCCTCATCCTCCCAATCATCGGTCCACTTCAGGGGAGCGGTCGTCAGGTTACCGTTGGCATCCACAATCATCGTGTTGTTGCAGTCATAGGGGTTGTAACCCAGCTCTGCGTAAAGGCTCTCCGATGCAGCAGCACCCGAACCCAGCTCATTCTTAAGCTTCTGCCAGTAGGTTACCATGTACTCACCCGGATCCTTCATGATGTCATACTCCGAGATACCGCGCGAGTTCACACCGACACGACCCTCGAAGGTCACCTTCGTCTTCTCGCGATTACCCTTCTTGGTGGTGATGATAATCACACCATTGGCTGCACGCGAACCGTAAAGAGCGGTCGAAGCGGCATCCTTCAGAACGGTCATCGACTCGATATCCGACGGATTGATAGCAGCGATGCTACCATCATAAGGCATACCATCTACAACGTAGAGGGGAGCCGAGCTCGAGTTAATCGAACCGATACCACGGACACGAATCGTAGCCGACGAACCGGGCTGACCGCTGGACATAGCCACCTGAACACCCGGAACAGCACCCTCGAGTGCCTTCGATACGTTCGAAACCTGGAGCTTGGCCACATCCTCACCCGATACAGTCGAGACTGCACCCGTGAGCGACGACTTCTTTGCGGTACCATAAGCTACCACAACGACGTCATCAATGGCGTGCGTGTCCTCCTTAAGAGCAACAACCACATTGGTCTTGCCACTTACCGAAATCGGCTACGTGCCGCAGACGGTCGATGTTGCCGGTAAGTCGCACATCGAGGTTACCCTCGAGGAGGACACGCACGCTATCGACGATGTAATCGTCGTGGCCTACGGTACTTCGTCGAAGGAGGCCGTCACGGGTTCGGTTTCTATGGTAAAAGCCGATGTAATCGAGAAGCGCACGACTTCGGATGTAACCAGCACCCTGGAGGGTACTTCGGCCGGTGTTCAGGTGTCCAGCTCGTATGGTGAGCCGGGTGCTACGGCTGAAATCCTGATTCGTGGTTTCGGCTCGATTAACGGTAACAACACGCCGCTCTATGTGGTTGACGGTAACATTTTTGCCGGTTCGATGAGCGACCTGAACCCCAATGACATTGAGTCGATTTCGGTGCTTAAGGATGCATCGTCGGCTGCTCTTTATGGTTCGCGTGCCGCTTCGGGTGTCGTACTTATTACGACCAAGAAAGGTAAGTCGGATGGTAAGTTGAATGTGAATGTCAGCACCAAGCAGGGCGTTTACACCCGCGGTTTGAAAGATTATGAGAATCTGTCGGCCGATCCTTGGATGGAGGTGATGTACAACACGCTTTACAACGATTACAGCGCATCGATGGCCGGTATGCCCGATGCCGATATTCGTGCGGCTGTTAACGAGGACCTCATCACCGGTTACATTCAGCGTAATATCTATGACGCTGCCGATGATGCCATTTTTGATGCTCAGGGTAAGGTTGTTGCTTCGCGTCTGGCCGGTTATACCGACTTGGACTGGATGGATGCCATCGAGGAGACCGGTTATCGTGGCGAGTACAACATTCAGGCTGATGCAGCAACGGATAAGTTCGACGTGTTCGCATCGATTGGTTATCTGAACGAGGATGGCTATGTAAAGAATACCAACTTCGAGCGTACGACGGGTCGTCTGTCGGCCAATTTCCGCCCGAAGAAGTGGTTTAAGACGGGTGTTAATCTTTCGGGTTCGTTGCAGAAGAACAATTTCCACGGTATGGCTTATTCGTCGTATTATGCCAACCCGTTCTATTCGGCTCGTATGATGGCTCCCGTATATCCGGTTTATGTACACGATGCAGATGGCGCGATTGTTTACGAGAACGGTGCGCCGGTATATGATACCGAATCTCCTTACCTCTCGAACCGTAGCATTGCCTACGAGTTGGAGAAGGACTATGACCGTACGCATCGTACGACGCTTAACGCTGCCGCATATGCAACGGTTACCTTCCTGAAGGATTTTGAGTTTACGGTTCGTGCGTCGGTTGATCGTCGCAATTCGGATACGCAGACCTATAACAACCCCGAGATTGGTGACGGTGCTTCGAACGGAGGTCGCATGGAGAAGACGCATTATAAGTATAATACGATTAACTTCCAGCAGCAGCTTACGTACAACAAGGACTTTGGTAAGCATCATGTAGATGCCATGGTAGGTCACGAGAACTACCAGTGGAATTACAACTATGATTTCTCGATGAAGATTGGCCAATCGTTGCCTACGCACGTGATGGATAACTTCGCTACGATGAAGTATATCGACGGTTATGTACACAAGACGCGTACGGAGTCGTATCTGGGCCGTGCGCGTTACAACTACGACAACCGCTACTTCGTAGAGGCTTCGTATCGTCGTGATGGTTCGTCGCGTTTCCACAAGGACTCGCGTTGGGGTAACTTCTGGTCGGCCGGTGCTTCGTGGGTGGCTTCGAACGAGGCCTTCATGAAGGATGTCGATTGGGTTGATTTCTTGAAGGTTCGTGCATCGTATGGTGAAGTAGGTAACGATGCTTCGGCCGGATACTATGCATACAGCTCGACCTATACGGGTGCTTATGGTATTAATGGTGGTTCTGCTACGATTTTCGCTTCGCAGCTTGGTAACCCTGCTTTGCAGTGGGAGACCACGCAGTCGTTCGATATTGGTGTGGATGCACGTTTGTGGAATCGCGTAGATGTAACGCTTGACTATTTCCGTAAGACCTCGAAGGACCTGCTCTTTGATGTGAATATGGCTCCTTCGGTAGGTACTCTGTCGCCGGGTTCGGCTTATCCTACCGTTCAGCAGAATATTGGTTCTGTTGTAAACTCGGGTCTTGAGTTGGCTGTGAATGTTGACATTGTCAAGACGAAGAATTGGAAGTGGGATATGGGCTTTAATGCTTCGTTCGTGAAGAATGAGGTGAAGGAGCTTCCCGTCGTTGCCGGTGAGGAGGGTAATGGTTACCTGTCCGGCAATTACCGCTTCGAGGAGGGTCACTCGATGTATGAGTTCTACCTCTACCAGTATAAGGGTGTTGACCAGATGACGGGTCGCGCACTTTACGCATTCAACGATGTTGATTACAACCTCGAGGAGATGGCTGCTACGGATGTTGTAGTCATCAACGATACGCCCTATGCACTGACGACGACCTACGCAAAGAGAGATTGGTCGGGTGAGGCTCTGCCCGATGTATATGGTGGTTTGCAGACCAACGTATCGTGGAAGAACCTGTCGCTGAACGTACTCTGCTCGTATTCGATTGGTGGCAAGGTTTACGATTCGACCTATCGCACGCTGATGTATCCCTATCTGAAGGGTCCTCAGGCTTTGCATAAGGATATTTTGAATTCGTGGACGGCTGTTCCCGAGGGTATGACCGCCGATTCGCCCAACCGCGTATCGAACAGCATTCTCCCGATGAACGACACGGCCAATGCAAACCAGACGTATGCCGCATCGAATCGTTGGTTGGTTGATGCTTCGTATTTCATCGTGAAGAATATTGGTCTTTCGTACACGCTGCCTACGAAGTGGATGTCGAAACTGGGTGTGGGTGATTGCACCGTTTCGTTCAATGTTGAGAATCCTTTCACTTTCACGAAGCGTGATGGTTTGAACCCGCAGTATTCGTTCTACGGTGGTCAGGACCAGACCTACGTTGCTGCTCGTATTTACACCTTCGGTTTGAGCCTGAAGCTCTAATAAAGGATGCCTAATAGTAATTTAAAATAGCGAAAACACTATGAAAAGAATGATGAAATATGTAGGTGTCCTCTTGGCTGGTGCATTGATGCTGACCGCTTGCTCGGAGGATTATCTGGAGACCTCGTCGTCGAACTCGCTTTCGGATGATGTGCTTTCGACCGATGTTTCGTACTACGGAAACTATATCAATGGCTTGAGCTTGTTGATGGTTTATCAGCAAGGTAACTACGGTCAAGGCTACTGCGGTATGTGCGATGTTTTGACCGATATCGGCAATAGCTGCGGTAACGATTGGTCGGGTGAGACCTATGGCGGTTTTAACTCGGCTAACATGAAACTGATGACGGCTAACAATGCTGCTTATGCAGGTTATGCTTGGTGGTTCCTTTATCAGATTATTGGTCAGGCTAACCGCATTTTGGCCGGTATTGATGTAGCGGAGGGTGATGAGGACTTGCGCGCATTCTATAAGGCGCAGGCTCTTACCTATCGTGCTTACTGCTACACCTATTTGGCACAAATCTTTGGTAAGCGTTGGATGGATGACCAGGGCGCATCGAATTGCTGCGTACTGCGTCTTACCAACTCGCTGGACAATATGCCGCTTTCGACGACGGCCGATGTATTGGCTCAAGTCTATCAGGATTGCGATGATGCCATTGCCCTTTATGGTGAGTCCGGCAAGTCGGCTTCGGCGTTCTATCACCCCAGCCTGAATATGGCTTATGGTGTTAAGGCTCGTGCCGCTGCTGTACGCGAGGATTGGACGACTGCTGCTACCTATTCGGCTAAGGCCTATGAGGGTGTATCGCTGATGTCGGCTTCGGAGTTCCAGGCCGGTTTCCACACCGCTAATCCCGAGTGGATTTTCGGTGGTTATGCCGATGAGGTGGAGAATATGTGGTATTACACCTTTGGTTGCTACCACGCCTACAATGGCTATTACAGTGCAGCAGGTGGTTACAACGTCCTCGGTAACCGTGAGTTGGTTGATGCCCTGAACGATACGGATGCTCGTAAGCAGCTCTTTATGTGCGCTAGCCTTGTCGGCTATGACTATGATGAGGTAGTTGCTAACGGTGGTATTACTTCGTATGCTTGGGCTAACCCCAGCACGGCCGAGGGTAAGGCTCTTTCGAATGCACTTTTGAGTTATGCCTTCAGTGTTCCGGGTGTGTATGCAAATATCGTGCTTACGCAGGCCTATCCGGTACGTCCGGCTATTTACGGTCAGCTGAAGTTTGGTGCTACCGGTATGCCGGGTATCTCGCAGATGTGCTGGATGCGCGCGTCGGAGTTCTATCTGCTTCAGGCTGAGGCTCTTTGCAAGCAGGCAAATCCCGACTATGCAACGGCTCAGAATTTGCTCTATACCGTAAACTCGCGTTTGGATTCGTCGTATGAGAAATCGACCAAGACGGGTCAGGCCCTGATTGACGAGATTATGTTCTATCGTCGTGCCGAGCTTTGGGGTGAGGGCCACGACTGGTTCGACCTGAAGCGTACGGGTGCTTCGATTTCGCGTAAGAGCTACCGCAATGGTCAGGGTGGTACGTTTGGTATCAACTTCGCCGTAACGGTTGGCCCGAACGATGAGGGTACGAATGACTGGGTATGGACCATTCCGTTGAATGAGACCCAGTATAACGACCTTATCGAGTAAATCTTGCTCCTATGGTTCACAGAGGTCGCTGCCTGAAGAGGTGGCGACCTCTTATTTTTGGATGTAGCTGTTTAGAGGTGGCGTGCGCTTTCTTTGTCTTTTTTCGTAATTTCGTGATGGTTGTGCAATGTCGCACACCATTAAACGATTTTTATTATGAGAGACACCTGTAATGTGTTGTTCTACATCAAGCGCAGCGCACCGTTGCGTAGCGGATTGGTCCCCATCATGGGGCGCATCACCATCAATGGGCAACGCGCACAATTCTCCACGCGGCTGGCTGTACCTCCAGTGGCGTGGGATGTCGGTCAAAATCGCGCCATCGGCCGCTCGGCGCAGATAATTCGGCTCAACCGCGCCTTGGATGAGATGCGGTTGGGGTTGGAGGATTGCTATGCCGAAATGCGGCAGCATCGCTTTGCCGTAACGCCCCGTGAGGTGCGAGAGCGATTTTTCGGTTCGGCGGGTCCCTCGGAGGGGGTGCTGCACCTTGTTCGTCGCCACAATGCGGAGTTTGAACGCCAGGTCGGGGTCAGCCGCAGCCGCTCGACCTTCTATAAGTACGTGAGCATCGAACGCCACCTGACGTACTTCCTGCCCTGCTATGTCGATGAGGCGGATATCCCGTTGGAGCGGCTCGACCAAGCCTTCCTCTCCGCCTTCCATGGCTATCTGGTGCGCGGTGCGGGCCATCGTAAAAACACCGTCTGGGTCTATCTGTCGGCCCTGAAGCATATCCTGCGGTGGGGACGCAAGCAGGGAGCCGTCTTCGATGACCCGTTTGAGGATTACCGCGTGCAGAACGAGTTTGTCCGTCGCCAATTCCTCACCGAGGAGGAGCTGTTGCGCCTCATGTCGCTCGAAGGACTCTCCCCGTCGATGCAGCTGGTGCGCGATGCCTTCCTCTTCAGCTGTTTCACGGGGCTTTCGTTCATCGACCTGAAGACCCTGACGCCGAACGAAGTGGTCGCCTTTAACGGTGATTGGTGGATTGAAACGACCCGCCATAAGACCGGCTCGGAGGTGCAGGTTCGCCTGCTCGATGTGGCGCGTGCGATTCTCGAAAAATACCGGACCGAAGAGCGTGAACGGCCGATTTTCCCCTTGCCGAGCAACAGCTGGTGCAACCGTTGTTTAAGGCAGCTCATGCAACTCGCCCATATCGACAAGCGCGTTACCTTTCATGTGGCGCGTCACACCTTTGCCACGACCCTGACCCTTTCGCACGGGATGTCGATTGAGGCTATTTCGCGCCTTTTGGGCCATGCTTCGATACGCACGACACAGATTTATGCCAACATCACCCGTGCGCATCTGGACCGCGAATTGACGCGCCTCTCCGAGCAACTCAAACCCTTCGAAGGAAG
This sequence comes from Alistipes sp., assembly GCA_017398045.1. GTDB lineage: Bacteria > Bacteroidota > Bacteroidia > Bacteroidales > Rikenellaceae > Alistipes. The sequence continues at coordinate 51,293 of JAFQHI010000017.1, read as the reverse complement.
ATGGCACGCCTGATAAAGCCCTGAAAATGTGACAAAATCCCACAAATAATAACTTTTTCCCACACAGCGAGGTGCTACCCATCGGCCCTCGTTTTTTTTGCTTCGTTTTGTCGCGTCCTCTCAATAAAAGGCCCTCATTTTGCGTTTGATGGAAAAATAACTACTTTTGTAATCGAATAAGAGCAACACGTATGGTTAAAATTCTTTGGGTGGACGATGAGGTTGAGCTGTTGAAGCCGCACCTGCTGTTTCTAAATCAGAAGGGTTACGAGGTGGATACCTGCAACAACGGTTACGACGCGATTGATATGGCGTCGGAGGAGGCCTATGACCTGATTATCCTCGACGAGATGATGCCCGGTATGACGGGGCTTGAGACGCTGCCCAAAATCAAGGAGGTGCGTCCCACCACGCCCGTTATCATGGTGACCAAGAGCGAGGAGGAGAACATCATGAACAAGGCCATCGGTTCGAAGATTGCCGACTATCTCATCAAACCCGTCAATCCGAACCAGGTGCTGCTCTCGATTAAGAAGAATGTCCACCAGCAGCAGCTCGTCACCGAGCAGACCACGGCCGACTACCGCTCCGAATTTGGTCGTCTTTCGACCTCGTTGCAGATGGCCGATACGTTCCAGGATTGGTGTTCGCTCTATCGCCGACTGACGGGCTGGGAAATTGAATTGGAGGATTCTACCGACCAGAGTGTCAAAGAGATACTTGCCTACCAAAAGAATGAGGCCAACCAGGCCTTCTCGAAATTCGTAAGGCGCAACTACTACCATTGGATTAACCATCGCGGGGAGGATACCCCCACCATGTCGCATACGCTCATGCGTTCGATGATTTTTCCGGTGGTGGACGAGCATACGAAGACGACATTGCTCCTCATCGACAACTTCCGTTACGACCAGTGGCGAGCCATCTCCTCGATGTTGCGCGGTTACTACGATGTGGCGGTCGATGACTTCTATTGCGCCATCCTGCCCACCGCTACGCAGTATGCCCGCAATGCCCTCTTTGCCGGTCTGATGCCCTTGGCCATCGACCGCCTGATGCCCCAGAAGTGGCTCAACGACAACGAGGAGGGGGGTAAAAACCAATACGAGGAGGAGTTCCTGCGACGCTTGATGAGCCAGAGTGGCAAGTCGTGGAAGATGACCTTCGACAAGCTCGTCCGTCCCGAGCAGGGGCGCAAGCTGGTGGAGAACATCCGTCGCGTCTATGAGGCCGATTTTTCGGTCATCGTCTATAACTTCCTCGATATTCTTTCGCACGCCCGTACCGAGACCGACGTGGTGCGCGAACTAACTGAAAATGAGGCTGCTTTCCGCTCGCTGACCCGCTCCTGGTTCGAACATTCGGACCTCTACACGATACTCAAACTCCTCTCCGAGAAGGGCCACACGGTCATCATCACCTCGGACCACGGTACGATTCGTGTCGATAATCCGGTGCGCGTGACGGGCGATAGGGAGACTTCGTCGAACCTGCGCTACAAGACGGGTCGCAACCTGCAATACAACGCCCGCGAGGTCTATGAGGTGCAGCGTCCGGAGGATATCCAGCTGCCGGCCGGAAACCTCTCGTCGAGCTATATCTTCGCCTACAACAGCGACTTTTTGGTCTATAACAACGATGCCAACCGCTTCGTGCGCTACTACCGCAACACGTTCCAGCACGGCGGCATCTCGATGGAGGAGATGATTGTTCCCTACATCGTACTTAAACCCAAACAATAAGCCGATACAACATGAAAACCATTCATATCGATTCCGAACAGCAGCTTCCGCAGGTGGCCGAGGCGTTGCTCTCGTCGCTCGAGGGACGCACGGTGGTGGCCTTGCGAGGTGAGATGGGGGCCGGTAAGACGACCCTGATTCGCGCCGTGGCCGAGGCCTTGGGGGCCGACGACCAGGTGACCAGCCCCACCTTTGCCCTGGTGAACCAATACTGCGGGGCAAACGATGAGCGTATTTTCCATTTCGACTTCTACCGCATCGACGATGTGCGCGAGGCCTTCGATTTGGGCTACGAAGAGTATTTCTATTCGGGTGACCTCTGCTTTGTGGAGTGGCCCGAGAAGATTGAGCAGCTGCTGCCCGAGCATCCGGTGACGGTCCGCATCACGGTCGATGGCCCTACGGAGCGCACCTTCGAGATAGAGTAAATGAAACCGATACCTATATTTAATAAATAGAAGAAAAATGCAGGAGTATATTTCCAAGCAGGTACAGATTTTGCGTCCTGCCGAGCAGATTTACCAGGTAATCAGCCGTTTTGATAACCTTACGCCCGCCCTACAGGGCCGTGTCGATGATTGGGAGGCCACCGAGCTGACCTGCTCGTTCAAGGCCAAGGGCTTTACGATTCACCTTTTGATGGATGAGCGCGTCGAGCCGAAGCACGTGAAGATTATCGGTGACGGAGTGCCGATGGATTTTGCCTTTTGGGTACAGCTCCACAAGGTCGCGACGAACGATACGCGCCTTCGTCTGGTGCTGCATGCCGAGCTGAATATGATGATGAAGATGATGATTGGCTCGAAACTCCAGCAGGCCCTCGACCAGATAGCCGACGGCATTGCAGGGGCGATGCGTTAAGCGGGTCTTTCGTGCGGCTCCGCCGGCCCCGATTTTGCTGTTTCGGGGTAAGTGGGTGACTATTAGCACGAAAAAAAATTGTTTGAAAGTTGGCGGAAATGCAAATTAAGTGTATATTTGCAAACTCAAAAAGAGCTAAATACTTAATTTAATACAGAATAGATATGACTAAGGCAGACATCGTAAGCGAAATCGCTAAGAACACCGGCGTTGAGAAGGTGCAGGTTATGGCCATCGTGGAGGCCTTCATGGATAGCGTGAAGGGTTCGCTCGAGAGCGGCAACAACGTATATCTTCGTGGTTTCGGTAGCTTCATCGTTAAGAAACGTGCAACGAAGGTGGCTCGTAACATCTCGAAGAATACGACCATCACGATTCCCGAGCACAACATTCCGGCTTTCAAGCCCGCTAAGAGCTTCGCAGCCAAGGTAAAATAATTGTCTAACCATTAAAACATCAAGACTATGCCCAACGGAAAGAAGCATAAGCGTCATAAGATGGCTACCCACAAGCGTAAGAAGCGTCTTCGCAAGAATCGTCACAAGAAGAACAAGTAGTAGGGTAGTACGCCTTGCAAGGATAAAGGTAAAGGGTTTACCCCTTTACCTTTACCTATTTAAAATCCATATTGCGGGCGATTTTTTCGTTATGCTTGCGGTGCAATTGCTCACATACGCCGAGTATGCTCCGCATTGCACCACGGCGCAAGCCTGAAAATCGCCTCACACTATGCATTTTATCCGGATAGCAATTTTTTTTGGAGCGATTCCGGACAGCACAAAAATACCTTGAAAGTTTGACCGATACTTTCGACCTATAAAAAACGGTCACTATATTTTACCATACGAGTCCCACCGGGGTTCGAACACAATATATACAGGGTCGCAGGTGGCCCGTCAAGAGTATGAATCGAGAACTGATTGTAAACGTAACGCCTGCCGAAATGCAGATTGCCCTCTGCGAAGACAAGGTGCTGGTTGAGCTGAACAAGGAGCAGTGCCAGACCGGTTTCGCCGTGGGAGACATCTATTTGGGCAAGGTGCGCAAAATTATGCCGGGTCTGAACGCGGCATTTGTCAATATAGGGCATGAAAAAGATGCCTTTATCCACTATTCCGACCTCGGAACCAACTTCCCTTCGTTGCAAAAACTCGTCTCGTCGTTTCAGCCCGGTAAGCGTGGCTTGCGCGTCGATACGATGAAACTCGAAGAGCCTATCGAGAAGGGCGGCAAGCTCGCCTCCTATCTTCAGGTCGGTCAGCTGGTGATGGTGCAGGTGGCCAAGGAGGCCATCTCGACCAAGGGTCCCCGCCTCACGGCCGAGGTTTCGTTGCCCGGCCGTAACGTGGTGCTGGTCCCCTTCTCGCAGAAGATTTTCCTTTCGCAGAAGATTCGCTCCTCGGAGGAGAAGCGTCGCCTGAAGCGGGTGGCGCAGAGCGTGTTGCCGAAAAATTTCGGAGTCATCATGCGCACGGCGGCCGTCGAGGCCACCGACGAGGAGATTGAGCGCGACCTCAAACAGCAACTCGACCGTTGGTGGAAGACCTGCGGGACGATTCGCAAGATGGCACCTACGGCTCCCGGACAGTTGCTCAGCGAGATGAGCCGTGCCAACACCATCATCCGCGACTCGCTCAACGGCTCCTTCTCGCAGATTGTGGTCAATGACGAGGAGATGTTCAAGGAGATTAAGGGCTATGTGCATGAGATTGACCCCTCGATGGAGCAAATCGTCAAGCTCTACAAAGGACAGGTCCCCATCTTCGATAACTTCGATATCTCGAAGCAAATCAAGTCGCTCTTTGCCAAGTATGTGTCGCTCAAGCGCGGTGCTTACCTCATCATCGAGCGCACCGAGGCGATGAATGTGATTGATGTCAATTCGGGTAACCGCACAAAGGCCGAAGATAACCAGGAGCAGACGGCCATGGAGGTTAATCTGGCTGCCGCGAAGGAGATTGCCCGCCAGTTGCGCCTGCGCGATATGGGCGGCATTGTGATTATCGACTTCATCGATTTGCACAAGACGGCCAACAAGACGGCCCTCTATGATGAGATGTGCAAACTGATGGCCACCGACAAGGCCAAGCATACGATTCTTCCGCTCACGAAGTTCGGCCTGATGCAGATTACGCGCCAACGTGTGCGCCCGCTGGCCATTGAGGATGTCTCGGATGTCTGCCCCACGTGTCAGGGTTCGGGTAAGGTGGAGCCGACCGTGTTGCTCGACAAGAAAATTGAGAACCAGATTTCGCTCCTCACGCTCGACCGTGGCCACAAGTATATACGCTTGGTGGTAAGCCCCTATGTGGCGGCCTTCCTCAAGCGCGGATTCCTCTCGTTGCGTCGCCGTTGGGAGTGGCGATACAAGGTGAAGATTGATATTGTCGAGGACCAATCGATGGGACTGATTGATGTGCATTACCACGATAAGCGCGACAACGAATTGATTAAGAAATAGCCGCGAGGCACCGCACGAAAAGTTAAACAACTGCTGAAAACCGTGACTGCACGCGAACAGATGGCGCAACTCCTCGGCGAATCGAAGTCGCTGAAAAAGTTGTGCCAAGGGTTGAAAAAAGAGGGTTCTACCGTCCATCTCAACGAGTTGGTCGGCGGGGCCCTTTCGTTCTATGCGGCAGGGGCTGTGGCGCGAGTGGGGGGTGTGCATCTCTTTGTGGCCGACGACCGCGATGCGGCCGCCTACCTGATGAACGACCTCTACAACCTGCTCGATGAGGAGCATATCTACTTCTTCCCCTCCTCCTACAAGCGTTCGGCCGCCTATGGCGCGGAGGATGCCCAGGGGGTGGTGCAGCGCACGGCAGCCCTGAAGGCACTCACGAATTTCAACGGAAAGGGCTACCGCATCCTCTGCACCTATCCCGAAGCGTTGGCCGAGCGGGTGACCGACCATGGCGCACTGGAGGAGTGTACGCTGAAGGTCAAGGTGGGGGATGTGATTTCGATGGAGGTGCTGGAGGATGCCCTTGTCGAGGCGGGCTTTACGCGGGTCGATTTTGTCTATGAGCCGGGGCAATATGCCGTGCGTGGCGGATTGATTGACCTCTTCTCGTTTGCCGAAAACAGACCCTATCGTATCGATTTCTTTGGCGATGAGGTGGATTCGATACGCAGGTTCGAGATTTCGAGCCAGCTCTCGACCGACCGCCTGGAGGAGGTGGCGATTGTCCCCGATTTGAAAAAGCGCGAAGGGGTTGGCTCGCGTGTGTCGCTGGCCCGATTTGTGGGGCAGGCGGCCACCTGGTGGTTCTACGATGCCGACCAGGTGCTGCGTAAGGTGAACGATATTCGTCGTCGCACGCTCTCGGATATGGAGAACCCCGAGCAGATTGACCGCCTTCTGACCTCGCGCGTGGGGCTGACCTCGGATATGGAGGGGGCGCGGATGGTCTTCCTGCGCGATAACCTGCCGGAGCGTCCGGTGAGTGATGTGGTGAACTTCTCGACCCTCCCGCAGCCGGCCTTTAACAAGAATTTCGAGCTGCTGGCCGATGATATGATACGTAATCGCCAGCGTGGCTATCGCACCTATATCCTCTCGGAGAACAAGGTGCAGGTGGAGCGTCTGGAGAATATCTTCCATCAGGTGGGACGCGGTGAGGCGGAGGTGAAGGCCATCTCGACCACGCTGCACGAGGGCTTCGTGGATAACGAACTGAAACTCTGTCTTTATACCGACCATCAGATTTTTGACCGCTATCGTCGCTACCGCATCAACGGTGAGATTAAGCGCGACGAGCAGATGACCGTGGCCGAGCTGAATCAGTTGCGCCCGGGCGACTATGTGGTCCATATCGACCATGGCGTGGGACGTTTTGACGGATTGGTGAAGATTTCCGAGAACGGCAAGATGCATGAGGCGATTAAGCTGGTCTATAAGGATGGCGATGTGCTGTTTGTCAATGTCCATTCGTTGCACCGTATTGCCCGCTACAAGGCGGGTGACAGCGAACCGCCGAAGATTCATAAACTCGGTTCGGGGGCTTGGCAGAAGCTCAAGTCGGCCACGAAAAAGGCGGTCAAGGATATTTCGCGCCAACTCATCGCCCTCTATGCGCGTCGCAAGGCCTCGAAAGGTTTTGCCTTCTCGCCCGACAGCTACTTGCAACATGAGCTGGAGGCCTCGTTCCAATTCGAGGATACGCCCGACCAGCATGCCGCCGTCGAGGCCGTGAAGCGGGATATGGAGTCGCAGGAGCCGATGGACCGTTTGGTGTGTGGCGATGTGGGCTTTGGTAAGACCGAGGTGGCGATTCGAGCCGCCTTCAAGGCTGCCGTGGATGGCAAGCAGACGGCCGTGCTGGTGCCGACAACGATTCTTGCCCTGCAACACTACCGCTCCTTCTCGGAGCGTCTGCGCGGACTTCCGGTCACCGTCGAGTACCTGAATCGCACGAAGACGGCCAAGGAGGTGCGCCAAATCCGCGAAGAGTTGCTCTCGGGCAAAATCGATATATTGATTGGTACGCATAAGATGCTGGGCAAACAAATCGAGTTCCGCGATTTGGGACTGCTCATCATCGACGAGGAACAGAAGTTTGGCGTGGCTGCCAAGGAGAAGCTGACCGAACTCTCCGTTTCGGTCGATACGCTGACATTGACGGCAACCCCCATTCCGCGCACCCTGCAATTTTCGCTCATGGGGTCGCGCGATTTGTCGGTTATCTCCACACCGCCCCCCAACCGTCGTCCGATTCAGACCGAGTCGCACACCTTTTCGGAGGAGATTATCCGCGATGCCATCGAGCAGGAGCTGTCGCGTGACGGTCAGGTCTATTTTGTCCATAACCGCGTGGAGGACCTCCTGACCATGCAGGGGATGATTACACGCCTCTGCCCGAAGGCGCGTGTGGGGGTTGGCCATGGCAAGATGCCGGCCGAGAAGCTCGAAAAGCTCATCATGGACTTTATCTATGGCGAGTTTGATGTGTTGCTTTCGACCACCATTGTCGAGAACGGCATCGATATCGCCAATGCCAATACCATCATCATCAACAACGCCCAAAACTTTGGTTTGAGCGACCTGCATCAGTTGCGCGGGCGCGTGGGGCGTAGCGACAAGCGCGGTTATTGTTACCTGCTTTCGCCCCCCGACGAGCTGCTCTCGAGCGATGCCCGACGTCGCCTGCGAGCCATCGAGGAGTTCTCGGAGTTGGGTTCGGGATTCAATATTGCGATGCAGGACCTCGATATTCGCGGTGCGGGCAATCTGTTGGGTGCCGAACAGAGCGGCTTTATTGCCGATATCGGCTTCGAGACCTACCAAAAGATTCTCAATGAGGCGATTGCCGAACTTCGCAACGAAGGGGTCGATGTTTCGGGTTTGGGAGCCAAGGAGCGCGAGGTGGTCGAGTCGTTGCACTTTATCGACGATGCCCATATCGATATTCAGGTCGAGGCCTCGCTGCCCGACAGCTATGTGCAGCAGCAGGCCGAGCGTTTGAAACTCTACCGTGAGTTGGACGCCATCAAGGATGAGGAGGCGTTGCAGGCCTTTGCCGCCCGTTTGGAGGACCGTTTCGGCCGTCTGCCCCGTGCAACGGAGGAGCTGCTCAATGTCGTGCGCCTGCGTCGGGAGGCCATTCGCCTCGGCATGGAGCGCGTGAAGGTGAAGAACGGTCTGATGATTGTCCACTTTGTGGGCGAGGAGTCTTCGCCCTACTATCAGAGCGAGATTTTCCGTACTCTGTTGCAGAAAATCATGCAGAAGCCCGACCGCTTTGTACTCAAACAGCACAATAATCGGCTGGGAATGACCGTTAGAAATGTAAAAGATGTAGAAGAAGCCTACAAAATCCTGCAACAGTTGTGAAGCTATTAGTTGATATTGGAAATACGCGGGCCAAGGTGGCCGTAGCGGATGCTGCGGGGGTGATTACCGAGGTGGGCGTGGCTGAAAAGCTGCATCGTGCGTTGGTGGAAGAGGTGCTGCGAATGGCACCTGTGGAGGCTGCTATTCTCTCTTCGACGCGCGGCGATTGCTCCGAGGAGGTCGCCTTGTTGCGCGAAATGGGTATCGAGACGTTGCGGCTCGACCATACGACGCCGCTCCCCATCGGGATTGACTACCGCACGCCCGAGACGTTGGGGCGTGACAGGGTGGCGGCAGCAGTCGGAGCCGCGGTGCGTTATCCCGGACGCAACTGCCTGGTGGTGGATTTGGGAACAGCCCTGACGCTCGATTTGGTCACCTCGGACGGGGTCTTTCGCGGGGGTGCCATCTCGCTCGGTTATTCGAACCGTCTGCGCGCACTGAACGAGTACACGGCCACGTTGCCGCTATGTGAGCCGCTGACGGCCGGCGAGGAGCCGTTCCCGTTGCAGGGACACACTACGTGTGAAGCCATCGAACGGGGTGTTTTTCACTCCGTATGCTTCGAAATCGAGGGCTACAGATGCCGTTTGGAGGCCGATTTTGCCGATTTATGCGTAATTGTTACCGGTGGAGAGGCGAAATATTTTGAGAAACAAATTAAAAATGCGATATTTGCAGAACCTAATTTGGTGTTTTGCGGTTTGAACCGTATTTTAGAGTACAATTTAGCACAGCATGCAACAACAAAGAAATAGTTGGATTACAGGCCTTTTGCTCTTTTTTGCATTGGGATTTGGGTCCTTCGCCATGGCGCAGAGCGGCAGTATCAATGCCTTCTCGCCCTATACGATGTACGGTGTCGGTGAGGTGAATACGCCCGGAACGCTGATTCAGCGTTCGATGGGTGGTGTCGGAGTCGCTTCGCGCCAGGCAGGTACGATTAACCTGCTGAATCCGGCCGGTTTGAGTATGGTTTCGCGCAAGAGTTTCCTGCTCAACTTTGGCGGTGAGGGTCAGAATTACTATAACTACCAGACCCTCGATGGCGTGAATAAGAAGTCGGCTCACAACAGCTTCAATATCCGCGACATCGCCATCCTGATTCCCCTGCACAAGGGACTCGGCTTTTCGGTGAGCGTCACCCCCTACAGCTCGGTGGGTTACCAGATGCTCTACGACCACGCCTTCGACGTGAACGACCCCGTGTGGGGTAATGTAGGTCGCGTCAATTACCAGTATCAGGGCGAGGGCGACATTACGGAGGTGAAGTTCGGTGTGGGCTATCAGGTGATGAAGAACCTCTCGATTGGTGTTGCGGCCCAATACTATTGGGGCGATATCGACCGCGGTTTTGTGATGGTTCCCGTCTCGATTACGGGCGGTGGCACCTTCAACTCGATTACCGGCCAGAGCGAATATGCCGTGTCGCGCTTTAAGGCACAGGTGGGTGTGCAGTGGAATGCCATCCTGACCGACCAGCGCATCCTGACCTTCGGTGCCACCTACGATTTCGGTGGTGACTTAAGCCCGAAGGTGACCGAGACGATTTCGGGTGACGATATCTACTCGACCGCCGTGAAGGATGATACCTACCATATGGCCTTGGCCCTGCCGCGTAAGTTGGTTGTGGGAGCCTACTACCAGACGGCTCGCTGGGCTGTGGGGTTGGATTATGACTACCAGAATTGGACCAGTGGTAACCAGACGAGCGAGATGACGGGTATTCACGCCCCGACCGGCACGGCCTTCCGTGTGGCCTATTGCGATACCCATACGGTGAAGGCGGGTGTGGAGTTTACGCCGGCACGCTACGACGTGCGTCGCTTCTGGCGACGTTGGTCCTACCGCCTTGGTGCGCGTTACGGCTCGTTCCACCAGAGCTACGACGGGCATGAACTCGCCGAGGCTGCCGTGACGGCCGGTATCGGTATCCCCTTCAAATTCCTCGGTATGTCGGCCGTGGATTTGGGCGTGGAGTACGGTATGCGTGGCTTTAACGTGAATAAAAATGTCGGGTTGGTGCGCCAGGACTATTTCAAGTTCGCGGTCAGCTTCCGCCTCTTTGCCTCGGGTACGGAGAACAACGAATATTGGTTCATGCGTCCGAAGTACGACTAAACAAACTACGAAGAAACTAAATTGTAGAAACTAATAACAATCAAAATTAATCACCATGAAAAGTTTCAAGATTCTTCTTTCGGCTGCCTTTACGATGCTTGCAGTAGCTTCGATGGCACAGCAGGATTTCAGCGATCCGCGTTTTGCTCGCTGGGGTGATACGCCCGAGCAGCGTCAGCGTAACATTGAGTACAGCAACTTCCTGAAGGAGCAGATTCAGAGCAAGAACTACAACCATGCTGCTTACTATTTCCAGCAGCTGGTTAATGACCGTCCGACCGCTACGGTTAACATCTACAAGTACGGTGCCATTATCTACCGTAACAAGATTGCCCGCGCTCAGTCGATGGCCGAGAAGAACGCTATGGTTGACTCGTTGCTTATGGTCTATGACCTGCGCGTAGAGCATTTTGGCGATGCTGCCAAGGAGGGTAAGGCTTATATCCTCGATGTGAAGGCTCGTGACGTGCTGAACTTCAAGCGCAACGACCGTGGTGCCATCCGCGAGGCCTTCCGTGCAGCCATTGAGGCCGGTGGTGCCGCTACCGACCCCGAGACGATTGTGGTGTATTTCGCCAACCTGTGCGATGACTACCAGAACACGGACGAGGTGATGCCCGAGGAGGTTATTGCCGAGTACGACCGCCTGTCGCCCTATCTTGAGTCGGAGGCTAACGCCGAGTTCAAGAAGACCTTCGATAACGCCTTCGGTCAGAGTGGTGCCGCCAGCTGCGAGAATCTCGAGAAGCTCTTCCGTGAGAAGCTTGCTTCGAACCCCGACGATGCCGATATCCTGAAGCAGGCCGTATCGCTCATGACGCGCGCACAGTGTACGAGCGACTACTATTTCGAGGTTGCCGAGCGTTCGTATGCCGTTTCGCCTTCGGCCGACATGGCTATCTACCTGGCCCAGGCCTTCAAGAACAAGGGTGACTACGATAAGGCTTCGAAGTATCTGAACGCTTCGCTCGCTACGGAGGAGGTTCCCGCCGAGCGTCAGAAGCTGCTGACCCAGATTGCTGTGGTTGAGCTGGTTGCCAACAACATTTCGGCTGCCGCCAAGGCTGCTCGTGAGGCCATTTCGCTCGACGAGACGGACGGTGTTCCCGTATTCGTGTTGGCACAGTGCTACGGTATTTCGGCTTCGAACTGCGGTGAGCAGTTCTCGCGTCAGGCTGCCTGCTGGGCTGCTTACGACAAGATGGGTGAGGCTATCCAGTTGCTGGGTGAGGATTCGGAGTACCTCGACGCTGCCCGCACGGCACAGTCGGCCTTCCGCAACCGTTTCCCGAGCCAGGAGGAGTGCTTCATGCGCGACCTGCAGGCTGGTAGCTCGTACCGCATCGATTGCGGTCTGGCAGCCGGTACGGTAACGACGGTTCGTCCTCGCTAATTACGCTTCAATCAAGCATCTGCGGCGAGATGAGATATGCTTTCACGCGAAAAGTGCAGGTAGCACTCCTCATATTGGGGAGTGCTATCTTGCTATTCTCGTGTGAGAAGCGACAAGAGGCTGTGGCAGCTAAAAACGAGACGGGTCTGATGACCGAATACAGCGAAAATCTCTCGATTGTCATGTCGCAAAACGGTCGTCGCTCCTACTTCTTTGAAACACCTTTGCTGGAGGGCTATACGCTCGGTGCAGAGCCATACCGCGAGTTCCGCAAGGGCATCAAGATTACCACCTACCAGGACGATTCGCTCTCGCAGGTGGATATGGTGCTTACGGCCAACTACGCCATCTACTACGAAAAGCGTGAGTTGTGGGAGGCCAAGGGCGATGTGGTGGGACGTAAGTTCGACGGCAAGCAGCTCTATACGCAGCAGCTCTTTTGGGATGCCCGCACCGGTAAGGTCTATTCGAATGTCGATACGAAACTCGTGCAGGGTAACAATGTCTCGGTAGGCGAGAGCTTCGAGGCTACGGAGGATTTGTCCGATTGGCGTTTCCGCTACCAGAAGAGCCGTGTCGAGGTGGAGTTTGCCGAGGGCGAGGGAGGCGATTCGACAGCCGTGCAACCCCGACCGACGAGAAGAGCCTCCTCGGTCGATAGCTCTACGCAAAGCCGTTCGAAACAGCTTAAAGCACCTGCCGAGCCGTTGGTGCAAAAGTCGCCCCGACGATTGCCCCGTCCGCAAGGCCAGTCTTCGTTGCAGCGTCGTCATCGCCCTGTTGAGGCGGGTAAGATGAAACCGTTACAGACGGAAGGTGCCAAACTCGAACCCCGTCAGTTGGAACCCGTAGCGGCCCCTTTGGAGGCCCGACCACTTGAAAAGTAACCGAGCTATGTTGCACTCCCTGCTATTGATTTTTTTGACGTTGCTCTTCTCCGCCTTTTTTTCGGGTATGGAGATTGCCTTCACGAGCAAAAACCGACTCAAATTGGAGTTGGACCGTAAGCAAAGTCGTCTGTTTGACCGCATTGCCGCCCTCTTTGAGCGTCATCCCGGGCAGTACATCACGACGATTTTGGTGGGTAACAACATTGCGCTGGTTATCTATTCGCTCTATATGTCGCTTCTTTTGCGCGGGCTGTTTTATTTGGCCGGCTGGGAGGCGATGGCCGAGCATGGCTCCGTAGCTATCGAAACGGCCGTATCGACCTTGGTGATTATCTTCCTCGGTGAGTTTATTCCCAAATCGATTTTTAAGAACAACCCGAACTTCTTTTATCGCATCTTCTCGCCGATTATCTATCTGATTTATTTGGTGTTGTATCCTATTGCACGCCTTACGACGCTCCTTTCGCAGGGGATTCTCTGGATGCTGGGACACAAGACCAAGCCCGACGCTCCGATAGCCCACTTCAACCACGACGACCTGGCCGCCCTGCTCAATGCCAATACCGAGCCGCAGGAGGACCCCGACAACGAGTTGAAGCTCTTCCAAAATGCCCTCGATTTTGCCGACCTGCGTGTGCGTGACTGCATGGTGCCGCGTATCGATGTCGAGGCGGTGGATGTCGAGGATACGACCATCGAGGAGCTGACCGAGCGTTTCGTCGAGTCCAAGTTTTCGCGTCTGTTTGTCTATCGCAACAACCTGGATAATATCATCGGTTATGTGAACCTGAAGAGCCTCTTTACCCACCCCAAGTCGGTCGAGGAGGCGATGATGAAGGTCCATTTTGTCCCCGAGACGATGCCTTTGCAGGCCCTCTTGCAGACCTTTATTAAGAACCATTCGAACATCGCCGTGGTGATTGACGAGTTCGGTGGTACGGCCGGTATCATCTCGTTGGAGGATGTGCTGGAGGAAATTTTTGGCGAAATCGAGGATGAACACGACGAGGCCGAGGAGATTGAAAAACAGGTGGGCGAGGAGGAGTTTGTCCTCTCGTGCCGCTTGGAGGTGGAGTACCTGAACGAGAAGTATAACCTTGAAATTGAGGAGAGTAAGGAGTATGACACGTTGGCCGGACTGATTATTTACCATTACGAAGGAATCCCGACGGCCGGACAAATACTCGTTATCGGCAAGCTCCAAATCCGCATTTTGAGGACCACACGCTCGCGTCTTGAGTTGGCGCGTGTGAAAAAAATAGGGTAGTATTTCGTTGATTCGGATAAATTTACTACCTTTGGAGGCTTAAAAGCAAAACAAGCAACAAAAAATTAAACAATATTCGATATGATGAGCTTAAACACACTTCGCACCAAGTTCGGCGTGATTCTGTCGATTGTCATCGGCGTAGCCCTCTTGGCGTTCATCCTCTCGCTGAAGACCGAAATGGGCTTCACGGGTCAGGACCCCAAAGTCGGTGAGATTGCCGGCGAGAACATCAACTACTCGGAGTATTACAACGAGTATGAGCAGATTAAGGCCCAGTCGGGCATTCAGGAGACCGACGAGCAGCAGTCGGCCATGTTGGCCAATGCCGTATGGCAGTCGCTTATCGCCAAGCGTCTTTTCGAGCCGAGCCTCGAGGAGATGGGTATCCAGTTCACCGATAGCGAGCGTTTGGCTCTCTTGAGCGGTGAGCAGTTCTCGCAGACGCTCTACAATGCCTTTGCCGACCCCACGACGGGTGAGTACAACGTGGCTGCCGTAAGCCAGTTCCTCGCCGAGTCGGAGTCGAACCCCCAGGTTGCTGCCGCATGGGCGCAGCTCGTTGAGCAGCTCCGTCTGGAGAGTGCCATGCAGAAGTACTACGGTCTGGTAAAGGGCGGTGTCTATGTCAATGCTTTGGAGGTTGCTCAGGGCCAGAAGGCCCAGAACGAGACGCGCTCGGGTAAGTGGGTTGTAAAGCGTTATGCCGATATGCCCGATTCGCTCTACTCGGTTTCGTCGAGCGAGGTGAAGGCCTACTATGCCGCTCACAAGAACAGCTACAAGCAGCTTCCCAACCGTCAGCTTTCGTACGTGGTGTTCGAGGTGACGCCGACCGAGGGCGATATGGCCGCTTTGGAGCAGGAGGTGAAGATGGTAGGCGAGGAGTTCGCTGCCGCCGAGGATGTGAAGGCCTTTGCTCGTGAGAACCGCAACGGTTCGATTGCCGAGGCTTATGTAAACGATACGCAGCTTACGACCGAGGAGGCCGAGGCACTGATGGCCGGTAAGATGTATGGTCCGGTGCTGAAGAACAACGAGTGGACGATGGCCCGCGTGCTGGATACGAAGATGGCTCCCGACTCGATTGGCGTGCGCCACATCGTGCTGCCCTACACCGAGACGGAGTTGGCCGACAGCCTGATGACCGCCTTGAAGGGTGGTGCCGATTTTGCCGAGGCTGCTGCCCAGTATTCGGTATTTGCCCAGACGGCCCAGCTCGGTGGCGAGGTTGGCGTGATGCCGTTCGCTGCCTTCACGGGTGAGTTTGCCGAGACCTTGGCTTCGGCCAAGAAGGGCGACATCGTGAAGATTGCTTCGGGCGATGCTATTCAGATTATGCAGATTTACCGTGCCGACAAGCCTTCGAAGCACATCCGCGTAGCTTCGATTACCTATCCCGTTGTCGCTTCGAGCGAGACGCGCCGCACGGCTCACTCGGCTGCCGGTAGCTTTACGCTGGCTGCCAAGGAGGATTTCGCCGAGGCCGCATCGGCCGCTGCCGTTACGCCGCGCGTAGCTACCCTCGTACAGGGTGACCGCACGATTCGCGGTCTGGAGGATTCGCGCGAGGTGGCTCGCTGGGCTTATGGTGCCAAGGTGGGCGATTTGTCGGAGATTTTCACCGTGGGTGACGACTATGTGATTGCCACGCTGACCGCTATCGACAAGGAGGAGTACACCCCCATCGAGGAGGTTGTTCCGCAGATTCGTATGCAGCTCATGCGCGATAAGAAGTTTGAGGCTGTGAAGGGTCAGATGGCCGGTGCCACGATTGAGGAGGTTGCCAAGGCTGTTGAGTCGGAGGTGAACGAGTATCAGGATGCTGCTTTCGGTGCCTACTACCTGGCTGGCCCGGGTCTGGAGCCGACGCTCATCGGTGCCATCGCTTCGACCACGGAGAAGGGCGTTGTTTCGGCTCCCGTGAAGGGTCTGAACGGTGTCTATGTCTTCACGGTTGAGGATATTCAGGATGCCGCTACGCAGACCGAGGAGGCCGAGCGTGTACGCGCCCAGGCCGTGCAGGAGAGCATGACGACGCAGAGCGCATTGCAGGCCGTACAGGAGATGGCCGAGATTAAGGACCTGCGTGGTCTTTACTTCTAATCCACTACCTGATAATGGTTAAGGGATGTCGTAAGACATCCCTTTTTTTGTCTCTATATCGCTGTTCTTTACCACGATTTAGGTATTGCCTTTCACCTTCGGTCGCTGTACTTTTGCAGTCGCAAACGCAAGAAACTAACGATGCTAATTAAATATAGGTAAGATGAAGAGACTTTTACTTTCCTTGTTAATGCTTTTTCTGGCTGTTGGCTTGGCTGTGGCACAACGGCACGCTAAACCTACCGATGCCCATATCTTTGGTGATGTCGTAGATGCCAAGACCGGAGAGCATATCCCCTATGCTACGGTGGTGCTGCTCCATACGACCATCGGTACGACGACCGATGCAACGGGTCACTTTTTGTTGAAAAATCTCCCCTTGGCCGACTATACGGTCGAGGTGCGTGCGGTGGGATATGCCGCAGCTCGTCAGGAGGTCTGTCTGCACGGGAGCGGCACGGTGGAGTTGCGCTTCGAGGTGGAAGAGGAGGTGGTAGCCGTGGACCAGGTGGTCGTTTCGGCCAGCCGTACCGAGCGACTGAAACGCGAGGCCCCCTCGCTGGTGAGTGTGCTGGATTCGGAGATTTTCGACCGTGTATCGACCGCCTCGTTGGGGGGTGGTCTGTCGTTCCAACCCGGTGTGCGTGTGGAGAATACCTGCCAGAATTGCGGTTTTCCGCAGGTGCGTATCAACGGCCTCGATGGTCGCTATTCGCAGATTCTGGTCGATTCGCACCCCCTCTTTTCGGCCCTGACGGGGGTCTATGGTCTGGAGCAGATTCCTGCCAATATGATTGAACGAGTCGAGGTGTTACGCGGTGGTGGTTCGGCACTCTACGGCTCTTCGGCCATTGGCGGTACGATTAACGTCATTACGAAGGAGCCTACGCGCAGCATGGCCGAAATTGCCCACACGATTACCTCGCTCGGTTGCAGCAGCTCGTTTGATAATACGACCACGCTCAACGCATCGCTCGTCTCGGATAGTGGCAAGGCGGCTATTGCGGTCTTTGCCCAGAGTCGCACGGCTGATGGCTATGACGATAATGGCGATGGCTTTACCGAGATGCTGGAGCAGAACTCCGAAGCCCTCGGTATGCGTGGATACTTCCGCACGGGTGCCTACTCGCGCCTTACGGCCCAGTACCACCGCATCAAGGATTATCGTCGTGGCGGTGACAGGCTCGACCTTCCTCCCCATGAGGCGATGACCTGCGAGCAGGCTGACCATACGATTGACGGCGGTAGCCTCTCGTTTGATTGGTCGTCGGATGACCGCGCCAACCGACTCAATGCCTATGCATCGTTCCAAAACACGGCCCGCTCGAGCTATTACGGTGCCTTCCAGGACCCCGATGCCTACGGCCGCACGCACGATTTGACGGCTGCTGCCGGTCTGCAATATGTCCATGAGTTCAAAAAACTGCTCTTCCTTCCCTCGGAGCTGACCATCGGCACGGAGTACAGCCACAACGACCTGCACGACGAGTCGGTGGGCTATCAGATTGATACCAAGCAGGATGTACACCTCTATGGTGGTTACTTCCAGAACGAGTGGAAGAACAAGCGTTGGTCGATTCTGTTGGGTGGCCGAATCGATAAGCACAACCTGGTGGATGATGTGATTTTCTCGCCCCGTGTCAATCTGCGCTATAACCCGAGTGAGGATTTGAGCCTGCGTTTAAGCTATGCCGGCGGCTATCGCGCTCCGCAAGCCTATGACGAGGACCTGCACATCGCCATCGTGGGCGGTGAGCGTACCCGCATCCGCCTGGCCGAGGGGCTGAAGGAGGAGCGTTCCGGGTCGTGGAGTGCCTCGGCCGAGTGGCACCACAGCTTCGGGCGTGTAGCCACGAACCTCATTGTCGAGGGCTTCTATACGACACTCGACGATGTCTTTGCCCTGCGCGAGGTGGGCGCGGATAGCGATGGCGCGACCATTCAGGAGCGTTACAACGGCTCGGGTGCCACCGTGGGAGGTGTGAATTTGGAGGGACGCGCCACCTTTGGCGACCATGTGGAACTGCAAGCGGGCTTTACGTGGCAGGAGAGCCGCTATAAAGAGGCCGAGTATTGGAGTGAGGATGAGGCTGTTGCCCCCTCGAAGCGGATGTTCCGCACCCCCGACACCTATGGCTACTTTACCCTGACCATCCAGCCCTGGAAGCGGTTTGATATCGACCTTTCGGGAAATTATACCGGCTCGATGCTTGTGCAGCACTATGCTGGCTCGGGTACCGATGTCGATATAGCGGTGAAGACCCCTTCATTCTTCGATGCCAATCTGCGTCTGCAATATAGCTTGAAACTCTTCCGCGATGTGGAGATGGAGATTTATGGCGGTATGAAGAACCTCTTCAACGCCTATCAGGATGACTTCGACACCGGAGCCGAGCGCGATTCGGGGTATGTCTATGGTCCTTTGATGCCGAGGAGTTGGTTCGTGGGTACCAAAATCCGCTTTTAAGGAAGGCGAAGCCGTCTGACGGGCGATTGCCGCGTTACGCAAAGAGGCGAAGCTGCTCACATACGTTAATGTATGCTGCGCGCTTCGCCTCTTTGCAAGCCTTGCACTCGCCTCGTCAGACGGCTTCGCGGGAGGTTGTGGAGAGTGCCTAAAAATAGCTCGTCCAGAGTGCTTCCCGTGAGGGGGATAGGCAGGCCTTGCACTCGCTTCGTCATACGGCTTCGCGGATGGTTGTGGAGAGTTGTCTGAAATATGCCTCCCGGGAGGGTGGGGGTTGCACGCCCCTCGTTATACGGCTTCGCGGGAGGTGAGATGGACCCCTATGCCGGCAAAAAAAGCATCCCTTTGGGGATGCTTTCATTTTTTGCTCGAAGACTCGATTAGAGCGAGTTTACGTGGAGCTGAGCTGCGCTCTTCAGGTTGCCGGCCTTGTTCTTGTGGATGATGTTGAGCTTGGCAATCTTATCCAGCAGGGCGGTTACCTTCGGGAGCAGAGCCTCGGCTGCGCTCTTATCGGTCGTGTTGCGCAGAGCCTTCACGGCGTTGCGGGTCGTCTTGTGGAACAGACGGTTGTGTGCGCGCTTCGTAGCGGTCTGGCGAATGCGCTTCTTCGAAGACTTATGGTTTGCCATAATCTGTAAAATGTTTTTATTTTTAATTTTTATAGTTTGCTTTTGTTTGAAGAGACCTCTTGCGCAACGCTTTCACGCTCTTCCGGTTGCTTTAGCCGACCGTGGTCGGTGGTGGATAGGCCGTTGCCCGCTCCGTAGGATTTTTTCACCCGTAGGAACCTCCCTCGGAATTTGGCCTTTTGTGTTGCAGATAACTCCGCTTCACTTGCCTGACCCACTCCCTTCGTTGGTCCCTTCGTTGTAGCCCATAGGAGAGTCGAACTCCTCTTTCAAGAATGAAAATCTTGCGTCCTAACCGATAGACGAATGGGCCTTACCGCTATTTTGCGCTGTAATGCGCTACTTTAGCGGTGCAAAGGTAAACAAAAAAAGGAGTTTGACAAAAAATCCGAAGAAAAAAACGCAGAAAGTGCGCAAAATGAGCGTAGAAAGCCAATCGGTGCGTGCATGGAACGGAGGTGTGGCGATAAAAAAAGTGAAAAAAAAGGACGAAAGTTTGGTTTTGCCAAAAAAGTGGTTTATATTTGCAGTCCCAAACGCGAGGTAAACTTGCGGAGTGTGGAACTCGGGATGTAGCTCAGCCCGGTTAGAGTACACGTCTGGGGGGCGTGTTGTCGCTGGTTCGAATCCAGTCATCCCGACTCTTGAGCAGGTAGCAGAACTTTTAGTTCTGCTACTTTTTTTGTTGCCCCTTCATGTCGTGTGCAAGCCCACCATGAAGGCAACAAAAAAAAGCACGCAAAGCGTGCTACCTGCTCGGTCGGGATGACTGGGATTCTTTATTAGGTGGTTGCCGGATTAGGTGTATTGCGGGCTACGCCCTTATTTTCAATGGTAATCCGGCGAGCTTGAGGCTAAAGCCTCTACGCTTCGAATCCAGTCATCCCGACAAAGTTGAGCAGACCGCAGGATTTCTCCTGCGGTTTTTTTATTGTGAGCCCAAGCCATGCTTGCATGAGCTTGGGTACACAATAAAATGAACACGCCCGTCAATGACGGGCGGTCTGCTTAACTTTGTAATCTCCCCAAGGGAGCCACCTGGAAAGGCGTCGCGGAGCAGGCTTTGCCTGCGCAGCAGCCAATCCAGTCATCCCGCAAGCGAAGAGCTTGCTCCTTTTATGCCTGGATTGGATTTGCCGTGCAATTCCGGTTTTGGTTCGGTTGAAGGCATAGGTAAGGTCTCTTAAGGTGACTTAAAGTCACTGAAGGTAAAATCTTTAAGTCCCTTTAAGCACCCTTAAGCCTCCTTAAAAGTCGGCAACTAAATAATCTACCGCATCAATAGCGACGAGTCGCCGTAGCTTAAGAAACGAAAATCGTTGTCGAGGGCATAGCGATAAATCGTGCGCCAATCTTCGCCCACATAGGCGGCAACGAGGAGCAGCAACGTCGAGGAGGGCTGGTGAAAATTGGTGATGATACGGCTCACGATGCGGAATTGATACCCGAGCGGGGTAATCATGATTTGCGTGGCGCATTTGATGCGCTCCAGCCCTTCGTTTTCGAGGTATTGAATCAGCACTTCCAACGCTTTAGTACCCGTAAAGTCGGAGGGCAGGTCGTATAACTCCCATTGACCAATCACGCGCCCCGCGTCGGGGGTGCCGGTGTTGTAAATGCGCCATCCGAGGGCCGAAAGGGACTCCAGCGTGCGTACCGAGGTGGTGCCTACGGCGGTGATATGCCCTTGCTTTTCAAGGAGTTTTCGGAGCGTGGAGAGCGTTACTTCGAAATGCTCCGTGTGCATCGGATGCTTCGTGGCGTCCTGCTCTTTGACAGGCAGGAAGGTGCCGGCACCCACGTGGAGGGTCACCTCTTCGAATCCGAAACCACGCTCCTGCATTTGGTCGATAAGTTGGGGCGTGAAGTGCAGACCGGCAGTCGGTGCTGCCACCGAACCCTCGAATTTCGAATAGACGGTCTGGTAGCGCGTGTTGTCAATCTCTTGGCTCTCGCGGTTCAGATAGGGCGGAATCGGAATTCGCCCCAACAGCTCCAGCAGTTCGCCAAACGACATCGCGGCCGACCATTCGAAGCGGATAAGCTGCTCACGGCCACCCGCTCCAACGCGCCAGGCACGGAGCCACTCTTCACGGCCGTTGTGGTCGAAATTTATCGCTACGTAGCCCTCTTTCCACTTCTTCGAACCGCCCACAATGCAGGACCAGGTGCAACTCTCGGTGGCCGAAAGTGCGCGCTCGTAGTCGGCCGGAGCGTGCGGTTCGAGGCAGAAGACCTCGATACGCGCCCCCGAAGGTTTATGCATGATGATGCGGGCGCGGATGACCTTCGTGTTGTTGAAGACGAGCAGCTCGCCTTCGGGCAGAAAATCGCCCACCGAGCGAAAGCGACTCTCCCCGATTTCGCCGCCACGATAGACGAGCAGTTTCGATGAACTGCGCTCTTCGAGGGGAAATTTGGCAATGCGCTCATCGGGGAGCGGGTAGTTATAGTCGTTGATGTCGATGTATCTCTCCATTATTTAGCGGTTTTGGCGACAAAATTACAAAGAATTTCCTAACTTTGTGGCGCAAAAAAGCGCATGCTAAATTAAAAAGCCATGAAAACCGATTTTTTGGTCATCGGCTCGGGAGCTGCGGGACTTTCGTTCGCGCTCAAAGCCGCCGAAAAGGGCCACGTTACCATCGTCACGAAGGGTGAGATGGTCGAGTGTAATACGAACTATGCCCAGGGGGGTATCTGTTCGGTCACCTACGAACCCGACACGTTCGAGAAACACATTACCGACACGTTGGTGTGCGGAGCCGGAAAATGCGATGTGAAGGCTGTGGAGCTGGTCGTAAGACGCGCTCCGGAGCTGATTCAGGACCTCATCGCCTGGGGTACACGTTTCAATAAAACCCCCGACGGACGCTTCGAGCTGAACCGCGAGGGTGGCCACACGGAGCATCGCATCCTCCACTACGAGGACCTGACGGGTGCCGAGATTGAGCGCGCGCTGATTCAGTCGGTGAAGCAACATCCCAACATCACGGTCTTGGAGCATCATTTTGCTGTGGACCTTCTGACGCAACACCACCTGGGTGAGTTCGTCACGCGCCATACGCGCAACATCACCTGCTTCGGTGCCTACGTACTCAACGAAAAGACGGGCGAGATTCAGACCATGCTCTCGCGCTTTACGATTGTGGCAACGGGTGGTTGCGGTCAGATTTACTCCTCGACCTCGAATCCTCATGTAGCGACGGGTGACGGTATTGCGATGTGCCACCGTGCGAAGGCGATTACCGAGAATATGGAGTTTATCCAGTTCCATCCGACGACGCTTTACAACCCGGGTGAGACGCCCAACTTCCTCATCACGGAGGCAATGCGCGGGTTCGGAGCCATCCTCCGCCTGCAAAACGGTGAGGAGTTCATGGATAAATACCACCCGATGAAGTCGCTCGCTCCGCGCGATATTACGGCAAGAGCCATCTACCGTGAGATGACCCGTCGAGGTGAAGATTATGTCTATCTCGACGTGACCCACAAACCGGCCGAGGCCATTCGTGACCACTTCCCGAACATCTACGAAAAGTGCCTTTCGATTGGTATCGATATTACGAAAGATTGGATTCCCGTTACGCCTGCTGCCCACTATTCGTGTGGTGGTGTGAAGGTCGATTTGAACGGCCAAAGCTCTATCAAGCGACTCTATGTGCTGGGCGAGGCCTCCTGCACGGGCCTGCATGGCGCGAATCGTTTGGCGTCGAACTCGCTTATCGAGGCCGTGGTCTATGGCGACCAGGCGGCCAAGCACA
The DNA here is from genome assembly GCA_017398045.1 of Alistipes sp. GTDB lineage: Bacteria > Bacteroidota > Bacteroidia > Bacteroidales > Rikenellaceae > Alistipes. Next base: position 28,214 of record JAFQHI010000017.1, on the reverse strand, counting down.
CGATGGAACGCTTCGAGAAGGTTGGTTTCCAGGAGGGTATTCCCGATTGGGACTTCGAGGGTACGCAACATACGGAGGAGATGCTGATGCTGATTCAGTCGAAACGCGAGGTGCAGTCCATCATGTCGAACTACGTGGGCATCGTCCGCTCGAACCTCTCGCTGAAGCGTGCCATGCACCGCCTCTCGATTCTCTTCGAGGAGACCGAGGAGCTGTACAACAAGACCAAGCCTGTCCGCGAGTTGTGCGAACTGCGCAATATGATTGCCGTAGCCTATCTGGTTATCAAGCAGGGACGCGAATTGCAGGAGTCGGTCGGCTGTCACTACAACACCGATTATAAGAGATAAGGTCCCTTAAGGTTTCTTAAAGTGCCTTAAAGTAAATCCTTAAGCTCCCTTAAGTACCCTTAAGTACCCTTAAAAGTGACTGCTGACTGCTGACCGCTGAATGCTAATAAACGATTATAAATGACTTTACAGGAAGAGATTACACGACGCAGAACCTTTGCCGTCATTGCCCACCCCGATGCGGGTAAAACGACCCTTACGGAGAAACTTCTGCTCTTTGGTGGTGCCATCCATGTGGCGGGTGCCGTGAAGAGCAACAAAATCAAGAAGGGAGCCACCTCCGACTTTATGGAGATTGAACGCCAACGCGGTATCTCGGTGGCCACCTCGGTGATGGGCTTCGAGTATCAGGGGGCGAAAATCAATATCCTCGATACCCCGGGCCACGAGGACTTTGCCGAGGATACCTACCGCACGCTGACGGCGGTCGATTCGGTTATCATTGTCATCGACGGTGCGAAAGGTGTCGAGGCGCAGACCCGCAAACTGATGGATGTCTGCCGTATGCGCAATACGCCCGTAATTGTCTTTATCAATAAGTTGGACCGCCCCTCGAAGGAGCCTTTCGAGTTGCTGGATGAGGTGGAGGCCGAGCTGAAAATCAAGGTGCGCCCCTTGGCGTTCCCCATCTCGAACGGCCCGACGTTCAAAGGCGTCTATAACCTCTACGAGAAGCATTTGTCGCTCTTTACCTCGGACGAGAAGCTCACGGCAGATGCCTCGACGGTCGATTTTTCGGACCTCGCATCGCCCGAGTTGGATGGCTACATCGGCCAAAAATATGCTGACCAGCTGCGTCAGGATGTCGAGCTGGTGGAGGGCGTCTATGACGAGTTCGACCACGATGCCTACCTGCGTGGTGAGTTGGCTCCCGTCTTCTTCGGTTCGGCTGTTAATAACTTCGGTGTGAGAGAGTTGCTCGAGTGCTTTATCCGCATTGCACCCTCGCCCCGTCCCGCCCCCACGGTGGAGCGCACGGTCAGCCCCGAGGAGGGGAAGATGACGGGCTTTGTCTTTAAGATTCATGCCAACATGGACCCCAACCACCGCGACCGCATTGCCTTTATGAAGATATGTTCGGGTAAGTTCGAGCGCAACAAGAACTACCTCCATGTGCGTAGCGGCAAGCAGCTCAAATTCTCCTCGCCCACGGCCTTTATGGCCGAGAAGAAGTCGGTCATCGATGAGGCCTTCCCGGGCGATATTGTGGGTCTGCACGATACGGGTAACTTCAAGATTGGCGACACGTTCACCGAGGGCGAGAAACTGAAATTTACGGGTATTCCGTCGTTCGCGCCCGAGCAGTTCCGCTATATCGAAAATGCCGACCCGTTGAAGTTCAAGCAGTTGGCAAAGGGTGTGGACCAGCTGATGGACGAGGGTGTGGCCCAGCTCTTCACCTCGTCACTCAATGGTCGCAAGATTATCGGTACGGTGGGAGCCTTGCAGTTTGAGGTGATTCAGTATCGCCTCGAGCATGAGTATGGAGCCTCGTGCCGTTGGGAGCCGATTTCGATTCATAAGGCTTGTTGGATTGAGAGCGATAACGAGGAGCAGTTGCGTGATTTCAAGCGTCGCAAACATACCAATATGGCCGTCGATAAGCATGGCCGCGATGTCTTCCTGGCCGATACGAGCTATGCGCTGGCCCTCGCGCAAGAGAATTTTAAGGATATCAGATTCTACTTTACTTCAGAGATTTAGGGGCGAAGGGGGCGTTGCCTCGTTCGTGCTGCTGTGCTGTTTGCGACTCTTTTTTTTGGTGGTTTGCTGTCGTGGGATAACCCGCGGAAAATCACCCGAAAAGGGAGTCGCAAACTTTTTTATTTTGGTGGGGGAGGGTGCTGAACGGTGCTGAAGGAGGCCCTTAAGGAGTGTTATGCCTTCTTAAGAAACCTTTCCTCTTCTCTTTTCGCTCTTTACTCTTCTCTTTCCTCTTCTCTTTCCTCTTCGCTCTTTGCTCTTTGCTCTTTGCTCTTTGCTCTTTCCTCTTTAACCCACCTTCGGTGGCTTGACTTTACGCTTTACGTTTCCTCCTCGCGGCTTGGCAAAACCCAAACGAGTTTGGTTTTGCGCTCGCTCCGCAGCGTCGGTTGCTCCGGCTCGGCATCACGCAAGCGTGTGCGCTCGCCTTAATCGCAAAGTTATCTCTTTGCTCTTTGCTCTTTCCTCTTTGTTTTTGCCTCTTTTGTTTAGGCTCGTTTATAGCCAATTTTGTTCGTTAGGGAGGTTTCTATCCGTGCAATGTATTGGCTTACAGTAGTTTGCGGCCTATTTGCCCCGATTGCGATTTCTCCTGTTTTTCTTGTTTTTTTATCTTTTTATATCTACCTTTGTATATTCGATGAATTGTCCTTGCGGGGAGCGTTTGTCGAGTGTGCGAATTTTCAGTCGAAAAACTTTATAACTAATTGGTTTTCAGTGTATAATCTGAATGCCAAAGCCCCAATTTTATACCCGTTGTCGAAGATAATAGCTTATGACGCGACTCGTTGATAAATTGCATTTGGACCGTTATGTGAATTCGAATCTGATTCTTGCATTGGATGTGCTGGTTTCGTTTACGGCTTCGCTTGTGACCATTTTTTTGGTCGATACCTTCCTTTCGCCCATTACCAACCAAGAGATGGTGCGGTGGTGGTTAATTGGCTCACCGCTCCTCTCGCTGGTGATTTTCCTTTTACTTGGGGTGCATCGCACGATTATTCGCCATTCGACCTTGCGTGAAGTGGGGAAAATCTTTGTGGCCGTTTGCTTTAAAGGCGCGATGTTGGCTCTTCTGTTGTTGGTTCTGACTCGCTTTGAGCTGGGTAAAAAGGTGACGTTCAGTATCTTGCTCTTCGATATGGTCTTTACGCTTACGGCGTTAGTGATTATGCGTGTGGGCATGATTGTCGTGTATGATATGTTGCGCGGATATCGCGGTCGCCGCCGTCGTCGTATGCGCGTTTTGCTCTATGGCACGGGCGATAAGTCGGTTTCGGTGCTGACTCGTTTGCAGGATTCACCTCACTATCAGGTGGTTGGATTTATGACGTGCGGTGTACGGTTGCAAAACTACAAGATTGCCGACCTGCCGGTTTTCTATGTCAATAGGGAAGAGTCGCTTACGTACCTGCGTCATCGTCTCTTTGTGGATGGTGTGTTGTTTGCTACCGAATTGGAGGCCCAGGAGGAGCAGGGTCGTTTGGTGAAGATGGCCACTTCGATGGGCCTTAAGGTGTTGCTTGCCCCCTCGATTGATGAGGTGATTGACGGTAAGGTGATGAAGCAGAATATCCGAGAGGTGAAAATTGAGGATTTGCTGGGTCGTCCCGAAATCAAACTCTCCATGGAGCGGATTATCGAGAATTTCCGCGATAAGACAGTTCTGGTGACAGGTGCCGCCGGTTCGATAGGTTCGGAGTTGTGCCGCCAGTTGGCCTCCTTCGGAGTGCGACAACTCATTCTCTTCGACAATGCGGAGACCCCGACCCACAATTTGCGTCTTGAATTGGAGGAGCGATTCCCGACGTTGCATTTTGTCCCCGTCATTGGCGATGTGCGCCTGAAGAATAGATTGGATTTCGCCTTCCGTACCTACCACCCCGAGGTGGTTTTCCATGCCGCTGCCTACAAACATGTTCCACTGATGGAGGAAAATCCTTGTGAAGCGGTCTATGTCAATGTGGCCGGTTCACGAAACGTGGCCGATAAGTGCCTCGAGTACGGTGTGGAGAAGATGGTGATGATATCGACCGATAAGGCGGTGAATCCGACCAATATCATGGGTTGTACGAAACGTCTGGCCGAGATTTATGTGCAGTCGCTCGGCCTGGCCATCGAACAAGGTAAAATGAAGGGGCAGACACGTTTCGTGACTACACGCTTTGGAAATGTGCTTGGCTCGAATGGTTCGGTGATTCCCCGTTTCCGCGAGCAGATAGCCAAAGGTGGTCCGTTGACGGTGACCCATCCCGATATTACGCGCTTCTTCATGACCATTCCCGAGGCCTGCCGTTTGGTGATGGAGGCTGCTACGATGTCTAAAGGCAATGAAATTTTTGTCTTCGATATGGGCGAATCGGTCAAGATTGATACTTTGGCACGCAGAATGATTGCGCTTGCCGGCTTGGAAGTGGGTAAGGATATTGAGATTGAGTATACGGGCCTGCGTCCGGGTGAGAAACTCTATGAGGAGGTGCTTTCGAATGCAGAAAACACCCTTCCCACCTCGCATGACCGTATCCGCATTGCCCAGGTGCGTGAATATCTGTATGGCGATGCCCTCCACGTGGCCGAGGAGTTGGAGCAGTTGGCTGTGGCTGTTAATATTCTTGACATGGTGCGCTTGATGAAGCGTACGGTTCCCGAATTTAAATCTAAAAACTCGGTGTACGAAAAACTCGACGCCGAACTTACCACACAGGCATCATAACGTATGGATAGCTTGAAAAACTATTTTTTGGAACGTTTTGGCGAGGAGCCGAAGTACCATATCTTCTCGCCCTACCGTGTCTGCCCGTTGGGTGCGCACGTGGACCATCAGCACGGCTTGGTGATGGGTTTTGCCTTCGATAAGGGGGTGGACCTCTGTTTCTCGCCCACCGAGGATGGCGAAGTGGAGCTTGTAAGTCGCTCGTTTGAGGGGGATATTCGTTTCAATATCCAGGCTCCGGTGCAGGTCCGCAACTACAATTGGGGCGACTATGCGCGTGGTGCGAAATTCGCCCTGCGCAAACGCTTCGAACTCAAATATGGTATTCGCGGCGTGTTGCAGGGGTCGCTCCCCGTGGGTGGTTTGTCGTCGAGTGCCGCGGTGCTGGTGGCCTATGTGATGGCGATGGCCAAGGCAAACAACATCTCGCTGACTAAGATGGAGGTTATCAAAATCGCCTCCGAGGCCGAGCGGGAATACATCGGTCTGAATAACGGTATTCTCGACCAGTCGTGTATCGTGTTGAGCGACAAGGAGGGAATCCTGTTCCTGGATACCGACAGCGAGCAGTATCGCATCATCCGTCGGAATCCCAAAATGCCTCCCTTCGAGCTGGCTATCATCTTCTCGGGTCTTACGCGCAGCCTCGTGTCGAGCGATTACAACCTGCGTGTGAACGAGTGTAAGGCGGCCGCCTGGAATATGCTGGCCTATGAGGATCAGCCCCTTAAAAAACTCGAAAAGACCTTTTTGAGGGATGTGCCGAAGGAGATTTACGAGCGCACGCGCGAACGTATGCCGGCCCGTTTTGCCCGTCGTGCCGAACACTTCTATACCGAGTATCGTCGTGTAAGAAAGGGTGTGACGGCTTGGGAGTCGGGCAATTTGGCATTATTCGGCAAATTGAGCTTTGAGAGTTGCGAGTCCTCGATTCATAACTACGAGTGCGGTTCGCCCGAACTTATCGCCATCTATGAGTTGATGCGTCAGACGGAGGGTGTCTATGGCGGCCGTTTTTCGGGTGCCGGCTTCAAAGGTGCCTGCATCGCACTTATTGACCCCTCGAAGCGCGAGGCCATCCGCGAAAAAATCACCCGTGGCTATCTGGAGCAGTTCCCCGAATATGAGGGGACCTTCTCCATATCGTTCTGCCAGGTGGATGATGGTGCAAGATTTGTTGATTGCGAATAACGAAGAGAGATGAAAAATATCGTATTGGCGGCCGGTTATGCTACGCGCCTCTATCCGATTACCGAAAATTTCCCGAAACCATTGCTCGAGATTGGTCAAACGACCATCTTGGACCGAATGCTGCAAGATGTCGATACGCTCGAAGAGGTAGATGCCCACATCATCGTCTCGAACCATAAGTTTATCTCGATTTTTGAGGCGTGGCTTGTTGAGGCGCAGCAGCGTTATACGAAACCTATTACGCTCATCGATGACGGCTCGACGGATAACGACCATCGTATCGGTGCGGTGAAAGATTTGATTTTGGCCCTTGAAACGTGTCACGTGGAGGATGATATCCTGGTGGCTGCTGCCGACAATGTGCTGGATTTTTCGTTTTCGGGTTTTGTGGCCTATTTCAAAGAGAAGGGTACGAGCCTTTTGATGTGCCATCGTGAGCCTTCGAAAATGGCTTTGCAGAAGACCGGTGTGGTGAGCCTGGATGCGGAGAATCGGGTGTTGCTCATGGAAGAGAAACCGGCAGAGCCGAAGAGCGAGTGGGCTGTACCGCCCTTCTACCTCTACCGCAAGGAGGATTTGCCGCTTATCCATACTGCTATTGAGCAGGGTTGCAAATACGATGCTCCGGGTAATTTGGCCCATTACCTCACGACGCGTACGATTCTGCACGCCTACGAGATGCCCGGCCATCGCTACGACATCGGTGATGTGAAATCCTACGAACAGGTCAAAGCGAAGTTTGCAGATGAGACGATTTAAGGAGTTGTTCCTCTCCGATTTATATCGCTACAAAGGTTCTACGGGTTTTGGAACCTTCCTCAAATGCTACTACACCATACCGGGCGTACGTTACAGCTTTTGGTTGCGCCTTTGTACCGCATTGGCCGGCCGTCGAGCCTGGTTTCTTGTTTATCTTTTTGCACGATTAAGATTACGCCATTACTCTTTCAAATTCGGCTTCGATATTTCTCATCAAGCCACCATCGGTCCGGGATTATACATCGGCCACTTTGGGGGTATTATCGTGAATGCCAAGGCTAAAATCGGCAAGAATGTCAACCTCTCGCAAGGTGTGACTATCGGTCAGGCGAATCGCGGCTCCCGTCAGGGATGTGCCGAAATCGGGGATTGTGTGTACATCGGCCCGGGAGCAAAAATTGTCGGACATGTCATTGTGGGTGACCATGCAGCCATTGGAGCCAATGCTGTGGTGACCAAGGATGTCCCGAACAACGCCGTAGTGGGTGGAATTCCGGCCAAAGTTTTGAGCTATAATGGCTCGGCCGGCTATGTGAACAGAGTTGTAAAATAATTCGCAATATGAAGATTTTAATTACCGGTGCAGCCGGTTTTATCGGTGCTAATTTGGTGGAGCGATTGCTCGTTACCGAGTCGCCCATCGAGCTTGTTGGCCTGGATAGCGTGAATGACTATTACGACGTCTCGATTAAGGAGTATCGTCTGGACCGTCTGGAGAAGGTGGCGCAGGCTCACCCCGAAAGCTCTTGGCGATTCGTGAAGGGTAATTTGGCCGACAAGGCGTTGATTGACGGATTGTTCCAGGCGGAGCAGTTTGACGTGGTGGTCAACCTTGCCGCACAGGCCGGTGTGCGTTACAGCATCACCAACCCTGATGTCTATATCGAGAGCAACCTCATCGGCTTTTACAACATCCTCGAGGCTTGCCGTCACAGCTACGACGGAGGCCGGGAGGGTGTCCGTCATCTGGTCTATGCCTCCTCTTCGTCGGTCTATGGCAGCAACAAGAAGGTGCCTTACAGCACGGAGGATAAGGTGGATAATCCCGTGTCGCTCTATGCTGCCACGAAGAAATCGAACGAGTTGATGGCGCACGCCTATAGCAAACTCTATAACATTCCCTCGACCGGTCTGCGTTTCTTTACGGTCTATGGTCCGGCCGGACGGCCCGATATGGCCTATTTCGGCTTCACGGACAAGTTGCGTCGAGGGGAGAAGATTCGCATCTTCAACTACGGCAATTGTAAGCGCGACTTTACCTATGTGGACGATATTGTGGAGGGTGTTCAGCGCATTATCCACAAAGCCCCTGCCCGCAAGGTGGGTGCAGACGGCCTGCCCGAACCTCCCTATGCCGTCTATAACATCGGCAACAGCAGCCCCGAAAATCTGCTCGACTTTGTCGATATCCTACAACAAGAGTTGATTCGTGCCGGAGTACTGCCCGCGGATTATGATTTCGAGGCCCACAAAGAGTTGGTCCCGATGCAACCCGGCGATGTGCCGACCACCTTTGCCGACACGTCGGCACTGGAGCGCGACTTCGGTTTCAAGCCCCACACCTCGCTCCGCGAAGGCCTTCGCAAATTTGCCGAGTGGTATAAGACGTTTTACAACATCTAATCTCCCTTTCGTCGTCGATGAATCAGATTAAGGCGGGCATCCTGCTCAACTATGCGACCATCTGTCTGACCATGCTCTTGGGCTTGTTATACACGCCCTATATGTTGCGCATGATGGGACAAAGCGAATATGGACTCTATTCGCTGGTTGCCTCCGTGATTGCCTACCTTACGATTATGGATTTCGGCTTTGGCAATGCCATTGTCCGCTATACAGCCAAATTCCGTGCCGAGAACAAGGTGGAGGAGCAGAGCCGTATGTTCGGTATGTTCTTGATACTTTACTCGGCAATCGGCCTATTGGCCGCAGTTGCCGGAGCGTTGTTGTATGTCAATATCGATGCCCTGTTTGGCGATACGATGACCGACAGCGAGTTGCATAAGGCCCGCATCATGATGATAATCATGATTTTCAACCTTGCTATCACCTTCCCTTTCAGCCTCTTTGGCTCGATTGTTACGGCCCATGAGCGATTCGTCTTCATGAAGAGCCTGGGTATTATCCGTACCTTGTTGAATACGGTCGTTATGGTTGCACTGCTGGCGGTGGGGTATAAGGCGATTGCAATGGTGGTCGTTCATACGGTCTTCAACGTGGCGACCCTCTTGGCGCAGTACCTCTATTGCAAATATAAACTGCAAGTAAAGATTCGTTTTGGCCGTTTCCAATGGGGCTTTCTCAAAGAGGTGTCCATCTATTCGTTTTGGATATTTCTCTGCATCATCATCGAAAAAGTGTATTGGAACACCGGGCAGTTCGTATTGGGTGCAGTTTCCGGTACAGTTGCTGTGGCGGTATTTGCCGTTGCCATTCAGTTGGTGCATATGTATATGAATTTTTCGATGGCCATGTCGGGCGTCTTTCTGCCGAAAATCTCCGGTATGGTTGCGCAACACGCCCCCGACCAAGAGATATCGAATCTGTTTATTAAGACGGGGCGTCTGCAATGCCTGATTGTCGGTATGATATGCTCCGGATTTATTGTTTTCGGACGGCAATTTATCACGCTTTGGGCCGGCGAGGGGTATGAAAATGCCTATTGGATATGTCTGCTGTGCTTCGCGGCTTTGGCCATACCTTTGGTGCAAACATTAGGACCGATTGTGTTGCAGGCTCGCAATGAGATGAAATTTCGTTCCTTGTTGTATGCTGGCTTTGCATTGTTGTGCGTGCTTTTACAAGTTGTGTTGGCTAAGGCTTATGGGGGTGTCGGGTGTGCATTGGCTATTCTGTTAGTGTTTCTGCTCGGGCAGGGTCTCATACTCAATATTTACTATTACAAGCAGCAACGATTGGATATCCCTCGCTTTTGGAAAGAGATACTTAAAATGTTGATTGTCCCGACGTTATTGACTATTGTGGGTCTTTATCTGATTCATCGTTGCACGTTGGATACGATTATTTCTCTTTTTGCAGGTATTATGGCGTATGGCGTGGTGTATGTCGTTGCCATCTATTGGATGAGTATGAATGCCTACGAAAGAGAGTTATTTGGTTCAATAGTACGTAAAGTTTTCCGTAAATAACATCAAATGAGATTGTTGGAAAATATTAAATTCCGTTTCCGCCATCGGAAATGGCAGCGACAGCATCCTACGGTTGAATTACACCAGCCATTTACGATTCTCAATATGGGAAATTTGGAATTGGGTGAGCATATCTATATTGGCCCCGGAGCCTGGTTTATTCTCCGAGGTCGTTGCACGATAGGCCGTGGAACAATATTGGGTCCTCGTTGCAAGATTCACACATCGAATCATCGCTACGAAGGAACCATGTTGCCCTATGATGCTATCTACGAGGTGAAGGATGTACATATTGGTGAAAACGTATGGATTGGTGCCGATGTCTCGATTATGCCCGGTGTGACCATCGGCGAAGGTGCTGTGGTTGCCGCATGCGCATGTGTGACGAAGGATGTTCCGGCGTGTGCTGTAGTAGGCGGGAATCCGGCTCGTGTGCTGAAGTATCGAGACCGGGAACGCTATGACACCCTCAAAGCATCTGATAGTATCTATCTGAAATTGAAACAGCAAGGAGTAACTCTTTTGGATGAAAAACAACGGAGCCAAAAGCAAGCGCAATAAGCGCGTTTTGCTGCATGGATATACGAGTGTAAATCTGGGCGATGATTTATTCTTCCGTATCATTGCCGAGCGTTATCCTGATGTGGATTTTTATATCTGCTCGACCCATAATTACGCAGCGATTATCCGGCGGCCAAATCTGCATTGGATAAAGTGGTCGTTTGTGGATAGAGTGGGCCAGCGTCTCTGGAAAAATCGATACACCCCGTTATCGATTGTATCGAAACGATGGGATGCTATCGTTTGTATTGGAGGCTCCATCTTTATCGAAGTTGGAGCGAGTGGGTCTTGTGGTACTGTTGAGCATTTGCTGCAATATAAAAAGCACTTTCCGCATACGCCCATTCATATCGTTGGAAGTAATTTCGGACCGGCCAGGACAACCACTTTTCAGCAACGCGTGGCTGAACTGTTTCGCGTCGTCGATGCAGTCTGTCTGCGCGATTCGTACTCCTATCAACTTTTTAACGATAATCCGTGCGTTACGTATGCTGCCGATATTGTCTTTAAGTTGCGTTACACTGCAATGCCGCGGCAAGAAGAGTTGGTCGGTATATCGTTGATTGATTTGGGAAACAGACCTGCATTAAAACATTTCCAGATACGTTATGAGACCTGTTTGCGTAGATTGATTACGCATATGCTTCGTCAAGGTCGCCGTGTGCGGTTATTCTCGTTTTGTCGGTCAGAGCAGGATTTGATAGCCATTGAGCATATTCGAAGTCACTTCGATGCACAGGAGCAACAGAGAATCGAGGTGGTAGCGTATGAGGGTGATATAGATGCGATGTTGGCAGCCCTTTCGGAGGTGGGAGTGCTGTATGCGACTCGCTATCATGCCGCTATATTAGGATTGTTGATGCGTATCCCCGTGGTCCCGATTCTCTATAGCGATAAGATGAAATATGCCCTGGCAGATATTGGTTATCCGGGAGAGGTCGCCGATATTCGTTTGTTGGATGATGCGAGCGACCTATCTGCCGTGGAACCGGTTGTCTTGGGGCGAGAAAAGATAGCACAGTTGGTAGCTTCGGCACAAACCCAATTTCACCATATAGATAAGCTGTTGGCATGAACGAAGAGCTAAAAATCAGCATCATTATTCCGGTTTATCGGGTTGAGCAGTACGTTGGTGCATGTATTGAATCCATTCAAAAGCAGACACTTTCGGCGTGGGAAATCATCGCTGTCGATGACTGCGGTGGGGATGCCTCTACGGAGATTGTGGAGCAGTATGCCAAGCAGGATGTGCGCATACGATTCATTCGTCAGGAGCAGAACATGGGTCCCATGTGGGCGCGAAAGATAGGTATTGAGGCCGCAAAGGGTGAATTCCTCTTCTTTTGTGATGCCGATGATTGGTTGCCCGATACGGCGTTGGAGACGTTATATGCGGCTGCGAAAACGCATCAGGCCGATATGGTTGTGGGACAGATTTTGCGGGTCAAAACGGATGGCGAAACCAGCATTTGGAACAAGAATCGACTGTTATATGGCTCGGATGCCGTGGCGGTGTATCAGTCGTTGCTGAAAAATGAAATCACCCATAATCTGTGTGGCGATTTATTCCGCACAGCCCTCTTACAGCAGCCCGATTACGTCTCCTATCCCCATATGCGTCGAGGCGAAGATGCGTTGCTTTTTTATCAGATAGTCGGAAAGATTCGTAAAGCGTGTTGTGTGGAGCAAACCACCTACTATTACCGTGATACGGCGGGGTCTAGCTCTCATATGATTTGGTCGCAGGATGCCGTTGCCAAAGTGTTGCAGATGCGCTCATTGCTCTATGCTATGTTGGCCGAAAAGCCGCAAGTTCAACCCTATGCTTTTGCGAAAACCCGAAGCGTGGTGGTTGAGGTGATGTGCATCTTGGATAAGAATTTATGGCCGTGGTATCGTGAACAATTAAAGGTGTACCAATTGGACGCGATGTTGCGTTTGCCTGCATGGGGCGTGAAAGATGTGGTGGCCTATTTTAGAGAGGTTTTCATGCCGCTCTATATCATGACACCCCTTAGACGGATGGTGCGCGCCATTCGAAAAGCATAAACGTACGAAGCAGATGATAAAAGTTTTAGTTGCCGGTGATTTTTGTCCGCACCATCGTGTTGCCGAATTGCTCTCTAAAGGAGATTGCTCCTTTTTTGAGGGTGTTAAGTCGCGTATTGGTGAGGCCGATTATGCGGTCGTGAATTTCGAGTGTCCGGTGGTCGAGGGCGAGGCGCAGGCGATTGAAAAATGCGGTCCGGCTTTGAAAACGACCGCCAGAGCCGTGGAGGCTATCACCGCGGGTGGTTTTGATGCCGTGACCTTGGCCAATAACCATTTCCGTGATTATGGTGATGCCGGATGCCGGACAACACTCGATGTGTTGAAAAGTGCCGGTCTTGACACGGTCGGTGGCGGTATGAATCTTTCTAAAGCACAGCAAATTCTCTATAAAACCATCCGAGATAAACGATTGGCTATTGTGAATTTTTGTGAAAACGAATTCTCGATAGCCACCGCAACACAGGCAGGGGCTGCGCCGCTCGATTTGATTGACAATATCCGCCAAATTCGTGAGGCTCGTGGAAATGCCGATTATGTGTTGGTCATTGTCCATGGCGGTCATGAGCATTACCAACTGCCCAGCCCGCGCATGAAAAAGCTCTACCGCTTTTTTGTGGAATGTGGCGCGGATGCCGTGGTGAATCACCACCAACATTGTTACAGCGGCTATGAGGTGTATCAGGGTTGTCCGATTGTCTATGGTCTTGGCAATTTTAACTTTGATTGGGCGGGTCTGCGTGCCTCTATGTGGAATGAGGGGTATTGTGTAGAGTTACAATTCGACGAGGGTAGCACGCACGTTACGATACTTCCCTATCTGCAATGTGATGAAACGCCGACGGTGGAGTGGTTGCAGGCTGAGCAAGCAACAACGTTCTTCGCTCATCTCGAACAGTTGAATCGGCTTATTGGTGATGACGCATCGCTGCAAGAGGCCTTTGATGGATGGGTGACGAAACAGCAAGAGGCAAAGTTGAACCTTTTTGCCTCCTATCACAACCGCTATTTGAATGCGGCGGCCTGCCGTGGGTGGATTCCGCGCCTGATAACTAAACGCGAGTTAGGGGCTATCATCAATCATATCGAATGTGAATCCCACAGGGATGTGACGCTGGCTGCATTGAAAAAATAAAAGAGAGGGTCATGATACAGAAAATAGTAGAGGCAATTCGCAAGCCGAAACGTGTAGCGTTGTTCTTGTTGCGAAAATTTTCGGGCTGCTTTTCGGATGAATTGTATCTGAAAATCTTATTCCGACTTAAGATGGGCTATCCCTTAAATTTACAAGCTCCGCGTACTTTCAACGAAAAGTTGCAGTGGCTGAAACTATACAATCGTAAGCCGGAATATACGCAGATGGTCGATAAGTATGCCGTAAAGGAGTATGTGGCCAAGCTCATAGGCGAAGAGTACATCATTCCGACCTTGGGCGTTTGGAATCGAGTTGAGGAGATTGATTTTGAGAACCTTCCCAATCAATTTGTGCTGAAAACCACACACGGTGGCGGTGGCGGCGGTGTGGTGATATGCAAGGACAAAGCGACTTTTAACCGCGAAGAGGCGCGAAAACGATTGCAGCAATCGCTCGATAGCGATATCTATCGCAATTTCAGGGAGTGGCCTTATAAAAATGTTCCTCGCCGCATTATAGCCGAACAATATATTGAGGATTCTCGCGGTGAGTGTAATGATTATAAGTTCTCTTGTTATCGAGGCGAGGTGACAGATGTGATGGCTTGCTTAGACCGAACCAAGGGAGATACGAAATTCTATTTTTTTGATTCGTCTTGGCGATTGTTACGCTATAATAAACGAGGTCTTGAGGCTCCGGCAGATTTTGCATTGCCGGCACCGAGTCATTTGGATAGCATGTTTGAACTAGCGGCAATCTTGTCTAAAGAGCTGCCTTATGCCCGTGTTGACTTATATAATATCGATGGCCGAATCTATTTTGGTGAAATCACCTTTTATCCAGCAAGTGGATTGGATGTAAATCTGCTTCCTGAAACAGACTTGCTTTTTGGTAGTCGTATAAATTTGAATGTATGATGAAAACGATAGGATTTCCGATTAGTACAAAAGAGAATGAGTTCCGCCGTGCTATCTTGCCGCAACATCTTTCAAAGATAGTCAATACAGGACAAATCTATCTTGAGACAGGCTATGGAGCACCGTTAGGGTATTCGGACGAGGATTATCGCCAAAGTGGTGTTCATGTCGTGTCACGAGAGGAGGTTTTGTCGAAAGATATTATCTGTGACCCGAAAATTGGCGATGCAACCTATCTGAATCAGTTGCATGAGCAGACTATTTTTGGTTGGGTGCATGCTGTACAGAATCGTCATATTGCAGATATGCTTATTGAACAAAAGTTGACTGCATATGCCTGGGAAGATATGTATTATCAAAACAGACATGTGTTTTGGCGTAATAACGAAATCGCAGGTGAGGCAGCAATCATGCATGCCTATTTGCATCATGGTATTTTCCCCTATAATACGAAAGTCGCGGTATTGGGACGAGGCAACAGTGCGCGCGGAGCTGTCAAGACATTGAACTATATGGGGGCCGATATTACGGTATACGATAGAAAAACAGAAACATTGTTCCGTGAAGAGTTGGGCGAATACGATGTGATTGTAAATGCAATTTTGTGGGATTCGTCTCGAACTGACCATATCATTTATAGAGCAGATTTGTCTCGCATGAAAAAGGGCGCGATGATTATTGATATCAGTTGTGACCGAGCTGGTGCTATTGAAACTAGTATTCCGACCACCATTGAATCACCAATGTATCAGGTTGATGGGATTGCCCACTATGTGTGTGACCACACCCCCTCATTGTTTTATAAGACTACAAGTGAGGCGATTAGTGAGATGGTTGCTGCATATTGCGATGCTTTGATTTGCTCGATTGATTCCCCGACCTTATTGGCTGCCAAGATTGTAGAGGATGGCGTCATTCTGGATGAACGTATAAATCGTTATCAGCATCGAAAATAGGGGATGGTATCATTCTACATGAACGTATCAACGGGTTTGGAAAAAGATATAAGCAATGAAGAAATACCTTAATTTGTGTAATATTTACATCCTTTTGTGGTGTTTGTATTATCTGCAAGGAATCGTCTATGCGGAGGGTTCTGCCATTTCGCAGATGATACTGCTGATAATTATGTGTATTTCGGCCTTCTATTTCGTCTATGTGAATCGTAAGTGGAAGGTGCCGCCCTTTATGCGGGTGTTGAATCTGTTTATTGTCGTGATGACCGTGTATGGTTTTGTCTTGATGTTGGACCCCACTCCGGTCTATGCCGATTTTATCCTCTCCGAGCCGCTCTCCAAGTCCGGATTCCTCAAGGCGATATATATATCCTTGTTGCCCGTTTATGTGATGTATTATTGTACGAAACGGGGCGAACTCTCCGCCTCTACCATTCGGGTGATTACGTGCGTGTTGTTGATATCGGTTACACTCACCTATTTCAGAGAACAGGAAGAGTTGCTTCGTAGGGCCATCGAGCGAGGCTCGCGGCAGGAGGAGTTTACCAATAATACCGGCTATCAGTTCTTGTCCCTCTTCCCGCTGCTCTTTTTCTTCCAACGAAGACCCATCGTGCAGTATGTGTTGATGGCCTACATCTTTGTCTTTATCATTTTGGGACTAAAGCGAGGAGCTATTGTCATTGGTGCAGTCTGCCTGCTTTGGTTTATGTATCGTATGCTGCAATCGACACAGACTGGCAGACGCAGATGGCTTGTGGTATTACTCACGGTGATTGTCTTGTGCGTGGGCGGTAAATACCTCTTGGATTTTTATGAAACGAGTGAGTATTTCCAACGTCGCGTGGAGGATACGATAATGGGCAATAGTAGTGGTCGTGATACACTTTATGCCCGATTGTGGAACTATTATCGGCAGGAAACAACCCTTGGACAATTCTTCTTTGGCAATGGCGCGATGTCTACGGTTAGGTTGGTGGGTAATTACGCTCACAACGACTGGTTGGAGCTGCTTATTTGCCAAGGATTGTTGGGCGCAGGCATCTATGCGTTGTATTTTATGACGCTTTTTATGCAGTTCCTCTCCTTCCGCAGAAAGGATTCGGTATGCTATAACATATTGGGCATGTTGTTGCTCATCATGTTCGTGTCATCCGTCTTTTCAATGTCCTACAACTCTTTGTCGCTTTCGGTGACGATATGTTTGGGCTACTGCTTGGCTCATCAAGGGGATAAAGGGAATATACAAGCGGTGAAGCTATGAAAAAAGTCATCTGTTTTACGGAAAGTCTCGGAGCAGGTGGGGCGGAACGTCAATTGTGTAATTTAGCCGTTCTATTAAAACAGCAGGGCTATCAGGTTGAGGTGTGGACCTATGCCAAGGGTGATTTCTATCGGTATTTGTTGGACCAACACAACATCCGCTTTCAACATCTTGCGACAGCCGAGAATCGTTGGTTCCGTATTTTCCGCCTGTGGTGTCAAGTGAGGAAGGCGCGACCCGATGTGGTGATAGCCTATATGGCTACCCCCTCTTTGGTGATGAGCCTTGTGAGCAGATTTTCCCGAGGTTTTAAACTCATTGTTTCGGAACGTAATACGAATCAAAGTTTGAATTGGAGAGATAAGGTTCGTTTTTGGGCCTATCGCCGAGCCGATGCGGTGGTTCCCAATTCATATACCCAAGCTGCATTTATTGCGCGTGAGGCGGCGATGTTGGCCCCTAAGATTCGAGTGATTACAAATTATGTCGATACCGGCTATTTCTTGCCCGCGACAACCAAGCGTGAGGCGCATAATAAGTTGCAAATGTTGGTTGTTGCGCGAGTGATGCCACAAAAAAATGTCATGCGTTTCCTCGAAACGCTGCATTTGGTTCGGCAGGCGGGCATCTCGTTTGACGTGAAGTGGTATGGTGATACGGCAGATGAGGCGTATGCCGACCGATGTCGGATGCTTTTAACCCAATTAGGGTTGGATTCGATGTGTACATTCTTTCCGGCTACAACCGATATTCTCAAAGCCTATCAAGCGGCTGATTTGTTTTGTCTGCCCTCGCTTTATGAGGGATTCCCTAATGTAGTCTGCGAGGCGATGAGTTGCGGACTCCCGATTTTGTGTGGAAATGTGTGCGACAATCCGCGATTGGTGCAAGATGGTTATAACGGCTATTTGTTCAATCCGCAGGATGTCAATGATATGGCAAACGCATTTAAGAAGATGCTCTTGCTACCTGAACAAGAGCGGCAGACGTTTGCAAAACGAAATAGGGCAATTGCCGAGGAGCGTTTCTCATCGACGGCTTTTGTGGAGGCTTATAAATCTTTGTTTTAATGAAGCGAGATATTCTTTTTATCGGGTCGTTGGAATACCCCAATATCCCGAAGGCCGGTGATTCGGTGAAAAACCAGTTCTTGATGGAGTTCTTCCGTCAATATCGTACGGTTGATTACATTGATACATTTCAATGGCGCAGACGGCCATGGGTGTTGCTTCGTGTGTTGTGGGCATTGTGCTTTGGAGCATATAAAAACATTGTCTATTCGGTCTCGAACGAGTCGGCTTATCGTCTGACCCGTTTGTTTACTACGATTCCGCACCGAAAGCGAGTTGTCTATTCGATGATTGGTGGTTATACTCCGGTCAAGATTAAACAGGGCATCTATCAGGCGGAGCCTTTCCGGAAGCTTGACAAGATTTTGGTGGAGGCCGATAAGGTGGTGGATATGTATGAGGCATTGGGAATTCACAATGCCATGCGTGTTTACAATTTTAAGCCATATACCTATTTGCCGGACGTTGGCGTGGCGCACACCGGTACGGTTAAGTTTGTGTTTTTATCGCGTTTGACGGAACTTAAGGGTGTCTTTTTAATTCTGAAGGCGGTCGATATTTTGAATGAACGCGGTTTTCAAGGACAATACGAAGTCGATTTTTATGGTGCGATTATGCCGGAAATTCACGACCGGTTTCTCTCCGAGGTGGCACACTACGACGAGGTGCGATATAACGGCTTCCTCAATCTTCGAGAAGAGAAAAATTACACCATATTATCCCAATATGATGCGATGCTGTTTCCGACCATGCATCCTACGGAGGGCTTCCCGGGAGTGATTGCAGATGCTGCTATTGCCGGTGTACCAGTTATTGCATCGGCCTGGAATTATGCGGATGAATTGGTCGCTCAACCACAAAGCGGCTATGTGATTTCTGTCGGTGATGTGGAGGCGTTGGCAAATCAGATGCAGTATGTGATTGAGCATCGCGATGAAAATGAGCGATTGCGAGCCAATTGTGTGCGTGCAGCTGAGAATTATAAAATGGAGAATGTGCTTACGCCAAGTCTGTTGCAAGAGATAGGCATCTAATCCGATAGCGAAAAATAAATTGTATGGGCATTAAATCGAATCCGATACTGAGTGTGCTATTGCGACCGGTCATTTGGACGGCGGCCTTTGTGGGGCGTCATTGGCCGGAAACCTTGGTGAAAATAAGATACTTTGTGCGCTTTAAGAAGCGGTTGAATTTGAACCATCCACAGACGCTGAACGAGAAAATCCTCTATCTCTCCTTGCGGACGGATACCACCGAGTGGACTCGCCTGGCCGATAAATATCGCGTGCGCGAATATATCAAGGAGTGTGGACTCGATGAGATTTTGGTCCCTTTGTATGGTTATTGGCATTCGGCCGATGAGATTGACTTTGAGGCGTTGCCACAATCCTTCGTCCTGAAAACGGTACAAGGCTCCGGTGATATTATTTTGGTGAAAGATAAAATCCGGATAGACAAGAATGTGGTACGTCGTAAAATGCAACGAGCCGTAACGACCAACTATGGCGAGCTTGAGGGCGGAAAACACTATATGCGTATCGAACCGGCCATTATTGCCGAGGGTATGTTGACCAATGATGCCGTATCGCAACGCTACTCCTCCTCGCTGATTGATTATAAAATTTGGTGTTTCAATGGCCGGGCGCACTATATCATGACCTGCGCCAATCGTGAAGCGAAGCATTTCGATATGCTGACCTATGACAGGGCTTGGAGAGCGCATCCTGAATATTCGATTTTCAACGATTGTTATTGGTGTGGTGCAACACTCCCCATGCCCGAAAATTATGAGGAGATGATAGCCATTGCCGAAAAATTGGCAAAACCATTCCCTGTTGTACGTGTTGATGTCTATAATGTCGGTGGAAAAATCTATTTTGGAGAGATGACATTCACCTCTTTGGGAGGCCTTATGGATTATTACACCGAGGAGTTCCAGCAATTGGCGGGTGATTTAATCGACCTAAACTATAAAGGGTAGCAAGACTATGAAAGAACAATTGGTTTCCATTATTACACCGACCTATAATTGCGCGCGTTTTATCGTCGAGACGATTCAAAGCGTACAGGCGCAAACGTATCAAAATTGGGAGATGATTATCTCCGATGATTGTTCGACGGACAACACGCGAGAGGTAATTGCGCCCTTTTTGGAAAACGATGCACGTATCAAATACATCTGTAATACCCAGAATAGCGGAGCTGCCATTACGCGCAACAATGCCCTGAAGGTGGCTAAAGGACGTTGGATAGCCTTCTTGGATAGTGATGATGTGTGGTTGCCCGAGAAGTTGGAACGACAAATCGCCTTTATGGAGCAGCACGGTTACGGTTTTACCTATCACGAATACACCGAAATCTCCGAAGAGGGTGTTGCGTTGGGTGTCTATGTGAGTGGAAAACCGAAGGTCGGGGTCTTTGGTATGTATACCTGCTGTTGGCCCGGTTGTTTGTCGGTGATGTATGATGCCGATAAGGTGGGGTTGATTCAGATTAACGATGTGCGGAAGAATAATGATACGGCCATGTGGCTGAAGGTCATTAAAAAAGCCGATTGTTACCTGCTCAAAGAGAATCTGGCCAAATACCGCCGTCGCAAAGGCTCCATTACACCTCCGGGTTTGAAAGACAGAATCCTTTGGCATTATCGTCTCTTCCGCGATGCCGAGCGGATGAATCCCGTGTCAGCTACGTGTTGGATGATGATGAATATGGCCGGAAACCTGTACAAAAAGTTGTTTTACGTGAAAAAATACGAAATATAAATCTATGAATACCAAACTGAGAAACATCCCCTTCTCGCCTCCCGATATGTCGGAGGTAGAGATTCAGGAGGTAGCAGACGCCTTGCGCTCGGGGTGGATTACCACCGGCCCGCGCACGAAAGAGTTTGAGCGACAAATTGCCGCCTATTGTCATACGGAGCGAGCCGTGTGCCTGAATTCGGCAACAGCGTGCATGGAGATGATTCTGCGCGTGTTGGGTGTTGGCCCCGGTGACGAGGTGATAACCTCGGCCTATACCTATACGGCAACGGCCAGTGTCACCTGTCATGTTGGAGCGAAGGTCGTGATGGTCGATACCGCACCCGATTCATTCGAGATGGATTATGACAAGTTGGCCGATGCCATTACCGAGCGCACGAAAGCCATCCTTCCTGTCGATTTGGGCGGTGTGATTTGCGACTACGATAAAGTCTATGAGGCCGTGGAGCGCAAGCGACACCTTTTCTGCCCGGCTAATGAATTGCAGCAGGCCTTTGGCCGCGTTGTGGTCTTGGCCGATGCGGCGCACGCCTTCGGCGCTTCGCAAAATGGCAAGATGTGTGGCGAGATTGCGGACTTCACCTCGTTCTCGTTCCATGCCGTGAAGAATCTCACCACGGCTGAAGGCGGAGCTTTGACCTGGCGACCGATTCCGGGTGTGGATAACGAGTGGCTCTACAAGCAGTTTCAGCTCCTCTCGCTGCACGGACAGAACAAGGATGCGTTGGCCAAGACGAAGTTGGGGGCCTGGGAGTATGATATTGTGGCTCCGAATTATAAGTGCAACATGACCGATATCATGGCCGGTATCGGCTTGGCGCAGATGCAGCGATACGAAGGCCTGTTAGCCCGTCGTCGTGCGATTATCGAGAGCTATAACGAGGGACTGAAGGGTTGTCGGGTACAGGTGCTGAACCACTACGATGCACATCATGCCTCGAGCGGCCATCTCTATTTGGTGCGTCTGTTGGATAAGGATGTCGAAGCGCGCAACGAAGTGATTAACCGCATGGCCGAGCGTGGTATCGCCTGCAACGTGCATTATAAGCCGCTGCCGATGATGACGGCATACAAGAACCTCGGTTTCGATATTGCCGACTATCCGAATGCTTACAACCAATACCGCAACGAGGTGAGTCTGCCACTGCATACCCGCCTCACGGACGAGGATGTGGCGTATGTGATTCGTAATTTTGTGGAAATCATTAACGAATAGGGGTGTGAAACGGCTGTTTGATATCTTTGCAAGCGGAATCGGATTGTTGGTCCTTTCCCCACTGTTTTTGGTGGTAGCCATCTGGATTAAGTGCGATTCGAAAGGCCCCGTTTTCTATAAGCAGCAGCGTGTGGGACGTGGCAATAAGGACTTTTGGCTGTATAAATTCCGCTCAATGCGTCCCGGTTCCGATAAGCAGGGTCTGATTACGGTGGGCGGTCGCGACCCGCGAGTAACACGTTCCGGCTATTTTATCCGTAAATATAAGTTGGATGAACTGCCCCAACTCATCAATGTCTTTTTAGGGGATATGAGTTTGGTGGGCCCGCGTCCCGAGGTGCGGAAATATGTGGAGATGTACACGCCTGCGCAGATGCACGTGCTGGATGTACGTCCCGGTATTACCGATTTGGCCTCGATTCGCTATCGCAACGAAAACGAATTGTTGGAGCAGGCCGACGACCCTGACCGCTATTACGTCGAGGTGATTATGCAGGATAAGTTGAAAATCAATTTGGAGTATGTCGCCAAACATTCGTTTTGGTATGATATCAAGCTGATTTTTATGACCTTTTGGGAAATTGTTGCAAAATAATAGATAGAGATATGGCAACGAAAAAAGTGTTTGTTTCGGGTTGCTATGATATGTTGCATAGCGGCCATGTGGCCTTCTTTAAGGAGGCTTCGAAGTATGGTGACCTCTATGTGGGCATCGGCTCCGATGCTACGATTTTTCAGCTCAAGGCGCGTCGCACGATTTGTGCCGAGGCCGAGCGTCTGTATATGGTCAAGGCGATTCGCTACGTAAAGGATGCCTTCATCAATCCGGGTTCAGGTATGATGGACTTTGTGGAGACCGTCGAGCGTGTGAAACCCGATGTCTTTGTTGTGAATGAAGACGGTGGTTCGGAGACCAAGCGTCAGTTCTGCGAGGAGCGCGGCATCGAGTATGTGGTCTTGCAACGCGAGCCGGATGCCGGTTTGGAGGCACGTTCCACGACGTCGCTGCGCACGAATGTGAAGCCGCAGCTTCCCTATCGCCTCGATTTGGCCGGTACGTGGATTGACCAGCCCTACGTCTCGAAGTATGGGGCGGGGTGGGCCATCACCATTTCGTTGGAGCCGACCATCGAGTTCATGGAGCGTGGCGGTATGTCCACCTCGACACGCAATGCGATGAAGAAGATTTGGCCCTATAACCTCCCTAATTACGACCCCGAGAAGCTTGCGAAGTTGGTCTTCTGCTTCGAGAACGAGCCGGAGAAGGGTGGCCATATCTCGGGTGCGCAGGATGCCATCGGTATCTGCATCCCGGGCCTCAGTCGCCACTATTACGACAACCATTATTGGCCCGAGAAGATTGAGACGATACACGACGAGGCGATTTTGTCGTGGCTCGAAAATCACCTCTGCATGATTCCGACCTTCCCGCGTCCGGAAGGTACTTCGGTTATTGAGGGTTGCAAGATTGACGCCGAGGGCGTAAAGGCCCTTGCCGAGGCGGCCGAAAAGTGCTGGGAGGCAATCTTAAAGCGCGATTTGCAGGCCTTTGCAGCCGCTTTCCGTGCCTCGTTTGAGGCACAGACGGCCATGTTCCCTGCAATGCTGGCAAATGGTGTTGAGGAGTGGATTGACCGCTACAAGGAGAAGGCATTGGCTTGGAAACTCTCGGGTGCCGGTGCCGGTGGCTACCTGGCTTTGGTGTGCGAGGTACCGCCCGTAGAGGCTATTCGTATTAAGATTCGTCGTAAGGAGATGTAAGCGGATGGCCCCTGCTGCTACCATAGAGGTTCTCTTTTCGTTGCTTCGTGTTGCGCTGCATCCCGAGCGTAAGGAGACGGTCGAGTGGCGAGAACAACCCGATTGGCAGACCTTGTATCAGGTGGCTACCGGTCAGGGTGTCTCGGCGTTGGTGTGGGATGGTATATCGCGCCTTCGTGCCGAAGGGCAAATCCCCATGGCATGGGATGTGCCTCGCGCGTTGAAGTTGCAATGGGCTATGCAGGTGGAGAAAATCGAAAAAAAAGCGGCCATGCAGTTGCAACAGGCTGCCCGCTTGAGTGCTGCCTTTGCCGAAGCGAATATTCGAACCGTGGTGCTGAAAGGTTTTGCTCTCGCAGCCTGCTATCCTGTGCCGAAGCATCGAGAGTGTGGCGATTTGGATTGTTTCCTTTGTGGTGATTATGAGCGAGGGAATCGCGTGGCCGAGGAGATGGGCGCAGCAGTAGAACGTGATTTTTATAAACACTCCCACATTCGTTATGGTCAGCTGATGGTCGAGAATCACCAATTTTGTACCGCCATCCGTGGATTGAAAGAGCGTAAATTGTTCGAGCAGGAGCTGCAACGACTTGTAGCCTCATCAACGAATCGTTACGTAGAGGATACGTCGTTGGAAATTCCCTCTCCCGATTTTAATGCACTCTTTGTAACGGCCCACGGCATGAGCCACTTCTTGAGCGAAGGCCTTAAACTGCGCCATTTGTGCGATTGGATGCTGTTGCTTAAACAGCACGAAGCGCAGATAAATTGGTCTCTCTTTTACAAACAGACCGACAGCCTCTCCTATACGCATTTTGCTGAGACGATGACGGCGTTGGCCGTGCAGCAATTGGGACTTTCGTTGCAGACGAATCAGTTGCGTACTGATGAGCGTCATGCGGAGCGGATATTGGAGGATATTTTATGGGGTGATGCTGCTATCTATAACCGTGTAAAATCGGTATGGAAGCAGCGTATCATGCTGATTGTGAATCGGGTGAAGAGTCATTGGAAATACCGATTGATTTATCGTCGCTCGATGCTTTTTGATATGTTCGTATTGTGTTATTCGTTCCTGTTTGAGCGAACTCCAAAATTAAGTTAAGAACTATGAAAGGAATTGTCTTGGCCGGAGGTAGTGGTACGCGGTTGTATCCGATTACCAAGGGGGTGAGCAAGCAGCTCCTCCCGATTTATGACAAGCCGATGGTCTATTATCCGATTTCGGTGTTGATGTTGGCCGGTATTCGGGAGATTCTGATTATCTCTACACCGCAGGACCTGCCCGCCTTCAAACGGTTGTTGGGCGATGGGTCGGAGTACGGTGTAAGCTTTGCCTATGCCGAGCAGGCGGTTCCCAACGGGTTGGCCGAGGCCTTCCTCATCGGCCGTGAGTTTATCGGTGGGGAGGATGTCTGTCTCGTGTTGGGGGATAATATCTTCTACGGTCAGGGCTTTACGGGGATGCTGCTCGAAGCGGTGCGACGCACGCGGCAGGAGCGATGTGCCACGCTGTTCGGCTATCGGGTTCCCGACCCTGCGCGTTACGGTGTTGCCGAGGTGGATGCTGCGGGGCGTGTCCTTTCGATTGAGGAGAAACCGACCACTCCGAAGTCGGACATTGCCGTGACGGGTCTCTATTTCTATCCCAACGAGGTGGTTGAGGCAGCCTTGGCGGTACAGCCCTCGGCGCGTGGCGAGAAGGAGATTACCGATGTCAATCGTTGGTTCTTGGAGCGCGACCGACTCTCGATGCAGCAGTTGGGACGTGGCTTTGCTTGGCTCGATACCGGCACGCACGAGTCGCTCTACGAGGCCTCCTCATTCGTCAAGGCCATCGAGAGCCGTCAATGCCTCAAGATTGCTTGTCTGGAGGAGATTGCGTGGCGCAAGGGGTGGATTACGGCCGATGATTTGCGTCGTCTGGCCGAGCCGATGCGCAACAACGAGTATGGACAATATATGTTGCGTCTGGCAACACAAAAATAGCGATGGAGAAGATTCAAACCGCCATTGAGGGGCTGTTCTTGCTCCGCCCGCAGCGTTTCGAAGACGCCCGCGGTTATTTTTTCGAGAGCTTCAACGAGGCAGCGTTTCGGGCCGTGACGGGGCTTGAAACCCACTTTGTGCAGGACAACGAGTCGAAGTCTGTGCGGGGTGTGGTGCGTGGTCTGCATTTTCAATTGCCGCCCCATGCACAGGCCAAGTTGGTGCGTGTCGTGGCAGGGCGGGTGTTGGACGTAGCGGTCGATATTCGTCGAAGTTCCCCGACGTTTGGCCAATATCTAGCCGTGGAGCTTTCGGCTGAAAACGGATTGCAACTCTTTATCCCCGAGGGATTTGCACACGGTTATGCCGTGTTGAGCGAGGAGGCGGTTTTTCAATATAAGTGCAGCGATTATTATCACCCCGAATCGGAGGCTGGCATCGCTTGGAACGATGCCGCGTTAGCGATTCGCTGGCCCTATACGGCCGAGGAGGCAATTCTTTCGGTGAAGGATAGTCGCCAACCGGCCTTTCATGAGGCGCACCTTTTCGAATAGCGCGTATGGTTGTCTGGATTACGGGAGCCGAGGGGCAGTTGGGGCGTTCGTTGCGAGAGACGGCAATGGCTGCGCGTGAAGAGTGCCTTTTTACCGACAAGGAGGTCGATTTGACCGACCGTGGAGCGGTGGAGGCCTTCCTTGCGGAGCATCCGGTGGAGGTGATTATCAACTGCGCGGCCTATACCGATGTCGAGCGTGCCGAAGCGGAGGAGGAGCGGGCCTATGCCATCAATGCCACGGCAGTCGGCTATTTGGCCGAAGCGGCCAAGGCACATCGGGCCCTGTTGATACATATCTCGACCGATTATGTCTTTATGGGAGGCTGCTGCTCGATGCTGACCGAACAGTCGCAACCCAACCCCATCAATGCCTACGGTCGCACGAAGTTGGCCGGCGAGGAGTTGATACGGCAGTCGGGTTGCAACTACATGATTTGGCGCACGGCATGGCTCTATTCGCCGTATGGTAAGAATTTCGTCAAGACCATCTTGCGATTGAGTGCCGAGCGCGAGGAGTTGCAGGTGGTGGACGACCAAATCGGCTCACCGACCTATGCCCGCGATTTGGCCGAAGCCCTCT
The DNA here is from genome assembly GCA_017398045.1 of Alistipes sp. Taxonomy (GTDB): domain Bacteria; phylum Bacteroidota; class Bacteroidia; order Bacteroidales; family Rikenellaceae; genus Alistipes. The sequence continues at coordinate 1,529 of JAFQHI010000017.1, read as the reverse complement.
CCGTGGTGGTCTGCGAGAGGCGTTTTCAGGAGGGTATCTACCACTATACCAACCTTGGCGAATGTTCCTGGTGGGAGTTCGCGTGTGAGATTTGCCGCCTTGCGGGGCGTGATATAAAGGTGCGCCCCTGCACCTCGGCCGACTACCCCTCGCGTGTCAATCGACCGAAAAATGCGGTCCTGGACAAACGCAAAATACAGCAACGGCTCGGCCTTGCGATACCCCATTGGAAAGAGTCCTTAAAACGGTGTTTGGATGAACTTTAAGCGTAATCTGTTGATAACGGGCGGAGCCGGATTTATCGGCTCTCATGTGGTGCGGTTGATGGTGCGTAAGTACCCCGATTATCGCATCGTGAACCTCGATAAGCTGACCTATGCGGGGAATTTGGCAAATCTGCGCGATGTCGAAGACGAGCCGAACTACTGCTTCGTGAAGGGCGATATTTGCGACTTTGAGGCGGTCTATGCCCTGATGCAGGCGTATCGGATTGATGGCGTGATTCACCTCGCGGCCGAAAGTCATGTCGATAGGTCGATTAAGGACCCCTTTACCTTTGCCCGCACCAATGTGCTGGGGACGCTCGCGCTGTTGCAGGCGGCGAAATGTTATTGGGAAACGCTCCCCGAAGGGTTTGAAGGTAAGCGTTTCTACCACATCTCGACCGACGAGGTCTATGGGGCATTGCCCTTTGATGAGAGCCGCTTTAGCGAGCGCACGAAGTATGACCCCCATAGCCCGTATAGCGCGAGCAAAGCCTCTTCGGACCATTTTGTGCGTGCCTACCACGATACGTACAACCTGCCGACGGTCGTAACCAACTGCTCGAACAACTACGGCCCTTACCAATTCCCCGAAAAGCTGATTCCGCTCTTTATCAACAATATACGAAACGGTAAGCCGCTGCCCGTGTACGGAAAGGGCGAGAATGTACGCGATTGGCTCTACGTGGAGGACCATGCCCGCGCCATCGATTTGATTTTCCACCGTGGTCGCGTGGGCGAAAGCTACAACATCGGGGGCTTCAACGAGTGGCGAAATATCGACCTCGTTCGTCTGTTAATCAAAACCGTGGACCGTCTGTTGGGCCGTCCGGAAGGGAGTTCGGAGGTGTTGATAACCTACGTAACAGACCGCGCAGGCCACGACTTACGATATGCCATCGATGCCACGAAACTCAAAGAGGAGCTTGGCTGGGAACCCTCGTTGCAATTCGAGGAGGGCCTCGAAAAGACCGTGCGTTGGTACCTCGACAACGCATCCTGGCTGGCACGCATCACCTCGGGCGAGTACGAAAAATACTACGAGGAGATGTACGCGGGGCGGTGATAAGATGCCCAAGTGAAGCGTGCGGGTCGGACGAAAGTAGTCCGACCCGCACGTGTTTTATGGTAATGTTGCCAAAAAGGGCTGCTGGGTTAACAAATAACAGGCTGAATATTTGTTAATTACGAGTGAAAAAGAGAGATTAGTAGAAACGCGTTTCTACTAATCTCTCTTTTTATGGCAAAAATACGGCATCAAAGGTG
>JAFQHI010000016.1 GCA_017398045.1 Alistipes sp. | reverse complement strand
CCCGCCAGATGCCCTTACGGACCACATCAGAACTCCCGCATCGAGAGCAACTTTTTGTCCATATTAATTATAAATGATGCAAATATACTATATCTCAACCTTTTACCCCCTCTCGCAGGTCTCTTTTTTGACCATTAAGCCGTTTTTTTCGACAAGTGTGTAAAGCTACAAAAAGGTGCTGTGCGATGCGCGGCACCCGCTTTGTCGTGCTTCATGCCAAAAAGTCCGAATTGTTTTCCGTGTGCAAAACGAACAAGATATATCTTGTTTTATCCACCATTTTTACAAAAGAAAAGCGTACCTTTGCCCCGTAAAAAATCCGGTAAAAGCAATGAAAAAGATTGTATGTGCGCTTTTTGCCCTGTTGTCGGTACTCTCGCTTTCGGCGCAAGAGACGAAAAAGGGGCTTGAGAATGTCGAGCTGAAGAATCTGAAGAATGAGCCTCAAATGCTCCCCTATTTTGGCGAAAAACACCTTTTGATTTTCTACGTGGACCCCGACCGCCACAAGCAGAACGAGGATTTTACGATTGAAATCGAGCAGAATCATGCTGCCGAGGGTGACAACATCGAGGGATTCGGTGTATTGAATCTGAAGGATACGATGCTCCCGAACGGCATCATCCGCACCATGGCCCGCAAACGCACCGAGAAGAACGGTGCTACGGTGTTGGCCGACCACGACCGCATCTTGTCCAAGGCCTGGGGGTTGGGCGACTGCAACAACAAATTCGTCCTGATGCTCGTATCGCGCGATGGCGAGATGCTCTACCTGCGTAAGGGCGAGCTTACGGAGGAGGATAAGGCGGAGTTCTACCGCATTGTGGCTCTCTATCGCTAAACGAAAGGCCTTGCGTCGTCTGTTGCATATCTTGATAGCCTGCTGCATGGCTCTTACGGCCACGGCACAGACGCAAACCCTCTACCGCGTGGTGGAGGGCGATACGCTACGCTACACCTATACCCCGCTGCCGCAAGATTCGGTGCCGATGCTCATTCCCCAGAAGCGGAGTTTTTTCAATCGGGTCATCGATTATTTCGGGCAATCGGCCACCGACCGCACCTTTGAGAAGAAAATCGATATCACCTTCGCCGGTGGACCGAGCTACTCGAAGACCACCAAATTGGGGCTTGGTGTCCTTGCGGCCGGCCTTTATCGCCTCGACCGTACCGATTCGATTACGCCCCCTTCGGACGTCTCGATTTTTGCCAACATCACCACTTCGGGATTCTACGCTTTTGGTGTGACGGGCAACACCATCTTCCGCCATTCGGTGCGCAAGGTCGATTACGATATCAGCTTCACCTCCGCGCCCCGCGATGTATGGGGCATCGGTTATGAGGCCGGACGTCACAACCCGAAATCGGACTTTGTCGAGGAGCAGTACCTGATTTGCGGGCGATTCCTGCAACGCATCCTCCCCAATACCTATATCGGTCCGCTCGTTCGCTTCCAGCACACCAAAGGTCGCAAATTCGACGAGCAGAGCCTCGACTACATCGAAGGGCAGAATCGCACCTATACGGCCACGGGCTTTGGTGTGGCGTTGGAGTATGATTCGCGCGACTTTATCCCCAACCCCTGGCGTGGTGTACGCTTCAGTCTGCAAGGCACGTGGTATGCCCACGGCTTGGGCAACTGCGGCAAATCGCTCTGGCAACTCGATTTCACGGCAAACAGCTACCTCCGTCTGTGGCGAGGCGGCATCATGGCCTTCGACCTGCATGGCGAATTTAACTCCGAGGGTACCCCCTGGCCGATGCTGGCTCGCCTGGGTGGTTCGGAGCGTATGCGTGGCTACTACGAGGGACAATATACGGACAACAACCTGCTCACCTTCCAAACCGAGTTGCGTCAGCATCTGTGGCGAAGAATTGGTTGCGCAGTCTGGGGTGGAGCCGGCAACATCTTCTCTAAACGCGAACCCTTCAGTTGGCGCAACACGCTGCCCAACTATGGTTTGGGATTGCGTTGGGAGCTGAAAAAGCGTGTCAATGTACGTATGGATTACGGCTTCGGCCGTTCGACGAGCGGTTTCCTGCTCTCCATCAACGAGGCATTTTAACATCAAACAATGAAATTTCTGAACTATATATACTTAAATCCCAATCCGGGTGAGACGCGAAGTCGCTTTTCGATTTTGCTCACCATCTGGTTCCTGCTCTCCATCATCCTGCCCAATTTTGCGCTGGCCGTCACGGAGGAGTATTCGCTTTGGACCATTGAGGCGTTGATTCTCATGCCGCTCGGCTTCTATATGATGTGGAGCATGGCACTGCGTCGCTCGGGGTTGATGATTTGGCTCGGATTTCCCTTTATCTTCTTTGCTGCCTTTCAGGTGGTGCTGCTCTATCTGTTCGGTAACTCGATTATCGCAACCGATATGTTCACCAACCTGGTGACGACCAACCCGAACGAAGCAAACGAGCTGCTGGCCAACATCTGGCCTGCCGTGCTGCTTGTGGCGGTTATCTATCTGCCGCTTCTCTACCTCGCTGCCCGTGAGATTGCCAAGCGACGCATTCTCTCGCCCAAACTGCGCAAGATTTTCTCGCTTACGGGGTTGATTCTCTTCCTCCTCGGTGGGCTTGCCCTCTGGCCGGCTTATGCCGTGAGCGAGAAAAAACACGTCCTGCGCGATGAAATTTTCCCGCTCAACGTCTGCTACAACGTCTATCTCTCGGCCTCCGAGTTGCGCAATACGTTTGCCTACGAGGAGCAGACGCGCAACTTCCGTTTCGATGCGCATCGCACGCACTCGTTCGAGGGGCGCGAAATCTACGTATATATTATTGGTGAGGCCTCGCGTGCCATGAATTGGCAACTCTTCGGCTACGAACGTGAAACCAATCCGGGATTGAGCCAGGTGACGGATATCACCCTCTTTCGAAACGTATTGACGCAGAGCAACACCACCCACAAGAGTGTGCCGCTCTTCCTTTCGTCGGTCAATACGGACGAACACCCCGAACTGTATCGTCGCAAGGGGCTTCCGGCACTCTTCCGTGAGGCGGGATTCGAATGTTGGTTTATCTCGAACCAATCGCCCCAGGGAGCCATGATTGACAACCTCTCGGAGGATGTGGACCACCGCATCTACCTCGACGAGCCGCGCTACGATATTCGCCTGAAGGAGACGATGCAACGCGCCATCGAACAGAGCCGGAGCGAGAAGCTCTTCTTCATCCTCCATTGCTACGGTTCGCACTTCAGCTACCACCAACGCTACCCGCGCGAGGTGGCACACTTCCAACCCGACCCCGATGTGGCTATCCGCAAACAGCATCGCGAAGAGCTGCGCAACGGATACGACAATTCGATTCGCTACACCGATTATTTCCTCACCGAGACCATCTCGTACCTGCGCACACTGGACGATACGGCCACGGCCCTGCTCTATTGTGCCGACCACGGCGAGGATATGATGGATGATAAGCGACACCGCTTTCTCCACGCCTCGCCCACGACGACCGCCTACCAGCTCTACGTAGCCTCGTTCTGTTGGTTCTCGGAGCGTTATCGCCACGCCTTCCCCGAGAAGGTGCAGCAGGCCGAGGAGCATAGCGCGGCAGCCGCCACGACCCACGCCATGTACCACACGATGGCCGATATGGCCTCCATCGAGGGGCGTTTCGTTAAGGCGGAATCGTCGCTCGTAAATGCCTCGTTCGACCACACCGCACCGCGTCGCTACCTGAACGACCACAACGAGGCGGTGCCGTACCGCGAAACAGGATTGAAGGAGGAGGATATTACCCTGCTCGAAAAATTTGGCGTTAAGCTCTAATCCCTACCAACCGCATGAAACGACTCGCTCTTCTTTGTTCTCTGTTGCTGCTTGCAGGCTCCTTGACAGCAAAGCCCAAATGGCATGAAAAGTATCGCTTCGACCGCTTTACGGTGGCCGAGCGGGAGTGTATCGTCATCCACCCCACGGGCGAAAAGAATGGTCGCTGGGTGGTGCGTCCCGCCTTTTTGGGTGCCTTCCCGTCGGTCGATGAACGGATGCTCGCGTTGGGATTCACGGTGGCCTATTGCGATGTCACGCACGAGTATGCCAATCCCCAATCCAAGCGCGATTTCGAGCAGTTCTACCACGAGGCACGTCGTCGCTATCAACTCCACGAAAAGTTTATCATCGAAGGGTTTAGCCGTGGCGGATTCTTCGCCTTGAGCTATGCCATCGACCACCCCGAACAGATAGAGAAAATTTACCTCGATGCACCGGTTTGCGACCTGGAGAGCTGGCCTTCGAAGCGCGACGAGAAGCTCTATCGGGATGCCGAACGTCGCTGGGCCGAGGGTGGCGGTGACCTCAAAGAGGGCCACGACTACCCGATTCGCCATTTCGAGCAGATTCGCAAGGCGGGTATCCCGCTCATTGTCTGCTATGGTGCGGTTGACGAGTTGGTCCCCTACGCGGAGAATTTCGGCCGCATCGCTGCTGTGCGTCATCGCCCGATGCGCATCATCCGCAAGGCCGATTGTGGGCATCACCCCCACTCGTTGGAACAGCCGCGTAAGATTGTGCGCTTTTTGAAACATCGGCGTTAAGCATTACACTTTCATACCGTCACACAAACAACAAGGGCTACCCGTTGGGTAGCCCTTATCTTCTCGAGAAGTTGTTAATAGGGATTATTTCGCGGCCTCTACCGAAACCTTGCGGAACTCCTTCATCAGCTTCGACAGCTCCAGAGCGGCCTTACGAGCGCGCGTACCGGCAGCCTTGTTGCCCTTCTCTACCTGAGCTGCTGCATTTACTGCGAACACCTCATACTCTGCATTGATTTTTGCAACCAGTTCTTTCATTGTTTTTCTATTTTTAAGGTTGATATCGATACAAAGATATAAAAATATTCTAAATCCAACCATAAAAGGAGTAAAAAAATCGCATTTTTCTTCATTTTCGAACGATTTAACCCACTTTGAGCCTGCTCGGTATGTTTTTTGTCGCCCCAAACGGGAAAACAGAAAGCTATGCGCATACAAATTGTAACCCTGCTGTCGCTTTTGCAGTTGATGGTCGCTTGCGACCGCGAGAAAAAGAGTCCGACAATGCCCCCCTTACAGGTCACCGTCGGCATCGTTACAGAGGAGGAGATTCCCCGCACGATGCAGTTTATCGGCAACCTGCAAAGTAATTTCGATGCCGTCATTCAGCCGCGCGTCAATGGTTTCCTCGCCTCGAAACATTTCAACGGCGGACTGCCCGTAAGGCGCGGACAACTACTCTACCGCATCGACCCCTCACAACTTTCAACCGCCATGTATGCGGCCGAGGCGTCGCTTCAATCGGCACGAGCCGAGGCTATCGAGGCGCGGAACAACTACGAACGCGCAGTGCCGCTGGCCGAGATGAATGCCATCAGCCGCGCCCAACTCGACCAATACACGGCCCAATTCAAGGCCACCGAGGCCTCGGTACGCTCGGCCGAGGAGTCGCTACGCAATGCGCGACTGAATGTAAGCTATACGGAGATTCGCTCCCCGATTGACGGAATTGCCGGTTCGACGAACGGACACGTGGGTGACTTTGTCGGCCCGGGTACGGAGTTTAACGTACTAACCACCATCTCGAACCTCGACACACTCTCGTTCGATGTGGCGTTGCCGATGAACGACTATCTGCGGATTACGGGCGAACGGGCGAACATCTACGACAACGAGGGGCTGCTCACGGACATTCGACTGATACTCGATGATGGGACGCGCTACCCGCTTGCCGGTTTTTACAGCCATACGCGCAAGGATATTTCGACAGAAACCGGTACGCTGCTGTTGGTGGTGAAGTTTGCAAACCCCGAGCAGGCACTCAAGGCGGGACAATTTGCCCGCGTGGTGTGTCGTGTGGGGCCAAGCGAACGACAACGGGTCGTTCCGGCCGAGGCGGTCAGCCAATCGCAGGGGGTGAACTCCGTGTGGGTCATTCGGCGCGACAGCACGGCTACCTATCGGCGTGTCGAACTGGGGGAAGAGCGCGATTCGCTGTGGTGCATCACATCGGGTGTTGAAGCGGGCGAATGGGTCGCACTCACGGGTCGTCAAAAGCTCCACGAAGGGGCGCGTGTCACACCTCAAAGCATTGCCAAGTAGCCTATGAGTCGCTTTTTTATCCAACGTCCGATTTTTGCCATCGCACTCGCCCTGGCCATTGTTGCGCTGGGCGGGCTGTCGATTCTCTCGCTCCCCGTCGAGCAGTACCCCGACATCACACCGCCCGTGGTGGAGGTCTCGGCCACCTACCCGGGGGCTGATGCCGAGACGGTGAACAACGCCGTGACCACCCCTTTGGCCGAGAGTATTATGGGGGTGAGCGATATGCTTTATATGCAATGTACATCCTCAAACGATGGTACCGCCTCGTTGCAGGTTATCTTCGAGATTGGCTCCGACCCCGATATGGATGCCGTATTTACGCAAAACCGCGTCGCCTCGGCGCAGGCCAAACTCCCCGAGGCGGTTCTACAGCAGGGCGTGACGACCCAAAAGACAATGACGGGCTTTTTGATGGTCTTCGCCCTGCATAGCGACGGCCGTTACAGCGAGGAGTATCTGTCGAACTACGCCTATATCAACCTGCAAAACGAGCTGTTGAAAATCAATGGTGTGGGCAAGCTCCAGATTATGGGTGCGGGCGAATATGCCATGCGCATCTGGTTGAAACCCGACCTGTTGAAGTATTACAACATCCCGCTCGATGCCGTGGTCGAGGCCATCGACACCCAGAGCAGCATCTACCCTGCCGGACAATTCGGAGCCGAACCCGCTCCCGAAGGGACGGTCTATACCTATACGGTGACCCTGCCCCCAACGATGACCTCGGCCGACGAGTTTAAGAATATCATCGTCTATACCACCCCGTCGGGCGAGCAGATACGGCTCAAGGAGATTGCCGATGTAAGCCTCGGCAGCCAGACCTATGGCGTCAGCTCCCGTTTCGAGGGAAAACCAACGGCACTGATGGTTATCTATCAGGAGCCGGGAAGCAATGCCATGCAGGTCGGGCGTGCGATTCGCCAAACGATGGAGCGGCTCGAAGCGCGATTTCCGGACGGCATCTCGACAACGACGATTGTCGATACTACCACTTCGATTCGGGCGGGCGTAAAGGATATTTTCTTCACGCTGCTCATTGCGCTGGTGTTGGTGGTGGCGATTATCTACCTCTTTATTCAGGATTGGCGTGCTACGTGCATTCCGTTGGTGGCCATCCCTGTATCGCTCATTGGTGCATTCGCCATCTTCCCGCTTTTGGGTTTTTCCATCAATATCATCTCGCTTTTGGCCTTGGTGCTGGCCATCGGATTGGTGGTGGATGACGCGATTGTGGTGGTCGAAGCGGTGCAGGTGAATCTGGATAATGGGATGAAGGCCCGCGAGGCCACTATGGAGGCGATGCGAAACGTCTCCTCGCCCATCATTGCTACGACGGTCGTACTGCTGGCCGTCTTTCTGCCGATGTCCTTTGCCGGAGGTGTGGCGGGGTTGATGTTTCAGCAGTTCTCGGTCACGATTGCCGTCTCGGTGGTTATCTCGACCTTCAATGCGTTGAGCCTCTCGCCCGCCCTGTGTGCGATTATTTTAAGGCGCAAGGAGCCTCCCACGAAGGGTTTCTTCGGCCGCTTTAATCGGCTCTTTGAACGGGAGCGCAGCCGCTATTTGGCCTTTACCCCCACGCTGGTGCGCCACACGGGACGCACGATGCTCCTGACGGTGGCCATGATGGGGGCAATAGTTGTGATTTGGCGGCTCTTGCCGGGCGGTTTCCTACCCGAAGAGGACCAGGGTTATGTGATGGTGATGGTCAATACACCCGATGCCTCCTCGTTGCAGGTGACCGAAGCGGCCATGCTGCGCATCGACCAACTCATCCGACAGCACGATGCGGTCGAGGACACCTCGTTTGCAGCCGGTTTCAACCTGCTTTCGGGCATTGCAAACACCAGCAGCGGTGTGATTTTCGTAGCCCTGAAGGATTACTCCGAACGCAAAACAACCGCCATGCAGTTGGCCGATGAGCTGACCGCAGAGCTGTATGCGGCCGTTCCCGAGGCGACCGCTTTTGCCTTCATTCCGCCCTCCATACCGGGGCTTGGCATCACGTCGGGCATCTCGGTCGAGATACAGGATTTGGAGGGGCGAGGCACGGCCTATCTGATGCACCACGCCAAGGAGCTGATGGCCGCGCTCGAGAAGGAGCCGACGATTGCCTCCGCCACAACCCAATTCAACGATGGCGTACCCCAGCGTCGCCTTGTGGTGGACCGTGAGCAGGCACTCGCCAAGGGGGTGAATCTCGCCTCGCTGTACGGAGATATGAGTGCCATGCTCGGAGGACGCTATATCGACAACTTCACCCGTTTCGGGCGGTTGTATCAGACCTATCTGCAAGCCGCTCCCGACTATCGACGCGACCGCAACGCATTGGAGAGCTACTTCATCTCGTCCGAAAGTGGCGAGCAGATACCTCTTTCGGCCTTGGTCGAGGTGCGTGATACGGTGGGTGCAGGTTATGTATCGCAGTTCAACCTCTACCGCTCGGTATCGCTTACCATCACGCCCGAGCGCGGAGCTTCGACCGCCACGGTCATGAAGCGCATCATGGAGCAAGGTGGCAGCATCCTCCCGACCGACATCGGCATGGCCTGGAGCGGTGTTTCGTTCCAGGAGGCGGCCGAGCAGGGAAAGGGGCTGTGGGTCTACGCCATTACCCTGCTCTTTGTCTTCCTGGCGTTGGCGGCCCTCTACGAATCGTGGGGATTGCCGATGGCTATTCTGCTGGCCGTGCCGATTGCGGTGCTGGGGGCGGTCGGATTTGTCGCTCTGGCGCACCTGTGGCGTCCGATTTATGTGAATGACCTCTACCTGCAAATTTCGATTGTGATGCTCATCGGCTTGGCGGCTAAAAATGCGATTTTAGTGGTCGAATATGCCGACCGCCTCTTCCACGAGCGGGGAGCTTCGCTTTTGGATGCGGCCATGGAGGCTGCCCGTCTGCGCCTGCGACCGATTCTGATGACCGCCTTTTCGTTTATCCTCGGTGTGCTGCCCCTGATTTTCGCCTCGGGGGTCTATTCCACGGCACGCAACATCATGGGCATCGCGCTTGTGGGCGGTATGCTCTGCGCCACGATGTTGGGCATCTTCCTCTACCCCTCGCTGTATTACCTCGTGGGACGGTTGGGAGGCTTCGAAAAAGAGCGCGACCGAAAAAACAACGTGCAATCATGAAACGAATTCTCTATACCCTCTGTCTCCTCGCGCTCGCCTTGTCGAGCTGTTCGCCCCGCCTGATGCCTCCCGAGGTGACGGCTCGCACCAACTACCTCTATGGCAATGCGTTTCGGCAGTATTCCCTCACGCTGCCTGAAACATGGTGGCAACTCTTTGGCGATACGACCCTCAATCGGCTTATCGAGCGGGCCATGAGCAACAACCGCAACCTTTGGGTTGCCGCCTCGCGTATCGAGGAGACGCGCTACAATCGCTCGGTGGCACGTGCTGACTTGCTTCCCTCGCTCAACGGACAACTCACCGCCAAGGGGAGCTACAACCGCGCCACGAAAATCACCGAGCAGTATGCGCCCGAATTGACCGCCTCGTGGGAGGTTCCCCTCTTCGGGCAGTTGAAACAGACCACGCAAGCCGCCCGAGCCGAAATCGGTTCGGCTATTTGGAATTACCGCGGTGTGCAACTCGCGCTTGCGGCCGAGGTGGCCACTACCTATTTCACGTTACTGCAATATGAGCGTGATTTGTGGATTGCGCGTCGCACATCGGCCCTGCGACGCGAGTCGGCCGCGCTGATTGACTCGCTCTTTAACTACGGCATGGCAACGGGGGTGGAGCGCGAACAGGCGCACGCCTTGGTGGCCTCGGCCGAGAGCGATATTCCGCGTTATCAAAGTGCCATCGAGCAGGCGCACCTGTCGCTGGGGTTGCTGCTTGGTGAGCCGCCCATGCCCGCTTCGCACGAGGGGGTGGGTCTGGAGCTGCTGACCGACCTCAATCCCGAGGGGTTGGATATCGGTGTGCCGTCCGAACTGCTCGAGCGACGCCCCGACATCATGCAGGCCCGTTATGCGCTGGATGCTGCGGCGGCTCAAGCAGGTCTTGCCCGCACGGCTCGTTTCCCCTCCATCACGTTGAGTGCCAGCGGAGGAGTGGGGGCAAATTCGATAAAAGGTTTAACTTCATCCAACCCCTTTACGTGGAGTGCCGTGGGGGCGATTGTGCAACCTATTTTCAACTTTCACGGCCTCAAACGACGCGAGCAGGCTGCCGTCGAACGCTACAATCAGGCGGCATACGGCTACGAGCAGACCACGCTGGCTGCCTTTGCCGATGTGGAGAAGGTGCTTTCGTCGATTGCCGCCACGCGGATAGAGACCATACGCACCACCGAGCTGGTCAACTCCTATCGTTCGATTCTTGAGATGGCTTATGCGCTCTATCGCAACGGCATGGCCGATTATCTCGATGTGATTGATGCCGAGCGCACGCTCTACACGGCGCAAATGGACCTCGTCGGATTGCTGTCGAGTCAATACATCAACTACGTCACCCTTTGCAAAGCCCTCGGAGGTGGGTGGCAAACTTTGTAGAAATACCCACTAATGGGGATGCGGAAAATCGACAAAAATAATGTATCTTTGTTGCGCGTAACGGATAAAGATACAGATGCGACTCTCCGAACTCAAAAGTGGCGACAAGGCCACCATTCTTAAAGTGACCGGCCACGGTGGTTTTCGTCGGCGGATTATCGAGATGGGCTTCGTCCGCGGTCAGCGGGTCGAGGTGATTCTCAATGCTCCGCTCAAAGACCCCATCGAGTACCGTATTATGGGCTACGATATCTCGCTCCGACGCAGCGAGGCGGCCATGGTGCAGGTCTTGACCGACGAGGAGGCCGAAGCATTGCTTCTCTTGGAGCAGGAAAAAGAGCGCACCACCCCCTTTATTGAGGAGCAGGAGCCGCGCATCGAGACCATTGCCGATGTTGTAAATCGCTCTTCGCGTACCATCAGTGTAGCCTTGGTGGGCAATCCCAACAGTGGAAAAACCTCGCTCTTCAACGCCATTTCGGGTGGTCACGAACACGTAGGCAACTATAGCGGTGTGACGGTCGGGGCCAAACGCGGTGTGCGCACCTACAAGGGCTACCGCTTCGAGGTGACCGACCTGCCCGGCACCTATGCCCTCTCGGCCTATTCGCCCGAAGAGCGGTTCGTTCGCGCCCATATTGCCCAGGAGCAGCCCGATGTGGTGATTAACTCGGTCGTAGCCTCGAACCTGGAGCGTAACCTCTACCTTACGACCGAGCTGATTGATATCAACCCCCGCATGGTCATCGCCCTGAATATGTACGACGAGCTGGAGGCCACGGGAGCGCACCTCGACCACGATTCGTTGGGGCGTATGCTGGGTGTGCCGATGGTGCCGGTCGAGGCACGCAATCGCAAGGGCATCGAGGAGTTGTTAGATACCATTATTGCCATCTACGAGGGGCGTGACGAGCGTGTGCGCCATATCCACATCCACCAAGGTGCGATTATCGAGGAGGGGTTGCAGGAGTTGAACAGCGACATGAGCGCACACCGCGAGGAGCTGCCGATGTATTTCCCGCCCCGCTATTTTGCCCTCAAAATGATGGAGCGCGACCAGGAGGTGGAGGAGCATCTCAAATCACTGCCCCGCTATGGCGTATGGTGTGAAATACGCGACCGCGTGGTGCGCCACATCGAAAACGACTTGGGCGAGGAGGTCGAGACGGCTCTCGCCAACCGTAAATACGGCTTTATTTCGGGTGCCTTGAAGGAGACCTTTACGCCCGGAAAGATTGACGAACGCACGGCAACGAACCTCATCGACCTGGTGGTGACGAACAAGGTGTGGGGCTTCCCGATTTTCTTCTTCGTGATGGGCGTCATGTTCTGGTGTACCTTCTCACTCGGCAGTTATCCGCAGGCGTGGATTGATTGGCTGGTGGGCTGGATTGGCCACGGAGTCAATGCCCTGATGCCGGCCGGTGTGTTGCGCGACCTGGTGGTTGACGGCATCATCGGTGGTGTTGGTTCGGTGATTGTATTCCTGCCCAACATCATGATTTTGTACCTCTTTATCTCCTTTATGGAGGATTCGGGCTACTTGGCACGGGCCGCTTTCATCATGGACCGCGTCATGCACCGAGCCGGTCTGCACGGCAAATCCTTCATTCCGCTCATCATGGGTTTTGGTTGCAACGTGCCGGCCATCATGGCTTGTCGTACCATCGAAAGCCGTTCGAGTCGCCTGATAACCATCCTTATCACCCCCTTCATGTCGTGCAGTGCGCGTCTGCCGCTCTTTATTCTTTTGACGGCAGCCTTCTTTCCGTCGCACGGTGGATGGGTCATGACGGGCATCTACCTGCTGGGCATCCTGATAGCGATTTTAACGGCCCGTCTCATGCGCCTTGTCTTTTTCCCGGTGGATGAGACCCCCTTTGTGATGGAGCTTCCCCCCTATCGCATCCCCACGTGGCGTGCCACGCTGACCCATATGTGGGATAAGTGCGCACAATACCTGAAGAAGATGGGCGGTATGATTCTCGTCGCCTCGATTGTTATCTGGTTCTTGAGCTACTACCCCCACTCGGAGCATACCCCGCTCCACAGCGAGGCGCACTACGAGAACTCCTACCTGGGCCGTTTGGGCAAGGCGTGCCAACCGGTATTCGAGCCTTTGGGGCTGGATTGGAAGGCGGGCGTTTCGCTCCTCTCGGGTGTGGCCGCCAAAGAGATTATCGTCTCGACCATCGGTGTTCTTTATGCCGAGGAGGGCGAGACGGGGGCCTTGGCCGAGAAGCTCACCGCGAGCGGTGATTTCAACCTTGCATCGGCCCTCTCCTTCCTGGTCTTTGTGCTGCTGTACTTCCCCTGCATGGCCACGATTGCGGCCATTGCCTCGGAAGCAGGCTGGCGATGGGCCTTGGGAGCCTTGCTGTATAACACCCTCGTGGCGTGGGGCGTAGCGTGGCTCTTCTACCAAATAGGATGTTTACTAATCTAACAAACAAATAGCTATGAATTGGCAACAGTGGGTCGTCTGGGCAATCTTTGCCGTTGTGGTGGTTGTGGTCTGGCGTTGGATTTGGCGCACCTTTTTTTGCCGCTCGCGCGATTGTGAAAGTTGTCACTTCGGCCATTGCGGTATCCGTAGCCGCGAGTGGGATGAAGAACACCAAAAACGCAATCGATAATGGTCGGTCTGCTGGTGATTCTACTCGCCTATTTGGCGGGTAACCTCTTAAGCCAACTCCTTTCAGGCTATGTGTCGGGAAATGTTCTCGGCATGCTGATTCTCTTTGCACTGCTCAAACTCGGCATCGTGAAGGCCGAAACGGTGCGTCCCGTGGCCAAATTTCTACTCGGAGCGATGGCCCTCTTCTTTATCCCCTACGGTGTGGGGCTGATGGAGAGCTACCATGTCATCCTCGATAATCTCTGGGCGATTGTGGTGGCTGCCCTTCTTTCGACCGTGGTGGTGTTGCTCACTACGGGCCACTGCTTTCAACGACTCATGAAACATAAACGGAAGTAAGGATGTGGTACGATTTGTTTAGCTCGGATTTGGCACTGCTGACCCTGACCGTGGCCCTCTTTGTAGTGGGTGGTGCCATACATCGTCGCACACGCCTGATGCTCCTGCATCCGGTCCTGCTCACCTTTCTGTTGATGATTCTCTTCCTGCATCTGATGAAGATTCCCTATGCTCGCTATATGGAGGCCACCAAGCTGCTCGACTTTGCGTTGGGGCTTTCGGTCGTATCACTTGGGTACCTGCTCTACGAACAGTCGGAACGCCTCGGAAAGAACTTTTTACCGATTCTTATCTCAACCTTTGCAGGATGTGTGGCGGGCATCTTGAGTGTCGTGTGGATTGCCGCTGCGATGGGTGCCGACCGCGTTATTCTGCACTCGATAGCCCCCAAATCGGTCACCGTGCCGATTGCCATAGCCGTAGCCGAACCGCTGGGCGGCATCCTCTCCGTTACGTCGGTCGTGGTCTTTTGTGTCGGTATCTTCGGGGCGGTCTTCGGCCCTTCGATACTGCGCATCGGTGGTGTCTGCCGATCGGAAGCGGTAGGCTTTGCGCTGGGTGCCGCCTCGCACGGCATCGGCACCTCGCGGGCCATTGAACTTGGCGTCATCGAAGGAGCCATGAGCGGCCTTGCCATGGCACTGATGGGGGTCGCTACGGCCCTTCTCTGCCCGCTCATGGAACAATACCTCTATTAAATTGTCTTTTTCTGGTCGGTTTGTTTTCAAAAGTGAGCAAGAAATTGTACCTTTGTGCGCCTTCAAATGGGGGCAATTCCGATTTCAACAAATTTAGGTTAAGGTAGGTCATGGAGTGGTTGTATAACCTCTTTTTCGGTCAGGGCATCGCCCATTCGGTGCTTATCATCGCACTTGTTATCACGCTGGGTATCACGCTCGGCAAAATCAAATTCCGCGGCATTTCGCTCGGCATCACCTGGATTCTCTTCGTAGGTATCGCCATGAGCCATTTCGGAATGTCCATTTCGGACGAGATACGCCACTTCGCACAGGAGTTCGGTTTGATTCTCTTCGTCTTCTCGATTGGTTTGCAGGTGGGTCCGAGTTTCTTCTCCTCGTTCAAACACGGAGGTATGCAGCTTGTTGCTTGCGCCACGGGCATCGTGCTGTTGGGTGTCGTGACGGCCGGTGTGCTGCATCTGGTAACCGGTGTGCCGATTCCGACGATGGTCGGTATTTTGTCGGGTGCCGTGACCAATACGCCGGGTCTGGGTGCCGCCCAGGCCGCCTATGCCGATACGACGGGTATTCAGGACCCCACCATCGCGCTCGGTTATGCCGTGGCCTATCCGTTGGGTGTAGTGGGTATCATCCTTTCGCTCATCGCTTTGCGTTTCATCCTCGGTGTTGATTTCAAGAAGGAGAACGAGGGGCTGGAGGCACTTTCGCAAGAGAAAAAACTTGCCGAGAAGCTCTCGGTCGAGTTTACGAACCAACTCCTCGACGGTCGTTCGGTGGAGTATATCCGCGATTTGATTAACCGCCAATTTGTCATTTCGCGTGTGGCTCACGCCTCGGGCGAGTTGACGATGGCCGATGGCGCGACGGTTCTCCACATGGGCGACAAACTGCGCCTGATTTGCCAACCCGAAGATTCGGAGGCGGTCATCGCCTTCCTCGGCCACACGGTCGAGATGTCGGACGAGGAGTGGGGACACAACACCCCCAATGCCACCTTCATTTCGCGTCGTATCCTCATCACCAAACCCCAAATCAACGGCAAGAAGTTCTCCGACCTGCGCCTTAGAACCAAATACGGCATCACCTTAACGCGCGTCAATCGTGCCGGTGTGGACCTTATCCCCTACCAGGGTTTGGAACTTCAGGTGGGTGACCGCGTAATGGTCGTAGGTCCCGAAAAGTCGGTAACGAAAGTGGCCGATGTGCTGGGCAATTCGCTCAAGAAGCTCGACCACCCCAACCTGGTGACGATTTTCGTGGGTATAGCCCTCGGTGTTTTGCTCGGTTCGATTCCGCTGATGAACGTACCGCAGCCCGTCAAACTCGGTCTGGCCGGTGGCCCGCTGATTTTGGCCATCCTTATCGGTCGCTTCGGCACCCATTTCGGTCTGGTCACCTATACCACCATGAGTGCCAACCTTATGTTGCGCGAGATGGGTATCGCGTTGTTCCTGGCCTGCGTAGGACTTGGAGCGGGTGAAGGCTTTGTCGAGGCCATCGCCGATGGTGGCTACCGCTGGATTGGCTACGGTGCCATTATCACCGTGTTGCCACTGTTGGTTGTGGGTCTTTTTGCCCGTCTGGTGCTGAAGATGAACTACTACACGCTGACCGGTATGCTTTCGGGCGCAATGACCGACCCTCCGGCATTGGCCTACGCCAACGGAGTTGCCGGTAACGATATGCCGGCCGTGGCCTACTCGACGGTCTATCCCGTAGTGATGTTCCTGCGCGTATTGACCGCACAGATTTTCATTCTCTTCGCTTTGTAAAAGTGAAAGAAAGGTGTAAATTTGCAAAAAGAAAACTCTAATACACAAACAATAATGGCAGAAGCTGTGAAAATCGACCGTTCGCATCGCCTCGACGGCATCGGTGAGTACTATTTCTCGCGTCGTCTGCGCGAGATTGGCGAGATTGAGGCCTCGACGGGCCGTCAAATCATTAAGTTGGCCATGGGCAGCCCCGACCTGCCGCCCCACCAGTCGGTTATCGACCGCCTGGCGAAGGAGTCGTTGCGCCCCGATGTGCATAAGTATATGTCCTACAAGGGTGAGCCGATTCTGCGCAAAGCCTTTGCCGATTGGTACAAGAAGTGGTATCGCACGGAGCTGGATTACCAGACCGAGGTGCTGCCACTCATCGGCTCGAAAGAGGGCATCATGCATATCTGCATGACTTTCCTCAATCAGGGTGACAAGGTGCTGGTTCCCAACCCGGGCTACCCCACCTACTCGGCTGCCGTGCGTTTGGCCGGTGGCGAGATGGTGACCTACGCACTGAACAAGGAGACGAACTTCTACCCCGACTTCGAGGCCATCGAGAAAGCCGGTCTGGAGGGTGTGAAGATGATGCTCGTAAACTACCCCAATATGCCGACGGGTCAGACCCCCTCGATGGAGCTGTTCGAAAAAATCATCGCCTTTGGTCGTCAGCACAACATCCTTATCGTACATGACAACCCCTACAGCTTCATCCGCAACGCCGAGGCACCCATCTCGATTATGGAGGTCGAGGGCGCACGCGAGGTGGCTCTTGAGATGAACTCGCTCTCGAAGGGTCACTCGATGGCCGGTTGGCGCGTGGGTGTCGTTGTGGGCAAGAAGGAGTGGATTGACTCGATTCTGACCTTCAAATCGAACATGGACTCGGGTATGTTCTACCCCATTCAGGCTGCTGCCGATACCGCTTTGGCACTCGGCGAGGAGTGGTTCAAGGAGCTGAACGAGATTTACTACGGCCGCGAGCGTCAGGCCTACGCGCTGTTGGATGCGCTGGGTTGCCGTTATCGCAAGCACCAGGCCGGTCTCTTTATTTGGGCCGAGCTGCCGGAGGGTTACGAGGGCGACAGCTTCTCGTTCTCGGACGAGGTGATGGAGAAGACCGATGTATTCCTGACGCCGGGTGGCATCTTCGGTTCGGAGGGTAACGGTTATATCCGTATTACGCTCTGCTGCCCCGAGGAGTTGCTTAAGCGTGCCACGGATAACGTAGTGGCCGCCTTCGGCAAATAGTGTTCAACCAAGCACAAAAAAATAAGGAGAGCCGTTTCGCTCTCCTTATTTTTTTATCCGACACAGCCTATTTGCAGACCACCTTGACCTGTGCGGAAGCGGCCTTCACGCGGTCGCGCAACTCATCGAGGTTCGAGCCGTGAGGCGCATAGCCTACTACCACGCCCATGCGACGATTCTTGCGAGCCGACGGCTTGCCGAAGATACGGATATCGTTGCGGGCATCCATCCGAACAGCCTCCTCCATGCCCTCATACTCGGGAGCCGTAGCCGAAACCTCATCGGCCAGAATAACGGCCGAGGCACCCATACGCTCGAAAGTGATTTCGGGAATCGGCAAGCCCAATACGGCACGAGCGTGCAACTCGAACTCGCTCAGGTTCTGCGTGCCGGCCAACGTCACCATGCCCGTATCGTGCGGACGGGGCGAAAGCTCCGAGAAATAGACACCGTTCTCCTTGCTTAAGAAGAACTCCACGCCCCAGATACCGGCACCGGTCAGAGCCTCCGTAACGGCAGCCGCCATGCGCTGTGCCTCCTTCAGATGCTCCTCCGAGATGGGGGCCATCTGGAAGCTCTCGCGGTAGTCACCGCTAATCTGCACGTGACCGATGGGCGGGCAGAAGAGCGTAGGACCGTTCTGCTGCGTCACCGTAAGGAGCGTAATTTCGCTGTCGAAGGCGATAAACTCCTCAATAATCAGCTCCATGATATCACCGCGCGAACCCTCGCAACCATAGGTCCAGGCGTGTTCCAAATCCGCCTCCGAGCGAACCACCGACTGGCCCTTGCCCGACGAGGACATCAGGGGCTTCACGACACACGGGAAACCGATTTTCGAAGCCGCCTCTTTCAACTCGTCGAAGGTCTTGGCATAGAAGTATTTGGCCGTCTTCAGTCCCAGCTCCACGGCTGCCAGGTCGCGGATGGCCTTGCGGTTCATCGTGAAGTTTACGGCACGTGCGCTCGGCACCACCTGAATACCCTGCTGTTCGAAGTCGTAGAGACGCTCCGTGCGGATGGCCTCAATCTCGGGAACAATCAAATCGGGCTTGTGCTTCTCAACGGCAGCCGCGAGGGCCTCGCCATCAAGCATATCGAACACTTCGTATGCATCAGCGACCTGCATGGCGGGCGCACCGGCATACTTATCGCAAGCGATGACCGTCTGACCCAGACGCTGCGCGGCGATTACAAACTCTTTTCCCAGCTCACCCGAGCCGAGCAACAGGATTTTTTTTGTCATATTTCGGTGAATTTTTAAGTTTCTTTATGCAAAGATAGATTTTTTCGACCGAAAGCGCAATATCTCATGGTCTTTCACCGCTAATTTTGGTCGATTCACATCACTCAATCGAACTTTATGGCGCAAAATGTGGCATAATTCGGAATTTATTACTAATTTTACCTAACAAACCAACTACACAAACCTAAAATCATTAAAACGTATGTCCGTTTCGATACTCAAACCGATGTGGGGGCTGTGTTTGTCTGTTGCGCTTCTTACGACTGCTTCGGCAAAACCCAAGCAAAACCCCGATGACGAGGTGCGCGATGCAATGCGTCGTGCTACCGAATTTATGATGGAGAAGGTCAGCTACAACGGTGGCTTTGTCTGGAATTATATGCCCGACCTCTCGCGCCAATGGGGCGAGATGGAGGCTAAACGCACGATGGTTTGGATTCAACCTCCCGGCACCCCTTCGGTGGGGCACCTGCTGCTCGATGCCTACCACTGCACGGGCGACGAGTACTATTACGACCAGGCCAAGCGTGTAGCCAACGCGCTGATTTGGGGCCAGCTTCCGTGTGGCGGTTGGAATTATGTCTTTGACTTTGCAGGCGAGAACTCGCTCAAGGAGTGGTACTCGACCGTCGGCAAGGCGGGATGGCGTCTGGAGGAGTTCCAGCACTACTACGGCAATGCCACTTACGACGACGGTGGCACGATGGAGGCTGCCACCTTCCTGCTGCGTATCTATGTCGAGAAGAACGACCCGATTTATCGCCCTGCGCTGGAGAAGGTCATCAATTTCGTGCTTGAGAGCCAATACCCCATCGGTGGTTGGCCGCAGCGTTATCCGTTGCGCTACGACCACCCGTTCCAGGGTCGTGCCGACTATTCGTCGTTCATTACGCTCAACGACGATGTTATTCCGGGCATCATCAACTTCCTCACGCAGTGCTATCAGGCACTCGGTATGCAGAACCTCAAAGAGCCGATTTTGCGTGCCATGTACCTGATTCCCTCGTTGCAACAGGGTGAGCCTTATGCCGGCTGGGCCGACCAATATACGGTCGAGGACCTCAAGCCTGCTCATGCCCGTTCGTATGAGCCTCGTGCCATCAACACCAGCACGACGAGCGGCATGATTCATCTGTTGATGAACTACTATAAGCTGACGGCCGATTCGCGCTTCCTGATTGGCATCCCTGCCGCCATCGACTACCTCGAAACCCTCCCGCTGTCGGAGGAGCTGATTGAGCGTGGCGGTATGGCTGCACGTCGTCGCAACGACCCCAATTCGGATTCCTTCATTGCTGCACGCTTTATCCACCCCGATACGGGCGAACCGCAATTTGTTCACCGCGAGGGTTCGAATGTCTATAACGGCCGCTACTTCTACGACGGCAACCCCGAGGGTACGCTGGCGCACTACGGCTCATTCACAAGTGTCAATCCGAAGGCACTGCGCGAGGCTTACGAGGTGGTGAAAAAGATTCCGAAGGAGGAGCTTGCGAAGGATTCGCCCTTCCTCAATAATGGCCTTGTACCCCTGAAGAAGTACTACACGCGTGGCAGCTTCCGCGGTTGGGGCGCACCCGCAACTCCGTCGTTGGAGAACATCCGCAAAATCATTGGCGAGATGACCGAGGAGGGCTATTGGCTGACGCCGCTGCGCCAGACCTCGAACCCCTACAAGCCCTGCACCGACTTCACGCCCAGCACTACGCGCGAATACACTTCGACCTATGTAGGTGACGAGTTCGACACTTCGCCCTACACAGCCGAGAATCCCGTAGATTGCATTTCGGTGCGCACCTACATTGACAATATGATGCAAATGATTAAATACCTTGACAAAGAGTAGCGGTTAAGCATTATATAGTAGGAGGAGCTTGCAACCAAGCTCCTCCTATTTTTTATCTAAAACGGCTAATCCGCCACCTCCACGGACGGAAAAAGCGCGCCGCATTGTTTCTTGCTATTGTTAGTCCTCCTTATCAACTGCTGCAACAGCCGAGTGCAGAGGTCGCTTGCAACCTTTGCCGAGGCGCGCAAGCAGTCACGGCGATTTATCGCCGTAAAGGGAGGGTTTGGGAGGATTGTAAATATAAGTGGCGGAATCTCCGTCACCTCCACCAAACAACGGAAGCGCGCCAAATATCTTCTTGCTATTGTAAGCCTCCCTTATCAACTGCTGCAACAGCCGAGTGCAGAGGTCGCTTGCAACCTTTGCCGAGGCGCGCAAGCAGTCACGGCGATTTATCGCCGTAAAGGGAGGGTTTGGGAGGATTGTAAATATAAGTGGCGGCCCCTCCGCCACCTCCACGGACGGAAAAAGCGCGCCTTAAACAAGGCACGCTTTTTCTAATGTCCGTGGAGGTGGCGGGAGTCGAACCCGCGTCCAAACAGGGAGCCCGAGGGCTTTCTACACGTTTAGTTACCGTTTAGTCCTTCTCCGCGCATCCGGTAGGCAACAACCAAACACGCGGCCCAGCTTCTAAAATTTCGCCCGACGACCGAAGCCCTCCGTCTGACTATCTCTAAATGAATGATACCCCATATGAAGAGCCGTTAAAGAGCGGAACAGCCCCTCGGGATACTCGTCGCTAAGGCAGCCTTGGCCCCGGCGATTAAGCCTCAATTTCCTGGAAATTAGGCAGCGAGTGCGTAATTGTTGTTGCCAACTAATTTTTGAGCATCGGGATTAACGAGCCGCCACACAGCGCTCGACGTGCTTACCATCAACCTCAGCCTGCTGTCAAAACCGGGCACCCCCGAGTTGCAGCAATCTGCCGATTGTCTGATTTCGTAGGGGCAAAGATAGTGCAAAAACGGTGGAAAACAAATTTTATTCACCGGCAAAAAAGCGAGGCGAACGCAAAAGTTGCACTCGCCCCGCATCCGTATGGAAGAAAAAAATCGTCGCTACCAATCAATCTTACCCAGCCGCTCACGCACGCCATCGCGGTAGGCACGATACAGACGCGGAATATCGCGCCACTGCCACGCCTTCGAGAAGGGAGCCGTAAAGAGGGCCATCACCACGTAGCCGGCCATCACCTGGAATCCGCGGAAGGTGCGCACGCCCCAATTCTTGCCGTAGTGGTGGTTTAGATAGGTGGCGTTGCGAATCTGATAGAGTCGTTTCCACTTCTTTTTCAACTGTTTATCACCCCACGAATCATCGGCAAAGAAGCGATGTTTATCCATCTTGGCCGCCGGCACATAGCAGTTTTTATAGCCGGCCAGCAGGCTGCGCAGGCAGTAATCCGTATCGTCGTAGAAGATGAAAAGCTCCTTATTCGGGAGGCCGATTTTATCAATCAGCGTGCGACGAATAAAGGGACCTTCGAAGGTGGCACCGGCTATGTAGGTCGCCTCTTGCGGGAGGTTCTTCTTCAGCTTTCCGACATTGGTCGAGGTGAAGGGGTTGGTCATGTTGAAGGCACGGAATTCGGTGGCAAAGACCTCCCCTTCAATCAATCGCTGGGGAACGAGGATGCCCACCTCGGGGTTCGTAGCATGGGCCAACAGCTGCGTGAGGCAGTCGGGACGCGGGAAGACGTCGTCGTCCATGCACCACACCCAGTCGGCTCCCAAAGCCACAGCCTCCTTCATACCGCGATAGAAACCGCCCGAACCGCCGACATTCTCTTGCGTTATAGCCAACAAATCAGTCTGTTCCGCAAGCCACTCGCGGGTGCCGTCCGTACTACCGTTGTTGATGACGATGATGCGCTCGATGGGCCGATTTTGGCGCAGGCAAGCGATATTTTTTTTGAGCAATTCAAGGCGGTTAAAGGTAACCACCACGGCATAGATTTTCTCCATGTTTCTCTTTTTTTTCGACGCGTGAGGTCATATAGTCCTTTACAAAGATACACTTTTTTATAGAATTGCTCCCGTGATTGGCAAAAAAAAGCTATCTTTGTAAAAATATCGAGCAACAACCATGGACGAAAAGCAGGTTATCCGACTGAAGGAGGTTTCGATTTACCACGGAGGTGAGAACCAATCCGTGAAGCAGATTCTCAGGGAGGGCGAAATGGTCCTCTCGGAGGTCGATTTGAGCGTGCGTCGCGGTGAGTTTGTCTATCTGATTGGGCGCGTCGGAAGCGGCAAATCGTCGCTGCTGAAGACCCTCTATGCCGAGGTGCCACTGCTTACGGGCGAGGGGATGATTGCCGGCTTTAACCTCCGCAAACTCAAGCGAAAAGAGATTCCCTACCTGCGTCGCAGAATCGGCATCGTCTTCCAGGATTACCAGCTGTTGAACGACCGCAACGTCTTCATGAATCTCTACTATGTACTGAAGGCTACGGGCTGGAAAAAGGAGTCGGAAATCCGCGAGCGGATTGACAAGGTACTGAAGATGGTGCATCTGGAGATGAAGAGCTACAAGATGCCCTTCGAACTCTCGGGAGGAGAACAGCAACGTCTGGTCATCGCACGCGCCCTGCTGAACGACCCCGAGGTGCTGTTGGCCGATGAGCCGACGGGTAATTTGGACCCTTTGACGGCCGACGGCATTATGCAAATCTTCCGCGAGATTACCGACCGCGGGTGTGCCGTGGTAATGTCCACGCACAACACATCGCTCATCGAGAACTACCCGGCGCGCGCCATTTTATTCCAAAAAGGGAAGACAAGCGAGGTCGATTTGAAACAAATCCTTGCCTAAAGGCAAGAAAGTGAATCACGGGGTGGAAAAAGTACGATTTTCCGCCCCTTTTTCGTTTGGATTATCGAGGAAAAATGCGTACATTTGTACATTCTACATGAACCCATTACAAATGAGTACAGAACAAGAAAACATCAAGCGTCAGGAAGAGGAATATGGCGCGTCAAACATCCAGGTCCTGGAGGGTCTGGAGGCAGTGCGTAAACGCCCCGCAATGTACATCGGTGACATTGGCGAGAAGGGTCTGCACCACTTGGTTTATGAGGTGGTTGACAACTCGATTGACGAGGCGTTGGCCGGCTATTGCGACACGATTAACGTCACCATCGGCGAAGATAACTCGATTACGGTGAGCGACAATGGCCGCGGTATCCCGACCGGTATGCACGAGAAGGAGAAAAAGTCGGCTCTGGAGGTCGTGATGACCGTCCTGCACGCCGGTGGTAAATTCGATAAAGGCAGCTACAAGGTTTCGGGTGGTCTGCACGGTGTGGGTGTATCGTGCGTGAATGCACTTTCAACCCTGCTCGTGGCCGAGATTCACCGCGAGGGTAAGATTTTCCGTCAGTCGTACAGCAAGGGTAAGCCCATCACGGCTGTCGAGGTGCTGGGCGAATGTGACGACCGCGGTACGACCGTGACGTTCCACCCCGACCCGGAGATTTTCACCCACACGACCATCTACAGCTACGACATTCTGGCATCGCGTCTGCGCGAGTTGGCCTTCCTGAACAAGGGTATTCACCTGAATCTCTACGATATGCGTGCCGACCAGGACGGCAAACTGCGCGAGGACCACTTCTATTCGGAGGAGGGTCTGAAGGAGTTTGTCAAATACCTGGACCAGACGCGCGGTCAGAAGATTATCGACGAGATTATCTACCTCGACACCGAGTCGAAGGGTGTCCCAGTCGAGGTGGCCATGCAGTACAACGACTCCTTCTCGGAGAATGTACATTCCTATGTAAACAACATCAACACGATTGAGGGCGGTACGCACCTCACGGGTTTCCGTCGCGCCCTGACGCGCACGCTGAAGAAGTATGCCGACGATTCGGGTATGCTCTCGAAACTCAAGTTCGAGATTAGCGGTGACGACTTCCGCGAGGGTCTGACGGCTGTCGTTTCGGTCAAGGTGGCCGAGCCGCAGTTTGAGGGTCAGACCAAAACCAAGCTCGGCAACGACGAGGTTTCGGCCGCTGTGGACCAGGCAATGAGCCAGGCACTCTCGCTCTATCTGGAGGAGAATCCGAAGGATGCTCGCGCTATTGTACAGAAGGTGATTTTGGCCGCCACGGCTCGTCATGCCGCCCGCCACGCCCGCGAAATGGTACAGCGCAAGACGGTGCTTTCGGGTGCCGGTCTGCCGGGTAAGCTGGCCGACTGCACGAGCCGCGACCGCTCGCAAGCCGAGATTTTCTTCGTCGAGGGTGACTCGGCAGGTGGTACGGCCAAGACGGGTCGTGACCGCAACTTCCAGGCCATCATGCCTTTGCGCGGTAAGATTCTCAACATCGAGAAGGCGCAGGAGCATCGTATGTGGGAGAACGAGGAGATTAAGAATATGTTCATCG
This sequence comes from Alistipes sp., assembly GCA_017398045.1. Classification (GTDB taxonomy): domain Bacteria; phylum Bacteroidota; class Bacteroidia; order Bacteroidales; family Rikenellaceae; genus Alistipes. The sequence goes on along the minus strand of JAFQHI010000016.1, from coordinate 34,006 downwards.
CCCTGGGTGTGAAGATTGGCACCGAGGAGGATTCGAAGGCGTTGAACCTCGAGGGTCTTCGTTACGATAAGATTATCATCATGACCGATGCCGATGTCGATGGTTCGCACATCGCCACGCTGATGCTCACCTTCTTCTTCCGCAAGATGAAGGAACTGATCGAGAACGGCCACATCTACATCGCTACCCCGCCCCTCTACCTCGTGAAGAAGGGCAAGCAGCAGCGTTATTGCTGGGATGACCAGCAGCGTGATGAGGCTACGGCCGAGTTCGGCAAGGGCGCACATGTGCAGCGATACAAAGGTCTTGGTGAGATGAACGCCGAGCAGCTGTGGGAGACGACAATGAACCCCGAGACGCGCACCCTGCGTCAGGTGAACATCGAAAACGCAGCCGAGGCCGACCGCATCTTCTCGATGCTCATGGGTGACGAGGTGCCGCCTCGCCGTGAGTTTATTGAGCAGAATGCACATTACGCTAACATCGACGCATAATGAATTGATTGACACGGCTCTTTTGGCGTTTCCCTTGCCGAGAAATTACTCACATACGTCAGTATGCTCCGTATTTCTCGACTGCGGGGGCCTAAAAATAGCTCGCGTCAATCGAATTCATCGCTAATAGTGATTCAAAGGGGTGCTGCTCGGCCATCGGAAAGTTGAGCGCACCTCTTTTTCTTTAACCGTTCAAACGACCTAAAACGATGAAAGTAACCGTTATCGGAGTTGCCGGTGGTACGGGTTCCGGCAAATCGACCCTCGTCAAGCGTCTGCGGGAAGCCTTTGCCGGGGCTGATGTCGTGACGCTTTGCCACGACTATTATTACAAGGCGCATCCCGAACTGACCTACGAGGAGCGCACAAAACTCAACTACGACCACCCTGCCGCCTTCGATACCGACATGATGGTCGAGCATATCAAAGCCCTGAAGGCCAACGTAGCCATCGAGCATCCGGTCTATTCGTTCGTGGAACACAACCGCACGGAGGAAAAGGTGAGCGTGAAACCCTCGAAGGTGATTATCGTCGATGGCATCCTGATTTTCGAAAACAAGGAGCTTCGTGAGTTGATGGATATTAAAGTATTTGTTGATACAGACGCCGATATCCGCCTGGCTCGCAGAATTTTGCGCGATGTAAAAGAGCGTGGCCGCTCAATGGAATCGGTCATCGGACAATACACCACAACCGTCAAGCCGATGCACGAAGAGTTTGTCGAGCCTTCGAAAAAATATGCCGACGTAATCATCCCCGAAGGTGGCTTCAACTCGGTTGCCGTAGCAATGCTTATCGAGAACATCCGCTCAATCATTAAGGAGTAAATCTCGTTCAAAAGCAAAATAAAAGGCCGTCCTTAACAGGGCGGCCTTTTTGGTTTGTGGTAAATCAACATTCAGCATCTGGTTCGGGTTGGTCGGGACGAAATTCGAGGATATCCCCCGTCTGACAATCGAGCGTTCGACAAATCGCATCGAGGGTTGAAAATCGGATTGCGCGCACCTTGCCCGTTTTAAGTTTCGAGAGGTTCACAACCGAAATACCAATACGCTCGGAAAGCTCCTGCAACGACATCTTGCGCCGTGCAAGTATTACATCTAAATTAGTTATAATCATAGTTCTACATTCATTTACAGGGTTGCACTCTCCTCTTCATTCAGCATATGGGCGATATGCATCAACTCGGCGATAACCAACATCACAATCGGAATCAGTATCGAATTGGTATTCAGCACGAATGCTTCACCCAAACTTTCGGGACATAATGTACCGCAAAATTCCGATGCGACACGAGCCTCTAATGCGCCAAAATTCGACCAAACCAGACTGCCTACAAAATAGAGTGCAGCCATCACACGCACCATAACAACCGACTTACGCGTGAAAAACTCACCAGTTTGAAAGCCCTTTATCGCCTGATAGATAATCGTTAAGAGCAGTATAGTCAAGGCAAAAATCACAACCATCGAGATACTCAACATCACCATACGCACACGGTTAGCCACCGTGTCGATTTTATATTCACCTTCCGTGGCGTACACAACGTATTCCGACGGCTCGACCATAATGGCCGGCTCATCAGCAGTTGCAGGACGGACAACAATCGGGGCGTAGCTGTTCTGTTTACCCTCATCAAGCATATAGCTCGGTCGCGTAACGTCCACCGTACCAATAAAAGTAACATTGTTAGTCGTGCGCCAATCCTTATCGAGAACGACATGCACAACCGAGAGTATCAAATTGGGCAGAAACATCAAACTGACCAAAACAAAGAGTGCGATGACACGTCGCTGCGTGGATTTCGAAATTTTCATAGCATAACGGTTTTAATGGTTTGCGATATTTTATCATTAAATATTTATCGTTTATCGTTATGCAAAAATAATTATAAACTTCGAACTTCCAAACTTTTTTCGTTAATTATTTATCGTTTATCGTTAATTATATACAAAAAAAGCCGTCCCCGAAGGGCGGCCTTAATTTTATATTCCGGTAATTTTTTTAATTTCGTTCAGTTTATTAAGTGCTTCGAGCGGGGTCAATGCATTGATATCAAGCCCTTTGATTTGGTCGCGAATCTTCACCAACACGGGGTCGTCGAGCTGGAACATCGAGAGTTGCATCGACTGCGGTTCGGGTAGCTCGGCAGCCTGGCGCACCGCCTGCGAAGCACGCTTATTGCGCTCCTTGAGGCTCTTCGAGGGGACAATCTCATTCTTGCCATAGACCGTTTCGAGGTTTTGCAGGATATCCTCGGCGCGTTTTACTATCGAGGCTGGCATACCCGCCAGGCGAGCCACATGGATACCGAACGAGTGTTCCGTGCCACCCTTCTCGAGCTTGCGCAGGAAGACAATCGTACCATTCACCTCGCGCACCGAGACGTGGTAATTCTTCACGCGGGGACACATATTGGTCATCTCGTTCAACTCGTGGTAGTGCGTGGCAAAGAGCGTCTTGGCGCGAGCCGTGGGATGGTTATGCAGGTACTCCACCATCGCCCACGCAATCGAGATGCCATCGTAGGTACTCGTACCGCGACCAATCTCATCCAACAACACCAACGAGCGGTCGGAGATGTTGTTCAGGATACCGGCCGACTCCAGCATCTCGACCATAAAGGTTGATTCGCCTTGCGAGATATTGTCCGAAGCACCCACGCGGGTAAAAATCTTATCCACCACGCCGATATGGGCCGCTTTGGCGGGTACAAACGAACCCATCTGGGCCATCAGCACAATGAGTGCCGTCTGGCGCAACAGGGCCGACTTACCCGACATATTGGGACCTGTAATCATGATAATTTGCTGATTATCATCATCGAGCATGATATCGTTCGGGATATACTCCTCCCCTACGGGCATCAAGGTTTCCAACACCGGATGGCGACCCTGCTTGATTTCGATGCGCGAACCATCATCGAGCGTCGGGCGCACATAGCGACGCTGGCGTGCCAACGTAGCGAAGGATTGCAGGCAGTCGATGCGGGCCACCAAAGCGGCATTGCGCAACAGGGGTTGCAACGAAGAGGCAATCGAGCCGATAAGCGCACCGTAGATGCGCTGTTCGATTTCAATCATACGCCCCTCGGCACCGAGAATCTTCTCCTCATACTCCTTCAGCTCCTCGGTGATGTAACGCTCGGCATTCGTGAGGGTCTGCTTACGAATCCACTCCTCGGGGACTTTGTCTTTATGCGTATTGCTGACCTCGATGTAGTAACCGAAGACATTGTTGTAGCCCAATTTGAGCGACGAAATACCCGTCGCCTCGCGCTCGCGCTGTTGCAGTTGCTGAAGGTAATCCTTCCCGTGCAAAGCGATGCGACGCAGGTCGTCCAACTCGGCATCCACCCCATCGGCAATGATGCCGCCCTTCTGAATCTGGTTGGTTTCGGGGTCGGGATAAATCGTCTGCTCGATTTGCGTGCGAACCTCCTCCATCACATCGATGGCCCCCGAAAGGCGATGTAGCGAGGCATGGTCGGTCGAGTCGAGCAACGCTTTGAGCATTTCGACAGCCGTGAGCGACTGTTTTAATTGCAACAATTCACGCGGAAGGACACGGGCAGCCGCAACACGCGAAGCGATACGCTCCAGGTCACCCACGCGGGCAATCTGCTCCATGACGGCCTCGTGCAACTCCGGCTCCTTGCAAAAGGTTCCCACCACATCGTGTCGCGCCTCGATTTGCTCCACCTTGCGCAGTGGCATGGCAATCCATCGTTTCAGCAAGCGACCACCCATCGGGGTCAGCGTGCGGTCAATCACATCGGCAAATGAGGTGCGACGTGCGCCACCGTTCGAGGAGAAGAGTTCGAGGTTGGCAATCGAAAATTTATCAATCCAGACTGCATCCTCCGAATCCAGGCGCGAGATGGAGCGCAGGTGGTCGGTTTGGCGGTGTTCGGTCATCTCCAGGTAGTGCAGAATCGACCCGGCAGCCGACAGACCGGCCGTAAAGTGGTCCACGCCAAATCCTTTGAGGCTTTTCGTCCCAAATTGACGGCAGAGTTTCTCGCGGCAGACATCCTCCGAGAAAACCCATTCGTCGAGGCGGTAGGTGTAGAATTGCGTCCCGAACGAGGATTTGAAACGATCCTCCGCGGCGCGCTGATAGACCACCTCTTTGGGCTGCAGGTTCGAGAGCAGCTTATCGACATAGGCATCCGAACCCTCGGCTACGTAAAATTCGCCCGTCGAGATATCGAGGAACGCAACGCCCGTGAGCTGCTTGCCGAAATAGACCGAGGCGAGGAAGGTATTCTCCTTATTCGAGAGGATGTTATCCTGCAACACCACGCCCGGGGTAATCAGCTCCGTGACGCCACGCTTCACGAGGCCTTTGACCAGCTTCGGGTCCTCCAACTGCTCGCAGATAGCCACACGCTCGCCTGCCCGCACAAGTTTCGGCAGGTAGGTATCAATGGCATGATACGGAAATCCGGCCAGCTCGACATGAGAGGCCGTGCCGTTGGCGCGACGTGTGAGGGTGATGCCGAGAATACCGCTCGTCTTGATGGCATCCTCGCCAAAGGTTTCGTAGAAGTCGCCCACGCGGAAGAGCATGATGGCATCGGGATAGGCCGCCTTGGCGGCATAATATTGATCCATCAACGGGGTCTTCACACGCTTGGCGGGCTTGGCTTTATCGGCTTTCGTTTCGTTCACAGTTTCGGGTTTTGCTTTTCTTAATAAGTAAGCAAAGATACATTATTTATCCGAGAATCTCGCACGCGCGAAAGAGTTTTCGATAAAATTCTGCCTTCTTTTCGAGCGATAAGGGGTAGGCACGCGAGGAGGAGGGCATCCGCCAAAAGTGCAATGTGCGCCCCGCGTGTTGAATCTCGACACACGCGCCCACCTTCGGTTTTTCGCAAGCGAATTGTTCGACCACCTGGTCGGTTGCCTTTTCGCCCGTGGTGACGATCGCCCGAAGGGTCGGACAACGATTCAGGAGGCCACGAATATCGGTCTGCGTGACCACCTCCAAGAACTTATCCGAGGCGTTATCCTGCAGGCGACGAACGGCCGAAGCGGCATCGAAAAGAGCTAAACCAAAGGTTGAGCAAAACTCCACAATGCGTTCTTTATCAAATCGCTTTTCGGTTTTTATTTCGAAGTGGTGACGGTCATCGAAAAAGAGCAGACCCACGATGCGCCACATATCGTTGATCCAATTCGGGTAGAAAAAATCCATCGACCAACGCTCGCGCTTGGGCGGGAAACTGCCGAGCATCAACAGGCGCGCCCCCTCGGGCAGAAAGGGCGTCAAAGGATGGTGTTCAACGGGTGGCAAGGCGGGTTTCATCGTGCAGGATTATTTCAATTCGCCCCCGAAGAAGCGTTCGTCGAAATTGACCAAATATAATTTATCGGTCGCGCGCGTAAGGGCCGTATAGAGCCAACGCATCAGGTCCGTATTCAGCGGTTCGTCGCCAAAAAGGAAACGGTCGATAAAGACGGCCCGCCACTGACCGCCCTGCGCCTTGTGGCACGTCACGGCATAGGAAAATTTGACCTGCAAGGCGTTGAAATGGGGATTTTCGCGAATCTCCTTGAAGCGTTTAAGCTTACTCTTCACGTCCAGATAATCCTTCTCCACCTCGTAGAAGAGCCGGTTCTGCTCCTCTCGCGTAAGAGAAGGCGACTCCGAAGCAATCGTATCGAGCAGGATTTTACATTCGAGCTGCGTATCGTCGTAGTCGGGAAACTCCAGCACGGCATTGGCAAAGCGGAAGCCGTAGAAATCCTCGAAACGGCGCAGCCGCTTCAGGCGGGCGATATCGCCATTGGCCACAAAGTGCATCGGGCATCCCTCGGTGCGCTCCGTATAATAATAGTTGTTCTTCACGACCATCAGCATATCGCCGCTCTCAATCTCCTCCTCGGCCGAAAGTACATGGCGACGAATTCCCTCGTTGTAGCGGTTGGCGCGTTTGTTCGAGCGGGTAATCACAATCACCTCGTCGCGCCCGTATTTGGCATAGGCATCGCTCAACAGCTCCAGAAAATCACCCCCGCTCACCGCCTCGATGTCGGGAAAATCCATCTCGAAGAGCGGCACATCGATAATCCCCTGCTCCAACATACAGCGCACCATCGTCGCATTGAACAGGATGCCCGACTCGCTCTGCTGGCGCGCCACCTCGTCCAGCGTGCAGTACTCCACATCGCCAAAGCGGCTCAAGGTTTCGGGGTCGAGGGCCGGACTGAAGTCGTACCCCACGGGCGGAAGCTGCGCACTGTCGCCCACCAAAATCAGGCGGCAATTCTTTCCGCTTCGCACGTAGCGCACCAAATCGGCCAGGAGCGAACCACTGCCGAAGGTGGTATCGAACGAAGCATCCGAGAGCATCGAAGCCTCATCGACGATAAAGACCGTGTTCTGCTCGCGATTCAGGTCAAGTGTAAATTTCGACTCATAGTCGGCATTGGTCCGCTCGCGGTAAATTCGCTTATGCACGGTCAAGGCCTTTTCGCCCGAATAGCGGGCCAACACTTTGGCCGCACGACCCGTCGGAGCAAGCAGCACGGTTTTGATGCCGACCTCCTTCAAAGCGGCCACCGTAGCGGCAATTAAGGTGGTTTTTCCGGTACCCGCATAGCCGTTTAGGACAAAAATTCGGGAAAAATCATCGGAAACGAGGTATTCCGACAGCTTTTCGATGATTTTTTTTTGCCCAAAGGTTGTTTCGAAACAAATTTTAGTGTAAATTTGAATCGCAATACGAGTACTTTCCATAGAGTGCGCGTTTAACAAGACAAAATTAATAAACAAAACCTAAATAAAAATGAAAAAAATCGCACAAATTCTTCTTGCTGTGGTCATCGTAGCATTTGTCTATGTGATTTACAAGCAAATCTCGACGCCCATCCGCTTCGAGAACGACCTGAAGTCGAAGAGCGCACAGGTAATCGAGCGCATCAAGGACATTCGTACTGCCGAGCGCGCTTACAAGTCGAAGTACCAGAAGTTCACCGCCGACTGGGATACGCTGGCAAACTTCATCCTGAACGAGACGCTCGAGATGGAGCGCAAGCTCGTTGACGAGGACGACTCGGTAGGTCTGGCTATGCTGAAGAAGCAGGGTAAGAAGAACGTAGAGAAGTTCACGGTAGCCGTTATTGATACCATCTTCTCGCCCAAGAAGCTTTCGAAGGAGGATATCATGAATATGCGCTATATCCCCACGACCAACAACCAGGCACAGTTCATTCTCGAGGCCGGTCAGATTACGACCGAGTCGAAGATTGTGATTCCCGTTGTTGAGTGCCGCGCTCCCTACATCATGTTCCTTGATACGGTAACCTATCGTCAGGAAATCATCAACAAGATTGACGACGACGTGAACAACTTCAACCGCTACCCCGGTATCAAGTTCGGTTCGATGGATGCCGGTAACAACGAGGCCGGTAACTGGGAGGACTAATGAACGGAAGTTCCAATACAACAAACAAGGTGTCCATCCGATTGACGGGTGGACACTCTTTTTCGGTGGCCACACCTACGCAGAAGGTTGACGAGGTGGAGTTGCTCACGAGCCGCACGCTGCTCGTTCCGGAACAATTCTATGCTGCCGAGGGTGCGAAGAGTGCCTTTGCAGCCTCCGGTATGCCCATCGAGGCCGACGACCAGGTGTTACCGATTCGCACCGATAAAGGCATGATGGCTCTTGTAGCCCTCACATCGGCCGAGCAGGAGGCTCTTTCGGCCGCCTTTGGCGATGAGGTGCGCTACACCACCCCGCTGCTCCACCCCGTGGGTAATATCGAACCTACGGTTTGGATTTGCGACACGGAGGACCTTATATATATAAAGGTATATGACCCGAAGCTCCAGGCCGCCGAGGTGGTAGCCATCGAAAACGAGGCAGACCGTGAATACCTCCTTTCTCGCCTTATCGAGGCCTGCGACCCGAAGCGTTACACCGTGCGCCTGAATCTGCGCAGCAAGAACAAGCAACTGTTGCGACACTACAAGAACCTCTTCAAACGACTGCAATGCGAATAATCAGCGGAACACTCAAAGGGCGCGCCATCAACCCGCCCAAGAATCTCCGAGCGCGTCCTACGACCGACTTTGCCAAGGAGAACCTCTTCAACGTGCTGCAAAACCTCGTCGATATCGAGGAGTGCGACGTGCTGGACCTCTTCGCAGGTACCGGCTCCATCAGCTATGAGTTCTGCTCGCGTGGAGCGAAGTCGGTGACCTCGGTCGAGATAAATGCCGTACACCACAACTTCATCCGCCAAACGGCACGCGAGTTGGGTCTCCGCACGCTCTACCCCGTCAAGGCGAATGCTTTTCTCTATTTGAAGAGCTGCCCGAAGCAATTTGACCTTGTTTTTTCGGATGCGCCCTACGATTTGGAGCATAGCGAGGAGATTATTCCGCTTGTCCTGGAGGGCGAAATCTTGAAAGAGGGGGGAATTTTCATCTTTGAACACTCAAAGGAGAAAAATTTTTCCGACCACCCTCTCTTTTGGCAATTAAGGAGTTACGGAAGTGTGCAATTTTCTTTCTTCAAAAAATGAAAAAAAAGTTTGTAAAACGCTTGCAGATTCAATTTTTTGTACTACCTTTGCAATCGCAATGAGGGAACAACGAGGGCGAACGAAAGAACGCTAATCCGAGTTGCAAGGTTCTAAATCTGGTGCGTTAGTTCAGCTGGTTAGAATACGTGCCTGTCACGCACGGGGTCAGGGGTTCGAGTCCCCTACGCACCGCCAGAGAAGGATGATCGAAAGGTCATCCTTTTTTTGTCGTTGTATGGCTACGTAGGTTTGCATGACGCGCTTACAGCGCGATGCGGATAGATGTGGCTATTCGCCTTCGTGCAAGCCCAAGCGAACACCACATCTATCCGCACTGCCCTTGGCAGGTCATGCAAACATCCACCCCCTCGGGCGTAGGTCACTCTCACTATAATGGGGTTGCGCGGATAATGGTGTTTATTGCTCGCCCTATATGGGCTGCGCTTTGTATCCGCGCGAGCTTCGCTTCGAGTCCCCTACGCACCGCCAGGAATGCGGCTGGAGGTGGTATAAGGTGCCTTAAAGGGGCTTAAGGGTGCTTAAGGGCAAGGTTCTCTTAACGTAATCCTTTAAGTCACTTTAAGTCACTTTAAGTCACCTTAAGCCCCCTTAAGTATCTTTAAGCAACTTTAGCAATTTTAAGTTCCCTTAAGCCTCTTTCCACACCACAAAAAAACCACGCCAAAAAAGCGTGGTTTTCTTATCATGGGCAATCTACCCTACTCGGTGCGCGGGTCGCACGTCAGCTCAATGCCGAGCTTGTGGAAAATCTTGCGGTCCACCTCGCTCAACATCACCGTTGAGTGAACCTGGCATCCTCTCAACTTGGGCAGTTGGTCGAGGGCTTTACGGCAATCGGGATCGTGGTTGCTCAAGAGCGACAAGGCCACCAGCACCTCGTCCGTATGCAGGCGGGGATTATGGCCGTGCAGATACTCTACCTTGGTCTTCTGAATCGGAGCAATCAAATCCTCGGCAATGAGTTTCTTATCATGCGGGATACCGGCCAGATACTTCGTAGCGTTGAGCAACAAAGCGGCACTCGACCCCAAGAGCGAACTGGTGCGCGCGGTGATAATCGTACCGTCCAACAACTCAATGGCAGCCGTCGCGCCACCGCCACACAGCTCTCGACGCTCATGTGCAGCCACCGTCGGACGACGGTACTCGGTAGTCAGCTTTGCCTGCTTCATAATCAGGGCAATCTTATTCACCTCATGCTCATTGTCGCCCTTCTCGGCCAACTTGCAGAGCGCGTAGTAGTAGCGACGGATAATCTCCTCACGGGCCGCATTGCAACATACATCTTCATCGCTCATGCAATAGCCAATCATATTGACACCCATATCCGTCGGCGACTTATAGGGACTTTCGCCATAGATGCCCTCGAAAATGGCATTCAGCACGGGGAAAATCTCCAAATCGCGGTTGTAGGTCACGGCTACCTCGCCGTAATTCTCCAGGTGGAGCGGGTCAATCATATTGACGTCGTTCAAATCGGCCGTTGCAGCCTCATAGGCGATATTCACGGGGTGTTTGAGCGGCAGATTCCACACGGGGAAGGTCTCGAACTTGGCATAGCCGGCTTTGATGCCGCGACGATTCTCCTGATAGAGCTGGCTGAGGCAGACCGCCATCTTGCCACTACCGGGGCCGGGGGCCGTCACAATCACCAGCGGACGCTCCGTCTCGACATAATCGTTGCGACCGAAACCCTCCTCCGAATCAATCAGAGCCACATTGTGGGGATAGCCCTCAATCGTATAATGGTAATAGACCTTGATGCCGAGACGCTCCAGACGTTTGCGATAGGCATCGGCACTCGACTGACCGTTGTAGTGGGTTATCACCACCCCACCGGCATAGAGACCGGCACTCTCAAACTCACCACGAAGGCGCAACACATCCTCGTCGTAGGTGATGCCGAGGTCGCTGCGCATCTTATTCTTCTCGATGTCGATGGCACTGATGACCAACACAATCTCGGCATAGTCACGTAGTTGCAACAACATCTGGAGCTTACTATCGGGCAGGAAGCCGGGCAACACACGGCTGGCGTGGTAGTCGTCGAAGAGTTTTCCGCCAAACTCCAAATAGAGTTTATCACCAAATTCACCGATGCGCTTTTTAATCTGCTCGGACTGAATCTTCAGATACTTGTCGTTATCGAAACCTTTTCTCATACGAAACATCCTTTTAAGCCACAAAGATACGAATTTTCGACCTCCTTGTAACGGTTGAATGGTGATTTTTTCAACCACTTTTGCACAAATCGGACACTGCACCGCAAAAAAAAGGATGCTCCCCGCTCGGGGGAACATCCTTCGAAAAAACATTGCGTGCTGTTAGAGGTTGAAGGCTCGCTGCAACTCCAACATCTGCTCCTGGGTCGTACCCGTCGGCTCGAAGCCCATCGACTTGGCCGTAAGGTAAATCTGGGCAGCCTTCGAGAGTACATCCACCTGGTCGAAGGCCTCCATGATATCGGGACCCACGGCGCAAACACCGTGCTTCTCCCACATCACTACGTCGTACTCCTCCAACTGCTCAATCGTGGCATCGGCCAGCTCAACCGACGAGGGCATCTTGTAGGGGACAATACCCAGGCCCTTCGGGCAGAAGGCGCGCGTCTCGGGAATCATGCTCCACAAGAGGTTCGTCAAGACGTCCTTCTCAAGGAACTTCGGGTTGTGGGTCATAGCCACCAAATCAATCGGGTGGGTATGCACGGCGGCCTTGTAGCCCTTGCCCTTCTCGACCATCTGGTTGTGCATCGAGAGGTGGGCAGCAATCTCCGACGTCGGCTTCACCGGATTGTCGGCAATAATGACATACGAAGCGCAGTCGTCCAAAATGCGAACAATCGAACCGTTCTCCATCGGCCAACGAGCCAGGTCGCGCATACGACGGTTCGTACCCTTGCAATAGAAGTAGCAACCCTTCAGTGCGGGAACGGTCGTACCAATCGGATAGGCCTCCGAAATGGCGGGCATCTGACGAATCTCGTCATCGACATACTCCGTCACATTGACCGTAATATTACCACCGTTACGCTCGGCCCAACCCTTCTGCCAGAGATAACCGGCCACTTCGGCCACCTTCTCAATCTCGGCTTTCAGCGCGGGACGATTCTCCAAAATACTTTTCATCTTCTTTTACCAATTAGATATTACTTTAACAATTCGGGGATAAAGGTCGAAGCAATCAGCACCACGATGCCAATCACCAGCACCGTAATGGTCTTTTTCGAACAACCTTTCCACTCCTTCAGCACGATGCCCCATACGTTCGAGAAGGTGACATTGAGTGCCATCAGAATACAGAACGACAACGTGTCCATCACACCACCCGGCTCGAAGAAACTGCGACCGAGCGAGAGTCCGAAGAACTGCGAGTACCACAGACCACCGGCCAAGGCGCAGAAGAGGATGTTGTTCACCCACAGCTCCTTCTTGCCGTAATCCGAGAAGGTCTTGTTCTTCCAGTTCTGCCACAAGCAGTAAACCGCATTGGTGCAGAAACCGCCAAGGGTAATGAGCAACGTAGCGGGCAGCGTGCGGAACATCGGGTCGGTCAATTCACCAAAGTTAATCTCCTTACCGAACTCCAGACCCACGTTGAAGCAGCCGCTCATAAAACCGGCCAGGAGGGCAATCATGATACCCTTCGGGAAGTTGAAGTCCTTCACGGCGGCCTGTTTCTCCTCCTCCGACAGCGAGGCGGCCTTCATCGAACCGGCCACACCGATAATGGCAATACCGAGCAACGTCACAACCACACCGATAATCACGGCAGCCGTAAGCGACTGCAAGGCATTCAGCTCGGGGAAGAAGATATCGAGCAGCACGGGGCCGAGAATCGTACCCAGACCGGCACACGTACCCAGCGAAATCGACTGGCCGAGAGCCACACCGAGGTAGCGCATCGAGAGGCCGAAGGTAAGGCCACCCACGCCCCACAGCACACCGAAGAGAACGGTCATAGCCACGCGGAACGAGTCGGCCGAGCGGAACAGCTCACCCAACGTATGTCCCTCGGGGACGGCCAACAAGGCACCCAGGAAGGGGAAAACCAACCAGGCGAAGATGCCCTGCGTCAGCCAGAAGCTCTCCCACGACCACTCGCGCACCTTGTTGATAGGCACATACGAGCTGGACTGGCAGAAGCTACCAATGGCAATAATGAGAAGACCAATCAGAATCTCCATCGTTCCGTTTTTTAGTAGGCGATGTTATAGAGGGCCTCAATCTCCTCGACCGACGTCGGACGCGGGTTACCACCCGTGCAGACATCGTTGAAGGCGGCCACAGCCAGGTCGTGCAAATCCTCTTTCTTCACACCAATCTCCGACAGACGCTGCGGAATATTGATGCTAATCGAGAGAGCCTTCACGGCCTCGATAGCGGCCTTTACACCCTCATCCTCCGACATACCGGTCGTATCAACACCCATTGCCTTGGCAATGCCGAGATACTTCGGCTTGGCGGGCGACTCGGCGTTGTACTCCATCACGTAGGGCAACAGCAGGGCGTTAGCCACACCGTGCGGCGTATCGTAGAAGGCACCCAGCGGGTGAGCCATCGAGTGTACGATACCCAAGCCCACATTCGAGAAGCCCATACCGGCAATATACTGCGCGTTGGCCATGCCCTCACGAGCAACCACATCCTGACCGTTCTGCACGGCATTGTAGAGGTGCTGGTGAATCAGCTCGATAGCCTTCTCCTCGAACATATCGCTCATGGTCCAGGCACCGGGCGTAATGTAGCTCTCGATGGCGTGCGTCAGGGCATCCATACCGGTCGAAGCGGTCAGGCCCTTCGGCATCGACATCATCAGCTCGCAGTCGATAACCGAACACATCGGAATATCGTTCGGGTCCACGCAAACCATCTTCTTCTTGTTCTCCTCGTCCGTAATCACGTAGTTAATCGTCACCTCGGCAGCCGTACCGGCCGTCGTCGGCAGCGCAAACGTAGGAACGGCACGATTCTTCGTCGGAGCAACACCCTCCAACGAACGAACATCGATAAACTCGGGGTTGTTGTTAATCACACCCACAGCCTTGGCCGTATCAATCGACGAACCACCACCCAAAGCAACGATGCACTCTGCACCCGAAGCCTGGAAAGCGGCCAGCGCATCCAGCACATTCTTAATCGTCGGGTTGGGCTTAATATCCGAGAATACCTCATAGGGAATATCGGCACCCTTCAGCACCTCCTCGACCTTGGCAGCTACGCCAAACTTCACGAGGTCCTTATCCGTGATAAGCATCGCCTTCTTGTAGCCACGCTTCTTAATCTCGTCGGCAATCACCGAGCGGCAACCTGCACCATAGTACGAGGTCTCGTTCAATACAATACGATACATACTTAAAGTTCGTTAGTAGGTTAATTCGTTCGATTAGTTACGCTTCGAGGTTACCTCCTGCTCGTACTTCTGTACGTCGGCAATAAACTCCTCGCCCACGGGTACGTCGTTCTTCAAGCAGAACATATCCCATACAGCGTTCCAAGGCAGCGACTTGCACTCCTCCAACAGAGCCAGACGCTCGAAGCCCTTGCCCGACAGCTCATACGCACGCAACGTCTCAATCGGCTCCAAGAGGGCCTGCAACATACACTTCTGCGTAGCACGCGAACCAATCACGTAGGCACCGATGCGGTTAATCGAAGCATCGAAGTAGTCCAAACCGATGTGTACCTTATCCAGGGCGTTGCAACGGGTAATCTCCTTGCACAGCTCGAGGGTCTCGTCGTTGATAATCGTTACGTGGTCCGAATCCCAGCGCACGGGACGCGAAACGTGCAACATCACCTCGGGCGTGTAGAGCAAGAGCGACGAAATCTTATCACCGATGCTCTCCGTCGGGTGGAAGTGACCCGTATCGAGGGTTACCATCTTGCCGCGCGAAGCACCATAGCCGATGTAGAAGTCGTTCGAACCAACCGTGTAGCTCTCCAGACCGATACCGAATACCTTCGACTCGATGCAGTCCTTCATGTTCTTATACTCGGTAGCGAAAATCTGGTCCAGCGAATCCTTCAACAGCTCACGGTAGTACATACGATTCACGGTCAAATCCTTCGAACCGTCGTGTACCCATACGTTCATGATACAGGGGTCGCCCTGTGCCACACCCATTGCCTCGGCAACGGCACGGCAACGCTTCGTATGCTCAATCCAGAAATTGCGAATCTCGGGGTCGGGATTCGAGAGCGACAAATCGCCCGACTTGGGGTGCGAGAAGGAGGTCGAGTTGAAGTCGAGCTTCATATCGTTGGCCTTCGCCCAATCCATCCACGACTGGAAGTGGCAAGGCTCCACCTCGTTACGGTCCACGAACTTATCACCGAAGTCACCGTAAATCTCATGCAGGTTCAGACGGTGCTTACCCGGAATGAGCGAAGCAGCCTTCAGGACATCCTGACGCAACTCGTCGATGTTACGAGCGCGACCCGGATAGTTACCCGTCGTCTGGATACCACCCGACAAAGCACCGGCTTTCGGCTCAAAACCAACTACGTCGTCGGCCTGCCAGCAGTGCAGCGACAACGAAATTTTCTGAAGTTGCTCAAGCACGGCATCCGTGTCGATACCAATGGCGGCATAACGCTCTTTGGCGATTTCATACGCCTTCTGAATCAGTTCTGTTTTCATACTGTATTAGATTATTATAGGTTAATGTTCTTTAATAATAGGTATTTTCTCGTTTTTTTTACTTGCGCGGTTCGTAGCGTTTGGTCTCAATCGAGCGGAGGATGTAGCGACGCATCTCCTCAAGCGAACCAACCAGACCGGCAGCGCGTGCCTGAACCATTACGTTGCCCAGTGCCGTAGCCTCCGACGGACCGGCCACAACCGGAATACCGCAGGCATCCGAGGTCATCTGGTTCAACAAATCGTTCTGCGCACCACCGCCAATCACGTGCAGGGTCTTAATCTCAAAGGGAGCCACCTGCTGCAACTTAGCAAGCACCTCGGCATACTTCGCGGCCAGCGAATCGAAAATCAGGCGGATAAGTTGTGCATCGCCTTCGGGAACGGTCAGCGAGTTGGCTACGCAATAGGCGCGAATAGCCTCCGGCATATTGGTCGGGGCGGCAAACTCCGGAGCATCGGGGTTAATCACATCGACCGACGCAGAGGTAGTCTGCATCATCTGCATAATCTCGGGATAGGAGTACTCCTTACCCTCCTTCTTCCAGACGGCACGACACTGCTCCAAGAGCCACATACCGGTAATATTCTTCAGGAAGCGGGTCGTACCATCCACGCCGCCCTCGTTCGTAAAATTCATGGCGAACGACTCCGCGGTAATCTCCGGCTCCTTCAGCTCGACACCCATCAGCGACCAGGTACCCGACGAGAGGTAGGCAAAGCCCTCATCCTCGGCCGGAACAGCCGCAACAGCCGAACCCGTATCGTGGCCGGCTACAGCCACCACAGGTACAGCACCCAGGCCGGTCGATTGTCCAATCGACGGAGTCAGCGTGCCGACCACCGTGCCGGGCATCACCACCTCGGGGAAACGCGCCTTATCGACACCGGCCACCTGCAACAACTCCTCATCCACCTGCTTCGTGCGGGGATTCATGAATTGCGAGGTCGAAAGAATCGTATATTCGCACACCTTGTTGCCCGTCAGCAGGTAAGACAGCGCATCGGGCATAAAGAGAATCTTCGAGCCGCTCTTCAGGGCCGACGACCCCTCCTTCTGCTGGGCATAGAGCTGGAAGAGCGAGTTGAAGTTCATGATTTGGATACCCGTGCGGTCATAGACCTCCTTGCGCGAGAGCTTCTCGAAATACTCCTCGGGAATGCCGTTCGTGTAGGGGTCACGATAGGCACGCGGCAGGCCGCAGAGCGTGCCATCTTCAGCCACATGGACAAAATCGACACCCCACGTATCGATACCAATCGAACAAATCTCCACCTTCCGCTTACCGGCCTCGGTAAGACCTTGCAGAATATCCTCGTAAAGGGCGTAGATGTTCCAAAAATACTTACCGCCCACCTCAATCAGGCGATTGGGGAAACGATGCAACACCTCCAAATCGAGCTTTTCGTCGGTGAGGGTTGCCAAAATCACGCGGCCACTGGTTGCACCCAGGTCAACGGCCAAAAAGTGTTTTGCTGTCATATAGAATTAGGTTCTGAATAGATAGTTTTAGTTAAGCGCACGCGAAGAGGAAATGACCTATCCGCATAGGTTAAACAAATTTAGCAATTATATAAATATTACGTTTTATATTTTTGACAAAACAATTATAAATCCTGCCATTTGAGGATATTCAACCCCTTTTCAGGGGGTGAAACGACCAAATCGGGGCGTCAAAAGCCTAAAAACCACATGGCAAATATAGAAATTATTACTAATTTTGCCAAAGGATTTCGAATCTTAAAACTTCACACAAATGCACAAAAACGATTTACTGAAATACCTTTCATCGAACGCACAGGACGAGAAATGGGGATTGATTTGCACGACGGTCGGCTACCAGAACGTGAAGCCGCACGAACAATATCCCGTATCGGCTCACCCGAGCGATTATAATTTCACCCAGCAGGGACGCACGCTCGACGAATACCAGCTCATCTACATCACCGAAGGCGAAGGTTTTTTTCAATCCGATTCGTGCGATTTGCGTCCAGTCGAGGCCGGCACCATCATCCTGCTCTTCCCCGGAGAGCGTCACCTCTACTACCCCAACCCCGAGACGGGCTGGCGCGAGATGTGGATTGGTTTCCGCGGTATGCAGGCCGATACAATTCTGCAAAACTACTTCTCGAAGCGCGAACCGCTCTTAAAGGTGGGCGTCCGCGAATCCATCGTTACGCTCTACAACAAGGTAATCGGTTACTCGGAGAGCAGCATCCGCGGTGCGCAACAGGTCATCGCCGGTATTATTTCGCACCTCCTGGGCCGCGTCTATTACGAGCATATCAACTTCACAAACCGCGGCAACAAGAACACCGACAAAATCAACCAGGCGCAGATGCTCCTGCGCGAGCATATCTCGACCCACCTCTCGCCGGCCGATATTGCCGACCGACTCAGCATGAGCTACTCGCTCCTGCGCTCGCTCTTTAAGAGCATCACGGGTGTTTCGATGTCGAGCTATCAGCAGCAGCTGAAACTCAACTTGGCGAAAGAGTTGTTGACCACCTCGACCAAGAACATTTCGGAGATTGCCTACGAGACGGGCTTCGAGTCGGTAAGCCGTTTCTGCTGTTTCTTCAAGCAGCACATGAACATCACCGCCTCCGAATTCCGCGCCCAGCACGGTATTCTGCACAAGACGAGCCGCACGGAGGAGCCGCAACAAAAGCCCGCACAATGAAAATCGTATTTTTAGACCGCGCCTCGCTCGGTGACGCCTCGCTAAAGGCCATCGAGCAATTGGGCGAATTGACCTGCTACGACCGCACCTCACCACAGGAGTGCATCGCACGCATTGCCGATGCCGAGGTCATCATCACCAACAAGGTGCGCATCGACCGCCCCGAGATGGAGGCGGCACCCGCCCTGAAGATGATTTGCATCGCCGCCACGGGGATGAACAATGTCGATTTGCAGGCGGCCGAGGAGCGAGGGATTCCGGTACGCAACGTAGCCGGCTACTCGACCGAGAGCGTCGTACAAAGCACCTTTGCCCACCTATTGAATCTTACGGCCAAACTCCCCTATTTCGACCAACGGGTCAAATCGGGCGCATATAGCCAAAGCGGTCTTTTCACCGATATGGGACGTTCGTTCCGCGAGTTATACGGCAAACGCATGGGCATCATCGGATTGGGCGCAATCGGCCGTCGCGTGGCCACCGTTGCCGAGGCCTTCGGCATGGAGGTGGTCTATTACGCCACCTCGGGCAAGGCACACGATGACTATTTTCGTGCCGTATCGCTCGACGAACTGCTCACCACCTCGGACGTGATTTCGATACACGCCCCGCTCAACGAGCGCACGCGCAACCTCATCAGCGAGGAGGAGCTGCGTCGTATGCAGTACCACACCATCCTGCTCAATGCGGGACGTGGCGGTATCATCTGCGAGAAGGCTTTGGCCGAGGCTCTCAACGAAGGGTGGATTGCCGGAGCGGGATTGGATGTCTATGCACAGGAGCCGCTACCGGCCGACTCACCCCTGCTCTCCATCAACGAGCCGGAGCGATTGTCGCTTACGCCCCACACCGCCTGGGCATCGGCCGAAGCACGAGCCAGGTTGGTGGCAGGAATCGCCAAAAACATCGAAGAACTGCTTTAAGCAAAGAACGAGATACCGACCGTATCTCGTTCTTTCTTATAATATTGCAACTATTCGCTCCAGCCATTCGGCATCCACCTCATCAAAGGTGGCAAGACTCTCGCTGTCGATATCCAGCACACCCCTAATTTTACCCTCGCGCCACCACGGAACAACTATCTCGCTTCGCGAGAGCGAGCTGCAAGCGATGTGACCCGGAAACTGCTCGACATCCTTCACCACAAGGGTTTTCGCCTCTTTCCATGCCGAGCCGCAAACACCCCGCCCGTAGCGAATCCGCATACAGGCCAAGGGGCCTTGAAACGGCCCAAGAACCAACTCTTCGCCCTCTACGCGGTAGAATCCCGTCCAGAAAAAACCGAACGTAAAGTGTATCATGGCGGCCAAGTTGGCCATCCGTGCCACCTCATCCGCTTCACCCCGAAGCAGACTTACAGCCTGCTCATAGAGCAGTGCATACCGCTCCGCCTTGCCACCCTCGGCAATTTTCAATGTTTCAGCCATCGCACTACTATTATTATAGGGTGTAAAAATAGCATTTTTTTCAATCTCTACACGCCGTGCGCTGTAAAAATCGGCCGAAAAAGATTATCTTTGTCTTATGAACTACGCCGAACTGCTGCTCATCGCCATCGGACTTTCGATGGATGCCTTTGCCGTCTCGATTGGCAAAGGGCTTTCGGTACGTCGCCTACAGCCACGCCACACGCTCGCAGTCGGCTTGTGGTTCGGCACGTTTCAGGCGCTGATGCCCATCATCGGCTACCTGCTGGCGGCCCGTTTTTCGAGCGTCATGGAGGCCTTCGACCATTGGGTAGCCTTTCTGCTCTTGGGGTGCATCGGTGCCAATATGATTCGGGAGGCCTGCTCCGACGATGAGGAGGAGGCAGCCAACAACGATTTTGCCCCTCGCACCATGTTTCTGCTATCCGTAGCTACCTCGATTGATGCATTGGCCGTCGGTATCTCGTTTGCCTTTCTTCAGGTCGAGTTATACTCCTCGGCACTCATCATCGGCCTTACGACTGCCCTCCTATCGATGGTCGGCATCCGACTCGGCTTTCACGTGGGGGCGCGTTACAAGGCAAAAGCAGAGCTGGTGGGCGGTCTGATACTGCTGTTTATCGGTACCAAGATTCTGCTTCAACACACCCTCGGGTAGCCGACGACTCCGATGTTAAGAAATGGTTAGCGAATCGTTAAATAAAAGTTACGATTATTTCAATCTATTGACCAAATTGCTTCACAGCATTACATTTGCAAGCGAATTCAAGTTTTTTAGCAGTAAGATAAGCGGAATCTAACTCAATTCAAAACAATATGTTATTACAAGTGTTTACGCTATTGGGAGCTCTGGGAATGTTCCTCTATGGAATGAACCTCATGAGCGGTGGTTTGCAGAAGGCAGCCGGTAACAGACTGCGCAACCTGCTCTCCGCAATGACATCAAATCCGCTGAAGGGTGTATTGACCGGTCTTGGTATTACGACCGTCATCCAGTCGTCGAGTGCTACGACCGTGATGGTGGTCGGTTTTGTAAATGCCGGTCTGCTCACGCTGATGCAGGCTGTGGGTGTCATCATGGGTGCCAACATCGGTACAACGGTGACCGCCTGGATTATCTCGGTACTCGGTTTCAAGGCCGACATCTCGATTTTGGCGGTGCCTTTGATGGCCGTAGGTTTCGTGATGAGCATGGCCAAAAAGGAGAAATACCGCAACATCAGCGAGTTCATCATCGGTTTCTCGCTCCTGTTCCTCGGTCTTTCGCTGATGAAGAACTCGGTCCCCGACCTGCGTGAGACGCCCGAGGTGCTGCAATTCATCACCCAGTGGACCGACTACGGCTTTGGTTCGGTGCTGATTTTCCTCCTTATCGGTACGATAATGACCCTCATCCTGCAATCCTCCTCGGCCACGATGGCCCTGACGCTCATCATGCTCAGCATGGGATGGATTCCCTTCACGGCTGCGGCCGCCATGGTGTTGGGTGAGAATATCGGTACGACCATCACGGCCAACATTGCCGCCTCGGTCGGTAGCACCAATGCTCGTCGTGCCGCCTTGGCGCATACCATATTTAATGTATTCGGTGTCATTTGGGCGTTGGTTCTCTTCACCCCCTTCCTGATGCTGATTGGCAAAATCATCACCTGGATGGGCTACCCCAATCCGCTGGATATCGTCTATTCGGCAGGTATCGAGAGCGGTTCAACGGAATCGACGGCCGCCCTCTATGGCGTTTCGATGCTCCACACCCTCTTTAACACCTTCAACACCTGCCTCCTGATTTGGTTCACCCCCTTCATCGTAAAGACCGTTTCGAGCATCATCAAATCGAAGCCCGAAGAGAAGGAGGAGAAGTTCAAGCTCAAGTACATCAATGCCGGTCACATCGGTACGGCCGAGCTGTCGCTGGGTCAGGCCATGCAGGAGATTATCCACTTCGCCCAAATCTCGCGCAACGGCTTGGGTTACATCCGTGATGCCGTACACGCCACGACGGACGAGGAGTTCGAGTTCTTCCGTAAAAAGCTTGTGAAGTATGAGGAGATTGCCGACCGCATCGAGTACGAGATTGGCACCTTCCTCAATGCCCTGCCGCAGGAGGAGTTGAGCGAGGAGACGCGCGAAGATACGAAGCGTATGTATAAAATCATCAACGAGCTGGAGTCGTTAGGCGACTCGGGTGAGGCCATCAGCCGAATCCTCTCGCGTCGCAACGTACACGGCAAGCGATTCACGGACAAGAACGTGGAGAAGATTGACGCGATGATTGCCCTGATTGACCACGCCTACGAGGTGATGATTGAGAACCTCTCGACCAAGCACTTCACGGAGGCCGACCTGCGTCGCGCCATCCAGTGCGAGGTTGAAATCAACGAGATGCGCAACACGCTGCGCGAGGAGGAGATTATGCGCATCGAGCAGAACGAATCGAGCTACCAGAGTTCGGTTTACTACCTCGACATCATCTCGGAGTTTGAGCGCATGGGCGACTTCATGATTAACATCTCCGAGGCAAGAGAGTAACATCACTCCACCAATCCAATTCTTTTTATGTAAGCAAGCGACCATCTCTTTCGGGAGATGGTCGCTCCATTTTCACATCACGCTACAGCCTTATTATTCCCGCGCTCGCGCGTTGCGCTTTCGCAGGCGGTCAACGGCATTTTCGAGCGATTCGGTAGGCTCCAAAATATTGTAATCCTGCCAATAATCGGGGTCGGCATAGGCATCCACCTCGTCGTAGAAAATCTGGTCCGAACGGAATCGCTCGCGGTTGCGGATAATCTCGGGGTTCTCCTCTCTATCCACCATCACCATCTCCGAAAGAGCCGTATAGGTCGAGGAGAAGAGGCGACGACGCCAATCGCATTTGAAGCGAAATTCACTGCGCACATAGTTCAAATAGCTCTTCTCGCCCTGCTGACGGTAGCCGATAAGGAACGAGACCCCTTGCGGCTTAAAACGCAGGCCGGCAGGTTTGCGATGCAGGAGCAGTGCCGACGCGGCTGCCGGATTCGACATATCAAGCTCCAGCTCCACGCGCGAGAAGGAGCCGCGCTCCTGGTCGATATGAATCAGGCCATGAAAAAGGGCGTAGTTGAGTTGTACGCGCGGTGTAACACGAATCACGTGCTGCATCCGATTGTCAAGCATCACGGGAGCCTCCATCGTAAAGTCGTAATGCTCCATCTCATCGTAGGAGAGCAACTCCTCGTCGTTTTTCACCACATCCAGTGCCAAAGCCAACGACGGTCCGCCAACAATCTTCACGGCCAGCGTATCGCTCACCTGGTGGTTAATCAATCGACGTCCCTTGCGAAGGCGCACCTTGTCACGGGCAATCGAGCGCGTGGTGTAGGGCGACTTGTAGAGGTCCATCACCGCCTCCGAGACGGCAATATGCTGGCGACGTTTCTGCACCGTCTCACGATAGAAGGTCGTGTAGAGGTTTTCAATATCGCTGTAATTTTCGGGAATCTTCTCGATGGCCTGCATCACCAATTCGCGCGGAGTACCACCATATATGGTCACCTCGCCCATCATCAGCGAGCGGGGAGCCATCTGCACCTTCAGGCGGTGCTGATAGGCGGCAATGGCTTCAGACGAGAATTGCACATTGGTGTAGCCGACACAAGAGAATTTCAACCCGTGGGTCAGCTCTTCGTCGGAGAGTTTAAGCGTAAATTCACCATCGGCATTGGTTACCGTACCGATGTTTGTCCCCACAACAGCTACCGCTACATGAGGAAGTTCGGCGTTGCTTTCACGGTCATAGACCACACCGCTCACCACCCTTCTCGCGGACGAAATCGTGGTTTGCGCCATCGCGAGGGGGCCTGACAACAGCAACATACAGACAATAAGGAGACCGGCTCGTTTCATAGCATAAAAGGAGATAAATCGGGCAACAATACCCATTTTGAACAAATATACAATAAATTTCCATTCCCTGCAACAGGCCGATAAAAAAAACGACGACCCAAGGCCGTCGTTTTTCTTCAATATATTAGGCTTTTACATCACCTCCGTCACATTCCATGCGAAGGCACGCAGGCCCTGGTTTGCATTCTCCTCGTCCAAGGTGCGCAGACGCGAGAGGAAGGTCGAGGCCTTCTCATCCTCCATCATGGCCACCAAGGCCGAGTTCATGGCGGGCCAGGCATGGCTGCCGAGATGCGGGTCACCCGTCGCGCTACCACGACCAATCAGCTCTTCCCAACCCGTATAGCCGCGAATGGCCAACTCGTCCATCAGCGACATCACGCTATCATACATTGCCTGGTCACAGGCTACAAATACTGCTTTCATTGCTGTTCGTTTTAGTTGTTTTGAGCCTTCAACGACTTCTTAACCTTGCGCTCCTCACCCGTGAAGGCGAATACGGCATAGAGGGTCGGAATCAGAATCAGCGTAATGAGGGTCGAGAACGACAGACCCCAAGCCACCGACATACCGAGCGAGTTCCACATCTCCGAACCGACACCGTTACCCACTGCCATCGGAATCATACCGAGTACGGTGGTCAGCGTGGTCATCAGAATCGGGCGCAGACGGCTGCGGCCTGCCGTCACAACGGCATCAACGACCGACATACCGCGCTCACGGCAGAGAATCGTGTAATCGACAAGCACGATACCGTTGTTCACCACGATACCAATCAGCATCAGGATACCGAGCATGGCCATGATGTTCATCGGCGTACCCGTAATGGCCAAACCGATAACCACACCCAACACGGCAAACGGCAGCGAGAACATAATCACAAAGGGATAGGTCAGCGACTCGAACTGCGAAGCCATAATCACGAAGACGAGAATCACCATCAACGCCATGAGCAGAATCAGGTCACCGAAGGTCTCCTGCTGGTCCTCATACGTACCGCCAATCTGCCACATAAAGCCCTGCGGCATCGGAAACTTGGCCATCTCGACCTTCGTCTGCTCGACCAGGTCCGAAAGGGCGTAGCCGGCACCTACGGTACCCGAAATCGTGATGTAACGCTCGCGGTCCTTACGGGTGATATCGGGGGGCGTCGAGGCCTCCTTCACCGTACCCACGTCACGAATCTTGATACCATGACCCTGCGTGTTGTAAATCGTGATGTTCTCGATATCCTCCAACGACTCGCGGAATTTGCGGTCGTAACGTACACGGATATCGTACTCGTCACCATCCTCACGGTAGTAGGACATCACCGAACCGTTGATGCGGTTGCGCAGATAGGTCGAGGCGGTCGTCACATCCAGACCGGCACGCGAAAGTTTCTCCAAATCGAAATCGACATGATACTCGGGCGTGTACTCGTTACGCGAAATCGTCACCTCGGTACAACCCTCCATCTGACGGAACATCTGGGCAATCTGGGCAGCCAGCGCATCGGCCGTGTCGAAATCGTGGCCATACAGCTCGATATCCACCGACGACTTACCGGCCATTCCGGCACTACCACCCTCGGTCACGGTAAAGGTACGAATCTGCGTGTACTCGCCAAGAATCTTACGCACACCATCACCAATCTCGGTCAGCGTCAGGTCGCGCTCGGTCTTCTTCACAAGCGAAATATTCATCGAAATGAGGTGCGTACCGTTATCCTGCAACGAAGCAAATACGTTGTCCGTATCGGCCTGACCCTCGCGGACGTTGACCATCGTCACCTCCTCGGGATAGGCTGCGCGGATACGCTCCACCAGCTCCAAAGCCAAATCGCGCGTAATCTCCTGACGCGTACCTGCCGGCAACTTAATCTCGGCACTGATACGTGCGCTATCCTGCACGGGGAAGAACTCCGACTTCAGACGCGGACCCAAAATACCAAGCACACCCACGAAGAGAATCAGCGAACCGAGCAGCACACGCTTGCGGTGCGTCACACAGAAGGCCAACACGCCACCGTAGAAGTTGTTGAAACGCTCCATCACGGCATCAATCTTACCCTGGAACCATGCCTTCTTCGGACTCTTCTTCATCATCAGAGAGCAGAGTACCGGCGTAAAGGTGATGGCCGCAATGGTCGAAACGGTCAGCGTAATGGTTACCATCCAACCCATCGAGTTGAAGAGGATACCGGCCATACCCGTCACCATCGTCAGCGGCAGGAACACGGCAATCGTCGTCAGCGTACCACCCATTACCGAGATACCTACCTCCTTCGTGGCGAAGATGGCTGCCTGCTTGGGCTGGGCTCCGCGGTCGATGTGGGTCGTAATATTCTCCAACACCACAATGGCGTTATCGACCACCATACCGATAGCAATCGAGAGCGACGACATGGTGATAATATTCAGCGTCTCGCCCGTGGCCAGGATGTAAATCACGGCAGCCAAAAGCGAAATAGGAATCGTCAGCACGACGATAATCGTAGCACGCCAGCGACCCAGGAAGATGAATACCACAATCATCACGAGCAACAGGGTCGTGATAATCGTATCGCGCAGCGAATTGACGGTCGAGATAATATTATCCGACGTATCGACGATGGTAAACATCTTCACGTCCGACGGCAGGTTCTGCTGAATTGACGCCAGGTGCTTCTTCACCTCGCTGGCAATCTCCACGGCATTGGCACCCGACTTCTTCTGGATGATAATCATACCACCCTTCTCGCCGTTGTTGTAGGTATCCTGGATACGCTCCTGCACCGAGTCATTGATGGTAGCCACATCGCTCAAGCGAATCGGCGCACCGTTGCGGTAGCCCACCACAAGGCTCAACATCTCGCTCGGGTCCTCGAACTCGTGGTCCACACGCAGCGAATAGGCATTCGAACCGAGGTCGAACGAACCGGCCGGCGTATTGCGGTTAGCCGCAGCAATGGCCGACGAGATAGCCTCAATCGAGAGGCCGTAAGCCTCCAACTTGTTCGGGTCGCAATAGACCTGAATCTCGCGCTGGGGAATACCGGCAATCGAAACCGTACCCACACCGCTCACACGTGCCAGCGGCGTTGCCACCTGGTCGTCGAGAATCTTGTACAGACCGCTCATGCTCTCCTGGGCCGTCACACCCACCATCAGGACGGGAATCATGTCGGCCGTAAACTTGAAGATGATGGGCTGACTCACACCATCGGGTAGTGTGGAGAGCATATCGAGTTTATCGCGCACATCGTTCACCAGCACATCAATGTCGTAACCGTATTGGAACTCCAGTGCCACGACCGAAATATTCTCCTTCGAGGTCGAGGTAATGTGCTTAAGGTGGTCCACACCGTTCAACACATTCTCAATCGGGCGGGTTACGTTGGTCTCGATATCCTCGGCCGACGCACCCGGGTAGGTGGTCATCACCAACATCGCGTTCGATTCGATATCGGGGAAGAGGTCGATACCGAGGCGTGTGAAGGAGACGACACCCATAATGGCGATTGTCGCAAACAGGATAATCGTCGTAATCGGGTTTTTAACCGATGTCTTATAAAAATTCATCTGTTGTCTCTTTAGTGATTAGCGTTTGTTTCTCGGAGCGGATTACTCGGTTACGCGCTCAACGGCGATACCATCCTTCAGTGCCACCTGACCCGTAACAACGACCTCGTCACCATCGTTGATACCGCTCAAAATCTCATACTTGTCGTTCATACGCGCACCCAGCTCCACCTTCGTGTAGGCTACCGTACCGTCCTGCTTACAAACATAGATGAAACGGTCGCCCGAGCCGAGCATCTTAACCACCGACTGGTCGGGTACAACGATATTCTTACGCTTGCCATAGGTTGCCGTCACGCGGCCATACATACCGGGCTTAATCACCTCGTGGTTGTTCTGAATCGAAACCTCCACCTCAAAGGTGCGGGTTGCGGCATCAATCGAAGGGTTGATACGCGAAATCTTACCCTCGAAGCTTTGACCCGGCAGGGCATCAAACTCCACGCTGACGGTCATGTAACGCTTTATATAGGCATAGAGCGACTCCGATACATTGACAAAGACCTTGATGGGGTTGATGCGCTGCACCACAAAGAGCGGGAGTGCGCCCACCATGTCGCCATTGTCGTAGTTGCGAGCCGTCACTACACCGGCGATGGGCGAAATGAGGGTCGTATTCTCGAGCAGGTTCTCGTAGGTGAGCTTGGCCACCTCGTAGTTGGTCTTCGTAGCCTCCCACGAAGCCTTCGACTCGCCACCGAACTTATACAGCTCGTCCGAACGCTCGAAAGCGGTCTTGGCCGTCTCATACTGTGCCTTGGCCTGTGCCAGCGACGAATCGTCCAAATCGGCCACCTTCTGGCCTACCGATACACGGTCACCCACATCGACCAACAGACGCTTGATACGACGCGGCTGCTGCGGAGTGATGTTATTTACGGCATAGCCCTCGGCATTACCGGTAAAGGTGCCTACCATCTCGACATCCTCGATGTGGACCACCTGGGTCGTCACCTTGGGTTTTGCAACCACGACCTCCTCGGTCGTCTTGGTCTCCTTGTTCGAGCCACAAGCCATCGTGGCCAGACAAACGCCGCCTACAAAGAGCGCGCGCATGATTCGATTCTTGTTCATATCTCTTTTCACTTTTTTAGTTCTCTTCGGTATAAGTTGCAAAGTTATTGGCACCAATCAACTTGTCAATCTCGACGCCGTTGATGAGGTAGTTGTAGATGGCCGTCGAACGCGACAACTCGGCCTGCGTGTAGGCCAACTGCGAGTTATCGACATCGACCAGCGTACCACCGCCAATCTCGTAACGCTTCACGGCAATATCGTAACCACGCTTGGCCTGCGAAAGGTTCTGCGACGAGGCGTAGTACTCCTTCATATTGGTGCGCATATTGCACTGATACTGCATCAGGGCCGTGCGCAACTGACGCTCCACGTTTTCGCGCTGAAGCTCCAGGTTGTTCAGATTGAGCTTTGCCTGGTTAATATCCGAGCGACGCTTGCCACCGGCAAAAATCGGCACATTGAGGCTCAGACCCACTACCGAGTAGGGGTTCCAGCGATAGTGCTGAATCTTAATCGACTCGTCCATGGCCGTATAGGTGTAGTTGGCCGTCAGTGCGAGCGACGGAAGGTTGGCGGCACGCTGCACCTTAAGCGTCTGCTCCAGCATCTTCTGCTGAATGTCGAACTGCTTGAGGGTCGTATTGTTCGAAAGGTCGCCCTCGCCCTTGTAACCGGCCATGAGCTGTGCCTCGTAATCGGCCAACGAACCCTCGCAGTCGATATCCAGATTCAAATCCATACCCAGCAGGGCCTTCATCTGCCACAAAGCAAGCACAATCGAATTCTCGGCATTGAGCAGATTCGGCTCGGCATTGGCAACCGTAACCTCGGAGCGGATGAAATCATACTCCGACACGGCACCCACCTTATACTTCTTCTCGACAATCTTATGATTCTCGACCGCATTGTCATAAACACGCTTATAGACATTGTAGGCATCTTTGGCCATCAGCACCTGATAGAAGGCCTTCGAAACCTGCTCCACCATATCGATACGCGACGAACGTGCCTGCTCAACGGCCAACTCGACATCCATGGCCGAGAGTTTGAGCGACTTCCAGAGCTGGAAATTAACAAGCGGCATGGCGGCCGAAATACCGGCCGAAGCGTTGTTGGTCGTACCTACCTCGTGGGTCTGGCCCATGATGTGGAAGGTCTGCTTCTTGACATAACGCTGATAGGTAGCCGAGGCCGAAATCTCGGGCCAAAGGGCGGCGAAAGTACCCTTCTTCGCATACCGTTTAACCTCAATCGTCTGGTCGGCAATCTGCACCGTCGGATTCTCCTCCAGGGCAATCTGCAATGCCTTGTCCAAGGTGAGCATCATCGGGCCGTTTTGAGCCACGGCTACCGGCTGCTCGACCTGTTCCTGCGCCATCATCGGCGAGCTTACAAAACCCACCGAAAGAAGCATCATTAGAAAAAGTCTCTTGCGTTTCATCGAAAATGTGTTATTTAACCTAAAAAAATTCAAAATTTGTGGTGCAAAGTAAGGATAAAAAACCAAGAATAGCAAACCTCAAAGGCGATTTTCAGGGGAAAAAGGAGCCATATTTCACATATAGTCCCATTTTATTCCGATTTACACCAAAACGACCGACAATTTATCGAACAAAACGAACAATTATAGCAACATTTTGTTCCCCCTGATAACAAAAACAAAGGGCGGTTGCACTATGGACAACCACCCCACCACAATCGCTCCGAACGGCTACCGACACAAAGCATCGGCAAGGGCCGCGAGCGAAGCCTCGTCCTGATGTTTTAGGCGCGAATGAATCGTGAGTGTTTGAGGCAAGAGTTCAATGTCGCGCATCGCACCGAACTGTTGCCGCATTTCGCGGGCGGCCGAGGCTCCCCAAGAGCCGTTTTCGATCAGTGCAACCCGTCGGTTGCGATAGCCTTTGATGCGCAGGTGGTAAAGGAAATCGTACATGGGCGGAAACAACGCTCCGTCGTAGGAGGCCGCAGCCGCCACAAGACGCGAAAAGCGAAAGGCCTCGGTGAGCGAATAGGAACAATCAGTACGGGTCAAATCGACAATCCGCACCTCGCCGGCGTCGCGTTTTCGGAGCAACTCGGCAAGCCGCTCCGAGGCGTACATCGTGCCACCATAGATGGATGCACACGCAATCAGTACGCCATCTGTTTCAGGAATATATCGACTCCACCTATTGTAAAGATTTAGGTACTCATCAAGCGGTTCTTTCAGCACCGGCCCGTGCAACGGAGCGATACAACGCACCTCGATGCGAGCCACCTTCTCGAGCAGGCGTTGTACCGCATCGCCATACTTTCCGCAGATATTGAAATAGTAGCGACGCGCCTCATCAATCCATGCTTCGGAGCGCGAAACGGCTCCGAATTTACCGAAGGCATCTGCCGAAAAGAGGACCTTTTCGCGTCGTTCGTAGCTTACCATCACCTCGGGCCAATGGACCATCGGGGCGGTATAAAAACACAACTCATGGCTGCCAAGCGACAACGTATCGCCCTCACCGACAAGAAGGGTGTTTTGGCTGAAATCGAAGCCATCGAAAAACTGCCTCAAAAGCTGCATCGTGCGGGAGGTACCGACGAGTTGTAAGGAGGGATAGCGACGCAAGACATCGATTAAAGAGCCGGAATGGTCCGGCTCCATATGGTGAATAATCAGGTAGTCGGGACAACGCCCCGAAAGGCTGCGTTCAAGATTTGAAAGCCACTCCTTCGTGCATCGCGCATCCACCGAATCGAGGATAGCAACGCGCTCATCAAGAATCAGATAGGAGTTATAAGCCATTCCGTCGGGTGTCGGAAATTGGCTTTCGAAACGCTCCAGCTCGAAATCATCGACTCCGACCGAGCGAATGGCGGAAGAGATATCAACGTGCATAGGACAAGGGATAAACAAACCACCTTGTCGCAGGCAAAATTCATACCCAAACCGCTACACGAACCCGCGGCTTACTCCTCGGGATAAATCATCTTTTTGGTCACGCCCCCATCGACGGTAATACATTGACCGTTGATGAAATCGCTCTTCGCATCGCACAGGAAGAGACACGTGCGGGCGATATCTTCGGCTCGACCAACTCTGCCCGAGAGGTGGAAGGCGTGGTCTTCCGGGCGCAACACCTCCTCTTCGTTCACACTTATCCACCCGGGTGCGATACAATTGACCGTGATGTGATAGGGCGCGAGCGAAACAGCCAAGGCGTGGGTCATCGACCAGATCGCCCCCTTCGAGGCGGCATAGGCCTCCGAATGTGGTTCGCTTTGCAGGTAGCGGGTCGAGCAGAGGTTCACGATGCGACCATAGGGGTTCGTGGCACCCTGCGCCTTGCGGTGTATGGCCAGCTTGCGAGCCGTGATAAAGGCCGAGCGGAGGTTGGTATTTAAGACCTTTTCGAAATGGTCAACCGAGGTCTCGGTAATCGGCTCAAAACCGCCAATGCCGACGTTATTGACCACAATATCCAAATCGCCCCACTCCTCCAAAAGCGTTTGTACAGCCCCCTCCAGGGCCTCCTTATCGCAGACATCGAGCCGAAAGAATCGCGCTCCGGTCAGGGCAGCCACCTCTTCACCGCGTATCGGGTCAATATCGCAAAAGGCCACCCTATCGCTCGCCTCGACAAAGGCCTCGACAATCGCCCGACCAATTCCGTGGCCGGCACCGGTTACAAATACACGTCGCATCATCGTATTACTTTATATCCTTAAGGTGGTATTGCACACCCGCATCCAAAATCGTATCCAAAGCCTCCTTGAACACGCGCTCAACCTCCGAGGCAGTGGTATCATACGCCACACCGCACGCTTCGTCCAACCATTCGGGCAATTGCTCCAACTGCACACCGACACGGAGTGCCAGGGCGTGTACATCGTCTGAATCGACCACCGCGCGTTTTACAAAGTTACGCGCCGCATTGTCATCATCTTCGAAGCGATACTCCACCAGCAGCTCCCCACCCTCGCCTATCCAGGCATAGACCGAGGCGACATACTGTAGGTCGACATCCGTCATAGCAAGGCATTTCTCAAAATCAGCCATCTCGATTTATGTTGTTTTATTATTTAATGGTGAGGGGGCTTAACATCCATCTTTCCGACACCCCCCACAGCCGAACAAAGATACGAAATAATTTGGCGAATCACTGCGTTTCAGGCCAAAATTCGGCAGGGAGTTGTACCGCGACGGAGCGTAAAATGGAGCGTCGAGAGTTGGCTACGCTCATCGAAGGGGGCAAAGACGACCTCCGAGGCAAGACGGGCGGTTGCCCAATTTCGAAGTTGCGAGGAGGAAAACGAGGGGCGTTCATAGCCTCGAAAGGAGAGAAA
Organism: Alistipes sp.; assembly: GCA_017398045.1. Classification (GTDB taxonomy): domain Bacteria; phylum Bacteroidota; class Bacteroidia; order Bacteroidales; family Rikenellaceae; genus Alistipes. Next base: position 1,428 of record JAFQHI010000016.1, on the reverse strand, counting down.
GAGCAGGCGGTTCTCCTCGTAGGCCTGCTTCAGGTGGGCGGGAATATTGCGGTAGAGCGACCGCCCCAGCGTCACGACCACCGCGCAGCGGCCACGCAGCAGAATATCCAGTACGGCACGCTCGATGGGCGAATGAAATCCACTGACGACCACACGATTTGCCTCGACCATCTCATGCGCCCAGCGTTGCGACAATGCGAGGGCCTCGGCCGGTGCCGTGCGCGAGGCGAAGAAGGCCACGAGCGGGCCGTCCAACAACGAGCGATTTCCGGATAAGTCCATAAAAAAAGCGCAGACCACTGCATTTACTTATCCAACATCAAGGCCTTGGCTGCCCGTAAAACGAATAAGCAACACAGATAGCCCACGCCGGATGTATATACAAGCACACACTGCGCCAAAAGCGTAATGTGGAGATATAACATCGCTCGTGGACATCTGTTTGCGAATCTTCGTTTTACAATAAAACCGCCAAGTTTTTGATGTTGAAGATTACGACAAAAAATGTCAACTATAATATGTATAGTTTCTCGAACAAGGTCGGAAACCGTAACAAAGATAGATAAAATTTAATTAATATGCTCAAGGTGTACAATAGAATTCACCCAGCATTCCACAAAGATACCAATCATTCCAATCATATCCAAATGCTTGTTAAATGATTTAACTTTGTGATTTATAGAGAATTAGAGAGATTAGTAAGAGAATAATAATAAACATATAGCTGGGAACAATCTCATCTAATAGAATGGTTACCAACCAGTTAGATTATTTTAGTGTTCACCTGTGATATATTAACTGAATTTATTCGGTATATTCAAATAATTCTTTGATAAATATGCATACAATATGTGTGTTAAAAAAGTGTATTCAAATTGATTTTTCTGAATACACTTTATTTTTGAATACGTTCGTTAAATTCGAATTTACTTACTTGTTAACCATTCCATCTTTGTTAGGCAAGTAATGTGTTCCGTCCGCAACTCACCAACCAATTGTGATGACACGTTGCATTTCGTGAACATATACTTAAAACCACATTTTTCTTGCACACGTTTTGACTTCTCGTTGCCATCGAAGTAACCAGCCCACATTTTCTGCATTCCCAGAACCTCAAAAGCTCGATGTTGCAACTCACGAACAGCCTCGGGTATCAGCCCCTGTCCCCAATAGGGCACGCCAATCCAGTAGCCCACCTCGCATTCATTGTCGGGTAGTCCAATATTACTTTGCCTGCCTATCATCAATCCGATGCAGCCAACAGGTTTGCATGTTTGCTTCAATACCACAGCGTAAGTCTCTACTGCGGAGAGAACTGTGCGGATTATTTCTCTGCTATTCTCAACGCTTGTATGTACTGGCCATCCTGCAGCTGGCCCCACTTGTAGGTCTTTGGCATACTTGTATAGTTCGTCAGCATCATCCTCT
>JAFQHI010000027.1 GCA_017398045.1 Alistipes sp. | reverse complement strand
GTCATCGTCGTGGGCGCTGGCCCTGGCGGATTGTTTGCAGCCCTGCGCTTGATTGAGCATGGCCTCCGCCCCATTGTGGTGGAACGAGGCAAGAATGTACGCGACCGGAAGGTGGATATTGCCAAGATAAGTCGCGAACACAAGGTTGACCCCGAAAGCAATTATAGCTTTGGCGAAGGAGGTGCCGGTGCCTATTCGGACGGCAAGCTCTACACCCGAAGCAAGAAGCGTGGCAATGTCGATAAGATTCTGAATGTCTTCTGCCAACACGGGGCAAGCACCTCCATCCTGGTGGATGCCCATCCGCACATCGGCACGGACAAGCTTCCACGTGTCATCGAGAATATGCGCAACACCATCCTCGAATGTGGTGGCGAAGTGCATTTTGAAACCCGTATGGATGCCCTCATCATCGAGAAGGAGAAGGTGGTGGGCATCGAGACGAACACCGGAAAGACCTTCCGAGGCCCTGTCATCTTGGCAACCGGTCACTCGGCACGCGATGTCTATCGTTGGTTATATAATAATGGTGTCCAGATAGAAGCCAAGGGCATTGCCGTGGGTGTGCGCTTGGAGCATCCTTCGCACCTCATCGACCAAATCCAATATCACAACAAGAACGGCCGAGGCAAGTATCTCCCTGCCGCCGAGTACAGCTTTGTCACTCAAGTGGATGGCCGGGGCGTGTATAGCTTCTGCATGTGTCCGGGTGGATTCGTGGTGCCTGCGGCCAGCGGCCCTCATCAGATAGTGGTGAACGGGATGAGCCCCAGCAACCGAGGCGGGAAATGGAGCAACTCGGGCATGGTGGTGGAATTGCGTCCGGAGGATTTGATGAATGAAGAATTAAGAATGAAAAACGAAGAGTTGGGTATCGAATCCAATGGTGAAGGACCTCTTGCCATGATGCATCTACAAGAAGCTCTCGAAGCCTCTTGTTGGCAACAAGGGAATATGCGACAGACGGCACCTGCCCAACGCATGGTGGACTTTACCCGCAAGAAGCTGAGCTACGACCTGCCTGCCTCGTCGTACAGCCCCGGGTTGGTATCCTCTCCCCTGCACTTCTGGATGCCTCACTTCATCAGCGACCGGTTGAGCAAAGGCTTCCAGCAATTCGGGCGAAGCTCGCACGGATTCCTCACCAACGAGGCCTGCATGATTGGTATGGAGACACGCACCTCGGCCCCCGTCCGTATTGTCCGCGACAACGAAACGTTGCAACACCTCACCGTGGGCGGACTCTTCCCTTGCGGTGAAGGAGCCGGATATGCCGGTGGCATCGTGTCGGCCGGTATCGACGGCGAGCGCTGTGCCGATGCCGTGGCTGCTTACTTACGTATTGTCTAAAGAACTCACCACAAAGTACACAGAGTTCCACAAAGTTTTCTATTTAAGCCTGCGACCGAAAGAGATAAAAACTCGGTGAAACTCAGTGTTACTCTGTGGTGACTAAAATATAATTAAAATGCATCAACCCGAAATAGCCATCATCGACTCGAACACCCTCTCGGGTATGGGTCTTCAGACACTGTTGGAAGAAATCATTCCGATGGCCACCATCCGCGTGTTCCATTCCTTCGGCGAGTTGGTGGACGACACACCCGACATGTATGCCCATTACTTCGTGTCGGCACAAATCTACTTCGAGCACACCTCCTTCTTCCGCGAGCGGCATCCCAGGGCCATCGTGCTTGCCGGTGGTGAGAACCTTCCGCAACTGGCGGGTGTGCCCACCCTGAACATCAACGAAGACGAGCAGGCATTGGCCAAATCCATCCTGCTGATGCACGAACGGGGACACCGGAAGGGAGGCAAGCATCCGCATCCCTCCCCGATGGAGCACGACCTCTCCGCCCGCGAAATCGAGGTGCTGGTGCTGATAACCAAAGGCTTCATCAACAAGGAGATAGCCGAGAAGCTGAACATCAGCCTCACCACGGTCATCAGCCACCGCAAGAACATCACCGAAAAGCTGGGCATCAAGTCCGTGCCCGGGCTCACCATCTATGCCGTGATGAACGG
>JAFQHI010000015.1 GCA_017398045.1 Alistipes sp. | reverse complement strand
GCAAAGAGTGTTGAAATAAACCCCTTAAGTAACTTTAAGCTCCCTTAAGCCCCCTTAAGGCACCTTACTCTTCCCCGCCTTCCCCGCCATCCCCGCCTTCCTCGCCTTCCTCGCCTTTCCCGCCGTTCCTCGCCCTTTCCGCCCTTTCCGCCCTTTCCGCCTTCCTCGCCCTTTCTGCCCATCCTCGCCCTTTAACCCCGATTGGGGGTTGCAAAACTCTTCCTTTTTTACTATCTTCGTAAGGATAAAATCGAAATCCATGAAACGCCTATTTCTCCTGCTGGCGGCCCTTTTGGGGCTTTGTGCCTGTACCGAATTGCAACGTGAATCTCCGCTGCCGCACCTTGAAAAACGGGGTGAGGCGACCCAACTCATCGTCGATGACAAACCCTACTTGATTTTGGGTGGCGAGTTGTGGAATTCGACCGCCTCGTCGCCCGCCTACATGGAGCGGGAGGGAATTTGGGACCGCTTGCAGGCAACGGGACTCAATACCGTCCTGCTTCCCGTCTATTGGGAACTGATTGAACCCGAAGAGGGGGTGTTCGACTTCTCGATGCTCGATGAGGCGATTGCAGAGGCTCGTCGGCGCGATATGCGCTTGGTGTTGCTCTGGTTCGGGTCGTGGAAAAATTCGATGTCGTGCTACGCCCCCGGGTGGATGAAGCGACAATTTGGTACGACCTATCCCCTTGTAAAGAACCGCGAGGGGCGCACGCTGGAGATTCTTTCACCCTTTGCGGAGGTAAATTGCGAGCAGGACAAACGAGCTTTTGTGACCCTGATGACCCACCTGAAGGCGACCGATGCGGAGCGGACGGTTGTCATGGTGCAGGTCGAGAATGAAATCGGAATGTTGCAGTCGGCACGCGATTATAGCGAGGCGGCCAACAAGGCCTATCACGAAGCCGTACCGCAGGAGGTGGTCGATTACCTCAAAGAGCGGGGCGAGGCGTGTCGTCCGCCTCTTTATGAGGCTTGGCGCGGGCAGGGATGCCCCGAAGCGGGCGATTGGGAGGAGCTGTTTGGCGCAGGCCTCGATACCGAGGAGTTCTTCATGGCCTACCACTTTGCCCGCTACGTGGAGCAGATTGCCCGAGCCGGTAAGGAGGTCTATCCACTCCCGATGTATGTCAATGCCGCCCTCAACAGCCGTGGTCGCAAGGCGGGCGAGTACCCCTCGGCAGGTCCTCTTTCCCACCTGTGGGATTTGTGGCATCTGGCCGCCCCTTCGATTGATTTTCTGGCTCCCGATATCTACGACCCTCTCTTTCCGGAGTGGGTGGCGCAGTATGACCTGCCCCAAAATCCCCTCTTTATTCCCGAAATCAAACACGAACCCTGCCCCGAAAACGGCGCACGGGTCTTCTATGCCGTGGGGCGTCACAAGGCTCTTGGTTTCAGCCCCTATGCCATTGATGATGTGACCCCCGATGTGCCTCGTTACGCGCTCAAGGAGGCCTATGCGGTGTTGCGTTCCATCGCGCCCGAGGTGCTGTCGGCACAAGCTGCGGGGCGTATCCACGGTGTGTGGTTCGACAAAGCGCATACCGAGCAGGTGGTCCGTATCGGGGATATCGAGTTGTGCTGTCGGCACGATTTGACCCTGGGGTGGAGTGCCGAGGCTGCCCATCCCGAGCTGTGGAGCGAGACGGCCGCCCTGATTATCGAGCTGGGTGCAGGGGAGTTCCTCGTGGCCGGTACGGGGGTCGTGCTTACGTTGCGCTCCTACAGGGAGGATGATACCATCGTCGGCATCGAGCGCATCGAAGAGTTGGATTATCACGATGCGGGGTTGCCCGTCTTGCGCCGTTTGAACGGCGATGAGGACCACCAAGGTCGCCATTTGCGCATCCCCTTCGGCCAATATGGTGTGCAACGTCTCGTCTGCTACACCTATCGCTAAAGCGAAAGCCGTGTTTCAAAATCATAAGTCCGACAATCAAATTGTCGGACTTTTATGTTTCAAATTTGGTAGTTTGAATCACTTTTACTACTTTAGTGCTGAATTTGAACCCTGAAACACAAGAAAGTGTCGATTTTGAAACACGGCACTTGAAAAAAAACTAACCTATGAACCGAAAATATCTGCTGCTGACCCTTTGGGCGATACTGCTTCCTCTGCTCTCGGCCTCGGCCCAGCAGGTGCGTCTCTATACGGCCGAAGATGGCCTCCCCGGCTCGTTAATCAATGCCGTCGAACAGGATAGTCGCGGTTATATCTGGATTTCGACCGAGAATGGCCTGGCCTATTTCGACGGTATGAATTTTACGAATTTTCACCACGTCCGTTCGGACGAGGGGGCCTTGGCCAGCAACTTGGTGCTGACCGTCTATGAGGACAGCCAGCAGACGTTGTGGGTCGGTTCGTCGGCTCCGCAATTCGGCCTTCAGCGGTTTGACTACGAGTCCAACACCTTCCACGACCACCCCTTGCGGATGGATGAATCGCTCTCGGCCGGTATGCACATCTCCTCGATTGCCGAGACGCCCGACCATGAGGCGTTGGTGGTGGCTACCTCGGGACGCGGCTTGTATCTGCTCCGCATGAGCGATTACAGCGAGATGAAGGAGGCCTCGGATGCCCTCAATCAGCTTCTCCCGTCGCTCCACATCATCGGCCTTACGTTCGACTCGAAGGGGCGGTTATGGGTCCTCTCCGAGGAGTCGGGCTTATCCCTTATCGACTACCGCGAGCGAAAGTCGCTTCCGCTCACCTGGCATGAGGGGTTGCGTGAACGGGCCGATGAGGTGCGTATCTCGTCGTTGGTCGAGGAGCCGGTGACGGGCAAAATCATCATCGGAACGCTCAACTGCGGCTTGCTGGTCTATGACGAGGAGCAGATTCGCCCCATTGCCCATGATTCGACGCGCGACCTCTCGGTCAAAAGTCTCTGCCTTGCCCCCGCCTCCTTCTTTGTGGGCGAGGGGGGTATCTTCGTCGGAGTGGAACACGATGGCCTGCTCCTTTTCGACCCTTTGCATGAGCAGGTGCGCCCGCTACAGATTCCCAACTGCCGATACGATTTGAGCCGAGGAAAGGTCCATGCCCTTACCTGCGACAGCCAGGGCAACCTCTGGGTGGGGTTGTATCAGCGCGGATTGATGGTCTTGCCCAAGCCGATGTACGGGTTCGAGCAGGTGGCCTTCAGCGACCGCTATGGCGACGGATGGACGGCTTGCGTTACCTCCGTGTTGGCGACCCGCACGGGCGATGTCTGGGTGGGTACGGATGGCGACGGAGTCTATGTGGTGCGCAAGGATGGTTCGCGCAGCCACTACACGATGCACAATTCGGCCTTGGAGAATAATGCCGTGATGGCCATGAGCGAGGATGAGGAGGGGGTGATTCGCCTCTCGACCTACATGGGTGGCCTGGTGCGCTGGCGAGCCGGTGAGGGCTTCCGCAAGATAGCGGCTCCGGAGCCTATGTCGCTCGAAAAGGTGATGAATTTTGCCTACGACGAACCGAATCATCGGCTTTATATGGGAACCTACGGTGAGGGTGTCTTGGTCCTCGATACGCGCACCGATGCGATTCGCCCCCTCTCGTCGAGCGGGATGCAGCGGTGGATTGGCTCGTTGTGTCTCGACAGACAGGGGCTGCTCTGGATAGGCTCCTTCTACGGGATGCAGTGCTACGATACGAAGAGCCGCGCGCTCATGCAATACAACATGGGCGAGATTGCCGTCTCGTCGCGCATCTACTCCTGCTGTGAGTCGGCCAAGACGGGGGTGTTGTGGATTGGCTCGGGCGAAGGGTTGGTCTCGTTCGACCGCAAGAGCGGTTCGACGCGCCACTACACGGAGGATGACGGACTGCCCGGCAATGTTATCAATGCCATTGCCGAGGCGGCCGACGGAACGCTGTGGATTAGTACCTGCAACGGCCTTTCGCGGTTGAATCCCGATAGCGGCCAATTCAAAAATTACTATGCCGAGGATGGTCTGCAAAGCAACGAATTTCGCTACGGTGCGGTGGCCGCGGCGGCCGATGGCAGACTCTACTTTGGCGGTATCAACGGCCTGACGGCACTCTATCCCCACATCGTGGAGCAGGGACAGCACGCCGTGCCGCCGATTACCTTCTCGCGCCTGAAGGTCTTCAACCGCGAGGTGACCTACGACCCTGCATCGGACGAAAATATTCTCGATAAGCACATTTCGCAGGCGACGCGCGTTACGCTGGCCAAAGAGCAGAATGTCTTTGATATCGAGTTCTCGGTTTTGGAATACACCAATCCCCACAAGGTGGTCTATGCCTACCGCATGGAGGGGTTCGACAGCGAATGGCACTACACCGATTCGGACAACCGTGTTGCCACCTATACGAACCTTCCCGACGGCCATTATACCTTTGCCGTCAAGGCCTTCTTCGAGGGTGAGGAGAGCGATGAGGCGGCCTACCGCTCCCTCGCGATTCGTATTCTGCCCCCCTGGTGGCGGTCGTGGTGGGCGAAACTTAGCTATGCCGTGGTGGTGGCGTTGGCCATTGCCGCCCTGGCTATCCTCGTCAGTCGCCACCGCTCCCGCCTGCGCGAACGACGCGAAAGCGAGAAGAAGGATATGAAATTACGGATGTTTACCGACTTTTCGCACGAAATTCGCACCCCGTTGTCGCTCGTGATTTCCCCCTTGCGCCAGTTGCGTTCGGAGGAGAACGACCCCAAGCGGCGCGAACTCTATAATTTGATGTACCGCAACTCGTTGCGTATTCAGCGTCTGGTGAATCAGTTGATGGATATCCGCAAAATCGACAACGGAAAGATGCGCCTGAACTACTTCCGCAGCGACCTGATTTTCTTCGTGCGCGACATCATGCACTCGTTCGACCATGCAGCCCTCTCGAAACGAATCGAATTTACGCTCAATAGCGAGTGCGAGGAGTTGGAGGTGTGGATTGACCAGAGTAATTTCGATAAGATTCTCTTCAACATCCTCTCCAATGCCTTTAAGTTCACCCCCGAGGGGGGACGGGTGTCGCTGCATCTGACGACCCATGAGAACGACCGTCGTTCAGGGGTCGATTCGTCGGTGGCCAGCTACGTGGAGTTGCGCATCGAAAACACCGGCTCGGAGATTGACCCGCGCCATTTGGGGCATATCTTCGACCGCTTCTTCCAAATCGAGTCGAGTGGCCATTTCGGTTCGGGGGTGGGGTTGCACCTCACGCAAAAGCTCGTTGAACTGCATCGCGGTACCATCACGGCCGAGAATACCGGTACGGGTGTGGCCTTCGTCCTGCGCCTGCCCCTGGGTAACGAACACCTCTCGCCCGATGAGATTCTCCTCGCGGCCAAACACAAGGACCTCTATCAGAACCTGCGTGCGGAGCAACCCTCCGAGGCGGTTGAGGGGTTGGATTATGCCGAGCAGAGCAGCACGGAAAACGAGAACAAAACGAGCCGCACGAAGCGCAACGTGGTGGTGGTGGATGATGACCGCGAGATGGGCCGCTACCTGAAGATGTCCTTGGCAACGAGCTACAACGTCGAGGTCTATACGAACGGCAAGGAGGCCTGGAAGGCCATCTCGGCTACCTTGCCCGATGCGATTGTGACCGATTTGGTGATGCCCGAAATGGGCGGTCTGGAGTTGTGTCGCAAAATCAAGCAGAACTTTTCGACGAACCACATCCCCGTGCTGATTCTCACCTCGCAGACCGACGATGAGACCGTACAACTCTGTATGGACAGCGGTGCCGACCGTTACCTCTCGAAGCCCGTTTCGCTCGAACTGCTGAAGGGCGGTATTGCCCAGGCCATCGCTACGCGCGATACGATTCGCAACAAGTATCGCAACGAGGTGGATGCCGGACTGGACGAGGTGAAGATGGGTTCGGCGGAGGATACGCTCGTGAGCCGCGTCGTGGAGGTGATACGCAAACATATCGAAGAGCCGGACTTCAGTGTCGATGATTTGAGCCGCGAGGTGGGCATGAGCCGCGTGCATCTGAATCGCAAGTTGAAGGAGAATATCTCCACCTCACCCTCGAATCTGATGAAGACGATTCGCCTGAAGCAGGCCGCCTTCCTGCTGATTAACCACAAGGTGAATATCTCGGAGGTGGCCTACAAGGTGGGCTTTTCGACCCACAGCTACTTCTCGAACAGCTTCCGCGACTATTTCGGTATGACCCCCAAGGAGTTTGTGCTGAAGTATGCCAACTGCACGGACGAGGAGATGTTGCGCAAATTTTTTGAATAGCGAAAATTAAATCAATAGCCTGTTATGAAACGAATCTTTGCAATGCTTTGTGTGCTGGCCCTGCTGGCCGGATGTGCGCAAAAGGGCGACGCCCCCGGTATCTACGATGTGGAGGATTGGGAGGCCTTTGTACAGACGGTCAATGCCGGTGCGCCCCCCACGGCCTGGGAGGATGCCGAAGGCGTGGTGCGCCTGCGTGGTGATTTGAACCTCAAGCGGTGGAAGAATCCCCGCCCCGTGGGGCAGGAGGAACTGACCCCCTTTCGCGGTACGTTCGATGGCGGGAACTACACCATCTCGGGACTGAAACTGAAGAGCGACAGCCTCTATGTGGGACTGTTCGGCATCAATCGCGGTACGATTCGCCGTCTGACGGTCGATGGCCGTATTGAGGCCACCAATGCGGAGGGCTTTGTCGGTGCGGTGTGTGCCGAAAACCTGGGACGTATGGAGATGTGCAAGAATCTGGCCGAAGTGGTTGGCGCAGGTTGCGTGGGTGGTGTCGTAGGCCGCGTGCAGAGCGACCCCTCCTCGACGGTCGTTCCGCTTGTTTCGCGTTGCGAAAATATCGGAGCCATCAAAGGCTCGGGTACACAGGTGGGTGGCCTGGTAGGTTGGAGCTATCGTGCCAAGGTGGTCGATGGACGTAATGTGGGGGCAGTCATCGGTACGGGCCTCTATGCCGGCGGCGTGGTCGGGCTGAATGGCGGTTTTGTGCGCGGATGTCGGAACGAAGCCCCGATTCGTGGTCGTGCCTATGCCGGTGGCGTAGTGGGTGCCAACAGCAACGAGGGTCGGTTGGTTGATATTGACAACCACGGCCCCGTGATGGCCGAGACGATTGGTGATATCGTGGGGGAGGACTTTACGCAGACGCTCGTCGATGAGGATACTTTGCAAGAGCATTATCATCACCAACACGAGATGTAGCGTGGAATCCGTATAACAAGGCTCTTTCGGCATCTGCCTTGTCCGAAAAATGCTCATTTACTTCAGTAAACTGCGCTTTTTCGTCCTGCGAGCAGCTTCAAAATAGCTCTTGTTATACGAATTCCCGAAAAGAAGAACAAGGCTCTTTCGGCTTCTGCCTTGTCTGTCGCTCCTCACATACGAAAAGTATGCTGCGTCGCAACAGCCTGCGAGCAGCTTCAAAATAGCTCTTGTTATATTACTGTTTCTTAAAAGAAGCGTGATTCAATAAAGTTGAACCACGCCTCTTTTAATTTCTAATTCTTAATTCTTAATTCTTAATTTTTAATTTTTAATTCCCCAACGCTGTGTACATACCGACAACGGCTCCCGTAAAGCCTCCAGCCGAGTGGGTCGAGAGGTGACGGCCATCGACCTCAACGGCCGACAGCAGTTCGTGGCCCTCAATCGAGGCGGTAAAGCGATAGGTCGCACCATCGGCCTCAACGCGCAGCAGAAGGGGCTTCGCAGCCTCCTTTTCGCTCAACGTGATGGCCGTAAGCTCCTCCTTGTGGCCACCCTCGGTGCGCATCAGTACCAACTGCGGGGTTCCCTCGCGAAGGGTCTTGCCCAGCAGGATATAGTGCGTCTCTCGTTGGTAGCAGACCAGACCGGCTATGGCCCCTTCCGTGGGGGCAAAGCGCAGTTCGGTCTCGGCCGAAAAGGCGAGGTGCTGCTGACGGTGGGCCAACATCGAGGGGTTCGACAAATGGTCAATCGTGCGGTGGGTGGGGCGGAGGTAAAGCCCCTCACGGGTGGTGCGATACCACGTCTCCTGCGGGGTGCGAAGCATCAGGAAGTGGTGTGAAAGCCCCTCGCTGAAGTCGGTCGAATAGCGCAGGTTGCCCGTGAAGGCCTCCTCGGTCGGCTTCAGTCCCCGCTTCTTTACGGTGAGCGGAACCTGCAACCCCTCCTCCAAGATGACGGGGTAGCCCTCCCGCCACTCGACGGGCAGCAGGAAGGTCTCGCGCCCCGTGTTGTAGTGTTCGCCCTCGTAGGGACGGCAACCAAGGAAGACGGCCCACCAATCGCCTTCGGGGGTATCAATCAGGTCGGCATGACCGACACAGGTGATTTTATCTGCGCGCTGCTCTTCGAGGTTGCGTTGCGTGAGTATCGGATTCCGCGGGGCGGGGGTGTAGGGACCCTCGGGACGCTCGGCCGAGAGAATCACCTCCGAGTGGTTGATGCTCGTTCCACCCTCGGCAGCCATGAGGTAGTATCGCCCGTTGATGTGATAGAGGTGCGGCCCCTCAATCCATATCGGCTTGGTAGCGGGGTCGATGCCGGCATCGAGAATCACCTGCTTTTCACCAAAGGTGGTATCGGTTGCGGGGTCGAAGTAGTGGAGCCAAATGGCGCGGTGACCATCCCATTTGGCTACTCCGGCGGGGGCATCGTTATGGACGATGTAGCCCTTGCCATCCTCGTCGAAGAAGAGCGAGGGGTCGATACCGCCCACCTTCGGCAACGGAATCGGGTCGCTCCACGCTTGGGCGAAGGGGTCCTCGGTTTTGACCAGGAAGTTGCCGATGCCATCGACCGCGGTCGTTATCATATAAAAGGTATCGTTGTGGGGGTTGTAGCTGATGGCCGGTGCATAGATACCGCCCGAGAGCCGCAGCCCCTCCTCGAGTCGAAGTTGCGAGGGTCGGTTCAGCACATGACCCAGCGAGGTCCAATGCACCAGGTCGCGGCTGTGGAAAATCGGCACCCCCGGGTAGTAGCTGAACGACGAGCAGACCAAAAAATAATCTTCCCCCTTGCGGCAAATCGAGGGGTCGGGATAGAAGCCTGCCAGGATGGGGTTGAGGTATTCGCCCGCGGGGTCGATTTCGCGGTCGAACATCGCATCCCGTCCGCAGTAGTCGAAGCGGGTGAAGAGAGCCTCATCGGAGGGGAGCGTGGTGCAACCCATCACGACGAAGAGCGTGCCAATGAGCAGTAGCAGTCGATTCATCGTACAATCGGTTTTTGAAGTTTTGTAGCTCAAAAATACAAACAAAAGGTCGCTTTGAAAAGCCTCCGACGGCGGGATGTTTCGTTTTGGCAAGTTTATGTTTCGGAATTGACAGCCGTGTAACAAAATTTTAAGTGAATGACACGTGGGTGATAAATCTCTTGATGCGTGTTGTGTAAATTTGCATAGGTGAAAAATGAAAATTCAAAAACGGTTAGATAGTATGAAAAGAAGCGTTCTTTTGTGTATGTGCGGTGTGATGCTTTTATTCCTTGGGCTGAATGCAGAGGCCAAGGTGCGTCTGCCGCGTCTGGTCTCGGATGGCATGGTGCTGCAACGCGATGTGCCGCTCAAGGTGTGGGGCTGGGCCGATGCCGGTGAGCAGGTGCAGGTCGCCTTTCGCGGTGTGGAGCTTCAGACGACGACCGATGGTGAGGGACGTTGGATGGTCGAGCTGCCCGCCCAGGAGGCCGGTGGCCCCTTCGAGATGCAGGTCAATGAGATTACGCTGAAGGATATTCTGGTGGGCGATGTGTGGCTCTGCTCGGGACAGTCGAACATGGAGTTGCAGGTGGTGCGCGTGATGGATATGTATCGTGAGGAGATTCTCTCCTACGAGAATCCGATGATTCGCCACTTTAAGGTGCCGACCCTCTATTCGTTTGCGGGTCCCCAGGAGGATATCCCCTATGGCGAGTGGCAGGCCTGCACGCAGGAGCAGGTGATGCAGTTCTCGGCCTTGGCCTACTTCTTTGCCCGTCGGCTCTACGAGACGACCGGTGTGCCGGTGGGTCTGCTGAATGTCTCGGTGGGCGGTTCGCGCGTTGAGTCGTGGATTAGCGAGGAGGGGCTGAAACCCTACCCGCAGCTCTACAATACGCTCGGTATTCACCACTCGAAGGAGTATGTCGAGCTGATTGAAAAGTCGGACCGTATGCGCAGTATGTTGTGGCATAAACGCCTCAACGAGGTGGATGAGGGCCTCGGCAAATGGCAGGCCGACAAGCTCGATGTGAGCGATTGGGAGCAGTTTGACCTCTTCAGCCGCGAGTGGGCAGTTGGTTTTAACGGCCGTCCGGTAAGCGATGAAGAGCATCCTGCGGTGCATCGTCCCATCACGCCCATTAACGGCTCGATGTGGTTGCGCAAGGAGTTCGACCTGGGCGAACTGCAAGCCGACGAGGAGGCTACGCTCCGCATGGGGTGCATGGTCGATGCCGATTCGGTCTTCGTAAATGGCCAATTTGTGGGGTGGACCTCCTACCAATATCCGCCGCGTATCTACCGCCTGCCGGCCGGTTTGCTGCGCGAGAAGGGCAATACGATTGCCGTGCGTCTGATTAGTCAGGGCGGTGTGTCGCACGTGGTACCCGATAAACCTTATAAGATTGTACAGGGCGAGAAGGAGATTTCGCTCTTGGGCGATTGGTACTTCAAGCGCGGCGCCGTGATGCCCGCTTTGAGGGGTGAGGCCTTCTTCCGTTGGGAGCCTACGGCCCTCCATAATGCCATGTTGGCCCCTACGTTCAACTACGCCATCAAGGGTGCGCTGTGGTATCAGGGTGAGTCGAATACGGGTAATGCCCTGCTCTATGCCCAAACCTTCAAGACGCTCGTCGAGGAGTGGCGTGCGAAGTATCAACATCCGACACTGCCGGTGATTTCGGTGCAGCTGCCCGGATTTATGGAGGTCTATGACTATCCGACCGATGGCGGTTGGGCGCAACTGCGTGAGATTCAGCGTCGCTCGGTGGAGGAGATTCCCATGACGGCCATGGCCGTGGCCATCGACTGCGGTGAGTGGAACGATATTCACCCCTTGAACAAACGTACCATTGCCGACCGCATGGTGGCCGCTGCCCGCGCGTTGGCCTATGGTGAGAAGGTCTGCTACGAGGGTCCTTCGGTGGAGCGAGCTACGGCCAACGGCAACGAGGTGACCATCTATTTCACGAAACGAGGCGGTAAGCCCGTCGATATGGAGGATGTGAAGTGGTGCGCCGTGGCGGGTGAGGATGGTCGCTTTGTCTGGGCCGATGCGAAGGTTGAGCGGGGTCGCCTTGTCCTGAAGAGCGAGGTGGAAAACCCCGTCCGTGTGCGCTATGCCTGGGCCGACAACCCCGAGGGTGCCGCCCTGAAGAATAAGGAGGGATTCCCCGCCTCGCCCTTCGAGGTGGAGTTGGCCCATTAGCAGAGGAACGAAAAAAGTAACGTAACACAATCTAATCTATGAAAACTGCTTCGCAGAGAGTCTCCCTATGGGAGAAAATAGGCTATTCGCTTGGTGATGGCTCAGCCAATCTGGTCTTCCAGATGATGATGATTTACCAGACCAAGTTCTATACCGATGTCTTTGGTCTGGAGGGAGCTATTGCCGGTACGGTGATGCTCGTGGCCCGCATTGTCGATGCCTTTGTGGACCCGACGGTGGGTATCTTGTCGGACAAGACCAACACGCGCTGGGGTAAATATCGCCCGTGGGTGCTGTGGACGGCACTGCCGTTTATGGTCTTCTATGTGTTGGCCTTCTACAACCCGGGTATCGAGGAGAAGGGGTTGGTGGCCCTCTATGCCACCATCAGCTACACGCTCCTGATGACCCTCTATTCGTTCAACAACACCCCCTACGCTTCGTTGGGTGGCGTGATGTCGGGCGATATCAAGGAGCGTAACAGCATCACCTCGATTCGTTTCGTCGCATCGACCATTGCCCAATTCGTGGTGCAGGGTCTGACCCTCCCGCTCGTGAATAAGTTCTCGGACGGAGGCGATGTAGGCCATGGTTGGTTGTGTACCATCTCGCTCTTTGCCGTGATTGGTTTCGTATTCCTTGTTGTTACCTTCTTTACGACCAAGGAGCGCATCACACCGCCACCGGGTCAGAAGAGCGACCTGAAGCAGGATATCCGCGAGGTCTTCAGCAGCGTCTCGTGGCGTGCGATGTTTGTCCTCACGTTGTTCCTCTTCACGACCCTGGCCATGTGGGGTAGTGCCATGAACTTCTATTTCGAGAACTATGTGGACCGCGATGCCCTGTTCCACTTCCTCGATAAACTCGGCTTGGTCTATGCCTCGACCGCAACCGACGTACCGGCCGTGCTGAATGCCTTTGGTCTGGCCGTGACCGACCCCTCGCAGGCCTACGTGGTGGGCTTCGGTGTCTTCAATATGTTGGGCGCGCTGGTGCAGTTCTTCGGGGTGATTTTGCTCTCGAGCTTCCTGGCCAACCGCTACGGCAAGAAGCGCGTCTTTGTGATTTGTTTGGCCCTCACGGCCCTCTTTACGGCCCTGTTCTACTTCCCGGGTAAGGCCGATGTGGAGACGATGTTTGTACTGAATTTCTTGAAGAGTCTGGCCTATGCGCCCACCGTGCCGATGTTGTGGGCGATGATTGCCGACGTGGCCGACCACATGGAGTATGTGAGCCGTCGTCGCGCTACGGGCTTCGTCTTTGCAGGCGTGGTCTTCGCCCTGAAGGCCGGTCTGGGTGTCGGTGGTGCTGTGCTGGGCTTCCTGCTCTCGGGCTTCGGTTATGAGTCGGGCGTAGGTGTGGTGCAGAGTGCCGAGGCGGTGAAGGGTATCGTCCTTTCGTCGAGTCTGATTCCGGCCGCCACCTTCTTCGTAGGTGTCATTGCCCTGCTGTTCTATCCCATCACGAAGGAGTTTAACGAAAAGATGCAGGCCGAGTTGAGCCAACGTCGCTCCGAGGCCGAAAAGATGCAATAACCCATTTATCCATAAATAATTACGACCGCCATGAAACGAACTTTGTTGCTTCTTGCTACGGCCGCGATGTTTGCAGCGTGTGCCGAAAAACCGGCCGCCACGCTGAAGGAGGCCTTTGAGAACGATTTTTACATCGGTACGGCCATGAACGTACAGCAAATCCTCGAGATAGATAAGGCCGAATCGGAGCTTGTGGCTCACCACTTCAGTGCCATTGTAGCCGAGAATTGCATGAAATCCGAGGAGATTCACCCCGAGAAGGATCGTTACTTCTTCGACGAAGCGGATGCCTTTGTCGCCTTTGGTGAAAAACACGGTATGTTTATCACGGGCCATACGCTCGTGTGGCATTCGCAGCTTGCACCCTGGTTCCCCTATAACGAAGCAGGCGAGAAGGTCTCGCGCGAAGAGATGATAGCCCGCCTTAAGGACCACATTTCGACCGTCGTGGGCCGCTACAAGGGGCGCATCAAGGGGTGGGACGTGGTGAACGAGGCCATCCTCGATGACGGGTCGTTGCGCATGACCCCCTTCCTGGAAATCATTGGTGAGGATTACCTCGAATTGGCCTTCCAATTTGCACACGAGGCCGACCCCGATGCCGAACTCTACTACAACGACTATTCGATGGCCTCACCCGCCAAGCGTGCGCGTGTCGTGCAGCTGGTGCGCGACCTGAAACAGCAGGGTATCCGCATCGACGGTGTCGGTATGCAGGGCCACATGGGTATGGACTATCCCGATGTCGCGGAGTTTGAAAAGAGCCTCTTGGCCTATGCCGCCGAGGGGGTGAAGGTGATGATTACCGAGTGGGATATTTCGGCATTGCCGACCGTGCGTCAGGGTGCCGAGATTTCGGATACGGTGGCCTATATGCAGGCGATGAATCCCTATCCAGATGGCCTTCCCGCAGCTGTTGAGGAGGCTTGGAACGAGCGTGTGAGAACCTTCATGGACCTCTTCCTGAAGCATAGCGACAAGATTTCGCGCGTAACGGCCTGGGGCGTGACGGACCGCACCTCGTGGCTCAATAATTGGCCGATGCCCGGTCGTAAGAACTATCCGCTCCTGTTCGACCGCGATAACCAGCTCAAACCCGTCATGCAGGAGTATCTAAACCGAGAATAACCTAAAAACAATACAGCAATGAAAACACCCAAATACCTCGTTCCGGAGGATTACATGGCCGACCCGTCGGTCCACGTCTTTGACGGCACACTCTATATCTACCCCTCGCACGATTGGGAGTCGGGCGTTGCCGAGAACGACAATGGCGACCACTTCAACATGAAGGATTACCACGTCTTCTCGACCGACGACATCGAAAACGGTACGCTCACCGACCACGGTAAGGTCCTCGAAGTGGCCGATATCGCCTGGGCGGGTCGTCAGCTTTGGGACTGCGATGTGGCACGTAAGGGCGACACCTACTATATGTATTTCCCGCTGAAGGATAAAAACGATACGTTCCGCATGGGCGTGGCGACGAGCGATAAGCCCTATGGCCCGTTCAAGCCCGAGGAGGACCCGATTCGTGGCAGTTACAGCATCGACCCCGCCGTCTTTGAGGAGGATGGTGTCTATTATATGTACTTCGGTGGCTTGTGGGGCGGTCAGTTGCAGCGTTACAAGGATAACAAGGCGTTGGAGTCGGCCTACCTGCCCGAGGGTAAGGAGGAGGCACTGCCGGCGCGTGTGGTGCGCCTCGCGGAGGATATGAAGCAGTTTGCCGAGGAGCCGCGTCCGGTGGTGATTCTCGACGAGGAGGGTAAGCCTCTCACGGCCGACAATCCGCACCGTTTCTTCGAGGCTTCGTGGATGCATAAATACAACGGCAAATACTACTTCAGCTACTCGACGGGCGATACACACCTGCTCTGCTATGCCGTGGGTGATAATCCCTACGGTCCCTTCACCTTCAAGGGGGTGATTCTGACCCCCGTGGTGGGCTGGACCACGCACCACTCGATTGTCGAGTATAAGGGGAAATGGTATCTCTTCCACCACGATTCGGTCCCCTCGGGCGGACTGACCTGGTTGCGCTCGTTGAAGGTGGTCGAACTGGAGTATGACGAGCAGGGGAACATCCTCACCATCGAAGGTACGGCAAACGAATAAGAAAAATGGGGTATGAAGATCGTTCATAGGCTATTGTTGGTCCTCACCCTTTTGGCTCCCGTTGCGCTTTCAGCCGACAACGGGAGCAACCTTTGGTTGCCCGCAGCGGAGCAGACGGCCGAAACAACGCTCGAAATCGCTGCTACAGAGGTGGCGGTGACGGGTCGTTCGGTCGATTTCGCGCTCAACGAACAGCTGCCCGAGGAGGGCTTTGTGATTCGTTCTAAGGGTGCAGGGGTGCGCATCGAGGGCGGCTCGGAGCGTGCGTTGCTGTATGGAGCCTATCGCTTGGTGCGCGATTGGAAGGCGGGTCGGACGGCCGCCACCTATGCCGTCAGCGAAAGCCCGAAATACGACCTCCGCATTTTGAACCATTGGGATAACCTGAATGGTACGATTGAACGTGGCTATGCCGGCCACTCGATTTTCTGGGAGGGAGGCCTCTCACGCCCCGAACTTTGGCGACAATATGGCCGTGCGAATGCCTCGGTGGGCATCAACGGCACGGTGCTGAACAACGTCAATGCATCGCCCCAGGTGCTGGACGCAGAGCATCTAAAGCGTGTGCAGGAGATTGCCGCCGTGTTGCGCCCCTATGGAATGCGGGTCTATCTCTCGATTAACTTCTCGTCGCCCGCCGTGCTGGGAGGGCTGGAAAACTCCGACCCGCTCAATCGTAAGGTGCAACGCTGGTGGCGCGAAAAGGTGAAGGAGATTTATCGCCTCATTCCCGATTTTGGCGGTTTTTTGGTCAAGGCCAACTCCGAGGGACAACCCGGCCCGCAGGATTTCGGTCGCACGCACGCCGAGGGTGCCAATATGTTGGCCGATGCGCTGAAGCCCTTTGGCGGGGTGGTGATGTGGCGAGCCTTTGTCTATAACCCGACCGAGCCTGACCGAGCCAAGCAGGCCTACGACGAGTTTATGCCCCTCGATGGGCAGTTCCGCGACAATGTGATTGTTCAGGTCAAGAACGGGCCGGTCGATTTCCAACCTCGCGAACCCTTCACGCCCCTCTTTGGAGCGATGCGCAAGACCCCCGTGATGGCCGAGTTGCAAATCACGCAGGAGTATCTCGGTTTCTCGAACCATTTGGTCTATCAGGCCCCCCTTTACAGCGAGTTTCTTCACGCGGATACCTATGCCGAGGGTGCAGGCTCGACCGTGGCCCGTGCAACCGACGGCTCGCTCTATGGCCATCCGCTTTCGGCAATTGCCGGTGTGGCCAACGTGGGGCTGGATGCGAATTGGTGCGGTCACCACTTTGCCCAGGCCAATTGGTATTGCTTCGGTCGTCTGGCGTGGGATTATGAGCTGACCCCCGAGGAGATAGCCCGCGAATGGTTGGCTCAGACCTTCTCGCACGAGGAGGAGTTTCTCGCCGAGGCTTCGCAGATGATGCTCCGCTCGCGCGAGGCGTGTGTGGAGTATATGATGCCGCTCGGGCTGCACCACCTCTTTGCCTGGGGCCACCACTATGGACCCGAGCCGTGGTGCGCAGTTCCCGGGGCGCGTCCCGATTGGTTGCCGAGCTACTACCATAAGGCCGATACGGAGGGCATTGGTTTCGACCGCTCCTCTACGGGTTCGGGGGCTACGGCCCAATATAGCGAGCCGCTCCGCTCGTTGTACGACAACGTGGCGACCTGCCCCGATAACCTGCTGTTGTGGTTCCATCATGTCGGGTGGGACCATCGGATGCAGAGCGGTCAAACCCTCTGGGAACAGCTCTGCCGCAGCTATGAACACGGCCTTTTGGAGGTGGCCGAGATGTGTACTACCTGGGAACGGCTCAAGCCCTACGTCGATGCGGAGCGTCACGCCCATGTAGCCGAACGGTTGGCCATCCAATTCTCGGATGCCATTTGGTGGAAGGATGGTTGCCTCCTCTACTTCCAGACCTTCTCCCGCCGTCCCTTCCCGGCGGATGTCTCGCCTGCCGTGCATCGCCTGGAGGAGCTGAAGAAGATACGCTTAAACATGACACACCATAATTAGACAGAGAATGGAAAAGACTTGGAGATGGTTCGGCCGCAAGGATAAAATCACCCTTCCGATGTTGCGCCAGATTGGCGTGGAGGGGATTGTGACGGCTTTGCACGAGGTGCCGAACGGTGAAATATGGCCCTACGAGATGATATGCGACCTGCGCGATGAGATTGCAGCGCACGGAATGCGTTGGTCGGTCGTCGAGTCGTTGCCCGTGAGCGAGGCGATAAAATATGCCGGTGAGGAGCGCGACCGCCTGATTGCGAACTATATCATCAGCCTCGAAAACCTCGGTCGCGCAGGCGTGAAGACCGTCTGTTACAACTTTATGCCCGTCATCGACTGGATTCGTACCGATTTGGAGCATCCGTGGGAGGATGGCACCTCGTCGCTCTACTTCGACTATGCCCGTTTTGCCTACTTCGACCTGAAGATTTTGGAGCGCGAGGGGGCCGAGAAGGAGTATGCGCCCGAGATGCTGGCCAAGGTCGAGGCGTTGCATCGCACGATGACCGACGAGGAGCGCGACGGGCTTATCGATACGATTATCGTCAAGACGCAGGGCTTTATCAACGGTAACATCCGCGAGGGTGACAAGCACCCCGTAAAGATTTTTAAACGCCTCTTGGCGCAGTATGCCGGTATCGACCGCGATGCCTTGCGCGAGAATATGCGCTACTTCCTCTCGGCCGTGATGCCCGTGTGCGAAAAGTGGGGTATCAATATGTGCGTCCATCCCGATGACCCGCCGTTCCAGGTGCTGGGGCTGCCACGCATCGTCACCTCGGAGGAGGATATCGCTTGGCTTTTGGCGGCGGTGGATAACCCCCACAACGGCCTGACCTTCTGTGCAGGGTCGCTTTCGTCGGGGGCGCATAACGATGTGGTGAAGATGGCCCGTCGCTTCAAGGAGCGCACCCACTTTGTCCACCTGCGCAGCTGCCGCATCCTGGAGGATGGCAACTTTATCGAGGCCTCGCACCTCGAGGGTCGTGGCCATTTGATTGAGCTGGTGCGCATCTTCGAGGATGACCCGCGCAAGGAGTTGCCGATGCGTGTGGACCACGGTCGCACGATGCTCGGTGACGAAAAGATGGGCTACAACCCGGGCTATTCGTTCCACGGCCGTATGTTTGCTTTGGCGCAGGTCGAGGGAATGATGGCCGTCGTGCGCGATGAACTGAAACGTAAGTAAAACCTAAAAAAACAAGAACAATGAACGAACTATTTTCGATTGAAGGCAAGGTGGCCGTTATCACGGGTGCCGGTGGTGTGCTGGGTGGCAACGTGGCCAAGAGTTTTGTGGAGCAAGGGGCTAAAGTCGTTGCCCTCGATATTCGTCAGGAGCAGCTCGATAAGCGTGTCGAGGAGTTAAAGGCGATTGGTACGGGCGATGTGATGGGGCTTATCTGCAACGTGCTTGATTTGGATTCGATTCGCAAGGTGGCCGACGAGGTGGTGGCCAAGTGGGGGCGTATCGACATCCTGATTAACATCGCCGGTGGCAATATGCCGGGTGCTACGTTGCGTCCCGACCAGCCGATTTTCGAGATGAAGATTGAGGATTGGAACAAGGTGACGAACCTCAATATGAACGGTACGGTCTATCCCTCGATTATCATCGGTGAGGTGATGGCACGTCAGCGCAAGGGGGCGATTGTCAATATCTCCTCGATGGCCGCCCTGCAGGCGATTACCAATGTGCCGGGTTACTCGGCAGCCAAAGCGGCCGTGACGAACTTTACGATGTGGATGGCAATGGAGATGGCCCACAAATATGGCGATGGCGTGCGCGTAAATGCCGTGGCCCCCGGTTTCTTCATTGGCGACCAGAACCGTGCCGTGTTGCTCAACCCCGATGGTTCGCTCACCGAGCGCAGCCACAAGGTGCTGGCCAACACCCCGATGGGTCGCTTTGGTGATATTACCGAGCTGAATGGTGCCATCCAATTCCTCTGCTCCGATGCGGCCTCCTTTATTACGGGTGTGAATCTGCCGATTGATGGCGGTTTCTCGATGTATTCGGGTGTGTAAGCCGCCTTTGTCTAAACAAGTGCTTTGCTGACTAAAACAGCCTCACTCATACACGTTGTATGGGGTGAGGCTGTTATCGTTTGCGTTAGAACAAATCGCGCGTTTGAATCTCATCGCGCCATTGGTGGTCTTTCGGGAAGGGTTTGCCATCCCAGGCCTTTTGGCTCGTCCAGGGCTGTGCGGCATCGCTCCAGAAGGGGTGGGTGGCCGGTAGTCCCAACGGCAGGAAGGCGAGCGAGGTGATGTAAAGACTGCCGTTGTTGGTGTACCAGTCGGCAATGTTGGGTTGGCGACCCACAAAACCAATCGTCAGATAGCCCCCTTCGTTGAAATTCTCCCGACCGTCAAACATACGGTGCATCACGGCCGTCAGTGCGGCACGCACCTGCCCGTTGCTCAAACCGGCGGGCAACTGCTCCTGCCATGCCATCAGCGCAAGGGGTTGCATAGCGGCCATGCGGTAGGGTATCGAGCGACCAAAGACGGGGAAGGTCGCCTCGGGGGAAATCAGCCGCTCCAGCACCACACTATATTTTTGGGTGCGTTTCAAGGCACGTCGGTAGTAATTTTCGTAATGGATGCGGGTGCGCACCTTGGCATCCCGCATCGCTTGCAGGGTCTCCAGATACATCGCGTGGAAGACATAGCTGCTGTAGTAGTCGAAGGCAAACGAGGGACCGTCGGCATACCATCCGTCGCCCGTGTACCACTCCTCCACCTTGCGGATGGCCGAATTGACGCGGTAGGCATCAAACTCGGCTCCCGCTTTGGCCAGGAAGGCCTCAATCGTGGAGGAGAAGAGCAGCCAATTCGTGTAGGGCGGGTCCACGCTCCTTAAACCGATAAATCGCTCGATGTAACGCGCCTTGGTCGTTGCATCCAACGGCACCCAAAGTTGGTCGTAGGCACGCAGGAAGCTCTCGGCTACATAGGCGGCATCGACCAACGCCTGCCCTTCGCCCTCCCACAGCAGGTAGTCGGCACTGTCGGGATTGACGGCATGGGCGTAGCTCTTCAAGGCCCACGTGCGCAGTTCGCGGCGCATATGCCCCTCCTCCGTTTCGTCGTCGGGCAGCGAGAGCCAGGGGGCGAGTCCTGCCATCAGACGGCCGAAGGCCTCCATGTAAATTACTTTGTTATCGCGTCCGTCCCAGGTGGGGCTGACCTCAACCGCCATCGTCTTTTGCAAGCGGCCCTCGGCCATATTGCGCAGGACGGGCGCGGCCATCCGATAGAGCAGTTGGCACCAATAGGCGCGGTCGTTGTTGTTCGGTGCCTCTAAAAAGCGCACATACTCCGATGCCGCCAGGAGAAAGGCTCCCACCCCGAAGGGGGCTGTCGAGTGGGCATCCACCACCTGCCCGGGGATGGCCTTCTCACCGATGGGTTGCACATAACCGATGCGTCCATCCTTTTGCAGGGCGGTCGTTTTGAGGTAGTTCCACCCCTTCTCGATGCTCTTTAGGTACTTCTCGCGCTCCAGGTAGCCGTTATTCACGCCCCACAGCAGACCGTAGGTGAAGAAGGCCGTACCGCTCGTTTCGGGTCCCGGGGCGTGTTCGGCATCCATCATGCTGCGCGTCCAATAGCCCTCGGGCTGTTGGAGCGCGGCCACCGTCTCGGCCATACGCACGAACTTCTCGACAAAGAAGTCCCGATGCCGATACTCCTTCGGCAAATCCTTCAGCACCTTGGCCAATCCGGCCAAGACCCAGCCGTCGCCTCGCGCCCAGAAATCCTTTTTGCCGTTGGTGGATTGGTGCTTCGGATAGACATACTTCGCATCGCGGTAGTAAAGCCCCGTTGCTTCATCATACATGATGCTGTCCGAGTAGCAGATGTATTCGTAGAGTTTGTCCAGGTATTTTAGGTTTCCCGTTACACGGTAGAGCTTCGTCATGACGGGCATGACCATATAAAGCCCGTCGGCCCACCACCAATAGTCGTTGTTGGGGGTACTCATCTGGTACTCCATCACCTCGCGGGCGCGGGCAATCTTGTGCGGCTCGGGCAACAGGTTGTAGAGGTCCACGTAGGTTTGGAAACAAATCTGGTAGTCGCCAAACAGCACGAAGTCGTCCCCCTCGCCATAGGTGGCATATTTCCAGTTCGATTTGTCGTTGCTCTTCGCACCTCGCCACTCGTTGTGTTCGGCCCACGCCTCGGAGTAGGCACGATAGTGTTCGTTGCCCGTTAAAAAGTAGGCCTCCATGTTGCCCGTGTGGTAGGCGGCCTGGTCCCAGAAGGACCACACCTCGGGCGCGTGGTGTTGCTGCCAATAGTCGTTCACACGGGCAATGATGGCTCGCACCTCCTCCGCCTCGGTCGGCTTGGCCGTGGCGGTCTGGGTCGAAAGAGCGATGAGCAGGACCCAGCAAATGACCTTTTTCAAGTTTCGTAACATCTTTTTTTGTGGTTATCTCCATTCAAGTACATAGATGGTGGTCGGGGGTGTTTGCACCGTCCGCTCGCCGTCTCCTTGGCGGGTGTCCTGCACAAAGAGGTGTAGTCGCTGCGCCTGTTTCCACAGCTCGGCATCGTGGTTGGGTTCCCAGGCGTGTACCGCAAAGGGGGTCAAATCCTTCACCTTCCACCTCCCTTTAGCGATGTTGCGGGTGTAGAACATCGAGACCTTGCTCCCTCGCTCCGCATCGCGGAAGAGGTAGTAGCCTCGTTTTCCGTCCACCACCATGCGCGGACGGGCGATGGGAATCGACTTCGTGCCACCCCCTTTGAGTGTGAAGGGATGCCGGCGGTTGGAAATCTGCCTGCTCTGCCACTGCTGCCCGTCGTGCCACACCAGGCGGTACTGCGGAATATCGCTATCCGTATCGCGCCAATAGGTGGCAATGTAGGGGTTGCCCGCTGCATCGGCACTCATGCTCGTCTGGTTAATAAGCTCGCTGTTTTGGGCGATTCGGCAGGCATATTCGGCATTCGCAAGGCGAATCGGAAGTTGATAGACCTCTCCCGTACTCTTTTGCCAGGTCCGCCCCTCGTCGTAGGAGCGGGCGTAGCATAAATCGTGGTTGGTCTCGACCATCCATGTCTCTCGCCACACCCACGAAAGGTGTATCGTCCCCATCGCATCGACATAGAGTTGCCAATAGGCGTTGCGTTGCTCCTCGCCGTCAATCAGCTTCTCCTGCACCCGCTCCCAGCGTCGGCTCCGAAGCGAGTAGCGGTTCAATACCAGATTACCCCGTCCCGAGGCCCCCGAACGGTAGGCAAAGAGGAGGTCGCCACTCTTGAGACGGTAAAATTCGGGGTAGGTGACATCCTCTTCGAGGTTGCCGACCATCGCCTCTTTCTCGCCTAAACGGAGCGAGTGGGGAGCTACACTGCGGCAGTAGTTGAGCCGTTGGCCGTGGTGGTCGAAGGCTACGTGCAGATAGCCCTCTCCATCGACCATGATGCTGATGACGTTGTGAGCATCCTCGACCTTTCCGCGATATGGGGTGCGCGACAGGGTCCATTTGTCGCTCTCGAGGGGGCGATAACCCAGCACTATCCATCCCTCTTGGTCGTAGTAGGCGATGTATTGCCGCCCCTCGTGCGTGACGAGTGCGCTGTTGCGGAAGATGGCCGTATTGACCGAACTGCTGCTATACCCCTTATCGACCTCCACAAGGCGTTGTGCTTCAGCCGTAAGCAGGCTGAAACAAGCGAACAGGAAGATTGCGATGCACTTTTTCATCGGGCAAACGAGGTTGTAATATACAAAAATAGCAAAATATTGTCGGAAATGCAATCGTTTTCACGTTACACTTTGTTGCATAAACGAAAACCCCGCCTCGAAGGGCAGGGTTTTCGTCGTATGGTGGTGCGGAACAATTACTTGCTCTCGCAATAGGCACCGAGTCGCTTGTACTCCTTGTAGAGTTCTTCGTACTTGGCATGGTTTTCGGCCGAGGGTTTGTACTCCTTGGCGCAACCCGAAGCCATTGCCTCTTGAGCCTTCTCGATGGTGGGGTAGAGACCCGCTGCTACGGCTGCAAAAATCGAAGCACCGAGGGCGCAAGCCTGGTCGCTCTCGCAGACCGAGATAGGTACACCCAGCACATCGCTCATCACCTGCATCACGAAGGGCGATTTGAGTGCGATACCGCCAATGCCGATGCAGTCGTTGATGCGGATGCCCTCGCTCTTCATGCGCTCCATGATGGCTTTCGAACCAAAGGCCGTAGCCTCCACCAGGGCGCGGAAAATCATCGGGGCTGTCGTGCCGAGCGTGATGCCGGCAATGGCACCCTTGAGCGTCTGGTCGGCATCGGGCGTGCGACGTCCGTTCATCCAATCCACGGCAATCACACCACTCTCTCCGATGGCAATCTTCTCCGCCTCGGCAGTCAGTGCAGGCAGAATCTTATCGCACGCCTTGTCCAACTCCTCGATGGTGAGCTTGTCGCCCAAAATCGCCTTCATCGGGAACTCCAGCACGCGACGGAACCAGGCATAGATGTCGCCAAAGGCCGACTGACCGGCCTCGAAACCAATCAGACCCGGCACTACCGAACCATCCACCTGACCGCAGATGCCCGGGATGAGCTTGTTGCCCACCGTTTCAGGCTTGGCAACGACGATGTCGCAGGTCGAGGTGCCGATGATGCGCACCCACGAATCGGCCTTGATACCGGCACCTACGGCACCCATGTGGCAGTCAAATGCGCCACCGGCTACCACCACATCGGTCGAGAGGCCCAAACGCTTGGCCCACTCCTCCGTCAGGTGACCTACGACCTTCTCGGCCGTCTCGGTCTCGGTAAACATTCGTCCGCGCAGGCCCGTCAAGAGCGGGTCGAGCGTCGTGAGGAACTCCTCCGACGGCAGACCGCCCCACTTGGCGTGCCACATCGCTTTGTGACCCTCGGCACAACGGCTGCGGACAATCTCCGACGGTTTGGTCGTACCGGTCAGGATAGCGGGCATCCACTCGCAATGCTCGACAATCGAGTAGGCAGCCTCGCGTACCTTTTCGTCCGTGCGCAGCACGTGCAACGCCTTGGCCCACAACCACTCCGAAGAGTAGATGCCACCCTCGTAAGCCGAGTAGTCGATTTCCCAGCGACGGCACAGCGCGTTAATCTCGTCGGCCTCCTTGATGGCCGTGTGGTCCTTCCACAAGACGAACATAGCGTTCGGGTTCTCCTCGAAACCCTCCTTCAGTGCCAGCGGCGTACCCTCCTCGTCGATGAAGCAGGGGGTCGAACCCGTCGTGTCGAAGGCGATACCTACGACATTCTCGGCCACCTCCGACGAAACGGCACCCAGCACCTCGCGTACCGTGGCCTCCAGCACCTCGATGTAATCCTTCGGGTGTTGGCGATATTGGTTGATGGTGGGGTTGCAATATTTGCCCTCCTTCCAACGGGGGTAGTAGCGCACCGCCGTAGCGAGCGTCTTGCCATTCATGGCATTGACCAGCACGGCACGAGCCGAGTCGCTACCGTAGTCCAGTCCAATTACATATTTATCCATGGTATGGGTCGTTTTCTCGTTAGCACAAAGCCTTATTTAACATATAGTACACCTCGTTCATGCGAAGCTCCTTCTTGAACTCCGAGATGGTGGTATCCTTGTTGATGTGTACCATCTCGATGTTGGCGATTTCGGCAAAATCCTCCCAGTACTCGGCCGTGATATCGTACGAGAAGCAGGAGTGGTGCGTACCACCGGCCAGAATCCAGGCACCTGCACCTACCTCGAAGTTGGGCATCGGCTTCCAGAGGGCCGAGGCAACGGGCAGCTTGGGCAGCGGTTTCGGCTCTACGCACTCCACATCGTTTACAATCAGGCGCATACGGTTACCCATATCGACTACCGTGGCGGCTACACCCGAACCGGTCTTCGACGTGAAGACAAGGCGGGCCGTCGGGGTCTTGCGGATACCGATGCCGAGGAAATGCACCTCCAGGCGCGGCTTCTGGGCAGCAATCAGCGGGCTGACCTCCAACATATGCGACTGGAGAATCGTACTCTCCTCGCCGGCGAAGTTGAGCGTGTAGTCCTCCATGAACGAGCAACCCTTCGTCATGCCCTGCGACATGAACCATACGGTGCGCACCATGGCGGCCGTTTTCCAGTCACCCTCGCCACCGAAGCCGTAACCCTCGGCCATCAGACGCTGCGAGGCAAGGCCCGGAATCTGGTCGAAGTGGCCCAAATCGTCGAAGTTGGTCGTGAAGGCCTTGGCACCCTTTGCCTCGAGGCAGGCCTTAATCGTCAGCTCGGCCTTCGCGGCATTCCATACCTTCTCGTAACCCTCGGTCGTCTTATCCTCCAACTCGGCAGCGTGGTCGTAGAGTCGGAAATACTCCGCAACGAGTGCATCGACCTCTGCATCGGCCACCTGCTCGAAGTAGGTCATCAGCTCCGATACGGGGCAGTAATCGACGTGGTAGCCCAGACGAATCTCGGCCTCTACCTTGTCGCCGTCCGTCACGGCTACGTTGTTCATCTGGTCGCCAAAGCGAATCACCAGCATATCCTGCGAGTCGGCCCATGCGGCGGCTACGCGCTGCCAGATGGCAACCTTCTCGAGGGTCTTCTCATCCTTCCAATGGCCTACAACCACCTTGCGCGGACGGCGCAGACGAGCCGTGATGTGGCCGAATTCGCGGTCACCGTGGGCCGACTGGTTGAGGTTCATGAAGTCCATGTCAATCTCGTTCCAGGGAATCTCCTCGTTGAACTGCGTGTGGAGGTGCATGAGGGGCTTGTTCAGCTCCTGCAAGCCGTGAATCCACATCTTGGCGGGCGAGAAGGTGTGCATCCAGGTAATCACACCGATACACTTCGCATCGTTGTTGGCAGCCTTCATGATGTCCCAAACCTCCTTCGAGGAGTTGGCCGTACCCTTATAAACTACCTTTACGGGGAGCTTGCCCGAAGCATTCATCCCTGCTACCATCTCGTTCGAATGGCCATCTACAGCCACTACGGCGTCACCACCATAGAGGAGCTGTGCGCCCGTCACGAACCAAACTTCAAAGTTCTCAAAAGCCTTTATCATAATCTTTAATTCTCAATTCTTAATTTTTAATTCTAAATTTTAATTAACCCTGCTTCGCAGGCTTTTCCTCCTCGCGGCTCGGCAGAGTCTGCAAGCAACCTCTGCGCTCACTCGCAGCGTCGGTTCTTAATTTTTAATTCTAAATTCTAAATTTTGAATTTACTTCTTCTGTCCGTAGTAGGCATTCGCACCGTGCTTGCGCGAGTAGTGCTTCTCAATCAAAAGGTCGTTCATCTCCAGCGCGGGATTGACCTGATAGGCCACGAAGGCCATCTTGGCCACCTGCTCCATCACGACGGCATTGTGAACAGCCTCATCGCCATCCTTGCCCCATGCAAAGGGACCGTGGTTTTTGACCAGCACGCCCGGCGTGTGCATCGGGTTCATGCCTGCCTCCACGAAACGGTTTACAATCACCGTACCGGTGTGCTTCTCGTACTCCTCCATCTGCTCCTCGACCATCGAGGCGGTGCAGGGAATGGCACGGTGGAAGTAGTCGGCGTGCGTCGTGCCGATGTTGGGGATATCCTTACCTGCCTGCGCCCATGCCGTGGCGTAGGTCGAGTGGGTGTGGACGATACCGCCCACCTCGGGGAAGGCTTTGTAGATTTCGAGGTGCGTCGCCGTGTCCGACGAGGGGCGCAGGTCGCCCTCGACGATCGTACCGTCGAGAGCAACCACCACCATATCCGACGGCTTCATGTCGTCATAATCCACACCGCTGGGCTTGATGACTACCAGACCCTTTTCGCGGTCGATAGCCGATACGTTGCCCCAGGTGAAGATGACAAGGCCGTGTTTTACAAGGTCCAAATTTGCTTTGCAGACCTTCTCTTTGAGTGCTTCTAACATATTACCACAAGAAATAATAGAGGATGGTCAAAATAACAATCACACCGATTGCGCCCCAGTTGAAGGCAGCATCCGAGCGGAATACGGCAAGGTCGATTTTCACCGCCTTCGGGTCCTGAACCTTGTCCGTGGCATTCGACTTAAGATAAATCGAAATCGTGAGGAACATGGCCATCAGGAAGAAGAAGGCCTCGAAACCGTTGTTCTTCAGCGTCGTGTTGCTGATGCCGATTACACCCAGTACGAGGCATACAAGGGCGGCAACGAACGTGAAGCGGCTCCAGAAGAGCTGCGTCTTTACGGTATGCTCGTCCAGCACGTCGGCCTTGACGGTCTTCTTGCTCAAAAGCGAGAGCGTGATGAAGAGGATAACCAGCGCGATGAATACGTAGCCCATGCGCAGCAGGAACGGCACCTCGGGCATCATGAACTTAAAGAGTACCGAGAAGGCAAACGTACCGATGGCGGCTACTACGGCAGCTACGCCCGAAGCACGCTTCCACAGCAGACCCAGACCGAAGATTACCACAACGCCCGGATAGACGAAGCCCGAGTACTCCTGAATAATCTGGAAGGCCTGGTCGGCAGCACCCATAATCGGATAGACGGCAATCACGGCCAGCACCAATGCGGCAACCGAGGTAAGACGACCTACCGAAACGAGCTTCTTGTCCGAAGCCTCCTTGTTGATGAACTGCTTGTAGATATCCATCGTGAAGATGGTCGAGGTCGAGTTGAACATCGAGGCCAGCGACGAAATCACGGCAGCAGCCAGGGCGGCAAACGAGAGCCCCTTCACCACTACGGGCGTAAAGTTGCGAATCAGGAACGGATAGGCATCGTCCGAACGGGTAATCTCACCGGCCAGCGACTGATACAGCTCCGGCTCCTGCGTCATGATGTAGTAGGCGCAGACACCCGGGATGCAGACGATGAAGGGAATCAAAATCTTGAGGAAGGCGGCGAAAATCATACCCTTCTTGGCCTCCGAGAGCGACTTGGCGGCCAGACCCTTCTGGATGATGTATTGGTTGAAGCCCCAGTAGCCGAGGTTCGTGAGCCACAGTGCGCCCACAATCACCACGATACCCGGAATGTCGAAGTAGGGGTCAGCCGTGATGTTCTCGATAGCCGGGTTGCGCGTCACAACGAGGTTGAAGTGGCGGTCGCCCTCAATGGCTCCGAGTTTGGACATAATTTCCTGCAAGGCACCGAGTGCGCCACCCTGAATATCGAGCGAACCGGCGATGAAATCCAGTGCGAAGTAGGCCGTAATCAGACCACCACCCACGAGGAACGTCACCTGCATTACGTCGGTCCAGGCCACCGAAGCCAGACCACCGTAAATCGAGTAGATACCGGCAATGATGAACAGAACGAGGATGATGACCATGAGCGTCATATCGACCTCCATGCCCAGAATCATACCCGGCGAGGCGGGAATACCCAAAATCTGCTTAATGGCCAAGGCACCCAGCCAAGCTACCGACGTGAGGTTGATAAAGACGTAGAGGAAGAGCCAGAAAATCGAGAAGGCAAGACCTACGCCCCAGTTGTAACGCTCGCGCAGGAACTGCGGGATGGTGAAAATCTTGCGCTCAATCATCACGGGCAGCAGGAACTTACCCACCACAATCAGCGTGGCAGCAGCCATCAGCTCGTAAGCGGCAATCGCAATACCCGACGCAAAGGCCGAACCGGACATACCGATAAACTGCTCGGCCGAGATGTTGGCCGCGATGAGCGAGGCACCCACAGCCCACCAGGTCAGGGTGTTACCGGCCAGGAAGTAGTCACTCGACGACTTCTCCTTGCCGTCTTTGCTGCGCGAGAGGAAGAATCCAAGACCCACGAGCAGGATGATGTACAGCACAAAAATCGCATAGTCGATAAATGCGAATCCATTGTTCTGTAATGCTTCAATCAGATTCATTGGTTGTTGTAGTTTTTATTGGTTAATACTTTGTGAGTTGTCGCTTGGTTACTCGCGCACACCGAACTTGAAGGTGCAGTGGCTCGTGTACTTCTCACCCGGGCGCAATACGGCCGAAGGCCACTCGGGCTTGTTGGGCGTGTCGGGATACTTCTGCGTCTCGAGGCAGATACCCACGCGCTGGTTATAGACGATGCCCTTCTTACCCGTCACGGTGCCATCGAGGAAGTTGCCCGTGTAGAGCTGTACACCCGGCTCGTCGGTATAAACCGTCAGCTCGATACCCGTCGTGGGGGCGTAGAGGATGGCGGCAGGCTGCGTCTTGTCACCGGCCGTCGAAAGCACCCAGTTGTGGTCGTAGCCGTTGCCGTTCTTGAGCTGGATATAGTCGAAGTTGTCAATCTCCTTACCTACGGCCTTGGCGGTGCGGAAATCCATCGGCGTGCCGGCTACGGGGAGAATCTCACCCGTGGTCATGTAGGTCGAATCGACGGGGGTGAAGCCCTCGGCGAAGAGCTGCAACTCGTGGTCGAGGATGGTCTGCGTTGCATCGCCCGTGAGGTTGAAGTAGGAGTGGTTGGTCATATTGACAACGGTCGGGGCATCGGTCTCGGCCTCGTAGTCAATGGCAATGGCGTTCTCGTCGGTGAGCGTGAAGGTCACCTTGGCCGTAAGGTTGCCCGGGAACTGCTCCTCGCCATCGGGCGAAAGGAGCGAAAGAACGAGCTTCGTTGCCGTGGCCTCTTCCACCGAGTAGAGCTTATACTGCCAGCCGTTGGGACCGCCGTGGAGGCAGTGACCGAAATTGTTCTTCGGCAGGTCGTACTCCACGCCATCGAGCGTGAATTTGCCCTGTGCGATGCGGTTGGCATAGCGACCAATCGAGGCACCGAAGTCCGAGGGTACGTTCTGATAATCTGCAATCTTGTCGAAACCGAGGACCACGTCGCGCATCACGCCCTCGCGGTCGGGAACCATCACCGATACGATGCGGCCACCGAAGGGGGTGATGCAGACCTCCATGCCGTTGGCATTGGTCAAGGTGTAGAGTTGGGTGGTTTGGTCGCCGATAGTGGTTTCGAAATCGGCAGGATTCAGACCCGAGAGGGTCTTGTTGCACGGCTCCGAGCAGCAGGCCGTCATCAGGGCAGCTGCGAGCATGAGCATCGAAATTTTTCGAATCATAGCTATTTTAGGTTTTTGTTGTTTGGTCGTTGGGGTAGAATATAACGTAGTTATATTGTTCAAATATACGGATTATCGCTCGAACAGCCAAATTTTTTTCGTATCTTGTCCCAAAATCAAATCGAAAATGGAAAAAAAGATTCAATTTTGGATGCTTGTTCTGGTGCTTTGTGCGCCATTGACCGGCTTGTGGGCTGCTGAAAGGGGCTTTGTGGCTGTTCCCGAGGGGAGGCTCTATTACGAAATTTCGGGCGAGGGTGACCCGCTGATTTTCGTGCATGGTCACTCGCTCGACCGAAGGATGTGGCGCGAACAGGTGGCCTTTTTCGAAAAGCATTATCGCGTCATCGTCTATGATGCGCGTGGCTACGGAAAATCATCGAAGCAACGCGAGGATTTGCGCTTTACCCACTGCGACGATTTGGTCTGTCTGATGGATGCGCTGGGTATCGAAAAGGCGCACATGGTGGGCCTCTCGATGGGTGGATTTATCGCGGGCGATATGTTGGCGATGCACCCCGAACGATTGCTCTCCTGCGTCTTGGCCGAGGGGCATATTCGCTCCACGCCGAGCATCAACGAGCCGATGACGAATGAAGAGCGTGCCGCGAAGCAAGCCTCGATTGATGCCGTGCTGAAGAAGGGGATGCGCACCTATAAAAAGGAGTGGTTTGAGAGCCTGATGAAGGGCGGTTCGCAGGCCGAGAGGATGCGTAAGCCCTTGTGGCGACAGATTCGCAAGTGGGATGGCTGGCAGGCTACGCACCACGAGGTGCATTGCTACTACGCCCGCGAGGCGATGGAGGTACTGAAGGAGCGTAAGCCCGATGTGCCGACCCTCTTCCTTTCGGGGCGTCGTCCGACGGGTAAGCAGCGCACCAACCCTTCGATGATGAACTACCTGAAACATAGCCGCCACGAATATATCGACGACAGCGGCCATATGTGCAACATGGAACAGCCGGAGATTTTCAACCAAAAAGTCTTTGCGTTCTTGGCCGAAAATTCATTCGAAAGAGATTAAAGAGATTAAAGACGCTCTCCTTAATTTCCTTACTATCCTTAATTTCTTTAATCTCCTTATCAAAAAAACAAGCGGAGCCTTTCGAGGCTCCGCTTGCTAATTTTGAATTCTAAATTTTGAATTAAAAGAGCCTCGCCGGAAAGCGAGGCTTTTTTCTACTACTGCGGCTGCTTGCCGATGTAAGCCAAGATACCGCCATCCACATAGAGGATGTGGCCGTTCACGGCATCCGAAGCCTTCGATGCGAGGAATACGGCGGGACCGCCCAGCTCGTCCGGCTCAAGCCAGCGACCTGCGGGGGTCTTGGCGCAGATGAACGAATCGAACGGGTGACGCGAACCATCAGCCTGGCGCTCACGCAGCGGAGCGGTCTGCGGCGTAGCGATGTAACCCGGGCCGATACCGTTGCACTGGATGTTGTACTCGCCATACTCCGAGCAGATGTTGCGCGTGAGCATCTTCAGACCACCCTTGGCGGCAGCGTAAGCCGAAACGGTCTCGCGGCCCAGCTCCGACATCATCGAGCAGATGTTGATAATCTTACCCTCGCGACGCTCCATCATCTCGGGAAGCACTGCACTCGAGCAGATAAACGGACCAACGAGGTCGATGTCGATTACCTGCTGGAACTCCGAACGCTTCATCTCGTGCATCGGGATGCGCTTGATGATACCTGCGTTGTTTACCAGGATGTCAATCTGACCCACCTCGGCGTGAATCTTCTCAACCAACTCCTTCACCTGCACCTCGTTCGTCACGTCGCATACGTAGCCGTGTACGTTCTCGATGCCGTGCTCCTTGTAGTTGGCCAGACCCTTCTCGAGTGCAGCCTCGTTGATGTCGTTGAAGATGATGTTCTTAACGCCGGCAGCTACGAAAGCTCTGGCAATGTTGAAACCGATACCGTAGGAGGCACCCGTAATCCAGGCATTCTTACCCTCCAATGAAAACATACTCATAGTTTTTTTGTGTTTTTATGCGGCACCTTTTGCCCCTCCTCGCCCTGCCGCTTGGTCACATACCGAAAGTATGCTCCCGCCCGCCATGACTTCGGAGTCGCAAAATCTGCTCGCCTAAAATTCACAAAAATTGTCGGCGAGCCGTGTCGCGGTTGGTTAATTCTAAATTCTACATTCTAAATTTTGAATTGGTTTTGTAAAGCATTCTTCGACCTCCTCTTAAAGTCCCCCTTTTCAAAGGGGGATTTAGAGGGATTGTCTAAACTCGGATTTCTTGCTGATTACGGATTTGGGTAGCCATTGAATAGTACTCTGTCCGTCATCAACCTTAAATCCTTCATTAGAATTACTTCAAATCCGTAATCAGCGAGAAATCTTGGTCGCCATAATCCAAGTTTTCACCGCCCATACCCCAAATGAAGGTGTAGTTGTGCGTAGCGGCGGCACTGTGAATCGACCACTCGGGCGAGAGGACAGCCTGCTCGTTGTGCATCCAGATGTGGCGCGTCTCATCAACCTCACCCATCAGGTGGCAAACGGCATCCGTCTCGGGTACCTCGAAGTAGAAGTAGGCCTCCATACGGCGCGAGTGTACGTGTGCCGGCATGGTGTTCCATACGCTACCCGTGGCAAGCTCGGTCATACCCATCTGCAACTGGCAGGTCGGCAATACCTGGTTTACGAGCATCTTGTTGATGTTTCTTTCGTTCGAACCCTCCAGCGAACCCATGTGGGCTACGATGGCATTCTCCTTCGTTACCTTCTTGTTGGGATAGGTGGTGTGTGCCGTGCAGGAGTTGAAGTAGAACTTCGCGGGGTTGGCTTTATCAACGCTCTCGAAG
The DNA here is from genome assembly GCA_017398045.1 of Alistipes sp. Classification (GTDB taxonomy): domain Bacteria; phylum Bacteroidota; class Bacteroidia; order Bacteroidales; family Rikenellaceae; genus Alistipes. Next base: position 106,063 of record JAFQHI010000015.1, on the reverse strand, counting down.
GTTACCTCGCGGTCACCGGCACCGAGGTAGAGGGCCTCCTTGTAGTCCAGCTCAAAGACCTCGTCGCCGGCCTTCACAACGCCCTTGCCACCTACGTTGAAGATACCCATCTCGCGGCGTGTGAGGAAATAGGGGGCCTTCAGCGGGTCGATGGTCTCCAGTTTGAGGACCTCCTCAACGGGCATTGCGCCACCTACGACCATGCGGTCATACATCGAATAGACCATGTTTACCTCGTCGGCAGCAAAAACCGTCTCGATGAGGAAATCGCGACGCATACGCTTCGTGTCATAATGCTTGGCATCCTCGGGATGCGCAGCATAGCGAACTTCGTAATTGGTTTTCATCTTGAAAGTGATTATTAGATTGTTTGTTTAGTTGTTTGCTTTTGTCCGTTTTCTCGGGGAAAACTTTTTATCCAAACAAAGTTAGTGAAAGGAAACGAGAATTCCAAACGCGGTCTCCTCTTTCTCATAAAAAAAGAGCTATCGGTGTGATAGCTCTTGTGTGGTATCTCGTTTTTTTGATGATTTATCGCATCGAATTCATGCGAATCGAGGCCTTGACCAGGGCGAGGGCGCGGATGCGGTCAATGGCCACATCCTTGTCGGCATGGTGGGGGTTCTGGCTCACGAGCTTTACGTAGCCCTCCTTTTCGGCCTTCTGGATATACTTCACGGTGATGTACTCCTCGCCGTCGATATCAATCGAAAGCAGATACATATCGCCCCAGAAGATATCCTCGATGTTTTGCAACTGCTTATATAGCACAATGTCGCCACTCTTCAGGAGCGGATACATCGAATCGCCTGCAATGTAAATCGCGCCGTCGCACTTCGGCAGATTGGGAATGTGGATAAAGTTCACGGGTTTGAACTCCTCCTGGTTGTTGAACAAGGGTACCAAACCGGCCGTCCCCTCGATGGAGTAGAGGGGTACGCTCTGCAACGGGAGCGAGGTGTCGGTGCGATGAACGAAGGCGTGCAGCTCGGGCTTTGCATTGAACATTTCGCCCGTGCCGTGTTCAAGCCAATCGGGGTTTACATTCAATTCTTGAACCAAGATATTTCGGTTGCGCATGGAGAGTCCGGCCTTGCCTGTCTCAATCATCGAGAGTGCCGCCTTGCCTACGCCAAGTCGCTGAGCGAGTTGCTCTTGCGTCATATTGAGCTGCTTGCGTATCAGTTTGACCCTATTGTTCATGGTGGGGTTATTGAAAATTTCTATATCAAAAATTTAACTTTTATGGTATCAAAATCAATTTTTGAACTTATCTTTGTACCTGCAAAGTTAAGTATTTGGTTAAATAAAACAAATTTTTTTCAATAAAATTTACACAAATTCAATGATTTTCTCTGTTTCATCTCAACTTTACGAGGAGGTCTTGGCTCGTTTAACCGACAAAATCGATGCCCGAAACTACTTCTCCGGTTCGTTTTCGTTCGAATATGAGGAGGTGGTGTGTCGCATGGTGGTCAGCTGTTTTGTCTATCGACGACCGGTCGTGATGCCCGAGGGTGCGAAGTCTGCTATTGTCGATTTGGTCCCCGTGTGGTGGGAGTTCCACACCACCGACAGTGCGGGTGAGCGACTCAACGATTTCTCCTTTTCCGAGCTGCGTCGTCTGTTGCACGCATAGCCTCGGCAGCGGTTCTTCAGCCTCTCTTGTGGGCGCGGTAACGCCCCGAACCGCCTTATTTCGATTCCGCCCGTCGTGTTACCGCACAAGGGAGTCGTGAGGAGGGGTTTCCCTCCTCCTTTATATATAATATAGTATATGAAACCATCTTTTTTGGACTTTTCCCGCTCGGTCTATCCCTTTTTGGAGTTCGAGCCTTTTCACGAAACCTACTACCGCGTGCTGGAGGCCTTTGCCGAAGGGCGCATCCGCCGTTTGGTGGTTACGATGCCGCCCCAGCACGGCAAAAGCATGGGGGCCACCACGCTCCTGCCGGCCTATCTGTTGGGGCTTGACCCCGATATGCGCGTGGCGATAGCCTCTTATTCGGCTTCGTTAGCCTCGAAGTTCAACCGTCGCGTGCAACGCATCCTCGACTCGCGCGAGTATGCCGAGCTGTTCCCCGCGACTACCATCAAACAGGGAACGCGGCCGCAGGGTTATATCCGCACCTCGGACGAGGTGGAGATTATCGACCACAAAGGGTCGCTCTTGTCAGTCGGGCGCGAGGGGTCACTCACGGGCAATCGGGTCGATTGCTTTATTCTGGACGACCTCTACAAAGATGCCATGGAGGCCAATTCGCCCCTCATCAGAGCCAACTGCTGGGAGTGGTACACCTCGGTGGTGAAGACCCGAATGCACAACCATTCGCGCGAATTGATTGTCTTCACACGTTGGCATGAGGAGGATTTGATTGGCGAGTTGATGCGTCGCGAAAAGTTTATGCTGCTGACCGACCCGTCGCAACTCGACGCGGTGGAGGAGGATGTGTGGCTGTACCTGAATTTCGAGGCCCTCAAAACGGGGCTTCCGACACCCCTCGACCCGCGTCGTGAGGGGGAGGCGTTGTGGGAGAAGCAGCAGGGGGTGAAACTGCTCCGGGCCAAACGCAAGCTCGACCCGTTGCAGTTTGAGGCGATGTATCAGGGACACCCCACGGCCCGCGAGGGGTTGCTCTACGGGGTTCACTTTAGCGAGTACGACCACCTGCCACGCGAAATTGTCCGCCTGGCCTCCTATACCGATACGGCCGATGTGGGCGATGACTATCTTTGTTCGCTCTGCTATGCCGTCGATGCCGATGGGGTGATTTATCTGACCGATTGTGTCTATACGCGCGAGGCGATGGAGCAGACGGAGGGGATGGTGGCCGAGATGTTGCGACGCAGTGAAACACGCCTGGCCTACATCGAGAGCAACAACGGTGGGCGCGGTTTCGCCCGTGCCGTGCAGCAGTTGGTCCCCGACGTGCGTGTCGAATGGTTCCACCAAAGCGGTAACAAGGAGGCGCGTATTTTGTCGAATGCCCCGACCGTGCAACATCTGATTCGCTTCCCGAAGGGGTGGAATCAACGCTGGCCGGAATTGTATCAGCACCTCACGACCTACCGTCGCACGTTCCGCGCCAACCGTTGGCACGATGCAGCCGATGTCTTGACGGGAATTGTCGAAAAAGAGGTGGTCGATAAAGCAAAAAGCAGACTCCGAGGAGTGAGGTTTTTGTAAGAGGAAAGAGGAAAGAGCGAAGAGGAAAGATAATAAAGAGATTAAAGAGATTAAGGAGATTAAAGCACTGAACGATAGTAACGAACAGCGTCATCCTTCACCATTGTTCGGGATGACGCTACTCTTCGCCTTTTTGGTCTCTTATATCTTTACTCTATCTTCTCAATCTTTTCGCTCTTCTCTTTTTAATCTCTCTTTGCTCTTTGCTCTTTCCTCTTCGCTCTTTACAGGAGTTCTTCCAATCGCGCTACGGGGGCGATGTCGAGCGACGAGAATTGGCCCAGCTGGTAGCGGTGATAGCCGGCCATGGCAATCATGGCAGCGTTGTCGGTCGTGAACTTAAATTCGGGCAGGAAGGTGCGCCAGCCGCGCTTTTTGCCCTCCTTGACGATGCCGTTTCTGAGGCCCGAGTTGGCCGATACGCCGCCTGCAATGGCGATATCGCGGATGCCCGTATCCTTCGATGCGCGTACCAACTGCTTGAGCAGGATTTCGATGATGGTCGTCTGCAACGAGGCGCACAGGTCGGCCTTATGTTCCTCGATGAAGTTGGGGTTCTCCTTCACGGCATCGCGCAACGTGTAGAGGAACGAGGTCTTCAGTCCCGAGAAGGAGTAGTTGTAGCCCTCGACGTGCGGATGGGCAAAGTGGAACGCCTTCGGGTCACCCTCCTGAGCCAGGCGGTCGATAACCGGACCTCCCGGGTAGGGCAGTCCCATCACCTTGGCGCACTTGTCGAAGGCCTCACCGGCGGCATCGTCGATGGTCGTGCCTAAAATCTCCATCTCGGTCGGTGAATCGACCCGCACGATTTGCGTGTGGCCACCGCTGACCAAGAGGCAGAGGAACGGGAAACGGGGATGCGCCAATTCGCGGTCCGGAAGGTCAATCAGGTGCGAGAGGATGTGGCCTTGCAGGTGGTTAACCTCGACAAGCGGGATATTTTGAGCGATGGACAACCCCTTGGCAAACGAGACGCCCACCAGCAGCGAACCCACCAGGCCGGGGCCTCGGGTGAAGGCAATGGCATCCACCTCGTCAATCGTAATGCCGGCCTCCTTGAGGGCGGTATCGACTACGGGGATGATGTTTTGTTGATGGGCGCGTGAGGCCAGCTCCGGAATCACGCCGCCATATTTGATGTGTACGGCTTGCGAAGCGATGACATTCGAAAGCAGCACATTGTCCCGCAGGACAGCCGCCGACGTGTCGTCGCAAGACGATTCGATGCCTAAAATGGTGATTTCTCCGTTCATACTCGGCAAAGGTACAAAAAGAAAATGAGTTCGATGCTCGGTCGAACTCATTTTTCTTGCAAGAGCCGCTTATTCGCCTATAACAGCCCCTTGACCCAGCGAAAAAGGCGGTAGGGCATATAGCGAACCGGCAGGTCGAACAGGGTAGGCGTCTCGACCACGGCACGAAGGTGCGAGAAGCAGCGGAAGGACTCGTAACCGTGGTAGTGTCCCATACCCGAATTGCCAACGCCGCCAAAGGGGAGATGTTCGTTGGCGATGTGCATGATGGTATCGTTCAGGCAGGCTCCGCCCGAAGAGGTCTCGGCCAACATCCGTTGGCGATTGCGCTTGCCGAAGAAGTAGAGTGCCAACGGCTTTTCGCGCTCGGTGATAAAGCGCACCGCCTCGTCGATTTCGCGGAACGGCACAACGGGCAGAATGGGGCCGAAAATCTCTTCCTGCATCACCTCGTCGTGCGGTTGAACTCCCTCCAGCAGGGTCGGTTCGATGTAGCGTTCCGCGCGGTCGGTACGGCCGCCAAAGCGAATCTGTGCTGCCTTGAGGTAGCCCGTCAGACGGTCAAAGGCCCGCTCATTTACGATGCGCACGAAGTGGGGACTTTGTTGCGGATTTTCGCCCAAAAGCTCGCGGAAGGCGCGTTGCAGCTCCGTGATAAAGGGTTCACGGATGGCCTCGTGCAGGAGTAGGTAGTCGGGGGCGATGCAGGTCTGGCCGGCATTGAGCGATTTGCCCCAGGTGATGCGTTTGGCCGCCACCTTCAGGTCGGCATCCGCATCGACAATGCAGGGGCTTTTTCCGCCCAGCTCCAACGTGACGGGCGTGAGGTACTTTGAGGCCGCCTCCATCACTTTGCCTCCCAAGGCGGGACTTCCGGTGAAGAAGATGTGGTCGAAACGCTCGGCCAGCAGCTGGCCGTTCACCTCGCGGTTGCCCTGCACGAGGGCGATATAGGGCTGTTCGAAACATTCGTTTATCATCTCCTCGAGCGTGCGCGATACGTTGGGTACGTAGGGCGAAGGCTTCAGCAGGGCGGTGCAACCGGCCGAGATGGCACCCACCAACGGGTTGAGGAGCAACTGCACGGGGTAGTTCCACGGGGCGATGATAAGGGCGCATCCGAGCGGCTCGGAGTAGATGCGACTGCGCGAAGGGAACAATTTGAGCGGCGAACTCACCCGCTTGGGACGCATCCAGCGTTTCAGGTGCTTCAGGTGGTTGCGAATTTCACCCCGCACGATGCTGATTTCGGTCATGTAGGCCTCCTCGTAGGATTTGTGGAGGTCCTGCCACAACGCCTCCGCGAGGGGTTTCTCCCACTTTGAAAGTGCCTTTTCGAGGCGTTGGAGTTGCTCCCGACGAAAGGCATAGGAGCGTGTTGCCCCCGAACGGAAATAGGTACGTTGCGCTTCGATGCGCTGCAGGATCTCTGCATGAGGTGTGTTTTGCAAGGTCATGGCGGTTATTTTTTGCGACCCGTAAAGTGGTCCATCGTGTGATAGACCCCAAACAAATGGCCGAAGAGATAGTCGAAAACGGGGGTGGGGAAGATGCCTTGGAAGAGGCGCACGATGTGGAATCCCCACGGAATACCGTTGAAAGTCTGGTTGCGCTCAATCGAGCGAAGAATCTTGCGCGAGGTGTTTTCGGGGTCGAGAATCGGCATAAACCAACGTGATTTGACACCGTCGAACATACCCGTATTGATGTAATAGGGGGCAATGGTGGTGACGTGTACGTTGCTCTTGCGCTCCTTTAATTCGACGCGCAACGAATCCGACCAGCCGATAACGGCCCATTTCGAAGCGGCATAAGCCGACATACGCGGGTTGGCCAACAGACCGGCTGCCGAGGCGATGTTGCAGATGTGTCCCTCGTTGCGCGAGAGCATATCGGGCAGCAATGCAAGGGCGATATGCATCGGTGCAAGGGCGTTAATTTCCATCGTGCGACGAATCTCGGTGGTCGTAAGACCGTCGAAATAGTTGTTGCTGGTTACAATGCCGGCGCAGTTTATCAGGATATCCACGCGCCCGAAACGCGTTTTGGCCTCCTCGTACCCCTTTTTGATGTCATCGAGTTTCGATACATCGACCAGGGTTCCCGATACCTCGCCCAGTGGCGCAAAATCGTTGCAGGTGGTTGCGATGCTGTCGGGATTGATATCCCAAATAATCAATCCTTTAGCTCCTTTCTCCAGGCACCGACGTCCCATGATGCGGCCGATACCCGATGCCCCACCCGTAATCAGAACTACTTTATCCTTGATTTTCATAGTCGTAGAAGTGCTTACGTGATGATACAAAAACGGTGCTTGACATTCGATTGTTGCCAAGCACCGTTGCTTTTTGTGGTCAAATTCGGATTAGAACTTGAAGTCCAGACCCAGACCCCACGAAATCGAGGTGCGGCTGTAAACATCTTTGTAGCCACCCAGCTGCTGACCCATGAACGATTGTACACCCTCGCTCGTTACGTCCTCATAGAAGGTGGGCATAATGCCGAGGTTCAGACGAATCTTGTCCGTGAACGAATAGGCGGCACCAATACCGGTCGACCACGATGAAGTCGAGAAGTTCATGTCCGAATAGGCGTTCTCGTTCAGGTCGTACTGCGTGCGCTGAACGCCGCAGCTAACGAGCCACTTCTTCGAAATCTGCCACTCGGCACCGAGCAGGTACTCCATCGTGTTGCCCTCGACGCAGTTCGAGAACGAGTTCTCGGCATCCTTGTCGAAATAGGTGTGCCACTCGGCCGTCACCTTCACCGAACCGCACTGGCGGCTTACGGCCAACGAAAGCAGGGCAGGCGTCTCGGCCTTTACCTTCGAGCCGTCGGGGAACATACCGCCCGTACCCAGGTTGATATCTTTGGCAGTCTCATTCTCCAGCTCAACACCCATCTTGAACTCATATTTGGCCGATGCAGCCCACTTGCCCTTCTGGAAGTAGAGTGCCAGCACGGGGCTGATAGAGGTCCCCTTTTGCTTTACGTCCAACTCCTGATCCACGAGAGCGGCATACTGCGACATACCGATGGCATTGAGTGCATCGGTGGCGGGAATCATCGCACCCGTGGGGTTCAGCTGCGGGTGAGCCGGATTGATTTTCATATTGCGCAGATGAGCCTCGTACGAGTTGTTGGCAACGCCAAGACGAATCTGGGCGGCAGCCGACAGCCAATCGGTGATGCGGAATGAAACACCGGCATTGAAGGCCAGCGTCATCGACGAACCCTTCAAATAGAGGTCGCGCGAATACTGCGTAGTGGTCAAGCCATTGGCCGTCAGCAGGCCGGGGAACGAAGAGACGATGCGCTCGAACGAAGCCAAACCGTTGTCGTACTCAATCGTACCACCGCCACCGTTTACACCCATGCCGACCGAAACGGCCCAACGGTTCTTTTTCCACGTGAGGTGGAACGAAGGAATGGCGGGCGAGAAGACGTCGCCTTTGAACTCGGTCTCGGCGAAACCACCCGGCAGGTTGTTCCCCAGCGTGTAAGTCGATTTGGTCGAACGGGTCTGGTAAGCCATCTGGTTGTTTATGCCCAGATGCCAGCCGTCGGTCATGAAGGCCGTACCTGCAGGGTTGTTATACACAGCGTCGGTGTCGAGCGTCGTACCGCGGGCAATGCTGCGCAAGAATGCGGCACTTTGGTTCGAGTTGGTCATCAAACCACCGGCGAAGGCCGTCGTTGCCATCGTCATCGACAGCAGAATCGTAAAGATTTTTTTCATTGTAAAAGGTTTAAGTTAATAACTTTCGGCCGAGCATCGGAGCTTGTCGAGCGGCTCGGTCGCTTTTCTTGTACCTAACTATTATAGGCGGAAACGCACCTCTTCTTCGTGCATTTCGGTCGCAAAGATGCGTATTTAATCCAATATAGGCAAATAAAAGTGGCAAAAAGGACAAAATGAGGGCGAAAACGGGGTTTTTAGGGGCGAAAAACGAAAATTAGGGGCGAAATTTCACAATTCCGCCCATCGGATGGGGTAAAATCGATGTTCGAAAATTCCGAATTTTTCATCCGAAACCACCGATTTAAGGCTAATTTTCCTCCGTGAAAAGCCAGTGCGAAATGCTGTCGGCATAGGTCTTCGAAATGGGGATATCGGGAATGCCCTCGATGCCCAATTCGACGAAGATGCCCTCCTTCTCGCGGCGAAGGACTTTGATGTGGTGCAGATTGACCATGTAGGAGCGGTGGCAGCGCATAATGTGCGCGTCGCTCAATTGCGCGGCAATCTGTTTCAGGGTCGTGCGCACCATCATCTTTTTCGGTTGCTCACCGTTGAGGTACCAGACGCAGACGTAGTTGTCGGCCGACTCGATAACGACCAACTTTTCGCGCCGTACCGAAAGCTGCATCTTGCCCTTTTCGTCGCAAATCTGGATGTAGGCCTTCTGGAGGGCGTTTTCGTCCTCCTCGAGGCGTTTGCGGATGGCCTTCAGCTCACCGACGCGCTCCTGCCAGATGAAATAGATGTAGCTCATCACGTAGGGAATCAGCAGAATAAGCACCGATTTTATGAGCGTGTTTTGGAACACGGTCGTCAGGTCGCCCACACCCGAAAGGTCGCTCAGGAAGTAGGTGGCGATGGTGTAAATGAGGACCATGATGAGAATCTCGAGGGCCACCCAGCTGATGTATTTCACATACGAGAGGGCGTGACGTTTCGAGTAGGCGGTCATAATCATACGGCTGACGGCCGCAACGGCCATACCGATAAGCACGATGACAATCGACAGCAGCGTGATTTTCAGGTCGTAAGGAATGTTGAGCCACGGCAGCAGCTTCTCGTCCAATGTGTCGAAATCGAGCGGCTTGTAAATCAAAATGAAGAGCAGCGCGAAGAGCGGCACGAAGAGAACCATCGTGATTTGGTTCTTTTTCTTGTAGATAAAAGACGGAATCGGTGTCATTTGTCGTTTTATTGGTAAATCTTCGGCATTTTGTGGCCTCGAAATGCACACCTTTTGCCGAAAAAAAGTTATCTTTGCAAGTTACTATACACGGTAGGTTATATAAGAACCCTATAAACGCACTACGGCATTGCAGCACAAAGGTATAAAAATATTGCGAAAAACGGGCAAAATTTTTCTCTGGGTGGTTCTCGGACTGCTCTTTTTGCCCCTGCTGCTCTCTCTGCTGCTGGCCATTCCGGCCGTGCAGAACTTTGCCGTGGATAGGTTGGCCGCCATCGCTTCGCGGAAATTGCAGACCACCGTGTCGGTCGGTAAGGTCGATATCGGTTATGCCGGCCACCTGCATATCGACGATGTGCTGGTCGAGGATTACGAGCAGGATACCCTCTTCTATGTCGGCCATCTGAAGGCTTTCCTGCCCGGATTGGGTCTTTCGGAGGGCGGTTTGCACTTTTTGAACGGCCATTTGGACCACGCCAAACTCTATCTGCGTGAGACCCCGTCGGGGGAGATGAACATCAAGCAGGTGGTGAATCGGATGTCCGACCCGAATCGTGAGAAAAAGGGAAAATTCCATCTTGAAATCGGCGAGGCCTCGATTCGCGACCTCGATGTGATTATCGAACAGCAGGAGCATCGTAACCCCGAATACGGTGTCGATTACGGCAATATGCGGATTTTCGATGTCGGAGCCGATTTGCATGACTTTGTGATTGATGGTCAGGTGATTGTGGCCGATATCGAGCGGATGCACCTCCGCGAACAGAGCGGTTTTGTGCTGGAGGAGTTGAGCGGCCGTTTCTCGCTCACGAACGGATGCCTCGGTTTTGAAAATGCCCGTTTGAGAACCCCGAAGAGCGACCTGCGACTTGCTTCGCTGGCTTTGGTCGGCTCCTCGTGGGAGGACTACAAATACTACATTTCGGAGGTGGAGATGGATGTCGAAATCCCCTCCGGAACCCTCTCAACCGACGATATTGCCTACTTCTCGCCCCGCATGGCGCGTTGGCAGACCACCTTCAGCGATATCGACGCCACCTTCCGCGGTACGGTCGATGATTTCGAGAGCGAGATTCACTCCTTGCAGGCGGGTGAAACGACCCGTTTGCGCGGACAGGGCAGGGTGAAGGGCATCCCCGAGGTGAAGCGGTCGCGCTTCGATATTCAACTCTCCGAATTGCGCACCGATGCCCCCGAAGCTATCCGCCTGGCGCACAACATTGCCGATTTACAGCTTGCGCCCTCGGTCAGCGAGATGGTGATGCGTCTCGGTACGGTGCAGGGTTCGGCACGCTTTAACGGTACCTTTTCGCTCTTCGATGCACAGTTAGGCCTGCAAACCGCCCTCGGGGCGTTGCAGGGCAAGGCACAGATGAAACCCACAACGGGAAATCGCACGATAAAGAGTCTCTACGCCCTCCTCTCGACCGAGCAGTTCGGGGTGGGTGAGTTGGTGAATCAGTCACCGCTTCTCGGCAAGAGCGATGTGCGGGCCGAATTGACGGGCATGGTCGGGCAAAACGGGCTGCAAGGTAACGTGCGGGCCAAGGTCGCGCGTTTGGAGCTGAACGGCTATCAATACGATTCGTTGCGCTTGGTGGGTCGTCTGCGTCGCAACCAATTCAACGGCCGGCTGTTGGCCGATGACCCCAATCTGGATGTGCGGGTCGATGGTTTCCTCGATTGGGGGGACTCGATTCCGCACTACGATTTCACGGCCGACCTCGAACGGGTCGATTTGCACCAGCTGAATTTTAATCGTCGTGATTCGATTTCGGAACTCTCGGCACACCTCACGGCCAAGGCCGGCGGGCGTTCGCTGGATGATTTGAACGGCTTTTTGACCCTCTCGAATGTTCGTTACCGCTACAACGACAGCCTGGTGACGGCCCGCAATGTGTTGCTGCGTGGCGAGAATACGGCCGACAGCAAATATGTCGAATTGCGCTCCGACTTTGTGGATGCCACCTTCCGCTCGAAGGCGGGTTATCGTCAGGTCTTCGACTACCTGCGCCAGGCGGCTCATCGCTACCTCCCGTTGTGGGGCAATCGTGCGGAACGCTGGGCCAAAGTGGGGCAGTTGCAGGCTGCACCCAACGATTTTTCGTTGCTTGAGGTGAAGATTCGTCGCTTTAACCCCGTGGCCAATGCCATCTCCGAAGGGTTGCAGGTGGCCGACGGCTCCTCGGCCCGCCTGATGTTCAATCCGGCAAGTGACCACCTCTCGTTGCAGGTGGGGTCGGATTATATCGAACGCAACAATCTGTTGGCTACCAACCTGCATATCAACGCCTCGAATACGAACGACTCGTTGAAGATGTACGCCTCGGCCGACCACCTCTACCTGGGGATGATGCGCCTGCCGCAGCTTTCGCTTTCGGGTGGAGCAAAGGCAGGACGGGTACAACTTTCGGTCGGTTTTAACGATACGGTGCGTAACTCTTCGGCCCGCATCGGACTCGAAGCCGAGCCGGCCGCTGAGCGTGGCCCGAATGGCGCACGGACGAATCTCTATATCCGCCCCTCGCACCTGACGAGTCGCGGTGAAACGTGGAATCTGATTTCTACCCGCATGGTCATCGACTCGGCCTCGTTTGATGTGGGGCGTTTTGTGATGCAACACGACGAGCAGCTCCTCATGGTGCGCGGTGTGGCTTCGCGCAGTGAGTCCGATTCGTTGCAGATGCGGTTGGTGAATTTCCATATCGCCCCCTTCATGCAGTTTGCCGAGAATATGGGCTACGAGGTGGATGCACGCACCAATGGCATCGCCACCATGACGGCCGCCTGGGGTAAGGCGATGCTCACGGCCGATATTCGCGTGGACAGCCTCTCGGCCAACGCGTTGGTGGCTCCTCCGATGCGTATCCTTTCGGGATGGGACTTCGCCCGAAAACGGGCCGGAGCCTACCTCATCGACGAGGAGCGACGCGATACGCTCCTGCGGGGTTACTATGTCCCCGACCAAAAACGCTACTACGCTCGCCTGACGGCCGACAGTCTCAATATGGCCCTCTTGGACCCCATTCTTGAGGGGGTGGTGTCGGGTACGCGCGGTGTGGGTGTGGCCGATGTGGTGTTGCAGGGCGTAGGGCGTCAGGCCGACCTCTCGGGTATGGTCGATGTGAGCGATTTGCAGACCAAGGTCGATTTTACGCAGGTGACCTATCGAATGCCCAAGGCGCGTCTTCGTGTGGTGGGTAACCATTTCCGCGCCCAAAATGTGGAGATTCTCGATGCGGAGGGTAATCGCGGCACCTTCGCGCTGGATTTGAATTTGGAGCATCTGAAGAATATCCGCTACACGGTGCGCGTGCGTCCCGAGCGGATGTTGGTGCTGAATACGACGGCCGAGGATAACAACCTCTTCTATGGCAAACTCTATGGTTCGGGCGATGCCCGCATTGCGGGTGATAAGGGGTTGGTGCAGATGGATATCTCGGCCACCACGGAGGACCATTCGACCTTCTTTATGCCCCTTTCCGATAAGTCGAATATCTCGAATGCCGAGTTTGTCACCTTCGTGCAGCCCGACCCCGAGGATAAGAGTGACCCGGTGGCCGAACGTCGTCGCCTCTTTGAGCAGCGTTATCGCAAGGACAATACCGCCTCGAGCCGTATGCGCATCAACCTCGATATGGATGTGCGCCCCAACGTGGAGGTCGAAATGAGCGTTTCGGGCAGCCCGATAAAGGCGCGTGGCGAGGGCCGATTGAGCCTTGAGGTGGAGCCTTCGAGCGGCACGTTCGAGATGTATGGCGACTACATGATTCGGGAGGGTAGCTACAACTTCTCGTTGCAGAACCTCATTTCGAAGAAGTTCCTCATCGAGGATGGTTCGCTGATTCAATGGACGGGCGACCCGGTCGATGCACGCCTCAATATCGACGCCCTCTATAAGCTGAAGACCTCGCTGCAACCCCTCTTGCAGGGTACGGCCGACAACCTTTCGGTGGACCGTTCGGTACCTGTGGAGTGCCACATCCACATCGGTGAGCGTCTGTCGAACCCCGCCATTTCGTTCGAGGTGCTGGTACCGGAGGCCGACCCCGAGACGCAGTCGATTATTGCCACGGCCCTCTCAACCCCCGAGTCGGTCGATATGCAATTCCTCTATCTGCTGGTATTCAATAACTTCATGGCCGAAAACAACTCCTCGGCCAACAGCAATCTCGGTGCTTCGGCTTCGGCGGCAACCGGTCTGGAGTTTTTGGCCAACCAGCTCAGCCGCCTGCTCTCGGCCGACGATTACAACCTGGTGATTCGCTACCGCCCGAAGTCGGAGGTGGCGAGCGACGAGGTCGATTTCGGCCTTTCGAAGAGCCTGATTAACGACCGCCTATTTGTTGAGGTGGAGGGTAACTACCTCATTGATAGCAAGCAGGCCGTCAATGGGTCGATGTCGAACTTTATGGGCGAGGCCTACGTGACCTACAACATCGACCGTGCCGGTGCGTTGAAACTCAAGGCATTCACGCAGACCATCGACCGATTCGACGAGAACCAGGGTTTGCAGGAGACCGGTGTGGGTGTCTATTACAAGGAGGATTTCGATAATTTCCGCGACCTGATTCGTCGCGTCAAGGAGCGATTTACGAGTAAAAAGCGCAAGGCCCGCCGCGAGGCCGAGGAGGCCGCCCGCAAGGCTGCCGAAGAGGCTGCCGAGCAACCGACAAGCGAACCGAAAGACGAACAAGAGATAACAAACAAATAAAAAAACGTAAAACTATGATTCATTTTTTGCAGGCTGCCGAGTCGGTGGCCATGAATGAGGGAACCCGCATGGGGTTGTGGGAGTTGTTTACCAAGGGTGGTTGGCTCATGTGGCCGCTGCTGGCTCTGGGAGGTGTGACGATTTTCATCTTCGTGGAGCGTTATATGCAGATTCGCAAGGCCTCGGTCTTGGATATCAACTTCATGAACCGCATCCGCGACTACATCTCGGAGGGTAAAATCGGTGTGGCCGTGAACCTGTGCCGCAAGACCGATACCCCGATTGCCCGCATGATTGAGAAGGGCATCGAGCGCATCGGCCGTCCGATGTCGGATGTGCAGACCGCAATCGAGAATGTGGCCAATCTGGAGGTGTCGAAACTCGAAAACGGGTTGCCGTTCCTGGCGACGATTGCCGGTGGTGCGCCCATGATTGGTTTCCTGGGTACGGTGCTGGGTATGGTGCAGACCTTTATGGATATGTCGGCAGCGGGTGGTACGGTCGATTTGGCCCTGCTCTCGAGCGGTATGTATGTGGCCATGGTGACCACCGTGATGGGTCTTATTGTAGGTATTCCGGCCTATTTCGGTTACAACTACCTGGTGGCCCGCATCGAAAAGCTGGTCTTCCAGATGGAGGCCAACTCGATTGCCTTTATGGATATTTTGAACCAACCCGTAAAGTAAGCGCGTATGGCTATCAAACATGGTTCGAAGGTCGATAAGAATTTCTCGTCATCGTCGATGACCGACCTGATGTTCCTCTTGCTGTTGTTTCTGCTCATTGCGACGACGCTCATCAACCCCAACGCCCTGAAGCTGATGTTGCCGAAAAGCTCGAATCAGCTGAAGGATAAGGCCATGACCACCGTTTCGATTCAGGATGCCGGTCGTGGTAACTATCGCTATTATGTGGAGTTGAAAGAGGTCGGTTCGATTGATGGTGTGGAGCGAGCCTTGCAGGAGCGTTTGGCCAATGTCGAAGAGGCGACCGTATCGCTCCATGCCGATAAGACGGTCGTTTGGGACGAGATTATCCGCGTGATGAACGTCGCAAAACGCAACGGCTATAAGCTCCACGCAGCCACGCAACCCGAATAACGAAACGCCGAAAAAAGATGCAATACTACGACCCGAACGACCGCAGACCCCGCCTTTGGGCGGTGCTGATAACGCTGCTCTATGCAGGCGTTATCGGTGTGTCGTTTGCCTTCGTGGAGTTTGATTTCAGACGCATCGAAGAGAAGGTGGGCGACGAGATTGAAATCGAGTTGTACGATCCGCCCGTGCGTGTCCCGCCTCCGCCCGAGCAACCCTCACCGGAGCCGAGCCGCCACCAGCAGCCTGCCGTCGAGGAGCGCACCGCACAGGTCGAGGGGCGTGACGAGGAGACCCGAACGCCCAACCCCAAGGCACTCTTCAGCCAAAATAAGGCAGGCGTGGATGAACCCGCAAATGCCGGAAACCCCTTTGCCAAGGAGGGGGAGGATAAGGCTTCAGGTACCGGTTCGGGCTTGAAACCCAAAGGTTTCGACCAGCTCGATACCGGCTTGCAGGGGCGTGGTTTGCGCGAGGATTTGCCCCGTCCGGCCTACCCGGGGTCGAAGAGTGGCAAGGTCTTGATACGTGTGACGGTGAATGCCGAGGGACGTGTCACCGGTGCTACGTTTGAGCCGAAAGGCTCCACCACCAGCGATGCGCAGATGGTCGATGCCGCGATTGAAGCGGCTCGCAAGGCGCGTTTTACCGAAAGTGCCGCCGTGGTGCAAGGTGGCACGATAACCTATGTTTTCCGATTGGAATAGTCCGATTATGAGAAAGTTACTGGCCCTTTTGATACTCTCTGCACTGCCCTTTGCGGCAGTCTATGGCGGCGAGCATGAGCAGACCGATGGTGCTGTCATCCGCCTGCACGAAACTCACCACCACTTTGGCGATGTGCCGCGTCGTGGTGGCGACTTAAGCTACGACCTCCACTTTACGAACGAGGGGACCGCTCCGTTGGTGCTGACGCGCGTGGTGACCTCCTGCTCCTGCCTCAAGGCGCACTTCCATCGTCGTCCCGTAGCCGCGGGTGCCGAAGGGGTGATTCGCATCGTCTATGAACCCCAGAAGAGCGAACCCGGAGCCTTCAACAAGGTGATTCAAATCTACTCGAATGCCGAATCCGGACGGGTGATTTTCACCGTGCAGGGCAACTCGATTGAGGGGGAGCGTGTGAAGGTGAAGAACGATAAAGTGAAAATTAAGAAATAGCCTATGGAGAGCCTATTGCTGAAAGATGCCTTGGTGGTGCCGATGACATCGCAGGGCGAGGAGCCGCAGTCGTTTCGCGGTTCGGTGGGTGTGGTCGGCAACCGCATTGTGATGGTGAGCGACGAGGCCGATTGCGTGGCGCAATTCATGGCCGAACATCCCACGGCACGTGTGGTGGAGTGCGATGGCAAAGCCCTCCTTCCGGGTCTGATTAACACCCATTGTCATGCGGCTATGACCCTGCAACGCAACCATGCCGACGATATTCCCCTCATGGCCTGGCTCAACGACCACATTTGGCCCTTCGAGGCGGTGCAGACGAAGGAGGATATCGCCCTCGGTATGACCCTCGGCATTGCCGAGATGCTCCTGGGGGGCATCACCTCGTTTGTCGATATGTATTTCGAGGAGGATTTCTGCGTCGATGTGGTGGAGCGGATGGGCATCCGTGCCGTCTTGGGGTGCAGCTATTTCGATGCCACGATTGATAAGACGCTGCTTTTGGCCGAGCGTGCCATCAAGGCGGCCGAGGGCAAGGAGCGTGTGCGCCTTTCGATTGCCCCTCACGCCCCCTATACCGTGTCGGATGCGCATTTGCAGCGCGGTAAACGCTTTGCCGAGGAGCATGGGCTGGATTATATGGTCCATGCGGCCGAGACGCAGGACGAGCTGAAGCAGGTGGCCGAGCGGTATGGCACAACCCCCGTGCGGCTGATGGAGCGGTTGGGACTGCTCGATAAAAGAACCATCCTGGCTCATTGCGTCTGGGTGGATGACGAGGAGATGGAGATTTTGGCGCGTAGTGGTGTGACCGTGTCGCACAATGCGCAGAGCAATATGAAGATTTCGAGCGGTGTTTCGCCCGTGCAGCAGATGCTCGAAAAGGGTGTCTGTGTGACGCTGGCCACCGATGGCTCGTCGTCGAACAATGACCTCGATATGTGGGAGGAGATGCGTTCGGCCGCCCTCTTGCAGAAGGTTTCAACGATGAATCCCTTGTCGCTTCCGGCCTACGAGGTGCTGAAGATGGCCACCGTGAATGGTGCGCGGGCGATGGGTCACGAGGGCGAGTTGGGCCTAATTCGTGTGGGTGCGCTGGCCGATTTGGTGGTGGTCGATTTGCAGAAACCCCACCTGCAACCGATGCACGATGTGGTCTCGGATTTGGTCTATTGCGGCAAGGCTTCGGATGTGGAGATGGTGGTGGTCGATGGCCGTGTGGTGGTCGAAAAGCGCCAAATCAAAGGGCTGGATTTGGCCGCCCTGTATCGGGAGGTGCAACAAGCCGTGAAGCGCATCGTGGAGCAGATGTAAGGGGCTTGCAACGCATGAAAGAGCCGTCCGACTTTATCAATGTCGGACGGCTCTTTGTCTTTTGTCGTATCGCTACAAACTCTTGTAGGTCTTTTCGATGTATTGCTGGAAGGCCTCTTTGTAATTCTCGCCGATGGGAATGTGCAGCTTTTCGTCGAGGTAGATGCGTCCGCGCATAAAACTGCGGATGGCCTTCAGATTGACGATGTAGGAGCGGTGTACGCGCATGAAACGCTCTGCGGGGAGTTCGGCCTCCATGTTTTTGATGCGGTAGAGGGTCGTAATCTTCTGCCCGTTGTTGAGGTGGATGCGCACATATTCGCCCTCGCTTTCGATGTAGAGAATCTCATCGAGGCGGATGAGCGAGAGTTTGTAATCGGCTTTGACGGAGATATACTCCTGCTCCTCGTGCGACTCCAAGGCCGTTTCGGGGCGTATCGCAGGCTCGCTTTCGACCTCGGTCGGGGGCGCGGGAACCGGCTCTGCCGTTGGGGGCGATGGGCGTTGCTCGCTGTTGCGTTGCGCCTGCTGTTTAAGCTCGTGGAGGGCATTGGCTTTGGCCGCTGCACGGCTGAAGTCGGCCAGCGAGAAGGGCTTTAAGAGGTAATCGACCGCCTCGAGACGAAATCCCTCGATGGCATACTCCGAGTAGGCGGTGGTGAAGATAACCATCGGCTTTGCCCCCGAAAGCGCACGCACAAAATCGACTCCGTTCAGGTCGGGCATATTGATATCGACAAAGAGCAAATCAATCTGCTCGGTGGTGACAATGCGCTGGGCATCGAGTGCGTTGTGGCAACCGGCTACCAACTCCAGGTAGGGGAGCTTGGCAATGTAGGAGGTCAGCTGGCGCAGGGCCAACGGCTCATCGTCTATGGCAAGGCATCTAAGCATGGAGCGTAGGGATTACAAGTTTGACGGTATAACGGCTCTCCTCCTCGGCTATGTCGAGCGAGTAGCCCTCGCGGCCGTAGGTCAAATCGAGGCGTTTGCGCACATTCTCCAACCCGATGCCACCGGTGTGGTGTGAAGCGGTTTGAGGCAGGCGGCTGTTGCTGATGATGGCCGTGAGTTGCTGTTTGTCGCAGAAGAGCGAAATGTGGATGAACGAATGATGGTTGTTGCTCACGCCGTGTTTGAAGGCGTTCTCTACGAAAACAATCAGCAGCAGGGGCGGAATCGCAATGCGCTCGGGGAGTTCGTGCGGATAGTCAATCGTAATCTCCACATCGTTCGTGTAGCGGATGCGCATCAGCTCGATGTAGTTCTTCAGGAATTGCAGGTCGGCCGCGAGCGAAATCGTCTCGCGCTCCGAGTCGTACAGCACGTAGCGCATCATCTTCGAGAGGTCGATGACGGCCGATTTTGCCGCCTCGCTGTCGATGTCGATGAGGGCGTGGATGTTGTTGAGCGTATTCATGAAGAAGTGGGGATTCATCTGGTATTTGAGCGAGAGCATCTCGGCGCGGAGGTTCTCCTCCTTGAGTTGGAGCATCTGCTGTTCGTCGATGAGCGACTGGTAGAGGAGTTTGATACCGCCGTTCGTACCATTCATGAAGAGGGCAAAGAGGATGTTCCAATAGACCTCGTGGTTCGTAAAGGAGCCGTAGAGCGATACGTGGCCGATATTCATCTGGTAGAAGTCGATGATGGCAAAGACAACCGTCACGAAGAGGATGTTCGTCAGCAGGTACATCGCATATCGCTTTGTGAGCAGGTAACGCGGTGCAATGAGCGAATTGTGAATGAGGAAAATCACCATGTAGGGGATAATCTGTCGCCAGACAATCCACGCCTCCTCCAGATTGACGTGCAGCTCGGACAACATCTGCGAATTTAGCACCGGCACCAGGACAATGGCCGTCCAAACCAACAGATAGAGCAGGTTTTCACCCAGCGCGTGTTTCTTTCCGATTTTCATGATGGCACCCCTTTTTGTTTGCTGATAGACAAAGGTAATACTTTTGTGCCAAATAAAAAAGTCACGCACCGAAAGAGGCGAGTGACTTTCTTAATTGACCATTTCGGCCCTTATTTGTTGAGCAGGGTCGTATCGTAGAGATAACGCTTAATCGAACGCTTCGGGGTCTTCTCGAACTCCTTCGGGTAGAGCGTCACCTCGGCCAGACGCTGGTAGGCGGCCAGCTGCTTGTTCAGCTCCTTCATGTTGTTCTGGATGATGTCCTCCAACTCCTCCTTCTTCACGCCCTCCTTCTCGGCCAGCTCGTAGTCGGGAACCACCAGGGCCTTCAGACGACCGCCACCCGAATCCAGTACGAGCGACTCGAGTACCATATACATATTGTTGAGCTGGTCCTCAATCTCCTCGGGGTAGATGTTCTGGCCGTTGGCCGAGAGAATCATCGTCTTCGAGCGACCGCGGATGTAGAGCGTACCGTCAGGGTCCATCGTACCCATATCGCCCGTGTGGAGCCAGCCGTTCGGCTCAAGCACCTTCTTCGTAGCCTCGGGATTCTTGTAGTAGCCCTTCATGACGTGGCCACCGCGAATCAAAATCTCGCCTGCCACCTTTTCGGGGTCGTCCGAGTCAATCTTGCACTCCAGACGCGCCGAGATGTAGCGACCGCACGAACCTGTCTTGTACTCCGGTGCGGGGGTGAAGCTAATCAGCGGGCCGCACTCGGTCATGCCGTAACCCACCGTGAGCGGGAAGTTGATTTTGCGCAGGAACGATTCGGTCTCCTGATTCATCGGTGCGCCACCCACGATAAAGAGCGCGCAAGAGCCACCGAACGTATCCATCAACTTCTTGCGAATCACCGAGTAGATGGCCGTGTTGAGCAGAGGTACCTTCATGGCAATCGACATGGGACCCTTCTCGAGCATCGGCAGAATCTGCTTGCGGTAAATCTTGTCCAAAATCAAAGGCACGGCCAGAATGACATTCGGGCGCACGTTGGCCATCGCCTCAATCAGAATCTTGGGGGTCGGCATCTTGCCGAGCAGCGTCACGTGCATACCGCGAGCCATCGAAGCCAGGAAGTCGAAGGCGCAACCAAAGGCGTGTGCCAAAGGCAGGAACGAGAGGATGCGAAAACCCTTCTGGAAGTAGAATTCGCCATTGTCGGGGTTCGTAGCCTCGAAGGCCATCAGCACATTGCCCGTAATGTTCTCGCAGGTGAGCATGACGCCCTTCGAGTAACCGGTCGTTCCCGAGGTGTAGTTCAAAAGCATCAGCTGGTCATCCTCGACCTCCACATATTTGATATCCTCGACATTGAAGCCGCGCGGATAGGCCTTGCGGTAGGCCTTCTTGATATCCTTTTGGAAAGCGGTCAGTTTTTCGCCCTTACGCTCGTAGATGGCGTGGAAATCGGTGAGCGAGAAGACACCCTCGATTTTCTCGATTTGGTCCGGCTCGATGCTGTCCCAGTAGTTGTCGCCCAGGAACAACAGACGGCTCTCCGAGTGGTTGATAATGTGAATGATGTCCGTCGGGGCAAAATCTTGCAGAATGGGGACAATCACCGCACCATAGGTCACCGTGGCGAGCCACGTGATGCACCAGCGGGGATTGTTGCGGCCGATGAGGGCAATCTTGTCGCCCTGTTTGATGCCAGCCTCTTTGAACAGCAAATGAAGCTTGGCAATCTCTTTGGCCAATTCGTAGTAAGAGAACGTCTCGCCCTTGAAATAGTCGGTCAGGGCCGACATTTCGCGGTGTTCGCGAAAGCTGTTCTCGAAAATTTTAATTACATTTTCTTGCATATTAACTATGTAGGTTTAATGTGATTATGCCTCTTTGTTATCCTCCTGGAACTCCTCGACCAGCTCTTCGATGGCCTCCTCAATCGACTCTTCCGTTTCGTTCGGAGCCGCGACGTCGGCCTGTTGCTTGCGCTTCCAGACGTAGATTTTCGATTCGGTACCTGCCTTGAGTCGCTGGATGTTCTTGCGGTGGGTGTAGATGAGCAGGATGGCCACCACCAACGAAAAGATGATGAACGGAGGCAGGTGACCCACCTTGGGCGAGGTGAGCGTGAAAATCGGGTAGCAGACACCGGCAATCATCGAGGCGAGCGACACGTAGTGCGTCACCATCAGGACGATAATCCACACACCGGCACAGAGCAGCACCAGCGGGGCATTCACGGCCACCACGCCACCCACAAGCGTAGCCACGCCCTTGCCACCGCGGAAGCCTGCGAAAATCGGGAAGATGTGACCCAGCACGGCGCAGAACAGGGCTGCAAAGCGCAACATATAGAACCAGTTTTCGTTGGGGGCGTTGGCAAATACGTCGTCGTACTTCACCAAGTCGATAATCGTCACGGCCACAAAGCCCTTCAAAAAGTCGAGCGCGAAGACCGGAATGGCGGCGCGACGACCCAAGACGCGGAGCATATTGGTCGTACCGGCATTCTTCGAGCCGTGTTCGCGGATATCGATGCCGTAGTAGCGTTTTCCAATCCATACGGCACTCGGAATCGAGCCGAGCAGATAGGCGATGATGAGGAGCGTCGAGACGATATAGTAGGTTAAAATCATGGCTTTTTGATATACATTTTGCGACAAAGATACAAAAAAAACGGGGAAAACCTACTTTTTGAGGGGATAATACGAAAAAAAAAGGGAGGCACGGGAAGATTCGAAAAAAATCGCTATCTTTGTCCAAATATAGTATAATTAAAATAGGTAATATCCCCATCCGTTACTGCAGTGTTATGAAATCGTTTATGAAAGCTCAAAAGATGTGGAAGTTGGTCCGTTCCTGGCTCCTGATTTTTCTCGGATGCAGCATCATGGGTACGGCATTCGTCCTCTTTATCAACCCCTACAACTTTGTTCCGGGAGGTGTCTATGGCATGGCCATCGTCCTGCACAACATCTTCCCCTCGGTGCAGGTGGGTACGTTCGGCTATATGTTCGACATCCCGTTGATGATTACCGCCGTGCTGATTTTTGGCGGCAAGTTCGGAGCGCGTACCATTGCGGCTGCGGCCTATACGCCCGGCTTTATGAACCTGCTGACGACGCTCGTCTATCCCTCGGCCGAGGCCGTCGAGTCGCTCGACCCCGCCTTGTTGCTCGGTGGTAATTTGAACCTCTCGAACGATTTGCTGGTGGCCGGTCTGTTAGGCTCGATTCTCATCGGTGTCGGCATGGGCATCGTCGTGCGTCAGCAAGCCACCACGGGCGGTACGGATATCGTGGCGATGCTCTTGAATAAGTATTGCGGCATCAAATTCTCGAACGGCGTGCTTTATGCCGACGGCTTTGTCGTGCTGGCCGGTCTGTTGGTGATTGGTTTCGGCCTCTTTGTCGGTGCGCCCGACCCCTCGGGCTGGTTGCTGACGATTTATTCGCTCCTGATTATCTACGCCTCGTCGCGTGTGTTGGCCTATATGCTCGATGGTGCTTCGTATGATAAGTTGCTCTTTATCATCTCGGACCACCACGAGGAGCTGAAACGCTTCATCCTGGAGGATTTGGAGCGCAGTGCCACCTACATCCGCGCCCGCGGTATGTACACCGATGCCGAGCGTGATATGATTTTTTTGGTCATCAGCCGTAAAGAGGTACGCCAGGTGCAGCAGAAAATCAAAAAGCTCGACCCCCGCGCCTTTGTGGTGGTGACCGATGCCTACGACACCTATGGCGAAGGATTTAAGGCCTTTCCGGAGGATGATGCCTTACAAGCCGAGTAGTTTTCGATTTTATGCGGCATATTTTGCATCTCCTTGCCGGCTTCGACAGTCACATACGCAAAGTATGCTCCTGCCTTGCCGACTGCGCCCGATGCAAAATCTGCTCGCCTAAAATCAAAAACGTGTAGTTTTAACCCTTAATTTTAAATTTGTAATTTTGAATTTTGAATTTATCAATACGCTCCGCCCTTTGACCGGTGAAGGTCGCAAACTCTTTATCGAGACCTACGGTTGCCAGATGAATGTGGGCGATACGGAGATTATCATTTCGCTGCTCCAACAGCACGGCTACCGCTACACCGAACAGCAGGCCGAGGCGGATGTGATTCTGATTAACACCTGCTCGGTACGCGACAATGCCGAGCAGCGCATCTGGGGGCGTCTGTCCGAAATGCGACGCCTCAAAAAACAGAAACCGAGCCTCGTGGTGGGCATCGTGGGATGTATGGCCGAGCGACTCAAAGAGGAGTTGTTGAGGGCCGAGACGGGTGTCGATGTGGTGGCAGGTCCCGATGCCTACCGCGACCTGCCGAATCTGCTGCGTCATGCCGAGGCGGGGCAGAAGGGAGCCAACGTCTTGCTCTCGCTCGAGGAGACCTATGCCGAGATTGCCCCGGTGCGTATCGACAAAAACGGTGTGAGCGGTTTTATCTCGATTATGCGCGGTTGCAATAACTTCTGCTCCTATTGCGTTGTTCCCTACACGCGCGGTCGTGAGCGCAGCCGCGATGCCGAGACCATCCTGGCCGAGGCGCGTCAGCTCTTCGAGAACGGCTACCGCGAGGTGACACTTTTGGGGCAGAACGTGAATTCGTATTGCTGGGGTGAGGTCGATTTTCCGGAGCTGATGCGTCGCGTGGCGGAGCTGTCGCCCCTGCTGCGCGTCCGCTTTGCCACTTCGCACCCGAAGGATATGAGCGATAAGCTGTTGGAGGTGATGGCCTCGAAACCCAACATCTGCCGTGCGATTCATCTGCCGGCTCAATCGGGTTCCACGTCGATGCTCGAGCGCATGAACCGCAAATATACCCGCGAATGGTACCTCGACCGCATCGCAGCGATTCGTCGCTATATGCCCGATTGTGCCATCACGACCGACCTGATTGCCGGCTTTGCGGGCGAGACGGAGGAGGAACATCAGGCGACCCTCTCGCTCATGCGCGAGGTGGGCTACGACTTTGCCTATATGTTCAAATACTCGGAACGCCCCGGTACGTTTGCCCAGCGCAATTTGGGCGACGATGTGCCGGAGGAGGTGAAATCGCGTCGTCTGCAAGAGATTATCGCCCTGCAAAACGAGCTGGGGCTGGAGAGCTACCGCCGCGATGTGGGCAAGGAGTTCGAGGTGCTGGTCGAGGGCGAGTCGCGTCGCAACAAGGCGCAACTCTTCGGACGTACCTCGCAAAACAAGGTGGTGGTCTTCGACCGCGGTGACCACAAGGCGGGCGACTATGTCCGTGTCCGCGTGACGGATTGCACCTCGGCAACCCTCCTTGGTGAGGAGATTAAGTAACGTACACTATGCGATTTGACGAATTAGATTTAGAAGACGAGATTCTGGACGGCCTGTGGGATATGCATTTCGAGGAGATGACCCCCGTCCAGGAGCATACGATTCCGGTGATTTTGGAGGGCCACGACCTGATAGGTTGCGCCCAGACGGGTACGGGCAAAACGGCCGCCTATACGTTGCCTTTGCTCAATCGGCTGTTGTTGGAGGGTAATCCCGACAATGCCGTGAAGGCCCTTATTATTGTCCCCACGCGCGAGTTGGCACAGCAGATTGACCAACAATTCCAGGGCTTTTCCTACTACCTGCCCGTCTCGACGACGGTCGTGTATGGCGGTGGTGACGGCAAGGGCTGGGATGTGCAGAAGCGCGGTATGCGGATGGGGTCGGATGTGGTGATTGCTACGCCGGGACGTATGATTTCCCACCTGCAAAACAGCGGTATCGACCTTTCGAAGGTGAGCTACCTGATTCTCGACGAGGCGGACCGTATGCTCGATATGGGATTCTCGGAGGATATCCTGAAAATCATCTCCTACACCCCGAAGGAGCGACAAACCTTGCTCTTCTCGGCCACGTTGCCCCCGAAGATTCGTCAGTTGGCCAAGACCATCCTGCGCGATCCGGTAGAGGTCAATATCGCCATCTCGAAACCCAACGAGTCGATTGACCAGTCGGCCTATGTCTGCTACGAGAGCCAGAAGTTGAAGCTCGTTGAAGAGCTGTTCAAGGAGCCGACCGATTCGAAGGCCCTGATTTTCTCCTCCTCGAAGCAGAAGGTGAAGGAGTTGGCCCACACGCTCAAAAGGATGCACCTGGATGTGGCTCCGATGCACTCCGATTTGGACCAGCCGAAGCGCGAGGAGGTGATGCTCAACTACAAGAACGGCAAGGTGAAAATTCTGGTCGCCACGGATATCGTGGCACGCGGTATCGATATTGAGGATATCGCGCTGGTGATTAACTACGATGTGCCGCACGACCCCGAAGATTACATCCACCGCATCGGCCGCACGGCACGAGCAGCAGCCACGGGTTCGGCCATTACCTTTGTCAATGAGGAGGAGCAGTCGAAATTCTACCTCATCGAGAAGTTCATCGAGCGCGAAGTGAGAAAGCGCGAACTGCCCGAGGGGATGGAAGGCCCCGCCTATAAGCCTTCGGATGGGCGCAAGGGGGGCGGTCGCGGTCGGAAGGGTAGCGGCTCGAAAGCGCGTTCGAGTAAGCGTCGTGGCGGCAAGTCGCAGACGGGTGAGCAGCCTGTAAGCGGTACACCGGCCGAAACCTCCGTGGCCGATAACAACCACGGTGAGGGTCGTGGCGAGGGCAATCGCGGTACGCGCGACAGAAAGCGTCGTCGCCGTGGCGGTCGCAACCACCGCAAACCCAATACGAACCAAACAACGCAAGGCAATGCTACGAAAGAGGCTTAATTTATGGTTGGCCCTTGTGGTGGCCGTGGCGATGCAGAGCTGCATTGCCTACCGCTTTGTGGGACATGGCGCGGAGGGTATTGACGACTTCAAAACCTTCCCCACCGATACGATTCACGCCCCCGAAACAGCCTTTGAATTTGCCGTGGCCGAGCGTTCGCTGCTCGATACCCTGCGCATCAGAGCCTATAACCACGCTCCGATGACCTTCCGCCAGATGATTGATACGCTCGACAGCAAACACCCCTCGGCCGGTATGGTGGTCGTAAGGCGCGATACGCTCCTTTTCGAACACTATCGAGGCGATGTGGGGGCGGACAAGCACTCGACCATCTTCTCGATTTCGAAATCCATCACATCGACCCTTGTCGGCATGGCCATCGACCGTGGCTTTATCCGCTCGGTGGATGACCCCGTAACGGAGTATCTGCCCGAGTTGAAGCGCAAAGCACCCGAGTTTGGCCGCCTTACGGTGGGGCATCTGCTCGATATGCGCTCCGGCTTGGCCTTCAGCGAAAATTACAGCCCGAATCCCCTCTCGGCCATGGCACGCTTGCACTACGGGCGCAACATCATGGGCAAGATTCGTCGCCAGAAGTTCAAGGAGGAACCCGGCACCCGCTTCGAATATTCGTCGATGGCTACGGCCGTGCTGGGTGCGGTGTTGGAGCGTGCCACCGCACGTCGCTATGCCGACCTTGTGAGCGAATGGATTTGGCAGCCGCTCGGCATGGAACGCTACGCGTTGGTGAATCTCGACGACTATACCCACCGCATGGCCAAGGCCTATGGCGGCATCTCGACCAATCCGCGCGATTTGGCGCGTTGGGGGCGTCTGTACCTCAAAGGCGGGCAGATTGAGGGCCGTCAGTTGCTCCCCGAGGCGTGGATTCACCGCTCGTTGTCGGCCGAGCGTGCCATCGCAAACGGAGGCTTTTACACCAACTCCTGGCGTGCTGTCACGTTGGGTGTTAAGTGTGACGACAAACGCGAATTTACGACCGAGGAGCTGTCGGATGCGATGCTCCGCATCCATGAGCAGGAGGGGGTTGCGTTCGACCGTATCGTGGCTACGCAGGGCAAAAACGGCCTTTGGACGCTCCGCGTTGTGACGGATACCTACTACGCCTTGGGTGTCTTTGGTCAGGTGGTCTTCCTCGACCCCGCGAAGGAGCTGGTGGCCGTCTTCCTCGGCAACGACCGAATCGACAGTTATGTGGAACTGTTTTACAAAATGTCGCGATATTTATAGAAAATCATTATCTTTACGAAACATAAACTGCAAATACGATGAAAAAGTTTGGTGCTATTTTGGGCCTGATGGTGGTTATCGGTCTCTTGGTGTTCTTCTATTTCCGCTTCTACTTCGTCTTTGGCGAGGGCGTGAAGAGTGGCGAACTGAACTATGTGGTTCGCAAGGGCTTGGTATTCAAAACCTATGAGGGTAAGCTGATTCAGGCCGGTATCCGTTCGCAGGCCGCCGGGTCGATTCAGAGCTACGAGTTTGAATTCTCGGTCGAGAATGCCGAGTTGGCCGAGAAGCTGATGTTGCAGGGTGGCAAGACCATCGAGCTGCACTATAAGGAGTATTTCGGTCGTCTGCCTTGGCGCGGTTTTACGAAATTCATTGTCGATAGCATCATCACGGTCGAGCAACCTGCGGTGCCTTTGACGCCCCTGCAACCCGCCCAGCCGGTGGAGTCGCTCCCCCAACAGACACTTTAACACTTTATAACAAGCGATACGATGAAAGCAATCCTTTTTGCAGCCGCGGCCCTCATGATGACGGCCTGCTGCCAAACGCAAACGCCGAAGGAGGAGCCTTTGGCATCGACCCCTGTGGTGTATGGCGAGGTGATTGAGTTGCCCGCCCCCGATTTGACGCGCGGTGTGAATATCTCCGAGGCGTTGCAGAACCGCCGTTCGTGGCGCGAGTATTCGGCCGAGAAGCTCTCCATGGAGGAACTTTCGGGTGTGCTGTGGGCTGCTGCGGGCATCAACCGTCCCGAAAATGACCACCTGACCGCCCCCTCGGCATTGGCACTCTATCCCCTGACGGTCTATGCCTTCTTCGAGGAGGGTATCTACCGTTATGAGGCCAAGGGCCATCGTCTGGTGCGCGTCAAGGAGGGTAATTTTATGGCCAAGGCCGGTATGCAGGATTTTGTCGAGACGGCTGCCCTGAATCTGGTCTATGTGGCCGATATGAACACCTATGAGGGTCGCAAGATGCCCGTCGAGAAGGTGAAGTACCTCTGCGGTCAGGATGCTGCCGGCTATGCCGAAAATGTCAATCTCTATACGGCCGGTACGGGGCTGAAGTCCATCACACGCGGTGGTGCCGCTGCCGATGTGTTGCAGGTCATCGGTCTGGAGGGCGAGAACTACTTCTTTGCCCTGGCCCAGTCGGTCGGTAAGTAACAATCCTTTCAATCGAACACACACAATCCCCCCATCCTATGTTAAACAGCGAGGAGCGTTCCAAGATTATCGCGCTCATTCATCAAGAGGTTATTCCGGCCATCGGTTGTACCGAGCCGATTGCCGTGGCGTTGTGTACGGCACGCGCTACGGAGTTGTTGGGCTGTCGCCCCGAACGCATTGAGGTGTTGCTCAGTGCCAATATCCTGAAAAATGCCATGGGAGTCGGTATCCCCGGCACGGGGATGATTGGCCTGCCGATTGCCGTGGCGTTGGGCGCACTTATCGGCCGTTCCGACTACCAGCTGGAGGTGTTGCGCGACGTAACTCCCGAGGCGGTCGAGGAGGGGCGTCGCTTTATCGACCAAAAACGCATCAAGATTGCCCTCAAAGAGGATATCGAGGAGAAACTCTATGCCGAGGTGCGTGTTAAGGCCGACGAAGGTGAGGCCACGGCTGTGATTGCAGGCGGACACACCACCTTTGTCTATGAGGAGCGCAATGGCGAGGTGATGCTCGATAACCGTACCGGCTCGCAGCAGCACGAGGAGGAGCAAGCCGTACCGTTGACGTTGGCTCGCGTGTGGGAGTTTGCCATGGAGTCGCCCGTGGAGGAGCTGCGTTTCATCTTGGAGACCAAGCGACTGAATAAGGCCGCAGCCGAACTCTCGTTGCAGGGCAATTACGGCCATGCCATCGGTCGCACGATGCGCGATGCGCGTGATAACGCCCTCATGGGCGACAGCATCTTTACACGCCTCCTTTCCTATACTTCGGCGGCGTGCGATGCCCGCATGGCGGGTGCCAAGATTCCTGTGATGAGCAATTCGGGCAGTGGTAATCAGGGTATTGCCGCTACGTTGCCCGTGGCTGTCTATGCCGAGGAGGTCAAGGCTTCGGAGGAGCAGACCATTCGCGCGCTGGCGTTGAGCCACCTCACGGTCATCTACATCAAACAGTCGTTGGGCCGTCTGTCGGCTCTTTGTGGCTGTGTGGTGGCTGCGACGGGTTCGAGTTGCGGTATTACCTACCTCATGGGCGGCGGTTATGCCGAGGTGGTCTCGGCCGTGAAGAATATGATTGCCAACCTGACGGGTATGATTTGCGACGGTGCAAAGCCGAGCTGTGCCATGAAACTCATGAGTGGCGTTTCGACGGCCGTGATGTCGGCCATGATGGCCATGGATGGCCGTTGTGTCACCTCCGTGGAGGGTATCATCGACGACGATGTGGACCGCTCCATCCGTAACCTCACGCGCATCGGTCGTGATGCGATGAATGAGACGGATAAGATTGTGTTGGATATTATGACCCACAAATCGTAAAAGAGGAGAGAGCGAAGAGGAAAGAGGAAAGATTAGAAAGAGATTAGAAAGAGATTAGAAAGAGATTAAAGAGATTAAAGAGATTAAAGAGGGGCAATCCTTACTATCCTTAATCTCTTTAATTTCATTAAATTCATTACTCCTCTTCACTCTTCACTCTTCACTCTTTACTCTTCACTATCTCCTCTTCACTCTTTTTCACTCTTTCCTCTTTCCTCTTTGCTCTTTGCTCTATCCTCTTTCCTCTTTCCTCTTTACTCTTTCCTCTTTCCTCTTCTTATCGTGGTACAACCGTTACGATGAATCGTGCGTAAGAGGTCATGCGCGGAACGGCCATGTCGTAGGCCTCCAGAATGATGTGAATCGTCTCGGGTTTATCGACCTCGGGGGCTACGAAACGCACCTCCTCCTTGCCGACAAACTGCAAATCCACATAGCCGTTGTAGCTGCCTGCAATATCTTGTGACCAGTCGGTGCGATACTCCTCGATGCGGACTTCGGGGTTCTCCTCAAGCCAGGCGCGTGTGCGACCCTTCTGCTGCCACATTGTGCCACGTACCCGCCATGCACCCTCCACATCGCGGGGGTCTTTGTCGGAAATGTTGGCCGTCAGCACCACCTCGTCGCCACTCTTCACCACGCGGTCCAAACCCTCCTCAATGGTAATGACGGGGGCATGGTTAGCCTCCTCATAAATGGGTGTTACGCACCACTCTAAACGCGCCTGGAAGTCGCGCATAGCAGGCTCCAACCACTCGCGCAAGGCTCCGAGGCTGACATCGCGATAGACATTTTCAAATCCTTCGACTTTGTAGAATCGACCTCCCCAGCCGCCATAGGTGGGATGCTCCGTCGAGCGCAGACCCGTCGGAATGGCATAGAGGAAGGCGGGGGTGTCGCCCTCGCTGATGAAGGGCTGTTCGTAGAACTCACCCAACGGATTTTTGCCGTTGCGGAGGTATTGACGAATGAAGTTGTCGCTGTTGGTCATCGTGCCGTAGTCCCAGCTGCCACTGAAGTGGTGGCTTAAGAGCAGGGTTACCTTCGGGTGGTTGCGCTCGATGTAGTTGCCGGCACCATCCTGATACCAGATGCAGTACATCACCGCCTTGCGGATAGCGCGGTCATACTCCGCGGGATATGCCTCCTTGAGCTTGTC
Organism: Alistipes sp.; assembly: GCA_017398045.1. Classification (GTDB taxonomy): domain Bacteria; phylum Bacteroidota; class Bacteroidia; order Bacteroidales; family Rikenellaceae; genus Alistipes. The sequence continues at coordinate 74,892 of JAFQHI010000015.1, read as the reverse complement.
AAAGGCGCGAAGAGCCGTATTGCCTCCGCCCCAGCACTGAATGAAGATGGGGCGCGGGTCCTCCTCCAGCAACAGCTCAACCAGTCTGTCCGACCCCGGCGTGTCGGCCCAATCCGAGGGGTCAATCGTCACCTCGTGACCCGGCAGCAGGGTCTTGAACGAGACCCCTTCGGGGATGTGTGCGGGGTCTTCGTCACCGACATAGACCACCTTGCGCAGCTCCTCGGCCGAGGGATAGGCGGCATCGTGTACGCGCAGATTGGGCAACACTTGTTCGTAGGCGGCTAATTGAGCCTCAATCCACGGCTCGGAACTCCATCCTTTGCGCTGAAATCCGGAGTTGGTTTGAATGATGGCATCGACCTGCATCTGATTGGTGTAGAGCAGGAAATGAACCATCGAGCAGCGGTCGTCGATTTCACCGTCGGTCATCACCACGACGCGCGGTTTTCCCTCCCACGTGGAACGGGTGTCGGGAATCGGTGCTTGGGTGCAGCTCTGCACAAGGAGCAGCAGGATTGCCAAATAGAGGTTTTTCATGGGTGGTGGGGTGTTAGGTTAGTTGTAAAGTCGGATGATAGCCACATCGCCTCGGGTGCCGATGCGGAAGGGTGGCCCCCACACTGAGAGACCGCTCGAGACCCAGATGTGGCTCTTCGACCAACGTCGGTAGCCGTGGCTCTGCTCATAGAGGTGGTCGGTCAAAAGGCTCACGGGCCACACCTGGCCGTGGTGTGTATGGCCGCTCACCTGTAGGTCGATGCCGAGCGAGTCGGTCTTATGCAGTTCGTAGGGCTGGTGGTCGATAACCACCATCGGGCGAGCGTTGTCGGCCGAGCAATAGAGCGCGTCAAGCCGCTTGCGACGACGATTCGAGCGGTCGTCACGGCCGATGAGCTGGACGCCGTTTTCGAGCGTTACGATGCTGTCCTGCAATAGGTTGATTTTCGTCTTTTCAAGCAATGCTTTAGTCCGCTCGATGCCCCCGATGTATTCATGATTGCCCGGCACCAGGAAGATGCCCATGGGGGCTTTCAGCGCGTTCAGCTCCTCCTCCATCCGTTCGCGGTGGAGGGGCGCGGTGGAGTTGTCAATCAAATCGCCCGCTATCAGTATCGCATCGGGACCGAGGCTGTTTATCAGTTCCACGTAGCGTTTTAAGGCCTCCTTGCCCGTTCCCTCACCGAGGTGTATGTCGCTCACGACTGCCAGCCGCATCTCGCCTCCCTGAATCGGACGGTCGATTTTCAGCTCCAGCTCCACGATGCGCGGGTGGCGATGGTTGTAATAGCCAAACAGAAGCAATCCGCCCGTAACGGCTACGGCCCACAGCAGGCGGTGGCGCAACGCGGGAACCATCCAATGCGCAAGGTCGAAGGCCGTAAGCGTCAGCACCAGGTAGAGCGTTGCCACGATCCACACCGAACCGACAAGAAACAGTCCCCGCATCAGCGGAGCGGGCAATCCGGCATCGCGTAGCATCATGGCCGCCATCAGGGCAAAGGCAACCGCCCAATAGAGGAGCGCGAAGCCGATGCGTTGTGGCCACGGGTACCCGGCCAGCGGCGTGAAAAACCGATAGAATAGGTAACAGTTGCCTATCAGATAGGCGGTGAGGAAGCCGAGCAGAAAGAATTTCATGTTCTATCCGCAGTGAAAATAGCGATGAACCAACTTCAGCATCTCGTCGCGGTTGTCGGCAATCTCTTGGCGGAGGTTGCTGTCGTGGTAGCTACGCAATCGCTTCAGGATGCCGTCAATCATCGCCGGCGAGAAGACGCCATACTGCTCAAAGACGGCACGCTGACGCTCCAGACAATCGGCCGAGGCCTCGCAACTATCGGGCAGTTGGGCCAACCCCTTCAATTTGTCGGCGTGTTCGGCCTTGTGGATATTGACATTGACGTAGGTCGCTTCGGCCACCTGAAGTGCCTGCTCCATCTCGAAACCGTGACGGCACGCAACGGCCAATCCGGCGATAAGCTGGTAGAGGTCGGCCGACCCATCGGGCGAGCGCATCTCGACGGTTTGCTTCTGGGTGGTGTCGTAGTGGCTTTCGCCCTCCAGCGGATTGGCGATGCGGCACATATCGCTCTTGGCGGCCCATCCCAACGGCACGCGCACCAACACCGAGCGGTTGCGGTCGCCCCAGCAGATGTTGGTCGGAGCCTCCTGGTGGGGAACCAGGCGGAAGTAGGAGGTGGGGTTCGTGTTGCCGAAGGCGGTAATCGAGGGGGCCAACTCCATCATGCCGGCAATCGCTTTACGGGCCGTGGCGGAGAGTTGCCCTTGGTCGAGCATCTGGTTCTTGCCATCCTTCGTGATGCGCATATGGATGTGGAGTCCCGAACCCGCCTTGCCGGCCGTGATTTTCGGGGCAAAAGTGACATCGTAGCCCAACTTGTAGCCGAGGTTGCGGATAATCCACTTCGCCACCATCAGCTGGTCGGCAGCCTCCTCGGCCGGTACGGGGAGAAATTCGATTTCGTTCTGCTCATAGACCTGACCGTCGATGGTGAAGTTGCCCACCTCCGAGTGGCCGTATTTAATCTGGCCGCCCGCCTGGGCAATGTAGGCCATGCATTGGGTGCGGAATTCGTTGAACTTGGCATAGGGGGCCGACTCGTGGTAGCCCTTCTGGTCGGTAGCGGGGTAGAGACCCGTGTCGGGAGCGATGACATAGTACTCCAATTCGCCCATCGCCTCGAACTCCATGCCGGTCACTTCGCGGAACGAGCGGCAGGCCTTGCGGAGGGTGTTCTCGGGAGAACTCTCCAGCGGCTCACCATCTTTGTTGAAGTAGGAGCAAAGCATCGTGAGGGTCGGAATCTCGGCAAAGGGGTCTAAAAAGGCGGTCGAGAAGCGGGGGAGGACATAGAGGTCGCTGCTGCCTGCCTCGATAAAGGGGAAGAGGCTCGACCCATCGACACGCTCACCACAGGTGAGAATGGCATCGAGATAGGCCTCGTTGTTGATGACGAAGTTGAGCGTCTTTAGACGACCGTCACCGGCCGGATACATGAAATTGACCATGCGGATTCCGTTCTCGCGGATATAGCGCATAATGTCGAATTTGGTGATTTGGCGAGCCGGCTTGCCCAGGTAGGCAACGACCTTGTTGGGGTTCATCGAAAGTGTCGGATTCATGGTATTGCGTTCGATTTTAAGTTCTTCTGAAAGCAAAGATAATAAAATAAGTATAGCATCATTCCTGCCACGACAGATTTTTTTCTGTTCTGTTCGCCATTTCGGGGTGGCTGCACCTGCTTTTCGCGGAAAGAAAACAATGTATGGGTTTCGGTATGTTACTCGTTAGCTTTCGGAAAAATAGCAATCCTTCTTTTATACGCTAATTATGTGTGAAAACAATTGAATGATAGTGTATTGCGGTATTTTTTGAAATTTGTTTTATGACGATAAGCAGGTGTTTTGACGAAAAAACGGCCTTGCTAAATTTTGATTATTTTTGGCAGGAATGAAAAAAAATCGTATCTTTACCTTGATTTTGTGTATTTACCCACTAAAACAACAACCTAACTAACTTAATGCATCAAGACCACTTACATTCTGTCACAACTACGTCGTTGTGTGTAAGCGAAATTTCTAATTCGCTGATTCACAGCAGTTTGTGTAGGGGGGGGGTACTGCGTAAACGTCAGGAATCGGAACACCTGTCGGGGCGGGACCTTCACTCTCTATCTGCTTTATCCCACCCGACCGGTTCCCACACCGAGTCGGTATTCATTCAACCAATTGTTTAACTGAAAGAGTACTGACCAATGAAACATCGTTTACTCTTGCTTGTACTCCTTTTATGGGGTGCAATGGGTATTGCAACAGCCCAAAACATCGTTGTCAAAGGTACGGTAAAAGATTCAGCCGGTGAGCCTGTGATTGGTGCCACGGTAATCGAAAAGGGAAATTCCGCGAACGGTATCAGCACCGGTATCGACGGCGATTTCAGCCTGACCGTCCCGAAAGGAAAAACATTACAAATTTCATTTATCGGTTTCGTGACCCAGGAGGTTGCCGCTACTGCCGGCACACCGATTGAGGTTACGCTCCAGGAGGATGCCGTAGCGGCCGACGAGGTGGTCGTTATCGGTTACACGAGCGTCGTGCGTAAGGACCTGACCGGTGCCGTAGGTTCGGTGTCGGGTGCCGCGCTGGCTGCTGTGCCTGTTACCTCGGCAGCCGTTGCCCTTCAGGGTAAGATTGCCGGTGTGCAGGTTACGACGGTCGATGGTGCGCCGGGTGCCGATGTAAACATCCGCGTGCGTGGTGGTACGTCGGTGACGCAGACCAACGAGCCGCTCTACATCGTCGATGGTTTCCAGGTGGATAACATCAACGATATTCCGCCGACGGATATCACCTCGATTGACATTCTGAAGGATGCCTCGCTGACGGCTATCTATGGTGCCAAGGGTGGTAACGGTGTAGTTATCGTGACCACGAAGTCGGCCAAGATGGGCCAGATTCAGGTGGGCGTCAATATGCAGCTCTCGGTGAGCCAGCTCTCGAAGAAGCTCGACCTGATGAACACCCCGCAGTTTGTCGATTACACCTATGACTGGGCCATCGGTACGAACAACCGTAGCACCTATGCCAAGCAGTTCCGCGCCAACTTCGGTAACCCGATGGATATCGATATCTACGACCGTGCCGTAACGCACGATTGGCAGGATGAGGTACTGGGTGACACCCCCGTGAACTACTCGACCAACGTAACGATTGGCGGTGGTACGGAGAAGTATCGCTTCAACATCTCGCTGACGCAGTCGGAGGATAAGGGTATCATCATGGGTTCGGGTGTTCGCCGTACGAACCTCAACATGAAACTCAACGCCCAGCTGGCCAAGAACCTCCAGCTGGCCTTCAACCCCAAATTCCAGTATCGTCGCACGACGGGTGCCGGTGGTGATAACATCGGTTCGGGTGGTCTTATCAACGTGCTTCGCTACCGTCCGACGAACGGTCTGCGCGAGTTCGCCTTCTGGGATCCTTCGACCGTTGACCCCGATGATGAGGCTATCTTCGAGTACACGAACCCCGTTTCGGATATCGCCTACAACACGCAGAAGCAGCACCAGTATGGTTACACGCTGCCCGTAAGCCTGGAGTGGAAGCCCATTGAGGGTCTGACGCTGCGCACCGAGGCTACGCACTTCATCCAGTTCTACGACAAGAACCGCTTCTGGGGTGCCATGACCGATAAGGGTCAGTCGAACAACAAGCTGCCCGTAGCACAGATTGACGAGAAGCGCACGGAGCGTTACCAGTGGACCACGACGGCTCACTACGCCTTCACGGCGAAGGAGAAGCACAACTTCTCGTTCCTGGCCGGTTTCGAGCTTTTCAGCTCGCAAGCTCGCAACAGCTCGGTATCGGCTCGCTACTTCCCGCGCGACATTACGGCCGATAAGGCTCTGAACGATATGGGCTTCGGTACGCCTTGGACCTCGACGACTTCGCTCTCGACGCCGAACCGCACCCTCTCGTTCTTCGGTCAGGCCAACTACAACTACAAGCACAAGTATCTGCTTTCGGCTACGTTCCGCGCCGATGGTTCGACCAAGTTTGCCCCGGGTAACCAGTGGGGTTACTTCCCCTCGATTTCGGGTGCTTGGGTCATCTCGGAGGAGAACTTCATGCAGTCGCAGGATGTGATTTCGAACCTCAAGCTCCGCGCTTCGATTGGTTTGGCTGGTAACAACAACATCAACGACGATATGTGGCGTTTCCTCTACACCGTAAATTCGACGGGTGGTCCGGGCTTCGGCGAGGCTGTCGAGAATGGTGATACGTGGTATGCCAACACGTCGGACGGTAAGACCTATCCCAACACGAAGATTAAGTGGGAGAAGACTTTGACGCGCAACGTCGCCATGGATATGGAGTTCTTTAACGGCCGTCTGTCGATTACGCCGGAGTTCTACTGGAATACGACGAGCGACCTGCTCTATTGGTCGGACGTGCCGACCGTTTCGGGTTTCCAGCGTCAGATGCGTAACATCGGTCAGGTAACGAACAAGGGTTTCGAGCTTTCGATTTCGGGTGATATTCTCCGCGGTAAGGACTATGTCCTCTCGGCTAACGCTACCTTCGGTCTGAACAAGCGCACGATTGACAAGCTGAACGACACGGATGACGTGATTTGGGACCAGAACGACCGTTGGAAGTCGAGCTTCAACGACTACTGCCTCAAAGTGGGTGACGAGGTAGGTTTGATCTACGGTTTCATTTACGACGGCATCTACTCGATGGATGAGTTCGACTTCGATGCAAGCCAGAACTTCCTCGCCATTCCGAAGGAGGGTACCGTTATCAATACGGTATTCAGCGACTCGAATACGGGTGTTCCGACCCTGCCGGGTAAGATTAAGTTTAAGGATATCAGCGGCCCGAGCGGTAAGCCTGATGGCCAGATTGACGAGCATGACCGCACCGTAATCGGTAACACGAACCCGAAGTTCCAGGGTGGTTTCGGTCTGAATGGTCAGTGGCGCAACTTCGACTTCAACATCAACTTCAACTACATGGTTGATTTCGATGTAAACAACGCCATGGCTTACGAGCTTTCGTCGGCCGAGGGTAACGCCAACAACTTCTACAACGTATTGTCGAAGTTTGACGGTAACCGTTGGACCTACTACAACCCCATCGATGGTGATAACCTCTACCAGTGCTACTGGATCGACAACACGGTGGATGTATATGCCGCTCACAACGCTAACGCTACGCTGTGGAATCCGGCTGACGTGACGAACAAGGTGACCCACTCGTACTTCATCGAGGATGGTTCGTTCCTCCGTTGCCAGGACATCACGATTGGTTACACGCTGCCTTCGAAGATTACGCGCAAGTGGAGCATCTCGCGCCTGCGCTTCTATGCTTCGGCCACCAACCCCTTCATCATTACGGGTTATTCGGGCTACGACCCCGAGGTGGATGTGCAGACGGGTCTGACGTGCGGTATGGACTACAACCGCTACCCGCGTAGCCGTACCTTCGTATTCGGTGTTAATCTTACTTTCTAATCGACTAAAAAGAGAAGAATATGAAAATGAAAAAGTTATTCATTTTAGCTCTTGTCGCGTTCGGCTTCGCTTCGTGTGATAACTTCTTGGAGGTCGAGTCACCCTCGAAGTACGACGACGAGTATATTTTTACGAAAACCTCCGAGATTGAGCGTGCGCTGAACGGCGTTTATGCCCAGCTGCTCAATGGTAATACCTATGGTAACTACTACCTTGCAAACCTTTGCCTCAACAGTGATGTCGATATGTGGGCTTCGGGTACGGAGACTGCCACGGACGACAGCTACCGTCGTTTCGATTCGACGCCGCTCGGTTCGGCCGGTTCGAAGGCTTGGAATGCTGCCTATATGGGTGTTGAGTATGCCAACAACTTCATCGCCCAGCTCGAGCAAAGCACCATCTACAACAACGAGGATGAGGATATTCAGGCCCAGCTGGACCAGATGATGGGTGAGGCCAAGGTACTGCGTGCCATCTTCTTCCACGACCTGGTGGTGCTGTGGGGTGATGTGCCTTTCTCGCTGACTCCGACCTCGGAGGCTGACAACAACGAGGCTCTGCTGCTTCCCGTAACGGACCGCACGGAGATTCACAAGCAGCTCATCGACGACCTGAAAGAGGCTTCGGAGAAGATGAAGTTTGCTTCGGAGATTGAGAACGGTGTAGAGCGCATTTCGAAGGAGGCCGCTTGGACGATGATTGCCCGTATGGCCCTGACGGCCGGTGGTTACTCGCTGCGTCCCGACACGGCCAATCCGAAGAACTACGGTACGATGGAGCGTCCGTCGAACTACAAGGAGTTCTACCAGACGGCTATGGAGTATGCCAAGAAGGTGATTGACTCGGGTACGCACACGCTGGGTAAGGCCTATAATAAGGTATTTATCGATGAGTGTAACTACATCGTAACGAGCAACGACGACCCGATTTTCGAGATTCCTTTTGCCAAGAACTCGACCGGTTCGGTGGGTTACATCCACGGTCCTTCGGGTGCTGTGTATGAGGGTGCAACCGTTGCCCCCAATATTTGGGGCGCATCGAATGGTGGTGCCTGCCTCAGCGCATTCTATCGTTTCTTCTTCGACGAGGCCGACAAGCGTCGTGACTTCGTGAATGGTCTGTGGGACTACACCTACGACGGTATTCCCAACCTGCGCAACCACCTCACGGTTCGCAACAACAAGTGGTCGAAGTTCTGGGGTCCCTCGATGGGTGTCGAGTCGGCCGGTAACACGGGTATCAACTATCCGCTGATGCGTTATGCCGACGTGCTGCTGATGTATGCCGAGGCTGCCAACGAAATCAATGAGGGTCCGACGGCCGAGGCTATCGAGGCACTGAAGCAGGTGCGTATGCGTGCCTTCGGTGATGCTGCCAAGGTGGACGAGTACGTTGCTACGGTGCAGGGTTCGAAGGAGGACTTCCTGAAGGCCGTTCTCGACGAGCGTAAGTTGGAGTTCGCCGGTGAGAATATGCGTTGGCGTGACCTGGTGCGTAACAACCTCTATAGCGAGGTGCTGTTCTACTCGTTCCTGCGCTACTTCGGTGTTTCGGAGTCGATGGCTTCGGGTTCGGACTACACCGAGATGGTTTCGGTATATGATGGCAAGGATGTCGATTTCTACGACAACATTCCTTCGCGTATCTACTACAAGGCTACGACGGTGGATAACGACGGTGTTACGCACACGAACAACAACCCGCAGAATGTGGATATCTATCCCAACACGACGCTGGATGTGATTGAGTTCTATCCCAACACGCTCTATGTGAAGGAGACCAACACGGGTCAGTACACCGATTATCAGTACTCCGACTTCTTCATCAACTCGTCGTGGTATGATGAGGCAGAGGGTATGCCCAGCACGAGTGTTCGCTATTCGTTCTACGGCTTTATGCGTACCGATGTGAAGGGTAATATCGGTATCGTGAAGAACGGTACGCTCGAGACCATCAACCCGACTGCTGTTGACGTGGAGCAACTCCCCGTTGTACGTTACATCCTTCCCTATCCGAACGATGTAATTCAGCGCGGTGGCGGTGTTTACAAGAATTACTACGGTTATTAATCAAAAAGCGACTATAACGCTATGAAAAAGTTATTTTTATATCTTTTGCTCGGCCTTTTCGCCCTGCCGTTTGCCGCTTGTTCGGATGACGACGAGCCGGGTGCAGAGGGTCAGGTAACGGAGCGTGAGTTTATGACCATGTTCCGCAAGGACCACAACACCAACAAGGGCGACAGTGAGCCTTATGCGTGTGGTGTGAAGAATATCAACGATATTCAGCTCTACTGGTACGGTGTACACGGTTGCGCCGGTTACCAGATTCGTTGCGCCCTTCAGCCCAATGCCGCCAATGGTGAGCAGGCTTGGGAGGAGTCGGCTGCTACGGGTAAGCTTGTATTCGATACCATCGTAGGTCCCGAGGTACTCGACCTCTTGGTGAAGGATTTGGAGTATTCGACCTCGTATCGCTTTGCGATTCGTACCCTTTCGAAGAAGGGTGAGGGTTACCACTCGAAGTGGTATGGTTACGGTGACGGTCGCCACTGGGCCGACTGGGCCGGTTGGGATACGGGTGAGCGTTACCCGACCCCCGAGGTACTGCGCGTAACCGATATTACGAAGACCTCGTTCCGTGTATGGTTCGAGCGTGCCAAGGCCGATGCATCGGTGGGTGTTGCTGCTGAAGAGGTGGAGACCTGGCCGGAGAACTTCGAGTTGGATGCCGAGGATAATTTCGTGATGCACTACCTGACCATCACCCCGTCGCCGACGAACCCCAACGCGTTGATTGACGCCAAGTGGGCCAAGTATATGCTGACGGAGGAGGACCTGGCCAATGGCTATGTTGATGTCGAGGGCTTGGATGAGAACTCGGTATATGTAGTGAAGGCCGTGAACCAGAATGTGAAGGTGTTTGTAGATGCTGTGTACAACACGGTAACGCCGCGTACTGATGGTACGCCGGGTGACCCGATTGTCCTGAAGTGGGATGAGTACTACATCGAGAACGACTCGGTACCGGGTGCTAACGACTACAAGGCTGCCCGTCTGGATGAGTGGCTCGTTGACTACACGCAGAACAACACGCTGGCCGAGGGTTCGATTTTCTACCTCGACGGTGACAAGAACTACTACTTCCACCAGAACCCGACTCTGTGTAAGGGCTTTACGCTGGCTACGAATCCCGAGGATTTGGCAGCCGGTAAGGGTAAAGCTTCGGTATTCCTTGGTGGTACGGCCGTAGTAGGTAACGCACCCAACTCGTGTAACTTCATGTTCGGTCGTCAGCCGCAGGCCGGTGAGGATGGTACGATTAACGTGAAGTCGGTAATCTTCGAGAACCTGAACTTTGACTGCCCGACGGCTCGCAACTATGGCGACAACGCTGCCGGTGTAGGTTCGGCTACGGGTAACTACTTCGCCAATATGTACTCGAACGGTATGGGCGTGAACTTCGCATCGATTGAGGTACGCGGTTGTACGTTCCAGCGCATGGTACGTGGTTTCATCCGTACGCAGGGTTCGAAGCGTAAGGTATTCGAGAAGATGATTATCGAGGATTGTATCTTCGTGAACTGCGGATATTACGACAACAACGGTCGTGGTTATGCATGGATTGTGGACGATGGTAAGCTCGCCAAGTCGAACATCCTGAAGAACTTCATCTTCCGCAACAACACGATGTACGACTCGCCGCGCGATAACTTCGTGACCAACTCGAATGTAAACCAGGCATGGCCCGAGACGGTGAAGTATAACATCACGATTGAGAACAATACGTTCGTGAACTTCTCGACCCGTGCTACGACGCGCTACCTTGTGACTACGCGTAATACGCCCGACGGTTCGGTTTACACGGTGAAGAACAATCTCTTCATCCACGCCCGCAAGGCCGGTGATGACCGCACGATGAAGATGGGTGGTTTCGATATCCGCGCCATTAACGGTACGAAGCAGGAGATTACGTTCGATATCATGAACAACTTCTCGACTTCGTCGGATGAGAGCCAGCAGAAGGACGATGGTCTGTTCAACGGTGGTGCCTTCTCGGCAACGAAGAACTCGGCCGGTACGTACCTGAGCAACCTGCCCGGTGTTATCAACGGTAAGGAGAACCTCGTTGTGAAGCAGATTAAGTCGGCCGAGGGTGCTATCCTCGACCCGATGGATGTCTTCGTGGATCCCTGCCCGCCGCATGAGAACGGTCACCAGGATATGCACGAGCGTGATTTGGACGACATGATGAAGGGTATGAAGCTGAAGAACACGCCCGAGGTGACGGGTTCGGACTTCTACAAGGCCAAGGCCGGTGACCCGCGCTGGTACTAATTCTTTGGTATAAATAAGTGGGCGAGGGGCTGTTCTGAAGAGGACAGCCCCTCTTTTTGTTTTTAGCCAAAAATGTCTTATCTTTGGACAAACAACAACACGATGAAACGAACCCTGAAAATTTGTCTGACGATGGGACTCATGAGCCTGCTGTTTGGTTGCGCACCAAAACCAACATTCCGCTCGGTCGATGCCGAGCAATTTGCCCGCGAAATTGAGCGCGAAGAGGTACAACTCGTCGATGTCCGCACCACGGAGGAGTATGCCGAGGGGCATATCCCCGGCGCAGTGAATATGGATGTAAATGGCGAAAAGTTCGATGCCGAGATTGCGACGCTCGACCCCTCGCGTCCCGTGGCACTCTATTGCCGTAGCGGTCGCCGCAGTAAATTGGCCGCCGAAAGGGCAGTTAAGGCCGGATTTGAGGTCGTGGAACTGGATGGAGGGTTCCTCTCCTGGACGGGCGATAAAGAGCCGTAAAAGGGGCGATTTTGCGCTGATGAGAAGAGCCGCATCTCGTAACGGAGGTGCGGCTCTTTGTGTGTCGTTAGGCGAGGTAACCGGCCAGGAAGATCTGCAAAAACAGGATGGCCGGAATGCCGTATTTGAATTTGGCGTGCTGGGTCTTGTGTCGCCAAACCTGCATACCTGCCCACGCTCCGATGCTGCCACCGGCCAGTGCCAGAAGCATCAGGGTCTTCTCGGGAATACGCCATTGGTCGGTCTTGGCTTTGAATTTATCGACGCCAAATGCGATAAAAGCGACTGCATTGATGGCCAGCAGATAGTAAAGGGTAAGTTCAGTCATAGCAGTGTGTTTTCGACAAAGATACGACTTTTTTGATGACTTTTACCCCGCTTTGGCAAAATCGGGGATTATGTTTTCGTAATTTCATCTTGGAGGAAAGCCACTGAAGGTGATCCCGTTGGGATGGTTGGTTTCTGCACTAGACGCACACCGAGGGCACTTTTTGAAACCCACTCTGCACTCACTGATGCGGTTTTCTACACTAAATTTTCGGCTTGAAAATCCGCTAATTTTCTGCTAAATATTCCTCGTATAAAGCGACTGGTCCAAGGTGCCATAACTTCGTAGACTCGTCTGCTAATCGTGCGTAGAACGATGATGTATAGAGTGTCTTAATAGCCTCTACTATGCTAATTCCCTTATCTTCTGCCAGCATAGTTGCCAACCAACTCATTTTAGATGGCAGGAGCAAATAAAGATTCTCCTGTGTGATATTCAGATTCATTACCTAACCTCCTTTGCCTCTATAAAAGTTAATGCTCGCAACGCGGCAGCAGTGTGGAACAGATATTGGTCCACAAGTTTATATGCTTTCAGCTCTGCAATTAGGGCTTGCTTATTTATCAGACCTCCTTCATAGAGTGCAAACGCAGCATAAACTCGATCATTCGCAACTGGACCATATACTATATCGTACTCGTGGATATATCCCTTTTGAGTTCGATTCTTCATCACAAAATCCACCCATTTTTCGGTAGGCTGTTCAAATATAAGAGTCTTCAGTTCTTGCAATGCACCCTCATCAAGTTCATAGACGCAAACATAACCTTGAGAAACTCGCTTCTCATTCATTCTTCGCCTTACCCATGCCTCAGCCTGCTCATACGAGGTTGTAGTATAGAAACCCTGCCCATAATCAAGAGTACGGTTTGAGTCTCTGATTTCAGGGGATACTACTTTCTCGATGCTACCATGATAGATTCTCATATCTATTTCTCCTTTCGTTCTTTAATATACTCGTCAATGTCCTCTATAATCCATTGACGGCTTTGTGTATGCAGAATCTCGAAATGCTCTGCTAAATAGTCAAGAGCACCACATTCTGTCAAGAGAGACATTGTCTCTTCGTGAGAAAGTTCCTTCTCATTCATATATTGCTCTATACAAAATGCAAGGAAAAATGCAATATCTTGTCTCTTCTTATCCATATCACAAAGTTTATTAGGAGATTATGCATATACTATTTGCACTCCACAACTTTTAAGCCTTTGCACAAAGATAGTAAAAATTATTCAATTTCGAGATTATTAGCAACTTCATATTTGCATAATCCTCACTGATGCGGTTTTCTACACTAAAATTTCAAGGCTCAAACATGCACGATATTGCAGCTATTTTTACGATGCAACCTAAAAATAATTCTTTGCGGCAAACTCGTACTGCTCGATAAATATCTGCTTGAATGCTGCGATATTGTTCTGCTCGTAGAACATCAGCATCGCCTTTTTGTAATCTACCGAATCTACCGTACGGAATGAGAGTGGGCAGTATCCCCACGCCATAAGTATTGCGTTGCTTGTGATTCGGGCGGTGCGCTTATTGCCATCAGAGAATGCTTGTATATACGACAAGAGCACCAATGCAAGCAGTGCCTTCTCAAATATATTCTCCTTGCCATTTATGAGCGCACAACTATCTTCCAACGCCTCACGGATTTGGAACTCGTTATCCAACGGACGATAGTTTGTACCCGTAATACCAACTCGTCGGGTGCGAATACCTCCGCCAACACCCAACTCCTTTGTAAGAATGGCGTGAATATCCTCAATGCGTCGTGTGGTTATCTCTTTCAAATAGTCGGGATTGTCGAGTACAAAATCGAGCGCATCCTTATGGTTGAGTAGCATCACCGCCTCATCTTTTGTCTTGCCTTGGGCGGTCTGCTTCTCTTTCAGTAGTCGCTCGGTTTCGAGCAATGAATAGGTGTTACCCTCAATCTGCGAAGACTTCCACGACAGATCCACACCCAAACGCTCCATCTCTTTACGGTATTCCACTTCGGAGAGAGTCTGCATATTTGCCAAGAACTGCTGATGGGAGGCATTCAAGCGTTGCAACTCCTCCTCGGTAAAAATAGCAACCTGCGGAAGCGTTGTGCGAATAAGGTCGAAATTGAACGACTCCTGCACCTTACGCTCGTCAATATCTTTGAGGAAGTAGGTGTCAATGTCAAGTGGCATCATAAGTTGAGCCTGCGCAGAGAGCGAGTAGCGTGTTGCCTTGCCTCTGCCTTCTACAACAATGTCGCCACGCTGAACACCATCGGCAATCAACCTTTTGAGAGTTCGCTCATTTGGTGCATCTGCGAGTCCAGCAGCAATCTCAACCCTGCTTGATGATGGGTTGTAGTGTAAAAATTGGAGTATTTCAACCTGTATTGTCATACACTTTTTTCTTTATTCGGGACAAATATAATGAATTTATTTGAAAATACGGGACAAATAGCAAGGCAAATGTCCTGAAAATTACACATTCATGTCCCGCAATAAATGATAATTATGCGGTATTTCGTCTATTTGTCAACCTGCTTAGCTTGCCTTGCCAGCTCCAGTATTTTCACTTGTTGTACGGCTTTACTGCGTGTAGATGCATAAGACTTACGCCCCAACGAGCGTCTAACTTGCACGACAGAATCAAGCATACTCTGCTTGATTAAATAGAATAAGTCTTTATTTGCCATAAGCTGTTTATCATTACTGCAAACTGAGTTGTTTCCAAAATGGAAATATCTGACCATATTTGAAAGTCACTCTGCTCTCACTGATGCGGTTTCCTACCCTGATTTTAGAACAATGAATCCATATCAATCTTTGCGATTATTTGGTCGCTATACATTCCATCTTTCATCCCAAAAGTTGTAATCATAGTAGGAATAATGCTGCTTCTCGTTCTTGTGACCTCCTTAAACGCACTGATGCGATTCTGTATTTTGAGGAACTCCTCCTTATCAAGGCTATACAAATCCTCGCTATACTTAACCTCACAAAGGTTTATGGTATTATCCGCACGATCTATGATTATATCAATTTGCGCTCCATTCTCCACTTGATTGGTCTTCCAAGTATAGAACTCGGTTGATACGCTGGTAATACCCAATGCTGCTTTAATCTGTGGCATATGTGCCTTGCAGATACGCTCGAAGGCAAGACCATACCAAGCGGTAATCTCTGGCGTATTCACATTGCGAGTCCAGAA
Organism: Alistipes sp.; assembly: GCA_017398045.1. Classification (GTDB taxonomy): domain Bacteria; phylum Bacteroidota; class Bacteroidia; order Bacteroidales; family Rikenellaceae; genus Alistipes. Next base: position 59,512 of record JAFQHI010000015.1, on the reverse strand, counting down.
ATGCTCCTCTACGATATTCTTGCGGGCAAAGGTATTATAGAAGATTGTGTAAAAATCTACCAGCTGGTATATAGCCGAATTTGCTTTAATCTTTTTCTCTCGCACATTATACTTGCGCAAGAAATCGCAATAGACAAGATCGGTCAGCATATCACCCAACTTACCATTATTTGATGTGCCAAGTTTATCGCTTAACTCCTCTCTTGTAAGTCCCTTTGGATGCTTTGCAAGCAGAGAAATGATTTCGAGGTACGGTTGTGGATTCTTAAACAAAGAAGAGAACAATCTTCGATACTCCTTCTTCAACTCGGCATTGCCACTGAAAAACAATCTATCAAGACCCGTTGCAGGGCTATCTGTTTTCTCAAATAGACTCATATAGTATGGTACACCGCCAATAGCCATATATGCTTGGATGATACTGAGGCGGTTCCACACAAAGCCACTATTGGCGAAGAACTCCTCTGTCTCACCAAGTGTAAATGGGTGAAGGTGCATTTCGTGAGTGATACGGTCGTGGAGACCTCCGTGATTATCGATGACATTGCGTACCATCCACGAGGTTGCAGAGCCACAAACAATCAACATAATCTCTGACTGCCAATTTGCCCAATTATTCCAGAAATGTCCGAGTGCATTTACGAATCCTGCCTTTTGAGTATCGAGGCAAGGTAGCTCATCAATGAAGATTACACATCTTTTTCCTGGCTCAATCTTCGACTCAAGAAGTTGGCGAAGAGCAAAGAATGCATCAATCCAGTTCTGATTCTTCTTTCCCTTGTAGCCATAGGTCTTAAGTGCTGCGTGGAAAGCTGTCATCTGTTCAGATTTGCTACCTTCCATCACGCCAGTCATGTCAAAAGCAAACTGATTCTTGAAATGCTGACGGATAAGATAAGTTTTACCAACTCGTCTTCGACCATACACTGCAATAAATTCAGCCTTGCCAGAATTGTAGTATTGGTCAATCTGTGCTAACTCCTTTTTTCTACCGACTATAATCTGTCCCATACAAATGTGTTTTATTCTTCTGAACGCAAATTTAGTGATATTTTTCAGAAAAAGTGCCGATACTCTGCGAAAATTGCATTTTTTTTCAAACTTTCGCAGAGTATCGGCTACTTTTGGAGCAATTGCATAATAGCAATGCTCATCTTGTTTGCTGCAAAATCGCATCATAATCCGCCAAATCGCCTTAAAAAAATGAACTCATGACAATCTGTCACGGTTTGGTTTTATCCAGCTGGTGTTGCTGATTATTGGTATCTTTACAGCTCGAACTCAAAAACTTTCGCAGAGTATGAAGATTCCAACAGTTAGTATTCACAAACGCAAACTCAAAGACCGAAGGGTGTCGATATATCTGAGTTATCGCCCCGCAATCACAGATCCAATCACAAAGAAAGACCACGCCTTTGAAACACTCGGTGTTTACCTATGGGATAAGCCTCGGAACGACATTGAGAAGGAGTTTAACAAGCAGGCAATGCTCCGAGTCGAGGGCATCAAGGCTCAACGAATAATCTCCATCATCGATAACGAATTCGACTTCTTCGATGCCAAAAAGAGAAGCGGAGACTTTCTCTTATTCTTCAATGAGTTCTGCATCGGCAGACCTCCCATGTATAGAAGTTGCTTGATGCACTTCACAAATTTTACGAAAGGGCGATGTCGATTTCAAGAGGTCACAGTTGACCTCTGTACAAGGTTTCAGAAGTACCTGCTATCCAAGGACTATATATCAAAACAGAATCCCCATAAGAATAAGCGATTAAGCAACAATGCTGTCAATTCGTACATGTCGGTACTCCGATCAGTAGTTTCGACCGCCTGGAAGCAGAGCCTTATTAAGGATTACCCATTCAGACTTGTACGCATTGTTCGTCCGCTGCAGGGATTCAGAGAGTATTTAACGCTTGAAGAGGTCAAAACCCTGGCAGTTACTCCATGTCAAGATGAAGTGCTCAAAAAGGCGGCTTTATTCTCTTGTCTGACGGGACTACGATACTGCGATGTAACTGCACTAACGCACAAGAATCTATACATTGCACCAGAGGGAGGATATTGCCTGCGCCTTCACTTGAAGAAGACCAAGAAGGAACTTACAATTCCAATTAGCGAAGAGGCGGTGGAGATACTCGGCAGGGTGCGCAAGAAGGGTTTTGTGTTTGACCACATGACCGACCATGCAAAGGTTAATAGAGTCATCGGCAGATGGGTCGAGGCTGCTGGCATCAATAAGCACATAACCTTTCATTGCTTTCGCCACACATACGCAACCCTGCAACTCGCATTGGGAACGGATATATATACGCTCTCGAAGATGCTCGGTCATGCTCATGTGGCTACCACCGCAATCTATACCGATGTAATCAACGACAAGAAGCGCGAAGCCGCCAACAGAATATCATTAAGGTAGGGAACGCAAAATTCCCTACCTTAACTACCACTCTCCATCTTCATCGTAGTTCGGATGTTCAAAGCCATCGGTGCTACAATCACCCATTGAGACATCCTCCCAATCGCCCCAATTGCCACTACCGCGATTGCGGAATCTATCTGTATCGAAAACACTACGATCCCAGTCGTTGCCCTTATCCGATTGATGGTTGTCGTCAAATAAAAAATCAAAGAGTCCCATAATATATCTATTTTACCTGCTCACGCAATGCTTTTATCTCCGTTTCTAATTTCATAATTCTCATAACAAGTTCAGAGTTGGTCGCCATCAAACCCTTATTACGCTTTGAAAGAGCAAGGTTGCGAACATTTTGCTGTTGATATAATTCCTCGCGTTTAATCTGTAACCTTTGCTCTTTGTTAAGCTGGTTAGAAACACCAGCCATACCTCTTAAAATGGTAATCTCTACATTCTGTTTTTTTACAGTATCACGGAGTTCATCGATATATGCCTCTTGCTCTCCAACTTCGCGCAGAGCCTCTTGGTATAGCACCTCGATAGGTATCTTTAATAGGGCGTGAACAGAGTCGTCACAAATACCTTTATTACGAAGCCTAATAGCCAACTGATTGCGACCTCGTTTAATAGTCTCACTTCTATCCATCATCTTCTACCATGTTTCTCTCCGAGCACCTCACTCGCAAATGCGAAGAAGCATAGTACTCCGAATAATATACTAAACATACTTATTCTGCATTGATTGTCAACTTGCACATAAGGTATACCATATGCGATCTATTTTACGCCAAAACTCTCGTCCTTCAGGTGTTGATCGCCAGTCGAAGGCATGCGCGAAAATGCACTCTGCATCGCCTGCGTCCCACAACCGCTCATCGAGTAGCGTGCAGCCATTGTAGGAGTAGAAGGCTTTATCAAATGCCTCCTCACACCCTTGCTCCCGCAGGAACAAGCGAAATTTGCGGTAACCATTCTCCTCTAATCCCATAGAATAACCTCCGAAAGTTTCTCTAAAAAGTCCTCCGCCAACGGATCATAACGCTTATGGCAGCAGGGACACCAAAATGGTGCTTGCTCGTTTGTTGCCTCACCACATCCCACACATGAAAAGATAAGACCAACTCCCGCCTGGTGCACAAACTCCACTCCGCAATGCTCACATTTCAACTTATAAAGTGCCCCCATAACTATTCTATTTCTGCGACAACCCCTCTGCTACTTGGGTTTGTTGACCATTGAATTTGCCAAATTCTACCAATCTTCTTATCCATGAGTAAGAAGTTATACATATTTTGCGTTGGGTACAACTCAAAGCGTCCAATATTATCTAATTCGTTCCAGCTATCACCCCAGTCAAGCATTGTATAAACAAACTGACTCTGCATTCTACTATCCTCATTAATTGCATACTGCACTTGCCATACGCGCCCCGTACAAGTATCAAGCTTAAGGAATGTCCACATATTCTCTGTACGATAGAGTTTATACCTATCGTTTAACAAATTTGGATTCTTTGCAATCCCTTCAGTGACGCCAAGGGCAACAGCACCTTCTAAATTCTCAGAGACAGAGGAAAGATCCTTAATTGGATATCGGGGCGTAACAGCCACCGAATCTGCTGGAGTAGTTGCGGTCTGTTCCTGCGCCATTGCCGAAAATGAAACAGCAAATAACACTGCGGTGTGTAAAAGAAATCGTTTCATAGCTTGTTGATTTATTAATTAGTGACAAAATATCGGTTTTGAGGATTGATTAGTTATCGCCATCGCTAAAGATGTCAAACAGCCAATCCAAAAGAATCAATCTCCAAATAAAATCCCACATACCTCTGCAATTTTGTAGATAAAAAATCCCAGCAACACATTTTTATGTTGCTGGGACAAAGGTACAATGCGGTTTTGTCAATTACTGTCAATAACCATTATTTGTTTGAATTATAACCATCATGTAAGCGATTAACAACTGTTTCTATATACTCATCAAACTCTGGCGTGAGAATTTTGATATCCTCCGATAGCCCCATTACAAAACGACCGATGCCGACATAGTCGCACACCATTGTATCAAGTAGCCAATGCGAGTCATCAATCTGCGTAAGGTCGCGCGTGGAGAGTGGGTACTCCTCGATCAAGAGGTTATGCGCCATCATGCCGAGTTCCAGCTGTACACGCTTCTGCTCAAATCCTGTAATGCGGAAGATGTCAATATATCCCTCGTGGTGCAGCTCCTTAAACTGCCAGCCCTCGTCGAGCACCTCGACCGCACCAATGCGGGCAGTGTTGAATAGTTTATTGAGTCCCGACTCTGGCTCGTAGCACCAAACCTGGACATAGTTTGTAGTAAAGCCGAAAGGCTCAACCAGGCGGTCGCGAACAATGCTCGTATGCGAAGAAGCGTAGTCCTTCAGGACTGCCTGCTTACCATTTGATATTGCCTCAATCAAACGATTGACATTGATAGCGTTCTTGCCCTCCACCACGCTATCTGCCAACGAGGTACAGTTATATACAGCCGTCAGCTTCTTGCGAAGGTTTTGTTTGAGCATATTGGTGTTGTCGAGAGCTTCGATGAGTTGATTGACAATGTGCGCCTCCTCATCAGTGAAGTGTATCAGCTGCGAAATCTCCTTGAAGTAGCGGCTATCCTTGCCGAGCTTATAGATGCCGCCATCCTTGCGCTGCACGACAAATCCCGAGTCCTTGAAGGTCTCGATGTAACGATACACCGAACGATAGGAGATACCCAATCGCTCCGCCATATCCTCTACGGTGTAGTTGTTATTGCCCGTCATCATCTTCATCAGACGAAGCACTCGCTCAATTTTCGGCTGTTCCATAACTTGTTAGTGGGATGTCAAATTATTGATTGTCTACCTCAATATCCAATGGAAGCATGCTCTGCTCATCAAATCTATCAAAGTCAGATTGGAATAGACGATCTTGAATTATGCGGTATTTCTCAAATTCTGACTCAGCAAATGTCCTGGCAAACTCAGCCGTTATCTTTCCCGCATCGTCAAGAACATCTTGACCAGATGCTTCAAGAATTTTGTCAATACGCGTTGCCCAGTCTTCCATTGTCATCGGGATATGACGCTTAGCCATCATTTCCGCAATATCAAGTATGGCATTCACGAGTCTTCCCATATGCTCTAACTCCTGCATATTCAGATAGTTTTTCGCAATGCTCACATCTGGCTTGACAATCTTTCCATGAGGGGCATTCTCCCAAGTGGTCAATCCCATATGCTCTTTTTCGGCACTTGCTCGTTCAACGATAATTTCTGCTGCAGTATGTCCATGCACCGCGTAATGCATCTTATTTTGCACCTTCTTAAAGAATAAGCGGGTTGTAGGAGCGTCCTTATTGTAGTCTATTGCAGTCGCATATATGTCCGTCAATTTCTGGTAGAATCTACGCTCGCTGAGTCGGATTTCTCGAATCTCGGCAAGCAAATGCTCAAAGTAGTCAACACCCAAGAATGATCCATTCTCCAGACGCTTCTTATCCAGTACATAACCTCTAATAGCGAACTGACGAAGGACATATGTGCTCCACTGACGAAACTGCGTGGCTCGTACCGAATTCACACGATAGCCGACAGAAATAATTGCATCGAGATTATAAAACATCGTTGTTCTATTAACCTCTCTATCTCCCTCCCTTTGAACTACCGAGATTTTCTCGGTAGTTGACTCCTTGTCTAACTCATTGGAGTTAAATATGTTTTTTAAATGGACTCCGATATTATCTGTCGAGCAATCAAATAGGGTTGCCATCGCTTTCTGCGTAGCCCATATAGTCTCATCTTTGTAGTATACCTGCACACCCTCTTCTCTACCATCAAGAATGAAGGTAAGAAACTCTGCGGTGCTATTTCGGATTGTTAGATTTTTCATGATACTTATTGAAATATACTAAAAAGGCAAGTCATTTATGTCAAATATGTATTCTGAAGGAACTTCTTTAATGCTGTCATCATACTTAACAGCATATCTTGCTCTTGCAAGTAGTTCGTCATATGTAATGATTTCTGGATTATTAAGATTCCGTCTAAACAATTCAAAAGAGCGTATTTTATCTTCATTATCAAGCTCTGATGTGTTTCCGATGACAAGAATACCTTTAGGCAATACTGGCACCGAATTATTCCTGACTTGAAAAGAATAAGCCTCTCTGGAACTATTAGTTCCCCAAGTATAACAATAAGTTTGTAGTTGCGCAACAGCGTCTGACAACTCCTTGGACACTCCATATGTTGTACCACGAGTAGGTCGCGAACTTAGTAGAGGTGTCGTGGGGCGTTTAATTTCCACTAACGAAGTAAATTTAGCATTCCCTTCAGACATTGCCATAAAATCACATAATTCTCCGTTGCGACCATTTATATTTGTACCTCCAACATACACCTCTCGGTCTACCATCGTAGTAAAGATATATGATAGACAGAAGCCGAATATCCAATCGTTTTGTGATAAGAATTGTTGCCAAAATTTCTCGGTTTCATCATTTGTAATACGAGTAATAAATTCCTTGACTACTGCGATTCTATCTGATTGAATCTTAGCCATAGAAAGTTTAGTTGCAAGATCTGGATCTAATTCTACAAGTTGCTCCCAGATATTTTCTCCGTAATTACGCTCAAGGAGTGATTGTATGTATTTCCCTTCTTTACCAACTGGTATTATAAACTCATCTTCTTTACCAAAAATATATTGTCCAGTCGGAAGGACGCCTTTATATCCACAGGTATATGCTTTCTCGATTGCTTCGCGCAATTTTTTAAGTTGCGTACAACCAAAATGCAATCTTACCCCTTCTCCAGCCTTTAATTTTTGAAGATTGATCGCTTCTACATCCTCCCACTGATCATTCTTGCCTTTTCTTTGGTGAACTATCGTAGCACTAATGCAAGCATCTGGGTCCTTTTCATTGTTGACTATTGTGGCAATAAGCAATCTACGGGTAATAGAAGTTTCATCAATCAAAATTGGATTGATGATATCAGCAGTTTTGCTAGAAGTTTTTTTTACCTTAACTTGACTTGGCATCTACTACAACCTATTTCACTAGTTATTAAGATTTAACAAATAATTTATTAGATGGCAATACAGATTATTTTGAGTTCATTGACACCTCTCTAAGGATATTAACAAAGACGAAAGGAGATTTGAACGCCTCTTTCTCCTCCTCGTACTTCTTCTGAATGTATGCAAGCCCAGTATTTGCATAACCTTCAATTCTCCTCATCATTGTTGAAATGCACTCTTTGGCTTTATCGTCATCCATTGTGTCCAAATCCAACCACTTAAAGCCTAACTTTTCCTCTGGCTCTGACAGGATCAACATTTGAATGAAATCAACTAACTCGATAGGTTTCCAACTCGCGATAGGCGCAAAGTCCCTTGCATCGCCATTTCCAGAAATAGGCATACATTCTCCTATATGATACCCAATCATAAATGCATACATATAGGTTTGGTAAAATGCGCCTAACTGAATGTATCCACCTTGTGTATCGCCCTTTCTTGAAATAGCTTCAATCAAGTTGTAATACTTTGACAAATACTTAGGTTTCTTTGTATCTATTTCTTGTTTGAATCTTTGGTAATTCATAATAAGCCCGTTTTAAAGTTATTTGTATCTTAATATCTCTGTACAAAGTTGAGTTGGATCTGCCTCTTGGGGTATGCGATTGACATAAAAAGTGCCTTGCAATTGTCCATCGAGCATCTGCTTCAACACCTTGTGACCATCCTCTGATAAACATTGCTCATCATCCACATCGTACAGATCTTTAATTAAGATTATACTTTGGTCGAATACATCAGGAACAGTATCAAAGAAGTTATTGATGAAGTTCTTGCCGAATGCAGAGAACGGAGCATCTGCGATAAATGGGTACATAAATCTGCCTCCACCCAATCTGGATGAGATAATTGCCATCACTACAGCAATCTTCTTCATTCTTTGGAATCCTTCTGATGCGCCAGTCAATTCGCTACCACTATCTGTTTGAACCTTTACTTCAATTGTATCCAACTCCGTACGCTCAAACTTCATAGTTCCGCCCATTACATTGTTTCCAGATGTGAGTTTTGAGTAAAACTCATTTGATCGGGACTCCAACTTTGAGATAACTTCGTCATATATACGCTTTCTGGTATTCTCAAAAATAGCGAGAGCATCCATAACGGTGTCCTTCATGTTCTGATAACCAGCAGGAACTTGTCTTGCTCCATCCAAGTTGGACATATTGCGCTCTACACCCTCCAACTCAGTCTTCAACTCATCTATTCGTTGTCTTGACTGTTTGATAAGGCTATCTAAACGATCCACATCCTTGAGAGCTTTGGTATATGCTGCAATTTGATTACTATCTCTGTCCGAATCAAACGACTCAGTAGTACCTCCATAATTAAAGTACTCAATTTCTGCATCCTTCCTCTGCTTCTTTAGCTCTCTCAATTTATCACTCAATTGATTAATAATCCTCTTTTCATCAGCAATTGCAGCGAATATAGGATCAGTGTGCATATAACCAGCAACATTTCTCTGAATTGAGTCAAAATATAGATACATGTCTGATTCTTCCGCAGCTGTATGGGTTTCAGATCTGGCAAGTAGAGATTTGATATGTTTTTCCTCTTCGCTATCAACCTCAAAGTGTCTTCCACATACGAAGCATTGATGACTCTCTAGCATTTTTTTAAGCGAAATGTCATCTGGACTTCCTTCTGGGAGGATAGTTGCAAAAGATTCTGGGTTGTTGATTAACTGTCTTGCTGTTCGGGCTTTTGTATATTGATCTCTCAATCGACCATATACCTGGACAGCATCACCAGTACCAATTAATAGCCAAGGCATTGCCTGCTTGAACATATTGTTGTTTAGACGAGATATGCGTGCTTGGTATTCTCTATTGGTTTCCTCAATTCTGCTATCGAGATCTTTACAAAGACGCTGATACTTTACACGATCCTCTGTGTTGAGGATCTGTGCTTGCAATCGGGATACCGTTTCCGTTGCACGAGTGTACTCCGACTTAAATTTCTCAAGATTGGCTTCTATATCTTCAATAGAGCGTTCCAGTCGTTTTTGTTCTGTTGCATATCCTTCAAATGCAGTCCTATTAAAGGCTTGATTGCGCTGCTGGGCAGCGAGATCGTTTTTTGCATTTTTTGTAAAAGTTTGACACGACCCCTCTATAACCTTAAGTGAGGAAAGATCGGTTAAGGTCTCGATCGTAGTTGTAAGAGTTGCCGAATTTGACAAATCTACAATATTGTCAATAGCCTCACCCTGGAGCAATGCATATGGCTGCATGGCAGGTACTATAAGGTTTTTAATGATGGCATTTTGTTCCTCGATATTATAAATGATAACGGGGCGACTAGTAGAATCGGAAGAACACTTCGTTACTAATGTAGACACATCACCAATAATCCAATCTCTAGTGTTGTTAAATCTTGCGTTCTGTGTGGTCTTAGTAAAAGCGATTGTTTTCTCAATGGTATATTGATAGTTATCATCCTCATACACTAATTTTACGCCTGCCTCAAGAGACATACTATCACTTCCCTTTGCTTTATCAGAAAGAACTTTAAGGGGACATGACATGATGTCTACAGGCTGTCTGGTATCAGAATCATAAACCTTATTCTTCAATATCCAAAGTATACCATTGTACAATTTGGATTTACCCATACCATTGTCTGCGTTTACGATATTAATGCCCTCCGCAAACTCGTAGGTGTTATGCTCGTACTCCCCACTATAATTGTAGAAATTCTTGAACGATATTGATCTGATAATGGTTGCCATACTAATTAACGCTAAAGAGGTTTTTAATATTCTTATACACATTACCGTCCGACACATTCTCAGCTTTCTGCTGAATAATTGTTTTAAGTACCTCTATAATTGGGTGCTCTGAGGTTGTGTCAAACGAAACTCGCTCAAGCTCAGAATCTGAGATGTGATACTTCTGCTTAAGCATAGGGTCTTTTAATACTTCCTTAAGTAGTTCAATCTGTGTCATAATATCTATGTTTACTTTAATTCATCAATTAAAACACTTAATTCAAGCTCGTAGTAGTCTGCGATTGCTGATAATGTGTCAGCAATCTCATGATAGTTGGATGCTAACGATGCAAAATAAGCTACTCTTGTCATTTCTCCTCTTACAAGAGACTTCTCTAGTTCAAATGTTGATGGGTCTCTATTATAGTTGAAGTTAGGCACAACTATCAAATCATAAATAGTTGCAAACTTCTTATCCTTGTGTTTTCGTAGCAAACGCCCCCTTCGTTGAATAAACTGTCGGGGATTTCCCGTGCTTGAAGTAAAAATTCCAACCTCTGTGCGCGGCACATCAACACCCTCATCCAGGCACTTCATGGCAAAGAGCATATCTATATACCCATCTTGAAAAGCCATGATTTTTTCTTTTCTTCTAGAATCTCCTCCGAGCAATGAGTTGGTCTTAATGTGTGGATACTTATCGTTAACAAGCTGCTGCAAATTTTCGATAATTCGTTCCTGATTGTCGTGTATATCGAAACCTTCTGGTGCATATACAAAGCAATACCTCGTGAGCTCTTTTTGGACTAACTCGTCAATAACGCCCTCAAATACTCGATACTTGTCATGAGCCTTATGAAGTATTCTTTTCCGCTGCATCAAAAGATTCTTTACTTCGGTGTTCTCCTTTAAGGCTTTCTTGGTGGGATCGTAGTATTTCAGCAACATCCGTGTGTACATCTGATACTTCTCCATTTCTTCATCCTCTAGGTAGACAATTCTTGGGAAGTAAAGGTAGTGCATTAATCTATCAGCGTTAATTGCTTGCTCCATCGAGAATGAGTAGCAATAGGGGGATGAATCCCTAAACAACCGTTCTATGTCTGCAGTACCTTCTTCGTCAAATGCTCTGTTGGGAGTTGCGGAAAGAGCAATGCGCTTAGCAATCTTTAAAGACTCAAAAGCTTTTTTTACACTAGGTGCTCCAACATTATGCGCTTCATCTGCTATCAATATCATCCTTTCATCACTTAACGCATTCACTAACTTTTGGAATGTAGTATCAACAAATGATGCGTATGTAGATATAATAACAAAGTTATTCTCTATTCCCCACTCAAAATCCTCTTTCAACTCATTTAATTTTACCTTCCAATTAGTTCCAGAGTTGACAATATGAATGTTCTTATAATTAAAGAGTGAGACCTCATGCGCCCACTGATTGACTAGATCAATAGTAGGGACAAGGATAAGTATTTTATATACTCCGTTTTTTTTATATTCTTCCAGAACACAATTAAGAGAAGTAATTGTCTTTCCAGTTCCAGTTGCCATAGCGAAGATACCACCATAGCCTTTTTTACACCAGTTTTGGTATGCCTCAATCTGATAATCAAAAGCACCAGAAGGGTATGGGAAATGTGGCTCATCAGCCGATTCGCTATTTCCAATTATATCATAGTTCTCACTGTAAGCTCTAATGCACTCTTTTTCTTCTTCTAAGAGAACTGAAACATCTTTTGGCGGAAATGATCTAACCAACTCACGCTTAAATTCAGAAGCGTCATACACCTTAATGTCTGAGTCTAGTCCGTTGAAGAATCTATTAAACAGAGTTTCGTATTCTGCAATCTGTTCTTCTCCTCCAGCCCAGGATGTTGCACAAGATATTGCCTCAATATTTTTTGATAACAATGCACTTGCAGTAAAATTTAGTGATCCAGAAAATGCCACTTTGTCACCTGCCTCATCTGTGAAAATACCGAATTTTTGATGTGCAATACCTCCTGATTTTGGAATGATAATTTTAACCTCAAGCCTTTGCTGAGATATTAAGTATGATAGACAATTAAAAAAATGTTTATCTCTCTTTGATAAGGTCTGGCGAAGCTTGTTGAAATCATTCAGGATCAGCTCATTCACTTCTGCTTGCGAAGAAGATGAAAGTATACTATAATCCTCCTCGGACATGTATTGATTGATATACAATCTCATATTGCCGCCATTGACAATAAAGTTAGCAAATCCAACCGCTAGAACATTTAAACTAGCAGTACTAAAGAAGCCTAAACCCAAATCAAACCTTATGCTATTGGATAAGGCTGTATTAAAGAAGTGGAAAGGTGTATATTCTGTTCCACTTGATGAGTATACATAACTAATATTCTTATCCCTTAACATATAATTCGATCAAGTTAATTATTAATGGAATTTGCCATGATTCCAATTGTTGATTTTTAAGCTTCTGGATATACTTGTAACACCACCTCTGATCACTTTCTTCTATGGCATCTCTACCACCAAGTTGTAGTAACGCGTATATATTTTTATATGTCTCACGCCATTTATATTCATTCCGAGGAATATTCTTGTCAGAATAATTATCCTCGATGTAACGAAACATCTCTAACTCGTCAGCTGATGCAACACCTCTGTTAACTCTACTTATAAGATTACCCCAAAACCTCCCTAGTCGTTTTTCTTGCTCATCTACCTCGACACCAGAGGAGAATGGGAAACGGTCATGGGTCACAATAAACTCCTCGAAAAGTTGTCTGCTGGTACTGAGCGACCTTACTACAATAGAACTTTCTACTGCTGGGATGTATGACGAATCATAATCTCGATTTTTGAACCCAATATATTTGGTAGAGCCTTTGGTAAACAAGCCAAACTTTCCACTTGCCTCAGCGAGTAGATTGGATTGTATGCTGGCATCAGTTGCCGTAGACCTAAATTGCCTAACATAAGTTGCTATATCAACGAGAGGAGCAATCCTTTCCTCTTGTTGTAAAAGAAACTCCTCGCAGAACTCTCTAATCGTTCCGCTTCGCGATTCGCCATAGTCCCACTCATCCAATGTATACGTACCAGTTCGTCCAATTGGCTTAATTTTGGGATTCAAACGAGCTGCACTTATAAACGAGGTTTCGCTTTTACACTTTCTGTCTGGATACTCTTCTCTAAATTTTGCATAAAATTCACTTGTTGTCATGGGTTTACCATGTTGCCTGAGAATGTCCTCGGCAATTTCACCTAGTCCTCTATATGTATTGCTCCCAATAATTATAATGTCACCGCTCGATGTGCAGTCATATAGTCTAAATACAATTTTCTTACACTCATGCACAATGTCGTCAATGAGTTCAATTTGAACTTGTTTTTTAAAGAATTTGAGACAGAAATTTTGAAGATTTACTTCTGTGCTTATAGTTCTCTTCGTATTATATAGCCAATCAAAATCTCGGAGGAATTTCTTGAAATCGTATTCCTTTGCAATATGTGATGGTACAATATTTAGGTTAACTTGATGCCCATAAGGATTATAAAACACATCCTCAATATCACCAATAATAGTCCAATTACCATTACATAAGGAGACCATCAAATAAACAAAGTTATCTTGAAAGTTAGTGCCCTCTTCATCGTTATATTTGGCAATAGAAGACGACTCATAATGGCTAACATCCACATGCTCGCCAACCGATTTTATATATTGCTTCAAATTGCGAAATATTACATTGCGCAATTGCCTCAATCTCTCACCTGTAAGACCCAACTCCGAGCTTAAAGCATCTCGCGATATCAGAGTTTGGTAGTTATATATATCAATCAGACCTTCAACTATTCGTTTGTCTCGATGCTCTAATTCTTCTATATGCTTTTGAATAACCAAAAGTAGAGGGAAACGATTTATCTTACTTTCGACAGAAACAATACAACTTATAGCATCACTAGATAGACTACACCATTTACTATACTCATGCTTTTTAAGAGCTTCTTGTGCTTGTATAGGATCAAACTCCTCAATAGATAAATTAAGGAAAGCACTAGCCATCTCTTTCATGAAAAGAGACAATTCTTCGGCAGTATGTTTGCCACAGTTCCTACAAGTAAAGAAACTGAACTTTGGAGAGATGAGCTTATGAAAAACATCGTGCCATTCTTGCCCTTCATAGCAACTAGATAATACATTCTTTGCTCTCGTGGAGAGAGAATCAAAGGAAGAATTCCACACAGGAGATAATAATGTTATCTGCTCAATTGATAACTTTTCCTGGGGCTCTATGCAAACAGTCTCTGTCTTTGCATGCTGGTTCAATGTGGCAGACTCAACTCTAACATTACATTCGTCAGAGTCCTTAATTGTATATGCAGATAGTATGTAATCTCGTTCTGAAAGTATAATACTGATTGATTTGCGACCGCAATTACGCAACTTCATCAAGTCCTCTTGAGAGCAATTCAAATAAAAGTCAGCAAATGAATCCAGGTTGTCACCACAAATAGCAAAGATGTTTTTTAAGATGTTCCGTGCTCTCACATCTAGTGTTAGCTCCAACGCTAATGAGTATACATCCTTTTTGTGAAGAACGGAATAATCATGCTCGGACACAACAGAAATTCCATTATTATCCTTATGCACAAAATCTTCGATATCCGACTCTGGCTGCATGCTGTTTTTTATAGCCGACAGTTCTGAGTATACAGCTTCTGCAGCATCTGAGAAGTCAAATGCTGAGAGTTCCCCGACAGTATTAATTCCATTTTCAATACAGTATAGGTATGATTCTCCGCTAATTGCAGAATCATAGTACAATTCAGAAATATCTTGGCTATCGTCCATCATATTTGAAAAATTGATCTAATCCCACATCAATCTTATCTATCAGATACTCTAATCCATTTAGATTTGGGTTGTCAGCTAATTCCTGACTCATAATTTCCAAGCCATCATCAATATGCATTTTGATATACTTTGGAATGTCTTTGTCTGTTTTATATAAACCATAATGGACACAGACTAAACCAAGATAAAAAGGATAGTTATTGCCAAACAGAACAGATTTGCTATATTCCTTGCCCTGGGAATCTTGTATGTCGCTCAATGATAATTTTTTACCTTTAGATAATGAATAAGCAAATGCTATTCTAGCGATAACATTCTCAGCACCTAGGTTAAATTTCCTACTGAGAATAGTAACCACTTCTCTATTCTTCTTTGATGTCTTAATCTGAGTGAACATAGCTACATTAGTGTTTCAAATAATTTCGAAGGCTCAACCTCCAACAACGAAGAGGCTCCATCGTTATTATTAATCACATAGGACTGATTTACATTAGGCAAAAGAGCCTCGTACTCCATCGCGGATAGTTCTTTCCCTAATAGCGGGAATATAACCACCTGCTTTGAAACTGATGGGTAGAACTTTGTTATTATATTCTTAGAATGAATACTGTCAAACTTCTGCAGCGGACTATCGATAAACACTGGGAAATCGATATTAGATTCATCGACCAGTGCTTTTAATATAGCCGTAGCATAAAGTTGTTGCTCACCCTTCGAAATTTTTTCTTTGTTTATAGTTGCACCACTACCATCAAGCAAATTAATATCAATTAGGTCATCTGCCAAGTCTATTCTTACATCTTGTATAAAGTCTGCCTTATGCATAAGGATTCTCAATTCAGACTTGATCTTATTCTCCAAAGACTTTTTGCGCTTTAATCGAAGAGTATAAAGTAATTCTGTTAATTCCCTAATAAGTCTTTCCGCAATAAGGTCTTTTTCCTTATCAACATCATCAACACGAATTGTTTTTGACAACTCGGACAAATGTTTCTTTTTAATTGCCAGATCTTTATTTAAGACACCAATTTTTTCTGATAGCGTTCTAACCCTATTTTCTAATTTTGTAATCTCACTAAGTATGAGGTTTTTTTGTTTTCTCAATAGAGCAACTTCTGCATCTCTATCGTCTTGTTCTGCCAATTGTATGCGCTTCTGTGTTTTCAGCAAAAAAGCATTGTTGTTTTTAAGGTCTTTAACCAACTGCTTAAATGCAATGCTATACGAATACTTAATATTATCGTAAAGAGCCTGGAACTCATTAGTCTCGCTATTAGTGTAGTCGAGTAAGATCTTACCCGCAGAATTGTATTCAGTACCAGCCTCTGGCATATGATGGGCAAAAGAATCGTTAATAATGCTGATGAGCATCTCGATTGCAGAATCGCCCAACTTTATATTTTTAACATTGCTAACGAGTTCTTGGCGCGTTGACTTCAATGTAGATATTATTGCATCAGAGTTTGCAGTCCTCGATTTTGCCTCCTCTTCCATTACCAGTTGCTGTCGTAAGAGGTATAATAGTGAGCCAGAAATTGCAAATGGCGCAATATCCAACATATCACGCAACTTCGCTTTTAATGCAGCATTCGCAGTCTGAAGAGATTGTAGGAGGCTTCTTTGTTTATCTAGTTCATCCACGCTCATCGCGTTTCCCTCTCTAATAAGACGCTCTTGCAATGAATCGTTTTCTAATTTTAATTCTGCAATTCTTTCATCAGCCTCGCTTCTCTCTGTTTTATATATTTCGATTTGTGTTTCGATACCATCTATCTCTACAGATAACTTATCAAGTTTCGCCACACTAATCGAAGCTCCTGAATTCTTTCTCAATTTGAGTCTTAGATTTTCAAGAGCCTTACGGATGTCCTCATATTTGCGTATTCCAAGGACTTCACTGTACGCAATGCTTAAACGCCTTTTTTCCTCAAGAGACTTGATTTCTGCAAGGTTGACAATTTTCTCGGCATCAAAGAAAAAGAACTTGGCAATGTCTTTAGATAAGATAAAGTCGTTTATAAAAATATCGTATCCTACTTCTCTGGCAAGTTCATTAACTTGACCATCTATCAATATCTCTAAATCTTCTGTATCGAGGAAATAGTCATATGTTCGCTTGATAGTGATACTGCGAGCTGGAATGGCAGGAATGAGCGTATCAATAATGTTAATCTCAACATAGCATTGTGCATTTTCTCGGATATATTCCTCTGCGGGAGTATATCCGTTCTTTGCAACATGCTTTCTCAAATCACTATTCAAAGACATTGAATCGAGAGCCGATGCTGACAACTTATTCAGATTCTGTTTAGAATAATTTTTATATCCTTGTGAATCGTTAATCTCCCTACGGAACTTCTCATCAACATCAACCATCAGTTTGCCATACAAGCACCATACGAGAGAAGATAAGAAGGTTGTTTTACCAAAACCATTATTACCCGCCACAACATATACATTTTTCCCATTTTGAGTAAACGAGATTTTGTTGTAGCCTTTATAGGCTCGATAGTTGTTTAATATGATAGATTCTATAAACATTGCTTGCTATTAATATAATTTTCAAGTCGCTTCTCAATATCTCCTTGAAGACCATTGTTGTTCATCAAAATCGTTTTACTCTTGTATAGGGCAACAAGATCATTAATCAAATAGTAATCATCAGGGTTATCCTTACATACTGTTTCCAATATCAAACGCTCTTGATATTGAGTCCCATCCATGGGCATCGGGCGATTGTAAACTTTACTATAAATTTCTGTCACTTTTGGAGAAAAATAACCATCTCTATACCAGTTGATCTGGATAGCAACTAACTCTTGGTTAGAGATTAGTTCCATGTGAGGTTTAGTTTTCTGCATTTCTCGTTGAGTCTCCAACAATCTACGCAGCATGTGTTTGCGATATTCAAATGTATAATTACCTTGGTTATGTCCATCTGCATCAACGGCTGCTTGACCGTTCCTTCTGGTAGCAGAACGATTCTCGGATACATTGCGTCCTTCTACCATTTCGTTCCTAAATTTCAAAAGCGGAGACATCCACTCATTGCCTCTTTTGACAAGTGCGGTCATTGATTTATCTTCCTTCACAACAGTACATACCCAGCAGCCAAAACGACTCTGTCCGCATGAAGGCTGTGTCTTATCCGTAATTACAGTTGGACACTCATAGTCGTCAGCATGAGCATCGGCATAAATTTGAAATAACTTTTTATTGTCATACCCCCAAGGCGATGGCTTGCTATTCAAGATGTACCATATCTCCTCAATATGAAGATCTTTAATGGGGGCATAGTTGTATGTATTGTGGTTAAGAGGGTGCTTAGTCAATCTTTTACCCTTAATTTCGTGGCGTTCGATTGTTTTTGCCCTAGTAGCACTTTCAGATTTTCGTGTGCCGATTAAAACAATAGCCTCACCTAATGAGTCGACTTTGTCTAAAATAAATTGTGAAGTAGGTTTTATTTTTAGTCGTTCAGTACACCATCTAAAAGTGTTATTGGGCACTGGATACCCCTTGCCTAAAAAACTGATCCAGAAGCTATCCTCTAACTGTGGCGTAGTCACCTGTACTTTGATTGGGAGATTTTGCTCTACAGCTGCGGTGCGAATATAGTCAAGGACTTCGACTACATAATCTGTAATAATAGGATTTTCAACAAGCGTGTCATTATTAACCACGAATACGGGTCGTGATAACGCACTATTACCTTTTTCAGTTCGTATCTCAAGCAGTGCCCACCAAACAAAAGTGAGTACAACGGTTGAGTCTTTACCTCCACTATATCCAATGATCCAAGGAATATTATTGTCGTCCTCTAAATACTGGTCTTTTATGTCAGCAATAATATTATCAATCTTTTTTGACATATTGATTTGGGTCTAAATTATCAATGCTTTAAGCACTAATACTATTAATTATCGCAAAGTTAAGAATTTTCTGCTTTGCGGAGGTCGTTTTTTATTAAAAAGTGTTGTCTTACAATGAAAAATCTTCGATTTTCTTGCTTTTTGACAGATATATGTCAAAGGGGACATCTAACAAACTACCTCGATGAACACCTGCCCAGACACATTCATCTGCCCAGTTCGCTACCGTAAAGATGCGATATTGCGCAGTCCACCAGCTTTGGCGGACTGCGTTACTAATACTCACTATCAACATTCGTCCCTCCGCGAGTGGCTGAACAAATTGAGTAGGAACGCGCTTATATACAGAGCGTCCCAATGCGAGGATTACGGGGTGTTTGTTTTCGAGGAGTGTGTTGAGGACTTCTTTTTCAAGCGGGGAGTTAAAGCCGCTTATCACAACTTTATCTGTCTGGCAAATCATCTCTGCCCAGCGAATGGCTTTGTGAGCTACATCATCGGGAGTCTCGCGGGAGGCGAAGAATGCGACCAGCGTTCGGTCGAGCAGTTGTTCGTTGCCTAAATAGCTGTCCATAAAAAAGCGCAGGTTGCTGCACTAACTTATTCCGAACTCAGGACCTTCGCTGCCCATTAGGAAGAATAAGCAGCACAGACAGCCCACGCCAGATGTATATATAACATCAACCACGCCAAGCGTAGCCGATGCGGATACATCAACGGGGATGTCTTGTGCCGAATCCTTCTTCCTAAATTTTGAAGTTGCGAAGTTCTGAGTTCAGAAGAAGACGCAAAAAACATCTTAAAATATGTGCGCAGTGGCACTATGATACCATTGCGACTACAAAGATATGTAAAATTCTTATACCGAGGTCAATTTTTTACAAAAAGTTACTCTCCCTGCAAATATAGTTTGTGATGACAGAAAGTGTCAAAAATTGGTAGTTACTTTATACAATTTTTGTTGCGAAGTTTGAGTTATGGGTTTCCTTGTCAATATAAGATCTCCGACTCAAAGTGTTGGGCATTTGCAAAAGTGTCCTCCGATTTTGTGCTCCTATAAATATCTACACCATAGTTCAATAGCAACAATATAAATCAATGAAACGCATGACGAGATTTCAAACCGCAACTTTTTGTCTAATCTAACAGAAAAGTTAATGGAAACAATATTGAAATGTCGCTTTATGCGCACCTTATTACGCGGTCAAAAGCATGATTACGACCCCAGCTATCTTCTTGCCTCCTTTCAAGATTTCAAATCGTTGCTACTTACCATCTCTGATGATGCCCATAACTACCGCAAGAAGTTTAGAACGCTAAAATCCCTTCGAGGGCTTTTAGAAATACACATTCAAAGTGACAAATTTAGGAATGAGCGTGGAGAGAATATTCAAGCATTCACAACGCTTGCATTGAAGCAGGTATCCGTTGAACTTGACCTACTTGAGAAGCAGTTGCAGTATCCCGACCTCTTTACATTGACGGACAAGTTGAGTCATCCTACTTCTTCTTCGCTTGTCTGGAACACCAAGACTTATACAAAGCGTGACCTTATTGAACTTATCACTGCACTTACTGATGCAGGGGCGATATTATCACCCAATGGCAACAGCATCGCATTTTCCACAGCAGTCAAGGAGTTTGCCTCGTTCTTAAATATTACCATCAGCACATCGCAGGCGTACAATGAGCGCGATAACATAAAGTCTATCAAGCAAAACCCCGCCTCCTTTACAGAGAAGTTGGTGTGCATACAAAAAGGCACACACTGAATTTTTATATCTCTGATTGTCAATGTGATAAAAATTTATTTTGTATGGAATGCATATGCACTCCATACATTTTGTTTTTCTGTTCTTCCGACCTTTGCACCCAGAAAGCAAAACGAAACGAGTATGAGCAGAAATCAGCAAAAACAGAGACATCTCGAAATCGAGATCCGCAAGCTACGCAAGGATGTCGAGGAGCTTGCAAAATTGAATGACATTGGCTTTGACAGAGTCTATCTCAGCAAGGAGGCTGCCGCACGGAGTATCGGCATATCCAAACGCACCATTGAACGATGGCAGGCAAACGGTTATGTCCGCAGAGTGGTCTTGGGAGGCAGAGTCTTCTTCTCCAAGCGCGAGATCTTGCGTGTCGCCCAACTATACAACTACGGTATAGGCGAACTGATGGATGGCTCGGAGTTTCTGCCATTTGTATCCAGCAATAGAGTTTTAACCGAAGATCTCAAAGTGACCTTGTCGTAATGAACTATTTGGCAGAGATAAAACTATTCTACGACTGGCTCGAAACTCACCGCCTTGCGCCCTCGTCCATCACGCTGTGGCACGCCCTGATGTACACCGTAAATAGGTCTGGCTGGGCGGAGCAGGTATGCATTCCCATATCTGTTCTTGAAAGCCGTACCCAGATGACTCGTTCCACTATTTATCGGTCGCGAGAGCAACTCGCCTCACAAGGCTTGGTGCAAATCGAAGTGCGCGGCAGTTCTCAAAGTGCCATATACTCAATGCGCTCTCTGGAGGGGATGCTTGTGTCGCAATGTGCGTCCGAATTTGTGTCCCAAAATGAAACACAAAGCGGGACACAAAATGGTACACAAACGGGCGAAAGCACTGCTTCTGCGTCTCAAAATGAAACACAAAATGGGAACATATATAAACTAAACAGTGATAGTGTATCTAATAATCCATCAAAGAGGGGTATAAAATCAAAAAGAGAAAAACCCACAAAAGAGAAAAAGTTTGTTCTCGAAGAGTGGGCAAAGACGCAGGAGAGTCCTTGGCGTGAACTGATGCTTGTGTGGTTTGATTATAAGCGCACCCGAAAGGAGTCGTATCGTAGTGAGATGGGAGCGAAGAAGTGTTTATCGATGCTCCGCAACCTTTCTGGCGGTAACGCGGATGTAGCTCAACGCATCATCGACCAGAGTATGGCTAACAATTGGGCTGGACTCTTTGCCCTTAAAGATGCCCCACCTCCTCGCGGTCAACCAATAGGACGACAACATGGTCAGCGCGTTGGTCAAATTATCCAGAGTGAGGACGAGCAGAAACGCCAACGCTACATTGAACGATTAAAAAACGCAGGTAAGAAATAAACAACACAACTATGGCTATTAAACTTTCACAACTAATTGGACAGATGCTGCACGAGGGCAACCTCCACCGCAGGGAGCGTTGGTGTTGGTCGTGGGGCGACAGAGAGTTCTGCACCCAGCTCTTCCAGCAGATATTTCGTGATGTGGATCGCACTTTCGATACATATCATCACCTCCCCGAGTACGATGAGGTTATCGATTGGATGACCAACACTGACGACAAGGGGTTAATGCTTATGGGCGATTGCGGTAGGGGTAAGAGTGTTATTCTAAACTATGTACTCCCCGTATTGTTCCGCATCAAAAACAGAGTGCTACTACCAGTTCATGCGCAGGACATGGGCAAGATTATGCCACCACCCTCAAATGCGCAAGCAGCTGTTTCGCGCACCTATCTCGACCATCTGCTCTCTTCGGGATTCCCAATCATTGATGAACTTGGAGTCGAGCCGATGATGAACGACTATGGAGAGAAGAGCGAGGGGTTTAACCAAGTGCTCAATGCAGCCGAACGCTACCATCGCCCAGTCTTTATATCCACCAATCTCTCGCCAGAACAGATATACGAACGCTATGGAGATCGCACGATGGATCGCCTTACACACTTATGTCGCACCATACATTTCTCTGGAGATAGCTTACGCAAATAGACTGATATGAAACCGATTACAACTATTCAGATAGTATCGCTCTGCTACTCGTATGAGCAGAGCCGCTTTGAGTTCATTATTCCTCCCTCGGAGACGGCTCCGCAGGGATATAAACTCCTCGCGACTCAAATGGATAAGCAGGATGCCGAGACTTTTATTGACCGTATGCATCGCAAATATGTACGCGGTCGTAAGACAGGACGCTATCCGACACTATCCATTCTAAAATTGGAGTTGGAGTTATTCGTAAGATTGAAAAATTATAGAAGGAAGTTGGTATGAGTGAGTATCGTGTAATTTTTCAACTCGCTAACAGCAAACGCAAGTATGCAACCCACAAGGGCAAGATACTACTCTGGGACGAGGAGGACATCAATGCTCTGCGACTTAACCTCATCAAGTACGAGCAGTTTGCTATGACCAGCGACTACGAGCACTTTGCATTCTCTGCAGACGAGTTAGCACAGCGGTTTCCGAGAGCAAAGATTGTTCGAGTGAAGGGATTTCGTACAGAGGATGCAGAGCTGCCTCTAAACTCAAAAGTGATTCTGTGATATGCCGAAACTGAAACGAACAACATCGCGCCCATGGTTGCCGAAGCGAAAACCCTTCGAGGGTTATCGCCACCATAATACCGAGTTCTACCAGAGCACTGCGTGGCGCAAGCTCCGAGCAGTGAAGTTGGAGCAGGAGCCTATGTGCGAGGAGTGCCTTAAAGTGGGTCGGCTGACACCTGCCCAGATGGTCGATCACATCGTCCCCATCAACAAGGGCGGTGCGGGACTCGATATGGATAACCTGCAATCTTTATGTAATGCCTGCCACGCTCGAAAGAGCGCAAAGGATAAGTAATCAGATGTTTAACCCTTAAATTTTAGCTTATGATGTAAAACGATCGGTGGTGTTCCAGTGGTTTGCAAACATACAAATCAAATCCACATTAAATTCAAACAAACCAATATCAAACAATTAAACAATATAGTTCATGTATGGAAGGGATTGATTGGCTGATAGTTTGGAGCACCACCCACTTTTTTGAACGCTATGAGAACAACACTAACGATAAACCAGATTGTAGATGAGTGGATACTCTCGCTCGACTGTCTGCCTGCTACCAAGGAGGATTACAAGCGGAAGATTCGTCTTTGGTTTTCGTGGCTCTCTCGTCAACAGATAGAGCCGCGCTCACCCAGTCGAGGAGATATACTTCGCTACAAAGAGTTCCTGCAGGTGCAGATGAAAAGTGCTTACACATACTTCTCTTACCTCACGGTTGTTCGGCTGTTCTATCGCTATTGTCATGAGCGAGGCTACTACGATGACATCGGCAGTGGAATCAGAACTCATCTGCGACAGCGAATGCATCGCAAGAATCCGCTGACAGCATTCCAGGCGCAACGCCTGGTGGAGTCAATACCTACAACCACTATCGTAGGCAAGCGCGATAAGCTGCTGGTATCTATGATGCTAATGCTGGGGCTGCGTACATGTGAGCTTGAGAGAATAAACATCTGCGACTTTGGATTGGTGGACAACATTCCCACACTCCGCGTCCAGCGCAAAGGACATCTGGACAAACTCGCTATCCTGGCATTGCCGCAGAAGATTGTGGAGTTGTTCGAGGACTACATTGCAGAGCGTAACTTCCAGGAGGACGATCCTCTCTTCATCAATCACAGCCGAGGCAGAGTCCCCACAAGACTTGCCAAGCAGACAATCTCACACATTGTCAAGAAGCAGCTGCGGATGATAGGCATAGACGACCCAAAGATAACCGCGCACTCCCTCCGCCACACCTGCGGCAGCCTACTCGTTGAGCAGGGAGTTGACATAGAAGTCATCAAAGAGTTGCTCGGTCATACTAGCACTGCGACAACCAGAATCTATGTCGATATGGCAATGAAGCGAAGACTTCTGGAGGATAATCCCAGCAATGTTGTGGCGGACATTATTGGCGAAAAGCACTAAAAAACAGAGCCATCAAATGATGGTTTAATGAAGGTATGATTAATTGAATGTTAGACGATTTGAAATTCAGAGAGATGCAAAGTGGCGAAAATCGACCAGCAACGCCCGTAACTCTTTGATAATGGGTAAGCGATAAGGCTCAATTAACAGCACAAGGTCGCAAGGTGGAAGGGGGTCAAATTCCTTCACACCCTACGAAAACCAATCGCGCCCCAAGTCTTCTGTACGCACATGCAAAATTGGAGAATTTGAGAAACTATGAAAGGACGCAAGAAACTACCAGATAGCATCAAGGCACTGCGTGGCACTGACCAGCCATGCCGCATGACAGACAAGCCTGCGGTGCATGGTGCAACCGTCATCAAACTTCCGAAGGTCGGCTTGAAGGGAACTGCTAAGAAGGTCTTTGCGGTGGTCGCCACCGAGCTGATGCACAACAACCTCCTGGATGTCTATGGCGTGGATATGATCGTGGCGTATGCACGAGAGATGGCTCTCTACCACGACATGATGGCGGAGATTGAGAAGGAGGGAGTGACCATTGAGGTTATGACCAAGACGGGTGTTGTTACTCAGGTCAACCCGAAGCGCAAGGTTGCCGAGGGAGCACTCGCTGCCGCCAAGTCGCTGGCTGTGGAGTTCGGCATGACACCATCGAGCCGCAGCCGAGTGTCGGCAATACTCAACGACAACACACCCAAGGATGAATTCGCAGAATTTGAAGAGATTGATGAGTAAGCAGAAATTACATACAGCCGAGGAGTACGCCCAGCAAGTGGTGTCGGGCGAGGTGCTGGTGTGCGAGTATGTACGCCTGGCGGTGGAACGCTACTACCGCGACCTCGATGTCGCTCTTGATAGAGGGTGGTACTTCGACCGCAAGGCGGCATCTCGTGCCATCAACTTCATCCAGAAGCTCAAGCACACCAAGGGCGTATGGGCAGGTCAGCGGTTTAAGTTAGAGCCCTGGCAGCAGTTTATCATCTGGAACATCTTTGGCTGGATGAATGCTGACGGCACACGCAGGTTTCGCTATGCCTACATCGAGATCTCGCGTAAGAACGGTAAGACGATGCTCTCTGCGAGTACGGGATTGCTGATGCTCTTTGCCGATGGCGAGTCGCGCCCAGAGGTCTATTCTGCTGCTACGGTCAAAGACCAGGCGAAGCTCTGCTTCTCGGATGCGGTGGCTATTGTCAAAGCTACCGACCTCAAAAACTATCTCACGCCTTACCGCAACTCCATTACCTACGAGCTGAAGGGCGGCACAATGAAGCCACTATCCTCGGACTATGGTACACACGATGGTCTATCGCCCTCGTGCGCTATCATCGATGAGTTTCATGCGCACAAGGATAGCGGCATGTTCGATGTCCTTAAGTCGGCATTTGGCGCGAGGCGACAACCGCTGATGTTCATCATTACCACCGCAGGCTTCAACAAGGCGGGTGTCTGCTATGCCTACCGCGACAATGTTATCAAGGTGCTGCGAGGAGTGAATATCGATGACAGCTTGTTCGGCATCATCTATACCCAGGACTCGAAGGAGGAGTGGGAAGACCCGAAGATGTGGATCAAGTCAAATCCCAACCTCGGAGTATCGGTCTCTGCCGAGTACCTTGCCGACCAGGTCAAGGATGCAAAGAACAGACCCGAAGCGGTGCGCAATGTGCTGACAAAGAATTTCAATCTTTGGGTGGATGCCGAGCGCACCTGGATACTTGATGAGAAGTGGATGCAGTGTGTTGGCACGACACCGATGGAGTCCTTGCGTGGCTGCGAGTGCTGGGGAGGTCTCGACCTCTCGAATGTCTCGGATATCACAGCCTTTGTGTTGCTCTTCCACGAGAACGACAAGTTCCAGATTGTGCCACTCTTTTGGATACCCGAAGAGAAGATGCTGGAGAAGATACGCAAGGAAAATATCAACTACGACCGCTGGGTGGCTGATGGCTATGTCAAGGTTACTTCGGGCAATGTCATCGACTACGACTTTGTCAAGGCTGACATCCTCCGCACCATCGAGGAGTACAATCTGCGCTCGGCAGCCTACGATAGGTGGAACTCCTCGCAGACCATCATCGACCTGCAGAACGAGGGTATGGAGTGTAACCCTTTTGGGCAGGGCTATGGCTCGATGTCTGCACCCACGAAGGAGTTTGAGAAGCTCGTCTTAACGGAGCGTATCGAGCACTTCGGCAACCCCGTACTGCGCTGGATGCTCTCCTCGACAGTCGTTATGACCGACCCTGCGGGCAATATCAAACCCGACAAGGCGAAGTCCGCACAGAAGATTGACGGCATTGTAGCCGCGATAATGGCTCTGGGCGAGTGGATGACCGCCCAAGCCGATGAAGACAACAACCCTTATAACCAGAGAGGAATGCTTGAATTATGACACGAAGACAATGCACAAAACAAGAGGAACGGAAACGCAGTGAGTTAGAGAGTCGGCTTCAATCCCTTGCACCGATATCGCCAGAGGTTAGGCAAATGATGTCTCTTGAAGGCTTCGCACTCTGGTTTGATAGTATGAAGTATCTCTATCCAACTAAGGAAGATGCATACGAGGCGTTGGAGTTTCACTATCAACGATTAACGGGTCGCAGGCGGTATTCGGAGCTGCGCTCATTCCTTAAAGCCCGCATGATTTATAACCGAAAACACCTATCCGTAAAGGAGTAATTTACTACCAAGCGAGGGGAGGTTGAGATTTATGTTTGCACCAAACAAAACGCAACAACGGTGTCAAACATTTTCTCTGGTCTATTCACTCGTATCTACTCTGCTTTCCGAGGGGAAGAGCGCATGACATCTGCTGAATTCGAGTCAGCAGTAAATGACGCTCTCCTCTCTGGCACCGTTTCTGACAACACCCGCACACCCATAGTCACCGAGGAGGGGGCATTGGCTATCACTGCTGTATGGGCGTGTGTTCGCATACTCTCGGAGACTATTAGCTCTCTACCAATTCATCTCTACAAGCGCACCGAGAAGGGGCGTGAAAAGATCACTAGTTCCACACAATTAAATGTCCTCAATCGTCCCAACGAGTACAGCGGTCGTTATGCGCTCATGCAGCACCTGATGATCGGCTGTACGCTTTGGGGCAACGGGTATGCGCGTATCTATCGCGATAAGAAGTATCGCCCAGAGCGCATCCTCTTCCTGCATCCGACAGAGATAGAGCCTATCCTTACACACGACGACCACCTCTTCTATCGCGATAGCACAGGGCTATTCCTACCACCCGAAGATATAATCCACCTCAAAGGCGTATCGACCAACGGCTACAAGGGGTTGAGTCCCATCCAGGTACATCGCCTAAACCTCGGTTTGGCAGTGTCAGCATTTATGTACGGCCTGCGCTTCTTCAACCAGGGCGGCAATATGTCGGGAGTGTTCAAGTATCCCGCAACACTAAAACCCGAAGCCTACCAACGCTTAAAGCACGATCTCATCGCTCAATCTACGGGTCTGCATAACGCCCACACACCACTGCTATTGGAGGGTGGCATGACCTATGAACGCATATCCATTCCTCCCGAAGACGCACAATTCATCGCCACACGCAAATTCCAGAAAACCGAGGTGGCAACCATCTACGGAGTGCCTCCTCATATGATTGCCGACCTGGAGCGTGCTACGAACAACAACATCGAGCACCAGGGAATGGAGTTCGTGCAATACTGCCTTATGTCCTACATCTCTCGTCTTGAAGAGGAGTTCAACCGCAAGCTCCTGCGAGATGACGAGTACAATGAGTATTACTTCCTCTTCTCGCTCAACGGTCTACTGCGTGGCGATGCTAAGACTCGCTCCGAATACTACAAGAACATGAACTTGGTGGGTGCGATGTCCGCCAATGAGATACGCGCCTTCGAGGATATGAACGCCTACGAGGGTGGCGACACCTACTTCGTGCAAGCCAATATGCAATCTGTCGAAAAAGCAATCTACACCGAATATGACGAAGTTACAGAATAACCCAATAGAAGTTCGCTGCCAGGTAAGCGAACTGAGAGCCAACACTGAGAGCCGCACCATCATAGGCTATGCCGCCAAGTTTGAGTGTTGGTCAGAGCCCATTATGGGCTGGTTTCGCGAGAAGATCGACCGCGATGCCTTCTCCGAGTGCGATGTTACGGATGTGATTATGTGCTTCAACCACAACATCGACTCCATCCTCGCCCGCACCACAAGTGGCACACTCTCGCTCTCGACCGATGAGGAGGGACTCCGCTTCGAGTTCGAGGCTCCTGCAACCTCGCTTGGCAACGACATGGTGGAGTTGGTACGCAGAGGAGACATCTCGAAGTGCTCCTTCAAATTTACGGTCGAGGAGGACGAGTGGCTCTACGCCAGCAAGGAGAATGGTCTCGAATACGATGAGCGCATCATCCGCAAGATAGACAAGCTCTACGATGTATCGCTGGTAGTCTATCCTGCATACAACGACACCGAAGCTGGTCTCCGCCACCTCGAAGAGCGCAAACAGCAATTCCTTAATACACAACACAATGAAGAAGATAATCAAGACACTACTGAGGGCGTGGCAGTGGACTCTACGGAGGATTCTCGTGCCGACAGCCAAGTTCATCGTGCGACACCTGGAGAGATTTATTCAAGCGCACGAGCAAGATTAACCGAACAACTAAAACTTAAAAACTTATAACCTATGGGAAAACTTAAAGCACTTAAAGAGAAACGCGCAACCATCTACACCAGCATCGATGAGTTGCGTCAGGCTACTGATGGCAGAGAGATGACTGCCGAGGAGCAGCAACGCTGGGACACTATGCTCTCTGACTACGACAAGGCTGACAAGGCAGTCGAAGCCGAGGAGCGATTTATGGACATTCAGCGCAAACAAGCCGAGCAGGAGGTTGCGAGGCGCGACTCGTTACTCGGTCAGACAGTTGGCGAGGAGTACCGCAGAGCCTTTGGCGATTACTTGCTCAACGGAGCTTCGGGCATCTCGTCCGAGAGCCGAGCCATTATTGAGCAGCGTGCAGGCATCGCTGGTTTATCGGGCGGTCTTATCATTCCGAAGACCCTCGCCTCGGAGATTGAGATGGCACTCAAAGCATACGGAGGTATGTTCGAGGCAGCAACCATCCTTAACACATCGCATGGTGGCGACCTTATCTTGCCTACGGTAAACGACACCAATGCCAAGGCTGCTATCGTGTCAGAGTACGACCAGAGCACCAAGCGAGCTCCTTCGTTCGGCTCTGTTGTACTCAAAGCTTACACCTACCGCACACCGATCATCCCTGTATCGCAGGAGCTGATCCAGGACTCGGCATTCGACCTTGATGCACTTCTCAGCCGCCTTCTGGCAGACTCGTTCAGTCGCGGTGTGAACGAAGACCTCACAACGGGTAGTGGTACGGGCAAGCCTACGGGTATTGTCACCGCAGCGACAGCCTGCACAACACAAGCAGCCGCTGCGTCTATTAAGCTCGATGACATCATCGACCTTATCAAGTCGGTAAACTCGGCTTATGCGCGTAACGGCAAGTTTATGTTCAACCGCAACACGCTCTGGGAGCTCGCCAAAATCAAGGATCAGACGGGTCGCTACATCTGGCAGGACTCGACCAGGGAGGGTACGCCCGCCACGCTCTTCGGTAAGCAGTATGTGCTCAATGACGATATGGCGGATATCGGTGCAGGCAACGCCTCGGTACTCTTTGGCGACCTGACGAAATACAACATTCGCCTGGTGCAGTCGTTCCGTGTAATTCGCCTCAATGAGCTGCTGGCGGAGTACCTCTCGATTGGTCTCTTCGGCTTCGCGCGTGTAGATGGTAACCTCATCGATGCTGGTACTAACCCCGTAAAGAAACTCGTACACGCTAAATCGTAATCCGTATGTCAGTCCCCATTTCATTAGAACTCGCAAAGGCGCACCTCCGCATTGGAGATGATACCTCGCTCGATGCGCTTATCGAGCAGTATCTGGAGATGGCTTTCGCTATTGCCGAGGATTATACCAATCGGAAACTTACGCAGGAGTTTTCTGCCGAAAGCCTCCCTGCGTCCATTCGAGCAGCGATTCTTCTGATCCTGGGGACTCTTTTTGACAACGAAGCCGATGTAGTTGTTGGTCGCTCGGTGGCGCAGCTGCCACTCACAGCCGAGAAGCTCCTCCAACCTTGGCGCGTCCACCCTTATAGCAACGAGAACGATGTTTAACCACCGCATAGAAATACACGAGTACCGCGAGGTGCGTGATGCCTACAACGACCGCACGAAGGAGTTGCAGAGGGTGGCTATATGCTACGCCCAGCGCACCGAGGCGGGCGGCAGGGATAATCTCTATGCG
This sequence comes from Alistipes sp., assembly GCA_017398045.1. Lineage (GTDB taxonomy): Bacteria > Bacteroidota > Bacteroidia > Bacteroidales > Rikenellaceae > Alistipes. The sequence continues at coordinate 28,514 of JAFQHI010000015.1, read as the reverse complement.
GGTCGCATCGTCCACGAGAACGAGGTGGTCTACACCATCCGCTATCGTGCAGGGTTGCTGGCGGGAATGGTCGTCAAGGATGGGGAGTCGCTCCGCAAGATAACCTCCGTACACGAGGAGGGGCGCAGGTGGCGACTGCACCTTAAAACCACAAAGACAGATGCTGAAGATTGAGGTTAAAGGCTACCAGGAGGCGAAGGCACTGCTCGACCAGCTGCCTAACAATATGCAGAAGCGTATGCTCCTGGCGGCACTTCGCTCCTCGGCAAAGCCAATGTTGCAGGGCGCAAAGAGCAAAGTCCCCGTAAGGTCAGGTAGGCTCAAACGCCAGCTGCGCATCGTGCGCTTCCGCGATCGTGGTGCTCCCAAGTCCGAGGTATCGATAGCGGTAAAGCCCGTCTTCGAGAAGACCAAGAAGAAGGGCGCAATCAACCAATACTACGGCAAGTTTATCCACGAAGGAACAGCCAACCCGCGTGTGCCACGCAAGAAGGGCAAGACACTCGTCTTCGAGAACGCTTCGGGCGAGAAGATCTTTGTTAAGAGCGTAAAGGGCATTCGTCCTACGCCCTACCTGGAGCAGGCGTACACCGAGAACTCGGAGCGCGTGGTGGCATCCTTCGGATATGAACTCGCAACGGCAGTCGAAAAGTTTGTAAACCGAAACTTCAAACCCGTAGAGAAATGACCGATTTCAAAGTCGAGATACTCGCCATCCTGGAGGCGGCACTTCCAGAGTTGGGCGACCGCATCCAGGCGGGAGCTGTCGATGAACGCACAGCCACGCCCTTTGCTGCCTATACCACGCCCGAAGAGACTCCCATACGCACCAAGAGTGGCATTGCTGGCTATCTGACAACCTTCGAGGTATCTCTCTACGACAAGCGCATTGCCGCACTCGAGCAGCTGCGCCATAGAGTGATTGCCGCCCTGGAGCGCAAAGAGCTGGGCGCAAAAATATGCACCTATCGCTCCTCGACTACGGACTACTATCCCGACTACGACCTACATGGTGCTACGATGACATTTAGAATTGTGTAACCCAATCTGTAAAATCGAGTTTTATGAATTGCCATATTTTGCTTTCCAGACATATTGGATCTGGATCTTTGTCCGCAACATCAAAGTTTGTCAAACCTTTAAGGCACTCCTCACGCGATGCACCGTAAGGATAACGGGCTTCGTAAAGAGATAGCATATCTTCGAGAGAGTATGAGTTGTGGAGCATGTGCAAATCCCAGAAATCCTTTTTGCGTCCGCCATTGGTAATGACCTCCATTTTCATAGCGACAATATCATCTACTGACGCCATACGGATAGAGTCGTGCATTTCAATAGGACAAGTAAAAGGATCTGTATAGAATAGGTCGAGTTTAACGGACTCCTCCTTACTATTACCAACGAGGTATGATGTACCAAAACCTACAAGGTCGCCACACTCTCCTTTGCAGAATGGGAACTCTTGTCGCAAGATATCCTGCAACTTGTGAAAGTCTATTGATCGATACTCTGCATCGGTAAAGAGATCAATATCTTCTGACATACGATGCCCATAACGCAATGAAAGCGAAGTGCCACCCACAAGTCTAAAAGGTGCAAACTCCTCAATCTGCATCAGTCGCTCTAATGTGGACTTTAGAATAGGCTTTACTGTTTGATAATGTAATCTCTTAGCTTTCATATTGTAAATACTCTTTTAGGTTCTTTCTAATTATGTGCTCGAAAGGCGAAGTCGGAGATATGCGTATAGAGTTAACTATTACATCTCTTCCATAGAAGCGTATAGTCTCCAATATCTCTTCCTCGCTTCCACGCTCAAATACTCGATTTATGACATAGCTACGATGCTCATTCCAATCGATGTTCTCAAATTTTGTATCCCAGAATAGCGTGTGGGTGTACTTTGAAAGATCGGGATGATTCGCTTGTGAAAGTTTGCGCTTCTCTTGTGCTATATCATAATAGACTTGCAAGGTCATCAAGAAACCTTCATCAAGACCCAGAGCTTGCTCAATGCGGAGGGAGAGAGGTGTATTCATAGACCTACGACCACGAATAATGGCACTAAGCGTCTGTGGATGCTCGCCAATAGATTCAGCAAAGCTTCCACTCTTCAACTTGCGTTTGTTTAACTCTCGCTGGACATAGAGACCAGGATGTAAGCCTTTGAGTATTTCAATTCGACTATTCATACGATGCAAAAATAAACACTTTTGTTTAGAATAACAAATTTTACACCAAAATTATTGTAACATGGCTGAAACAGATAACAGAAAAATTGTGCAAGGCGAGGATATCATCATCCTTCTGGACGACAAGCCTACACTCCACGCCACCACGCACAACCTCAAAGTAGACCTCGAACTCAAGGATATCCGCACCAAGGATACCAACGGTAAGGAGAAGTTCCCTGGCGACATCTCGTGGTCGGTAGATGGCGATGGTCTGGTGGTCATCGACCCCGCAATCGCCTCCTCGCACTCCTCGGAGGATGTCCTCGCGCTGGTGCTTCAGAAAAAGCTCGTCAAGGTGGTCTTGAAGTCGCCCGTATCGGGACTCAAGAAGACCTACTCTGGCGAGGGATACATCACCTCGTTCTCGCTCTCAACGCCTGCGGGCGATAACTCAACCTACAACTTCTCACTTTCGGGTAGTGGCGACCTCACGCCCGCAACAACCTAACGCCTATGGCAGAGATTACTATCAAGGGTAAAGCCTACCCGATACACTTCGGACTGCGCACGCTCAACCGCTTTGCCATAATGCGGAACGAGGAGTTCTCGGACATCCTCACAGCCAAGAATGCCCTGGCATCGTTTGATGCGATTGTCGAGTTGGCTGTCATGGGTCTAAACGATGGCGCAGAGCGTGCTGGCAGCGACCACCGCTTTACCGAGAACGATGTGTGGGACATCTTCGAGGAGGAGCCTGAGTTGATACTCATCGTAAGCGAGATGTTCGTGGAGAGCATCACACCGCTGGCAGAGAGGCTCGGCAAGCTCCCAAAAAACTCGAAACGCCCAACGACCAAGAGGAGACAAAAGTAACCTACGAGTTATGGTACTCCATTGCCGTTGGGCAGATGGGAATGCGTCCCGCAGAGTTCGAGCAGATGACTCCCGCAGAGTTCTACTATGCGTGGGCAGGCTGGTCGAAACGCGAGGTGGAACGAGAGCAGCAGGCGTGGGAACGCACGCGCTGGGAGGTGTGGATACTCACATCCATTCAGCTCGACAAGAAAGACCGCAAGCCTATGCACGAGATGTTCCCGCTACCTTGGGACAAGGGCGACATCGAAGAGAGAGAACTCACAATCGAAGAGCGCACAGAGCGCGTCAAACAACTAATGCAATGTATCGAAAAGTAACCATACTAACGCTTGCCACAGCCACACTGGGGTGCGCACCACTCAAAGAGGCTCACACCGAGAAGCACTCGGAGCTGGTAATTGCCGACTCAACACTCACGCGCTTGATACGCTCGGAGTTGGAGCGGAGCATCACAACCCTTACGCAGACTGAAGTGGAGTTCTATCCTCCGCAGACCGCGCCCGAAGAGTCTGCACCTGCCGAGGCGGTCGTTCCGAGGACTACGACACCCCAGCGTGGTGCTGTGAAGCGCATTGTAAAGACAGAACTGATGAATGGGACAGAGAGTAAATCCACTACCGACTCACTCTCGCACAGCCGCATCAACACTGCGGCACGCTGCGATGAGCAATCCTCGCTCGAAGAGTCCCCAAACACCAGCGGCTCATCGTGGCTCAAATGGTGCGCAGGGTGCTTGGCTCTGCTACTTCTCATCATCGCAATACTAAAATTTAAGTAAACCCCAACTATGAAAACACCCATATCCTACTACGGAGGGAAGCAAACCCTTCTGAAGCACATCCTCCCACTGATACCCGAACACTCGCTCTACACCGAGGCATTCTGCGGTGGCTGCGCTGTGTTGTTTGCCAAAGAGCCCGTCAAATGCGAGGTCATCAACGACATCAACACCGAACTCATCAACTTCTACCAAGTGGCGCAGCGCAAGTATCCTGCCCTCAAAGAGCTCATCGATGCCACGCTCCACAGCCGCGAGATACACGCCCACGCCAAGCACATCAACCAGCATCCGCAATTCTTCACTCCCGTAGAGCGTGCCTGGGCAGTGTGGGTATGCTCGAAGCTCGGCTTCGCATCGATGCTTGATGGCACTTTCGGCTACGACCGTACGGGAACGACAACGCAGAAGCTACGCAACGCCAAGGATGCCTTTACCGAGGAGTTGTGCGGTAGGCTCGACTATGTGACCATCGAGTGTGAGGATGGCACAAACCTCATCAAACGCTATGACTGCGAGGAGGCTTTCCACTTTGTTGATCCGCCATATGTCGGAACGGACTGCGGACACTACAACGGAGCATTCAACGAGGAGGACTTCTCCAAGTTGCTCGAAACCCTCTCGCAGGTTAAGGGTAAGTTTATGCTGACGATGTTCCCGCACAAGAAGATCGAGGAGTATGTCGAGCGTTGCGGCTGGACAATCCACCGCATCGAGCGCACCATCACCGCATCCAAGACCTCACGCAGACGCCAGGAGGAGTGGATTGTTACGAACTACTAAATGGCAAAGGTATACGATGATCCCGTTTATATTGCCTCGTGCTCCTTCGGTAAGGATAGCATCGCCACGATACTCCTCGCACTCGAACATGGCGAGCCTCTCGATGCTGCGGTATTCTCTGAAGTGATGTTTGACCACTCCCGTAACATCAGCGGTGAGATACCCGAACACATCGAGTGGGTATACTCGGTAGCCATACCACGCCTTGCCGAGCTGGGCGTTAAGGTTGATGTTGTTCGCTCGGAGAAGGATTATGTAACACTCTTTCACACGATAATACAGAGTGGAACGCACAAAGGAATGAAGCGAGGGTGGCTTATGGGTGGCAAGTGTAACGCCAACCGCGACCTCAAACTGCAACCCATCCACCGCTACTATAAGCAGTATCGTGACAGAGGCGTGGTGCAGTATGTAGGCATAGCAGTAGATGAGCCAAGGCGACTCGCCCGAATGAAGGATAAGGGATATATCCGCAAGGTCAGCCTGCTGGAGAAGTATGGTTACACCGAAGCCGATGCCTGGCGCAAGTGTGAGGAGTACGGACTGCTCTCCCCATTATACCAGACTGCCCATCGTGGAGGTTGCTGGTTTTGCCCGAACTGCCGCATTCCCGTATTCTGCGACCTACGCAAAAAGCACCCGCACCTATGGCACGAATTGCAGATACTATCGAAGGTGGAGAACAAGAGTTCCGAGGGGTTTGTCTATGGTCGTACATTCCCACAAATCGAGCAAAAGATGGACGACTACGACAACACACAGCAACTATTCTAACACATTGAAAATAAAGTGCTTAATATGTTGCAGATTCTTGCAAATTAACTTGCGTGTTCCAAAATGTGATGTTATGTTTGCACTACAATAAAGCAGAGTTAAACACTTAATACTGAATAGATTATGACACGCAAAGAGAAGCTTGTAATGGAGATTGCCGAAGTTCGCTACCAGCTCCGAATACTGAAAGGTCAGTTAGCAGTTTCGCCAGAGGATTACTACAACAGCCATATGTACCAATTGGAGGTAAAAACCAACAAGGTGTACGAATTGGAGGAGCAGCTTAAAGGTCTGAAAGAGTCGCTGGAGAAAGCCAAGCTCGACACCCAGATCAAAGAGCGCACAGAAGCCTACTACGCAACCGAAGAGGGAAAGGCATATAAAGCAGAACGACAGCAAGCGGTCGAGGTTATTACCAACAAGTGGCAGGAGTTGGAAGAAGAGACGATCCGCACACTTGATGAGCAGATTAAGCATAGACTTGGTGCTCATTGGGGAGTAGGAACACTCCGCAATACCTACCTCGAAATAGGCATTTGCCACCCAGAGATACCTGGTAAGTTCTACTTCGGACAAACGGCAGACATATACTGCTCACTTGACATCTGGAAGGAGAAACAACGCTTTGAGATAAATATAGGTACTTGCGGCTCGACCGACCTCCTGGGTGGTAACACCGAGGGCGAGCGTTCAAGATTCTACATCGGCATCGGTCAACTCTTTGCATCCACCGACCTCTGCGAATGGATCAAACAGACAATGATGGAATACCAGGAGCAGTCAGAAGCCTTCTTCAAGCAGATTAAGGAGATCCAGGATCAGATATCGAATCCTCTTCAAGCATAACCTAAACCCAGGTCTTGGCTGCCTACAACGCGGATAAGCAATGCAGGCAGGAGCCGACTTCCAACGAGGTCGGCTCCACTCACTTGGAGTGTTGCAAAAAGTGCTTAACTTATTGAAAATAAAGGGGATAATACTTGCGTGTTCCGAATAGTGATGTTATGTTTGCACTACAATAAACAACTAAAACAGAGTGAGTTATGGAAAAGAGAATTAAGCAAATCCACAAGCAACTTGACCGCCTTGAGCGCGACTTTATGTTCAATAGCAACCGCATGCAGGAACTTTCGAACGAGAACAGACGCGGTAGTTCTGAATATTGGCGACTCCATGAGGAGTGCAAGGGCATCAACGACACGATCCGCGAGTTGCTCCAGGAGCTTTGGAAACTTCAAGATGAGGAATAATACATAGCACCGACAGACCATGAACAACAATATTAAAACGGGCGACAAGGTACGATTTGCAATAGCAATCGATAGTTGCGAGGAGAACACACAATTTGTAGTTGTTGACGACTACGGAGCAGATTGCACCCGATGCAAGGTGCGCCTGGTGTGCGACCTGCCAATAGCACCGACTTATGTATATTTCAAAGAGGATTTAATCGTAGTAAAATAGAGAGCCATGACACGCAAACAAGCAGCAGAGATAGCAAGACGCTACTACACATTCAACACTGGCGAGATGCCCAACGAGGTACGCATCAGCACCTACAATATGGAAGGTGGCATAGCCAAGTGTACGATCCCCGCAACACACCGAGGCGATAAAGTTATCTACGAGGTTGAGCTCAACACCATAGCCAACACAATCGTAATGAAGCGCATTGAGAACGAGAGTCCCCTGGCAGACTTCTTGCGCACCGAAACACGCCTATCAACCCTCAATAAGGGCGACAAGTTCCGCTTGGAAGGCGACTGCGTGGTGTACAACTATTACGGAGCTTACGAACGCTACGGAAGCCTCATGTACGGCTTCAGCCGAGTAGACAACAACGAGCTCTTCTGGCTCAGCAACGATGCGAATGTTTACCCTTTATAACACTGCCAAGTATGATACAGAAAATTGAAAAGTTCCTGGAGCAATTCCTTACGGATGCTACCAGTTGGAGGCAGGCAACAGACGAGGTACGCGACCTGGCACGAGTATCACGCGAGTTCCTGGACGAGTACGATGGCATCAAAGTCGAGGCGGTTGATTTTACCGCTATCAAGACTCCAGCCGAGTGGAATACCCTGGGGCGCGAATCAATCATGCGCAACTACAATATGATGCGTCCACGCACACAGATGCTCTTCTTCGAGCGATTTGAAGATTGGTTTAACGCTTAAATACACAACAATATGCACCAGACAAAACAACAAAAAGAGAGTCCCTACAAGGTAGGTCAGAAGGTACGAATCATCCACCTCGAAGGCGAGGATAACCGCTACGATGGCAAGGAGGGCGTGATTGAGGATATAGATGCCATCGGTCAGCTTCATGGCACTTGGGGCGGGCTGGCGGTAATACCCGAAGCCGACAAGTTTATTGTAATCGGATAATAAGCAACTCACTCTGTTGAAGCCGAGATCCAAACGGGTCTCGGCTTTCTCATTCGTGTCGTAGTAAATTACTCCCTCGGATACGCGATTGTCGATCTACCTTTATCGCAAAGATGTGATAAATGGCAGAATTCGGACTAAAATACTATGCGGAGATGCGCAGCAAGCACCACAACATCTTGTGGCGCGTGGAGATTGCCGAGCGTGGTTATAGTGGTGGCTACGAGGAGATGACCTTCGCGGGCGATGAGCCTATCATCATAACCTGGGAGGCTCGTGGCGATGAGTTCTACGCTCCCGTTAAGGCTTCCGAAGCAACTATAAATATCCTCTGCAAGGACAACTTCCATTATCTGTCCCTCTTCACTTCCGATGCTCGTCAGTTCCGCGTGTCAATCTTCCGTTCTGGCGCACTCTATTGGCGTGGCTTTGTCACTGCCGATCTCTACTCCGAAACCTTCACAGCACCACCTTACACCGTTACCATTAAGGCTGTCGATGGCTTCAACCTCCTGGAAAGCTACATCTTCAAAGACCTGATGTCGATAGGCACTTCGGGCAGGCTCTCGCTGTGGAATTTAACCACGCGCTGCCTCGACCTTTTGGAACTCGATATGGAGGTGTCTGATTGGCTCGACCTCTATGGCGAGGGCATGAACGAGGGAGTGTCGCCACTGCGCCAGACTTACATCGACCTGGAACGCTTGTACTATGTATACGAGGAGCCTACCTACCGCGATATCCTCGAACTCTGCCTGCTCCCGTTCGCTGGGCAGATATTTCAGTCGAGTGGAGCACTCCATATCCGCAGAGCCATCTCGCTCTACCAAAGCAGTCGCCCCGTTACCTTCTTCGACATCGGCTCGGAGTTCCCCGTTGGAGAAGTAATGACCGATGACGCGGGTACGCATCTCATCGCTGAGGAGGGCGTAAATGTGGTCACATCATCGGGCAGAGATGTTGTCGATGATATGTGGAACGCAGGCATCTATGTGATGGGCGAAGCAACACTCGACATCGTTCCCGCGCTCCGCTCCGTAACGGTGGATGTCAAGAACAAGAGCATCGAGAACTTGGCTGACCACCTTGGCTTCTTCTCGCCCGAAGCGTGGGACGATCCTAACATGCTGCTCGACTTCGCGGAGTCGGGCAACTCGCTCTGCTTGTGTGGTAAGGATGAGTATAAAAACACCACCATCTACACCAAGGGCGTAGAGGTCGCGCAGTGTAACTTCCCGATACAATGGGAGTTCTCCCTACAAACCAGTCATCGGCAATGGCGTTCATCTTCATATAATAGCCGCAACGAGAACTACACCATAACCGTTCACTACGGAATACGCATCGTTACAGCTGGCTACACTTACTACCTTACTGACTCTGGCGATTGGTCAACTGCCGAGACCAGTTTAGTGTCGGAGGTTAAGACGGGAACGCCCGAAAGCATCAAGGTGGAGATAAACGGCATACCAGCCGATGGTGTATTGCAGTTCTTCATCCGCCAAACCCTTATAGGCAATATTACATATTACGAAAACACTGGTAGCGGACGAGGTGGATACTCTACGGGGGAGCAGGAGAACGCTACCTTCTCGCAGATGACGATGAGCATCGATGCGGGCGACAACTACGACAAAGGACTCAAGTATGAGTCGCTCGTAAACCCTGCCAACAATGTCGAGATGTCGATTGCATTGCCCGTTAGCGATATCCCCGCTATCCCCAACGACCACCTGCTGTACGCCCTCTACTACCTCGATAGCGAGGGTAACCCAACACGCCTATGGCATACTAAGGGTGCGAACAACTACGACACCCTGGTTGGGCATATCGTGCAGTCGGCACTCAAATACAAGCAGCTGCCAAGCAAGCGACTAACGGGCGACATCTTCACTGCCGCCCACCTCGATATGAATACGGTGCTCCAGGATACGAAATATCTCCATGCTGCATACTCGGTAAACTCCATCGAGTTGCAGGCTCTCGATGACATCTACAATTGTGAGCTAACGGAGATGCCACGCTTTATTGTCGAGGATACTCCAGCCGAGGGAGACGATTGTGTGCGGGTGCTATCGTTTGACTTCGAGATACAGCGCATCGTGCGTTGTCTGAACTTCCTCTTGTTTCATGACCGCGCTGGGCGTATCCTCGTCTTCGACAGCGTGTCGCGTACACTGCGCGAGATATATCGCTCGGACTACGACTTCGAGATCTTCGTTGCCGAGAATGGCTTTGTGCGCTTTGAGCGAGGCGTCTTCTACTACTGCGACCATAGAGGTACGGTTAAGCAGGTCTTTGCTGGCTATAACCCAGAGCATTACTATGGCTGGGCGACATACCAGGGTGGCTACTTTGCACTGCTCTACAAGGGTAAGTACTACAGCCGTGAGCAGGCGATTGACATTGCCTACCTGGTGCGCCCAGAGGCTCCCGTACAGCGTGATGACTCATCGTATCGTAGAGGTGCTGGCTACTCCTCATTCTATGGCTCGCCATTAAGTAATGGTATGTTCCTCGCTGGCAACTGCATTGTGGTAAACACTACGCAGGGTGTTGGCTTCAGCGACTCCCGCTTCCACGCCTTTGCCATCGCTAAGCACTTCGAGTCATACCACGATATCGTCTCTATCTCCGATGACTTTATTATCTCCAATGCCGATGATATGTGTTGGCTCTATAAGCGCACCTCGATAACGGAGTATGAGCAGGTCTGCCGCATTGGTCGCCATACCTACCACTGCGACCATACGCTCTCGGAGGTGGCTATATGCTACGACTCGCCATTCATCTTCGACATCCGTAAGCAGGAACTCAACAGCATTATGAATTTGGAGGGTCAAGACGAAACGATAATGGGGATGTTCTTCATCTACGGAGAGCTTTACATCGTGCGCGAAACAGCAATCTACAAGTATGTACCTCAAAATTGAAGCCTATGGAAATCGTATCTATCATCTTAAACTTCGTGCTTGCCAGCGGACTACTCGGCACGCTGATATTCTTCAAACAGAAGAGGCGAAAGGAGAATGCCGAGGCTGATGGCGCGGAGCTCGAAAACACCGACAAGGTAATCGCCATTCAGTCGGAGCAGATAACACGCCTGGATGGGCGCGTGGAGAAGCTCGAAGAGAAGGTCGACAAGCTCGAAATAATCATCGAGGAGAAGGATGTGCAGCTCGAATGCGACCGCATCGTCATACGCCAAGCCTACAAGTGTCCTACACCACCAGAGCAGTGTCCCGTGCTTATCAAACGAGCCGAGATGGACAACCTCCGCAAACGAAAACACTCAAAACCATAAAACTATGTGTAACAACCGAGAAAAGAAACTACCGCGCGGATTGCGCAATAATAATCCTGGCAATATCCGCATCAGCAAGACCAAGTACCTGGGCGAGGTACAACCTTCCCAGGACTCAGCATTCAAACAATTTCAGTCTATCGACTATGGCTACCGCGCCATGTTCGTGCTCCTGGAGCACTACTACAAGGCGCGAGGGTTGAAAACGATCCGCCAGATCATCAACCGCTATGCTCCTGCCTCGGAGAACAACACCGAAGCCTACATCCAGCAGGTGGCTGGCATCTGCTTCCGTTCCGCTGACGAGGAGATCGACATCACCAACAAGGACGAGATGGTCTTAATTGTTTCGGCAATGTCGCGCGTGGAGAATGGGCGCATCGCCAATGTCGATGATGTGCTGCGCGGCTGGAATCTCTACCAAAGATATCGCCCTTAAAATTTAGTCTATGAGCCGCAGAATAGCAGACCTACTAATCAAGATTGGAGCTGACAGCTACGAGTTCCAGCAGCGCACCCAGCAGGTGGAGAAGTCATTGGAGGGGCTTCAAAAGAAGATGACCTCCGTAGGCAAGACACTCTCCAAGACGCTCACGCTGCCTCTCGTAGCTCTCGGCACTGCATCGGTTATGGCGGCAGATACGCAGGTGCAGGCGGAGACACGCCTACTCACTGCACTCAAAGGGCGTGAGGATATCCAGCGTAGGCTTATGGCGCAGGCGGCAGAGTTGCAGTCGCGCTCCACCTTTGGAGATGAGGAGGTTATTGCACAGCAAGCCTACCTCGCATCGCTGGGCATGACCGAAAGGCAGATTAACGATGTCATCGAGGCTTCGGCACAGCTCTCCACTGCAACGGGCATGACCCTCGAATCGGCAGTGAAGAATCTGGCGAAGACCTACGGAGGTCTTACGGGAGAGTTAGGAGAGAGCATCCCCGCTTTGAAGAGCCTCACTGCCGAGCAGCTCAAGAGTGGCGAGGCGGTCAAGTATATCCTCGAAAACTACCAGGGCTATGCCGAGGCAGCAGCGCAGTCGGGTGCGGGTAGTATGCGCCAGCTCAAGAATCAGTTGGGCGACCTTGCCGAGCAGCTCGGTATGATACTGATGCCCGCACTGCAGAAGATTGTCGGCTGGATATCCAACATGGTAACCTGGTTTCAGAACTTGAGTCCTACAACGCAGAAGGTAATCGTTGTCATCGCATCGCTTGCTGCGGCAATCGGACCAGTCCTTACGGTGGGTGGTAAGCTCCTCGCCATGCTCCCACTTATCAAAGCCGCCTTTACTGCGATGACTGGACCGATAGGTCTGGTTATCTCCGCCCTGGTAGCGTTGGGCGCAGCCTTTGTGAGCGCACGACAGCAGCAAGCGGAGTTCGCCCGCCAGCAGGCAGAGCAGGCACGACAGAACTTTGAGGAGCGTAAGCGCGAAAACTACGATCGCACCTACAACGAGTTCTCACGACCTATTTATAGCGATGAGGATATCCAAAAGCGAATGAAGATTGTTTACGAGACCTGGGCAGAGGACAAGGCTGCTTTTGAGCGTATCCAGAATGGTAAAGGCTTTACCCAGGCTCAAGCCGATGCCCTTAATGTCCAGCGTGAGGAGTGGTTGGCTCTTAACGATATTCTCAACCAGCGCAGGCGTTCAGCCGAGGATGCCGCAGCGATGCAGGCTCAATATAACAACTCGCTCAAGCAGACAACAACGGGTGCAAAGCAGGCAACGGGACTTATTGGGCAGTTGCAGGCGCAGATACGCGCTCTGGAGGAGTCGCTGGGCAACGCCAAGACAGTCGAGGAGATTGCCGCCACAAACGCCCAAATTGCCGAACTGCGCGGAGAGCTCTCACGCCTTCAGGATATCAAACCCGAAGACCTCAAACCTATCGAGAAGTTAGAGCCGATACTCGCCTCCGACTTCGAGATAGAGTTCCCTGCACCGAAGCTCAAAATGGATGGCATCAAGCTGGCGGTGTCGGAGTACTCACAGCAGATGAGCGAGATATTCTCCTTCGTGCGTGAGGGACTGATGGGTTGGGCGGACAACACAAGCACCTACCTGGCAAAGAATCTCTCGGTAACGGTGGAGATGGTAGAGAACTATACCACCGCCCTGACTAATAAGGGATGGAACTTTACTGCCGCCCTCGACCATGTGTCGCAGACCGTAGCCTCGACAATGCAACGCTTCGACCAGCAGGTGTCGCAGTTCCTCGCGGACTCTATCGTAGCCGCAGCCGATGCCCTCGGAAAGGTTATCGCGGGAGACCTCGGCTTCGGAGGGTTGATGAAGGCGATCCTCACGCAGTTTGCCAACTTCCTCAAAAACATCGGTGCGCAGCTCATCGAGTTCGGTATTATGATTATCGCCTTTAAGTCTGCCCTCAAATCGGTGCTGGCAAACCCCTGGGCTGCCATCGGCATTGGTGCTGCGATGGTGGCGGCTGCGGCAATCATGACCGCCCTTATCAACAAAAATGCGCAAGATAGTGTTCCCGCCCTGGCTACGGGAGGTCTGGCGTATGGTAAGACACTCGCCCTCGTTGGCGATAACCCCAACGCCATAGCCGACCCAGAGGTCATCGCTCCGCTATCAAAGTTGCAGGCGATGTTGCCGAGTGGCGGTGGTCAAAACATAAAACTAACCCTTGGCGGACAGCTTGTCGCCAAGGGTCGTGACCTTGTCTATGTATTAGGTAAGGAGAACTTCAAAACATCAATCTTGGGAGGATAACAATGTCAGAGATACGCATCAAAGATTTAGCATCAGCCGCAGGGCAACTCGACAAGTTCGATGAGTTCGAGTTTATTGTCGATGTTCCAGCAGCCGAAGCATCGATGAAGATAAAGGGTAAAGAGCTACAAGAACGCATCGCTCCCTCGGCTCACACCCATACCATTGCCCAGGTGCAGGGGTTGCAGTCCTCGCTCGACAAGAAGCTCGACAAGACGGGAGGCGTAGTGTCGGGCGACCTCTCTGTCGAGGGCAATACCTATATGCGCAACCTCCGCCTGGAGGAGTTTCTCGAAGTGCCAGAGTTTCGCTACAACCGTGTGGAGACCTCCGTTGGCGATCAGTGGTCAGCACCTGGTGCGGGCATCATCGAGTTAGTCGATAGAGAGACCTGCCGCCTGGTTATCAAGTTGGAGGTGGGAGAGATTAGTTCCCTCCGCGAGAACGACCTCTGCATGGGCATCTTCAAAAACTCGGAGGTGGGCAACTACACCGAGACAACTATCGACTCTGATGACTCCTTCGGAGGGCGCACCTTCGCGGGCTTTACCACCTGCTACTTCCATCTTGTCGAGTGCCTTAACACCACGACCTACGGAGAGTGGCGTTACGAGCTGCGCGAGGGTTTCCCATACCACCCAACCGAGGCGATGAACATCGTGGCGTTTGGTAACACCACCGATACCTCGCGACAAACATCGCATTACACAACGCGCACCTATGAACGCTATCTCGTAGGGATGAACGACTGGCGAATAACCCTCAAAAATATCGCTGCGCAGTTTGGAGATTTGAGTAACCTCGCAGCGCATGGACTCAATATGAGTGGCTACTCGGCATATCTGAAAAACATCTATCTGCAAGGTTACATCTCCGATGCGTTGGGTGACTCATGGTTTGACTCGGTGTCTGGCGATGTCCAGCTCTACAACCGTTCAACGGGATGTGGCATATCCTTCAAAGATGGAGTGCTGCGCTTCGGACGAATCAATCCCACCAATCCAGAAGAGGGAATAGACCTTGATGAAGTGTTAGAGGATGTCGCCACCGCCAAGGAGTCGCTCCAGCAGATGAACTCCGACTCGGTTATATCGCCCATTGAGAAAACCTACCTCCGCGAAAGGCTCTCCGACATCAAAGCCGAGTACGAGGAGCTACTCTCGGATGCCGAACGATACCTCGTGGCAGAGTATCTGCGAGTGGCTAACGGAGTATTACGAAGTGCTGGTGGTAAGGCGCGAAGAGTAAATAAGAAGAACGACATCTGGGATGCCTATGTAAACGCCTATATTTTGGCTGTGTCGGCACTGGAACGCTATACGGCTACCACGCCCGACTACATAGAAATAGAGGAAGACTTCGCCTATATTGGGGCATACTACGAGGCTCGTGCAACGATTGTGAAAGCACTCCACGATGCAGCCGCCACATCGACCGACTTGGAGTACCTGCGTGAGAACTTCCAGCACTCCACAACCGAGGTTGATGGGCAGTCGGGAGTGGTACTCTCTGGCTTCGTGGGTGTCAAGGATGAAGGCAACGAGAAGGTGGTGGCGGGTATGGCGGGATGCGCTCTGGCTGGTGCGACAGACACCAAGCATGGCAAACTGATGTTCTTTGCAGGAGCAGAGGGCATCGAGAATGCCGCCCAAGCCACAACACGCATCTACGAGGATGGGCATGTCGAGATGGGAACGGGCGTGTTCAGTGGCTACACGCGAGTACCGTTCAAACGCCTATCCGAGGAGGGAACGGACTGGGACGAGATTGCCCAAGAGTATACGGTAAACAAAAACTTCAACCTTATCACCTCTGGTTATCCCAAGATGGGAGGATATGAGGTGTGGTTGAGACTCCCGACCTCGGAAGATTATATCGGTAGCGTGATAACACTCTATGATGTCCCAGTCCGCACCCGCTCATCGCCATCGCTCGTTTTGGCTATCGATGATGAGGATTCGGGTGTACTTACACCCAGATCACTCGATGAAGCAGGATTGGGCTTTATTCCCGTACAGCGATTAACGATGTTTGCTGGCTTACTACAACTTGTAGCCGTACCAAGCATAACCAAGGGCAAATGCTGGTGGGTTGAATCTTACAACACAATGCTATACTACGAAAAATACGAATACTAACCTATGGCAGACACAACAACGGGCGTAACTATCTCGGAACTTACGCCAACTACAACACTAACCTCGACAGACTGCTTCGAGGTTGACCGAGGCGGAGGAGCCTACTCGATAACATACGAGGCGATGTGTGAGAGGCTCAAAGAGTCACTCGGAATGAATGAACTCTTGGATGGTTTAACTAATATTTTAGGATAATGGCAGATGTTTCAACTGTAATGAATCGCCTTGCTGCAGTTAGGGACTACTTTGTTGATGCAATCATCGACCAAGGTGGCAGTGCCGACTACTCGATGACCTTCGCCCAACTCTCTTCGCGTGTCTATCAGCTGCCCGTAGGCATACAGCATGTTCGCAATGGCTACCAGCTATTCAAAGGGAACGACACGATGACAAGCCTGCCCGAAAAGCTCGACTTTCGATCGTTCGACTCGATGTACCAGATGTGCTACAAGTGTACAGCACTCACTCGTGTCCCGCAACTCGAAACCGCCAATGTCACAAATATGATGTGGGCGTTTTATGGTTGCTCCGCGCTGACCGAGATTGATGGACTCGACACCAGCAGTATAACCTCTGCTTCGGAGATGTTCCATGGCTGCTCCGCATTAACGGCAATTTACTCCGCGCTGGACTTCTCTAATGTTACGAGCCAGATCGATACGACCTTCACATCGTGCAAGGCATTGGTCGAGGTGCGCTTTGCGGGAACGATAAATGTCGATGTAGCGATGAACGGCTGTCCGAAGCTCTCGGTCGATAGCCTGCTGTCGCTACTTAACGCCCTATGCGAGAATGCGCAAAATTTGACCTGCAAGATTGGCAACACCAACCTCGCCAAACTCACTGAAGAGCAAAAAGCAATTGCCACCGACAAAGGGTGGGAGTTGTTGTAGGGCGCGTAAAGATTCGTAAAAATTCTCTTTTACGCACTTTGCGCATTTTTTGCTACCTTTGTACTCGTATGGAGAAGATGAAACCTTATGCCATCGATGACTCCTCATCGTTTGAGAGTCTGGTGATGGGCGAGGTGAAGGCTGGATTCCCTTCGCCCGCAGAAGATATACGAGAGAGGCTCGACCTTGTGAAACTGCTTGTTCGGCACAAGGCTTCGACCTTCTTTTTCCGCATTGATGGTGTGTCGATGGTCGATGCTGCGATGGACGATGGCGACATTATCATCGTTGACCGCGCCATAGAGCCTTACAACAACTGCAAGGCTGTTTGCTATATCGATGGCGAGTACACTGTCAAGCGTGTCGAGATGCTCGATGGTAAGGTGCGCCTTATGCCCGCCAACGAGCTTAATACCAAGTTTAAGCCTATCGAGATCTCGCCCGACAATCAGTTTATCATTTGGGGCGTTGTGACCTACACAATAAAGAAGATGTAGAGATGTTCGCCCTTGCCGACTGCAATAACTTCTATGCTTCGTGCGAGCGAGTCTTTCGCCCCGACCTGCAAGGCAAGCCTGTCATCGTTCTCTCGAATAACGATGGCTGTGCTGTTGCGCGTAGCAATGAGGCGAAGGCTCTCGGCATAAAGATGGGCGATCCTCTATTTAAAATCCGCGACATTGTTGAGAAACACAATGTCGCTGTTTTCTCTGGCAATATGGCTCTCTACGGAGATATGTCACAGCGTGTGCGTTGGGTGCTGGAGGAGTACGCACCATCGGTGGAGGTCTACTCCATAGACGAGGCTTTTCTCGATCTCAGAGGTATGAACGACATCGACTTCGATGCCTACGCAAAGAAGATATCGAGCGAGTGTTGGAGACTAACATCCATACCCGTTTCGGTCGGTATAGCACCCACAAAAACTCTTGCCAAGATAGCATCGAAACTCTGCAAGCAGTACCCAAAGTTGCGCGGAGGGTGCTACATGCATCGTCCCCAGGACATAGAGAAGGTGCTACGCAAATTCCCAATCGAGGATGTGTGGGGCATTGGTCGCAAGACCGCCCGCAAACTCCACGATCGCAATATTTCCACCGCCTGGGAATTTACGCAGATGGATGAGGGTTTGGTGCGTGGTATGTTCGGTATCGTAGGTTTACGCACCTGGCAGGAACTGCGTGGTATTCCGAGCATCGAGTTTGAGGACACCATTGAGGCAAAGCAATCGATATGTGTGTCGAGAAGTTTCGCAAAGGAGATAACCGAGCCAGGCGAGCTTGCCGAGCAGGTTGCTAACTTTGCAGCATCGGCAGCAGAGAAGCTCCGCGCACAACACTCTGCGTGTGTTGAGATGATGGTCTTTGCCTACACAAACCGTTTCAAAGAGAACGAGCCACAGACCTATGGCAGTGTCCTGGTGTCATACCCACAAGCGACTAATGACCACCGCGCTATTGTAGCTGCTGCAGTAAACGCTACGCGAGAAGTGTACAAGAAAGGCTACGGATATAAGAAGGCAGGTGTGGTTATAAGCAAACTCATCCCAGAGTCAGGCGTTGTTCGCTCGTTGTTTGCCGATAATGCCGCCATAGAGCGCGAGAGTAGATTATCCTCGGCTATGGATGCCATCAACCATGCATTCGGGCGTGGTGCGGTAAAAATAGGCGCACAAGGTAGTGGCGTTATTAAGTCGTCCAGCGACAGCCAATCCCCACACTACACGACCCTTTGGTCTGATATTCCCAAGGCATCAGTAAAATAGCCGCCCCAGGTGGAGCGGCTGACAGAGTGAATACTAAAGGTGCTACGAGATATAACAAGCAGCATCTTTTAACTTGAAGTTGCCATCGGGATGGAGTCTGCGTGTTCGTTCCTCAATCTCCTCCATCGTTAAATATGGCTTTGCCTTTTTAGGCGATGCCAGCTCAAACTTGCCATCGATGCGAGTTGCAAGGTCGGTCATATCCTCGGCTAGCTTCTCATTGATAACCTTTGCGTAAATCTGCGTGGTGCGAATACTGCGATGACCGAGAAGTTTACTAACGGTCTCGATGGGTACACCATTGGTTAGCGTAACGGTTGTTGCAAATGTATGTCGAGCCATGTGGAAGGTTATATTTTTGTTTATGCCGCAGACATCCGCAAGCTCCTTGAGATATGTATTGCATTTCTGATTGCTAGGAACGGGGAGCAGCTTGCCTCGTAGTTGCTTCATATTTCTATACTTGGCAATGATGATTTGTGGCACCTCCAGCAGCGGAATGTGAACGGGGACATCGGTTTTGTTTCGATAGGTCTTAATCCAAGTTCTGCCGTCCGAGTCTACATAAACATTCTCTTGCTTGAGTTTTGATACATCGCAGTGCGATAGTCCCGTAAAGCAACTGAATACGAAGACATCGCGCATGTGTTCCATACGAGGTATTGTGAACTTCTTTGCCATAATACGAGCCAACTCATCCTTGGTTAGGAAGCCGCGCTCGTTGTTCTCGTACCTTATTTTAATAGTAGCAAATGGATTTCGTTTTGCCCAGCCATTATCAATTGCCACCTGGTAGATTGTGCGCAATTTCTGCAGCTGCTTCATCGCATAGTTGTTTGCAATGGGATACTCATTCCTATTATAGGTGTCGAAGCCAGTGATAAAAAACGGGGTAACCTCGTTGAGCAAGATGTCATCCATTTTTGTCGTCTTCTTAATGTACTCCTGCAAACGATTTCTAACTACCACATATCGACCATAGGTTATTTCGGAGGTCGAGATGCCAATCTGCTTCTTGTACTCCTCAAGCCAGCGGTCAAATAACTCGATAAAATAGCGGCATGATCCATCATAATCTTTGCCCTGCAACGCGAGCTTAAGTTTGTCGAATGTTACCTCCTCGCCACTTCGGAGCATTTCGGTGTGTTTTTGCATGATGGCAAAACGCAACTCTTCGAGTATTTTGTTGATCGCCTTGTCCTCTTTTAGATTGCCCAGAGCCTTGCCATTTCCCCAGCGTTCGGGCGCAATCCATAGTTTTGTGGAGATTACGCGCGATTCTTTACCTACTGTAATGCGTGCGAAGATGGGTACTTTGCCATCTGCGTTGGGTTTGTTCTTCTGTGCTATCATTAGCACCTTGATTGTTTGCGTTGTCATATTCACTCATTTTTTAGTTGTGTTTTCTCTGATGCCTGCAAATGTAGCAGGTACAAAACCGCTTGGAAAATTTTTTCACTGACAATGTTGCGCCACCCTAGGTCACCAAGGCGTCACAATGCGACAATGTAGCGACAAGGGGCGACACTCACTCGTTGTCATAATGGTTTAACTTCCTCTCAATGAACGGTTTGCGGTGCAAACATAACATCACTATTTGGGACACGCAAGTTATGTTGGATCTTTCTGCGATATGTTCGCAAACTATTTAATAGTCGGGGAGATAGGGGCAAAATAGTGACCTACTAACTGCCTGGACGATTTTCTAACTAATAGGTCACTAAACTATGTCTTTCTGGGGTGACATTTTGCTTGTCAAAGGCGACAGAAACACGACAAAAGTGCGACAAATTAAATCGCGCTGTTTCAGAGAGTTATGCGCGTAATACTTGTAACTTATTGATATAAAACAAAAAAGGAAAAACCTTTCGATTTTCCCTTTCAGTGATCCCGCTGGGGCTCGAACCCAGGACCCCAACATTAAAAGTGTTGTGCTCTACCTGCTGAGCTACGAGATCTCCGGCACCAAATCATCGGACGAATCCGTTTTGGTGGTGCAAATGTAGCGTTTATTTTTGTTTTACCAAAATAAAATCATATTTTTGTAGAGATTTTGCCGACCCTATGGCTTGCCGAGTGGGCGAGCGGGCGGTTAACGAGGATACAAATTATAAACCATCAAATAGAACTGAAACTATGTGTAGAGCTTTGATTATCGGTGCCGGTGGTGTCGGCACGGTAGTGACGCAGAAGATTGCGGCCAATCCGGTCTTTACGGATGTGATGTTGGCCAGTCGTACCAAGTCGAAGTGCGATGCTGTGGCTGCCATGATTGGTGGCAACCGCGTGAAGACCGCCCAGGTCGATGCCGACAGCGTACCCGAACTGTGCGAGTTGTTCCGCGCCTTCAAGCCGGATATCGTTGTCAATGTGGCCCTTCCGTATCAGGACCTGACCATCATGGATGCCTGCCTCGAGTGTGGTTGCAACTACCTCGATACGGCCAACTATGAGCCGAAAGATGAGGCCAAATTCGAGTATTCGTGGCAGTGGGCCTACCAGGACCGCTTCAAGGAGGCTGGTCTGACGGCTATCCTCGGTTGCGGTTTCGACCCGGGTGTGACGGCCATCTTTACGGCCTATGCCGCCAAGCACCACTTCGATGAGATTCACTACCTCGATATCGTTGATTGCAACGCTGGTAACCACGGTATGGCCTTCGCTACGAACTTCAACCCCGAAATCAACATCCGTGAGGTGACGCAGAAGGGTCGCTACTACGAGAATGGCGAGTGGGTGGTTACCGAGCCGCATGAGATTCACCGTCCGCTCAACTATCCGGGCATCGGTGAGCGTGAGTCGTATGTCATCTACCACGAGGAGCTGGAGTCGCTCGTGAAGAACTATCCGACCATCAAGCGCGCCCGTTTCTGGATGACCTTCGGTCAGGAGTACCTTACCCACCTGCGCGTGATTCAGAATATCGGCATGGCACGTATCGACCCCATCATCTACAACGGTGTGGAGATTGTGCCGATTCAATTCCTTAAGGCGGTGCTTCCCGACCCCAAATCGCTGGGTGCCAACTATACGGGTCAGACCTCGATTGGTTGCCGTATCCGCGGTATCAAAGATGGCAAGGAGCGCACCTACTACATCTACAACAACTGCGACCACGAGCAGGCCTTCAAGGAGACCGGCACGCAGGCCGTCAGCTTCACTACCGGTGTTCCTGCTGCACTCGGTGCCTCCATGTGGGCCAAGGGTCTCTGGCGTGGTGCCGGTGTATTCAATGTCGAGGAGTTCGACCCCGATCCCTTCCTGGCCGAGCTGGGTGAGCAGGGGTTGCCGTGGCATGAGTTATTTGACACTGACATCGAAGTATAGCGGTTTTCCATTTTATAGGGCATATTTTGTCCTTCCTTGTCCGGGCTGAATGGGACGTACGTCAGTACTACCCATCCAGCCCGAACTGCGTTCATGGCAAAATCTGCACCTCTAAAATGAAAAACCGGTTGTGGGGCTAATAATCCAATCACAAAGGCCGGCTCTTAGCCGGCCTCGCCTAAAATGAAAAACCGGTTGTAGTGCTGACTACCCAATCACAAAAGCCGATTTCCTATAACATGACTATAATTGCGATTGCTATATGGATTACGGCCACAATTATGCCTGCCTTTGTCCAACGGTGCTGCACTCGTTTAAACGCATCTACACTCGGCCAATCTTTTGCAGCCCATGCCCACTTATTGCCTTGTATGCCAAATAAAATAAAGCACAAAATAAAACCAAGCGGGATTAGCATAAGCACGAAATACAGCAATACGAACTTATACGCTCCGTTGCCTAAAGCCCAAATCCAACCCAGCAATGCGGCTCCCCAATTCCAGCCCTTAATCTCCTCGGGAATATATATTGGGGCGGGAGCTGTATTATTGTCAGAGGCGTATGAGGTGTCGGAATCATCATGGTCATCGTCACAACCTGAAAAACTGCGACTGCCCCAATCTTGCGCTTTAAGGTAGTCCACAATATTTCCTACCGAACTTATCTCTCCTGAACTGAACTTATCTACCGGAATTCTCTCACCGAATCGCTCTTGGATTTCATTCGCCATCTGCTCAAAATCAGATGTAGATATCCATAAATCCTCGTATAAATGAGATGTCTCAGTAATAGTGGCACCAGGTCTTGCCCATTTGCGGACAATTTCGATAATCTCATCCGTAGTTGCTGTCATGATATGTTAGGCTTAATGTTTGTTTGTCAAAGTTACGAAAAAAAATTGAATTAAAAACTTCGGCGACCCGATAGGGCTTACTTTATATTAAATTGCAAAATCTTCTCACCTAAAATCAAAAACCGGTTGTGGGGCTAATAATCCAATCACAAATGCGGCTTCTTAAGCCGCTCATTTGGGGTTGTTATCTGATAAGTATAAATACTTATTTCGTGCGCGATTCGTATGCGCGCGTGGGAATATTGGTCGATTTTGTTTATTTTTGTACGTTTAGAAACCAATTCGACCTTTGACCGATGATTGACTTTTCGAAAGTACCTTCGCCCTGCTACCTCTTGGATGAGCAGTTGCTCGACCAAAACCTTGCTACCATCGACCGCGTGCGAAAAGAGGCAGGCGTTGAAATCATCGTTGCTCTCAAAGCGTGTGCTATGTGGTCGATTTTCCCCGAGTTGGCTCTCCACTCGGATGGTGCAACTGCCTCGTCGCCTGCCGAAGCACAGCTGGTTTTCGAGGAGTATGGCAAGCCGGCGCACACCTATGCTCCGGTCTATACCGACAGCTCCATCGAGAAAATCATGCAATGCAGCGACCACATCACCTTCAACTCCGTGGCGCAATACAACCGTTTCGCACCGATGGCTATCCTGCGAGGTATTTCGTGCGGTCTGCGTATCAATCCGAAATATTCGCCTGTCGAAACCGACCTCTACAATCCCTGTGTGGCAGGGTCGCGTCTGGGGGTGACGGCCGAAGAGCTGAACGAGTTGCCGGCCGGTTTGGAGGGTTTGCACTTTCACGTTTTGTGCGAGTCGCGCCCGCACCATCTGAAGTTGGCGTTGGAGGCCGTAGAGGAGCATTTCGGTCACTACCTCGACCAAATCAAATGGCTCAATATGGGTGGTGGTCACCTGATGACTCATGCCGAATATGACTGCGATGAGCTGATTGCCGTTTTGCGCGACTTCAAGGCGCGCCATCCGCATCTTCGTCTGATTTTGGAGCCGGGTTCGGCCTTTACGTGGCGCACGGGCTATCTGGTCTCGACCGTCGAAGATGTGGTCGAGAATGGCGGTGTGCATACGGCGATGCTCGATGTGTCGTTTGCCTGCCATATGCCCGACTGCCTCGAAATGCCCTACAAACCTGCCATTTTGGGTGCGCACGACCCCGAGGAGGGTGAAAAATGCTGGCGCATGGGTGGTAACAGCTGCCTGGCCGGTGACTACTATGGCGATTGGGCCTTCGAGCGTGACCCCAAGGTGGGGGATAGAATCATCTTCGAGGATATGATTCACTACACGATGGTCAAGACGACGATGTTTAACGGTGTGTCGCACCCCTCGATTGCCATTGCCCGTCGTGACGGTCGGATTGATGTGGTGCGCGAGTTCGGCTACGAGGACTACAAAAACCGCATGGGATAAGCAATTAAACAACAAAAAAATAAAGAAACCGCATGGAAAATTTCAAACCTACCGAATATACGCTTGTCTGCGTAGCTTCGGGTCATGAATTCAACGACGAGGGTTGGACGCTGGCCGACCGTGAGTGTCAATGTCCCTCGCTCGTGCGCGCCCGCTACGCCAAGAAACAACTGGAGGTGAAGGGCGACGAGTACGGCCTCTATAAATTTGCCGATTGGCTCCCCGTAAGCCACCTCTTGAAGGGGTCGGCTGCACCGGTGACCTACCGCAGTAAGGGCCTCGGTAAGCACCTCGGTCTGGAGAATCTCTGGATTACCTTCAACGGCTACAACCCCTCGATTGGTGCCAATATGACCACCTGTTCGTTTAAGGAGACGGAGGCATATTCGGTCTGCGGTCGTGCCAAGCAGGAGGAGGAGCGTGTATTGGTGGTGGCTTCGGCCGGTAATACGGCACGCGCCTTTGCCAAGGTTTGCTCGGCCAATAATATCCGTCTGCTGTTGGCTATTCCGCACGACAACCTTGATGCCCTCTGGTTCGAGGAGCCGCTCAATCCCTGCGTGAAGGTGATTGCCTGCGCTGCCGGTGGCGACTACTTCGATGCCATTCACCTCTCGGACCTCGCGCTGAAGGCCAAGAATTTCTATGCCGAGGGTGGTGCTAAGAATATCGCTCGTCGTGACGGTATGGCGACGACCGTCTTGTCGGCCACGACGACCATTGGTCGTATACCCGACTACTATTTCCAGGCCGTGGGTAGTGGTACGGGTGCCATTGCGGCCTGGGAGGCCAATATGCGCCTGAAGGAGGACGGTCGTTTCGGTGACCACATGATGAAGCTCATCGTGTCGCAGAATGCCCCCTTCGTACCGATGTTCGATGCCTGGCGTGCCGATTCGCGTGCCATGCTGCCTTACGATGACGACAAGGCACGTCGAGATGTGGAGATTATCGATGCCAAGGTGCTGTCGAACCGCAAGCCTCCCTATGGCGTGATGGGTGGTTTGTACGATGCCCTGAAGGCAACGAATGGCGATATCATGGTGGCTACGAATGCCCAGGCCCGCAAGGCTGCCAAACTCTTCGAGGAGTTGGAGGGTGTCGATATCCATCCCGCAGCTGCTGTGGCTACCGCATCGCTTATCAAGGCGGTTGCCGATGGCAAGGTGGAGAAGGATGCAACCATCATGCTCAACATCACGGGTGGTGGTGAGCAGCTCTTCAAATCGAAGCGCGAGATGTGGTACCTCAAGCCGAGCCATGTCTTCCCGCTCAATCCCGATGTGGAGGATGTGGTGGCCAAGGTGGAGAAACTCTTTGAGTAATCGGCCGTACAAGACTATATAGAAAACGCCCCTGCAGTAACCTGCGGGGGCGTTTTGCGTACTCGGAACGGGAATCGAACCCGTACGGCCATTACTGGCCACAGGATTTTAAGTCCGGCGTGTCTACCTATTCCACCATCCGAGCAACCCTGTTTGCCGTTAAGCGGGACAAATGTAGTAAAAATTTTTATTCCGTGCAACTCTCGATGCACGCGATAATCGCATCGTCCTCATCGGGGCGGAACCAATGAACCTCCTCGTCACGACGGAACCAGGTGAGCTGGCGTTTGGCGTAGCGACGCGAGTTGCGCTGAATAAGGGCTACGGCCTCCTCCTTCGTAATCTCGCCGTCGAAGTGGGCGAAAAGCTCCTTGTATCCCACCGTTTGCAGGGCATTCAACGCGCGGTGGGGGAGCATGGCGCGTGCTTCGGCCTCCAAGCCCTCTGCCATCATCAGCTCTACACGCTTGTCGATGCGGGCATAAAGCTCCTCGCGGGGAAGATTGACACCGATTTTGACGATACGAAACGGCCGTTCGCGCCTTTCGCCAGTGCGGAGTGAGGAGTAGGGTTGTCCTGTCTGAAGACAAACCTCCAAGGCGCGCATCACGCGCGACGGATTCTGCCGATCCACCTGCTCGTAGTAGGCTGGGTCGAGCTGGCGAAGCTCCTCGGCAAGAGCCGCTACGCCCTCCTTTTCGAGCCTTTGGGTCAGCTCCGTGCGCAACGCCTCATCGGCTTCGGGCAGGTCGTCCATCCCCTCGCAAAGTGCGCGAATGTACAGCCCCGAGCCACCCACGGCAATTACCGTGTCGTGCTGTCGGAAAAGCTCCTCCAGTCGCTCGAGAGCCATCACCTCATACGTGCCGCAATTGACATCCTCCGTAAGGGCGTGGCTGGCGATAAAGTGATGCTCGGCACGGGCCAACTGCTCGGCCGTGGGCTGGGCTGTGCCGATGGCCAGGCCGCGGTAGAATTGGCGCGAGTCGGTCGATAGGATGGGCGCGCGATAATGCTCGGCAAGGCGGATGCTGAGGTCCGTTTTGCCGCAGCCCGTCGGGCCGACAATCACGACCAATCGCTTAATACTCATCGTCGTAGCTGTCGTCACCTTCGAAGTCGGAGAACTCGCTCATCACGTCGTCGAAAATCGAGCCATCGTCCGTGTCGGTCGTCTTCGTGGGGTCGTACTGGTCGGGAACATCGGCCACGGCGTAAATTTCGCGCGGATACGAAGCACCCTCCTCGGCCTCGTAGGCACCCGTCAGCTCCAGGTAGTAGGCTCTTTCGCCAAACATATCAAAGAGGTAGATCAGGCGGTCGCGCAGGCGGTGGATAATCTGCCCGAGCTTCACGTCGGCCATCGGCAGGGGAGCCTGCTCCGAGCCGTCGTCCATATCCATCAGCGTAAACTCACGCTCCTTCTCCCAGCGGTTATCGGCCGTGAAGAAGGAGGCCATGCAAGGCTCATACTCCAACGCCTCGAGCAGGAACTCGTGGAAGTCGAGCAGCGTGGCATCGTACATAATCTCGTAGTCGCGCACAAAGCGGTCATTCTCGTCGCTGAGCATGCGGAAGCGAAATACCATCGACATATCTTTTGTGTTTAGGTCTATGTTTGTACAAATATACTAAATCCTTTCCAAAAATGCAACGACATCGACCGCATCAGGGTAGTCCGTCAGGCGGGGCGATTGGGCTTGGCCGAAATCGACACGGCGCGGATGGTTGATGGAACGAGCCACCACACATTGCAATTCGCGGTCGTGTTCGGTGAGCCATTTTTCGACCTCGGCATCCGTTTCGTAGTAGGTGTAGGAGAGTGCCGAAAGGGCCTGCGAAAAGGCGGATTGACAAATGGCAACTGCCCCGTCGAGGTCGATAAACGGCTGATTAGTCATATGAAACAACGCTTTCGTTTGCAGGTAGTTGTTTCGGTATTTCTCATGCGTTGCTTGAGGTCGAATTTGCGGGAACTCCGTGCCTCTTTTTAAGAAAAGTAACGATACGTTGCGACATCCCAAACCGTGGTGCATCCAGATATCCTGCTCCAGTCCGCGCAGCTCCTCCTCGCTCTCCTCGCCCGTCAGCAAAGCGACCGATTGACGCGAGCCGCGCAGCAGGGTAGGAAGCTCTCCGTAGCGAGCCTTGAAGTAGCGATTCGTGTTGTCGCTACCCGTAGCGATGACCGCCTCGGGTGGGGTAGTGCCGTTGTAAATTTCAAGGGGCAGCGCAGGGTCGATGGCGCGAAGTTCGTCGATGATATGCTCCAGCAGGATGCGGTCTTTCGACGAAGGTTTGACCATGCAATGGTGACCGCTTGCAACGACACACAACAGGTCGAAAAAGCCCACTAACGGCAGATTGCCCGCCAGGATGATGAGGACCTTTTTCGGCACCGCAACCGGCACGGCATAGGGAGCGAGCCAGGCCTCCAACTTCTCGCACTCGAGCATCTCACGACGAATCGCCTCCACGGCCGTGCGGATGGAGGTGGGGGTGAACCAGGGATTCTCGGCCACGGCCAGGCGGATGACTACCTCCGGAATCGCCTGCAACCGCTCACCGAGCCGACATAGCGTATCGATTGTTTTTGTCATGGATACAAAGATAGGGCTTGGAGGCGGATTTTTGCCCTTTTTTGATTTTTTTTCGCGAAAAATTTGCAAAACGGGATTTTTGCCGTATATTTGCACTCGCAATTGCGGAAATAGCTCAGTTGGTAGAGCACAACCTTGCCCCAAAAGGATAAACACACCCAACCTTGGCAAGGAGCGATTGCAAAGTCGGGTGATACATATTTTGCGGAAATAGCTCAGTTGGTAGAGCACAACCTTGCCAAGGTTGGGGTCGCGAGTTCGAGTCTCGTTTTCCGCTCCAAGTCCAAAAGTTTTGAGGACAAAATCAAGCAAAACCCTTTGAAACATCGTTTCAGAGGGTTTTTCATTTGTTGTCGGTTGGTATCG